>WNKV01000020.1 GCA_009720755.1 Rhodoplanes serenus
CTCATCACGGCCCCTCCTCCAAGCCGTGAATCACAAACTCCTCGCACTGCCAACAATTTTATGGGTCCGGACCCTAGCTTCTCATCGCCCGCCCCTCAGACACCTAGGCCAATTGACAAGCGCCGCACGCGCGGGAAGTGGCTCTCCGCCACTCAGCGTACGTGCAGCCACGTTAGCAAATCGTTCATGCCGGGACATGCGTTCAACCCGGCAACCTGCCGCCAAATCGGTTGTTCCATCTTGGCAACAGCCAGCGGCGCCGACAAGAGGGTTGTATGGCCATGGCAGCTCGCCTTCTTGCCCCCGGCTTCAGCCATTATAGCGCCCTGCTTGCAGACGTGGAACGCACGAGCCTGCGATCAAAATAGCGGATACGAACTGCCAGAGGGTTGCGCTCAGGACACAAGAGGCCCGAATTGCCGCTTACGTCCAACCTGGAACAGAATGCGATTTTCCATTTGGAACAGCATTCGTAACGGCTCGTAACAAGGGCGGGCTAAGCTCTTGGTACAGCTGGGTGGACTCGAACCACCGACCTCCTGATCCACAGTCAGGCGCTCTAACCAACTGAGCTACAGCTGCACGGGCGCGATGGACGCCGCGGCCGGGCACGCGGCCCGGCAAGCGCGCGGAACCTAGGCGGAGACGAGCGGTTTGGCAAGCCGCTGTCGCACCCGGCCGTGCTGTTCCGGATGGACCCGGCGATCGGCACAAAGCCGGGGGCCGGGCCGCCGAGGAGACCGGCGATCCGGCCGTGAAGCCGCTCAGGCGGCGCGGCTCGCCGCCGGGGCACCGCGGCCCGCCAGCGGAACGCCGGCGGGTGGCCGGGCGCGGGCGGCGTTCACCGCCTCCACGGAGCGCGAGATCGCCCGCCACAGGCCGACTATCTCGGCCGCCGCCGCCGAGGACGGGTCGATCTCCGGAGCGCTGGCGCCGGCCGCCAGCGACAGGGCGAAGCCGGCCCGCTGGGTGATCTGGCCCGACCACACTGGAATGCCAAGCTTGTCGAGATGGGAGCGGGCATGGACGACGACCGGGGATTCGCGGTCGTCGCGGCGGGCCGGCGCCGCGTTCATCACCACCGCATAGGGCTTGTCGCGCTCCTGGGCAGTCTTCACGGTCTCCCGCACGGCATGCAGATCGAACAGGCCGGGGCGCGCCGGGATCACCACCAGGGTCGAGGCGCGGATCGCCTCGCTAACCACCACCCACATGGTCGGCGGCGTATCGATGAAGACGTAGTCGTAGCCCTCCAGCATGGCGACGGCGAGCAGCCCGTCGACCCCGCGGGCGGCGCTCTTCACCACCGGCTTGCCGTCGCGGCGGAGCGACTGCCAGAGGGTCAGCGAGCCCTGCGGGTCGGCATCGATGAGCAGGCAGCGGTGGCCGGCGAGATGCGCGGTCGCGGCCAGGTGTGCGGTGAGGGTGCTCTTACCCGCGCCGCCCTTGCGCGAAGCAAGCGTAATGACGTTCATGGGTGTCTCCTCGGCTGCCTTCCGCGAGCCTGAGGCCATCATGGTTAACGGGTGGTAAACGGCTGAAGCGCAGGGATTTTTCGCGCACCGCGCCAGCCCGTCCAAGCGCGCCGCCGCGAAATTGCCGCAAATATCAAAGTCTTGCCGCATTCACGACAGCAACCCGGCGTGGTGCCTCCGGCCCGAACCACAGCCTAACCGCGTGTCCCGCTCGGCCGGCGGCGCCACAAATCCGGAGACGGGCGAATCGCTCAGTCGCCGGCGAGCCCGCGGAGCGCCGCCAGGAGATTGGCGGGAGCGAGCGGCGCAAAGCGGACCACCACCCGATGGGGGCCGGCAGGAACGTCGATGGCGCGAAACAGGATGTCGGCCGGGCGGATCGGCACGGTGGCGCCGTTCACCTCGGCGATCCAGCCCGGATAGAACAGGTCGTGCAGCACCAGGGTGGCGGCCTCGGCCGCCGCGGTCTCGATCTCGATCCGGTCCGGACGCCAGGCCACCAGGCGCGCCGCGCCGAGCGCCCCGCCCGGCCCGATCGCCGCTTCGGCCGACGTCGTGCCGCCCCCCCCAGCCCGCAGCTCCACCCGCTGCCGGGCGCCCGGCAGCCGGTAGACCCAGGCACGCGGACCGGCGAGCAGGAGCTCGGCGTCCGGCACCCGCGGCAGGTTCGGCATCGTCTCGATCGGGGCGCCGAGCACCAGGATGGACAGGCCGAGGGCGCGGGCGAGCGGCGCATCGAAGCCGGAGAACGACGGCGGAAAGTGGCGGAAACCGAAGCGCCAGTTCTCCTCGCCGGGGGCGACCAGGCGATCATAGGCGCCGATGCGCAGCGGATTGTAGCCGTTGGTCGCCTCCAGGCCGCGCACCATGGCGAGGTTCTGCCACGGGCCGCCCATCCCGATCACCTCGATGCGCGGCCGCTCGCCGGCCCCCTGCGCTTCGGCCATCGCCCGCTCCACCACCGCCAGGACCGCGGCATCGGCCGGGTCCGGTGCCTCGAGGGCCGCATAGAGGGCACGCGGCTCGGCGTTGAGGCGAAACGCCCCGTTCCAGCCGATGAGCTCGGCCGCCGCCATCGCGGTGACGACGGCGGCCGCGAGGCGACGCCGGCCGCCACGCGCCCCGGCGACCAGCACGAGCCCGGCGACCGCGGCGACCGCCGCGCTGATCGCGAGCGCCATCGCGGCGTGGCCCGCCTGCCCGCCACGGCCGGCGAACAGCACCGCACCGGCGGCCGGCCCCCCGACCGCGGCCATCGCGAGCAGCACCGGCAGCATCCGGATGCGCGGCAGCCCGTCCCGCACATAGGCGGCGAGCAGCGCGCCGGCGAGCGGCGCCAGCGCGGCGACGAGCACGAAGGCGCCGTCCACCGGCCGGCGGAACAGGTCGACCCCCGGCAGATGCGCGAAGGCGAGCGGAAACACCGGCGTGTAGCGGCCCAGCATGTAGACCAGCGCCAGCGCCGCCACGGCCGCCCACAGGCGGCAACCCCGGCGCACGACGCCGCCGCCTGCCAGACCGAGCCAGGCGATCAGCAGCACCGGCACCGCACCGACGAACAGGTAGTTGAACGAGTCGTCGGTGTTGGCGAGGTCGGGCGAGGCCGGCCCGCCGGGACCGAAGTAAGTGCCGTGGGTACTGAACACATCGGCCGCCCACAGGGTGGCGAGATTGGCCGGATGCAGCGAGCCGGCGAGCGCATCGGCGAGCGTCACAGCCGGACGGTTGGACAGCGCGGCGAATTGCAGGGTCAGCAGCATCGGCACCGCAGCGACGAGAAGCGCGACCACGGCCATGACGGCGAGCACGCCGAGCCGACTCGTCAGGAACCGCCCCGGCCGCGGCGTCCCGACGAGCTGGACGATGGCGGCCGCCGCCACCACGGCGCACAGCAGCAGCGCCACCTGGTTGCGGCCGAGCACCAGCAGGGCCGCCGCCACGCCGGCCGCTGCGGCGGCGGTGTACGCTCTGCGGTCGAGCGCGACATCGACGAGCAGCAGCACGGCCGGCAGCAGCGCGTAGCTGACGATCATGCCGGTGTGCTGGAGCCGCCCGGCAGCGACGCCGCCCAGCATGAACACGGCGGCGGCCAGCACGCAGGCCGCGGCCGGCCAGCCGGCGCGCCGCCCGATCAGTGCCAGCGCGAGGCCGCCGGCGAGCAGATGGGCCGACACCAACAGATCGAAGGTTCGCAACGAGGGGGCCGGATCGATCAGCGCCCAGAGAACGAACACCGGCGCGAAGACGAGCGACTGCGGGTCCGCGATGCTCGGATGGCCGCCGTAGTGGAAGGGATTCCAGAACGGCGTCGCGCCCGCCTCGATCGCCGCGGCGAGAAAGCGGAAGAAGGCGTAGACCTGGTTCTTGGAATCCCACGGCACCACGGTGCCGGCCACGACGGTGCGCGCCACCGCAGCGCCCCAGACGGCGACGACCGCGGCGATCATCGGCCACAGCGGGGCGCCGGAGGTGTCGTCCGTCGATGGCGTGCCGGATGTTTCCGGGTTCCCGCATCGCGTCGCCGCGCCGGGCCGCCGCAGCTCCGGCGCGGAGAGTTCGGGCGCAGAGGGATGCATCGGTTCCGCGATCTCTGGGCTTGCGGTGGTGCGATTGGGCATCGCGGCGCGACGCTGCCGGAGCCCCGTGGCCCGGTCAAGCGGCCGGACGAAAAGGTCGGACCGATCGTCGCAAACGACTTCCGCATTCGACCCGACCACGCCATAAAGAGTGGGCAACCGTCGCGACGCGGCGTCCCGATCGACCGACGCTCGATCCGCCGCCCCCGATCCGCCGACGTCCCCTGACGACGTCACGACCCACCGAGCAGCCGAGCCGATATCGTTTCGCATGACGCAAAAGCCCATCGAACAGACCTGCACCCCCCGATGATCCGCTCGCTCTGCTCGTTGAGCCGCATGGCTTGGACCCATTGCGTTATCGCGCTGAACGTCGTTGCCCGCGTCGCGGAGGCGGCGCCGGCCGATGCCGCGCACGCTCTCGCCCGCCGCCCGTGCGTCCGGTGACGTGAATGCAGCTCGCCCTGATCGCTCTGGTTCCACTGCTCGGCGCCCTGCTGCCGCCGCTCGCAATGCGCGCCGGCCGCAATGTCTGCACCGTCGTCACCGCCGGCGTCACGCTCGCGGCCCTCGCGGTGCTGGTCGCAGCGGCGCCCGCCGTTCTGCGGGGCGAGACGGTGCGGGCCGGCACCGACTGGGTGCCGCAGCTCGGCCTGTCGTTCCGCTTCATGCTCGACGGCCTCGGCCTGTTCTTCGCCGGCCTGATCCTCGGCATCGGCCTGCTGATCATCGTCTATGCCCGCTCCTATCTAGCGCGCAGCGAGCCGGCCGGGCGCTTCTTCGCCTATCTGCTCCTGTTCCAGGGCGCCATGACGGGCATCGTGATCAGCGACAACGTGCTGCTGCTCGTCGTCTTCTGGGAGCTGACCAGCCTCTCGTCGTTCCTGCTGATCGGCTGGTGGAGCCAAGCTCCGGAAGGTCGCCAGGGCGCCCGCATGGCGCTGATCGTCACCGGCGGCGGCGGGCTCCTCTTGATGGCCGGCATGCTGCTGCTGGGCCAAGCCGCCGGCTCCTACGAGCTGTCGGTCATCCTCACCCGCGGCGACATCGTGCGCGCCTCGCCGCTGTACATCCCGATCCTGCTGCTGGTGCTCGGCGGCGCCTTCACCAAGTCGGCGCAGTTCCCGTTCCATTTCTGGCTGCCGCACGCCATGGCGGCGCCGACTCCGGTGTCGGCATACCTGCACTCCGCCACCATGGTGAAGGCCGGCGTGTTCCTGCTGGCGCGCCTGTGGCCGGTGCTGTCCGGCACCGAGGCATGGTTCGTCGTCGTCAGCACGACGGGCCTCGTCACCATGCTGGTGGGCGCCTGGATCGCGCTGTTCAAGACCGACCTCAAGGCGATCCTCGCCTACTCGACGGTGAGCCAGCTCGGCCTGATGACCATGCTGCTCGGCTTCGGCACCCCGGAGGCGACGGTCGCCTGCCTGTTCCACATCCTCAATCATGCGACCTTCAAGGCGGCCCTGTTCATGGGCGCCGGCATCGTCGATCACGAGACCGGCACCCGCGACATCCGCCGGCTCGGCGGTCTCGTGCGGCTGATGCCGGTCACGGCGGCGCTGTCGCTCGTCGCCGCCGCCGCCATGGCCGGGGTGCCGCTGCTCAACGGCTTCGTCTCCAAGGAGATGATGCTGGCCGCCGCCTACGATACGCACTGGGCCGGCCTTCCCTGGCTGGTGCCGGTGGGTGCCACACTCGCATCGCTGCTGTCGGTCGCCTATGCGGCGCGTTATGGGTTCGGCGTGTTTCTCGGCCGGCGGCGCCAGCCGGCGCCGGCGGCGCACGATCCTCCCGCCGCCATGTGGGCGCCAGTCGCCGTGCTGGTGGTGCCGGTGATCGCCATCGGCGTCGCCCCACAGCTTCTCGCCGGCCCCCTCGTGGCGGTCGCGGCCGGCTCGACCATCGCGGCCGGCTCGGCCATCCCGGTCGATCTCGCGCTCTGGCACGGCGTCAATCCGGCTCTGCTGATGAGCGTGACAGCGCTCGTCGGCGGCGTCGCGCTGCTCGCCATCTGGGCGGGGCTCGACCGGCTGCGGGCGCGCATCGGCGCGCCGGATGCGAAGGCACTGTTCGACCGCGGGATCGACGCCACCGTGGCGGCGGCGCGCGCCACCATCGGGGCGCTGCACACCGAGTCGCTGCCGCGCTATCTCGCCGTGATCCTCGCCACCACCGTGGCGGTGGGCACCGCCGGCTTCCTGTCGGGAACCTACGCGCCCGGCACGCGCGCGCTGCTGCCGGTCGGTCCGCCGAGCCTCGTCGCCTTCCTGGCGCTCGCCGCCGCGAGCCTCGCGGTGGTCGTGGTGCATGGCCGTCGGTTGCTCACGCTGGTGCTCACCGGCGTGGTCGGCCTGATGGTATCGCTCGCCTTCCTCAAGCTGTCGGCTCCGGATCTCGCCCTGACCCAGATCACCGTCGAGGTGGTGACCACCATCCTGATGCTGCTCGCCCTCAACCTCCTGCCGAAGCGCACCCCGCTGGAGACCGGGCGGCTGCGGCGGCTGCGCGACGCGGCGATCGCCGGCGCGGCGGGGCTCGGCACCGCCGGCCTCGCCTATGCGGTGATGACGCGCGACCTCGCCACGACGATCTCGGACTTCCACATCGCGCAGGCCAAGCCCGGCGGCGGCGGCACCAACGTCGTCAACGTCACCCTGGTCGACTTCCGCGGCTTCGACACCTTCGGCGAGATCATCGTGCTGTGCATCGCCGCACTCGTCATCGTCGCCATGCTTGAGACCGCGCTGCGCGGCGCCGCGGCCCGCCGGCTCGATCAGCTCAGGCGCAGCCCGCTCGCCGCCGACGTGCATCCGCTGGTGCTGGTCGTGGTCACCCGCCTGCTGCTGCCGCTCGCTCTGACGGTCGGTGTCTACATCTTCCTGCGCGGCCACAACCAGCCGGGCGGTGGCTTCGTCGCCGGCCTGGTGGTGGCGATCGCCCTGATCATGCAGTACATCGCCAGCGGCTACGGCTGGGCGGCCGACCGCCGCCGCTTCGACGCCCATGTGCTGCTCGGCGCCGGGGTGCTGCTCGCCGGCGCCACCGGCCTCGGCGCGCTCCTGTTCGGCCGGCCGTTCCTCACCAGCGCGTTCGGGCATTTCGACCTGCCGCTCGTCGGCGACGTCGAGCTCGCCACCGCGATGCTGTTCGATGCCGGCGTGTTCCTCACCGTGGTCGGCACTGTGGTGCTGTCGCTCGCCCGCATCGCCCGGGTGGAGCAGCGCGTCGAGCGCGGCACCGCCGCCCGCAGCAGCACCGCTGCGCACAATGGCGCCGCGCGCAGCGGCGCCGGGGAGGCGTGACGATGGAGATCCTGATCGCCGCCTCGATCGGCTTCCTCACCATGGCGGGCGTCTACCTGGTGCTGCGCCGGCACAGCTATCCGATGATCGTCGGCACCGCGTTCCTCTCCTACGCGGTGAACCTGTTCCTGTTCGCCATGGGGCGGCTGACGCTCGACCGGCCGCCGCTGGTCGATCCGGCCGCGCCCGGCTACACCGACCCGCTGCCGCAGGCGCTGGTGCTCACCGCCATCGTCATCTCGTTCGGCATGACGGCGCTGATCGTGGTGCTGGCGCTGCGCGGCTTCCTGGAGACCGGCTCCGACCGCCTCGACGGCGGCCCGCCGCACGAGCCCGAGGCCCCGGGGGCTGACCGCGCCGGAGGCCCGGCATGAGAGCGCTGATCGTCGCTCCCATCGTGCTGCCCGCCCTCACGGCGGCGCTCCTGGTGCTGGCGCTGCGCCACCGCCTGGATGCGCAGCGGATCGTCTCGACCGTGTCGACCGGCCTGCTGGTCGTCGTCGCCGCGCTCCTGTACGCGACGGCGCGCAGTGGCCCGCCGCTGTCCTACGATCTCGGCGACTGGCCCGCCCCCTTCGGCATCACCCTGGTGCTCGACCGGCTGTCGGCGACGCTGGTGCTCGTCACCGCGCTGCTCGGCGCCGCCGTTCTTGCCTACGCGCTCGCCGGCTGGGACCGTCGCGGCCGCCACTTCCACCCGCTGTTCCAGTTCCAGCTCATGGGGCTCGCCGGCGCCTTCCTGACCGGCGACGTGTTCAACCTGTTCGTCTTCTTCGAGGTGATGCTGATCGCCTCCTACGGCCTGCTGCTGCACGGCGGCGGCGCCCGCCGGCTGAACGCGGGGCTGCGCTACGTCGCCGTCAATCTCGTCGGCTCGACCCTGTTCCTGTTCGCGGTCGGCCTCATCTACGCCGTCACCGGCACTCTCAACATGGCGGATCTGGCCGCCAAGGTCGCCACGGTGCCGGCCGCCGACGCGGCACTGCTGCGCACCGGCGCGCTGCTGCTCCTCGTGGTGTTCGCCCTCAAGGCGGCGCTGGTGCCGCTGCACTGGTGGCTGCCGGGCTCCTATGGGGCGGCGCCGGGGCCGGTCGCGGCGCTGTTCATGGTCATGACCAAGGTGGGCGCCTACGCGATCCTGCGCCTCTCCACCCTGGTGTTCGGGCCGCAGGCCGGTGCGTTCTCGGATCTCGCCGCGCCCTGGCTGATGCCGGTGGCGCTGGCGAGCCTGGCGCTCGGCGCGGTCGGCGTGCTGGCGAGCCGCAGCTTGGTGGCGCTCGCCGGCTTCTCGGTGGTGTGGTCGATGGGCTCGCTCACCGCGGCGTTCGGCATGCTCGACGCCGGCGGCATCGCGGCGGGACTCTATTACCTGATCCACAGCACGCTGTCGGGCGCCGCCCTGTTCCTGGTCGCCGACCTGGTCGGCCGCGCCCGTGGCTCCTATGCGGACCAGCTCGTGCCGGCGCCGGCGTTGCCGCGCCTGGGCTCCCTCGCGGTGCTGTTCTTCGTCGCCGCCATCGCGGTCACCGGGCTGCCGCCACTGTCCGGCTTCCTCGGCAAGCTCCTGGTGCTGGCGGCGACCGGCACGGCCCCGGCCGCGCCGTGGATCTGGGCGATGCTGCTGGCCACCAGCCTCGTGGTGATCGTCGGCTTCGCCCGCGCCGGCAGCACGCTGTTCTGGAAGACGGTGCCGGGTCCCGCGCCGCAGGTAGGGCCGCCGACCCCGATCGGCGTGCCGATCGCGGTGTGCGCCGCGCTGGTCGCCGCCACGGCGCTGCTCGCCGCCTTCGCGGGCCCGGTCACCAACGAGCTCGCCGCCACCACCCGGCAGGTGCTCGACACCGAGGCGTACCGCAGCGCCGTGCGCCCGATGCGGACCACCTTGCAGGGCGACACCGGCGCCGTCGATCCGGGAGCGCAGCCATGAGGCGCCTCGTTCCACATCCGGTTCTGAGCGTCGTGATCGCCGTCGTGTGGCTGGCGCTGGTCAACAGCGCGGCGCCCGGCCATGTGCTGCTCGCCGCCGTGCTCGGCCTGGCGATCCCCCACTACAGCAACCGCTACTGGCCCGACCAGGTGGTGATCCGCCGGCCGCTGCGGATCGTCGACTACATCGCGGTGGTGGCCTGGGACATCCTGGTGTCCAACGTCCAGGTGGCGTGGCTGGTGCTGTTCCGCTCCGGCCCGCGGCTGCGCTCGGTGCTGGTCACGGTGCCGATCGACCTGCCGCATCCGACCGCCATCACGGTGCTGACCGGCACCATCACGATGACACCCGGCACGGTCAGCGCCGATGTCGCGGCGGACGGCCGCGCCGTCCTGGTCCACTGCCTCGACGCCGACGACCCCGACGCCGTGGTGCACCAGATCAAGGACCGCTACGAGCGACGCCTGAAGGAGATCTTCGCATGATCGAGACCGCCTGCATGATCGCCATCGTGGCGATCAGCGCCGCGGCGCTGCTCAACCTGTACCGGCTGGCGGCCGGGCCCGACGTGCTCGATCGCGTGCTGGCGCTCGACACGCTGGTGATCAATGCCATCGCGCTCGTGGTGGTGGCCGGCATCTGGTTCGCGTCGCCGGTCTATTTCGAGGCGGGGCTGCTGTTCGCCATGGTGGGCTTCCTGTCCACCGTGGCGTTCTGCAAGTACCTGCTGCGCGGCAACGTGATCGAGTGAGGCGGCGATGGCGACGGTGGTCGAGATCGTGGTGGCGGCCCTGATCGTGATCGGGGCGTTCTTCCTGCTGGTCGGCTCGCTCGGGCTCGCCAAGCTGCCCGATCTGATGCGGCGCCTGCACGCTCCCACCAAGGCGACGACGCTCGGCATCGGCGCGACGCTCGTCGCCTCGATGATCGCCTTCACGGCGGCGACCGGGTCGCTCTCGGTGCACGAGCTGCTGATCGCCGTGTTCCTGTTCCTCACCGCGCCGGTGACGGCCCACATGATCGCCAAGGCCCACATGCTGCGACACCCCGCCCTGCAACAGCAGCTCCCCTCGCCCCCCGGCACCGGCTGGGCGACGCTGGCGCCCGCGCCGGTCGACCCGGAGGCGCCGCGCACCGGCGAGATGCCGCCGGCCCCCTGACGGCGCCTCGGCGCGCGGCCTCGGCGCTCCGCCTCAGCGCTCCACCCGGCCGAGCGCGGCGGCCAGCCGGTCGAGCGCCTCGGCCAGCATCGGGCCGCCGCACACCGTCAGCATCTCGGGAACGACGAGGCGGCGCTCCGGCGGATAGAGGCGATCGAGCGCCGGATGCAGCAGGAACGCCTGGCCCTGATCCTCGGCCACCGGAGCCGCCGCAGCGACCAGCACCAGGTCGGGGCGCGTGGCGACGATCTCCTCCAGCGAGGCGAAGCCGCCCGCCGCGAAGCCGAGCTCGGCCGCCGCATTGACGAGGCCGACGGCAGCCAAGAGCGAGCTGATCAGGCTGTCGGCGCCCGGCACCCAGCCCCGCCGCGACACGGCGAGCACCCGCAGGCCGGAGCGCGACGCCGCCGTCCGGGCACGGGCGAGCGCCGCGTCGATCGCGGCGTTGCGGGCCGCCGCCCGCTCCGGATGGCCGACCAGCGCGCCCATGCGGGTGATCTGCTGCTTGGCCTCCTCGACCGAGCGGACGATGTCGAAATCGACCACCCGCAGGCCGCGGCGGGCCAGCATCTCGCGGGTGGCCCGGCGCTCGAAGCGGCCGGCGACCACGAGGTCGGGCTTCAGCACCATGACATCCTCGGCGCCGCCCGACAGAAGCGGGTGGCGCGCCGCCTCGGCCGCCGCCCACGACAGCGTCGGGTCGCGCGCATAAGGACTGAGCCCGATGATCTGCTCCGGATCGGCGAGCGACAGCAGCAGCTGATCGGTGCACAGGTTGAGCGAGGCGATGCGGCGCGGCACACCGGCTGGCTCCAAAGCCGGCTCGGCGGCCAGCACGGCCGCCGGCGCGATCAGGGCGGCGACCGTGAGAATCGTCGCCGCAGCAGCCACCAGGCGGTCGATCAGACCGCCGACCACGGCACGATCACCGGCTGGCCCTCGTGGCCGCTGCGGTAGGCGCCGACCCGGAACACCTCGGCGAGCGGCGCCGGGCCGAGCGCCACGCCGGGCACGTCGTCGCCCACCAGGCGGCCCGCCTCCAGCACCAGCACGCGGTCGGCGAAGCGGGCCGCCAGGCCGAGGTCGTGGGTGACGACGATCACCACGGCGCCGGCGCGGGCGGTGCGCTGGAGCAGCGCCAGCACCTCGATCTGGTGATAGGGGTCGAGCGACGCCACCGGCTCGTCGGCGAGCACCACCGGGGCCTCGACGGCGAGCATGCGGGCGAGCGCGACGCGGCTGCGCTCGCCGCCCGACAGCGCCGTGACGGGACGGTCCGCGAAGGCGACCACGTCGGCGGCCCGCATGGCGCGCTCCACCGCCTCGGTGTCGCGGCGGCCGAGCCGGGCCGGATCGGTGGCGCCGTGCGGATAGCGGCCGAGCGCCACGATGTCGCGCACCGGCAGCGGCCAGTGCACCACATGGCCCTGCGGCAGATAGGCGAAGCGGCGGGCGCGCTCGCGGGCCGCGAGCCCGCCCATGTCGTCGCCGCCGAGCATCACCCGGCCCTGCGCCGGCACCAACCCGGCCAGCGCCCGGAGCAGCGAGGTCTTGCCGGCCCCGTTGGGACCGACCAGCGCCGCAAGATGCCCGCGCGGCAGCGCCAGCGAGACGTCGTGAACCACTTGGCGGCCGCCGAGGGCGACCCGCAGACCGTCGGCGACCAGATAGGACGCGGCGCTCATCCGAGCCCGCCCCCGAGGGCACGGCGCTCCCGCAGGATCAGCCACAGGAAGAAGGGGACGCCGATCAGCGCCGTCAGGACGCCGACCCGGACGCTGGTGGTGGCCGGCAGCAGCCGCACCGCGATATCGGCGGACAACAGCAGCGCGGCGCCGCCCAGCGCGCTCGGCAGCATCAGCCGCGCCGGATCGTAGCCGACCAGCGGCCGCACCAGATGCGGCCCGATCAGCCCGATGAAGCCGATGGTGCCGGACACCGCGACCGAGCCGCCGACGCCGAGCGCCACCCCGAGAATGACGAGGAGACGGGTGCGGGCGACGTCGACCCCGAGGCTCGCCGCCGCCTCCTCGCCGAGGCCGAGTGGCCGGAAGGCGTGGCGCTGCGACGCCAGCACGGCGGCGCCCGCCACGATGAACGGCAGGGCCAGCATCACATGGCGCAGGCTGCGGTCCTCCAGCGAGCCCAGCAGCCAGAACGAGATCTCCAGGGCGGCGAACGGATTGGGCGCGAGATTCATGGTCAGCGCCGTGCCGGCGCCGGCGAGGCTCGACAGTGCGAGACCGGACAGGATGAGGAGCAGCAGCGAGGCGTTGCGGCCGGCGACCACGAGCAGGGCGAAGACCGACACGAAGGCGGCCGCGATGGCGGCGATCGGCAGCACGAAGGACAGGACGTCGGCAAGCCCGGTGGCGATCACCAGCACGGCGCCCAGCGCCGCCGCCTGCGGGGCGCCGAACAGCTCGGGCGCCGCCAGCGGGTTGCGCAACAGCCCCTGGAGGGCCGCCCCCGACAGGCCGAGCGAGGCGCCCACCGCGGCCGCCAGGATGGCCCGCGGCAGCCGGATCTCCTGGACGATGATGCGGGTCTCCTCGGTGCCGCCGCCGGCAAGGGCCGCCAGCACGGCGCCGGGCGACACTCTCACCGGGCCGATGCCGAGCGACAGCAACAGGAGGAGGACGACCAGGCTGCCCAGCAGCAGCACCGGAAGCCGTTCGAGGACGCGCAGCCGCACCCCGGTGGTGCCGGCCGTCGTTGCCGCATCGGTGCCGTCCAAGACGCTTCCTCCGTCGACCCGCCGTCGAACGAGCGCAACACGGGGCAGGCGTGGAGCGCGAGCGGACGCGCGGGCCTGCCGTCGCCGGCCGGTCTCCTGGCTCGCGGATCGGGTCGTCCGCCTTCCCGGCCCCCGGGGTGGGGACCAGTGGCATCGGGACGATAGGCTCCGCTCACAGTTGCGGGGGCAGCCGCGGACTTGGGCTCAGTCCAAAGGACGAGCCCGCACCGCGTTCCCGTTTCACCTCTCGGTCGAGAGGCACCGGCGACGAGCCATATAACCATGCGGGCAGCGACCGCACAAGGACGCGAGCCGGTCCGGCCGCCCCTGGAATCCGCAGCCGGCGCGGTATGATGGCGGTGATTCCGTCGCGGCCGGGCTGCCGCGCGGGCGATGCAACCGACCGAGCCCGCAGCCGATCCCGATGCTCGACTTCGCCGACCGCAGCCTCGTCCTCGTCGTCGCCGCCTGCCTGGAGGCGACGGTCGCCTATCCGGACCCGCTGTTCCGGGCGATCGGCCATCCGGTGACGTGGTTGGGCGCCGTGATCGCCACCCTCGATCGGCGGCTCAACCGCCCCGATATCGCGGATGCCAGGCGACGGGCCGCCGGCGTCGCCACCGTGGCCCTGCTGCTCGGGCTGGCGCTCGCGGCCGGGCTCGTGATCGAGGCGATCGCGGTGGCGACGGCACCGCTCGGCGCCGTGCTGGCGGTGCTCGCCGCGACCAGCCTGATCGCCACCGGCAGCCTGGACCGCCACGTCGCCGCGGTCGCCCGGGCGCTCGACCAGGACGGCCTCGCCGGGGGCCGCCGCGCGGTCGCCCGCATCGTCGGCCGCGATCCCGCCACCCTCGACGCCGCCGGCGTCGCCCGCGCCGCCATCGAGAGCCTGGCCGAGAACGCCTCCGACGGCGTCACCGCGCCGGCCGTCTGGTTCCTGGTCGGCGGGCTGCCCGGCATGCTGGCCTACAAGGCGATCAACACGGCCGACAGCATGATCGGTCACAAGACGCCGCGCCACCGGGCCTTCGGCTTCGCGGCGGCGCGTCTCGACGACCTCGTCAACCTGCCGGCGTCGCGGCTGACCGGGTTGATGATCGTGGCCGCCGCCGCGGTGGTGCCGGGCGCCTCGCCGACCGGGGCCTGGCGGGCGATGCGGCGTGACGCCCGCCGCCACACCTCGCCCAATGCCGGCTGGCCGGAGGCCGCCATGGCGGGGGCGCTGGGCCTGCGGCTCGCCGGTCCGCGGATCTATGGCGGCATCGGCGTCGATGCCGCCTGGATGGGCGACGGCCGCGCCGAGGCGACCGCCGACGACATCGTCCGGTCGCTGCGGCTCTACCGGGTGGCCTACACGGGCGCTTTCGCGCTCGTCGCCACGGCGGCGCTGCTGCTCGTCGTCTGATACGAGATCCGGCTGATCCATTGGATGGTCATTCCGGAAGCCGCGAAGCGGCTGTCCGGAATCCAGCCGAGAGTCCAGAGTCTGCCGCGTGATGACGTGTTTCGCTGGGTTCCGGGTTCGCGGGCTGGTCGCCCGCGCCCCGGAACGACGGCGAACTAATCACCCGGAAACAGTCTGAGCCGGCGCCGAGAGAGCGCCCGTCACGGCGGCGACGTCGGCTTCGAGGCCGAAGACGCGCGCCGCATTGGTCGACACCATCGCCCGGATCGCCGCGTCGTCGTAGCCGAGATCGAGGCAGAGCCGGACACCACGGCGGAACCCTTCGAGCGGCGAGAACACCCCGGTCTGGCCCAGATCGGAGCACAGGATGGTGCGCTCGACCCCGGCGGCGTCGATCAGCGCCCGCAGGTCCTCGGCGCTGCGCGTCTTGAACTTCGAGCCTTCGAGGAACATGCACAGCGAATGCTCGACATGGGCGCCGAGCCGCACCAGACCGCGCACGTCGTCGAGCGTCGCCTCGACGATGTCCTCCGGGTGGGTCAGCACCAGGCGGTCGACGCCGCGGCGCTTCGCCTCCTCGAACACCACCCAGGTCTCGCGGATATGCACGTGGCCGCTCGCCAGCACCATCCCGGTCTTGGCGACGATGTCGAGGATCGCCTTGGTGTCGTCGCGCACCGTGCCGTCGGGATCGAGCACCGGGACGCCGACCGCCGGCCGCACCTTCTGGGTCGACGCCGGATGCACCCAGGACGAGGTCTTCTCCCAGCGCAGGTGATGCTCGGCCGCCAGCGTCGGCATGAACACCACCTTGCCGCCCATCGCGGCGGTGTGCTCGACCGCCCACGGATTGAGGCCGCCGACCACGTTGTTGAGGGCGATGCCCGAGTAGATCCGCGTCCGCAGCTCGGGGAAGTTGGCCGTGATCAGCGCCGCGGTGGCAACGCCCGCATAGTCGTGGTCCTTGGTGATCACCGCGGCGAAGCCGGCCTCCGACATCTGCCGCACCAGCGCCAGATGGTCGAGGCCGCGCGGCGCGATCGACGGGCCGGAATGGACATGCGGATCGATGGCGCCGACGAGCAGCCGCGCGATGCGCGCCTCGTCGACCAAGGGGGTGGCGGTGCTGGTCATGCTGGTCTCTCTCGTTCATCGCCGCGCGACGCGGCCGGGCCGTGCAGCGCGGCAAAGCCGCGCCGTCAGGCCGGCATCGGATAGTCGTCGGCGTTGCGCACCACGCCCTGGCGGAGGAAGTCGAGCCGCGGCGGCGCGAACACGTCGACGAGGCGGCCCATGGGCGCGATGTTGCGGCTGGTGTGGATCACGGTCGGCGGGATCACGGTGACGGACGGGCTGCCGATCTCGGCGTGCAGATCGTCCACCCAGTCGTCCATGTCGGGCGTCCACGGCGTGCGCAGATGGTGAACCCAGGTGCTCTCCAGTGCCAGCGACGCCTGCTCGAAGTCGGCGTGCGAATGCGGGCTGAGCTTGTGGACATTGCGCGGCGCCGTCCACGGCACCAGCGGATTGACCATCAGGTTGGCGGTGCGGAAGACGCGCAGGAACGAGCCGTCGGTGACGTGATCGGCCAGCACGTAGTTGCGCAGCCGATAGCCGTCCGTCGGGGCCGGGCCGCGGCCGAGCGGAGCGACCAGCGGGGCGCCGGCCGCGTAATCGGCCGCGTTGACGGCGCGTGCCGCGAGGTCGGTGGCCTCGGACGAGAAGATGCGGGCGAGCGTGCCGGCGCGCCGCGCCACGACCCGGCTGTCGCCGGGCGGCACGATGGTGAGGGTGTCGGGCGCCGCCTCGACGGTCTCGGTGCCGGCCGTGACGGTGGCGGCGAGATCGTTGGTCAGCAGCACGTATTCGTCGGGGTTCTGCCGCGTCAGCACGGCGCCTTCCGCCACTTTGGAGACCGTCACGACGAAGTTGGCGCCGCGACAGATCCAGGTCTCGACGCCCGGCGCCGTCTCGCTCGGCGGGGTATCGTAGAAGCGGGCCAGCACGGGCGGCAGCGGGCGGTTTCCGGTGGGCATCGAGGATCTCCGCAAGAGGATGGACGGCGGCGCCCGCACGAGGCGGACGCGGCGTGATCAGGACGTGGGCACCAGGGCGTCGGCGGCCTGGCGCAGCAAGCTCTGGTCGGAGCCGACGACGATCCATTCGACACCACGCGCCGCGAAGCGATCGCGCTCGGCCGCGTTGGCGACGAACATGCCGACCGTCTTGCCGGCGGCGCGGCCGATCGCGATCACCTTCTCGGCCGCCTCGGTCACGGCGGGCGCCTGCGGGCTCTCCAGCCCCATCGAGAGGGCGAGGTCGGCATAACCGATGAACAGGCCGTCGACGCCGTCGACCGCCGCGATGGCGGCGGCGTTCTCCACCGCCTCGGCGCTCTCGATCTGGCACATCACGAAGGCGCCGGCGCCGGCATCGAGCGACTGCGTCATCGACAGGGTGCCGTAGCGGGCGAAGCGCGGCGAGCCGGAGAAGCCGCGGACGCCGCCGCGGTGGCGCGTCATCGCCACGACGTCGCGGGCGATCGCCGGCGTGTCCACATGCGGGACGAGCAGGCCGGCGGCGCCGATGTCGAGCGTCGAGAGCACGGTCGCGGGCCGCACCTCCGGAATGCGGACCGCGAGCGGCAGGCCGACCGCGCAGCTCGCCATCATCATCAGGTCGAGCGTCGTCCGGTCGAACGGCGCGTGCTCGGCGTCGATCACCGCGAAGTCGAGTCGGCTCAGGCCGAGGATCTCGACGACTTGCGGCGACGCGGTCTTCACGAAGGTGCCGATCCGCAGGCCGTCGCGCGGCATCGTCGGCAGGGTCAAGGGCATGGTGGTCCTCGGCAGGTGGAAGGAGGACGAAGGAGGCGGCCACCCTGGGCGACCGCCTTGGTCCGTATTACGATAATTTTTTCTGCTGTAAGATATACGTGAGAATGCGGAGCCGCAATCTGTCTCGCCGGTACAGAGCGGAATTCGCCGGCCGTCGTCCGGGCTCCGCCACGGCTCCCGAGGAACGCATTTTCTATTCTTATTCCGAGATTTAACTGATCTCCGTCGGTGGGGCGAAAGGCTCCGGACCCTGCCGTCGCCGCCGGATCTCCATCGGGAGAGCAGCCTCGCCCATGGCCGCCGCGCGGCAGCGAGCCGCTTGACGGTACCGACAAACGGGCCCTAGAAATATCTCAGAACAAAAAATTGTCTCGTATAGCGTGACCAAAGATGATCACGCCTGCGACACCTGGCGGGTGCGCCCGCTCTCGCGCACCCCGCTTTCGCCACGCGCCGCCCCCGTCGGCGCTCGCGGGCGCGGCCGTCCGGCTCCGGCCGTCCGCACCCGGCCCACATCGCCCCGGTCACCCGACCGGGCCCGGCCGCTCGTCCCGAGACCGGCCGACGTGACACTGAACCGGGGAGGTCCGGATGATCTACCTGCCGCGCTCGAACTTCGGTCCCGAGCAAGAGCCGCACTGGCGCGTCTACAACAGGATCGCGGCGCGCCTGCTGCCGTTCCTGCTCGTGCTCTACGTCATCTCGTTCCTCGACCGGGTGAACGTCGGCTTCGCCAAGCTCCAGATGTCGGTCGACATCGGCCTCAGCGACGCGGCGTTCGGGTTCGGGGCAGGCGTGTTCTTCCTTGGCTACTGCGTCTGCGAGATCCCGAGCAATCTCGCGCTGCAACGCTTCGGCGCCAAGATCTGGATCGCCCGCATCATGATCGTGTGGGGGCTGATCTCGGCCGGGATGATGTTCGTCACCACCGAGACGCAGTTCTACGTGATGCGCTTCCTGCTCGGCGTCGCCGAGGCGGGCTTCTATCCGGGCATCATCCTGTATCTCACCTACTGGTTCCCGGCCCGGCTGCGCTCGCAGATCTGCGCCATCTTCTTTCTCGGCATCGCCTTCTCGGGCGTCATCGGCGGCCCGCTGTCGGGCTGGATCATGCACACCTTCTCGGGCGTGCAGGGCCTGCACGGCTGGCAGTGGATGTTCCTCATCGAAGGACTGCCGGCCACCATCGGCGGCATCGTGGCGTTCTTCTATCTCGACGACGGCCCCGCCAAGGCGAAGTGGCTGAACGACGACGAGCGCCGCCTGGTGGTCGATGCGCTGGTCGCCGAGGACCTTCAGAAGAAGGCGGCCGGCTACGGCCACCGCTTCCTCGACGCCATCAAGGACGTCAATGTCTGGTTGCTCGCGATCACCAACTTCTCGCTGCTCGGCGGCACCTACGGGCTGTCGTTCTGGATGCCGCAGATCGTCAAGGATCTCGGCGTCAACAACCTGCTGATCAACGGTCTCCTGACCGCCATCCCGTTCACCGCCGGCAGCATCGCCATGATCGTCGTCGGCAAGCACTCCGACCGTCACGCCGAGCGCAAGTGGCACACCGCGATCTGTGCGTTCGTCGGTGCCGCCGGCCTGGTGCTCAGCGGCATGTTCGGCCACAATCCCTACATCTCGCTGTTCGGCCTGTCGGTCGCGGTGTCGGGCGCCCTCGCCGGCCTCGCGGTGATGTGGGCCTTGCCCGCCACCATCCTGACCGGCGCGGCGGCTGCCGCCGGCATCGCCCTGATGGCGACCATCGGCAATCTCGGCGGCTACACCATGCCGTTCATTCTCGGCTGGGTGAAGCAGCTCACCCGCCAGGTCGAGTTCGGCCTCTATGCCATGGCGGTCATGATGGTGATCGGCGGGCTGGTCATGCTGATCATCCCCAAGCTGCGGCAGAATGCCGGCTCCGCCGCCACACCGGCCGAGCCCGCCGAGCAGCCGGGCCCGGTCGCCTCGACGCTCTGATTGCTCCGACCTGCCGGCCGACCTACAAGACGGGTTCGATCGCGAGGCACGCCCCCGGGCGTGCCTCCGCCGCAGCGGCGCCGGCCCGGCCCGGCGACACCGCGACAGCCGCGCCGAGAACCCGATGACCAACGACTCCGCGAGACATGAAGGCCCGGCCCCGCAGCAGGGCGGCGCACCGGCGCGGCCGACCGAGGCCGACGAGTTCTCGGTGCAGTCGGTCGCCACCTCGTTTCGCATTCTCGACGAGCTCGCCGCCGCCGGCCGGCCGCTGCGCCTCACCGAGATCGCCACCGCGCTCGACGAGACCAAGGCGAAGGTGCACCGCCACCTGACCACGCTGCGCCAGCTCGGCGTCATCGAGCAGGACGGCGGCACTGAGCGCTACCGGCTCGGCTGGAAGCTGATGCAGCTCGGCGAGTCGGTGGCCGAGCAGTTCAATCTGCGCGAGATCGCCGCTCCCCACCTCACCGCCATCCGCGACGAGACGCGCGAGACCGCGCTGCTCGCCGTGCCGGTCGGCTGGGAGACCCAGGTGATCAGCGTCGCCGACAACATCCATGCGCGGGTGTTCATCTCGATCAAGCCCGGCAACCGGCCGCTGCCGCACGCCGCCGCCCAGGGCCGGGTGGTGCTGGCCTTCTCGGCACCCGACCTGGTCGACCGCGCGCTGTCGCGCGAGCTCCTGCGGCTGACCCCCTACACCATCACCGACAAGGTGCTGCTGCGCGAGCGGCTCGCGGCGATCCGCGAGCGCATGTGGGACACCGCCGACTCCGAGATCATCGAGGGCGTCAACACCCTGTCGGTGCCGATCCTGCGCGACGGCGACGAGATCGCCGGGGTGTTCTCGATCATCGGCCTGAGCCGCAGCGTGCCCGGCGATCCCGATCCGCGCCAGCTCGAGGTGCTGCACCGCCACGCCCGCATGCTGTCGGAATCGCTCAACGGCCTCGCCTATCGCCGGCTCCAGCCGGGCCCCGAGGAGCCGCCGCCACGCCGCCGCGGCCGCCCGCGCGGCGGCGGCTGAGCGCACCACGGCGCTCAGGACGGGATGTGGCGGCGCCAGGCGTCGGGGCGCGGCGGCAGATCCGCGAAGGTCTTGCGGCGGTCGGCGGCGCGGCCGATCAGGTCGCGCGCCGTCACGCCCTTGCGGGCGAGATACTCGTCGAGCTCGGCGACCGCCGCGGCGAGCACCGAGAACCCGCGCACCATCACGGCAGACGCCATCTCGACCGCGCAGGCGCCGGCCAGCATCATGCGGGCGACGTCGAGGCCGCTCTGTGCCCCGTTGGTGCCGATCAGCGGCCGGTCGGGACCGAGCCGGGCGCGGCTCTCGGCGAGCCACCGGCAGGTGAGCGGCAGGTTCCAGGCGCCACCGAAGCCCAGCATGGTGTCGAGCATCGGCGCGAAGGTCTCGATGTCGGGAACGAGCCCGAGCGCGCGGCCCGCCATCACCACCGCCTCGCCGCCGGCCTCGAAGGCCGCCGCCGCGAGGTCCGGCACCCGCTCGCTCTGGCCGCTGATCTTCACCCACAGCGGGATCGACACCGCGGCCCGCACGGCGGCGACGATCTCGGCCACCCGGGCGGGGTCGAGCTCGGTCGCCACCGCGCCCTTCGCCTGGCTCGCATAGGGGGTGCCGATGTTCAGCTCCAGCACGCGGATGCCGGCCTCCTCGACCTGCCGGGCCATGGCGACGCAGGGCTCCAGCCCGGCCAGGATCAGGCTCGCCACCGCATAGGAGTCGTGGGCACGCGCCTCGCGGTCGAGCCTCGCGGTCTGCTCCAGCCACGCCGCGAAGGGCAGCGGCGTCAGCCCCGAGCGACAGGCCAGCATGGCGGCGGCGGGGGCGTCCTTCGACCACGGCAGCGGCCGCCACTCCGCGTCGAGCAGCAGATACTCGGCCGCCTGGAGCTGGCGGCGCGCCGCCTCCGACTCGTTGGTCGACTTCACCACCACGGCGCCGGCCCCGGCGGCGAGCGCCCGCCGCACCCCGTCGGCGTCGATCAGGTGCTCGGCGGCGCCGGCGATCACCGGGTTCTTCAGCGTCACCCGGCCGATCGTCGTGCCCATGTGGCTGGCCATTCCGCCCCTCCCCGCTCAGCCGGCGAGGCCGGCGAGCCGCACCGTCTCGCGCCAGATCGGCCGCTCCTGTGCGGCGCGCGCCGCGACCTCCTCGGGCGTCGAGGCCAAGGCCCGCGCGCCGACGGTCGCGAAGCGGTCGCGCACCGCCGGATCGGCCGCGATATCGCGCAGCGCCGCGGCGAGCCGGCCGACGATCGCCGGCGGCGTGCCCATCGGCACCACGAAGGCGGCCCACGACGTCATGGCGAAATCCGGCCACCCGCACTCCGCCATGGTGGGCACGTCCGGCAGCCCCGGCCACCGCTGCGTCCCCGTCACCGCCAGCGGGCGGACCTGGCCGCCCTCGATGTAGGACATGTAGGAGGTGAGGTTGTCGATCGTGAAGGCGACGTCGCCGGCCAGCATGGCCGGGATGGTCTGGGCGGCGCCGCGGAACGGCACATGCGCCGCGTCGAGCCCGGCGCGGGCGGCGAACAGCGTCGGGAACAGGTGAGTCGAGGTGCCGACCCCGGAGCTGCCGAAGGAGAGCCGCCCTTGCCGCTTCGCCCACACGGCGAAATCCGCCAGCGTCTCCACCGGCAGCCGGCCCGGCACCGCGAAGACGTTGGGCAGCTCCCAGACCAGCGACACCGGCGCGAAGTCGCGCTCCGGATCGGGCGCCGCCTGAGCGACGATGAACGGGTTGATGGCGAAGTGACCGACCGTCGCGGCCGCGATCGAATAACCGTCCGCCGGGCTCGCGGCCAGCGCCGCCACACCGATATTGCCGGCCGCACCCGGCTTGTTCTCGATCACGAAGGGCTGGCCGAACCGCGCCTCCAGCTTCTCGGCCAGGATGCGGGTGAGCAGATCGACGGAGCCGCCGGCCGGATAGGGCACGATCAGCCGCACCGGCCGGTCGGGCCAGACGGTCGGGCCGCTCGCCCGCACGGCGGCACCGATCACGGCGGCGGCGCCGAGCGCCAGGCCGCCGGCCACCACGGCGCGCCGCGTCGTCTCCGGCCGCAGGCCGCGGCCGGACGGCGGTTCGGACGGCCGGTCAGTCATGACGGGGCGACCGGGTCGATCGGGACCGGGCGGGCCAGGGCGGGCCGCCCATCGGGGACGTCGGACACGTCGGCGCGTCGACACGCGAGCCGGCGCCGCTTCGGACGCACACGTCGGGTCTCCTCTCGATGCGAGGGGCTGCGGCCGGCGCCCCGGCGGGCGGCCGGCACGCCGTATCGGTATCACGCGCGGGCGCCCGGGCAAACCGTCGGGCCGGGTTGCGCCCCGCGCATCGGACGAGACGGCGGCGGACGAGACGGCGGCGGCGCGCCCCGGCTCCCCGGCAGCTCGCGCGGTGCGGCGCCTAGAACTTGACCCTCCGGCTGCGGATCAGCGGCTCCCAGCGGGCGAACTCGTCGTCCAGCAGCTTGCCGAACTCCTCGGGCGAGGAACCTGCGACATCGACGCCGACCTGCTGCATCTTGGCCCGCAGCTCCGGGTCCTGGAGGGCCTCGTGCGCATCCCGATAGATCTTGTCGATGATCGGCCGCGGCGTGTCCTTGGGCACCATCAGGCCGTTGATGGCGTAGACCTGCACGGTGGGGTAGCCGAGCTCCGCGAAGGTCGGCACGTCGGGGAACTGGGGCGAGCGCTGCGCCGACGCGATGGCGAGCGCGCGAATGTCCGGCTTCATCGCGATGGTCGGGACCGCCTGGGCGACGAGAGCCAGCGTCATGTCGACCTCGCCGGTCACCATCGCCTGGCCGGTCGGGGCACTGCCGCGATACGGCACATGCACCATGCTGATGCCGGCCGCATCGGCGAACAGCTCGACGCCGAGATGACCGGACAGGCCCGTTCCCGACGACGCATAGCTGATCTTATCGGGATTGGCCTTGGCATAGGCGACCAGCTCGCCGAGCGTCTTCACCGGCAGGTTGCTGTTCGCCAGCAGCATGTTGGGCGCCGAGGTGAGCAGGATGACCGGCGCGAAGGCGTCGCGTCCATACGGCACGTTCGGCTGCACCAGATGCGCCATCACGTTGGCCGCGAAGGTGCCGACCAGGATCGTCTGGCCGTCCGGCTTGGCGCGCGCCACCATGTCGGTGCCGATGACGCCGCTGGCGCCGCTGCGGTTCTCGACCACGACGGGCTGACCCCAGACCTTCGACAGCCGCTCGGCGATCATGCGGCCGGCGACGTCGGTCGCGCCGCCCGGCGGAAACGGCACGATGATCCGCACCGGACGCTCGGGAAAGCTCTGCGCGGCGACCGCGGAGCCGAGTGTGGCGAGACAGACGAGTGCCGCCGCGAGCCGCCCGAGCTTGATCATGATCACCTTCCGTGTGTGTCGGTCAGCAGAGTGCTTCGACGAAGGGAGCGGTCAGCGAACACACGCCGCCCCGCGCAGGTCCCGCGAGCCTGCCGGTCACGCCAGATCCTCCAGCACCATCACGCGCTGCCGCACCGGCTCCCAGCGCCGATCGCTCGGCTGGCCGCGGCGCACCATGGTCATGCGGACGGAATAGCGATCCGGCCGGTAGAAGGCGCGCAGATGCTCGATGCCGCGGCCGCTGTCGTCAAAGACGGTGCGCACCATGGCGATCAGGGGCGAGCCGACCTCGACGCCGAGCACCCGGGCCACCTCGGGCGTCGCCAGTTCGGCCGAGATGTCCTGGGTCGCATGGTCGGCGGCGACACCCGCCCGCTCCAGCAGTGTCAGCAGGGGCTGAGCGGCCAACTCCTTGCGCGTGAAGGTCCGGCCGATCAACTCGGGAACACAGGTGATCAGATACGAGAAGGGCGCCCGAGCGATGCGGCGCGTGCGCACCGATCGCTGCACCAGTGCGCCGTCCGGCAAGCCGAGCGCCTCGCTCACCTCCGGCAGCGCCGGAGCATAGCCGAACTCCAGCAGCTTGACCTCGGTCGTCTGCCCCATGGCGACGAGCTGAGACATGAAATCCGCCATGTCGACCCGGATCGGCCCCGGCCTGCCGTGCTCGGTCAGGAACGTGCCGGCGCCGCGGCGGCGGCAGATCAGGCCCTCGTCCTCCAGCGCGGCGAGCGCCCGCCGCAGCGTCACCCGCGACACGCCGAACTCGACCGCCAGCGTCTGCTCGCCCGGCAGCCCGCCGTCGCGGGCGAACACGCCTCTGGCGATCCGGTCGCGCAGGGCCAGATAGACCTGCCGTGTCTTGGAGAGTTCCGCTCCTGCCATCGGCCTCGTGCTCGATCCACCACAACGCCCGCATCAGACGCCCATGCGGTCGCGCCACCAGCGCCCCCGGAGCCATGCATGAAAATCATCCGCCGTGGGCTCGCGACGATCGATCGCCACGATATTGGCCCACACCAGCGCGAACATGCAGGAGAACACCGGGATGCCGTCGTGATAGGGCGAGCGCGCGATTGCCGCCAACGTCGGCATGCCGGTGCCGAGCATCACGATGGCGTCGACCCTGGCAGTCCCCACTGCGGCGAGCGCCTGCGCGGCGGCCTCTCCCGGCAGGCTGTAGATCGGATGGAAGCTCGCGCCCGCACGCGACGCGCTGGTCTTGGCGCTGGTTTTGGCACCGATCTCGAACCCGCACGAGGTCCAGTAAGGTGCGCACGCCCTGTCGAGCGCCTCGCCGTCCGGATAGGGCGACACCAGGCCGATCCGCTTGGCGCCGAGCGCGCCCAGCGCCTGGCACACCGCGGTGGCGGCACTCATGGCCGGCACGTTCAGCAACCGGCCGAGATCGGCGAGCGCCCGTTCCTCCTCGTCCTTCCCCGACAGGTAGGATGTGCCGGTGCAGGCGAAGGACACGCAGTCGATCGGTGCGTTGGCGAACTGCGGCGCATAGCGGCGCGCGCTGGTGTAGTAGTCGGTCAGACGCTCCTCGATGGTGGCGCAGGAGCTGACCAGCCGCGCATTGATCCAGGCATAGCCGGGCGGCGTGAGGATTGCGTATTCGGGCTCGACCGTCGTGTTGGCTTGCGGTGTCAGCACACCGATGAGACCCTTCGGCGCATATTCGACCCGCATGCCGTCTCTCCGAAAGCCGGCGAGCCGGCGCCGCGATCGAATTGTATTATGAATGGTACAAGTTGATCCAGGCCCGTCAAGCCGCCCATCGGCGGCTCAGGTGATAGCCGCGGCCTGCCGCAGCCCGTCGATCATCGACGACGTCAGCAGATAGGACCGGAGCCGCTCGCGATCCGCACAGATCGCCTTCAGCTCGGCCAGCATGCCGGCGCGCTTGTCGTGATCCTTCTCGCGCATGCGGGCGCGGTTGCGGTCCGCCTGGGCGATGATCTGATCGCGCGCGATAGGCCGCCGGCGCCGGTCGTAGAGCGACAGCCGCTCCAGGGATGCGCCGCGCCGCAGCATGTCCACCAGCGCGCCGGCCAGCTCGAACGCATCGTGCAGGCCACCGTTGAGCCCCATGCCGCCCGACGGACTGTTGAGGTGAGCGGCGTCTCCAGCGAGCGCCACGCGCCCCCGGCAATAAGCCGGGACGATACGCTGATGGACCCGATAGGCGCGCATCTCGCCGAGCTCCCAGGGCTCGCGGCGCGGCACGATGTCGTTCATGCTGGCCTGGATCAGCGCGTCGGCGAGCTGCTCCTCCGGAGTCAGGTCCTCGCGCGGATAGATCGACACCCGCCACCGTCCCGGCACCTTCAGCAGGCTGAAATTGCCGCCCTGCTTCCAGCAGTAGGTCACGTTCGACAGACCTTCGAGATGATCCTCGAACGGGAACCGGGTGGTCACCAGCAACGTCGTCTCCGGATAGGTCTCGCCCTCGAACGGCATGCCGATGGTCTTGCGCACTGCGCTGCGCGACCCGTCGGCGCCGACCGCGAACCGCGACCGCACCGTCGCGCGCGTGCCGGCCCGCTCGATCTCGGTGACGACGCCATCGTGGTCCTGCCGCACTCCGACCACCGTGGTGCCGAAGGAGATCCGCGCGGTCGGCTCCTTCGCCAGGGCCGCATGCAGCGCCCGCGACAGCTTCCATTGCTCGACCTGGAGCCGGTAGGGATGCCTTGTATGCCCGGCCAGCACCGAGAGGTCGAAGACCGCCCGATCGCCGGCCGGATGCAGCCTGATCTGCCAGTGCGGGCAGATCAGGCCCTGATCGAGCAGCACCGCCGTGATGCCGAGCGGCTCCAGCATGTCGAGGGTCGGCGGATGGAACGTGGAGGCCCGGAGGTCCTCGGCGATGCCGGCCTCGGCCTCGAACAGCGCGACCGAGATCCCGGCGCGCGCCAGCAGCAGCGCCGTGCAGAGCCCCACCGGCCCGCCGCCGGAGATCACCACCTCGCAGGCAGTCTCGCCCGACATGCTTCCCCCCGATCCCCTGCGTTTTGTTGTTGTATTAAAGATAAGACAACTGCTCCGGCCCGTCAAAGCCGCGCGATGCAAGGCACGGAGCGGCACCGTGACACTCCGCGCCTCGAGCGGGCGGCGACCAGACAGGCCGGCGGCCGCACACCGAGCCCTCCGCGATCGCCATGGAGGCGCGAGCGCGCGGGTGCCCCGCCGGCGTCGAAGGCCGCGAAGTCACTTTTGCTCCCGGATGGCCGGAAGAAAGAAATTCCGCCGCCTTGTATCGGGAGAGCCTTCGCGCCAATCTGGAGACGTCGGACGGGCGTGCGCCTGGTCCGACCGCGGGATTTGACGGAGCAGCTTGCACCGCGTCACCAAAGCTAAAGCGCCACGCTGAACGCCGAACGGCGATCGTGGGCTCCAACCCGGCCATCAGGCCCGGACAAGGAACGACTCGCGATGCGCAGCAGGACCACCTTCCTCACCACCTTCGCCACCCTCCCCGGTTCGAGCCGCCGCTTCGTGGCGGCCTGCGGGATGTGTCGCAGCGACGCCTGATCATTTCGCTTCGCTCCGCTTCATCTCACGCTCGAAACCGCGTCTGCGCGCACGGCTGCCGCAGCGCCCGGGAAGGTCTTCACCGATGTCTCTTCAATCCGCTCGCCCCGCGCTCACGCGCCAGCCGCCGCCCGCCCCGCAAGCCTATGTGATCGAGGTCGACGACGATGCGGTCGGCATCGTGGTCCGCGACAGCGACGGTTACACGTTCCATGCGGCCGCCTCGGCCTACTATCCGCTCGACCACCGGCGGTTCGCCAGCGCGGCTGCGGCTCAGAAGGCCGCGCAGGCGCTGCGTCACGATCGCGCCAAGGCCCTGCGGGGCGTAAGGCAGCGCCGCGCAAACTGACCGGCGCCCGGCAGAAGCCACGAGCCGCCCCGGCCGTGGCGGCTCGTTCGCCAGCAGGCGGACGCCGACGCTGTGCCGCGCCGTCAGGGTGCCAGCCTGCGCCGTCGCGGGTCACACCGCGGCGGCGGACATCAAGGATTCGCGCGTCCTCGTGCTCGCGCCGCTGCGCGGGGTGCTTGATGTTGAGGATCACGACCTCGCCGGCAGCTTCGTCCACCGTGTAATAGACGAGATAAGGATATTTGCGGGTGACGAGTTTCCGCACGCTTTCGGCTGCTTGCCGACGTCCGGCGCTCGGAAACAAAATCAAGGTTTGGATACTGTCGAGAATGGCGGCCCGGACCCGCAGTGCGGCTGCGGGATTGTGCACCCGGGTGTCATCGGCAATACGAACGAGGTCGGCGACCGCTTCAGGGGTGTAATGAAGCTTCATCCTTCGAAGCGTCGGAACGCCGCTTCGACCTCGGCATCCGTGGCGAACTCGCGGCGCTTGGCGCGAGCGAGACTCGCGAGCACATCCGGAAGGTGCGCGGGGTCGATCGCTTCGGGCTCGCCACCGTCGGCGGCCATATGGAGCATGAGGCGCGCGATCTCGTCTTGCGCTTCTGGCGGTAGCGCGCGCGCTGCTTCGAAGGCTCGTTCGAGCAACTTGGTCATGCCCGTGATCATAGGCGACCACGTCGGCCCGGACAACCGACCCACGGCCGCAGAAATCCGCAGCTTTAGATTTTAGTGGTGGGCGCACAAGGACTCGAACCTTGGACCCGCTGATTAAGAGTCAGCAAATTCCATCGCCTTCTCAACGGTTTAGTAAAAAGAAGAGTGTCAAACCTCCCCCCGGAGATCAATGACTTGCGCCCGTTTTGTCAAACCGTCGGGGACGGGCACGCATGCTGAAAGGAGCCCGTTCGCTCCCCGGGTCATTGCCGCCCGATCGGTCTCCCGGCTGTGGGTGCGTTCGCAACGCCCGGACGTGCTGGCCACACACTCGCTCAGAGGCGCATATAGACTTTCGTAGGCCCCGAGACGGGCAGGGCCATTCTCATCCGGAAAACGAGCGTAGAGGGCGCCCAGACGCTTCAGGACGAAAACGCCTTTACTTCCAAGATCGGGTTCGGGCGGACATAACCCTTTGCCCGTTCTTCTGATTTCCAGACTGTCGTATGCTACCACTACTTTGCCACAAAAAGGTCACTAACTCTGCATTCTATACTCCGTTATGGGGGACTGGGACTAAGACTTTCACATCCTTTAGTTGCGTAGAGTATCTGTTTTAACCCTGGCGGCGGCAGATAATTCTTCGCTTTGCTGTGGGCAGGCCTGTCGGATGAGAGCGGAATCAGCGGCACGCTGATTTCAGCATTTTCGACCCTGCGCCCACGCCGAAGGGCCCCTCCGGTAGCTCTTGATCATCATGCGCGAACCGCGCGGGACGCTCGATATCCATCGGGCGTCGTCAGCGTGCGGGTAACCCGTGAGCGAGACAATGCCGTCCGATGGCAGTACCGACGATTTTCGGAGCTTCGATCGGCTTCCTTGGGAGCTGAACAAGCGCATTGCGTTGGAGGTCGCGCGGGGCCTCAGAGACGGGGGCCAGCCCGGCGAATACGACCGGCTCGCGGATCGCATCACCCGATGCGGGCGGGTTTTGGAGTTCGATCGCTACGACACGGTCGAGGGCACGATCCCGCGCCTGGTGGGCGGAGAGTTTTGCCGGTCCCGGATGTGCCCGACGTGCATGCGGCTCAGAAGCCGCAAGCTGCACTATCAGCTGAGCGAGGTGCTGGACCTCTACACCCGCCGAAACCCGACCGACCAAGCTTTGTTGATCACCCTGACCATCAGGAACTGCGTTGCGGAGGAGTTGGCAGACACCCTCAGCCGACTGATGGAGGCTCTCCGGCGGTTCGTCCGTGCAAAGCGCTTCAAACGCGCGTTCGCCGATGACTCCGGGGCGTGCTCCTGGTTCCGCACCTTGGAGATCACGCGGAATGGTGAGACCGGGGCGTATCACCCTCACCTGCACCTGCTGGTGATGGCGCCGAACGGCTATTTCCAGAGGGATACCGGCCGTTACCTCACACAAGATGAACTCGCCGAGCTGTGGGGCAATTCCCTGCATGCCGACTACCGGCCGGTGGTCGACATCCGGCCGATAAAGGGGGTCGGCGGAGGCCGACTCACGGAGATCGGACGGAAGTCTCTGCGGGAGGTCACGAAGTACGTCACCAAGTTCTCCGATCTGGTGAGCAATGATAGCCTGGCGCTGGCGATCACGCCGGAAGAGCTTTGCGAGGTTCACGAGGCGCTGAGGGGCCGCAGGCTGATCGGCAAAAGTGGGACTTTCCGCGCGCTCTCGGCCGAACTCGATCAAGTCGACGTCGATGAACCGGACGCGGACTGGGGCATGCCGGACGCACTGCCGCCCGAGGCCATCTACCTCGGCCGCGAACGCTGGGAATGGCGCTGGGCCTCACAGACATTCGAGATTTTCGATCTGGTTTTCGTGCCGCCCGAACGGCGGCGCGAAACCGGGTAGCACGCAGCCTCTGCCCGGCCGGGCGGCTGCCCGGAGTTTTTAAGCTGCACTTTGAGACTGCAGGAATGGAGAAGAGCAATGGCGAACACGGGCTTGCTGGTGACCGGCAAGGTCGTCGGTCAAAAACACAACATGTACGATAACAAACCGTATTGCGTGTTGCAGGTGATGGGTGAGGCGACGGACGGGTCTGTGAGCTTCATGGAAGTGAGCATGCCCGATGGCGCCAACCTCGCGGAATACGAGAAGGGACGGGACGTGAGCATTCCGGTCATGGCGGCCGTCAACAAGTACAACAAGGTGGTGCTGCGGGCGGTGCTGCCGAAGACGGCCGCGAGCCAGTCGGCTTCCGCGATCAACAACACCCGGCGCACTCCTGAAGCGCCGCGCACGACGCCGTGAGTGAGCTGGACCGGCGCGACGCCCCTCCGCCGCGCCGGTCTTCCCCTGGAAGGCCGCCCGCATGCAACTCCACTGCCTCAGCTTGGCGGATTCGCTGGACGACTTCTGGAAGCGCGACGACCGCGACGCCGTGGAGGCGCACTTCAACGCCAAGCTTCGCGAGTTGGAGATTGACCACCTGCACCGCAATCTCCCGAAAAGCTACAGCTGGTGCCTCCGAGCTTACGTTGCCCTGTGGGATTGCGGACCAAGAGTTTCGCTGCTCAATCTTCATCACTGTGATTTTCGGTCGAAAGTGATCACATATCGGCTCGACGAACGGGTTCTGACGGTCGCGGATTTAGAGGCCCGGCGCGAAGCCCTCGAACACCTCTGGGGGGAAGCCGTCGAGTTCGTCGATGGCGCTGGCATATTCAAACACTACTGGGACGGGCGCACTCTCCGCGAGTTCACGGCGCCAGACGCAGTAGTGGTGCGCCCCAAGGGGTGGAAGCTAATCCGCCCCGTGATGGCGGCACCTAAAATCGTGGTCTCCCCTCCACCCAAGGCGTGCATCAACCTGCCGTACCAACCACCGCCACCCGGTCTGCGCGTAGTCGAGCCCGCACAGAGCGCCGTAGCGGACAGGGCGAATGTCTTGGAACGCCTCCGGTCGCACGCCGCGCTGAAGCCCAAGCCATTTGAGCCGATCGAGTCCAAGAAGCTGCGGGAGTTTTTGGGCTGGTGGGCGCGTGGTGAAGACCCGAATTACGTGGTTCTGGAGTTCGCGTTCTTCATGGTGGGGTCCGAACATCTCCTCACGCATTACTGGACGCTCTCCGACCGGGACAAGGCGAGAGGAAGGCAGTTTATCTGGCGAGCGATTGCCGAACTTGCCGGGCGGCTGAATTCGACCACCTATCCGGCAATGGCGGCGGCTGTGGCAGCCTGGCGCTGCGGGCTCACAGGATCGCTAGAGACCAGTTGGATCGAGCTGAACGCCTGTGACTTCCGCAACAGCGTGGTCACCTACGTCGGAATTGGGCAGGTTCTGCGGCCTGCCGATTTCGAGCCGCACCGGGACTACTTCGAGACGCTTTGGCAAGGCCCGGTGGAGGCCTGCGTCTCTCCAGGCCAGCATGAACTCCGCAACGGCTTGCCAGCCGTAGAAGCTGATGCAGACGCTCCCCGGCTTCATGACGCGGGCAATCTCGCGGAACGCGGGCCTGAGCCAACCCGCGCGGTCGTCGTTGGCAACCGTCCGGCCAATGTGGTCCCGGTAGCGGACTAGGTACGGCGGATCGGTGAGCACCAGGTCGGCGGACGCGGCTGGAATGCCGGGCAGGACCTCGATGCAGTCGCCCTGCAGCACCCGGTGACGTGGGGGCCGGACATGAAAATGGCCCTGGCGGACTTCGCCGGGGGGCAGGAGGGGCCTCATCGGCCCGCCTCCCGTTCCTTCGGCTTCGCGACGCGGATCACCAGGCGGCCGTTCACGGGCACGCAGGTGAGGGTGACGTTGTAGCCGTGGCCGTCGTCGTGACTCCAGGCGGCGCCGATCCGAGTCCAGTAGGCGCGCTCCCCTTCGCCTTCGACCACGAACACGTCGTGGCTGGGCTTGGTGGGTTTCGGTTGGTTCATGGCGGTTCTCCCGTTGGTTTCTGCGGCCACCCATCGCGGCCGGTCGGGAGCCCTTCAGGCCAGCAGCCTTAAGCGGGAGCGCAACGGAGGGTCCGACCGAGGGACCCTCCGGGAGACGGTTGGATGCCTTGCGCTCTCGCGCTGCTGGCCTACTCCTGACCGATTCCGGCCGCGTGAAGCCGCGCACAACGGGCAGACAGCCGCACCAGAAGCCCCCTGCCCGCCCGACCGACGCAGTACAGAGGCTGTGGGGAGGCTCCTGGTCGGGATCGGCTCGCCTGAGCCGGTTTCCGGCTTAGGCGAACGGACGTCCCTCGCCGCGTCGGGACGGCCGGGTCAAGGCCGCGTTAGCGCCCGAAGGGCTTGGCCTTGAGGCGGACGGCTCGGCGTGGCCCCTCACCGCCCACCATCGTGCTACTCCTGGCCGAGCTGAAGGCGGCGACCGCATTGTCGGGACCGCCCGGCGGCAATGTTGTCACGCAGGTGACTGCGGATTCGGCAGAGGCCGTGGCAAATATCTCGAACGCCCGTAACATGCTGAAATGGCAAGCTACAGATGGCTTCTGATGATGGCTTTGGCTGTGACGGCCAGCAGCGCCGTAGCGGGCGATTGGGGTAACGTCGCCATCATTTCCAGCACTATGGGCGCCAAGGCTGGCCGCCTCTGCATCGGCGAGGGCTTACGCTCGACCGACATCGGTTGCCCCGCCTACGCGCCGAGCGTCACCACCGCAGGGGACGTTAGCGTGACCGGCGCTCTGTCCGCTTCGAAGTTTATGGGTGATGGCAGCGGCCTGACCAACATTAGTGCTTCCGCCATTTCCGGCCTCGCGCGAGACCGAATCATCTCCGGCACAACCTCTGCAGTCGCTGTAAGTACCAGTGGTTACCTTGCCTTCACCACCCTCGGCACCGAATCTGTCCGCATTGTTAGCAATGGCAATGTCGGCATAGGCACGAGTACCCCAGATTTCAGACTCACAGTTATTCCAGCAGGCCAATCGCCCCAACCTTCGGCTGTCCTTGCTTACGGACATCAACTTGCCTCAACCGTTTCGGTTCAGGGTGCCGGTCAAGCGTATTTTATGGCCCGAGATACTTCTAACAGCATTGAAGGTTTGTTTGGGACCTCGAATAGTGGAAGTGTATTTCTCGGATCTGCGACGGACCACAGTCTCCAGCTCAGGACAGGCAATGCTACGCGCTTACATATCGACACCACAGGCAAGATTGGCATCAATACATCAAGCCCCACTACCACCCTGGAAGTCTATGGCATGATCAGCGCTACAAACTTGCGCTTAAATGGTCAGCTGGTAGCAGGAGGTACCCCCGATAGGATCGTCAGTGGCACGGCGTTCGTAAAGGCCACGCAGGATACCGGCGGAGAAGTCTCCGGGACCTTTAAAGTCACCAGTACCGGCAACGAGACATGCGGCCCGTCCGCCTACAACTCCCTTCGCGTCAATCCAACCACCAACAAAATCGAAATCTGCAGGCCGTAGGTCAGTCGCGGGCTTCGAATTCGAACGGCTGTCGGAGGATGATTGGCAGCCGCGTGTACCCGACCGCCGCGGACGCATAGAACCGGTGATAGCCGTTCTTGACCCTGAACCGATAGCGCCCGCCGGAATCAATCACGTTCACCTCGACCGGCGGCAACTCGCACTCAGGCGACGTGAACGCGAACAGGACCGGCAGCAGCTTGTACTTCTTGAACAGCGGCACGCCCTCCGACCGCTGAGGCGGCTCGACGTCGCCGATCGGGACCACCTCGACGTCTTCTTCAGCCCCGGCCCTGTAGGGGAAGTAGCCGCCGCCCCGGTGGGGAGAGAAGCGGTCCATCTCGGCGAACTGCCACCACTCGTCGGGAATCTCGAAAAACACTCCGGAAGTGCCGACCTGGAATTGCAAGACTTGCTCCCAACTTGGCTCACCAGAAGCGGATATGGCTCGCTACGCGCTCGACGTTCTTTTTTGCGAGTTTCAGGAACTCTCGATCGTTTCGAGAAAACCCCGCAGCCAGAAGCGCCTGCTCCTTCTGCTCTGAATCCCAGTCCGCGAAGATACGCTCTCTGATCTCACTGTCACAACAAGCGCGGCCAGGCGGAATCCACACGAATTCTCGCGCATCGAGGGTCTTTTTCACCTCATCGAAGTCAGCGCTCAACGCAAGATACGAAAGAGCGCCGAGAAGCTCGAACTCTTCGAAAAGAACTGTATAGCGTTCTTCTATAAACAGATAGTCTGCGACCCAACCCCTAAGCAAGCCGTACAAATGGTCGTTTAGCGGCAACTTATTGCGCTCCAGACCGGGCATTGTCCTCCACCAGCTTGCTTGCTCTGAACCGCTCCAGACAAAGGGGAAAAACCGTTGGGAGAATGAGTAGACTAACGATGAAGTGCGGAGCTGCTCATTAAAGAGGCGGAATAAGTCGCCATAACGACCTGCGTGTAAAAGTCCCATACCGTAGGAGTAGAACAGCAGGACTCCTGGGTAGGACTGCAACTTGACAAGGACTTCGAGTCCGCTCCCGATACGGTTAGTGCCAGACGCCTTGATGCACTCATGCGCGAGGCTGACTTCAGCCCCCGTCCCCCAACACCCTAGGACTCCGAAGATCCTGCCAAGAGCCTCTGTAGCGGCCTCATATTGGGAGACCTGCTCGATGAAGGCCTTCGGCCATTCGCCGTTGGTGCCGAATTCTGCTCCCTTCAGCCTCGCGAGCAGCTCGCGAAACTCACCTCCAACAAGCTCGTCCAACTGAATTCGATACTCCGGCCCCCGAAGGAATTTTTTCGTACTGGCGACCAGCAACTCCACGCTGCGCGGGTCCGGCCGTCGCGACTCGGCCTGTATGGTTACCCTCTGCTCAAGCTTCCCAAAGAACTGGTCCGCATCTTCGATCGCGATCAGCTTCCCGGCGCGGTGAGCAACCAAATCCCCGGCAATCGCGCTCGGTGCGCCACGCGAAGCCCAGAAGAGGGGATAGCGCCGGTTTGGTGCCCGCTCGATGGCTTCCCGTAGGGCGTGGTCCCAATCGCCGGACCACCCGCACACGATCAGGCCATGCTCGTCGATAATCCGGTCCAGAAGGCCGTTGAGTTCGGACGAGTAGCCGGAGAGTTCCCCTTCCGTGTTTCGGATGCGCGTGTCGAGATAGTCGCCGTGGACCTTCACCACGTAACAACGGCTGTGGATCAGCGGCACGGCGCCTTTGAGGGCGTCGTCCGATGCGATCACGGTAGGTTCGACGCCGACCTCACGAAGGGCATTCTCGATCAGCCGGTCAAAGTTCGTGGTGATGATGACCCTCAGGAACCCGTCCTTGACCAACTTGGCAATCGACCGATGTGCGCGGGTCGGGACCTTCCGGCCCTCCTCCGCCTCTTCGCTGGTGGGCTCGATGTAGCTGTGGAGGATTGAGCGGCGCTCATCCGGCGTTGCGGAGAGCTGGTCGAGAAGGTCGGAGTAGCTGGCGTCCTTCCCGGCCTTTCCACGGTACCAAGCGGCCCAATCCGCTTCGTCCTTCACACCCTGAAGCGCGGCCACGCGCCTCACCAGGTCTAGAGTGATTTCCCAGCCGGTCGGTATCTGCGCTGCCCGTGACACGCCGGAACCGACCAGAAGGGCGTACACGCCCGGGTTCTCGAACACGGAGAATGCAAGGGACGTCTCTGCATCAATCATTGTGGGCTCGCATATCCTCGGCGCTGTTTGAAAAGGCGTTGCCGCTCGTATGCGGCCTCCGCCTCGCATGCCGTGCTATAGGTGGTCGTGCGCACTGTGCCTGGGCGACCGATGCGTCCCCACTCCCGGATCAATGTCCAGTCTCCGAAGAGGTCCGGCTGAATGTCACAGATATAGAACCGGGCCATGTTCTTCGTGGGGTCGATGCGGGTGAGGTGGAGCTTTCTCACCCCTGGCTGTCTCCATTCGTGCTCTGCCATGTCGCAACGAGGAACGTCGCCATGGCACCCGCAAGATTGACGGCGAGCTGAGCGTGCCGGGGCGCCGGTCTACCTCTTCCCGGGCCTCCATGCGCGTCTCCAAGGCGGTTGCGAAGGGTCGCCAGCGTTTCGACGACGTTCTGGCAGCTTCCTAGGATGCGTTTGAAGGCCTCTTCCGTATGGTCGTCCGGCGCCAGGCGGAGAACCTTCGCGGCCTGCCGGTAGAGGACCGTCAGCTCGGCACCGACGGGCGGCTCCTGTCCGGCTTTCGCGAGGACCGTGCGGCAGGTGTTCTCGATGAGCGTGCGCGCCATCGTGATCGCGCCCGCCGGATCGCGATCCCTGCGGTCGAGCGCCTTGGCCCAATCGGCATGCACACCCGCCTCGTCAAAGTGAGCGAGAACGGCGGAGATGCCCGGATCGGCCGGAGCGACGGCCTTGACCTTGTCGAGAGCGCTGCCGAGTTGGGGGTCGCCGTAGTCCTGGAACACGGCCTCGGCGGTTGCGACGACTTCCCCGTTCGAAAGCGCCTGCATTCTCTTCAAGACGTAGTTGCGCTTGCTGTCGAAGGCCTCGCGCTGTTCGCCTTCGGCGAGCCCATACCGCACACAGACATGGGGGACGCTGTAGGCCTTCTCCTCCGCGATCACCCGCGACACTTCGAGCCGAAGCGCCTGGATACTGCCTGGTGGGTACTTGTGGACTTCAGTCATGCACCGACCCTCGCGATGGTCGACCGGCTGACCCCGTAGCTGTCGGCAAGGTCGCGGGTCTTTTCCCCGTTAGCCAAGCGCTGGCGGATTTCCGCGACCTGCTTGGCGTTGAGCTTCGGTTTCCGCCCCATCTTCACGCCACGGTCGCGGGCCACCTGGCGGCCCTCGTGGGTGCGTTTGATGATCCGCTGGCGCTCATCTTCCGCCATGGCCGAGAAAAGCGCCATGAAGCCCTGCCCCATCGGCGTGCTGAGGTCGATGTAGGATCGGTCCAGCACCCGGATGACCGCTTTGCTCTCGATCACCCGCTTAATGATCTGCAGGCCGTCCCACATCGAGCGCGTCGCACGGTCCCACTCCGCGATCACAAACTCGTCACCCTCGTCGAGCTGGCTCAACGCGGCCTCAAGGTCCGGCCGTCCGGCCACGGTCTTGCCGCTCGCTTTGTCCGAAAACACCAGGTCGCAGCCGTGCCGTTTGAGGGCACGCAACTGCCGCTCCAGGTCCTGGCGAAGGGTGCTGACCCGGGCGTATCCGATGCGGCGAGTTTTGGGACTCATTTATGCACAACCTAACCCACTGAGGGATCAGTGGCAACTCCGCTGTGCATAATTCTTGAGTTATGAGACAGCAGAACAATGAACAGTGGGAACCAAGCGGTGGCTTGGCACCTTCATGAGGGGGTGAGGCGACTTGCGGAGACACTACAAAATTAGGATGTTGTTAAGAGTCACGGCGTAAGCTTCACTCATGAGAACGAAGGTCATCTCCGTACGTTTAACTGAGGGTCGGCTCTCGGAGCTGGATGACGAGTGTCTCCGGCAAAGAAAGAGCAGGGCCGATGTAATCGAGAAGGCCTTGAGCGTATACTTTGCGCTCTCTAGCGATACTGCGGAGCTTCAATACAAGCCGAATTGGCTTGATAAGCCCTTGGACGATAAGTAGCAGAACTCGTATTCTGCATAACACTGCCCATATGAAGTGGGCAGCCGCGATTCTTATGCTCGGACCAGACGGGGAGGTGGGAAATGAAAGACCCCACACTATTGGCGATTTTAATCAGCCTCGTTACCGCGTTCGCGAGCCTGATGACGGCAGCAACGCCGTTTTTGGCTGAATTGCGAAAGTGGCGTAAGCAAACCGACCGCTCTAATCAGGATTAGAGCACGCTTTAAAAAGCGGATTGACTGGCCACTTATTCTTCAATTCAGAATGCATTTCTGCGCCAATAAGCAATCTCCTCAGCCGTCAATGTGGCTGGCAGCTCGAAGAAATCGAATCTTTCATACATTGGGCGTAGCGCCTTATCGACAATTTCGGGCAACGTATCCCTTATTGATCCGAGCGGGACCGTTAAACGGGCCGTGTACTCCTTTTGGTGTGTTTTATGGCCGGAGAACAGCACTCTTCGTGGGTTGCCGATAGAATTGAGCTCGCGCTCGCTGAGCCCTGACCACTGAAGATCAAAGTCGACAAATCCATCTTTTAATTTTAATTCTCTGGCGAGATTGGCCGCGTGTGTAAGGCCGTCTGCCAAGCGCCAAGTAGGAGTGGTGATATCCAGGTGCTTGCCCGGCTCCTGGAGGTCTGGATGGGAGTCTTCGTTAAGGCCGCGGATCATGAAGGCCTTGCCGTCGGCAGACACGCGCCAAAAATCGAGAGTGTCCGGAGATCGTTGCTCTGCGTCCTTGTCGCGCACCAGAAACGCTTCGATCACATCGTCGACCGGATAGGGCCGAATCGGATCTCTTTCGATGATCGGCCAGTTAGGCCAGCCCGAATGCCGCACCTGAGCATTTCGCAAGGCTTCTAGTAGCTGCCGCAAGTTCGGACGTTCAAACGGTCCCTTCAGTTGGTAAGCGAACCGATAGTGCCCTAGCGGAAACCTGGCCGGGTGTTTAGGTGGTAGGCCGTTCAGGAGCCGGCTCCAGCGGCCCATCGATTCTTTGATCCATCGGTCGAGGAGTTCGGAGTCCGAGACGGAGGCGGTGGCCGTAGGCCCTCCCGCCATGATCGCGCGGAAGCGGTCAAGGAGGTCTTCGCTGCCGTTGCGGATGCATCTGTCAAACAGCGCTTGCCACTCATCTGGACCGCCGGGCTCCTCGGACTTCGGCCCAGGCTTTCGGATGTAGACGCGGCCGCTTTTGAGTGTGCTCTTGTCTTGTGGGCCTCCTCGTGCCGCCATGATGGGCACCCGGTGGCCTCCCGGGACACTAATTACCGGGTACTCTTCGCCGGAGGTGGGGTGTGATACCATAGTAACAGCGCAGTGAATCGGCGGCCTCAAGTAAGCGCTGCTGATGTTGTTGATGCCGTCTGTGGAGTAGGCGTCGAGCGCCGCAGGGCGCGGAGTTGCAGGCGAAAATCTGCCATCTGCAAGCTGCTCAAATCCGATGATGATCGTTCCGCCCCCGTGGTTCGCAAGCGCAATGATGGCCTGCGCGAGCTTCGCTTTGTGCTCGTTCTCCGAAAGGACAAGCCACTCTTTTATCTCTACGGCGAGTTCCTCTGTGGGGCTTAGGAGAAGTTCACTGATGCGGGTCGGTTCGAATGCCATCAGGCCATCACCTTATTCCAATCGATCACATGTCCGATCGCCTGAAGCTCCTGGCCAAGCCTGCGCTTCCATGCTCCTCCTGCGTCGAGTGCCTCCCAAACGACCCCGGCGAAGTCGCTGGGGATTTCAACATCGCCTCTCTTAAGGGCACAAACACGCTCGCGGCCGAGGCGGCCGAGGAAGTAGCCGAGTTCGAGGAGCACGTTCTGACGAGCGCGCGGCTCCAGAGCGCCTCCCTTGGTGCACCCCTCGTCATCCGGGGTGAGAAGCACGACGGCAAAGCTGACATCGCTATTGGCCTCCACCTTCTCGATGACGGTCCGCCCCCGGTTGGCTTGCTCATGCAAAATAATCGGCTCGAAGCCGAGGGTCTGCAGGAAGCGGGCGACAGATTCGCGTGCACCCTCGTCATGCCCATGAACAATGAAGATCTTAGTGCTTAGAGGCATGACGATCTTCGCCTTTGTGTTTCCGCGAGCAAGGATGTACGCTTTATAGTCTCGAATAAACGGAATGATCAACTGACCGGTAACGTTGTGAATGGCCGATATTATGTGATTGTTTGTGTAGAAGTAGGTAAATCCGAATTGGACCATGTCGTCGGGATTGGCGGCGAACTTCTGGATGAGGAGCAGGGTGAGGCCCATGACGTGTTCTTGGCTATCTGGCCAAAGAAGCTGCGCGCTCCCAACCATGGAACCCTGCGTCTTCTCGCTCTCTTTAAGAAATCCGTCCAAGCTGACGTCCCGGGTGAGGACGTCATTTGTAGAAGTCAGATCGGAATGCTGTAGAAGCTGTGCCAACCGCTTTAGAGGACGACTAAATGACTGAAGCTGCGAGGATTGCAGATCAAGTACAGCGTCGTTAATCTGCTTGAAAAGGTCGTTTTCAACCATCAGCCATTATCGCCCTTTAACCTCGCGCCAGCCGCCTGTTCGAGGATTGCAGCACGATATTGTTCTTTCATCTGGTCCACCAAGGGGGCCACAAGAGTGTTGCGGGCATACATACCGAGTCGCTCATCGATCAGGCGATTAAATTCTGCAATCGCTGCCTCGATACTAGCCGGATCGCTCGGATTGAAGCTGACAGTTCCGAGGGTTCCGTCTAGTCCCTTCATGGCATTAGAGGCTTCTTCAAGCTCCTGCTGCAACTCTTCCAGCCCTTCGATTTTAAACATGCACCGTCCTCCTGCATCGTTTTCGAACGATCGCAATATACTCCTTACTGATTACTAAACGAGTTAAATATGCTGGTTGATCATCAACTTGAGGCCACGCCACTAGAAGATACCCTGAAAAGTGAGGTGGATCGGAAGCTCGTCGGGATTACTCTGCCGATACGCCTCAACTTTCTCCGCAAACTCTACGATGAACGCTTCGACACTCCGCCGCCCTTGGGCGATGCCACGAAACGTGAGTTCGTAGGCGTCCCCGGTATTCTCGGCGTTCGCGAGAGTCGCATGTTGCAGGCCCGTGAATGCTTTCAGCACTTCCTTCGGAACATCGGCCACGACACAACCTCCAGGCTGGGTATGGTCATATGGACGCGCGGCAATCGCGTCGGGTCAAGCCCTGTGGCCTGAGATGGCGTGGAAAACCGTTGAGAACCAATTCGACCTCAAGCTGGGGGCACTCCCTCCTCGAAGAATGGCGTGGTCTTGCGCGAGGGATCGAAGCCCGGAGGGCGGAGACGCATCGCGGCTCCGTTCACGAGAGCCCGGCCCGTAGGGACGCGCGATTACTTCAGCAATTTGAGACGCGCTGTGATCAGGGTTGCTGGCACGAAGTTCAATGGATCGTCGCGCCAAATCTCAAGGCATTTCGCGAGGTCGTGGGGGTGGACGCTTCTGTTCTGCTGAAGCTGGTCAACGACCCACAACACGCCATGAGACTCGATCTTAAACCGGGCGGCCGTCGTCTTAAGCGCGGCATCGCCCGTCAGAAGGATAGCTGCTTCGAAACTCTCCGCGAGCGCGAGCGAGAAGCAGTCTTCGAGGGAAAGTTTCCCGTAGCTCAAGCGCAGCGAACTGGCTCGGGTGACCTGTTCGGGCGTGAGGTCTATCACCTCGAATCCCTCGGCCTGCAGAAACTCCCAATCTTGTGCAGAAAAGTCTAAAAGCTCATTTTCCTTGATAGGGAGAGGGACGACGAAACGGTAGGGCAACGCAAGCATAGGCTCAATAATGAAGCCCTTGCGCAGGTCGATAAGACACGACGCATCGTTTATCACAACCCGCAGGGGCTCACTGGGGGCCCTTGAACTGCTGCTCGACATACGCGAGAGGCTTTCTTAACAGGGCTGCCGCCTTGGTTGGGGGAATCAACCCTTCCGCCAAAGCGCGGAACACGTATCCCTCGAATCGTTGCGGGATTTCAAGCGCAACGAAGCCCTCACGCTCAGTAAGCGGCGCGGGCTCTTCCTTCAACCACTTGCGTATACGTGGATTACGGAACAGGTTTTTGTAATTTAACTCCGAGATGATGCCCAGATCACGAAGACGCGACAAGAGCGCCATCATTGAAACACCATAGATGTGCTTGAGTCGAACAAGCTCCTGAAACGCGAAGGAACTTCGCTCCTTGCCGACCTCATTTTCAAGGTGTTCGGCAGGAACCAGAAATGCTGCCGCAAAGCGATCCATCGCCTTCTCGAATTTGCCGGTGCGAACTTCCTTGATGGCCGAGTGGGCCAGCTCGTGAGCCAGGGTGAACCTGTCCCGCTCCACGTTGAAGGAGTTGATGACGATTACGGGAACGTCTGGCCGGTCACCGCCACGTTTGACGTGGCAAGTCACCCCCGAAAACCCGTCAGGGAGGTTGATCTTCAGAACACGGATGTTCCGCTCCTCAAGGAGCGCGGTCATGCTGGGAATTGGGTCGCCCCCTAGATCCCACCGTTTCCGTAGACTCCTGGCTTCCCTCTCGGCCTCCGCGGGTTCTTGGAGGACTGCATGGGGGATGGTTTCGAGGGTCCTGGATTGGTTCGGGAGGTCCAAAATCTCTTCAATCGCTAGATAGCGTTCGACATGATCGATGACCTCGGTTTCCACCAAGGCACGCTCCTGGTCGGTGGTGCTGGAACGTTTCCGGAACTCGATGCCGTCCAGTCCGGCCACCTGACCTTCCAACAGAAAATCTAGAGACACTCCAAGAGACTTTCCCAGCGCTACCAATACGCTGGAACTTGGCATCATTTTACCATTCTCATATTTGTTGATGGCTTGTGCTGAAATTTTGCTGTCGAGCCGCTCTGAAAGCGCCGCAAGCGAGAGACCTGCGCGCCGTCGGGCAAGTCTGAGCCGGTCGCCAAATGCCATTGTGATGCTCTCCCGTCCTCGGTTGACAACTGCATTTTTGCGGCTTATTCATCAACCTACCGTTGATGGTAGGACAACAACTCTTCCCCATCAACCCCCGGAACGGAGAAATGAGCAAATGAGCGGTAAAAATCAGTATGTGGTGCGGCACGGCAGCAACTGGGGTGTCCGCGGTGAGGGAAATTCCCGGCTCACCGGCGTTTTCGACACCCAGCAGGAAGCGATCGAGCGCGCCAAGCCGATCGCCCAGAGGGAAGGCGCCGAACTGCGAATCCAGGGTGGCGATGGCAAGTTCCGCGAGGCGTGGAGCTACGGGAACGACCCCTGCCCGCCGAAGGGCTGACCGGAGAAGCGCTCATGTCCAGCCAATTCATGCCAGTCCCTTGGCAGCGAAACCTCAGGAAAATTCCTCAGCACGTCCAGGCCAAACTGGCAGCAGCACCGGCCACAGCGCAATTCGTGGCCGGGGTGGTCAAGGTTGTGAAGGTCGACGCCCTGGCTCGCGGCGAACTGCATCACCTCGGCATGGGCGTCAGCAACGGCGCCGTGACGTTCTCTGCTCGCGTGGCTCTGAACGAAAGGGCCGGACCGTACTCCAACAAGAATCAGAACGGATGGGAGGTCGTCCACCGGGACCTGCCGATGGTCACGCGGTCGTTCAGCGTCGAGACGCCAAACTTCGGCGACCCTTCGAAGGGCTATCACACGGTGTGGGTCGACCGCGAGGTGTATCAGCGTGATTACATCGATCCACCCGGCTTCGCCTTCCTGATCGAGAAAGTGAAGGAGAGCCGTGCCGGTGAAGTCGTGTTCAAGGTGGTCGTCGACTTTCCGCTGAATCGGGCCGACCCGGACTTCGAAGACAATCTCTTCTTCGCGCTGAACCTGCTGCAGGAGAACCTTGGGGCCGCCGACATCCTGCTGAAGGATGCCAGCGTCACCGACTTGCTCTCGCCGCTAACGCTGGACTGGGAGATATTCCCTCCGGGGACGGTCGACGAGGTCGTGAGCCGCGCGGTTAAGGGGCTCCGCAATCCGACGCGGGAGCAGGAACAGACTGTCAGGGCTCGCTTGGCGCTCTTCAACAGGCTCAAGCCTGTCCGGTACGTCCAAGGGCGCGGCAGCATGAACCACTACATCGGCGCGCTGTTCGCAGACGATCTGGTTGTCTTCGAGAACGTCCGGTACGGCAACGCCCTGTATGTTCTGTACGAGGGTTGGGACGCCGTGTCGAAGCGCTCCAGGATCGATCTGCTGAAGTGCCGGGATGTCCGCTTCGATCGGTTCGTGCACGGACCCGGCTGGGAGCAACGGTTTTCCAGGCACATTCGTGCGGAGAAGCGGAAGCGCAACCTGGGCGGCGACGAAGGCACTCTGTTCAACGTCGCCTAACAACCGTCGGCCGCAACACCGGCCGACTCAGAGCGCGACAGATCGCACAAATGCGAGATAGAACGGCTCCGTCAGCAAAACCGGCATAGCCGCATCCAGCGGCAGCGTGAGGGTGAGACACCCTCCCCGCCGCACGGCCGGAACGTCGTCGAGCCTGTCGAGCCTCACCCAATAGCCCTGCGGACCGCCCTCGGGATCGAGACAGGCGAAGTACACCGTCAGATGGAATAGGCGGGCGAATGTCCGGAGCTTCTGGACCTCCGCCACGTCGAATATCAGGCCCTCCGGGTAGACCGTCTTCGCCTTTACGTCGAAAGCGATCAGACCGACGCCTGGGATGCCGACCAGGTAGTCCGGGCGCTTGATCTGACCGCGCAGCGGCACCGGGACGGTCAACGGCGACTGCTCGACGTAGAGGTGCGGCAGCACGGCCGAATCCAGCCAGGTGCGGAAGGCCTGCTCGGCCTGCGCACCCTTGGCGATGTCGGCCGGGTCGACAACACGGCGCGCTCTCCGGACACGGGGCTTGTTCATATCCGCCTATGCGCGGCGCCAGGAGCGCATCCCGACAACGCGGCGTGCGCCCGGCTGGCGCTGGAAGGCACCTGCCCCAAGCGCCAGGCCGCCGGGGCCGGGGGTGCGGGGGCGGCTTTGGAGCGCCCCGCAGGCCTGCTGGAAGGCCGGAGGCCCTAAGCAGGGCTTGGGAAGGGTTCGGGGAGGGCTGCCCTCCCCGATCGCCGGGCGTGTCCCGGCGAACTCTACGGCAAAGCCGCCGTCACTACTGCGAAGCTCTTAGGTAGTGACGGCGGCGGCCCGCGAACGCGACGCCCGCCACCAACAGCGCGGAATTCCGCCAAGCCCGGCCCGTTCTGCAGCTGTGGCACCGCCCTGTCAGAAACGAGTGCTGGCGAGTGCCAGAAGGAAGAGCATGGGCTGGCATGGGCCCATGCCGGTAACACGCCGCCGGGCCATCGGGCCGGGGAAGTCGGGACACACACGGCCTTCGGGCCACGACCAATTCAATGGAGAGAACCATGACGATGTTCATCATCGACGCGAGCCGGGCGCATCCCGGCAAGAGAGCTGATCGGCGTGACCCATCGGGCAACACCCACAGCCATCCGTAGAGGAAAGCGAATTCAGGACGGCCCATAGAAGGCGGCGCGAGCAGGCATTGGAAGAGCCCGGCAGCGTCCCCAGGACCAACGAATTGCTGACCAAGGAAAGGAGCGACGGTCCAGCTAACCGGAATGCCTGACCAACTCCGCTGAGAAGCGGGCGGCGTGTTGCTACGGCACACGGCGCGGTCATCAACACTAAACGAAAGTACGAGATGTGGACGCACTGGCGTTCGACCTAAAAAACATCACCCTCGCCGCGGGCGAGGGTTCCTACGTGACGCGCGCGCAGCGTCACCGGGGCTTGCAGTTGATTGCGCGTGAGCTGCGGGGGCTCGGCTTCAAGCTGCCCGCCGCAGGCTCGCTCAAGCCCAAGCACATCGAGGCGCTGGTGGCGCATTGGAAGACGGCAGGTCTCTCGGCCGGGACGATCAAGAACCGCATGGGATGGGTGCGGTTCTGGGCCGGGAAGGTCCGCAAGGCGGGCGTGCTGCCGCGGGATAACGACAGCTTGGGGATTCCGGATCGGCACAGCTTCAAGGGCAACCGGGCGCGTGTCACGGTCGGCCAGCAGCTGACCGCCCTCCCCGACCGCATGCAACTCGCCATACGGCTGCAAATGGCGTTCGGGCTGAGGCTGGAAGAGAGTTTGAAGTTTCGGGTGAGCCAGGCCGACAGCGGCGACGCAATCGCCTTGCAGGCGAGCTGGTGCAAGGGCGGCCGGTTCCGCGAGGTGCCGATCACGCATCCGCGCCAGCGGGCGCTGCTCGAGGAGGCGCGCGCGCTCTGCGGCGACGGCTCGCTCGTGCCCGAGGGAAAGACGTTCATCGAGTACCGGAAAGAGATGGAGCACGCGACCTGGCGCGCGGGCATCCGCAACATGCACGGGCACCGCCACTGGTACGCGCAATGGCGCTACCAGACCCTGACGGGGCGCCCTGCCCCGGCCGCAGGCGGCCCGACCTATGAGCGGCTGAGCCGGGCCGAACGGGCGGCCGACTACCGGGCCCGGATGACGATCAGCCGTGAACTCGGCCACAATCGCCTCCAGATCACTGACACCTACCTCGGCAGCCGCTTTGCCCCGAAAGGGGGTGCGTGATGCGCGCTCCCCTCGCCAAACTTCTCCCCATCCTCCAAGCTGAGACCGCCCGGGCGATCGAGACGGCCGCGGCCGAGATTGCGCCGGAACAGGTCCGGGCCAAGATCACGGCCGCAGCCAAAGCCGGTCAGTCGGCGCTGCGCGTCCGGCTACCCTCCCCCGTCAACGTGCGCGACACCGAAGCCGCGAAGGCTCTCACGGCCTGGTGCAAGAAGGAAGGCCTCAAGCTGGCCTGGGAAAACCGGGCCGTGGATTTGGACGACGGTCGCCGCGTGATCGTATGGGAGCCGGAGATTTCGTGGTCGGTGCTCTGAGGAGCGCCAGACCTCGGACTAACGGCGGACGGCCTTCTCAAGGGTGGAGGCCACCCACTTGTTGAGGCTGACCCCGGCCCGCCGTGCGGCCGTGGACACTTCCTTGTGGAGCGACGGGTCGGTCCGCACCACAAACTGGCCTGAGAACGGCTTCTCTGGCTCCTCTCCTCGCTCCTTGCAGAAGTCCAGGTAGTCCTCGATCGAACCGGCGAGGGCCTTCTTAAGCTCGGCCACAGACTTGCCCTGGAAAGTGATCACGTCGCGCAGGTTGGTGACCTCACCATGAAAAATCTCGGCGTCTTCGTCGTACTCGACGATCGCCTCGTATCCCTTGTAACTCATCGTGGTCATGGTGTTATCCCTGCTTCAGTCAGGAAGCGGCGGACGGATTTCACGGCGCCCTTGTCGGTTTCCTTCTGCGGGTGCGGGCGGTGGAATACCGCGCGCACGTCGTTAAGGGCGACCCGGACCCGCGACCCGCTCCCTTCGCTGATCTCTGCCCCACATGCCCGAAAAAGAGCTTCGATGTCGGTCCAGACGATGCTGGACCGAACCGGCGCGGCGAAGATCGCTTCCAGGACCGCCTGGTGCTTCCTGCTCAATTCCATATAGTATCACATTTTGATATCAATTCAAGAATCCTCTTGCGAGAAGCGTATGCCGAGGACCGAGCCTCGGCGACTCCGGTGCCTGGATACTTGGCATCTTTGGCAAGATGGGGGACGCACTCGAAGCTGGGAGCCGAGGGTTGGCACGGGCACCGGCGGGATTCCCGCTCCGGGGCATCACGATTTTACGCCGAATCGTACCCACGAGTTTGCGGCAACCCGGCCACACGACTGCGTAGACTTTTGGCAGGTGCGCTTGGCAGCGGTGCCGACCCGGCGCAGCTTGTTTGCGATGAATCGCACAATCGTAAACACGACCACCACCATCGGCGTGGTCAGCCAAAAGGGCGGCGCTGGCAAGACTACCGTGTCTATCAACCTGGCGGCGGCCTACGCCGCAGCCGGTCAACGGGTTCTGCTCGTCGATGCAGACCCGCAAGGGTCCGCTCTCAAATGGTCGGCCCTCCGAGACCGCGACCCGCTGTTTCCTGTCGTCGGGATGCCGAAGGCAACGCTTCACAAAGATATCCGGGGGGTTGCCCGCGACTTCGACGTCGTCGTGATCGATGCGCCCCCGCATAACAATGAGGTCGGCCGCTCCGTCATTGCGGCAAGCGACTTGATCGTCATTCCCGTCCAACCCTCCGGCCCCGACGTGTGGTCCACGGCCGACACGGTCCAGCTGATCCGCGAAGCCCAGCAATTCCGGGACAATCTGAACGCCGTAATTGTGATTAATCGTAAAATCGTGGGCACGGCGCTGGCGCGTGACGTGATCACGGCCGTGAACGGACTCGGCATGCCTGTCGCCAAGACGCATCTCTGCCAGCGCATCGCCTATGCCGAGTGCATCACCCAAGGGCTGACGCTCATGGAGGCCGAGCCGAAGGGCGGTGCGACCAAGGAATTCTCTCGGCTGGTCGCCGAACTCCGCACAACAGAAGAAAGGATGGTTGCATGAGCGCCAAGGTGGTGCCGGTCAAGATGCCCGGCTTCGATTCAAGGAAGGCAGATGCATTCGTTACTGGCGGGGCAGCGGACGCCACCGAACACGCGCCAGTCAGAACGAAGCGCTTCACCATCGACGTGCCGCTCGACCTCCACGCGCGCGTCAAGATCGCCTGCGCCAGGCGGGGTCTCAACATGGCCGATGAGCTGAGACGGATACTCGAACAGGAATTTCCGGCCGAGTGAATACGACAATGCGCTTTTACGACGGCACGTCTTTGCGATTTGGCGGGTCCGCACATGCGTGACGGCCTGGACGCCTTTCGGGAGGCTCTGGAATGCCGGGTCGGGCCAGAGGCTTTCCGGTCCTGGTTTACGGGCGTCCAGTTCAATCACGAGGCCGAGGTTCTTGCCGTCCACGCGCCAACGGACTTCGTAGCCCGCACCCTCCGATCCGAGTTTGAGGTCTCAATCCGGGAAGAGGCACGGCGCGCATTTGGGGAGAACGTCACCGTTGAAATCGTCGTTCCGAGCGGAACTCCCGCCCGAGCCGCGCAAACCGAGCCTCTGGCCGAGATATTCCGGGCGGTGGCACCAAACGACAACCAGCGCGACTTCTTTGTCCCTGATCTCACAGAGGTCGCCATCAAGGACGAGGTCCACCTTATGGAAATGACCCCGTTCACGCTCAACAAAAGCACAGAGACACGATCTGAGCTTGTCTACGTAACGCCGCAGGGCTTGACTCTGCGCGTGAAGGCGGGTGCGGATCGCGAGCTGCCGTCCGTTGAGGACTACGACTTGGTTCTGATGATGCAAAGCTGGCTTGCCGACATGGCGAACCAGTACCGAACCTCCGTGGAACAGTACGAGGCAGAGAAGCGTGCAGGAAAGAACGTCGCGCCCCCGGCTCTGCCGCCGCGATCTTTCGACGTCAGCATCAGCGAGGTCGTCAAGTTCAAGCGAATGAAGTGGGGTGGTCACCGCAGTGAGGACGTGCTCGACGGGTTGAGACGGTTGGTGGGAGCCGTCATCTCGGTCGACCCACTCAAGGGTTCCAAGTACCGAGGGGGCGAATTCCACCTCATCGACAAGTACGACATCCTCGCCAAGACTCCAGACGGGAAGGCATCGCGCCTGCGCATCGACATTCCAAACTGGACCTACGAGGGCATCGTCGAACGGGCGGTGCCTACGCTGCGCACATACAGCCGCGATTACATGATCCTGGCGCAGCCGCTCCATCGAGCGCTATACCGGCTTCTATCTCTCAAGGTGCCCAAGGACAGCACCCGCACTCTACGTCGTGAGCCTGGTCGAGCTGGGCCAGCGATTCCAAACCCGGCAAACACAAAAATATTTCAACCGGACTATCAAGGGAGCGGTGGAAGCATGCCAGGGCCGCCTTCTGGGGTTCCGGCTTGAGCTGGTCGGGCAGAAGGATGACCGGGCGTTACGGGCTTGGCGCGAGTTGCCGGGCTTGTCCGAAGACGCAAACGCTGATCACCACATCACCCAGAGCAACTGAAAATCGTAGGGTCGTATTTGCGATCCACTGATAACCGTGTCACCTGTGGATCGGCACCTCACCACACTGATTTCCACGTCACCTGCCGCTGATCGCCACCTCACCCGGCCGGGTTTAAAATCGTGAAGTCGTATTTGCGAGCCACTGATAACCATGTCACCGCCACTGATAACCGTGTCACCCGGCACTGATTTCCACCTCACCCATCACTGATAACCGTGTCACCCGACGCTGATAACCGTGTCACCTGATGGGGGCTTAACTGCTCGAATTCATTTCGCTATTTCGGTCCTATCCTTATATCCTTAGATATCCTTCTATCCGCGCTTCCGCGCTGCTCCGTCGAAAGACGGCCCTTGAAAGGAAGAGGGCCGTCTTCGCCGTCGCCGGGTGGCTCCGGCACGCACCGAGGGAAGCTTGCCTGTTGGAAGGGCGCCGCTGAGGCCCCCTGATCTGATGTTGACAACCCCGCCCCCCTCGATTTGAATCACGTCCAGGCTGCAAGCGCGGTTGAGCGTTGGTTCTTGGGCCGGTCGACTGACCGACTGGCGGGAATTCAACAGCTTCCTGACGCCTCAGAGCCCATCGCAAGCCGACAGCTTCGGACTGATAGCGCCCCGTCCGTGGGCCTGACCGAAAACTTTGCCGTCGCCGCTTGCGCCCTTCCGATTTCTCCAGCGAGAGCCGTCCAGACTCCGTCTGCGGCGATGAATGCAATCATGCTCGGAGAACGCACATGAGTGGCACGCTGCTCAAACTCAGCATTGTCCCCAAGCGCATGCTGACCGTGGACGAGGCCGCCGGTCACTGCGGTCGGCCGGTCAAGCGGTTTCAGATTGAGTGCCCTGTGCCCGCCGTGATCTTCCCCAACGGCGACCGGAGATTTGACGTGCAGGACCTCGATAAGTGGCTAGACTCTCTCAAGGTTGGCGCCGACGACGCGGACGCGATCGTGGCCAGGTTGGGCACCCATGACCGTCGTTCGGGTTAGAGGCTTCCAAATCTTCGCGGACCGCCACGGCCGCATGCGGTGCTATCACCGCCGTACGAAAACGGCCGTCGATCTGCGCAAGGCGCCGCTCGGGTCGCCGCAGTTCTTCGCCGAATGCGCGCGCATCGCCGAGCTAAGCAAACTCGCGCTTCCGGCAAAGCCGGGCACGCTCGGCAAGCTCATCGCCGAGTACAAGGCACACCCGGCGTTCACCGACCTGGCGGAACACACGCGACCGATTACGCCCGCATCTTCGAGTATCTGCGACCGATCGACGGCACACCGCTCAGCCGTTTCGACCCGCCCCTGGTGGTCCGCATCCGCGACAAGGCGGCGACAGGCGGCAAGCGCCGTTATGGCAACTATGTCCGATCGGTGCTGAGCACCGTGTTCGGCTGGGGCGTCGAGCGCGGCTATCTCGCCATCAACCCGGCCAAGGGCGTGAAGAACCTCCGGCGCCCGAAGGGCCTGCCCGACGCCAACCGGCCGTGGATGGATGCGGAACGGCATGCTGTGCTGGATCACGCCCCGGCCCACATGCGGCCCGCCCTGGCCCTGATGGCGTTCACCGGCCTCGGGCCGGGCGACACCCTGCGACTGCCCAAGGGCTTCTACAAGGACGGCCGGATCGCCACCCGCCGGAGCAAGACGGGGGAGCCGGTGTACTGGCCTGCGCCCGCGCCCCTGCGCGCCGCCCTGGCGGACGCCCCGGACCATGACGCCGACACCCTGTGCGCCAACTCGGAAGGGAAGGCGTGGACGGTCGACGGGTTCCGGACCTCCTGGGGCAAGCTCCGGCAGAAGCTCGAAGAGGACGAACTCATCGGCCCCGGCCTCACCCCCGTACGGGCTCCGGCACAGCGTGGCGGTGATTCTGCGGGAGTGCGGCTTCGACGAACGCACGATCGCCGACGCCCTCGGCCAGAAGACGATCGAGATGGCGCGCCACTATGCGCGCGGGGCGGACCTGTCCCGGAAGATGGAAGGTGTGGCGGAGACCTTCGGCGAGGAGCTGATCCGTCGCCGGGCCAAAGTGTCAAACCCGCCCGCGAAAGTGTCAAACCTGCCGCCCCGGCCGAAGGAGCCGGGTCAGAATATTCAGGTTTTGCGGGAGGTTAGTGGTGGGCGCACAAGGACTCGAACCTTGGACCCGCTGATTAAGAGTCAGCTGCTCTACCAACTGAGCTATGCGCCCGCACGCCTTGGCGGCGCGCGTCTGTAGCAAACGTGGCCGGCCGTGTCCACCACGCCGCGCCGGATTTTTCCACCGTCACGGTCGAGCCGCGTGCATGGCGGCCTCGCGCCGGAACGCAGGCCATCGGCGATTGCCGGTCGGACTGCGCCGGGCCCCCTGCATGGGCCCCCCCTGCATGGGCACCCCAAAAACACCGAGGCCGCCGGACCGAAGTCCGGCGGCCTCTAGGCCCGATCGTCGCTGGGGGGCTGGGGGGAGGCATCGGGTGCGACGTCCGGGCCTGTAGAGGACGTCTCGGGGCGGACGCTGCCGACAGATCGTTCTGGCGTGCGACGTCCGGAGCGATGAAGAGAGGCGATCGCTTGCCGCTACAGTCGCTCCTCTCCGGTGGATGGGCGGCGGCGGTCGTCGTCGCGCCGGGCCGGCGGACCGAACCCCTGCGAGCCACGACGGTCGTCGTCGAAGCGCCGGCCTTCGCGCCACGGCGGCCCGTCGTCACTGCGGCCACCGTCGCTGCGGCCATCGGGGCCGCGTCCATAACCCCGGCCGTAGCCGTCGCGTCCGTAGCCGTCGCGGCGATAGCCATCGTCGCCATGGCGATCGAACCTGCGCCACCCGGGGCCGTCGTGCCCGCGCTCGGAGCGATCGCTCCAGCCCTGGCCGTAGCCATGGTGGTGATGACCGTGCCGGCCATAGCCGCCGTCACGATCGCCATGGTCATGGCCATGATGCTGGCCGTGGTGGCCGTCGTGGTGCCAGCCGCCGGGACCGCGATCCTGGCCGGCATCGGCGAAGCGCGGACCAAGTGGCCGCGCCAGCGACCAGAAGCGGCGCTTCTGGCCATCGTCCAGGCTGCGGACCAGCGGCCCGGTGGCGTCGGCGAGATCCTTCAGCGCCGTCGCTCGCCGGCTCGCCCGATCGGCGAAGCGCTCCAGCCGCTCCATCGGGTCACCCTCACCCATGTCCCGGCGGTTCCGCATGGCGTCGCGCATGTCGTCGCGCATCTCGGCCCGCATGGCCACGAAGGCGCGATAGGCCCGCTCGAACGCCGGCCACGCCTTCTCCTGCTCGGGGCCGAGCTGGAGACCGGCCCGCAGCGCCGCGATTCGCGCCTCGAGATAGGCCTGGCGATCGGTGGCGGCGCGGTCCGAGGACGGCGCGCCGGTCGACGGCATGGACGCCCCCGGGGAGCGGGGCTCGGGCGAGCCCTGCTGCGCCAGCACCAGTCCCGATCCCGCCAGCGCGAGAAGCGCGGTGCCGGCGAGAAGCGATTTCCACATGCGACCCTCCCGTTGAATACGAGACGAGGGTAGTATTCGTCCGAGCCTGCCCTCAAGTTAAACTTCGGACAGCATTACCGCCTTGTAATGTCGGCCATGGCGTCGCCGCGACTGTGTCACGAATACGTGCGCGGCACGGCACTCGGATGGCGAAACTCACCGGACGGGCGCGCCTCTGCCGGCGCTCTCGCCGGGGCATGGCCGCCCGGCCCCGCATGCTGGCCTCCCCGAACCGTCCGAAACCTCTCGAATATCGGCGCTTTCGGTGCGCGTTAACGGTCTCGTAACCATCCACCCGGCAAATTTTGCCGGGGAGGCGCCGCCGGTGGCGCCGGGGTGGAATCGTTTCGATGTCCGACGTGACGGCAGGACGCGGCGGCGCGGCGAAGGGCTTCGGCCTGCCGAGCCTGCGCGAGATCGGCGACACGCTGAGGAGCGGCGACATCGCGCTCGCGGTCGGCGTGATGACCATCCTGGTCGTCCTCATCCTGCCGCTGCCGCCCCTCCTGCTCGACTTCGCCCTGGCGGTCTCGATCATCACCTCGGTGCTGATCCTGATGACCTCGCTGTTCATCCACCGCCCGCTGGAGTTCTCCACCTTCCCGACCGTGCTCCTGATGTCGACCATGCTGCGCCTCGCCCTCAACCTGGCGTCGACGCGGCTGATCCTGTCGCACGGGCACGAGGGCACCGCCGCCGCCGGCCACGTCATCGAGGCGTTCGGCAACTTCGTGATGGGCGGCAACTTCGTCATCGGCATCATCGTGTTCACGATCCTGGTGATCGTGAACTTCGTGGTGATCACCAAGGGCTCGGGCCGCATCGCCGAGGTCGCCGCACGCTTCAACCTGGACGCGATGCCGGGCAAGCAGATGGCGATCGACGCCGATCTCTCGGCCGGCCTCATCGACGAGAAGGAGGCGCGCACCCGCCGCAAGGAGCTGGAGGACGAAAGCTCCTTCTACGGCGCCATGGACGGCGCCTCCAAGTTCGTCCGCGGCGACGCCATCGCGGGCCTGCTGATCGTCTTCATCAACGTCATCGGCGGCATCGTCATCGGCATCGCCCAGCAGGGCATCTCGTTCGCCGAGGCCGGCCGCACCTACACGGTGCTGACCGTCGGCGACGGCCTCGTCACCCAGATCCCGGCCCTGATCGTGTCGACCGCGGCGGGCCTGCTGGTCTCCAAGGCGGGCCTGTCGGAAGCCGCCGACCAGGCGCTGCTGCGCCAGCTCTCCGGCTACCCCAAGGCGCTCGGCATGTCGTCGGCCGTGATGCTGGTGATCGGCATGCTTCCCGGCATCCCGATGCTGCCCTTCCTGCTGCTCGGCGGCGGCGCCGGCGCCCTCGCCTGGATGATCGATCGCAAAGCCAAGACCGAGGTGCAGGTGGCGGCGGCGAGCGTGGAGGCGGCCGCCCAGGCGGCCCCCGCCGAGGAGCCGATCAGCGCCGCGCTGCGCATCGACGAGCTCAAGATCGAGCTCGGCTACGCGCTGCTGCCGCTGGTCAACTCGCCGAACGGCAGCGACCGGCTGACCGAGCAGATCAAGGCACTGCGCCGCTCGCTCGCGATGGAGATGGGCTTCGTGATGCCGTCGGTGCGCATCCTCGACAACGTGCAGCTCGACGCCAACACCTACATGATCAAGATCAAGGAGGTGGAGGCCGGCAGCGGGCGGGTGTGGCCGAACCAGTACATGGCCATGGACCCGATGGGCGGCCAGGTGAACCTGCCCGGCATGCACACCACCGAGCCGACCTTCGGGCTGCCCGCCACCTGGATCGACGCCGCCCTCAAGGAGGAGGCCGCGGTGCGCGGCTACACGGTGGTGGACGCCGCCACGGTGCTGGCCACCCACCTCACCGAGCAGCTCAAGGCCAACATCTCCGAGCTCTTGTCCTATGCCGAGGTGCAGAAGCTGCTGCGCGAGCTGCCCAAGGAGCAGGGCGAGCTGGTGAAGGACATCGTGCCGTCCCAGATCACCATCACGGGCATCCAACGGGTGCTCCAGCTCCTGCTCACCGAGCGCATCTCGATCCGCGACCTCGGCACCATCCTGGAGGGCATCGCCGACGGCCTCGGCTTCACCCGCAGCCCCGCCATCCTGGTCGAGCACGTCCGCACCCGCCTCGCCCGCCAGATCTGCGCCCAGCACACCTCGCCCCAGGGCCTGCTGCCGCTGATCGCCCTCACGGCGCGATGGGAGCAGGCGTTCGCCGAGTCGATCGTCGGCCAGGGCGACGATCGCCAGCTCGCCATGCAGCCGTCGCGCCTGTCCGAGTTCATCACGCTGGTGCGCGAGCGGTTCGAGGAGGCGGCCCGCATGGGCGAGGCACCCGTCCTGGTCACCTCGCCGGGCATCCGGCCGTTCGTCCGCTCGATCGTCGAGCGCTTCCGCGCCCAGACCCCGGTGCTGTCCCAGTCCGAGATCCATCCGCGGGCCCGGCTGCGCACGGTCGGCAGCATCTGAAGCCGGTCTCCGGTGTCGACCGGCGCGGACGGCGCGCGCCCTCCGTGCGGCGCCGCGTCCCGGCCGCCGGCGGCAGAGACCATGGATCGAATTCGAACGAAATCTGTAAGTCGTTCTTGAACTGAGCCTTTTATCCTTTTTCCGGGTCGCGCATCACGGAAACGTGACAACCCGGAGAGGAAACCATTCCCCTCTACGCGGGTTGTTGGCGCGAACGGGATGGTCGCGCACACCACGCTCCGACAGGCGAACCGGCCGGGCCAACCGGCGGCATGAACCTCGGGACGGAACGCGGCGACCAACGGACAAGCACTCGGGAGGGGTCCCAATGAACAACGCTTCGCTCGCCACCGCCGATCGGATCACTCACCTGAAGGTCGTCGTTCTGGCCCTCGTCGCCTCGATCGCCATCATGGTGATCGGCATCACCGCCCATGCGGTGGACGACAGCCGCGCCTATGGGGTCGCGTCGACCCCCGTGAAGGCCGGCAAGGCCGTGATGATGTCGACCAGCGAGACCCCCACCATCGTTCGCTGACTGGGTCCGCCGCCCCCGCGCCGCGCTTCGCCAGCCCCCCGGCGGACCGGCGCGTCGCAATCCCCCTTGCGAGACGGATCTCCCGATGGCCGGGCCCTGCGCCCGGCCATCGGCGTTTCCGCGCGGCGCAGCCGCGTTGTGACCTCTCTCAGCCCCCGCCCGGCGGCTCGGCCGGCAGCACCGGCACCGCCTCGACGGCGCGGCCCGAATAGCTCACCGGCCCGCTCGGCCCGTCGATCGGCGATCCCGCCGACGGCTCCAGCGACACCGCGTAGACGGCAGTCTCGATGATCTCCCGATCGAAGGCGGCGATCGCCGGCACGATCGTGAAGGTCTCCGGCCCCAGCAGCCCGAGCGAGCGCGGCGCCGGCAGCCGGTCCGACACCAGCCACAGCTCGTAACGCTTGTCGCCCTCGTCCTCGGGAGACAGGCGACGCACCATCAGGCTCTTGCGGTCCGAATCCAGGGTGACGACGAAGGCCGGCGCGGTCCCGCCCGGTTGCAGCACCGCGATATGGCGGCCGGGCGCCGGCCCGGGCACCTCGACGGAGCGCACCACCTCGCGCGGCACCTCGACGAGCCGTGGCGACGGCCGCAACCCCATCGGCAGCAGGTCCGGCGCCAACGCCGCCAGCACCGTGAGCGTGGCGAGCGCGAGCGAGAAGGCGGCGAGACCCGCGGCGGCGCTGCGCCAGCCCTGGACGCGGCGCGCCAGCCGCGCCACCGCCGCGTCGTCGTCCGGCGGTCGCTCGGCATGAACCACCAGCGCCCGTTCCCGCGCCAGGGACGGCAGCGATCCACCGACTGATGGATCGTGCGACGGCTCGGGCGGCGGCTCGGGGGGCGGACCGATGAACGAGGGGTCGAGGGCAGACGATCCCGGCGCAGCAGGAGGTACGACAGCAGGAGGGGCGACCGACGGCGGAGGTGAAACGGCCGACGGCTGATCGGCGGACGCCAGACTTGCCGCGGGCGCCAAACCCACCGCAGGCGCCAGACCCGCCACGGGCGCGGCGCCCGCTACGGGCGTGGCGGGCGGGAGGCGCGCCGCGAGCCCGCCCCACAGCGCCGCCGGCGGCGGCACCGGCTCGACCATGGCGTGAAGCTCGCCGAGGCGTCGCTCCCATGCCGCCACCTGGGCCGCGAAGGCCGGGTCGGTCGCCAGCAGGGCGGCCGCCGCGGCCCGCTCGCCGGCGTCGAGGGTGCCGAGCGCGTACTCGGCCGCGAGCCCGGCCCGGTCGTGGCCGGCCGCCCCGTCGGGCGCCCCACCAGGGTCTCGCGGCTGGCCGGGATCGCGGTCCGTCATGGCCCGAGCCCGTCGCGGATCTCGGCGAGCGCCAGCCGGATGTCGCGGCGCACCGCCTCGGGCGAACGGTCGAAGGCGCGCGCCAGGGCGTCGCGGTCGAGCCCACCGAAATAGGCGAGCAGGATCATCCGCTGGCGGTCCGGCGGCAGGCGTCCGAGGCTGCCGAGCAGGCGCTCCAGCGCCGGCCCCACCGGCGGGCGCGACGGCGGCGGCTCGCCGGTGCTCGCCGGCGCGGACTCGGGTTCGGGGTCCGGATCGGAGTCGCGGCCGCCCCCGGGGCCGTCCGCCCCGATGGCCTCGGCGGCGTCCGGCTGGCCGTCCCTCTTCGGCGCGGCTGCGGTGTCGGGCATCGGCCTGTCGGACACCGGCCGGCGGGCGAGGTCGAGCGCGTGGCGGCGGGCGATCGCCACCATCCAGACCAGCGGATCGTCCCGACCCGGGGCAAATCCAGCGGCCTGCGACCAGATGGTCAGATAGGCGTCCTGGAGGGCCTCGCCGGCCCGGTCGGGCCGATCGAGGATGCGCAGCACGATGCCGTAGAGCTTGGCCCGGGTCGCGCCATAGAGGCGCTCGAACGCCGCGACATCGCCCTTGGCGGTCGCGGCGAGCAGCCAGACCAGTTCGGCCGATGTCAGCATGCGGTCGAGCCCCCCGCACCGTCGGCGACGCGATGGACGGATTATACCAACGGCAGCACTCTCGGACTGCATCCTCCGTCATGGCCGGGCTTGTCCCGGCCATCCACGTCTTTGTTGCTCCTCGCCTTAAAGTCGTGGATGCCCGGCACAAGGCCGGGCATGACGAGTCAGCATCAGCGGCCGTCGGCATTATGCGCGAACCGCGTCGTCCCGCAAACTAGAGCGGAATCCGATCCAACCGGATCGGATTCCGCTCTAGAGTCCTTGCGTGATCGCATTTTCGACGGCGAACCGGATCCCACTTCGCCGAAGAATGCTCTACGGCCCGAGCGGCAGGGCCGCCCGGGCCGTGGAAGACCGGGTTGGTGGGCTCGGACGACCGCTCAGCCGGCGGCGCGCGCGGCGCGCAAGCCCGCAATCGAATCGAGTTCCGCCTGCTCGCGGGCAGCCTCGGCATGGCGATCGCGAAGCTGGTCGCGCTCGTCGAGCAGCTCGACCTTCTTCAGCTCCTCGAAGGATTCCTGGAGCGCCGCCCGCGCCTCCTCGAGCTGGCCGGACAGCTCGTCGGCGGATCGCTTGAGGTTCTCGCGCCGCTGCATGGCGGCCTTGGCATAGGTCGGGTAGGCGAAGTGGGCCGGATCGTGGACGCCGGCCCGGTCCTGCTCGACCTGGATCTCGCGGTCGAGATCACCCGCCATGCGCAGGAACTCGGCGATCATGGTCTCGATCTGCGCGACCTTGCGGCGGTTCTCGTCCACCTGAAACTTCTTGAGCCGAATGAGTGTATCGCGCGACTTCATCGACTGTTACTCCCCAGAAGCCCGAGCGCGCAGCCTCGATCGCCAGGGCCGAGAGCCGCTCCAACACGGCGCCATTGTCGGGGCACAATCTTAGTTTTCGGTTTCCGTGTCCGAGAGGATTTGCTCGAGCCTCCGATAGCCTTCCGCCAGCGAGGTGGCGTCCGTCTTGGCCTGGGACAGAAAGGCTTGCAGCGGGTCGTTGAGGCGGATCGCCTCGTCCACCTCGGCACTCGATCCCGGCCGATAGGCGCCGAGCCGGATCAGCTCCTCCATGTCCGCATAGGTCGCCATCACGCGCCGCGCCCGCATCACCACCGGCAGATACTCCGGATCGCACGACCTGGGCATGGTCCGCGACACGGACTTGAGCACGTTGATGGCCGGGTAGCGGCCGCGCTCCGCGATGGCGCGCTCCATCACGATATGGCCGTCCAGAATGCCGCGGACCGCATCCGCCACCGGCTCGTTGTGGTCGTCGCCGTCCACCAGCACCGTGAAGATGCCGGTGATCGCCCCCGCCCCTGCCCCCGGGCCGGCCCGCTCCAGAAGGCGCGGCAGCTCGGTGAACACCGTCGGCGTGTAGCCCTTGGAGGTCGGCGGCTCGCCGGCCGAAAGGCCGATCTCGCGTTGCGCCATGGCGAAGCGGGTGACCGAATCCATCAGCACCAGGACGCTTTTTCCCTCGTCGCGGAAATACTCGGCGATGGCGAGGGTCAGATAGGCGGCCTGGCGGCGCATCAGCGCCGGCTCGTCCGAGGTGGCCACCACCACGACCGAGCGGGCGAGGCCCTCGGGCCCGAGATCGTCCTGGAGGAACTCCTGCACCTCGCGGCCGCGCTCGCCGACCAGCCCGATCACCGAGACGTCGGCATCGACGTTGCGGGCCAGCATCGACAGCAGCACCGATTTGCCGACGCCGGAGCCGGCGAAGATGCCCATGCGCTGGCCGCGGCAGCAGGTGATGAAGGTGTTGAGGGCGCGCACCCCGAGATCGATGGGGCCGCCGACCCGTTGACGGGCATGCGCCGAGGGCGGGCTGTTGCGGAAGCGGCAGGGCGTGGGCCCCGGCGGCAGGGGCCCCAGCCCATCCACCGGCTCGCCCAGCGCGTTGACCACCCGGCCGAGCCAGCCGACCGACGGCCGCACCGTCGCATGCGACGACATCACCAGGGCGCGGCAGCCGCGCCGCACCCCTTCGAGGGCCGCGAACGGCATCAGGAGCGCATGGTCACCCGAGAAGCCGACCACCTCGCAGGGAATCGCCCGGCCGGCGGTCTCGACACCGACCCGCGCGCCGACCGACATGGCGTGCAGCGGCCCGGCGACCTCGACCATCAGGCCGCGCACCCCGACCACCCGGCCGTAGACCTCGACCTCGTCGATCTCGGCGATCTGGTCGGCGAGCTGCCTCACAGGCCGGCTCCAGCCGGCGGGCCGGCTTCGGCCAAGAGACGGGCGGCCACTTCGGCACGGGTCGGACCCGCGACATTGGTACGGAGCCACCTCCCGCGCCGCGTGCAGGCCACCAGGGCCGCCATTCGGGCAGATGAGGACATCGCCTTAACTCCGTGTTTACCCAGAGCGTTAATCATTGAATCACCGTCCTCGGGGTCCCTGTCCGGCGTGCGGCTCATGGCCGCCGGAGGTGAGTCAATTGAGTCGGTTACGGCCAGATCCTAAAGTGGAATGTGAGACAGACCGTGCAAAGAAAACCGACCTGTCGCAACATTTTAGGCCGATTCTGGCGGGCCTGCCCAGCACCGTCTTGCGCACCGGAATCAGACTTTGTTAATGGTTGCTCGTTAACCTTTCGAATCAGTTGGGTCCCGAGGCGTCAGAGTTGGCCTCCAGTACGGCGGGCCGCCCTCAATCCGACGCGGCATGGAAGGGGACTGGCATGCGCGTTCTCCTGATCGAAGACGACAGCGCGACGGCGCAATCCATCGAGTTGATGCTGAAGTCGGAGAGCTTCAACGTCTACACGACCGATCTCGGCGAAGAGGGCGTCGATCTCGGCAAGCTCTACGACTACGACATCATCCTGCTGGATCTGAACCTGCCGGACATGTCGGGCTTCGAGGTGCTGCGAGCGCTGCGGGTCTCCAAGGTCAAGACGCCGATCCTGATCCTCTCCGGCCTCGCCGGCATCGAGGACAAGGTGAAGGGTCTCGGCTTCGGCGCCGACGACTACATGACCAAGCCGTTCCACAAGGACGAGCTGGTGGCCCGCATCCACGCCATCGTGCGGCGCTCCAAGGGACACGCCCAGTCGGTCATCCAGACCGGCGATCTCGTCGTCAATCTCGACACCAAGACGGTCGAGGTCGGCGGCCAGCGGGTGCATCTCACCGGCAAGGAGTACCAGATGCTGGAGCTCCTCAGCCTACGCAAGGGCACGACGCTGACCAAGGAGATGTTCCTCAATCATCTCTACGGCGGCATGGACGAGCCCGAGCTGAAGATCATCGACGTCTTCATCTGCAAGCTGCGCAAGAAGCTCGCCAACGCATCGCAGGGCCGCAACTATATCGAGACGGTGTGGGGCCGCGGCTACGTCTTGCGCGAGCCCTCCGACGACGAGGCGCGCATCGCCATCTGATCGCGACGGCGCCGGCCTGCCCGGCCCCTCGCCCCCCCCGAGGATTTCGGAGTTTTCCGCGGAGCCGTGGGCTCTCCTCCCGAACTCGGACACTTCCGAACCCCGCCGTGAATGGCGGGGTTTTTGTTTGGGCCGGGGCACTTCGAGCGAGAGCACACGTCGTCGAGAGCAACCGCGGATGGTGATGCGCGAGCCGGCCGCCGGCGTCACTCGTCCCACATCCCGATGCCGAGAAAGAGGTTGTCGACCGCGACGGGCCGGAACGTTCCGGCTCTGCAATCTTGGATGAATCTCCACAGCCTCTGCAATCGATTCACTTCGACGATGCGAATCGAAAACGGCCCCGGCGCCCGCCGGGCACCGAGGCCGTGATGTCATCGATCGGCGGGCGGCGCGGCGGCCGGTCGTTGCCGAATGTCCTGGCCGGAATGTCCTAGCCGGAGGTCCTGGCCGGAGGCCCTCCCCGGAGCCCTCAGCGGGCGGCGCCGAAATTGGCGGCGAGCCGCTGGGTTGCCGAGAAGCCGACAGCTCCCGTCTTGGCCGCACCGGACGCCGGGTTCGGCGCATAGACGCCGCGCTGGTCCGGCACCGGCTTGAAGGCATCGGTGAGCCCGACCACCGTCTCGGCCGCGCCGAGCACCAGAAAGCCGTCCGGCTCGACGACCTTGCGGATGCGCTCCATCACGTCGATCTTGGCGACCTGATCGAAATAGATCAGCACGTTGCGACAGAACACCACGTCGAACGGGCCGAGGCTGGTGAAGTCGCCGAGCAGGTTGAGCGGCCGGTACTGCACCATGGAGCGGATCTCGGAGGAGATCTGCCAGGTCTCGCCGATCTGCGTGAAGTACTTCAGCAGCATCTGGATCGGCAGGCCGCGCTGCACCTCGAACTGGCTGTAGATGCCGGCCTTGGCCTTGTCGAGCACCTCCATGGACAGATCGGTGGCGACGATCTCGACGCGCCAGCCGTCGAGCCGCGGGCCCATGTCCTTGAGGCACATCGCGAGCGAGTACGGCTCCTGGCCGGTGGAGGCGGCGGCGCACCAGATGCGCAGTCGGCGACGGCTCTCGCGAGCGGCGAGCAGCGACGGCACGATCGACTGCCGGAAGTGATCGAACGGCACCTTGTCGCGCAGGAAGAAGGTCTCGTTGGTGGTCATCGCCTCGACCACCGCGACGGTCAGGTTCTCGGCGCCGGGCGCCTTGAGCTTCTGGACCAGCTCGCTGAGCGAGGCGAGCCCGTTCTTGCGGGCGACCGGCAGCAGGCGGCTCTCGACCAGATATTCCTTGTCGGCGGAGAGCACGAGGCCGGAGCGATCCTTGAGAAGCCGGCGCAGGAAGTCGTAATCGAACGGCGTCACGAGCGCTCTCCCGAGAAGACACGAGTTACTTTCGACGCGATCTGTGCGAGCGGCAGGATGGCAGCGCACAGGCCGGCCTGGGCGACCGCTCCGGGCATGCCCCACACCACGCTGCTGGCTTCGTCCTGCGCGATGACGCTGCCGCCGGCGGCAACCAGATCGGCCGCACCGCGGGCCCCGTCGGAGCCCATGCCGGTGAGGATCACGGCGAGGGTCGCGGCGCCCCACACCTGCGCGGCGGAGGTCAGCAGCGGATCGACCGCCGGCTTGCAGAAGTTCACCAACGGACCGTCTTGCAGCACGATCACCGGGCCGCCATCGCGCCGCGCCACCTGCATGTGGAGGGCGCCAGGCGCCACGTAGACACGACCGGCCACCACCGGCTCGCCATCCTGTCCCTCGCGCACCGTCCGGCCGCTGGCGCGGCTGAGGTGCTCGGCCAGGATCGTCGTGAAGGTCGGAGGCATGTGCTGGGTGATCAGCACCGGCACCTTGTCGATGACGCTGCCGAGACGGCCCACCACCTCGTTGAGCGCCTGCGGGCCGCCGGTCGAGGACCCGATCAGCAGCACGCGCGGAATGGTCGGCGACAGTGTCCGGAGCTTGCAGGTCGGCGGCTTGTCGACGACCGGCGGAACGATGCGGCCCGCCGTCGGCCGCTCGTCCGAGCTCGGAGCCGGGGCGGCCGGACGAAAGCCGCGCTGACGGCGGCGGCGCTGGCCGAGATTGCGGACCTTCTCGACCAGATCGCGCCGGAAATCGGCCGACGTCGTGACGCCGCGATTGGTCTCCGGCTTCGGGATGTAGTCGGCGGCGCCGAGCGACAGCGCCTTCAGGCTGATCTCGGCGTTGTGGCGCGTCAGCGTCGACGCCATGATGACGACGAGGTCGCGCTTCTTGGCGAGCAGCAGCGGCAGCGCCGAGATGCCGTCGAGCACCGGCATCTCGATGTCCAAGATGGCGACGTCGGGATCGAGCCGCTCGACCTGGTCGACCGCTTCCCGGCCGGTGCGCAGCGAGGCGACGACCTCGAAATCCGGCTGCTCTTCGAGCCACCGTGCGACCAGGCCTCGCACGACGACCGAGTCGTCCACCACCATGACGCGCAGCCGGTCTCCGGCGGCGGTCGATGCGGTGGACGCAGATGTGACGGCGATGGCCATAACACGAGCTACTCGGTTACGCGGACGGAACGACGGACGTGGCGCGGCGGCGGTCGCGACGGGCGATCAGACCAGCCCGACTTCCTGGAACTTCGCCGCGATGATGTCCTTGTCGAACGGCTTCATGATGTACTCGTCGGCGCCGGCATGGATGGCGCGCGCGATCTGCGCCACCTCGTTCTCGGTGGTGCAGAACACCACCTTGGGCCGATCACCACCCGGCATTCGCCGCAGCGTGCGGAGGAAGTCGTAGCCGTCCATCACCGGCATGTTCCAGTCGAGCAGGACGGCGTCCGGGAGGCCGCGCTGGCAGACGTTGAGCGCCTGCTGACCATCCTCCGCCTCGATGATCTCGAACTCCATCCCCTCGAGGATGCGACGCGCCACCTTGCGGATGACGCTGGAATCGTCGACGACCAGACAAGTCTTCATCGCGCGCCTCGTTGATCTTCTCACGTCGGCCGGTCCGCCCGGCCGCTTCACCCGCAGACGGCGTCGCCGATCAGGCCGCGATCGCCTCACCCATGTCGAGCACCCGGTCGACGTCGAGCACCACCAGAAGCTGGCCGTCGAGACGGTGGACACCGGCCGACACGCGCGCCAGCCGACCGTCGAGATTCACCGGATTGGGCTCGCGCGTGCTGTCGGAGAGCTTCAGCACCTCGCCGACCGTGTCGATCAAGAGGCCGTAGGACTCGCCCTTGGATTCGATGCCGATCGCCATCGGCTTCTTGCCGTCGTCGCGCTTCGGCAGGCCGAGCCGGCGGCGCATGTCGATCGCCGTGACGATGCGGCCGCGCAGGTTCAGCACCCCGGCGATCTCCGGCTGCGACAGCGGCACCCGCGTCAACCGCTCCAGCATGAACACGTCCTGCACCCGCGAGATCGGCAGCCCGAACAGCTGCTCGCCCAGCATGACGGTGACGTACTCGATGAGCGTGTCGCTCGGATTGTTGTCGTTCACCATCTTGGTCTCCATCACGCGGCCTCACCGAGCGCGGTCTGTTCCTTGAGGGCGGCGATCAGGCCCGGCCGATCGAACTTGGCCACGAAGTCGTGGAAGCCCACAGCACGGCCGCGCTCGATCGCATCGGGCGAGGTGAGCGCCGACAGGGCGATGATGGGCAGATCCTTGGTCGCCGGATCGGCCTGCACGGCCTGGGCGAAGTCGAAGCCGTTCATCCCGGGCATGTCGATGTCAGTGACGACGACGTCGATCCGGCGTCCGGACTTGAGCACCTCCAGGGCATCCGCGGCGCCCGGCACCGTGGTGACCTGATAGCCGGCGGCCTTGAGCACCGGCGTGAGCATGTTGCGGAAGAAGGCCGAGTCGTCGACGAACAGCAGCGACCGCGAGACGTGGCTGCCGACGGCCTTGTCCTTGCGCCGCAACCAGTCCTCGAAGGCGATCGGCAGGAAATAACCCATGTCGATGATCTCGGTGGCGTGGCCCTTGACCACCGCCGAGCCGAGCACGCCGGGCGTCTCGCTCGACACCTCGATGTTGAGGTTGTCTTCGACGATGTCGACGATCTCGTCGACCACCAGGCCCATCGAGCGGCCGTCGTCCGAGAAGACGAGCAGCGGCTGGGTGCCCTCGGTGCGGATCTGGACCTCGTCGTTGACGCGCACCAGCGGCATCAGCTGGCCGCGATACTGCACCAGCCGGCGGCCGTTGGACGCCTCGATCTTGGTGGCGTCGATCTCCTCCAGGCGGGTGACCAGCGACAGCGGCACCGCCTTCGGTTCCGGCGAGCCGGCGCGGAAGACCAGGAGCGACGTGGTGTTGTCGGCCCCACCGTGATGCTGCACGGCGCCGTTCTCCTCCGACTGGGCCTGCGCCGTCGCCGTGGTGCCGAGCGCGCGGGCGATGCCGTTCGGATCGATGATCATGATCACCGAGCCGTCACCCAGGATGGTGTTGCCGGAGAACATGGAGATGTGACGAAGCTTGGTCGACATCGGCTTCACCACGATCTCTTCGGTGTGGAAGACGCCGTCGACCACGATGCCGAAGGTCTGATTGCCGACCTGCGTCACCACGATGAAGCCGTTCTCGGCGTCGTCGCCGGAGACGATCTCGTTCTCGTCCATCTTGAGAAGAGACTTGAGCCGGATCAGCGGCAGCAGCTTGTTGCGCAGGCGCAGGACCGGGGTGTCCTTGATCCGCTCGATGCGGTGCTCGGAATTGGTCTGCGCCCGCACCAGCTCGATCACCGAGAGCTGCGGGATGGCGAAGCGGTCGCCGCCCGCCTCGACGATCAGGGTCGAGACGATCGCCAGGGTCAGCGGGATCTTGATGATGAAGCTCGATCCCGCGCAGGCCACCGACTTGACGTCGACGGTGCCGCCGATCTGATCGATGTTGTTGCGCACCACGTCCATGCCGACGCCGCGGCCGGACACGCTCGTCACCTTGCTGGCGGTCGAGAAGCCCGGCGCGAAGATGAACTTGTGGATCTGCTGCTCGTTCAGCTTCTCGAGCTGCGCCTCGTTGACGAGGCCGCTCGACAGCGCCTTGGCCTTGATCTTCTCGGTGTTGAGACCGCGCCCGTCGTCGGCGATCTCGATGATGATGTGGCCGCCTTCGTGATAGGCCGACAGCCGGATCGTGCCCTTCTCGGGCTTGCCGAGCGCACGCCGCTCGGCCGGGGTCTCCAGGCCGTGGTCGGCGGAGTTACGCACCATGTGGGTGAGCGGGTCCTTGATCAGATCGAGGACCTGGCGGTCGAGCTCGGTGTCGGCGCCGTGCATCTCGAGCTCGATCTGCTTGTTGAGCTCGGTGGCGAGGTCACGAACGATGCGGGGCAGCTTCTGCCACGCATTGCCGATCGGCTGCATGCGCGTCTTCATCACGCCTTCTTGCAGCTCGGCGGTGACGTTGGAGAGGCGCTGCAACGGCACCTTGAACTCGGAGTCCTCGTGCCGGCGGACGATCTCGAGGAGCTGGTTGCGGGTCAGCACCAGCTCGGACACCATGGTCATCAGGTGCTCGAGCGTCTCGACATTGACGCGGATCGACTGGTTGGCGACCTTGGCGTCGGTCTTGTCGTCGTCGCGCTCGCCGGCCGCGGCGGCGGCCGCCGCCGCCTTGGCGGCCGAGGGGGCCTCGGCGGGCGCCGTGAACTTCGGCCCGGGCGTCTCGCGGAAGGCGCGCTCCAGGTCGTCCAGCGACACCTCGCCGGGACGCAGCGGTCGCTCCAGCACCTGATAGGTGAGCGAGCCGCTGGTCTCCTCCGCGGCGGCGGGCGCCGTCGGCGGTGCGGCGATCACCGGGTCTGCGGCCGGTGCCGGTGCCGCGAGCGCGAGGCGCTCCAGCTCGTCGATCAGGTCACGGTCCTCGCCGGCCGGCTCTTCCTGGTTCTGCTCCAGCTCGTCCAGGATCGCCTTGATGCGGTCGATGGTGGACAGGATCAGCGTCACGGCCTCGCCGGTCACGGCGGTGCCGTCGCGGAACTTGCCCATCAGCGTCTCGGCCGCGTGTGCCAGCGCCTCCAGGCGCGGCAGGCCGAGGAAACCGCAGGTCCCCTTGATGGTGTGGACGAGCCGGAAGATGTTGTCGAGGATCTTGGCGTTGTTCGGATCCTGCTCGAACCGCACGAGCTCGACGTCCACAACGTCGAGACTCTCGTTGGTTTCGGTCAGAAATTCCCGGAGCAAGTCGTCCATCGGAGAAAACTCGCGTTACAGGCTCGCGCGGCCCGATCGGTCGGAAGACTGATGCAGTCTGTTGGGAAAGCGTTTAAGTTTCGTTTCGGCACAGGCCGTGCAACTACCCTGAAACCCCTCGGCGGCGCGGAAAACCCGCCTTCGCGGCGGCGGCGAGCGGGCCGCGCCGGCGGATCGGCGCCGGCGAAATCAGAGTGAATTGCTGAAAATTAGAGCGAATACGCCGGCGCCTGCGGGCCTCTTCGCAATCTGTTAAACACGGTCGGCGCGCCATCGCGGGCCGCCAAAAAAATTCGCCGGCGAGGTCCGCGGACGCCGCTCCAAGTCCTGGAATCGCAAGGACTAATCCAAACCGGGGAGGAATCTAGGCCGGCACCGCCGCGGTGATCACGACGGAGTCTCCGGTCGCCACGAAGCCGACGTCCAGCCCGCAGGCCCGCGCCAGCAGCCCGGCATAGAAGGGCTGGATCGCGTGCGCGTCGAGCGCCGGATCGGCCGGGGTTCCCGCGACCAGCGGCGGCAACGCCGCCGGCAGCCGCACGTTGAGGCCGCGCGTCTCGACCCGGAAGCCCATCGCCTCGCCCTCGCCGACCGGATCGAGGGTGAGCGACCCGCCGCGCGGAATCGTCTGCCCCGCGAGCACCAGCAGGTTGAGGACCAGCTTCACACGGTTCTTGGGCAGCAGCAGGCGCGGCAGGCTCCACACCAGCTTGACCTTCTCGTCCTCGAGGGCGCCGCGCGCCACCTTCTCGGCGTCGCCGAGATCGATCTGGGCACCCGACGAGCCCGAGGCGCCGAACGCCAGCCGGCAGAACTGGAGCCGGGCGGAGACGCGAATGGCGCTCTTCTTGATCAGGTCGAGGGCGAACGTCTTGGTCTCCTCGTCCTGGGCGTCCTCGAGCACCTCGAGACCGTTGACGATGGCACCCGAGGGGCTGATCAGGTCGTGGCAGACCCGCGAGCAGATCAGGGCACAGAGGTCGAGCGGATCGAGCGTCACCAGGCTCGCCGGGCTCGCTGCACCCGTGGCGGCGGCTTCGGCGCTCGCCGCATCGGCGGTCGCCGGGCTCGAAGCGGGGACGCTGGAGGTGGCGCTGGAGGTGACGCTGGACATGGATCTGGTCTCCGGCGAGCCCACCGAATCGGCGCCGCGCCGGGGTGGTGGCGTGTGATACACCGTGCCGACACCACGACGCAAACCACCTGGACCTTGTCGTACCGACCGATGACCGAGATTGATTCTCCACTCCTCGATGCCCTCACCGACCTCGTGTCCGAGGCCGGCCACGCCATCCTGGCGGTCGCCCGATCGGCCGTCCTCGACGTCCGCGAGAAGGCCGACCACAGCCCGGTGACGGCGGCCGACCGCGCCGCCGAGGCGGTGATCCTGGCCGGGCTCGCGCGGCTCCTCCCGGGCGTCCCGGTGGTGTCTGAGGAGAGCGTCGCGGCCGCGCCGCAGCCGCCGCTCGCCGGCACCTTCCTGCTGGTCGATCCGCTCGACGGCACCCGCGAGTTCGTCGATGGCCGCGACGAGTACACCGTCAACGTCGCCGTGGTGGAGGCCGGGGTGCCGATCGCCGGGCTGGTCCTGCTGCCGGCCCGGGGTGTGCTCTATCGCGGTCGCGTCGGGCACGGGGCCGAGCGGCTGTCGCTGCCGCCCGGCGGCAGAGCGGCGACCGCCGTGGCGACGGCGATCCGGGCGCGCCCCTGCCCCCGCACCGGAGCGGTGGCGGCGGTCAGCCGCTCGCATCTCGATCCGGCGAGCGAGGCGTTCCTGGCCCGGCGGCAGGTGGAGGCGCGGGTGAGCTGCGGCTCGGCCGTCAAGTTCGGCCTGCTCGCCGAGGGGCAGGCCGATGTCTATCCCCGCCTCGCCCCCACCTCGGCCTGGGATGTCGCGGCCGGCCACGCGGTGCTGGCGGCGGCGGGCGGCACCGTGGTGCAGCCGGACGGCACGCCGCTGCGCTATGGCGAGACCGCCGGCTGGGGGGTGCCGGGCTTCGTCGCCTGGGGGGACCCGGCGGCCGGCCGGCGATGACGAACAATCCGTGAGACCGAAGGGGCCTGCCGGCGAGTGGCCTGCCGACGAGTCGGCCGTCAGGGCGTCAGCCCGGCCCGCACCTGCGGCCAGTGGTTCTGCGCCTCGGTGAGCACGCCCACCGGATCGGTCATGAACTTGTCGCGCGCCGTCTCGCTGTAGAACAGGAAGACGCGGCCTCCCATCACGGCGAACAGGCCGGGATTGCCGGGGCGCGAGACGCCGCGGGCGATCCCGACCGGATCGTAGCCGCCGAACACCGGGGCATAGACGGTGGGATTGTCGGCGAAGGCGTTGCGGTTGCCGGGGTTGCGGAAGCGCCACACCGTGCCGGCGTAGGTGTATTCGTACTCGGCACGGCCCTCGACGGCGGCCCGATCGACGAAATAGGCGACCGGGTCGAAGCCCGAGATGGCGAGCCCGGAATGGCGATCGGTCACCACCCGCTCGGTGGTGGCGGCCGAGGCGGGCGGGCCGAGCCACAGGCTCGACAGCATCAGCATCGCAAGACCCGCCGCCCCTCGAAGGGTGGGCACGATCTGTCGGGTTCGCCGCCGTGACGTCATAGTATTGCCGGATGGTGTCGCGATTCGGGTGCAGCTCGGCCGTGAGCTCTCTCGGGGGTGTCATTGTCCTAGCGCGCTTTCGTAAGCGGCCGGTTACGCGCCGCAGGCAAAATTTCGGGAAGGGCCAGATGGGCAGAGTCTCGCGTTGGATCGTCGCCGCGGTCGTGGTCCTGACCTGGGCGGTGCCGGTCGGGGCCTTCGCCCAGAGCACGCCGCAGCCCGCCCACCAGCCCAACACCTATTCGCCGGGCGAGATCGTCGCCACCGGGCATCGCTTCTTCGGCGGCGTCTCGCGCAGCCTCGCCACCCTGGTGGAGCGCGCCGTCAGCCAGTGGGGCCTGCCCAACGGCTACGTGCTGGGCGAGGAGGGCGGCGGCGCCTTCTTCGGCGGCCTGCGCTACGGCGAAGGCGTGCTCTACACCAAGAACGCCGGCGACCTGAAGGTCTACTGGCAGGGCCCGTCGTTCGGCTGGGATGTCGGCGGCGACGGCGCCCGCACCATGATGCTCATCTACAACCTGCCGGCCACCAACGCGATCTACCAGCGGTTCGGCGGCATCGACGGCTCCGCCTACTTCATCGGCGGCCTCGGCATGACGGCGCTGACCTCCAACAACATCGTGGTGGTGCCGATCCGCTCCGGCGTCGGGCTGCGGCTCGGCGCCAGCATCGGCTATCTCAAGTTCACCCCGCAATCGACCTGGAATCCGTTCTGATCTCGCGGCTCGCGGTCCGCCCCGCCCCTTGTGCGCGGCCCGCGACGCCACACGGTTGCGTGATCGGCCGGGATTTTCGGTGGCCGTTCTCCCGGAACGGTGATCAGCTTGTTGAAATCCTTGCCGAAGCTGGTAGGCCGAAAGCGGCTCGCGACGGTCGGGACGACGTCGGGCAGCCCCGCCGCTTCGCCATCCGGGCGGCCGGCGGCGTTCTCATGATCGAAGAGGCGTTCTCATGATCGAACAGGTCATGCTGTTCGGGATCGGATTTCTGGTCGCGAGCCTGTTCAATCTTCTGTTCGTCCCGCTGGTGCACAACCGCGCCGTCCGCCTGACGATGCGGCGCCTGGAGGCGGCGACGCCGTTCTCGATGGCGGAGATCCAGGCCGAGAAGGACCAGCTCCGCGCCGAGTTCGCCATGTCGACCCGGCGGCTGGAGCTGAGCGTCGAGCAGCTCAAGGCGCGCGCCGCCGGCCAGCTCGCCGATCTCGGCCGCAAGTCGATGGCGGTGACCCGGCTGCGCCAGGAGCTGGCCGAGAAGACCGCCGCGCTCCAGGCCATCGAGGCGCGCGAGAAGACCCTGCGCGAGCAGCTCCAGAGCACCGAGCAGGAGTTCTCGCGCAAGAGCGACAAGGCCCAGACGGTCGAGAAGCTCCTGGTCGGCAAGGAGGCGGAGCTCGCCGAGCTGACCGCCGCCCTGAACGAGCGCACCTCGGTGTCGGACAGCCAGCGCATCGAGATCGCCACCCTGAGGACCCAGATCGAGTCCCTCAAGGCGCGCACCGAGCAGGACCAGAAGGACCTCAAGGAGACCAAGGCGCGGCTCGACCGTGAGCGCGCCGCGGCGGCGGCCGCCGCCAGCGAGCTGGCCGAGGAGCGGACCCGCACCGGCGCCCTGACGACCCGCATCGGCGAGCTGGAGCGCCAGCAGGCCGAGCAGACCAGCGAGGCCGAGGGGCTGACCCGCCGCATCCACGAGCTGGAGGAGCGGCTGACCGAGCAGGGCCGCATGCTGGTCGAGCGCGAATACGACGCTCGCAAGGCCCGCGAGGAGGCCGGCGCGGCCGGCGACCTGACCAGCGAGAAGGCCCGCCTGGAGCGCGAGCTGGGCGAGGCGCGCACCGAGAACGCCCGGCTGGAGCGCGAGCTGGCGACGCTGCGCCGCGGCGCCGAGGCCGGCTGGGCGACCGAGCGGGTGGAGAACGCGCTGCTGCGCGAGCGCATCAACGACGTCGCCGCCGAGGTCGCGAAGCTGACCTTGGCGCTGGAAGGCGCCGACTCGCCGATCGCCGCGATCCTGGACCAAGAGCGCGCCGACCACGAGCGCACCGACCAGGAGCGCACCGACCAGCACCGGCCGGACGAGACCCGAGCGAACGGCGACCGGCCGGGCGGCGGCGAGCTGATCGAGCGCATCCGCGCCCTCCAGGCCCGCGCCTCGCGGGTGCCGTCACAGCCCGCCGCGACCGCCCCGGTGCCGGAAGCCGCCGCCTCGTGACGACGGGGCGCTCCCCGTCATCCGGCCACCGGATCGCCGCCGCCCTCCGCGCCGCCTCTCTGGCGGCCCTCTCTGTCGTCCTCTCGATCGCCCTTCCGGCCGGCCTCGGGGCCGGCGTCGCCGCGGCCGGGCCGCGCCGCGCCGTCACGTCCGACCGGGGGCCGTTCACCGATGCGCAGATCCTGCGCGGCTTCGCGGCCGTCACCGGCGCGGCCGAGTACGCGACGTCTCCCGCGGATCGCATCCGCCGCTTCGAAGCGCCGGTGCGAGTGCGCATCGAGGCCGATCCTCGCCTCGGCCGCGCCGGGGCGACGCGACGCGCCATGGTCGAGGCGGTGGTGGCCGACATCGGCCGTGGCATCGCCCATCTCGACCTGCGGCTGGCTGCCGCGAACGAGCCGGCCAATCTGACGGTGCTGCTGGTGCGCCGCCGCGACTTCGATGCCGCGGTCGCAGGGGTGTTCGGGCCGGAGCGCGCCCGAACGATCCTGGCACGACTCGCGCCACTCTGCGTGAGCGGCTTCGCCCGCGACGACGAGTTCCGCATCACGCGGGCGGCCGCGATCCTCGCCGTCGACGTCTCTGCCTTCGACGTCCGCGACTGCGCCTACGAGGAGATCTTGCAGGCGCTCGGGCCGTCCGCCGACACCGACGCGATCCCGTGGACGATGTTCAACGACCGCGTCCGCACCGGCCGCTTCGGCCGCTACGATCGCTATCTCCTCAACCTCCTCTACCACCCGCGGATGGCGGCCGGCACGCCGCCCGCCGAGGCCCGCGCCATCGCGGCCGCGGTGCTGCCGGAGGTGCGCCGCCGCGTCGAGACGAGGCCGGAAGCCGGACACCGCAGATCTCCGCCCGGCGGCCGGGCGGCACCCGAACTTCGGCATTAGGATTGACGGCCGCATTCGGTTGCGGCGAAACTCCCCTACACCTAGCCTCGTGGCTGGCCCGGTGGCGGAAGGGCGACGCGGGGAATGCCGACTGCATTCCCACATCCTGGTTCGAATCCAGGCTGGGCCTCCGCCCCTTACCAGGGTCGGCCGCGGAACGGAACCGGATGCCCTCTGCTGCGTTGAACAGTACCTTTTCGGGGGCTTTCAGGACCTCGCCGGAGGTATCGCGGCCCCTGCCTGGGGCTTCCACCGACTTCCGCCGCGCCGCCACGGAGCAGCACCAACGCTTCTCGAGAGCACCTGACAGCGTCCCATCGCCGCCATGACCGACCAGACGTTGGTGCGACGGCACGGTGGGGCCGCCGCGCGGCACCCGCTCGTACCGCCGGCACGTCCGGCCATCGACCTCACGCTGGCCCGCGCGATGCGGCCGGCCGTCTTCCTATTGCCATCCATCGACCGCCCTCCGAGTGAACAGGTCCAGATCGACCATGACCCCACGCAGCCAGCCCCCGCTCATCGTCAAGATCCTGTCCGAGCAAGCGTCCTCCCTGCTGCCGAAATGGACCGCCCTGCTCAAGCAGAACGGAATCCTGGCGACCGGCCGGATCAAGGAGACCGAGCTCGCCACCCAGTGCCGCACGGTGCTCGATCTGCTGGCGACCGCTATCGCGGCGGCCGGGCTGGACGTGGCGGCGGCGCCCTATCAGCCGCTGCGGGACCTGCTCGCCGACATCTCGCGCTCGCGCGCCATTCAGGGCTTCTCGCCGTCCGAGACGGCGAGCTTCGTGTTCTCCCTCAAGCCGCCGCTGTTCGAGGCGATCGACGCCGCAAAAGGCAGCGACGACGCCACTGCGTTGCGCGCCGTGCAGGACGTGACACGGTTGATCGACGCCCTCGGGCTGCACACCATGGAGGTGTTCCAGAAGAGCCGCGAGGAGGTGATCGTCCGCCAGCAGCGGGAGATCGCCGAGCTGTCCACCCCGGTGGTCAAGCTGTGGGAGGGCGTGCTGGCGCTGCCGCTGATCGGCACGCTGGACAGCCAGCGCACCCAGATCGTGATGGAGAACCTGCTCGAGTCGATCGTCGCCGAGCGCGCCGAGATCGCCATCATCGACATCACCGGCGTGCCGACCGTCGATACGCTGACGGCCCAGCACCTCCTCAAGACGGTGTCGGCGGCGCGCCTGATGGGCGCCGACTGCATCATCTCCGGCATCCGCCCGCAGATCGCCCAGACCATGGTGCATCTCGGCGTCGAGCTGAACGTGGTGTCCAAGGCGACGCTGGCCGATGCCTTCGCGGTGGCACTCCGGCGGGTCGGCCGCACGGTGGCGCCGCTGAAGACGGTGCACCGCCAGCAGCCGGTGGGCTGACCGATGGACCGCATCCCCATTCTCAAGCTCGGCAGCGCTCTGCTGGTCACCATCCAGGTCGACATGCACGACCGGCTGGCGACCGCCCTTCAGGAGGACCTGACCGAGAAGATCGTGGCCACCCATGCCAAGGGGGTGCTGATCGACATCTCGGCCCTGGAGATCGTCGACAGCTTCATCGGCCGGATGCTCGATCACATCGCCGCGATCTCCCGCATGCTCGATGCCGAGACCGTGGTGGTCGGCATGCGGCCGGCCGTCGCTATCACCTTGGTGGAGCTCGGCCTGTCGCTGACCGGCGTCAAGACCGCGCTCGACGTCGAGCGCGGCATGGAGATGATCCGGCGCCGGCTGGACGAGCCGGAGGTCGCGGATGGCGACGACGCCGGCGCGTGATCTGATGGAGGTACGATCCTCGGACGATGTCGTGCGGGTTCGTCAGCAGGTGCGTGCGCGCGCCGTGGAGGTGGGCTTGTCACTGGTCGATCAGACCAAGATCGTCACCGCCGCGAGCGAGCTCGCCCGCAACATGCTGGATTACGGCGGCGGCGGCGTCGCCACCATCGAGATGGTGACGGACGGCCATCGGCGCGGCTTGCGCCTGACGTTCGAGGACCAGGGTCCGGGCATCGCCGACGTTCAGCTCGCCCTCAAGGACGGCTACACGTCGGGCTCCGGCCTCGGCCTCGGCCTCGGTGGGGCGAAGCGGCTGTGCAACGAATTCACCATCGACTCGGCACCGGGCCGCGGCACCCGGATCGTCTGCGCGCGTTGGATGTGAAGTGATGATCCGCGTATCCGTCAGCGAGCAGAGCCAGATCGCCGAGGCCCGGCGCACCGCCTCCGAGCGAGCGGAGCGGCATGGCTTCGGCACCGTCGACGTCGGCCGGGTGGCGCTCGCCACCACCGAGCTGGCCACCAACCTGATCAAGCATGCGGGCGGCGGCGAGATCCTGGTCGGCGCCTTCGAAGAGGAGGACGGCACCGGCATCGAGGTGCTGTCGCTCGACAAGGGCCGCGGCATCGCCGATCTCGCGTCCTGCCTGGAGGACGGCTACTCGACCAGCGGCACCAACGGCCATGGTCTCGGGGCGGTGGTGCGCCAGGCCCACATGGTCGAGGTCGCGACTTGGCCGGGCCTCGGCACTGCGCTCCTGGCGCGCTTCGAGCCGGGCACCCCGCCCAAGGCCAACAAGCCGAGCCGCGCCGGCTGGGGCGCCGTTTCGGTGGCCAAGGAGGGCGAGGCGGTCTGCGGCGACGCCTTCGGGGTGATCGACGGCCACGGGCTGCGCACCCTGATGGTCGCCGACGGGCTCGGCCACGGCCCGGAGGCCGCCGACGCCGCCACCCAGGCGGTGCGCGTGTTCAACCGGCACAAGGATCACCGCGTGCCCACCATGCTGGACTATATCCACGGCGGGCTGCGTGCGACCCGCGGCGCCGCCGTCTCGGTCGCCCGCCTCGCCGCCGCCGATGGCCGCGTCGAGTTCGGCGGCATCGGCAACGTCGCCGGTGTCGTGGTGACGCCGCGCGACGTCCGACGGATGATATCGCTGCCCGGCACCGCCGGGCACGCCGTGCGCAAGATCCAGTCCTTCGACTACCGCCTCGACGATGGGGTGGCCATCCTCCACTCCGACGGCCTGGCCACCAGCTGGAGCCTCGACCGCTATCCCGGCCTGATCCACGCGCATCCGACCTTGATCGCCGCCGTGCTGTTCCGGGACTTCTGGCGGCGGCGGGACGACGTGACGGTGCTGGTGGCCGGTGCGGGACCGAACCGATGATGGTGCCTTCGACGGAGCCGACGACCGAGCTGCCGACCGGGCCGACCACCTGGTCGACCTCCGTGTCGGACGACCGCCCGTGCGGCGTGCGGCCCGGCCGGCCCACCGATTGGTCGTCCGCCTGGCCGGTGGTGACCATGGCGATCGCCGCCGAGGCCGACGTGGTGGCGGTTCGCCAGCGCGCGCGGCTGATCGCCGAGCGGCTCGGCTTCGAGCGGCAGGACCAGACCCGCATCGCCACCGCGGTGTCGGAGATCGCCCGCAACGCCTTCAGCCACGGCCGGGGCGGACGGGCCGAGTTCGCCGTGGAGACGAACGGTGGTCACCAGGGCTTGGTGATCCGGATCAGCGACCGCGGCCCCGGCATGGCCGATCCCGATGCCGTGCTCGCAGGCCGCACCCGCTCGCCAGGCGGGCTCGGCGTCGGCCTCGCCGGCGCGCGCCGCCTGTTGGACCACTTCGCCATCGACTCGTCGCCCGGCGTCGGCACCACCGTGACGCTCGGTCACCGGCTGCCGGCCCGCGCGACGCCGCCGACGGCGGAGACGATCGCCACCCTCGTGCGTGACCTGACCGTCACGGCCGGCGGCCCGAACACCGGCGGCGACGCTCTCGCGGCGCTGCACGAGCAAAACCGCGAGCTGATGCAGACCCTCGACGAGCTGCACCGCCGCGAGGAGGAGGCCGCCACCCTCGACCGCGAGCTGGCCGACACCAACCGCGGCGTCGTCGCTCTTTATGCCGAGTTGGACGAGCGCGCCGACCAGCTCAAGCAGGCGAGCGAGCTGAAGTCGCGCTTCCTGTCGCACATGAGTCACGAGTTCCGCACGCCGCTGAACTCCATCCTGGCGCTGTCGCGGCTTCTGATGGACCGGGTCGACGGCCCGCTGACCGCCGAGCAGGAGAAGCAGGTCGGCTATATCCGGCGCTCCGCCGAAGGACTTCTGGAGCTGGTCGACGACCTGCTCGACCTCGCCAAGGTGGAGGCCGGCAAGATCGAGCTGCGTCCGGTTCCGTTCACGGTCGCGGATCTGTTCGGGGGCTTGCGCGGGGCGCTCAAGCCGCTCCAGACCAATCCGGATGTCGATCTGGTCTTCGAGGTCGGCGACGATCTCCCGGCCCTGTATACCGACGAGGCGCGGGTGGCGCAGATCCTGCGCAACCTGATCTCCAATGCGCTGAAATTCACCGAAACCGGCGAGGTCGCCGTTTCGGCCGCCTGGGAGCCCGACACCGCCCGCATCGTGTTCGCGGTGCGCGACACCGGCATCGGCATCGCGCCGGAGCACCAGGAGCGCATCTTCGAGGAGTTCAGCCAGATCGACACGACGATCCAGCGCCGGGTGAAGGGCACCGGCCTCGGGCTGCCGCTGTCGCGCAATCTCGCCGGTCTGCTCGGCGGCACGTTAACGCTCGACAGCGTGCCCGGACAGGGCTCGGTGTTCCGATTGACGATTCCCTGCCGGCTCGACGGGGCGCCGGCCGAGCCGGCCCGCACCGCGTCTGCATCTCCGTCGGCGCCGGCACGGCACCGCGTGCTGATCGTCGACGACGACGAGACGTTCCGCTACGTGTTCCGTCAGCTCATCGGTGGCGACAGCCGCTTCGAGGTGATCGAGGCGGCGGACGGCGAGAGCGGCGTGCGCCGGGCCCGCGAGGAGCGGCCCGACCTGGTGCTGCTGGATCTCCAGATGCCCCGCATGGACGGCTTCACGGCTCTCCGGCACCTGGCGGAGGACCACCGCACCGCCGACATTCCGGTCGTCGTCTCGACCTCGCTCGCGGTGACCGCCGAGCTGCGCGCGCGGCTGCGGCCCGGCGCCCCGGTGCTGGCCAAGCAGGAGCTGTCGCGCGACACCGTCACAACGCTGCTGGCGCGGCTGATCATGAACGGAACAGGACGAGTCGGGGTCGGATCATGACGGAACCCAAGCCCCTGGTCCTCAATGTCGACGATCGGGAAATCGGCCGTTACACGAAGACGCGCGACCTGGAGCTCGCCGGCTTCACGGTGATCGAGGCGGGGACCGGCGCCGAGGCGCTCCGCCTCGTCGAGACGGCGCGTCCGCATGTCGTTCTGCTCGACGTGCAGCTTCCCGACATCAGCGGCACCGAGGTCTGCGCCGAGATCAAGTCGCGCTGGCCCGAGGTGATGGTGTTGCAGACCTCGGCCACCTTCACCACCGCGGCCGACCGCACCACCGGGCTCGACAGCGGGGCGGACTCCTACCTGGTGCAGCCGGCCGAGCCGCAGGAGCTGGCCGCCGCCGTGCGGGCCTTGCTGCGCATCCGCCACGCCGAGGACGAGATGCGGGCGCTCGCCGGCAGCCTGGAGCGGCGCGTCGCCGAACGCACCCGCGATCTCGCCGCCGCCAACGAGCGGCTGCGCCACGAGATCGCCCAGCGCGAGCGCGCCGAAGCAGCGCTCGCCCAGTCCCAAAAAATGGAGATCATCGGCCAGCTCACGGGGGGCGTGGCACACGACTTCAACAATCTCCTCACCATCATCATGGGCAATGTCGACATCTTGCAGCGCCACCTGGGCGAGAACGTGCCGGAGCGGCTGAAGCGCTCGGTCGAGAACGCGGCGCGCGGTGCGCGGCGCGCCTCCGCGCTCACCCAGAGCCTGCTCGCCTTTGCGCGCCGGCAGCCACTCGATCCGCGACCGACGGACGTCAACGGCCTCGTCGGCAGCATGTCCGAGATGCTGCACCGGACCTTCGGCGAGCAGATCGCGGTGGACCTCATTCTCGCCGACGACTTGTGGAAAGTCAGCGTCGACCCGAACCAGCTCGAAAGCGCGATCCTCAACCTCGCGGTCAATGCCCGAGACGCCATGCCGAACGGCGGGCATCTCACCATCGAGACTGCCAATGCCGAGATCGACCCCGAGGGCGCCGCCCGGGAGGTCGAGGTGCTGCCGGGCCCCTATGTGGTCATCGCGGTCAGCGACACCGGCATCGGCATGACCCGCGACGTGATCGCGCAGGCGTTCGAGCCGTTCTTCACCACCAAGGACATCGGCCACGGCACCGGGCTCGGCCTGTCGCAGGTGTACGGCTTCGTCAAGCAGTCGGGCGGCCATGTGCGCATTCACAGCGAGGTCGGCCACGGGACCACCGTGAAGCTCTACCTGCCGCGGCTCCTCGAAGAGCCCGCCGCGAACGAGCACGAGCCGGCCGACGCAACGGCGCCGCCGGCCGGACATCGGCACGAGACCATCCTGGTGGTGGAAGACGACCCCGACGTCCGCGAGCACTCGGCCGAAATTCTGAGCGAGCTGGGCTACCGGGTCTTGCAGGCGGAGAATGGCCCGTCCGCCCTCGACCTTGTCGAGCGCGAGGACGTGACGCTGCTGTTCACCGATCTCGGCCTGCCGGGCGGCATGAACGGCCGCGAGCTGGCCGAGGAGACGATGCGGCGACGCCCCGGCGTGCGGGTGATCTTCACCACCGGCCACGCCACCAGCGCCATCGTCGCCAACGGCCGGCTGGAGCCTGGCCTTCACCTGATCGCCAAGCCGTTCACCTATTCGGGTCTGGCTGCCAAGCTGCGCGAGGTGCTGGATCACCGCCGGACCGCCGCACCCGCCGGCTGACGCCGAGCATACCGGCGCAGCCCCGTCGGCAACGCGGTGAAGCCGGTCGGAAGAACGCGAGGAGAGAAGGGTCCGCTCCCATCTCAGCGCCGACCCTGCCGGTACATCCGCGGTCAGGTGGCGTGAGAGGGATGCGGTAGGAAGCGGCGGCAACCGACCAAATCAATCGACCTCGATCGAGGTCGGCTGCCCGCTTCCAATCTCGGCGCCGAGCCTGCCGGTACATCCGCGGTCAGGCAGCGCACGAGATGGCGCGGCCCGAGGCCGCGCAGCAACGACGAAGCTTCGCACTGTCGTTGCGTGGTGTCACACCGTCGTGGTGTCACACCAGGACCGTGTCGCACCACAGAGGTGTGACATCGTCCTGTGCCTCGCGGCCCGTGGTTCGGACCGACGATCGATCGACTCCCGATGAAGGGAAACCAACCAAGCTCCGCTGGAGCAGCCTGCCGACGAGGATCGTAAAGCCAGGATCGTGAAGCGAAGACAGAACGATCGAGACCCGCCGCCGGTTCCCCATCTCACGGCCGAAGCCTGCCGGTACATCCGCGGTCAGGCGGCGCGTGAGAGGGGTGCGGCCGAAGCCGCTTCAACCGCATATGGGGATAGGATCGTCGTTTCCAACCCCTGCCGCGGTCCCTGAGACATTCGGGCGCATCGCCCGTCCGTGCATTCGGGGCATTCGGGCGCATCGCCCGTCCGCGAGAGCAACCATAGCGACCCAATGTGACAGAAATCCGAGTGGCAGAAATCTGAGTGACAGAAATCTGAGTGACAGAAATCTGAGTGACAGAAACCTGACTCCGCCGTGGCGACGCGACGCCCGCCACCGGGCCTAATCAGATGCCACCGGCAGCGGCGGCCGCGCGTGTCGCGCCGTTCAGTGCAGCGCCATTCAGTGCAGCGCCATTCAGTGCAGCGCCGCCGTCAGCCGCGCGATGGTGGCGTCGAGCAGCGTCAGCGCCGCCTCGCCGGGCCGCGCCAGCGTAGTGAAGGAGGCGACGCCATCGCCCGCCGCAGCGGTCTCCATCAGGGCGAAATAGGCGCAGTCGCGCACCGGCCCGCTCGCCTCGCCACGAAGTGCGCCGATCGCCTCGAACAGCCCGTCGCACACGCCGGCATGCACCAGCTCGCGCGCCTTGTGCAGAGTGCCGAGAACCGTCAACGCCGCCATTGCCCAGGCCCCCCGCCCCGTGTCGCGTACACGACATATGACAAGGTTAACGGCACCTGGGTAGCTAGGGCAGTCCGGATTTATACGAAAGATGATCTCCACGAGGGCACGGCGAGACTATCGCAAAGCAGAAAACACCCCGACATTAAACGTTATAGTCGCATTATGGTGAGACCACCATCGACCTTCACCACGGTGCCGGTCGAGAATGCGACATCGGGCCGCGCCAGCGCCCGCACGGCTGCCGCGATGTCCTCCGGCCTTCCCCAGCGTTTCGCCGGCACCAAGCCCTGCTCGATGAGAGCGTCGTATTTCGAGATCACGCCGGCCGTCATGTCGGTCTTGATGATGCCGGGCCGCACCTCGAACACCGCGATGCCGTCACCCGCGAGCCGCGCCGCCAGCCCCTCCACCACCATGGCGAGGCCGGCCTTGGAGATGCAATATTCCAGGCGGTTGTTGGAGACCATCTCGGCCGAGCAGGACGACACCACGACAATCGCCCGCGGCGTCTCCGACGGTCGCGCCAGCATGCGGTTAGCCACCGCCTGGGCCAGGAAGAAGGCGCCACGCAGGTTGACGCCGAGCACATAGTCGAAGTTCTCCGGCGTGGTCGACAGCACGTCGAGCCGCTGCGGCGGCGCCACCCCGGCGTTCGACACGAACACGTCGGTCGGACCGAGCGCCGCCTCGACGGCGTCGAGCACGCGCGCATGGTCGCCGACGTCGCCGACGTCGCCGGCCACGTAGGTGGCTGCGACGCCGTGAGCCGTGAGCCGCTTCACCGCCGCCTGCGCCACGTCGTCGTCGCGGGTGCCGGTGATGGCGACGTCGAAGCCCTCGGCCGCGAGCCCCTCGGCGACCGCAAGGCCGATGCCGCGACGGCCGCCGGTGACGAGCGCGACGCGACGGCCGGTGGTCTGGTTCATGTGATGTCTCCCTGTCGCCTGCCCCGCATGCCGCTCAATCCCGCGCAAGCGGGACCCCAGTGCCGCAAGGGCTGGGTCCCCGCTTTCGCGCTAGGGCATGCACACATCTCGGAAAGCTGCGGACTTTCGGTGAGGGGCAAACACGCCGGCCGCCCCCTCCGATGTCATCGCCGGGCTCGACCCGGCGATCCATCTCTTTGCGACCAATGGTTTTTTGGTGAAGGCGATGGATGCGCAGGTCGAGCCCGCGCATGACGCTGTTAGGCGTGGCACCCGATGTGTGCATGCCCTAGCGCTTTCGCGGGGACGAGTGGCGGAGCGAGATCATCGCCTCACCCGAAGAACGTCAGGTACGGCCCGTTCTCGGCCAGGCGCTGCACATACAAGGCGAGCTCGCGCATGTGATAGTCGCCCCACATGGTCGCCTCGCCGCACGGATTGTGACGGCCGGGCGGGACGTGGTCCCAGCCGTTGGGGCGATGATACTGGCTGTGCAGCACCAGGCCCTGATGCTCCGGATCGATCGACAGGTAGCGGTCCGACAGCAGCGTGCGCAGCACCGTCAGGCCGGCCTGCCGGTAGCGCGCCGCGTCGGCCCGGCCGGTCGCCTCGCGCCAGGCGCCGAAGCGCAGCAGGCCCTGCGCGGCGATCGCCGCCGCCGAGGAATCGACCGGCTCGACGTCGTTCTCGGGCTCGGACTCGCGCGCATAGACGTCGCCGAGATCGCGCAGGCCGGGCGCGCCCGTGTCCCAGTACGGGATGCCGTCGGTCGCCGTGTGGGCGATGTAGAAGTCGCAGGTCGCCGCCGCCGCCTTCTCCATCATGGCGACCACCTCGGCCTTGCCGCCGAATGCCTCGACCTCCTCCTCCTCGACCGTCTCCATGAACTCCAGGAGTTCGGCATAGCCGGTGATCGCCCAGGCGAGGCCGCGCGTCCAGGTCGAGAAGCCCGAATAGCCCTGCTGGGTGCCGACACAGCGGAAGGCACGGCTGGCGGTGTTGAAGATCGCCTCGTGGGCGGTGCGCCCGCGCAGGTCGTAGATGTCGCGGCCCTCGCCGTAGAACACGCCGTACTGCGCCGTGGTGCGGGCGTGCGCGATCATCCGGCCGAGCAGCGGGATCACCTGGTCGCCCTCGCCCTTCATGACGTGGCCGAGCTGATGGGCGAGCGCTAGCACCCGCAGGGTCCGCATGGTGTCGATGAACAGCGAGTGGGGGCCGTTGAACGACTGGATGAAGCCGTAGCCGTCGCCGAGCTCGGTCCAGCGATTGGCCTGCACGGCGCCCGAGCATTTCAGCGCCAGCTCGAAATATTCGAGCTGCCAGGGATCGTGCGGCAGGCGCCCTTCGCCCATCAGGCGGCGCAGATTGCCGAAGGTCGAGATCTGGTTGAAGCCGTGGTCGTGGACGCCGAAATGGGTGACGTGAACCGGCATCTCGGCGCAGATGCGATCGAGCCCCATGGCCAGGAAGCTCTCGTCGCCGGTCGCATCGAATTGCAGGATGGCGCTGCCGAACTCGAACCCTTGTGTCCAGTCGGTCCAGCCGCGCGGCTTGTAGACGCCCGCCACCGTGTGCACCGGCGCCCCGGCGGAGCGGTCCATGCTGCGGTCGATGGCGACGATCTTGTCGGCCGAGAGGGCCCACATGCGGCGGATCGCCGGCAGCAGGTCGTTCGGTGTCAGAACGGTGTCGATCTTCATGAGCGTTCGCCCCCTGTCGGCCTGCACTCGTGACTCGTCACGGCCGGCGTCGTGCCGGCCATCCACGGTCTTCGGCCAATTCCACACGAGCAGACGTGGATGGCCGGGACAAGCCCGGCCATGACCATGGGACACGGCTCCCGCAACACTGCGCGAGCGCATCCCGCCGTGGCGTCACCGGATCACCCGGGCGCCCTTGCCCTTCATGATGGCCTCGACCTCCTTGGCGTTCACCATCGAGGTGTCGCCCGGCGTCGTCATCGCCAGTGCCCCGTGGGCAGCGCCGTACTCCACCGCCGCCTGCGGCCCCTTGCCTTCCAGGAACGCATAAGCGAGGCCCGACGCGAAGCCGTCGCCGCCGCCGACGCGATCGTAGATCTCGAGGTTCTCCCGCAACGGGGCTTCGTAGAACTGTCCGCCCGCCCACACGATGGCGCCCCAGTCGTTGATGCTGGCGGTCTTGGCGTTGCGCAGCGTCGTCGCCGCCACCTTGAAGTTGGGAAACTGCTTCACGGCGCTCGCGATCATCGCCTTGAAGTTGGCCGGGTCGATCTCCGAGATGTGCTCGTCGAGCCCCTCGACCTCGAAGCCGAGGCAGGCGGTGAAGTCCTCCTCGTTGCCGAGCATGACGTCGACGTAGCGGGCGATCTCGCGGTTGATCTTCTGGGCGCCGGCCTTGCCGCCCTGGCTCTTCCACAGCGAGGCGCGGTAATTGAGATCGTAGGACACGATGGTGCCGTGCTTGCGGGCCGCCTCGACGGCCTCGATCACCGCCTCGGCCGTGTTGCTGGCCAGCGCCGCGAAGATGCCGCCGGTGTGGAACCAGCGCACCCCCTCCTCGCCGAACAGCTTCTCCCAGTTCACCTCGCCGGGCCGGATCTGCGAGGCCGCCGAATGGCCGCGGTCGGAGCAGCCGAGGGCGGCGCGCACGCCGAAGCCCTTCTCGGTGAAGTTGAGGCCGACGCGGGTGTTGCGGCCGATGCCGTCGAACTCGCGCCACAGGATGTGCGAGGTGTCGACCCCGCCCTGCATGATGAAGTCCTGCACCAGCCAGCCGAGATCGTTCTCCGGCAGCGCGGTGACGACGGCCGACCGCTTGCCCCAGCACTTGCGCATGGCGCGCGCCACGTTGTACTCGCCGCCGCCCTCCCACACCTGGAAGCTGCGGGCGGTGCGCACGCGGCCGAAGCCGGGGTCGAAGCGCAGCATCACCTCGCCGAACGAGGCGCAGTCCCACTTGGTTTCCGATGCCGGACGGATCGTCAGAACGTCGCTCATGTCACTTCCCCCGGATCGACCGGATCAGCGCGATGGTGTCGCGCACCTTCGTCTCGATGCCCTTGTAGTCCTGGGCGGCCAGCAGCTCCTTGGTGATCAGGTTGGAGCCGATGCCGACGCAGACGACGCCGGCCGAGAACCAGGCGCGCAGCGACGCCTCGGAGGCGTCGACGCCGCCGGTCGGCATGATGCGGCTCCACGGGCACGGCCCCAGCACCGACTTGACGAACTCCGGCCCGCCGACCGAGCCGCCCGGAAACACCTTGACGATCTCGCAGCCGAGCTCCTCGGCGAAGCCGATCTCCGACATCGAGCCGCAGCCGGGGCTATAGGGGATCTTGCGCCGGTTGCAGACCTTGGCGACGTCGGGATTGAGCAGCGGGCCGACCACGAACTTGGCCCCGTTGGCGATGTAGATCCCGGCGGTCGGCGCATCGACGATCGAGCCGACGCCCATGATGACGCTCGGGTCCGCCTTGGCGAAATGACGGGCGACGTCGAGGAACACCTGCGCGGCGAAGTCGCCGCGGTTGGTGAACTCGATGCACTTGGCACCGCCGTCGGCGCACGCCTGGATCACCTTGCGGCAGACCTCCGCATCGGGATGGTAGAAGACCGGGATCACCCCCTGGTCCATCATCGCCGTCAGGACGGCCATTCGATCGTGTGCCATCTCGTCAGTCTCCTCGAACGGTGACGACGGACGGGCCGCAAACCCCGCAACCCGCCGCCGAAGACCTCGCACTCGGCGCGCCCTGCCCGGCCGCCGGCTCTCGACTCGCGGCTCGCCACGACGCATCGCGGCGTCGGCGCAGCGGGTGGAGCGGCAGGCGGAAGCGGACCGGCGCGCGATCCGTCAAATCAAGTAACCGTCTAGTTACAAGACCATCAGGGCAGGCCGATCGTCAAGACGGGAGCTGTTCCGGCAGCGCAAGACCGGGGCCGCAGCCCGGCATGGCTCACCCGATGGCCGGCCGCCGCAGCGATCTTCCCAAGGCGGCGTCCTGGCGGCCCAGGTCGCGCGGCACTCGTTGCGGCCAAGGCGTGGCTCGGACGACGTCGCGGGGCCCCGATCCGGATCGCACCGAATGCACCGTCCGAAGGTGAAGAATGCCTCACTACTATACCTCACCCGTCACAACACTCTCGAAACGAGAGAGGAACCCCTTCCGTCGAAATGCCAGCTCGCGGCGATTCTTGAGTCCGTCTTGATTCGTTAACCTTAATATTCGCTAAAACTATCGAAAAATTTGATTCAAATTGACGCTTTCCACCCCTTAACGAATATTAACGACACGTCAGGTGGGAGTAAGACATGTCGCGACCGACTAGTGCCGCCCCGGCCGGCTCTCCGACTGCGGCTGTTCAGGACCGCGCCCGCACCGCCCCGACCGCGCACAGCCCGTACGAACGTCACGGCCCACCGCGCGCCACGCCCGTCGACGGCGGCCGCCCACCCCGGGCGCCGGTCCACGCCACCGTCGAAGCCACCGCCGAGAAGGTTCTGCGGTCGTTCAACACCTGGTCGTTCAAGCGCGAGCAACCCGAGAACCCGCACCTGCTGTTGCAGGTGGTCACCACCGCGGTGGCCTACGCCGAGCCGCTGCGGTTCGTTCTCTACTGGGGCAAGGGGCCGCGCTGCGCCGCCGCCGGCGAGGACATCGAGTGCCTCGACTTTATCGGCAGCATGGTGACGCGCGTGCGCCAGGCGCACGTGGCGGGTGCCGCCGTGACCTTGATCCTCACCGACACCCATGCGCGGCACAACGGCCACGCCGAGGAGAGCATCGACTCATACTTCGCGGCCATCACGGCCGAGGCGACGCGACGCGGCTTCCAGACCTGCCGGCTGAGCACGCTGGTGGCGGCGGCGCCCGAGGCGCACGACGTCGATACTGCCGCACCGGTGCCGGACGACGTGTTGGAGAGCCTGGCGGCGAGCGCCGGCAAGTGGTATCGCGGCGAAGGCTCGGCGCTCGACGGAGCCCGCGCCTACTACGCCATGAACATGGTGGAGAAGCGGGCCGTCGAGATCGCCTTTCCGGGGGCCGTCTTCGTCACCTTCAACGGCAGCAAGCTGCGCTCGCTGTTTCCCGCCCGCATGCCGGTCTTCTACATGTACTCGCTGCGCCGCGGCTTCGCGGTGAAGCCGTGGTTCCTGCCGGCCGATGCCGAGCCGTGCGGGCCCGACGACTGCCGCTGCCGGCCGGCCGAGACGCTGCCGGACTGATCGCTCGGCGCTGTCGAGCCAGAGGCCGCAACGTGTCCACCGAGACCGAGGACGACACCGTGCCCTTGATCGCCCGAGCCGGGAGCGCGCCGATGACGGCATCGGCGAGCGCGCCGGCCGAGCCCGCGCCGGCGGCCCCCGCCGCCCAGCCTTCCGTGTCGACATCGTCGGCCCGCGTCGACAACATCCCGCTCGGCATCCTGTTCATGATCGGGGCGACCGTGATGTTCGCCCTGTCGAGTGCACTCGCCAAATGGCAGGTGGCGCTCTATCCGGTCGGCGAGGTGATGGCGTTCCGCTCCATCTCGTCGCTCCTCGTCTGCTCGCTGTTCGTGCTGCCGTTCACCGGCCTGTCGGTGTTCGCCACCCGCAAGGTGCACCAGCACGTCGCCCGCGGCCTCTCGCAGGCGATCTCGCAGACGCTGACCGTGCTGGCCGTGAGCCTGATGCCGATCGCCGGCGCCATCGCGATCGGCTTCTCGGCGCCCCTGTTTGCGGCGTTGATCTCGGTGCTGTGGCTCGGCGAGCGCGCCGGGCCGGTGCGCTGGGCGGCGCTCCTGTTCGGCTTCGTCGGCGTGCTGATCGTCACCGAGCCGGGTGCCGACTCGCTGTCGCTCGGCGCCCTGTTCGCCCTCGGCAACGCCGTCATGTACGGCAGCGTCACAGTCGCGGTGCGCGGCATGACCAAGACCGAATCGGCCAACACGCTGCTCATGTGGCAGATGCTGACGATGTCGTTCTTCCACTCGTTCCTGCTGCTGTTCGGCTTCCGGATGCCGACCCCGATCGACGCCCTGATGCTGGTCGGCACCGGCGTCTGCAACGCCGTGCAGCAATACTTCTGGACCAAGGCGCTGCATCTCGCGCCGACCACCGCGGTCTCGCCGTTCTACTACATGACCCTGGTGTGGGCGATGGTGATCGGCTTCCTGGTGTGGGGCGACCAGCCGACGCTCGCGCTCCTCGCCGGCTCCGCCATCGTCATCGTGTCGGGGCTGATCCTGCTGTGGCACGAGGCGCAGCAACGCAAGGCCAAGCAGGCCGGCGGCGGCCAGACAGGTTCTTGATTGCCAGGCGGCCGGCGCGGCGAGCCGCGCCGGAAGCCGACCGTCCGCCTGCTTCTCAGGCGGCGACGATGCGGCGGTGCGTCCAACCGGCCAGCAGCGGGGCGACCGCCTCGATCGGCACCGCCGGGCTGAACAGATGGCCCTGCGCCTGGTCGCAGCCGAGCGTCGCCAACACTTCGCGCTGGCGCTCGGTCTCGACTCCCTCGGCGGTGGTCGTCATGCCGAGCGCGCCCGCCATCTGGACCACCGCCTGGACGATGGCCACATGCTCCGAGCCGTCGTCGAGATCGAGCACGAAGGCGCGGTCGATCTTGATCTTGTCGAACGGGAAGCTGCGCAGATAGCTCAGCGACGAGTAGCCGGTGCCGAAATCGTCGAGCGCGATGCGCACGCCCGCCTGCTTCAGGCGGCGCAGCACCCGCATGGTGCGGTCGCTGTCGTCGAGAAACACCCGCTCGGTGATCTCCAGCTCCAGCCGCTCGGGCGGAAGGCCCGTCGCCGCCAAGGTGCGCTCGACCACGTCGACGAGATCGGGCGCATAGAGCTGCACCGGCGACAGGTTGACGGCGATCCGGAGAGCCCCCGGCCAGCCGACGGCACGGCGGCACGCCTCCGCCAGCGCCCATTCGCCGAGCGGCAGGATCAGGCCGGAATCCTCGGCCACCGGGATGAACACGTTGGGTGGCACCAGACCGTGCTCCGGATGGTGCCAGCGCGTCAGCGCCTCGAAGCCGGTCACCGTACCGGAGCGCAGATCGACGATGGGCTGGAAGTGCAGCGCGAGCTGATCGCGCGCGATCGCCTCGCGCAGCTCCATCTCGATGCGCCGGCGGTCGTTGACCTCCTTGGTCATGGCGGCGTGGAAGAACTTGTGGGTGCCGCGCCGCTCCGCCTTCACGGCGTAGAGCGCGAGGTCCGCCGCCATCAGCAGCTCATCGGCACCGCGACCATCCTGCGGACCGACCGCGATGCCGATGCTGACGGTGGTGCAGATGCGGTGACCGTCGATCTCGATCGGGCGCCCCACGGTCTCCACCAGCCGCTTCGCCATCGCCTCGATGGCGGCGCGGGATTCGACCGGCGACACCACCACGGCGAACTCGTCCCCGCCGAGCCGGGCCAGCACATCGCTCTCCCGCACGGTGCCGCGCAGCCGCTGCGCCACCTCCTGGAGGAGACGGTCGCCGATGCGGTGGCCGAGCGTGTCGTTGATCACCTTGAAGCGATCGAGATCGAGGAACATCACGGCGTGGTCGTGCGCGACCGGACCGACCGGCCGGGCGCCGTCGCGGCGACCGACCTGCTCCAGCGCGGCGTGGAAGACGCGCCGGTTGGGCAATCCGGTGAGCGGGTCCTCGGCGGCCAGGCGGGCCACCCGGGCCTCCGCCTGCCAACGCTTGGTGATGTCCGTGAAAGTGTGCACGACGCTGCCGTCGGGCAGATGGACGGTGCGCTGCTCCAGCACCGTGCCGTCCGGCTGGAGCCGCTCGCTCACCGTGATGCGGCGCGCCTCGCCCTCGCCGGTCGCGCTTCTGCCGTGCGGCGGCGCCGGCGCCACGATGTCGCGCAGCTTGCCGTAGCGGGTTTCCGTGTCGGCGAGCTCGTCGAGGCGGGGCGGATGCGCGGCGAGACTCGGCGGCAGATCGAGCAGCTCCATGCAGTGGGCATTGATGACCGGGATCTCGTGATCCTTGGTCACCAGCATGATGCCCTGGCTCATGTGCTCGAGAGTCAGCCGCAGCTGCTCGCTCTTCTGCACGGCGCGATCTTCCGAGCGCAGGATGCGATTGACCGCGACGAGCACGATAAGCGTGAGCAGGATACCGACGGTGACGTGCAGCTCGAGCGTGGTCAGCGCGTTCTTGAAGACGTCCGCCTTGTCGACGCTCACCGCCACCCACAGCGGATGGCCGCGCACCTTGCGCAGGGTGACCAGCCGCGTCTCGCCGGTGACGGGATCGACATTGTCGAAGGTCACGTTGGCGCCGGCCAGCATGTGGCGGAGCACGGCGGTGCCGCGCAGATCGGTGCCGAGGCCGAGCCCGCCGGACCGGCCGCCGCTCGAACGCACCACGCCGTCGGCCCCGATCAGCGAGATCGACGCCGAGGGGCCGAGGTCGATCTTGTCGTAGAACTGGGTCAGGTGAGCGGGATCGAGCGAGGCCACGACGACGCCCGCGAAGGTGCCGTCGGTGTTGAGGAAGCGGCGGGTGAACTGCACCGACCACTTGCCGCTGATGCGGCCGACCAGCGGCCTGGAGATGAACAGGGCATCGTCGGGATTGTCGACGTGGACCCGGTAGTGCTCACGATCGCTCAGGTCGGTGGAAGGGGCCGGCTGCGGTCCGGCATTGGACGCCCGCATGATGCCGCCGGCGTCGATGATCGCCACCTGGACGATGATCTCGCTCAGCACGTCGGTGGTCGCCACGATGGTGTGGAAGTCGGTCGAGTCCTTGCGGGTCTCGATGCTGCGCCGGAGATAGAGCAGCGCCTTGTCGATCTCGCCGATCAGGCGCAGCACGTTCTCCTCGAACACCATCGCGAAGTTCTGGTTGGTACGCTCCGCCTCGCGCTGGTCGGCTTGCACCCCGTCGAAATACTTGAGCGCCACACCGGCCCACAGAACCGCGATCAGCACCACGCCGAAGATCGCCGAGCTGCGGCGTTCGGCGAGTCGCTTGGGCAACTGGAGGATCGGTAGTTTCATCGCGGTAGTTGTGGTGTCCTTAACGGGTGTTCGCAATCGTGGTCCGGTGCTGTTGCCGTCGGCTTAACGCTATCCGGATCGATGGCATCTTAGATAATGACGACTTAATCGCAGATTAGTCCTACAGACTATTGGTTGTAACAATCGGCCTGAAACGTGGCAGAGCTCGGACAAAACTCGCCAAAGCCGTGAAACTCGGCATTTTTTTCCGAGACGAAAGGTCGCCAGCCGCCGACGCGGGCAGGAGAGCATTTTCCGGCGAAGTGGTCCGGTTCGCCGTCGAAAATGCAATCATGCAAGGACGTCTGGAGCGGAACACGATCCCGTTGGATCGGATTCCGCTCCAGACGCAAACGCAAATCGCCCGGGCGACGCGAATCACCCGGGCGATGGACATTCAGAGATGATGGCGGCGGAGCGCGTCAGCGGCCGCCCGCCGCCCGCGCCTTCCACTCGGGCAGGAAGCGGAACGCCTCGTCGAGGAGATGCGGCGTGTGGCGGCCCGGGGAGCGATCGAGCGCCAGCCGGAAGTACTCCGACAGTGCCGGCCGGTAGTCCGGATGGGCGCAGTTCTCGATCACCACCTTGGCGCGCTGCTTGGGCGACAGGCCGCGCAGGTCGGCGAGGCCCTGCTCGGTGACGATCACCTGCACGTCGTGCTCGGTGTGGTCGACATGGCAGACCATCGGCACGATGCACGAGATGCTGCCGCCCTTGGCGGTCGACGGCGTCATGAAGATCGACAGATAGGCGTTGCGGGCGAAGTCGCCGGAGCCCCCGATACCGTTCATGATGCTCGACCCGTTGATGTGGGTCGAGTTCACGTTGCCGTAGATGTCGGCCTCGATCATGCCGTTCATGGCGATGATGCCGAGCCGGCGGATCACCTCGGGATGGTTGCTGATCTCCTGCGGCCGCAGCACCACGTTCTTCTTCAGCGCGGCGGCGTCGCGGTTGAAGGTGACGGCGGCCTCCGGGCTCAGCGACACGGCGGTCGCCGAGGCGAGCGTCATCTTGCCGGAGCGCACGAGCTGGAGCATGCCGTCCTGGAGCACCTCGGTGTAGGCGGCCAGATTGTCGAACGGCCCGTCCTCCAGGCCCGCCATCACCGCATTGGCGACGTTGCCGACGCCGGACTGCAAGGGCAGCAGCCCGGCCGGCAGCCGCCCCTTGCGGATCTCGTGCGAGAAGAACTCGAGGATGTGGCCGGCGATCCGGCGCGACGTCTCGTCGGGCGCCGTGAACGCCGTGTTGCGGTCGGGCGCGTCGGTCTCCACCACCGCCACCACCTTGGACGGATCGCAGCGATAGTAGGGCTCGCCGATGCGGTCACCGGGGGCGAGCAGCGGCACCGGCATGCGGTGCGGCGGCAGCCGCGTGCCGTAATAGATGTCGTGCATGCCTTCGAGATCGAGGTTGGCCCAGGAGTTCACCTCGAGGATGACCTTGTCGGCCTGGTCGAGCCACGTCTTGTTGTTGCCGACCGAGTTGGTCGGCACCAGCCGGCCGTCCTCCAGGATCGCCGCGACCTCGACGACCGCCACGTCGAGATGGCCGAGGAAGCCGAACCACACGAACTGGGCGACGTGCGACAGATGGATGTCGAGATACTCCATCGTGCCGGCGTTGATCTGCTTCCGGCAGGTGGGGTCCGACTGGTAGGGCAGCCGCATCTCCAGACCGTCGACCTTGGCGAGAGCCCCGTCTAGCTCGGGCGCCGTCGAGGCGCCGGTCCACACCCCGATACGGAACGGCTCGCCGCGCCCATGCGCGGCCTCGATGCGCTGCGCCAGCGCCAGCGGAACCGCCTTGGGATAGCCGGCGCCGGTGAAGCCGCTCATTCCGACGTTGGCGCCCGCCGGAATGAGAGCGGCCGCCTCGGCGGCCGACATGATCTTGGACCGGAAGACCGGGTCGAGAATGCGGGACGTGCTGGACATGATTTCCGTTCGGGTCAGACGTATCGGGGGAGGGATCGGAAGGAGGGGGGCATGACGCCGTGCAGATATACGCGCGGCCGTGGCCGAACTATCCGCCCAACAACTTACTGGCGGATATCGAATGTCACCCATGCGCCCGGCACGGTGCGATCGTGGGTGGAGTACGCGACCTGCTTCGCGCCGCGCCGGGGGCATCGTCGCGTCGCCCGCAAGGCGTCGCGCTCTCGGCAGACGCCGTTAACGACTCGGCAAAGCTCGCCCGATACCCTGGCGTGTACCGCGCGCTGCGCCACGACGCAGACACGCGACGCCGCCGCCCATCCAGCGAGTCGCGCCATGGCCGAGCCGTCCCGTCTGATCGACGACCTCGACGAGACGCTCGCCGGCGGCTCACCGGAAGCCCGCGCGCATCTTCTGCGACGCATCACCGATCTCTATCTCGACGGCGCCGTCCACTACGCCGACGATCAGATCGCGGTGTTCGACGACGTGCTCGGCCGTCTCGCCACCGACATCGAGGAAACGGCCCGGCGCGAGCTGGCCCGTCGCCTCGCCGCCGCCCCGGTGCCGCCGCCACGGCTCGCCCGCACGTTGGCGCTCGACGAGACGCCGGCGGTCGCGGCACCGCTGCTGATCCATGCGGAGGGGCTGGACGACGCCGATCTCGTCGCCTGCGCCCGCACGCGCAGCCAGGCCCACCTGCTGGCGATCACCAAGCGCGCCGTGGTGCCCACCCCGGTCACCGATGTGCTCGTCGAGCGTGGCAGCGATCTCGTGGTCCGCAGCGTCGCCGACAATGCCGGGTCGCGCTTCTCGGACGCCGGGTTCGACACCCTGGTGCGCCGCGCCGACGGCGACGACGTGCTCGCCACCCGGGTGGGCCTGCGCCCCGACCTGCCGCGCCGGCATTTCATCCGGCTGCTGGCGAAAGCCTCCGAGGCGGTGCGGGGACGCCTGCAAGAGGGCCGCGGCGGAACATCGGGCGACGACATCCGCGGGATCGTGGCGCAGATCGCCGAGGCGATCGCGGCCCGCACGGCGGCCGAGTCGAAAGACTACACGGCGGCCATCGCGGCCGCGGCGGAGCTGGACCGTACGGGCCGGCTCGGCGACGCCGAGATCGGCGCCTTCGCCACCGCCGGCCGCTTCGAGCACACCGCGGCGGCACTCGCCCGCCTGGCCGATCTGCCGCTCGTCACGGTGGAGCGCATTCTTCTGCAACGGCGCTCGGAGTCGCTCTTGTTCCTGGCCCGTGCCGTCGGTCTCGGCTGGCCGACCACGCGCGCCGTTCTGGAGATGCGACTCGGCCCCGGCGGCATGGGCGATCAGGCCCTGGCGGTCGCCCGGTCGAGCTTCGATCGCATCAGGCGCCAGACCGCCGAGCAGGTTCTCGCCTTCCAGCGGGCGCGACACGACAGCGCCTGACCTGCGGCACCGCCGGAACCGACACCGGCGTCGAGACGACTGCGGTCTCCCCCACCGCGGCCCCCTCGCGGCGCCGCCGCAACGCGGCCAGGCGCTCGGCATCCTGCCGCCGTCCCCACAGGATGTGCCACAGCGCCGCGGCGAGAAGGCCGCCGTCGAACATCACCTCGATCAGGCCGACCGGCCAGAACTCCATGGCTTTGCCCGACGGTTGGCCGGGCGACCGGACTACCGATCCGACCCATTGCATGTAGAGCACAGATCCGGCCGCCGTCGTTAACGATAACTCATCGCTTCCGGGCGTACAGTTCTGGTCGCTATCGAGCATTCGCGGAGCGAACCCGTGTCTCATCTCCTGTCGCGCTTTCGTATTATAACAAAAATACTATCTCTGGTCGGACTACTCGCATTAGTCGCAACGGGCGTCGTGCTCGTCGCTCTGGATGCGATGACGTCGCTGTCCGATGCCGCGCGGCTCACCGAGGCGGCCGGCGACAAGGCAGTGCTCGGCTCGCGCCTCAACACCAACTTCACCGCGATCGGGCGCGCCGAGGCCATGATGGTGGCCGACCCACGCGCGGCGACCATCAAGGAGGCCGGCGATCTGGTGCGGGCCGAATGGGCGCTGCTCGACGAGCGCATCGCCCTCCTGGGCAAGCTGGCGACGACGGAGGACGATCGCCGTTACCTCGCCGAGCAGGCGCCGCTGATCGCCGCCTTGCGACGAGAGTCCGACGGTCTCCGCACGCTCCTCGCCGCGATCGCCGATCCGCCGAGCGCCGCCGAGCGGTCCGAGCTGCTGACCCGGGCCGCCGCGAGCCGGGCCGCCCAGGAGAAGGCGCGCAACCGGACGCGCGTCTATTTCGACGAGATCCAGCGCCTCAAGCGCCGCCTGTCCGACCAGGTCGCGACCACCTACCAAACCGGCATGCGAACCATCCTGGCGATCGCCGGCATCGGCATCGGCCTCGCACTGGTGCTCTCCTTCGTGGTCACACGGGCCGGGATCGTCCGGCCGCTGCTCGGCATGACGGGCGCCATGACGGCCCTCGCCGAAGGCAAGCTCGACACCGTGGTGCCGGGCGTCGGCCGCCGCGACGAGATCGGCGTCATGGCGAGTGCCGTCCAGGTCTTCAAGGACCACGCCGTCGAGAATGGGCGCCTCCATGTCGAGCAGGAAGCGGCACGCGAGGAGGCCGACCGGGAGCGCCGGGAGGCGGTGCTGTCCATGGCGCGCAATGTCGAGCGGGAATCGCTCGGTGCCATCGGCGAGCTGGGTGACGTGTCGCGGCGGGTCGGCGGCGTCGCCGACGGTATGGCGAGCCGCGCCGTCGCGGTCGGCGATACCTCCCGTTCCATCGCGGCCTTCGCCGAGGAGGCGCGCACCAGCGCCCAGGCGGTGGCGGCCGCCGCCGAGGAGCTGTCTTCCTCGGTGCAGGAGATCAACGGCCAGATCACCCGCACCGGCGCGGCGACCCGCGAGGCGGTGGCGGCCGGCAACACGGCCACGACGCGAATCCGGTCGCTGTCGGAGGCGGTGGTCCGCATCGCCGAGGTCTCCAAGCTGATCGGCGACGTCGCCGAGCAGACCAACCTGCTCGCCCTCAACGCCACCATCGAGGCGGCCCGCGCCGGGGAGGCTGGCAAGGGCTTCGCGGTCGTCGCCCAGGAGGTGAAGACGCTGGCCGGCCAGACGGCCCGCTCGACCGAGGACATCGACCGCCACGTCCAGGACATCCGGCTGGCGACCGACGCCGCCGTGCGCGCCGTCGAGGAGATCGGCGAGCGCATCCGCGGCATCGACGGCATCACCGGCGCGGTCGCCGCGGCGGCCGAGCAGCAGGGCGCCGCCACCCGGGAGATCGCCCGCAGCGTGCAGCGGTCCACCGCGGCGGCCCAGGAGGTCGCGGCTCGCCTCGGCGCCGTGTCGGCCGATGCCGCAGAGGTCGGCCACCACTCGGTCGAGGTGCGTGACGCGGTCGCCGGCATGAGCCGGGAGATCGACGCCCTCCACGGGCGCCTGTCGCGTATCGTCAAGGCCGAGCCGGAGGCTGCATAGACGCGGGCGACGCGCGCCCCTGCACCGCGCTGTCAGCGTAGCGTGATGCGCCCCTCGACGCCGGTGCGCACCGTGCCGAGCCGGCGCAGATGCACCATCACCTCGTTGGCGAGCAGCGGCGAGTCGTCGGTCGGCAGCAGATGCTTGGCGTCCCGGATGGTGGTGTAGCCGTCGCCGCCGCGGGCCAGGAAATCGTTCACTGCCACCGTGTAGGTCCGCCGCGGATCGAGCGGCTTGCCGTCGACCAGCAGCGACAGCACCCGGCTGCCCGGCGGCTTCGAGACGTCCGCCTCGATGGTCAGGCCGGAGACCTGCGGGAAGCGCCCGGATGCCGCCGGCAGCCGCGCCAGCCCGTTCTCGATCGCCTCGCGCAGCGCCGCGCCGCCGATCTCGACCGGCACGACGCGGTTGCCGAACGGTAGCTCGGCCAGCACGTCGCGGCGCGTCACCGGGCTGCCGGCCGGATAGACCTTGCCGGCCCGGATGCCGCCGCCGTTGAGGATCGCCGCATCGGTCTTCAGGTTGATGCGGGCTGCATCGGCGAACACGTTGCCGATCGCGGTCTCGCGGGTGCGCACGGTGGCGCTGCGGCTGTCCCACTCGACCGCGATGGCGCCGAGCGGCACCGCCATCTCCTTGGTCAGCTCCTGCCGGAACACCGCGACGGCCGCCGCGACGCCCGGATCGGGCGTCACCGTGGCGGTGTCGATCACCCGGAACTGCGGCCACCAGCGGGTGACCCGCCGGCCCTCGTCGGTGGCGACGTGCAGGTCGATGTCGACGGCGACCACGTAGAATGCCTCGTAGGCGGATTCGACCACCGCGGCGTTCTGATCGTAGTTGATGAACAGGTCGTGGTTGTGGCCGCCGAGCACGAGGTCGACGACGCCGGTCGCCGCCATGGCGCGCTGCTGGTCGCGGTCGGCATGAACCACCGCCACCACGAAGTCGGCGCCGTCGCGGCGCAGCCGGGCCGCCTCCTCCTTCAGGGTCTCGACCGATGGACGAAACAGCAGGTCCTCGGGATTGGACGCGCGCGGCGTCTCGTCGTAGGTCAGCCCGACGATGCCGATCTTGATGCCCTCCACCTCGACCATGCGGTGATCGGAGAAGCCCGGGACCATGGCGTCGCCGGGCGCCCGCAGGTTGGCGGCGAGGAGCGGGAACCGCGCCTCCGCCATCCGCTTCAGGAACACCGCCTTGCCGAAATCGAACTCGTGATTGCCGGGCACGAACACGTCGGGGCGAATCATGTTGGTCAGCGCCACGATGTGCTCGCCCTGATCGAGCCCGGACATCAGCGACGGCGACAGCGTGTCGCCGGCATGCGCCATCAGCACCGTGGTGCCGGCGGCGGCGCCCCTGGCCCGCTCGGCCGCCACCACGGCGGCGAGGCGGGCGAAGCCGCCGCGGGCCTTGCCGTCCGGCATCGCCTGCTCGCCCATCTCGTAGATGTCGTTGACCAGCACGAAGGTGACCTTGGCGGCGGCGGCCGGAAGGACGGCGCCGGCGAGCACCAGGGCCGCGAGGACGAAGGCACGAAGGAGCGCACGGGAGGACGAACGAGCGAGCGGCATGTCGCGGCGAATTCCGGGCTGGCATGGACCCGGTCCGGCGGCCACGGCGACCCCGGCGGGCGGTACCGCTGTCTAGAGCATTTCGCCGCGGCGTGGGAAGCGCATGTCGCCGCTCCGACGTGGCCGGGCGCCGGCACCACCGCCGGCCCGAACCACGACGACGACCCGGCGCGGGCGTGCTAGAACGCGCGGCCGGCGTCGCGCGGGCGGCGTCGTGCTGGTCCGGAGACTTCGATGTACCCATCCCCCGGGGCCTGCGCCGCCATCGCAACGAGGGCAGCGTGATGGCGACCGTCGATCCGACGCTCGTCGCCGGCGTGCCGCTGTTCGCCGGAATGTCGGTGCAGGAGCGCGAGGCGCTGCTGCGCGAGGCGCAGGCGGTCCGCTTTCCCAAGGGCGCCACGGTGTTTCAGCAGGATACCGACGCCCATTCGTTCTTCGTGCTGCTGCACGGGCGGCTGCGCGTGTTCAAGCTCACGCCGAACGGCCAGCAGGTGGTGGTACGCTTCGTGGCGCCCGGCGAGGTGTTCGGCGTCGCCGCCGCGATCGGCCGGACCACCTATCCGGGCACCGCGGCCGCGGTGGTCGACAGCGTCGCGCTGCAATGGCCCTCGGCGTCGTGGTCGCGGCTCGTCGCGGCGCATCCGGCGCTCGCCCTCAACACCCTTCACACGGTGGGCGGCCGCATCCAGGAGATGCACACGCGCGTCGTCGAGATGTCGACCGAGCAGGTCGAGCGGCGCGTCGCCCATGCGCTGCTGCGCCTCGCCCACCAGGCCGGCCGCAAGGTGGAGACCGGCGTCCGCATCGACTTCCCGATCTCGCGCCAGGACATCGCCGAGATGACCGGCACCACGCTGCACACCGTGAGCCGCATCATCAGCGCGTGGGAGGAGCGCGGGCTGGTCGAGAGCGGGCGTCAGAAGATCACGGTGCGCGAGCCGCACAAGCTGATGCTGCTCGCCGACGGCGCCGACGAGTAGGGCATCACAACAAGATGGGACCTCAGCCGACTACGATCGACCATGCCGGCGAGATCCTGGTGCTGACCGGGCCGCCCGGCTCCGGAAAGACGACGACGGCTCGCGCGCTCGCCGCTCATCCGGGCTCCTGCAAGGTGCATCTCCACGCCGACGACTTCTGGCACTTCATCCGGCACGGCGCCGTGGCGCCGTTCCGGCCGGAGGCCGATGCCCAGAACCGGATCGTCGTCGGCGTGCTGGCCGGCGCCGCGGAGGCGTATGCCCGGGGCGGCTACTTCGTCATCGTCGACGGGATTGTCGGCCCGTGGTTCCTGTCGCCGTTCCGATCACTCGCGGTACCGCTCCATTACGTCGTTCTGCGGCCGCTGCTCGCCGAAGCTCAGCGGCGTTGCCGCGACCGCGGCGGCGACACGCTGCGGGACCCCGAGCCGATCGCGGCCCTTCATCGCCAGCTCTCGGCGCTCGGTGAACTCGAACGGCATGTTGTGCGCACCGACGGTCATGGGCCGGACGACACCCTGGATGCCGTGATCGCCGCACTGGCGGGCGGTACCTTCCGCCTGTCGGCGTGACGACGCCTCACGACGCATCGGCGGCAGGTTGACGGGGACGGGGGCGCGGACCCCGCAGCGGGACGCCGCGCGCCGGCGCCGCCGCCGCGGCCCGCAGGGCCGCGATGAAGCGCACCGGATCGATGCCGTGCTCGCGGCAGGCATCGGCGACCGTGTGGAACGGGCCGATCGGGCAGCCGACGCACCGCATCCGATGATCGAGGAACACCCGCACGGTGGCGGGTGTCTCGCGCATCACCTCGACGACCAGCCGGTCGGAATCGATCACGAACTGTCCTCCACGGCCTGTTGCCCGTCCGGTGTACGCCAGGCCGCGGCCGGGCTCTTTGTGCCGGCACAAGCAAGGCGGTCGGCGGCCGCGCCCATCGCGGCACTGTTTGTGCCCGGGCAAAGACGGCCCCGGCCGGCGCCGCCATGGTCACCTCGTACCGCGAGGGCTTCCCCATGACGTCACCCGACACCATCACCGAGCGGCCGGACACCGGCCTCGACGCCGACGGCCTCGATGCCGACGTGCTGGACTGCCTCCAATCGGTGATCGACCCCGAGGTCGGCCTCAGCGTCGTCGATCTCGGGCTCGTCTACGGGGCCCGCCGCTCCCCGGGTGCGGTCGAGGTGGACCTGACGCTCACGGCGCGCGCCTGCCCACTCGGCGAGATGATCATGGACGACGCCCGCGACGCGCTGGCAGCGCGCTTCCCAGACGTGCCCCGCATCGACGTGGCGCTCGTGTTCGATCCGCCCTGGACTCCCGACCGCATCACCGAGCACGGCCTCGCCCAGCTCGGCCACCCGCCCCGCGCCACCCGATGAGCATGACCCGATGAGCACCACGACCGAGACCGAAATCGACGTCCGCGCCCTGCCGCCCGGCTCCTGCCGCAACGTGATCTTCCGGGCGATCGCCGATCTCGGCGACGCCACCGCCCTGGTGGTGGCCGCCCCGCACGATCCGGCGCCGCTGCGCGAGTATCTCGCGGTGGCGCATCCGGACGAGTTCGACTGGACCTATGTGGAGCAGGGCCCCGATGTCTGGCGCGTCCGTATCAGCCGCGTCGCCGGCTGAGACCTCGGCGGCCACGGTGGTGCACGCCCCCGCCCCCTCGCCCGCCCTTCCACCCGCCGCCGCGAGCCGGATACGGCTGCGTCTCGGCTTCCTCGGGCTCGGCGCGCTCGCCATGCTGACCGGCCTCTACGGCGGCCTGTGGCGGCTCGGCCTCGATCTGCCGGGCGGATCGGGGCTCGCCGAGCTGCACGGCGCGCTTCTGATCTGCGGCCTGTTCGGCACGGTGATCGGGCTCGAACGGGCAGTCGCGCTCGGCCGCGACTGGGCCTTCCTGGCGCCCGGCCTGTCCGGGCTCGGCACCCTGCTGATGCTGTCCGGAGCGCCGCTCGCCGGCGCTGCCGCCTATGCGCTCGCCGCCGCGGTCCTCCTCGCTGCCACCCTGACGATCGCGGCGGCGCAGCCGGCGGTGTTCACCGGCACCCTCGTGGCCGGTGCGCTCGCCTGGCTCACCGGGACGGTGCTGTGGCTCTCCGGCAGCACCGTCCCGGAGGTCGCCGGCTGGTGGCTCGGCTTCCTGATCCTCACCATCGCGGGCGAGCGGCTGGAGCTGGGCCGGCTGATGGCGGCGAAGCGCGGCAGCGAGGCGCTGTTCCTGCTCGGTGTGGCGCTGATCGCGGCCGGCGCCCACAATGGCTTGATGAGCCCCAACGGCGCCACCCTCTACGGCTTCGCGCTGCTGGTCCTCACCGCCTGGCTGATCCGTCACGACGTGGTCCGCCACACGGTGCGCCAGGCCGGGCAGACCCGCTTCATGGCGGTCTGCATGATCGCCGGCTATGTCTGGCTCGGTGCCGCCGGGGGACTGCTGCTCGCCATGCCGCCCACCGAGACGGCATTCGGCTACGACGCGGCGCTGCATGCCGTGCTGATCGGCTTCGTGTTCTCCATGGTGTTCGGCCACGCGCTGATCATCTTGCCGGCGGTGGCGCGGGTGCGCATCGCCTACCGGCCGGCACTCTACGCACCGCTGGTGCTGCTGCATGCCGCCGTGCTGCTGCGGGTCGCCGGCGACGTTCTGGCGTGGCAGCCGGGCCGCGCCTGGAGCGGGCCGCTGACGCTGGTGGCGCTCCTCGGCTTCGTCGGGCTGATCGTCGGCGGCATCGTCCGCCGCCCGCGGCGAAGCGACGCGCGCACCACCGCCCCTGCGCCCGCGCCCGCCGCGCCGGTCACGCCCGGACCAGCCGCGAATCGCGGCCGCTGACGCGGCGACCACTGCCGCGCGCGACGCCCGCCCGCTCCAGATTGCCGAGGAAGCGGCGGGCGCTCTCCTCCCAGGTCAGCGTCATCGCATAGGCCCGGCAGGCCGCCCGCGGCAACGCCGCGGCGGCCAGGCAGGCGGCGCGCAGGTCGTCGTCGAGCGCCGCCACCGGGGCATCGCCGACCACGTCGCGGGTCGCCGCCACCGGGAAGCCGGCGACCGGCAGGCCGCTCGCCAGCGCCTCCAGCAGCACCAGCCCGAAGGTGTCGGTGCGGCTCGGGAACACGAACACGTCGGCGGCCGCGTAGACGGCGGCGAGCTCCTCACCGTGCCGCTCGCCGAGGAAATGCACGTCCGGATGCCGGGCCTGGAGCGCCGCCCGGGCCGGGCCGTCGCCGACCACCACCTTGCTGCCCGGCAGGTCGAGCGCCAGGAAGGCCGCGACGTTCTTCTCCACCGCCAGCCGGCCGACACCGAGAAACACCGGACGCGGCAGGCCGAGATCGGCGCCGGGCCGCGGCCGGAACAGATCGACGTCGACACCGCGCGGCCAGCGCAGCACGGTGCGGAAGCCGCGGCCCTGAAGCTCGGCGATCAGCGAGGGGGTCGCCGCCATGGTGGCCGAGCCGGCATTGTGGAACCAGCGCAGCCAGCTCCAGGTCACGTCGGCCGGGATCGGCCAGCGCGCCGCCGCATAGTCGGCGAGGCGGGTGTGAAAGCTGGTGGTGAAGCGCCGGCCGGAGCGCAGGCAATGGCGGCGGGCGAGGTGCCCGATCGGGCCTTCGGTCGCGATGTGGACGACATCGGGCGCAGCCGCCTCGATCCGGCGGGCGACCGCGCCGGGCGGCGGCACCGCCAGACGGATCGACGGATAGCTCGGCAGCGCCACCGTGCGCATCCCATCCGGTGTGAGGAAATCGACCGAGGCGCCGAGCCCCGCGGCCGCCGCGGCCAGCGATTGCAGGGTGCGGACGACGCCGTTGACCTGGGGGTGCCAGGCATCGGTGGCGATCAGGATGCGCATGGTCCGCCCCGGTCCGTTCGTCCTCCGAGTCCCGCCCGTCCTCCGAACCCCGCTCGTCGCTGCCGCATCGCCGCTCTCCCGCTCGGTCTGGTCTATGACGCGGCCTTGACGGGACCATGACGCAGGCACCGCCCGTGACGCGGGCCGGCAACCGTGCTAGGTCGTGCGCCCCTGTCGTGTCTCTGTCGCACGGCTGTGAAAAACCCGGACCCGGTGGGCGCGAGGCGCCCGGCCGGGCCGAAAGACGCGCGTGTGACCAAAGCCTTGCTGACGCCGAATCCAGAGCCTCGCGACAACGCGCCGACGTCCGGAGACGACGAGGCCGCACCCGATGCGGCATCGGCCCCGGCCGGCAGCGGCCGGGGCCGCTTGCAGCGGATCGGGGCATGGGTCGGCGGCATCCGCTGGAATCGGGTCGGCGCCGTGGTGGCGGTCGCCATCATCGCGGTGTCGATGGTGGTGCTCTACAATGTGCTCAGCGACATCGCGCTCGACGAGATCCGCACCGGCCTGACCAACATCCCGCCGGAGAATCTCGTCCGCGCCGCCCTGTTCGTGGCGATGGCCTATGCGACGCTGACCCTCTACGACTGGTTCGCGCTGCGCACCATCGGGGTCCGCCACATCCCCTACCGGGTGGCCGCGATGGTGAGCTTCACCAGCTACACCATCGGCCACAACATCGGGGCCACCGCCTTCTCGGCCGGCGCCATCCGCTGGCGCATCTACTCGTCCTGGGGCCTCGGCATCGTCGACGTGGCCAAGATCTGCTTCGTCGCCGGCCTCACCTTCTGGCTCGGCAACCTGGCGGTGCTCGGCATCGCCATGGTGTACGACCCGGCCGCGGTGAGCGCCGTCGATCAGCTCGCCCCGGCCGTCAACCGGATCATCGGGGTGGCGCTGCTGGTCGGCCTCGCCGCCTGGGTGGCCTGGGTGTGGGGCAAGCCGCGGCGGCTCGGCCGCAACACCTGGACGGTGCAGCTGCCCGGCGGCCGATCCACGCTGTTGCAGATCGGCATCGGCATCACCGACCTGACCTGCTGCGCGCTCGCCATGTACATGCTGGTGCCGGCGACACCGCCGATCCACTTCTTCACCCTGGCGGGGGTGTTCATCGCCGCCACCCTGCTCGGCTTCGCCAGCCATGCGCCGGGCTCGATCGGCGTGTTCGACGCCGCCATGCTGGTCGGCCTGCCCTTCTTCGACAAGGAGGAGCTGATCGCCGGCCTGCTGATCTTCCGGCTGATGTACTTCATCGTGCCATTCGCCTGCTCGCTCACCATCATCGGCATCCGCGAGGTGGTGCTGTCGATCCGCCGCAAGCGCGAGCTGGACGCGCCCTGAGCCTGCGGCGCGAGGCCGCCGTCAGGCGCGCGGAAAGGTCAGGTCGGGCCGGTCGAGCACCGGCAGCGGCCATTCGGGCGGCGGCGGCAGCGGGCCGGTGAGCACCGCCCGCGGGATTTCGGGCCGCAAGATCCAGTCGAAGCTGCGGGCGCCGAGCCGGCCGCCCTTCTTCAGCGGCAGCCCCTCGATGCACACCATGCGCTCCGGCCGCATCACCGCCGCGTCGTCCTCCTCGATCCAGGTCGGGACCAGCCACAGCTTGTCGTCGTGACGCACCGCCGCACATTGCGCGAGCGACTTGTCCTCCCTGAACTTCACGATGACCGAATAGATCGTCTGGTCGCGTCCCGACATCCCGCCCCCATGCACGCTCGCCCGGCACCGGCCCTCGCCTGGCGCCCAGGCAACCCGGCGCCAACACTTGCCCGGCACCATACCGGGCCGGCCCGGCGGGCGCGACCGAACCTTCGGCGACCCGGACCGGGCCGGCGGCCACTTTCGCCTGGAACTGGTACCCCGCTCCGCGTATGACGGCTCCGCGCCCTCCGAGCCTCGATCCGATTGCATTGGCGGCCGCGCCGCGCAACAAAGTGCCACGACGGCCCGCCCCGCCCGGCGCGGATGCCTACGCCCGAACCACCAGGAGACATTTCATGACCAAGCGACTGCTCGCAGCGCTGGCGGCCGGTGTCGCCATCGCCCTCGCGGCGGCCCCGACGCTGCCCGCCGCCGCCCAGACCTACAAGGCCGAGTACAAGATCTCGACGGTGCTGGGCGCGCCCTTCCCGTGGGGCGTGTCGGCGCAGCGCTGGGCCGACCTGGTCAAGGAGCGCTCGAACGGCCGCATCGTCATGAAGGTCTATCCGGGCGCCCAGCTCGTCGGCGGCGACCAGACCAAGGAATTCACCGCCATGCGCCAGGGCGTCATCGACATGGCGGTCGGCTCGACCATCAACTGGTCGCCCCAGGTGGCGGAGCTGAACCTGTTCGCCCTGCCGTTCCTGATGCCCGACCACAAGGCCCTGGACGCTATCACGGGCGGCGAGGCCGGCAAGAAGCTGTTCGACATCGTCGCCGCCAAGGACGTGATCCCGCTCGCCTGGGGCGAGAACGGCTTTCGCGAGGTGTCCAACTCCAAGCGCGACGTGAAGACCCCGGCCGACCTCAAGGGGCTCAAGATCCGGGTGGTCGGCTCGCCGCTGTTCAACGAGACCTTCACGGCGCTCGGCGCCAACCCGACCCAGATGAGCTGGGCCGACGCCCAGCCCGCGCTGTCGACCGGCGCGGTCGACGGCCAGGAGAACCCGATCACCGTCTACGTGGCGGCGAAGCTCAACACCGTCGGGCAGAAGCACCTGACCCTGTGGGGCTACGTCGCCGACCCGCTGATCTTCGCGGTGTCGAAGCCGGTGTGGGACACCTTCTCGGCCGACGACCAGAAGCTCTTGCGCGAGACCGCCGCCGAGGCCGGCCAGTACGGCAAGGAGCTGGCCCGCAAGGGCATCACCGAGGAGGACCCGTCCACCCTCAAGGCCATCGAGGCGCTCGGCGTCACCGTCACCCGGCTCACCCCCGAGGACCAGAAGGCGTTCCAGGCCGCCACCAAGCCGGTCTACGACAAGTGGAAGGCGCGCATCGGCGTCCCGCTGGTCGAGGCCGCCGAGAAGGCGGTGGCGGAGAGGAAGTGAGACTGTCGATCCTCGTGTCCCGGGCGCGAGGCATCACGGCGCGATGCGCCGTGATGCCTGCGGACCCGGGACCCATCTGCCTCGAACAGGAACTGGGTCCCGCATCTGCGGTGTATCACGCGCGCTGCGCGCCCATGATTCACCGCGTGCGGGACACGAGGCCGTGCTGAACCAAGGCCGCCTATGAGCTCCGAACCCGACCCGCTGATCGCCCCCAAGGACCCGCCCGTGCGGGTGCCGCTGTCGATCGAGAAGGTGCTGGCCGCGGCCGCCATGGCGGCCCTGTGCCTGATCACCCTCGGCAACGTGATCGCGCGCTATCTCACCAACTACTCGTTCGCGTTCACCGAGGAGTTCTCGATCGCCCTGATGGTGGTGGTTACGCTTCTCGGCGCCGGCATCGCCACCGCGGCCGACCGCCAGATCCGCATCGTGTTCTTCGCCGGCCTGCTGCCGCCGGGCGGGCGGCGCGCCGCCGAGGTGATCGCGACGCTCGCCACCATCGTGATGTTCGGCCTCCTGGTCTGGCTCGGCACCCGGCTGGTGTGGGACGAGTACCGCTTCGAGGTGACGTCGCCCGGGCTCGGCGAGCCGCAGTGGATCTACACCGCCGCCCTGCCGCTGCTGTCGCTCGCGGTGATCGGCCGCGCCGTCGGCCACCTTGTCCGCGTGCTGCGCTCGCGCGACACGCCGCCGCACGATCCGATCGAGCCCTTGTGATGATCGTTCTGACCCCGGCCACAGTCTCCGCTCATTCCCGCGCAAGCGGGAATCCAGTTTCGTCGTGCGGCCCCCGGGTCCCCGCATTCGCGGGAACGAGCGGACCACACACGGCACGTCGGCTCGCGACACTCCTCTTCGTGAGCCCGCCATGACCGCGGCCGTCCTCTTCATCGGCTTCCTCGTCCTGTTCGTGCTCGGCACGCCGGTCGCGGTGGCGCTCGGGCTCGCCGGCTGCCTCGCCATCTGGATCGCCGATCTCGGCCTCCTCAGCGTGCCCACCAACGCCTACACCGGCATCGCCAAGTACCCGCTCCTCGCCGTGCCGATGTTCGTTCTGGTCGGGGCGATCTTCGACCGCTCGGGCGTGGCGCTGCGGCTCGTCAACTTCGCCACCGTGCTGGTCGGCCGACGGCCCGGCGCGCTCGCCGCCGTCACCGTGATGGTGAGCATGTTCCTGGGCGGCATCTCCGGGTCCGGCCCCGCCAATGCGGCCGCGGTCGGCGGCGCCATGATCGGAGCGCTGTCGCGCGCCGGCTATCCGCGCGCCTTCTCGGCCAGCGTGATCGGCGCCGCCGCGGCGACCGACATCCTGATTCCGCCGTCGATCGCGCTGATCATCTACAGCGTGCTGGTGCCGCAGGCGTCGGTGCCGGCGCTGTTCGCGGCCGGCATGATCCCCGGGATTCTCGCCGGTCTCGCCCTGATGGGGCCGATCTTCTGGATGTCGAAGACGCACGGCTTCGGGCTCGCCGAGAAGGATCTGCCGCGGCCGCCCTTCTGGGCGTCGCTGCGCGAGGCCATGTGGGGCCTGATGGCGCCGGTGCTGATCCTCGGCGGCATGCGGGCCGGCTGGTTCACGCCCACCGAGGCGGCCGTGATGGCCGTCGTCTACGGCCTGTTCGTCGGCTTCGTGATCTACCGCACCCTGACGCTGCGCGACCTCTACGAGATGTTCGTCGAGGCGGCCGAGATCTCCGGTGTCATCCTGGTGGTGGTGGCGCTCGCCTCGATCTTCGGCTGGGCCGGCTCGACGCTCGGCGTGTTCGACCGCGCCGCCAGCGCCATCGTCGCCACCGGCGGCAGCGAGTACGTGATCCTCGCCATGCTGATCGTCATGCTGATCGTCATCGGCATGTTCCTCGACGGCGTCTCGACCTTCCTGATCCTGCTGCCGCTGCTGATGCCGATCGCCGCCAAGTTCGGCTGGGACCCGGTGTGGTTCGGCGTGCTGCTGACGCTCAAGATCGCCATCGGCCAGTTCACCCCGCCCATGGCCGTCAACCTGATGGTGTCGTGCCGCATCGCCGGGGTGCCGATGGAGGCGACGCTGCGCTGGGTCGGGCCGCTGATCGCCGCCATGTTCGCCGTGTTGGTGCTGCTGATCGCCGTGCCCGAGCTGGCGCTGTGGCTGCCGCGCGTGCTCGGCTACTGACGTCGCGCCGGCGACTTTGCCGGTGCGCCGAAGAGCCGGCTGCACTAAGATGCCGGCGCGAACGGGACGCGCCGGCATTCTCCGCCGGAACGGCACGGGAATTGCTAAAATAGGAATTTCGAACGCCGACATGACAGGCGACGGACGTCGATACGTCACCATGCGATCGCGTCACGCGGACAGGCCTCCCTCACGCGGGCAGGTCTCCCGAGCGTGGCCGGCCAGGTTTCGCATCTCCCGTCGTCGCGGCCGCGTCGCGGCCTGAAGGTGAGCCGACCGCCGTGCTGTACGACATGACCCTGCCGCCCGATCACGCCCAGCGCTTCGCCCTCAACGACGAGGTCCATGCGCGGCCGCCCGAGGCGCTGACCACGCCGACGCGAGCGTCCTACATCGCCACGGTGTCGCACTGGGACGACCGCGAAGCCGAATGGCAGGGCGTGTGCGACCTCGCGCGCCGGTTCGGCGCCACTGCGCCGTTCCCCGGCTCCAACCACTACAGCGGCCAGCTCGGTCCGTTCCGCCTGGTGTGGGAGCGGCACGGCGAGTTCTCCCGCTACACCTTCATCGCGCCGCTCGGCGAGGGCGACGACCCGTTCGCCGAGCCGGCGATCACCCTGGCCCCCGCCAACTGGGTGGCGACGCGGCCCGGCCAGATCATCGTCGCGGCCCATGTGGCGGTGGTGCGGGCCGACGGGCTGCCCGATGCCGAGACGATGTCGGCGAAGCTGTTCAACGGCAATGCGCTGGTCGGCGGCCCGGTGTCGGACCGCGCCGCCGTGGCGCTGACCGACTTCCGCATCCACGCCGACGGCTTCGGCCGCTTCCTGGTTCAGGACCGCCACCTGACGCCGCTGCAAGCCGGCCGCCTGGTGCAGCGGCTGCTGGAGATCGAGACCTATCGGATGATGGCGCTGCTGGCGCTGCCGGTCGCCCGCGAGCTGACGCCGTTCCTCGGCGCGCGCGAGCGCGAGCTGGCCGAGGTCACCGACGCGCTGGTCAATGCCGACGAGACGGACGAGCCGGTGCTGCTGGAGCGGCTGACCCGGCTGGAGGCCGAGATCGAGAGCCGCGAGGCCGCCAACCTGTTCCGCTTCGGCGCCGCGGTCGCCTATCACGATCTCGTCCAGCGGCGCATCAGCGAGCTGCGTGAGGAGCGCATCCAGGGGCTCCAGACCCTGCGCGAGTTCATGGACCGCCGGCTCGTCCCAGCCATGAACACCTGCCGGGCGGTCGCCGAGCGGCAGCAGTCCCTGTCGGGCCGGGTGGCGCGGGTGACGCAGCTTCTGTCGACCCGCGTCGACATCACCCGCGAGCGGCAGAACCGCGCCGTGCTCGAATCGATGAACCGGCGGGCCAAGCTCCAGCTCCAGCTCCAGTCGACCGTCGAGGGCCTGTCGGTCGCGGCCGTCACCTATTACGTGGTCGGCCTCATCGGCTACGGCGCCAAGGGGGCCGCCTCGGCGGGCGTGCCGGTCAGCCCCGAGATCGCCATGGGGGTGAGCATCCCGATCGTCGCCACGCTGGTGTGGCTCGGCCTGCGCGGCTTCCGCAAGCGGGTGGCGCACGGCGAGGCGTGAGGCCGGCGGCAGGGGCTCGGCCACGAGCCTCCTTCGGAGCCGCGGCGGCCGCAAGCCGGCCCGATCCCCGGCGCAAGCCGAACACGGCTGTGCCGCAATGCCGTCAACCTCCTGATTATCATCGTGATACCGCTTCCGATCGGGAACGCGCCGGCGCGACGGCTCTCGCCGTCGCCGCTCTCCGACCGCGCGGCATCGGGTTGATCCGCTTCGCTTCCCCCCACCACCGATCCTCACGAGGCATCGAATGCACAAGCTCCAGCGGTTGCTCCTGGCGGGCACCGTTCTGTCCGGCCTGGCGGGTCTGGCGCCCGTCGCCGCGGCGTCGGATGTCGGCGCCCCCGTGGCCGCCCCCTTGGCCGCCCCCCTGACGCTCGGCCAAATGCTCGCGCAGGCGCCCGAGGCCCAGGAGCGCCCCGGCCAGCCGCCGCGCGGCGCACCGGGGCAACCGCAACGCCCGGGCGGTGCCCGCGAGGGTGGCCCGCCGGCCGGTGCACCGCCGCCCGGCGCGCCCGCGGCCCGCGAGGGTGGTCGTCCCGTGCCGCCACCCCCGAGCGCCCAGACCCCGCCGCCCGGCCGCCAGGCTCCGCCCCCGTCCGCCCAGAGCGAGCAGCCGCCGGCCCGCCCCGGCCGCCCCATGGCGCCACCGCCCGCCGCCGAGGGCCAGCGCCCCGGTGCGCCGCCGCCTCCGGCGGCTCAGGATCGGCAGCCGCCCGGCCCTCCCGCGGCCCGTGAGGGTGGCCGACCTGTGCCGCCGCCCCCGAGCGCCCAGACCCCGCCGCCCGGCCGCCAGGCCCCGCCCCCGTCCGCCCAGAGCGAGCAGCCGCCGGCCCGCCCGGGCCGCCCCGTTGCGCCGCCCCCGGCCGCCGAAGGCCAGCGCCCTGGTGCACCGCCGCCGCCTCCGACGGCTCAGGATCGGCAGCCGCCCGGCCCGCCCGCGGCCCGCGAGGGTGGCCGTCCCGTGCCGCCGCCTCCGAGCGCCCAGACCCCGCCGCCCGGCCGTCAACCGCCGCCCCCTTCCGCCC
>WNKV01000021.1 GCA_009720755.1 Rhodoplanes serenus
TGCTCCTTCAGGATCCCGACGATCTGCTCTTCGCTGAACCGGCTCTTCCTCATCTCCGTCTCCTCTCGACGGAGTCCCATTCAAACCGGGGGCATGCCAGGGGGCAAGGTCGGCCGGAGGCGAACATCAAGGATAACGAGATGTTCGTCGTCTGCTCAATCGCAAAGGAGCGCGTCAAGGGGTGCCGGTTTACGATACCCTCATGACCGCCCAGTTCGGCTAAACGCCAAGGTCGTCAGCCGGCTATCCCGGCCGACATTCCACGGCTCCTTATCGTAGCGCTCATAGGCAGACTTGTCGGCGTATGAGAGCGTGAAGCCAAGATCCTGCATCATCAGGATGTAGGTTTCCGGGTTCCGGTTGAAGACGGGCGGGTCGCCCTCGCGCCGCCACCTGCTGTCCATAACCTCCGAGATGACGAAGCGCTCCCGGCCCACTACCGCCTCTGTCAACAAGGGCGGCAGCGCTTCGTCGGATACGTGCAACAGGACGGTGTAGAGCAAGGCGGACGGCGCATCCGGGTAGGCGTATCCATCGTCGATGATGCGCAGCCTGTGGGCGGGCAGACTTGCCCTCGCCCGCGCGATGGCGTTCGGATTGACGTCGACGCCCAGATACTCGTCGGGCGTGAACAGCGATGCGATCCGCCCCACGCCACAGCCGATCTCGAGCACCGGGAAGTGGCCGTCGATCGCCGACCGAAGCACCGCCCCGACGTCGAAGCCTTCAGGAAAATCGTATCCAAGCTCCGGCTTGATGTGCGCTGTTCCCTGCGCAATCCAGAACGCTTCCTCCGGCGTCCGCCAGGGGCTTCCAGTCCGGCGGGCGGCAATCCCCCGCTCGGTCAGGCGGAACTGGCCCCCGACGGCCCGCCCGTCTGCTTTGGAGGCGCGCGACGCCTGCCAATGCTTGATTATTGGCTGACCTTCTTCGGGTTGATCGAAAATCTGCAGGTAGGAGCGCGGGAGCCAGTGGGTGGTCAGCCCAGACGGCGCGGCGATGTCGCACCATGCCGATTGCAGATGGACCTGATCCCACGTGATAGGGTCGGCTTCACAGCGCAGCACCCATTGCTGGAGCAGTGCCAGCGCCGCGGGGCTCTTGCCGAAATACAGCGTGCCGCTCCCGAACTGCCAGCCATCCCAGCGGTGGACAGCGAAGTCAGATTCGATCTGGTCGAACAGCGCGGGATAGGCCTCAACGGTCGCATCCGCGTCCAGCCATACGACCGGGACGTCCGAACCGTGCCAGCAGTCGAGCACAAAGCGCGCCTTGGCGGCGCAGACGTGTTCCCACGCGCCGCCGTTGTCGATTGGCTCGATGCGTGACGCGATGCCGTGAGCGGCGAGGGACGCGGTCAGACGAGCCGCGTGCTCCGCGTACTCGTTGTGCTTCGTGAAGAATGAGACGACCAGGAACTTCGGCTTGGCCGCCTGAGCACCTGAGTTTTTGCCCCACTTCAAGATCGTTGAGAGCATCTGCTTCCCCCCTGCCGCCGCTCATAGGCTCGGCCCACTAAGGCCGCAATCCCTCTTCCGTCCACCCTGGAGAACACCATGACAGCGGCCGCCCAGGCTCTCGCTGCGCTTCGTGCCGCCGGCTTTCGCGGCCGTGTCAGGCGCCTCGACGATATCGACCTGCCGAAGCTCGGGGCGCTGATCGGCGTCGGCGAGGATGAGATGCACGCCTTCCTCGACGTCGAGACCTCGGGCTCCGGTTTCGACAAGATGGGCCGGCCGAAGATGCTGTTCGAGCCGCACATCTTCTGGCGCAACCTGAGCGGCGCCAAGCGCGATCGGGCCGTCAGGGCGGGGCTCGCCTATCCTCCGCCGAGCAGGGTCGCAGCGCAGCGCTGCGTCCCGAATCAAAGGAGATGCCTGGATCTCATGACCTCAGAGCAGCGTCGGCAAGTCGCAGATGAAACTCCGCGATCCTTCCTGGAATCCGTCGGGATTTGTAGTACGGCCCATAGTACAGAGGCGACCGACGCTTGATCGGTTTCGCTAAGTACTTGATTTTATTGGTAGCGGAGGAGGGACTCGAACCCCCGACACGCGGATTATGATTCCGCTGCTCTAACCAGCTGAGCTACTCCGCCCCAAACCGAACGTGCGGCCCCGTGAGGGGCGCGATCCGGTGTAAGACCCCCGCATGCAAGACGCGCTCGGCCGGCGTGAAGCCGTGCGGCGTGTCCGCGCCGATCGGACCGCAAGGTCCGACCCGCCGGGGACGGCTCCATAGCACACCGCCCGGGCGGCGCGCCAGACCCCACGAGACGCCTTTTTGGCGGTCGCCGGGCCACGTCACGCCCGCGGTCGACCCCAGCGTGCCGGCGAGACGAATCGACGAAGGAGGACGAGGCTCGGCGCCACTCCTGCGAGTAAACGATCGGTTCATGTCGATCGCTGGTCGATGTTCGGCAGTGCAGCGAGTATCGGGGCTGACACCATCAGTACTTCTTCGAAGGCTATCGGTTTCTCTCACCGCTCCGTCACCATCTCGTCACCTCGCGAGACCTGTCGACCGGCTTCCGGCGGCGCGCTGTCGATCCTGCATGCCTCATTCAGCCGGCATTCATGTGGCGGGCGCCATGGTCCGCGCCGAACGAAGCTCGCAGCTCCATCGGTCTCACGGGGGGACCCGGCAGGCTCGCCATCATCGCCGATCGGTCGCACCGTCGCTCGCGCGGCGGACAGGCTCGCTCGGACCGACGATACGCGATCGTGCCGCGCCACTGCTGTCCGCGCGACATCACAGCCAGAGCACCATCATGGCCCATCGAATCGAGTTCGGTAGCGCCCTCGGCGGAGCGACCCACGGGGTCGACAGCACCGCGGCGCTTCAGGCGCTGGTCCAGCGCCGCGCAGACGATCGGCCGGGCCATGGCGACGTGCTGTTCTGCCGCTCCGCCGACAAGGCGCCGCGCTGGCGGCCGGGCGAGCGCCTGCACCACCTGATCGAGGAAGCCGCCGACCGCTTCGGCGGCCACGCCGCCGTGGTGATGGGCGATGTGGTGCTCACCTATGCGGGCCTCGACCATCGCGCCAACCAGGTGGCGCGCCATCTGATCGCCGAGGGCGTCCGCCCCGGCGACCGCGTCGGCCTGCTGTTCGACAAGTCGATCGAGACCTATGTGGCGCTGCTCGCCGTCCTCAAGGCAGGAGCCGCCTATGTGCCTGTCGATGCCGGCTTCCCGGCCGATCGCGTCGGCTACATCCTCGAGGATGCCGGCGTCCGCACCGTCGTCACCATGGAGGCGCTGGCGGCTCGGCTCGCGAGTCTCGACGTCCGGCCGATCGCGCTCGACGCGGCCCGCCCTGCCATCGACGCGCGGCCCGACCACCGCGTCGGCGCCGACGAGGTGACGCCCTCCGACGATCCCCTCTGCTACGTGCTCTACACGTCCGGCACCACCGGCAATCCCAAGGGCGTCGCGGTCGAGCATCCGAGCATCTGCAATTTCGTGCGGGTGGCGGCGGAGACCTACGGCTACCGGCCGGGCGACCGCGTCTACCAGGGCATGACCATCGCGTTCGACTTCTCCATCGAGGAGACCTGGGTGCCGCTCTCGGCCGGCGCCACGCTGATTCCCGGACGCGCCGGCGGCGGGCTGGTGGGCGAGGAGCTGGCCGACTTCCTGCACGATCGGCGGGTCACCGCCATGTGCTGCTGCCCGACGCTGCTGGCCACCATCGAGAAGGACTTGCCGCATCTGCGCCTGCTGATGGTCGGCGGCGAAGCCTGCCCGCAGAACCTGGTGACGCGCTGGAGCCGGGCGGGGCGCACCATCCTCAACACCTATGGGCCGACCGAGGCCACCGTGACCTGCACGGTGACGGAGCTCGTCGCCGAGAAGCCGGTCACCATCGGCGTGCCGATGCCGACCTACGCGATCGTCATTCTCGATCCGGCGGAGCCGCGCGCCTTGCCGCGCGGCGAGCTGGGCGAGCTCGGCATCGCCGGCATCGGGGTCGCCCGTGGCTATCTGGGCCGCGACGATCTCACCGCCCAGAAGTTCATTCCGGACTTCCTGGCGATCCCCAACAACGCCTCGGGACGCATCTACCGCACCGGCGATCTCGCCCGCATCAACGAGGACGGCGAGATCGAGTATCTCGGCCGCATCGACACCCAGGTGAAGATCCGCGGCTACCGCATCGAGCTGGTCGAGATCGAATCGGTGCTGATGGAGCTGCCGCAGATCGCCCAGGCGGCGGTGTCGACCTACGAGCCGGCGCCCGGGCTGGTCGAGCTGGTCGGCTACTACACGCTGAAGCCCGGCGCCGGCGAGCTGCCGCGCCGCGACATCGTGCAGGCGCTGCGCCGTCGGCTGCCCGCCTACATGGTGCCGGCCTATCTGGAGGAGCTGGACGCGATCCCGATGTCGGCCTCCAACAAGGCCGACCGCAAGCGCCTGCCGAAGCCGCGCGGGCCGCGCTGCCAGGCCGGCGACAAGGTGGTGGCGGCGCGCACCGAGAACGAGCGGCTGCTGGTCGAGGCGATCGCCGAGATCCTCACCGTCGAGCGGGTGTCGACCGAGGACCACTTCTTCGACGATCTCGGCGCCAACTCGCTGCTGATGGCGCGCTTCTGCGCCCGCATCCGGCGCAACCCCGGCATGGAGAACGTCTCCATGCGCGACATCTACATGAATCCCACCATCGCGCGGCTCGCCAAGAGCCTCGGCGACGCGGCCCCCGAGGCGGAGCCGGAGACGGCGCCCGAGCCGTTCCATGAGCCCTCGCGGCTCTCCTACTACTCGTGCGGTGCCCTCCAGGTGCTGTTCTACGCGGCCTGGAGCCTGCTCGGCCTGTGGGTGTTCGACACCGGGCTGGAATGGGCCTATGCGGCGACCGGGCCGGTCGACCTCTATCTGCGCGCCGTCGGCGCCGCGGTGGCGAGCTTCGTCGGCCTCACGGCGGTGTCGGTGATCGGCAAGTGGCTCTTGGTCGGCCGCTTCAAGGCCGAGCGCATTCCGATCTGGAGCTTCCGCTACTTCCGCTTCTGGGCCGCCAAGACGCTGATCCGCAACGCGCCGGTGGCGCTGTTCGCCGGCCACCCGATCTACAACGTCTATCTGCGGCTGCTCGGCGCCAAGATCGGCCGCAACACCATGGTGAAGTGCCGCTTCGTGCCGGTGTGCACCGACCTGATCGCGATCGGCGACGACACCATCCTGCGCAAGGACTCGATCCTGCTCGGCTACCGGGCGCAGTCGAACTTCATCCACACCGGCCCGGTCACCATCGGCGACCGCGCCTTCGTGGGCGAGGCGAGCGTGCTCGACATCGACACCGCGATGGGGAACGACACCCAGCTCGGCCACGCCTCCTCGCTCCAGAGCGGCCAGCGCATCGCCGACGGCGAGCGCCGGCACGGCTCGCCCGCCGTGGCGACGACCACCGACTACGTCCGCGTCGACGCGGTGCCGTGCTCGACGCTGCGGCGCGGCCTCGCCGAGGCGGCGCAGCTCGCGCTCGTCCTCGCGGTCGCGGTGCCGCTGCCGATCGTCGCGCTCGCCTTGTGGGACCAGCACGGCGGCGCGGGCTCCGCGGCGGCCGCGGCCGGCCTGTGGGGCAGCGTCGGCACGGTTCTCGTGGTCTCGGCGGTGTCGTTCTTCGGCTCGATCGTGGCCGGCCTTCTCGGCGTGTGGGGGGTGCCGCGCCTCACCCGGTTGCTTCTGACGGAAGGCCGCACCTACACGAATTTCGGCATCCATGCGTGGTTGCAGAGCATCACCGCCAAGCTCACCAACGTGCCGTTCTTCAACGTGCTGTTCGGCGACTCGTCGGCGATCGTGCACTACATGCGGTTCGCCGGCTGGAACCTGAACACGGTCGAGCAGACCGGCTCCAACATCGGCACCAACCAGAAGCACGACAACCCGCTGCTCTGCGACATCGGCTCCGGCACCATGGTGTCGGACGGGCTGTCGATGATCAATGTGGAGATGTCGGCCTCGGCGTTCCGCCTGCGCACCACCCGCATCGGCGACCGCAACTATCTCGGCAACAACATCTGCTATCCGCCCGGCGGCCGCACCGGCGCCAACGTGCTGCTCGGCACCAAGGTGATGATCCCGATCGACGGCCCGGTGCGCGAGAATGTCGGCCTGCTCGGCTCGCCGCCCTTCGAGATCCCCCGCATGGTCGAGCGCGACAAGTCGATGCTCGATGCGCTGCCGCCGGAGGAGCGTCGCCGCCGCCTCGTCGCCAAGAACCGCTACAATGCCGTCACGGCGGCGCTGTTCCTGGCCACCCGCTGGCTCCTGGTGTTCGCCTCCCTGATGGTCTGGCAGGCCGGCCTGCTGGCCTATCCGGAGTGGGGCGTGCTGGCGCTGTTCGCGGCGGGTGCGGTCAGCTCGGCCGGCGCGGTGCTGTGGTTCACCCTCCTGGAACGCGCCTCGATCGGCTTCCGCGACCTGAAGCCCGAGATGGTCACCATCTACGATCCGCAATTCTGGGCACACGAGCGGCACTGGAAGCTGTCCGACTGGCCGCATGTGCAGCTGTTCGGCGGCACGCCGATCAAGAGCCTGATCCTGCGCCTGATGGGCGTGAAGGTCGGCCGCATGGTGTACGACGCCGGCTGCTCGATCACCGATCGCTCGCTCACCCAGGTCGGCGATTGCGCCAACCTCAACGAAGGCAGCGTGCTCCAGGCCCATTCGCTGGAGGAGGGCGTGTTCAAGTCCGACCACATTCGGATGGGGCATGGCTGCACGCTCGGCCCGGCCGCCTTCGTGCACTACGGCGTGACCCTCGGCGACCATGTGGTGCTCGATGCCGATGCCTTCCTGATGAAGGGCGAGGTGGTCGAGGCGAACACCGCGTGGCGCGGCAATCCGGCCAAGCTGTCCCGCCGCCATGGCGAGCCGGCTGTTGCGCAGCCCGCGCTGGCCGCGCCGGTCGCGCCGCACTATCGCATCGCGGCGGAGTGAGGGCGTGCCGCGCGATGCCTTGAGATCGTTGCGAGAGGCGGCCGGGCGCGTCCCGGCCGCTGGCGTTTCGACGGATGCAGGCGGCGAGGGCATCCACGGATCGTCCGGGAGGCGATGCCGATGACCCGCGACCTCGTCGTGCCGGCCGCATCCGAGGGTGACGACGTCTCCCCCGTCGAGGTTCGGCTGGCCGACGTGACGGCCGACAACTGGCGTGACGTCGTTGCGCTCGAGGTGGAGCCGGAGCAGCGCCATCTGCTCGCCAGCAACGTCTACTCGCTCGCTGAGGCGAGCTTCTCGCCGGCGGCGCGGCCACGTGCCATCTATGCCGGCCCGCGGCTCGTCGGCTTCCTGATGTACGAGCCGGGCGACACCCCGGAGGAGCGCGATCGCGTGTCGATCTACCGCTTCATGATCGATCGCCGCGTCCAGGGCCGTGGCTACGGCCGCGCCGCGCTGCTGAAGGCGATCGACGAGATCCGGGCGATGCCGGGCATCACCACGGTGTCGATCTGCTACGCCGCCGACAACCCGGCGAAGGTACTGTACGAGAGCCTCGGATTCGTGCCGGTCGACCGCGACGAGGACGGCGACGTGATCGCCGACCGTCCGCTCGAAGGGGCGCGCTGATGCAACCGCTCGGCTCCGATCCCGGTCCCTTTGCGGCGCCTGCCGACCCGGTCGCGGCGGGCGTGCGGGTCGATGCGGCGCTGGAGCGGGCGCTCGACCGGCTCGGCGACGAGCTGCCCGACCTCGGCATCGCGGTGGGGCACCGGCTGATCGCGGCCGGCGACGAGCAGGCGCTGGACGACGCCGAGGCGCGCTCGATCGCCTCCATGGTGGTGGCGGTGCGGCGGGCGAGCGGCACCGCCCGGCTGGTGGCGCGTGATCTCATGGCGCGCTTCGGCCATCGCGGCTGTGCCGTGCCGAAGACGGCGTCGGGCGCGCCGGCCTGGCCGGCCGGGCTGATCGGCTCGCTCGCTCACGACGAGCGGGTGGCGGTCGCCGCCGTGGCGCTGCGTCGGTCGGTCGCCGCGCTCGGCATCGACGTGGAGCCGGCTTCACCGCTGCCCGACGAGGTGCTGGAGCTGGTGGCGACCGAGCGGGAGCGACCCGTGGTGGCCGGCGAGCCGTTGCGGGCGCGCCTGCTGTTCGCCGCCAAGGAAGCGGTCTACAAGGCGGTCTATCCGCTCGATGGCCTGTTTCTCGATTTCCATGACATCACCGTCGACCTCGCCGGACGGACCGCCCTGGTCACCAATGGCCGCCGGCTCGACCTGCGGTTCGCGTGCGCGACCCATGTGGTGGCGCTCGCCTACACGGCGGCCGCCGACGACGGCCCTGCGATCCGCTCCGGAGCCGGCTGACCCGCCTTCGCACGCGCACCCGAGACGCTGCGCCGTCCCCGTCGCCTGCTGGGCTCAGCACGCCGGCGTGGCCGATGCGCGCGGCCCCGCCCACGCCGCCGGCCGATCGCCGACGCTCTGCCGGAGACCCCGATGATCATCGTGTACAGCCCCGACCACGCGCTCCAGGAGGGCCGCTCCGAGCTGCACGACGGCAAGATCGTCCCCTGCTTCGAGTCGCCGCGGCGGGCCGCTCTCGTGCTGGCCGGGATCGAGGCCGCCGGCCTCGGCCCGGTGGAGGCGCCGCAGCGGTTCGGTCTCGATCCGGTCCGGCGTGTGCATGACGACGACTATGTGGCGTTCCTCGAAACCGCCTGGGATGCCTGGGTGGCCGAGCACGGCGACCACGACGCGCTGCCCTTCACCTGGCTGGCGCCCGGCATGCGGCGCGTGCTGCCCGACCACATCGACGGCAAGCTCGGCTACTACGCCTTCGACGCCGGCACGCCGATCACCGCCGGCACCTTCCGGGCGGCCGGGGTGGCCGCCGACGTGGCGCTCACCGGCGCCCACCGGCTCGCCGACGGCGCGCCCTGCGCCTTCGCGCTCGGCCGTCCGCCCGGCCACCATGCGGGGCGCGCCCACTACGGCGGCTACTGCTTCTTCAACAACGCCGCGATCGCCGCCCAGGCGCTGCGCGACCGCGGTGCCGCCCGGGTCGCCGTGCTCGATGTCGACTACCATCACGGCAACGGCACCCAGGAGATCTTCTACGACCGCGGTGATGTGCTGTTCGTGTCGCTGCATGCCGATCCGAAGCAGGAGTATCCGTATTTCCTCGGCTTCGCCGACGAGACCGGCAGCGGGGCCGGCGAGGGCGCCACCGCCAACTATCCGCTGCCGTTCGGGACCGGCTGGGACACCTATGCGGAGGCGCTCGACCACGCGCTCGGCCGCATCGCCGCCTTCGGGGCGGAGGCCGTCGTCGTCTCGCTCGGCGTCGACGCCTACAAGGGCGATCCGATCTCGCGCTTCCGGCTCGATACGCCCGACTTCGCGGCGCTCGGCCGCCGCCTCGCCGGTCTGCGCCGGCCGACCCTGTTGGTGATGGAAGGCGGCTACGCGGTCGAGGCGATCGGCCTGAACGTCGCGGCGGTGCTGCGGGGGTTCATGGACGCCGCGTGAGGCGGGGCCGCCCGCGCGGCTCGCGCCACACCCTTGCCGGCCCGCACCGCGTCGTTGCGCCGCGTGCAGCGCCGCGGCCGCCATGCCGAACCGATCGCATTGGTGGTATGGTGTGGTCGCCACCGAGGTGGCGGCCGCTTCGCTCTCTTTCGCGTGAAGCGGCGCGAGGCTTGGTCGCCCGCCGAGGCGACGTGATCGATTGCATCTCTATTCGGGAGTTGATGACTATGTCGATCTCCATGTTGTTCATCATCGTTGTGGTTGGGGCGGCTGCGGGCTGGATCGCCGATCGCTTCGCCACCGGCAAAGGTTTCGGTCTCTCCGGCGACGCGATCGTCGGCATCGTCGGGGCGATCGCCGGCGTGCTGGCGGCCCGTCGGTTCGGTGTCGCCCTGATGCCGGGCATTGGTGGCACCGTCATCCACGCGGCGGCCGGCGCCATCGTGCTCCTGGCCATCGCCCGGGTGTCGCAGAGCGGTTTCGGCCGCGGCGCGTCGGCCGGCAAGCCCGTACCCACGCCGTCCACCAAGCCGGCGGCCGCCAAGCCAGCCGCAGCGAAGCCGGCGTTCCGGTCGGCTCTGCGCCAGGCCGCCGCGGCGGCCCCTGTGCCGGCCGTGCGGCCGGAGCGGCCGGAGCCGCGGCAGGGACGCTGAGGCGCCGCTGTCCCTCGTGCGCTCCGCCTGGAGCGCTCTGGAGGCAGGCACGACCATCGAACCACGCCGGCGCGACCTCGCGTCACGCCGGCGGCCCCTCATGTCACGCCGGCGGCGCTTGATGTCACGCCGGCGGCGCCTCTGTGATCGCCGTCATGCTCGCCGGTTCGCCGTTGCGGATGAAGCGATGGCAGCTGGATCGGTGGCGGCTGGATCGGTGGCTAGCCCCGACGTCGATCCGCGCTTGTCCGCCGGCGGGCGGCTGCGCACGAAGGCATCGACATCCGCCAGCACCGGCGCCAAGCCCCGGAACGGACGCACGAACGCGCCGATCAGCCCGACATGCCCGGGGCGCGGGTAGACGGTCGCACGGACGTCGCCGCCGGCCGCCCGCAGGCGCGCCGCGAAGCGGGCCGTGTTGCCCGGATGGACGGTGCGATCGCGGGCGCCCGTCAGCAGCAGGGCCGGCGGCTCGCCGCCGCGGACGTGATTGATCGGATAGGTCTCGGGCCGGTGGGGCCCGCCGAAGATCTCGACGAGGACGGGATCGCGGAGCGGACCGAAGTCGTACGGGCCGGCGAGGCCGACCAACCCGGTGAGGTCATGCTCCGGCCGAAGGCCGACGGCGGCGAGCCAGCGCCGCTCGGTCGCCAGCATGGCGGCGATATGGGCGCCGGCCGAATGCCCCATCAGCACCAGGCGGCGCGGGTCGGCGCCGAAGCGCCGCGCCTGCGCGGCCGCCCACGCCACCGCGGCGGCGCCGTCCTCCAGGAACTCGGGAAAGCGCGCCTGCGGGTGAACGCGATAGTCCGGCACCACCACCACATGGCCGCGCCGCGCCAGCGGAGCCGCGACGAAGCGATAGATCTCCTTGGCGCCGCTCTGCCAGCTACCGCCGTAGAAGAAGACCACCACGGCGGCGCCCGCCGCCCGCGGCGGCGCGTAGACATCGAGGGTGCCACGCGGGCCGTCGCCGTAGCGCAGCTCCTGCACGGCCGAGAAGCCACCGAATCCGGTGAGCAGGTTGGCGGCACCGGCCGGCGACCAGCCGAGGCCGCGCCGGGCCATCCACGAGGGAGGGTCCGCCGACGCGGCCCGCCGCGACAGCGGCTCGACAGCATCGGCGGTCGCATCGGCATCGGTCATGCCGGAACTACGCGGTACGGCGGCGGCTGGATCAAGGGGGCCGGCCGCAGACCCGGGCGGCGCCCCGCTCAGGGCGGGCCACCCCGGCCGACCGTCATGGCCGGCACGATCTCGACGGCGGGCGGCACCTGCGCGGCGTCCACGGCCGGCCCGGCCGCGCCCGGGCTTTCGTCGCGGATGCTGCGCTGTTCCGCACGCGCCGGCTCGGCGGCCAGCCGGCGCTCGGCCCGGCGGGCCTCTCGCTCGGCTCGTCTCGCCTCCCGCCTCGCCTCCCGCTCGGCCCGGCGCGCGGCGCGCCGCTCGGCCCGGCTGTCGGAGCGGGTTTCCTCCACGCGGCTCGCGGCGCTGCGGTCGGAGCCGGCGCCGATGCGGGCCAGGCGGGCAGGGGCGTTCGCATAGGCGCGGTCGATCTCGCTCAGATAGGCCGTCAACCCGGCCGGCAGCCGCCGCGCCTGTCGATAGGGCGTGAAATCCCGGACATCGTGAGGCGGACGGCCGCGGCCGGTGAAGACGTGGACCCCGGCCTCGGTCACCACGATGTCGCCACGCACCAGCGTCGGGTCGCGGCGGAGCTGCGCCAGTCCGCCGGCCGGTCGTGCCCCGCAGCCGCAGGCGGGCGCGCTGGCGCTGCGATAGGCGAACGCGGTGGCCAGCGCGCTGTAGCGGCGGCCGCCGTCGGTGGTCGCCTCGCCGATCCCGTCGGGGCCGTCGTCGCCGCCGCGATAGATCGCCGTCTGGGTGCCCGGACACAGGCTCTCGCAGGCGCGCCGCGCCTCGGTGGTGCCGAGGGCGCTGTCGAGCGGCACATAGAAGCCGTCGCAGGTGCGCACGCAATAGGCCCGGCCGCCGCCGGAGGCGCGGCTGCTCGACCGCCGGCCCTGGCTGCCGTCGCGGCGCGGCGTGACCGTGATGGCGGTGGGCGGCGCCCCCCAGGGATCGACCTGCGGCGGGGCGGGCGGCACGGCGCCGGGCATCGCAGGCGCCCGGCGCGCCCATTCGTCACGCCAGAAGTCGAGGGCGTCGTGGGCGCTCGGCGCCGTGACGGCGAGGCCGACGACCGACATGACGCCGAGAGCCAGGACGATGCGGACCAGCATGGGCGACCTCGGGGCGCGCGGGGGAACGGGGAGGGAGACCGGGACGGCATCGCGCCGTCGTTGCGGCAACCGCATGACGTCGAGCTGGTTCCCTGGTGGTGCCTCGGGGGCCGTCGCTCGCGGTCACCGCCGCCGGAACGGCGGCCGACTCCGACGGTTGATCCACGGGCGAGGCACACCCGGACCAGCCCGCTTCACCACAGCCACGATCACTGGAGACTGCCATGACGCCGCAAACCGCCCGCGACCTGTTCGTCACCGGACTGCGCAACGCCCACGCGATGGAACGCCAGGCCGAGGAGCTGATGGAGCGCCAGATCGAGCGCACCACTGACTATCCCGAGGTGCAGGCGCGTCTGCGTCAGCATCTCGACGAGACCCGCCGGCAGATCGACCGCCTCGATCGTTGCCTGGAGGCGTGCGACGCCTCGGCCTCGACCCTCAAGGATGCGACGCTCTCCTTCATGGGCAACATGGCCGCCCTGGGGCACGCCATGGCGGGCGACGAGATCCTGAAGAACACCTTCGCCAACAACGCCTTCGAGCACTACGAGATCGCCGCCTACAAGTCGCTGATCACGTTGTCCGAGCGCGCCGGCGTCGATGCGGCGGCGCTGCTGCGCCAGTCGTTGAAGGAGGAAGAGGACATGGCGGCGTGGATCGACGCTCATGTGAGCAACGTGACGCTCGCCTATCTGGCGCGCGAGTCGACCGCGGCGTGACGGTCCGCCGGTCGTGCGGCGCGGGCGCGTGCCGCACGATCGCGCCGGGGCCGAACCGCGCGAGGACGCCTGCCGCGCGGCCCGGGCCGCGGTCGAAAATGCGATCACGCAGGGATGTTTAGCGCGGAGCCCGATCCCGTTGGATCGGGCTCCGCTCCCGTCAGGCGGGCTCGCGACCTTGCAGGATCGCGAGGCGCGCCACGGCGGCGCCTGCGAGGTCCTGCAAGACACCGAGGACCGCCTCGTCGCGTGCCTGCTCGGCGGCGGCCAGATAGGTCTCGACCAGGAACTCGGCCGTCGCGATCAGGTCGTCGGCATCGGTCGCGGCCGGGCCGAGCGGTACCACCGCGAGCGGCAGGTCGCCGTGATCGGCCGCGAGTGCTTCGAGCCGATGCGCCGCGTCGGGCCGTGGCCCGACGACGCGATCGACGGCGAGCCGCAGTGCCGGATCGGCCGCCGCGGCGAGCTGCGCCGCCAGCTTCCGCTCCCGGGCGGCGAGATCGGCCAAGCCGATCACGAGCGGTCGACCATGCTCTCCACGCTCGGCATGAAAGGCGCGTCGCCGCTCGTGACGCAGCAGCGAGACATGCTCGAGCTCCTCGTGGGCCATCCGCTCGGCGGCGTCGCGCACCTCGCGGGCGGGGGCCTGGGCGGCCACATAGGCCCAGAACGCGAAGGCGCGTTCCTCCTGACGCACCGCCGCGGCCAGCGCCGCATAAGGCGTGATCAGACGCGAGCGCGCCGCCTCGGCGGCCGGCGCGTCGAAGATGTCGGGCAGCGGCCATGGCGGCTCGGCGTTCATGGCGGTGTCGCCGAGATCGCTGCGCCGCCAGGCTCCGATCTCGGCGACATGGCCGCGCTCGATGTCGGCGAGGCGCTCGAACACCCGCGCGAGCTCGCGGTCGTCGCGGGCGTGCATGGCGGAGGCCATCGCCGCATAATAGGCGACAGCGTCCCGCTCCATGGCGTCCGCGACGGCGAACAGCTCCGCCAGCGAGCGGAGCGGTGCAGGTGGGATCGCCTCGACGCGGGTCATGCGTGGTCTCCGGTTTCGGACCGCGGCACGGCGACGGCGGCACTCCGTTCGCTGCGACGCCGAGGTTCATGCCTTAGCATAGGTCGCCAGCCTACGTTGCCGCGCCGGCGGTGCGGCTGCACCTAGACACCGTTCGTGCGCTTGTTTGCGCTCGCGCAACGAGACCCGCGCGGGCCACCGCCATGGTCAGGCCACCCACCGAAGTCGTTCCGGACGAACAGGAGCCCGCCCGTTCCGATGCATGTCTCGATCCCGCTAGCGCGCAGTATCTCCGGTACTGTCGTGCCGTCTGCACGCGAGCGATCATCACGAGTTTGGGACGATCGTTCTCGGACGGTATGTACCTGCCGGAATCTCGCGCGTGTCGGGTGCGGACAACCGTGACTCCGTTGACAGCGGAGTATCCTGATTGTCGAGTGGCCGACACCGACTCGTCGGACATCGTGCACCGGAGCATCCGGTACTGTCGCGGCCGCGGGCGCGTCGATCGCACCGCACTTCAACATCTGAGCAGGATGCCTGATTTCGTTCGCTTCCGATCGTTCGGTCACCGTGTTCTTGGTCTCGTCGTTGTGGTCCTCGTCGCCATGTCGTTCGTGGTGGCGTCCATCGACGAAGCCGCGGCGGCTGGGCCGCCGTCGCGTATCACCGAGTTTCTCGCCAAGGTAACACCGCAGCAGCTCGTGCCTGACGCCGATCGATTCGGCGCGCCGATCGGCGAACCGCCGATCGTGCCGGCCTATGCGGGCGATCGGATGGTCGGCCACGTCTATCTGAATTCCGACTTCAGCAGCTCGATCGGCTATTCGGGCAAGCCCATCGACATGCTGGTCGGTCTCGATCGTGACGCCGTGGTGACAGGGCTCGCGCTGGTGGAGCACAAGGAGCCGATCGTGCTGATCGGCGTGCCGGAGAAGAAGGTCGTCGAGGCCGTCAACAAGCTGATCGGCACCAAGGTCGGTCTGATCGCCGGCGGGAAGGCGAAGGCACCCCAGCCCGACATCGTCAGTGGCGCGACCGTCACGGTGCTGGTGATGGCCGACAGCGTCGTCCGCTCGGCCGTCAAGCTGGTCCGCAGCGGCCGGCTCGGCGCTACGCCGGCCGCGACCGCGGCAGCCCAGCAGGCACCCGAGATCCGCACCATCGATGCCGATCGCAAGGAGGTGCGCGACTGGGACAGCCTGGTGGGGGACGGCTCCGTGCGCCGCCTCCATGTTTCGGTCGGCGACATCAACGCCGCCTTCGTGCGAACCGGCAACACCGGCGCCGCCGCCAACCCGGAGCCGGGTGCCGCGGACGAGACCTTTATCGATCTCTATGCCGCGCTGGTGAGCGTGCCGACCATCGGGACGAGCCTGCTCGGTGAGGCCGGATGGGCGCAGCTCCAGCGCCGGCTCGCACCCGGCCAGCACGCGCTGCTGATCGCCGGTGACGGGATATATTCGTTCAAGGGCTCCGGCTATGTGCGGGGCGGCGTGTTCGACCGCATCCAGATCGTCCAGGACGGAGCCTCGGCGCGATTCCGTGATCGCAACCACGAGCGCATCGGTGCCATCGAGGCGGCCGGCGCACCGGAGCTGCGGGAGATCGGGGTCTTCGTCGTGCCGGCCGACATGGATTTCGATCCGACCGAGCCATGGCAGCTCCAGCTCCTGGTGCAGCGGGAGATCGGCGCGCGCGACAAGGCGTTTCTCTCTCTCGATCTCGGCTACACGCTGCCCGACACCTATGTGCGACGCGAGCGGGCCGCCGCGCCGCCGCCCACAGCGGCCGCGACATCGGCCCCGCCGCAGGCGTCCGGCACGCCTGCACAGCGCACCACGGCACCCGACGCTGTGGCGCCGGCCGCGACCGAAGTCGACCCGGCCGATCACGACGAGCCCTTCTGGAAAAAGATGTGGCAGCGCGACATGGCATCCACCGCCATCACGCTCGCCGCCCTGCTGGTGCTCACCGGCATCTTCTTCTTCCAGAACGCGCTGGTGCGCCGGCCGGTGGTCTACACCTGGGTGCGTCGCGCCTTCCTGCTGTTCACCCTGGTCTGGCTCGGTTGGTATGCCAACGCCCAGCTCTCGGTGGTCAATATTCTGACGTTCACCAACGCGCTGATGACCGGCTTCTCGTGGGAGTACTTCCTCACGGCGCCGCTGATCTTCATTCTGTGGTCGGCCGTGGCGGCGTCGCTGCTGTTCTGGGGACGCGGACCGTTCTGTGGCTGGCTGTGCCCGTTCGGCGCTCTCCAGGAGCTGACCAACACGGTCGCGAAGTGGCTGCGCATTCCTCAGATCCGCGTCCCATGGGGCCTGCACGAGCGGCTGTGGCCGATCAAGTACATCATCTTCCTCGGCCTGTTCGGCGTGTCGCTGCATTCGGTGGCGCTGGCCGAGAAGCTGGCCGAGGTGGAGCCGTTCAAGACCGCCATCGTGCTCAAGTTCGTGCGCGACTGGCCGTTCGTGCTCTTTGCCGTGGCGCTTCTGGTGGCCGGGCTGTTCGTGGAGCGGTTCTTCTGCCGCTATCTGTGCCCGCTCGGCGCTGCGCTGGCGATTCCGGGGCGGCTGCGCACCTTCGAATGGCTGCGCCGGTGGCCCGAATGCGGCTCGCCGTGCCACCGCTGCGCGGTCGAGTGCCCGGTGCAGTCGATTCATCCGGAAGGACATATCAACGTCAACGAGTGCATCTACTGCATGCACTGTCAGGAACTCTATTTCGACGACCAGCGCTGCCCGCACATGATCCAGGTGCGGCTGAAGCGCGAGCGGCGCGAGGCGCTGACCTCGCCGTCCATGCGGGGCGGCAAGGGACCGACCCCGCCGGTGATCACGGCCGGCGGCCGCACCGTTCCGGTGCCGGCCTCGACCGCAGACTGACATTTGCCCACGCCATCGTCGTATCGGAGGAGACGCCATGAGTGCCGACGACACCAGCAGCAGCACCTTCAATCGCCGTGACTTGATCAGGACGGGTGCGGTCGCGACCGTCGCCGGCGTGGCTGGTGCCGCGACCGGCGCCGGCCTGAGCACCGGAGTCGGCCCGGCCGAGGCACAGACCCGGGCGCCCGCCCAGGCGCCGGCGCCGCGCGGCCCGGCGAAGTACGAGGTGAAGCCGGGCGAGCTCGACGAGTACTATGTGTTCTTCTCCTCGGGCCAGACCGGCGAGATGCGCATCGTCGGCCTGCCGTCGATGCGCGAGCTGATGCGGGTGCCGGTGTTCAATCGGTGCAGCGCGACCGGCTGGGGGCAGACCAACGAGAGCCTCAAGGTGCTCACCGAGGGGCTGACGCCCGAGACACGCGAGTTCCTCAAGGCGACGGGCGGCACCTATCTGAACGGCGATCTGCACCATCCGCACATGTCGTTCACGGAGGGCACCTACGACGGTCGCTATCTCTACATGAACGACAAGGCGAACACGCGCGTGGCGCGGGTACGCTGCGACGTGATGAAGTGCGACAAGATCATCCAGCTTCCGAATCAGCATACCGTGCACGGGTTGCGGGTGCAGAAGTATCCCCGCACCGGCTATGTCTTCGCCAACGGCGAGGACGGTGTGCCGGTCCCGAACGACGGCAAGGTGCTCAACGACCCGAAGCAGTACCATTCGATCTTCACGGCGATCGACGGCGACACCATGAAGGTCGCCTGGCAGGTGATGGTCGACGGCAATCTCGACAACGTCGATGCCGACTATCAGGGCAAGTACGCCTTCTCGACCTGCTATAACTCCGAGAAGGGTGTCACGCTCGCCGAAATGACGGCGAACGAGCAGGACTGGATCGTCATCTTCAATCTCAAGCGCATCGAGGAGGCGGTCCGCAAGGGCGACTTCAAGGAGATGGGCGGCGTGCCGATGATCGACGGCCGCAAGGGCTCGCCCTACACCCGCTACGTTCCGGTAGCCAACGGCCCGCACGGCATCAACACGGCGCCCGACGGCATTCACGTCGTCGCCAACGGCAAGCTGTCGCCGACCGTGACGGTGTTCGACGTGCGTCGGTTCGACGACCTGTTCGACGACAAGATCAAGCCGCGCGACACCGTGGTGGCGGAGCCCGAGCTCGGCCTCGGCCCGCTGCACACGGCCTACGACGGCAAGGGCAATGCCTACACGACGCTGTTCATCGACAGCCAGATCGTCAAGTGGAACATCGAGGCGGCGCGCCGCGCCTTCCAGGGCGAGAAGGTCAACCCAATCATCCAGAAGCTCGACGTCCACTATCAGCCGGGCCACAACCACACCTCCATGGGCCAGACCAAGGAGGCGGACGGCAAGTGGCTCATCTCGCTCAACAAGTTCTCGAAGGATCGGTTCCTCAACGCGGGTCCGCTGAAGCCCGAGAACGACCAGCTCATCGACATCTCGGGCGATCGCATGGTGATCGTCCACGACGGCCCGAGCTTCGCCGAGCCGCACGACGCGACCATCGTGCATCGCTCCAAGGTCAATCCGCTGCACGTCTGGAAGCGTGACGATCCGTTCTTCGAGGACGCCCGCAAGCAGGCCGAGGCGGACGGCGTCAAGCTCGAACGCGACTCGAAGGTGGTTCGCGACGGCAACGTGGTGCGCGTCTACATGACCTCGTCGGCGCCCGCCTTCGCGCTCGACTTCTTCGAGGTCAATCAGGGCGACCAGGTCACCGTCTACATCACCAATGTCGACGACATCGAGGACCTCACCCACGGCTTCGCCATCGTCAACTACGGCATCAACATGGAGGTGGCGCCGCAGGCCACCGCCTCGGTGACGTTCACGGCGTCGCGGCCCGGCGTGTACTGGTACTACTGCTCGTGGTTCTGTCACGCCATGCACATGGAGATGAAGGGGCGCATGCTCGTGCACCCCCGCAACGCATGATGGCTGATCTCCATCATCGCATGACGGTCGCGGCGGCGGTTCTCTCGACCGCCGTCGCGACCCTCCTCGCCGGGGCGGATCACCGCCCCGCGCGGGCGGCGACGCTGGCGGTCGAGGTCGGCGACGACGTGCAGGCTGCGATCGACCGGGCGGGCGTCGGCGATACCGTGTTGCTGCGGCGGGGGGCTCACCGCGGTCCCGTGCAGATCGCCGTGCCGCTCACGCTGCGGGGCGAGCCGGGTGCCGTGCTGGAGGGCAGCGGGGAAGGTAACACGGTCACTGTCACGGCGGCGGACGTGGTGGTCACCGGACTTACGCTGCGCGGGTCCGGCAGCAGCCTCGAACGTATGGACTCCGCCGTGTTCCTGGCGCGGACGGCGCTGCGCGCCCGCGTCGCGGACAATCAAATCGAGGACAACCTGTTCGGCGTCTATGTGCACGGCGCCGCCGAGGCGGTGGTGGAGCGGAACGTGATCATCGGCCGTCGTGGCGGCCGCACCAGCGAGGCCGGCAACGGCGTCTCGGTGTGGAACGCGCCGGGCGCCCGCATCGTGGGCAACGACATTCGCCATGGCCGCGACGGCGTCTTCGTCGTCACCAGCCGGGGCAACGAGTTTTCCGACAACGTGTTTCGGGATCTGCGCTTCGGCGTCCACTACATGTACGCCGACGACAGCACGGTGGCGCGCAACGTCTCCATCGGCAATCACGTGGGCTACGCCGTGATGTTCTCCAAGCGGCTGACCATCATGGACAACCGCTCCGAACGCGACCGCGACCACGGCCTGTTGTTCAACTACGCCAACGGCTCGACCATCACGGGCAATGTGGTGCTGGGCGGCCCCATCGCGGCGGGCACCGAGATTGCCGCCGAGGACGACCAGCACTCCGCCATGCTGGCGCGCGCACGGGAGAGCTCGGGGCTGGTGCGGCGCGCCGGGCCGGAGAAATGCGTGTTCATCTACAACGCCAACGCCAACCGCTTCAACGGCAACCACTTCGAGGGCTGCGAGATCGGCATCCACTTCACGGCGGGCTCGGAGCGCAACGAGATCGTCGGCAATGCCTTCGTGCGCAACCGTCATCAGGTCAAGTATGTCGGCACCCGCGCGCTCGACTGGTCGAAGGACGGTCGTGGCAATCACTGGAGCGACAATCCCGGCTTCGATCTCGACGGCGACGGCATTGCCGACACCGCCTATCGGCCGAACGACGTCGTCGACAAGGTGCTGTGGACGGCGCCGGCCGCCAAGATCCTGGTCGCCAGCCCGGCCGTGCAGATGCTGCGCTGGGCGCAGTCGCAGTTTCCAGCGCTCTATCCGGGCGGCGTCGTCGACAGCCGGCCGCTGATGAAGCCGCCACCGGGTCCCGCCGAAGCGGCGTCGCGGAGGATGCCATGAGCACGGAGACAACGGCCGGCGGGCGCATCGTCGATGTCGTCGCGGTCGCCAAACGCTACGGGCCGGTCGAGGCGGTGCGCGACGTGTCGCTGGCGGCGCAGGCCGGCGAGTGCGTCGCGCTCGTCGGCCACAACGGCGCCGGCAAGACCACGCTGATGAAGCTGATGCTCGGGCTGATCCGGCCGAGTGCCGGCCGCGTTGCGGTGCTCGGCGCCGATCCGGCGGCGCGCGATCCGGCGGCACGGCGCCACATCGGCTTCCTGCCCGAGAACGTCGCCTTCAACCCGGCGCTCACCGGGCGCGAGCTGCTGGGCTTCTATGCGCGGCTCAAGGGCGAGCCGGCCGGCGAGGTCGACCGCCTGCTCGGCGTCGTCGGGCTCGCCGAGGCGGCGGACCGCCGCGTCGGCACCTGGTCGAAGGGCATGCGCCAGCGGCTCGGCCTCGCCCAGGCCCTGCTGGCGCAGCCGGCGCTGCTGCTGCTCGACGAGCCGACCTCCGGCCTCGATCCGGCGCTGCGCGGCAGCCTCTACGGCCTGGTGCGAAGCCTCGCCCGCGACGGCGCCGGCGTGCTGATCTCGACGCACGCGCTGAGCGAGCTCGAAGGCGTCGCCGATCGCGTCGTCATCCTCGATCGCGGCCGCGTGCTGGCGAGCGGCTCGCTCGCCGAGCTGCGTCGCCTGGCGCGGCTGCCGATCCGGGTGCGCGTCACCGTCGAGGAGCCGGCCGCGGCGCCCGACTGGCTGCGCCGCGAGGGCGCCCGGGTCAATGGCCACGCCTTCGATCTCACCTGCGCGCCCGACGACAAGATGGCGTTGCTGCGCCGCGTCGCCGCCGGGGAGGGCGCGATCCGCGACGTCGAGGTCGCGGTGCCGACCGTGGACGAGCTGTATGCCCACTTCCTGGCGCGCGGGCAGGATCGGGAGGGTCTCCGATGAGAAGCCTCGTCGTCATCGCCGGCAAGGAGCTGCTGGAGTCGGTGCGCAACCGCTGGGTCGTCGCCGCCACCTTGCTGCTCGGCGCGCTCGCGCTCAGCCTGACGCTGGTCGGCGCGACGCCGACCGGCACTGTGGGCGTCGCCCCCCTCGATATCGTCGTGGTGTCGCTGTCGAGCCTCGGCATCCTGCTGCTGCCGCTGATCGCGCTGCTGATCTCGCACGATGCCCTGGTGGGCGAGATCGAGCGCGGCACCATGCTGCTGCTGCTCACCTATCCGGTGGCGCGCTGGCAGATCGTGCTGGGCAAGTTTCTCGGCCATCTCGCCGTGCTGGCGATCGCCACGCTGATCGGCTTCGGGGCGGCGGCGCTCGCTGTGCTGGCGACCGCCGAGGTCGATCGCCAGAGCTGGCAGGCCTTCGCGGCCATGACGGGGGCCTCGGTCCTGCTCGGCGCCGCCTTCGTGGCGATCGGAAGCTGCGCCAGTGCGCTCGCCCGCAGCCGGGCGGCGGCCGCCGCGGTGGCGATCTGCCTGTGGCTGGTGTTCGTCGTCGTCTTCGACCTGGCGCTGCTCGGTCTCCTGGTCGCCGACCAGGGCGCCCGCATCGGCGCCGGCGCCGTGGAAACGGCGCTGCTGTTCAATCCCACCGACGTCTATCGCCTGCTCAATCTCACCGGCTTCGCCAATGTCAGCCTGTTCTCCGGCATGGCGGGGCTCGGCGGCACGGTGTCTCTCGGTCCGGCCGTGCTGGTCGCCGCGCTCGCCGCCTGGGTCGCGGTGCCGCTCGGTATCGCCACCCTTCTGTTCGCCCGCAGGGAGCTGTGACGATGCGCCGTCTCGTTCTCGCCGCCGCCCCGCTGCTCGTGCTCGTGCTCGCCGGCTGCAACGAGCGCGCCGCTGCGCCGCCACCGCCCCCGCAGGCGCTCACCGCCGAGGCGATCGGGCGCTACTGCGGCATGAACGTGCTGGAGCATCCGGGGCCGAAGGCGCAGATCCTGCTCGACAGCCGCATCGACCCGGTGTGGTTCTCGTCGGCCCGCGACGCCGTCGCCTTCACGATGATGCCCGACGAGCCGCGCGACATCCGCGCCGTCTACGTCTCCGACATGGGGCGGGCACCGAGCTGGGACAGCCCGGGGGCCGACAACTGGGTCGAGGCCCGCAAGGCGGTGTTCGTGATCGGCAGCCGCCAGCGCGGCGGCATGGGGGCGCCCGAGACGGTGCCGTTCGCGACGCGGGCCGCCGCCGAGCGGTTCGTGGGCGAGAACGGCGGCCGCGTCGTCGCCTTCGCCGAGATCCCGCGCGACTATGTTCTGGGCGAGGCCGCCGAAGGCGCTGCGACCGAAGCGCCGCAGGCCGGCCTTCCGCCCGCAGGAGTGACCGATGGAAGCCGTGCCCATGCGCATTGATGTCCCGCTGGCCCGGCCGACCCGTCGTCGGGTGCTCGCCATCGCGGCCGCCGTCGCCGGCGTCGCCCTGCTGCCGCGGCCGGTGTGGTCCGGCGTCGGCCGACCAGGCGATGGCGTGCCGGAAGACCTTGCTCCGGTCACCTGGACCGGCATCGCGCTCGGCGCCGTGGCGAGCCTGCGGATTCATCATCCGGACCGCGCCGTGGCCGAGCGGCTGGTCGCCGCGTCGGTCGCCGAGATGCGCCGGCTCGAAGCAGTGTTCAGCCTCTATCGCGACGATTCGGCGGTGGCGGAGCTGAACCGCACCGGCGCGCTGGTGGCGCCGCCCCCCGAGCTGGTGACGCTGTTGGCGCGCTGCGACGACGTCGTTCGCCTCACCGGCGGCGTCTTCGACCCGACCGTGCAGCCGCTGTGGCGGTGCTATGCGGATCATTTCGCGGCGAACGGACCGCAGGCGGGTCCACCGCCCGCCGCCGTGCTGCGCGAGGCGCTGGAGCGGGTCGGCTGGGACGGGCTGCGCCACGGCCGTGACCGCATCGCCTTCGCCCGGCGCGGCATGGCGCTGACGCTCAACGGCATCGCCCAGGGCTTCGTCACCGATCGCGTCGTCGCGCTGCTGCGCGACGCGGGCCTCGCGCATGCGCTGGTCGACATGGGCGAGATCCGGGCGATCGGCGATCGGCCCGGGCGCCGACCCTGGCGCGTCGCCATCGAGCCGGCGGAGGGGAGCGACACGGCGACGCCGCGGCAAGTGATCGACGTCGTCGACCGGGCGGTGGCGACCTCGGCGGCGGCGGGCTTCCGCTTCGATCGCGCGGGGCGCTGCAACCATCTGCTCGACCCGCGCAGCGGCGGCTGTGCCGGCCCGACTCGCCGCGTCACCGTGACGGCCGACGATGCGACGACCGCGGATGCGCTCTCCACCGCCTTCGGCCTGATGGACGAGCCGGGAATCGCGGCGGTGCTCGCGGCTTGCCCGGGTGTCGCGCGGATCGCCTGACGCGCGCCGGCTGTGTCGCGCGGCAGGGCGGGCGACGTTCGGCCGCGGCCGCGGTTAACCGCCTGTTGACGGCTGGTCTCGAAGCTGAGGCGTGGTCTCGTAGCGCGTCCGGTGATCAGGTCGCCGTCATTCCGGGGCGCGGCGAAGCCGCGAACCCGGAATCCAGCGGCAAGCGTCGAGCTCTCGGCTGGATTCGGGACAGCCGCTTCGCGGCGTCCGGAATGACCGCCGCGTCGATCAGCCGGATCTCGTATCAGGGAATCCGATCGCCATGCCGAGGCGCAGTCCGCCCGTCGCGAAGAAAGCCGCTCAGGCTCGCCGGGTGGTGCTGATCTGCGTCGCGTTCGTCGTGATGATGGCGATGGCGACGATCGCCGATCGCACCTTCGACGGGCCGATCCGTCAGCTCCTCTCCACCCCGCCGGTGGAGCGGCAGGTGAGCCATGTCGGGTCGATCCGGCTGGCGCCGGGCCGTGACGGCCGCTGTCCGGAGATGCAGTTCGACAACGACAGCGGGATCATCGTGCCGATCGGCAGCGCGGTGTGCGAGATCGACGAGACGCCGCCGGCCTGGGGCAGTGGCGGCACCAACCGGATGGACTCGATCCGCGAGGGCTTCCGCCGCCGCTGAGCGTCCAATTCGGAGCTGCGCGGGCGGCGGCAGGTCGGCGCGCGGTGGCGCGCCGACGATCGTGCTCGCTGGAACGGCGAAGATCAGAACAGCCAGAGCAGCAACAGGATGAAGATCACCAGCCCGATCAGGAAGTTCTTCTGCTTGGTGGCGAACTTCACGAACGGCGCCTTGATCTCGACGAGCAGCACCCGCATGTCGGCCCAGACATATTGGGCGTAGGCCTTGATCGTCTCGATGGCCTTGTCGACGATGGTGGTCGGCGGCTCACGGCGCGGCGGCGTGCTGCTGCCGGTGCCGGAGGTGCCGAGACCGGCGCTGCGCGGCGTCTCGCCGGGGCGCGGGCCGAGGACCGGATCGGCGGGCGCTGCGGACGACGGCTCGACGGAGGGCGTGGGCTTCGGCGTGATGGGATCGGACATGGAACACTCCTGGTGCGCGATCGGCGATGGCGTGACGCTCCGCCGCGAGGACGGCGCGTCGGGATGCAGGCGGGAGGTCGGCAGCGGCGGGGTGACCGGGCGGGGCGACCATGCGGGACGACCAGGCGGGCCGCCAGCCCGCCGGAGACGGCGGACGTCGATCGGCGGATCGGGTCATCGCATGGTCCAAAATCGACAATCCAAATTAGACGCGAACGTCTGCGGCTGCCGGGCAGAATAATCACCCGCGCGCAACCGACGGCCACCCCGCACCTCATCGTACCTCGGATGACCGCGCGATTCGACGAGAAGCGTCAAGAAAAGGCGGCCGGGCCGGGCGGCTGTCCACTGTCATGTGGGCCGCGGGCGCGGCGAGCCGCCCCGTCATCGCGCCGCGGGTTTCCGCCGCATTGCGCCGATGGGTCTCCGGGCGCCTTGCGCTAGTGGATGTCCCGGCGCGTCGCGCCGATCGCTCGCTCCGGGCGAGGCCGGCTGTGGGCCGGTCTCGATCGGCGGGGGCGCCACCCGGGTCAGTAGCCGCCGCCCTTCCGGCGCTCCTTCTTGGCCGCCTTGCGGGCCGCATAGCGGGCGTCGCGGGCGGCCTTCTGGGCCGCCTTGAGGGCGGCCTCGGCCTCGGCGGCCTCGGCGGCTTCCAGCGCCTCGCGCTCGGCTCGCTCGGCCGCCTCGCGGGCGGCGATCTCCTCGGCCTCGCGGCGGGCCTTCTCGGCCGCCTCGGCGGCGATGCGGGCCTTCTCGGCAGCCTCCGCCTCGCGCTTCGCCCGTACGGCGTCGCGTTCGGCCTTGCGGGCGAGCCGCTCGGCCTCCAGGGCGGCCCGTCGCTGCTCCAGCGCCGGATCGGCCGTGGCGGTGCGAAATTTATCCAGAAGCGCCTTCTTGGCGGCGACCGCATTGCCGCGGCGGTCCTCCAGGTCGTTGTCCTTGAAGCGGCCCATTCGATCTCCGGTGACATCGGGCGACGGCCGGTCCCCGGGGCGTCGCGCGACGCCCTCCGGCCACGAGGATAGTTCGCGGGGATGGCGCCCATATAGGCTCCTCCGCGATCCGCATCAACAATTCAAAGGCGAAAGGATGGTCCGCAATGCGGTGCGGCGGTCTCGCCGTCCGCGGGAGCCGAGGGCGCCACGCGGGCGGCTCAGCGCACCGTCGGGCTCAGCGGGCGCTCTGGCGGGTCGGGGTCGGCTGCTCGGCCGGCGGATCGAAGGAGAACTCGTCCGTCATGGCCGAGAACACGGCCGGCACCTGGGCGCCTCCGGTGGCGCGGGCGACCGCGAGCCGCGTGCGGTTGAACGCCTGCTCGACCGTCAGCCCGGCGGCGCCGAGCTGGGCGACCAGCTCGCGGGCGAAGACGCTGGGGCCGTCGCCGGTCTGGTCGGCGACCTTGCCGGGCGCCACCGCGTAGAGGACCAGCGTGCCTTCCGGCCCGGCGATCGGGGCGAGGCCGGACGAGAAGCCGCGCAGGCGGCGTTCGAACGGATTGCGGCGGGCGGCGTCGACGACCACCAGCTTGCGAGCGGCGCCGCGGGCGCTCATCTCGGCGACCAGCGGCTCCAGGCTCACGGCGTCGCGGCGGACATCCTCGGGCCGCCAGATCTGGGCGGAGACCGGGATCAGGAAGCTCTCGCGGCCGATCTGGGCGCCGTGGCCGCTGTAGTACAGGAGCGCGGTGGCGCCGGGCACCAGCTTGCCCTGGAACCGCTCGACGGCGCGCTCCATCGCCGGCTTGCTGAGATTCTCGCCCAGCTCGACGTCGAAGCCGCGTCGGCGCAGGGTGTCGGCGACCATCCGGGCATCGGCGACCGCTGCCGTCAGGGGCGCATCACCGTCCGGATAAGCCGCGTTGCCGATCACCAGGGCGAGCCGCGGCCCGGCCTGCTCGGCGGTGCCCTCGACGAGGCCCTGGCCGGGCGGGCCGTTCACGGGCCGCGCCAGCGCCTCGGCAGTGGCGCCGCGGTCACCGTCCGGGCCGGCGGCATGGCCCGATGCGAGCGCCACCCGGGTGGCGGCGGGCTGGGCGGAATCGACACGGGCGGAGTCGAGACGGGTGGAATCGGGACGAGCGGATTGGAGCTGCTGGCCGACCGCGGTCCGGATCAGCTCCGCCGAGACCAGCGTCAGGCCCACGCAGGCGAGCGCCGCCGCCCCGGCGAATTTCACTGTCCGCATGCATCCTCCGCGTCCGTGCGATGGTGCGACCCCATACAGACAAAGAGCCGGCAAGGCAAGCTCTTCCAAAATCCGGCAGGATTGCGGCATGCGGGGCGAGCGATATCACCAAGAAGAGGTGACAATCATAAAAAGTCGCTGAAAGTATAGGATCGTTAAATCGCGTTCACGAAATCGAGAGCGGCAGACATTTTTCAGAAGCGTGTCGCCTCTGTTCGGTGGTGGGCGACGAAAGATCTGGGCCGCTCGGCTCCGTCGCGCGGGTATCTTGCCGAAACGATGAGCAGAGCGACCGCCGAGGGCGCCTTATCGCGATGCAGCAAGAACTCGCGCCGCGCTCAGCCGCCCAGCACACGGACCGGCGCCCCGTCCAGGAAGGCGCGGATATTCTCTACGGTGTCGCCGAAGTAGCGCGCGTAGTTCTGGCGGGTGACGTAGCCGAGATGCGGGGTGGTCACCACGTTGGCGATCGACCGGAACGGATGGTCGAGCGGCAGCGGCTCGACGTCGTAGACGTCGAGCCCGGCGCCGGCGATGCGGCCGTCGCGCAGCGCCGCGACCAGCGCCGCCTCGTCGACGATCGGGCCGCGCGCCGTGTTGATCAGCAGCGCGGACGGCTTCATCAGGCCGATCTCGCGGGCGCCGACGAGGCCGCGCGTGCGCTCCGACAGGCGGACATGCAGGGTGAGGATGTCGCTGTCCGCGAACAGCGCGTCGCGGTCGACCCGGGTGGCGCCGGCGGCGGCGGCCGCCTCGGCGGTCAGGTTCTGGCTCCAGGCGACCACCGACAGGCCGAACGCCCGGGCGATCGCCGCGACCCGGATGCCGAGCTTGCCGAGGCCGAGAATCCCGAGGGTCTTGCCCTCGATGTCGTCCCCGATGGTCTCCTGGAGGGCGGCGCCGGCCTTCATGCGGGCGTTCTCGTAGCCAATCCGGCGGGTCAGCTCCAGGATCAGCCCGAACACGATGCCGGCCGTGGGGGTGCCGACGGCGCCGGTGCCGCAGACCGTGACGCCGTGCGCCCGCGCCGCCGGAACATCGATGGCGCTGTTGGCCATGCCGGTGGTGATCAGCAGCTTCAGATTCGGCAATGCCGCGATCAGCTCGGGCGGGAACGGCGTGCGCTCGCGCATGGCGCAGACGATGTCGAACGGCGCCAGCGCCCGGGCGGCATCGGCGGCGGATGCGAACGGCGTATCGAACACCGTGACGTCGACGTCGGCCGTGACCGCCGACCAATCGGCACTGGTCAGCGCCACCTTCTGATAGTCGTCGAGGACGGCGCAGCGGCGGCGCATGGGACGGGGCTCCCTGGCAGGGCGTCGGCAGGAGGAACCGCGCTATCGCGAGGTCGGCCGGGGAGCAAGGGAATTCGTTCGGGTGGCGCACCGAAGGGGGGGCGCGCGGCCGGTCGCGGACCGCGCGGTCGGTCGCCGGGCCTTCCTGTCAGATCCGGATGCGGATGCGGGCGGGCGTCGACCGCATGCTGCGGTCGGGGCGGATCACCACGATGTTGACCAGGTTCTTCTCGCGCCATTTCGGCCCGGGACCGCGCATGTAGTGGCGCTCGGGGCGATAGGGGTGGAAGAGGTCGGACAGGATCGATCGCGCCACCGACACGAGCGTGGTGGTGAGCGAGGGACCCGAGGAACTGGAGGCGTTCATGACACGCTCCACGGTTGGGGCGATCCTGATCCGGCGTGCGGACGGCGCATTCATGGACCGCAGTAGAGCTTTTTCTCGGCCATAATCGTTAAAACTGCGTTCATTTTCCGGGCTGGGTGCGACTTCGTGGGGCACCGTTACCGGACGGTTACAGTCGACCCCGGCTTTCCGTTCGCATCGGCACAGAATACCGGCCGAGCCGCAAAGACTAGACGTGACGGGTGATGGCGACGACACGGCCGTTACTCCGATCCGGACTTGTCGATGGGTCGCGGTGGCGGGCCGCCGCGTTCGTGAGGTGGATCACGCTCGGGCAGGGGCGTTCGGCGCGGGCGCCGGGCCGGCGGGGCGCGAGGCTGTACCACGGGCGGCCCGGGGACCGTCCCGGGAGACCGCCGCCTTGCCCTGAACCGCGGCGGTCGCTACATCAGCCACGAATCCCGACAACCCGAGACGAGGGCGAGCCGCGATGGCCCGGCAGTTCATCTACCACATGCAAGGTCTGTCCAAGACCTATCCGGGCAACCGCAAGGTGCTCGACAACATTCACCTGTCCTTCTACCCGGACGCCAAGATCGGTGTGCTCGGCGTCAACGGCGCCGGCAAGTCGACGCTTCTGCGCATCATGGCCGGCATCGACAAGGACTACACCGGCGACGGCTGGGTGGCGGAGGGCGCCCGCGTCGGCTACCTGCCGCAGGAGCCGCAGCTCGATCCGGACCTGACGGTGCGCGAGAACGTCATGCTTGGCGTCGCCGCCAAGAAGGCGATCATCGACCGCTACAACGCGCTGATGATGGACTACTCGGACGACACCGCCGAGGAGGCCGCCGCGCTCCAGGACAAGATCGACAGCCAGAACCTGTGGGACCTCGACTCGCAGGTCGAGCAGGCCATGGACGCGCTCGGCTGCCCGCCCGACGACTGGGGCGTGGAGAAGCTCTCGGGTGGCGAGCGGCGCCGCGTCGCGCTGTGCCGGCTGCTGCTGGAGCAGCCCGAGCTGCTGCTGCTCGACGAGCCGACCAACCATCTCGATGCCGAGACGGTGAACTGGCTGGAAGGCCATCTGCGCAGCTATCCGGGTGCCATCCTGATCGTCACCCACGACCGCTACTTCCTCGACAACGTGACCGGCTGGATTCTCGAACTCGATCGCGGCCGCGGCATCCCCTACGAGGGCAACTACTCGTCCTGGCTCAAGCAGAAGCAGAAGCGCCTGGAGCAGGAGGGCCGCGAGGAGGAGACCCGCCAGAAGACGCTGGCGCGCGAGCAGGAGTGGATCGCGGCCTCGCCCAAGGCGCGGCAGGCCAAGTCCAAGGCGCGCTATCAGCGCTACGAGGAGCTGCTCGCCAAGGCCAACGAGAAGGCGCCGCAGACCGCCCAGATCGTCATCCCGGTGGCCGAGCGGCTCGGCCAGAACGTCATCGCGTTCGAGAACCTGTCGAAGGCGTTCGGCGACAAGCTGCTGATCGACGGCCTCACCTTCAAGCTGCCGCCCGGCGGCATCGTCGGCGTGATCGGCCCCAACGGCGCCGGCAAGACGACGCTGTTCCGCATGATCACCGGCCAGGAGCAGCCCGACGCCGGCACCATCGAGATCGGCGAGTCGGTCAAGCTCGGCTATGTCGACCAGTCGCGCGACTCGCTCGATCCCAAGAAGACCGTGTGGGAGGAGCTGTCCGGCGGCCTCGACGTGCTGATGCTGGGCAAGCGCGAGGTCAACAGCCGCGCCTATTGCGGCGCCTTCAACTTCAAGGGCGCCGACCAGCAGAAGAAGGTCGGCAACCTGTCGGGCGGCGAGCGCAACCGCGTGCATCTCGCCAAGATGCTGAAGTCGGGCGCCAACGTGCTGCTGCTCGACGAGCCGACCAACGATCTCGACGTCGACACCCTGCGGGCGCTGGAGGAGGCGCTGGAGGACTTCGCCGGCTGCGCCGTGATCATCAGCCACGATCGCTGGTTCCTCGACCGCATCGCCACCCACATCCTGGCCTTCGAGGGCGACAGCCACGTCGAGTGGTTCGAGGGCAACTTCCAGGACTACGAGACGGACAAGATGCGGCGGCTGGGCACCGACTCGATCATCCCGCATCGCCTCAAGTACAAGAAGTTCTCGCGCTGACGGCGCGCCCCGGCTCCGTCCGGGGCGGTCCTCGCCCGGTCGGTCGTTGTCCGGCCGGTCGTCGTCCGGTGGGCGGCCGGCCCCCGAGTGCGACGGGCGGGGCTCGTGTCACCTCGGCAGGGTGGGCGGCCGGCGCTGGCCAGGGCGCTGCTCGCCATCGCTTCGAACGCCCACCTGCGGCGATGCGTCCATCGGACCGTCATGCGGCCGCCATTGTACTCTGGTGTCCCGTGTCCGCCACGGACCGCCGCCGGCGGCCGTGTCTTCCGACACCGAACCCGCGAGACCTCGCCGCATGACCCAACCCCATCCGCCGCTGCCGCGCGAGCTGCGGCCGCTCCCGATGCTCATCTTCAGCTCGCGCTGGCTCCAGCTCCCGCTCTATATCGGCCTCATCGTGGCCCAGGGCGTCTACGTGTTCCTGTTCCTCAAGGAGCTGTGGCACCTCGTCACCCACGCATTCAGCTTCTCCGAGCTCCAGATCATGCTGGTCGTGCTCGGCCTGATCGACGTGGTGATGATCTCGAACCTGCTCATCATGGTGATCGTCGGCGGCTACGAGACCTTCGTGTCGCGTCTCGGCCTCGAAGGGCACCCCGACCAGCCGGAATGGCTGAGCCACGTCAATGCCAGCGTGCTGAAGATCAAGCTCGCGATGGCGATCATCGGCATCTCGTCGATCCATCTGCTGCGCACCTTCATCGAGGCGGGCGCGCTCGCCTCCGGCCGCGGCACGCTGACCGAGACCGGGGTGATGTGGCAGACGATCATTCACTGCGTGTTCATTCTCTCGGCGATCGGCATCGCCTATGTGGACCGGCTGAGCCAGCCGCCCGAGGGTGCTCACCACTGACTGCCGGCGCGCCGCCATATGGCCGGCCCGGCCACGCGGGCCGTGCCGCCGCGGCTCACGCCTCCGCGGGTCCGGCGGCGGGTCGCTCGATGATGGCGCGGATGCGTGCCGCCAGCGCCGGAACGGCGAACGGCTTGGTGATGAGCTCCATGCCGGGGGCGAGGAAATCGCCGCGTGCCGCTGCCTCGCCCGCATAGCCGGTGATGAACAGAACCTTCAGGCCGGGGCGGCGCTGGCGTGCCATCTCTGCGACCTGGCGGCCGTTGAGCCCGGGCAGGCCGACATCGGTGATCAAGAGGTCGATCCGGCGGCTCGAATCGAGGATCACCAGCGCGCCGCGGCCGTCCATCGCCTCCAGCGCCTCGTAGCCGAGCTCGCGCAGCACCTCGACCACGGTCTGCCGCACGGCGGCGTCGTCTTCGATCACCAGCACGGCCTCGCCGTCGGCCGGGGCGGCGCTGGTCTCGACCGGCGCCGCCGGCACGGCCGGGGCGTCGGCGCGCGGCAGATAGAGCGTCACGGTGGTGCCACGGCCGACCTCGCTGTCGACCTGGAGATGGCCGCGCGCCTGCTTGGCATAGCCGTACGCCATCGACAGTCCGAGCCCGGTGCCCTGGCCGATCGGCTTGGTGGTGAAGAACGGATCGAAGACGCGCTCCAGCACGTCCTTCTCCATGCCGATCCCGGTGTCGATCACCCGCAGCACCACATAGTCGCCGGGCGTCGTCCCGATCCGCAGAGCCGCCGTCTCGTCCAGGGTGACGTTGGCGGCCGCGATCGTCAGCGTGCCGCCGTCCGGCATGGCGTCGCGGGCATTGATGGCGAAGTTCAGCAGCGCGCTCTCGGTCTGGTTGGGGTCTCCTTGCGCCGGCCAGGTGCCATCGTGGCGAACCACCTGCAACCTGATCTGCTCGCCGAGAGTCCGGTGCAGCAGGTCGCCCATGCCGACGATCAGGGCGTCGACATCGATCGGCCTCAGATCGAGCGACTGGCGGCGCGAGAAGGCGAGCAGCCGGTGGGTGAGCCCGGCGGCCCGATGGGCCGATCCGACCGCCGCCTCGAAGAAGCGGTCGAGGTCGTCGGTGCGGCCGGCCGCGATCCGGCGGCGCAGGATGTCGATGCTGCCGATGATGCCGGTGAGGAGGTTGTTGAAGTCGTGGGCGATGCCGCCGGTGAGCTGGCCGACCGCCTCCATCTTCTGCGCCTGCCGGAGCTGATCCTCGGCGGCGCGCCGCTCGGTGACGTCCACGGCCTCGGGCACGAGGGCGATGATCCGGCCGGCGGAGTCGTGCATCGGGCGCAGCGAGAAGTCGAGCACGCGACGGCCGATCGGCAGGTCGAGCACCATCTCGCGCCGGATCGACTCGCCGGCCGCCACGCGAGGGATCGTGGCGGCGATCTCGTCCGCCATGCCGGGCGTCCCGGAGAACCAAGGAGTCTCCCAGAACGGCCGTCCGAGCACGGCGTCGCGTCGGGCCCCGATGCCGGCCAGCGAGGTCGGATTGGCGTCGAGCAGCATGCCGTCGGGCGTCAGCAGGCCCTGGTACTGATAGCTCGTCTCGAAGATCGAGCGCAGATACGTCTCGGATCGCTCCAGCGCGGCGGCCTGCTCCCGCTGGCGGGTGATGTCGCGGCCAGTGGCATAGATCAGTCCAGCCTCGGACGAGGCGCGCCAGCCGATCCAGCGGAACGAGCCGTCCCGGTGCAGGCAGCGCGATTCCCAGGCGAGTCCTTCGCCGGCGTCCAGACGGACCCGGTGGCTGTGGAGCGCGGCGCGATCGGCGCGATGGATCAGGTCGGCCAGGCGCCGTCCCACCACGGTGTCCGCTCGGCGGCCGAGCACCGTCTGCCAGGCCGGATTGGCGGCCCGGATGACGCCGTCGTCGCCGATCACGGCCAGCAGATCCTGGGCGTTGTTCCAGGCGCGATCGCGCTCCCGCGTGCGCTCCGCGACCTGCTGCTCCAGCGTCGCGGCGAGATGCGCCAACCGCTGCACCGCCAGCACCCGCTCGGTCGTCTCCGAGACCACGCAGACGACGCCTTCGACGGTGCCGTCCTCGCCGCGGGCCGGCGAGTAGGAGATGTCGAACCACACCGATTCGAGAAAGCCGTTGCGCTCGATCACGAATGGGCGGTCGGCGGCCACCACCGTCTCGCCCGCGCGGGCGCGCTGGAGCAGCGGCTCGAGATCGTCCCACAGCTCGGCCCAGTTCTCCCGCGCCGGGCGGCCCAGGGCGCGCGGATGCTTGTACCCGATCGTCGGCGCATAGGCGTCGTTGTAGAGGGCGACGAACTCGGGTCCCCAGAACATCACGATCTGGGCGCGCGAGGGCAGGATCAGCGTCACGGCGGCGCGCAGGATGGGCGACCACTGGTCGATCGGGCCGAGCGGCGTCGCGGACCAGTCGATCGCCCGTATCAGGCGCCCGGTTTCGCCGCCGTCGTTGGGGAAGCCGGCCGCCGCCGGTGCTGCCTCGGGCGAGGCGATCGCTCCTCCGCAGCCGTTGGGATCGTCGAAAGGATCGAGCACGCGATGCCTGTTTGTGCCTGCCGGTGCAGCCGCTAGACAACCACGCCGTCGGTAAAAAGTTCCTCTCCCGGCCGCCGGCCGGCGCTGCTCAGATCCGCCGCAGCGGATTGGTGAGGGCGAGCACGAAGCCGACGATCGAGAACGCCGCGATGGCCACGAACACCGCCCGGAAGGCGTCGCGGATCTCGGCCTGCACCACCGCCGAGGCGATCGTGCCGCCGCCCGTCGCCGGCGTCCGATGCACCAGAGCGGACAGCACCTGCACGGCCTCCGGATCGCGCAGCGCCAGCGCTCCGAACAGCACCGTCGCGACCAGGGCGGTGCCGAGCCCGGCCCCGATCGAGCGCGAGAACTGCACCGAGGCGGCGGCCTCGCCGAGGCGCAGCGGGCCGGCGGCGCTCTGCACCATCACCTGCACCACACCCATCACCGTGCCCATGCACAGCCCGTTCCACAGCATCAGGGCGGCGAGCGCCAGCATGGCGAGCATGTCGGCCCACATGGCGAGCACCAGCAGGTTGACGGTGGCGAGCACCAGACCGACGGCGGGAAACACGGTGGTGCGCCCGGTCCGCGCCACCAGCCGCCCGGTGAGGAGCGAGCCGGTGCCGATCCCGATGGTGAGCGGCACCAGCAGCAGGCCGGTGGCGGAGGGCGAGGCGCCGCGCACCACCTGGAGGAACACCGGCAGGAAGGTGATGAGCGACACCAGCGCGGCGCCGTGGCACGCCGCCATCGCGTCGCTGCGCCAGATCGCCGGCTGCCGCAGCAGGGCGAGCGGGATGAGCGGCGAGGGGGTGCGGCGCTCGTGCACGATGAGCAGCACCAGCGCCAGCGCCGCGGCGGCGAGGAGCGCCCCGGCGGCCGGCAGCGCCGCCACGTTCGCCCGCTGCACCTGCTCCAGCGACAGCAGCGTCGTCGTCACCAGCACGGCGAACAGCACGAGCCCGCCGGGATCGGCGCGCCACGGCAGCCGCTGTGCGGCGCCCGCCGGCAGCCGCCGCGCCAGCCACAGCGCCACCAGCGCGACCGGCAGGTTGACCAGGAAGATTGCGCGCCAGCCGAAATGCTCGGTGAGCAGCCCGCCCACCACCGGGCCGAAGCTGTTGGCGGTCACCGCGACGGTGGCGATCCAGCCCTGATAGCGGGCGCGCTCGCGCGGCGGCACCGCCTCGCCGATCAGCGCCTGCGACAGCGTCATCAGGCCGCCGCCGCCGAGCCCCTGGAGCACGCGGGCCACGGTGAGGAGCTCGATGGTGGGCGCCGCCGCGCACAGGAGCGAGGTGACGAGGAACACCACGAGCGCGATCTGGAGCATCCGTCGCCGGCCGAACGAATCGCCGAGCCGGCCGTAGAGCGGCGCCGCCACGGTGGCGGCGATCAGATAGGCGACGACGATCCACGGGGCGCGCTCGATGGCGCCGGTCGAGGCGGCGATCGCCGGCAGTGCCGTCGCCACGATGGTCTGGTCCACCACGGCGAGGAACATCGGCAGCATGATCGACGGGAACACCACCAGGAAGGCCGGCCGCGCCGGGGGTGTGCCGGCGGGCGGCGGGCCGGCCGGGAGCCCGGACGTGGGCGGCGGATCGGTCGGCGGCGGGTCGGGGCTCGTCGGCACGGGCTTCGTCCTCGGCGGGGAAGCGGCCACGAGACGCCGGCCCGCGCGGTGGGGCGGCGGGCCGGCGCGGGGGCGCTCGCCTCCAGTTAGAGCATTTTTTGGCCGAGGGGGAGCGTGCGCGCGGGACGCCGGGCCGTCCGCGGCGTGCGTCACATGGCGGCGCGGATGCGTGCCGCGGTCTGGCGCAGCAAGGCCAGGAACTCGCGCCGGGCCCGCGCCTCGCTGAAGGTGCCCGACGGCAGGCTGACATTGAGGGCCGCCACCACGGTGCCGTCGGGATCGCGGACCGGAACCGCGAGCCCGCAGATCGCCTCGTCCAGCTCGGCGTCGACCCAGGCGACGCCGGTGGTCCGCACCGCCTCGACGGCGGCGCGCAGGCGATCCGGCTCGGTCACGGTCGCGTGGGTGAGGCGGCGGATCGGTGCGCTCGTGAGATACGCATCGAGCGCCGCGGGGGGTGCTGCCGCGAGCAGCACCCGGCCCATCGACACCGCATGCGCGGGCAGCCGGCTGCCCAGTGTCGGCCCGGCGCGCAGGATGCGATAGGTCGGCACCCGCACCACGTAGACGATATCGTGGCCGTCGAGCACCGACATGGCGCAGGACTGCTTGATGTCGGCCGACAGCTCCTCGACGGCCTGCTGGGCATGGCGCCAGAACGGCAGCGCGTAGAGATACGACAGGCCCAGCGTCAGCACCTTCGGGGTGAGCCAGAAATGCTTGCCGTCGCTCGCCGTGTAGCCGAGCTCGGTGAGCGTCATCACGAACCGCTTGGCGACGCTGCGCGGCAGCCCGGCCGCCTCGGCGATCGCCGCCACCGTCTGGCGCGGCGCTCCTTGCCCCAGCACCTCGACCACCCGCAAACCGCGCGCCAGCGCACGCACGAAGGTCTCGCTCTCGGCCGTCGCCATGGACGCTCCACATGCGGTGCGGCGGCGGCCCCTTGACAGCGTGCCGGGACCTCCGCCAGAGTTCGCTTAGCGATCAAAAAGTTCGCTAGGCGATTATAAGCTGATCCGACCGTCCTGGCAAGCGGATCGTCGCGGCGGAGTGCGCGGCCCTCGTGGCCGACGCGGGGCGGCGCGAACGGCGTGAGGCGGCGTCCACCAACGGCGGAGTTCGCCGGCCACCAGGCGCCGCGGTCCGCCGGTGCGGATCGTGAGACGAGCGGATCAGCCGAGAGGGAGCCCGACGGGAGCAGCATGACCAGCAACGCCCAGGCCGCGGTGGCGGTCGATTTCTGGACGGACGAGAAGCGGCGCAAGGTGTGGGACGACATCGTCCCCGGCGCGCCGCGCAAGACGATCCCCTACGTGCTGACCAAGGAGGCGATCCAGGCGTACTGCCGATCGGTCGGCGACCTGCATCCGCTCTACATGGACGAGGACTACGCCAAGGCGTCGCCCTATGGCGGGCTGATCGCGCCGCCCTCCATCCACATCCTGCTGATGTTCGCCTGCACCCCGATGGACGACTGGATGCGCAGCCCCGGCACCGTCAATGCCGGCCAGTCGTGGAGCTACAACGTTCCGGCGCGGCCCGGCGACACCATCCGGATGGATGCCCGCGCGCTCGACAAGTTCATCAAGAAGGACCGCCTGTTCGTGATCCACGACAACGTGTTCTTCAATCAGAACGACGACGTGATCTGCTCCGGCCGCGGCTGGACCATCCGGCCGATGTGAGGACCCCCATGAGCTTCGACACCATCGCGATCGGCCACACCGTCACCGGCACGCCGTTCTCGCCGACCCGCGAGACCATCCGCGAGTTCTGCGACGCCTCGCTCGACTACAATCCGCTGCACTGGGACGACGACTACATGAAGGGCCACTTCGGCAAGACCCAGTTCGGCGGCATCATCATGCACGGCATGACCAATTTCGGGCTGATCACCCGCATGCTGACCGACTGGCTGTATCCGCTCGGCGGCGTCCACCGCCGGCTGGAGACGCGCTGGAAGGCGCCGGTGAAGCCGGGCGACACCATCGTGCCGCACGCCACCGTGACGGCCAAGAAGGAGACCGGCAAGAGCCGCTGGGCGGTGCTGGCCGTCGAGGTGAAGAACCAGCACGGCGTCGTGGTGGCGCAGGGCGAGGCGATGGCCGAGTTTCCGCACTGACACGGGACCGCCGGCCGAGCCGGACCGGCGGCCTCACAACAATAATGTTCGAGGGAGAGACCCCATGATCAGCCTGCTCACCGCCGCGCGCGCGGCGTCGTCGTCCGTCGCCGTGTCGCTGGTCGCCGCATCGCTCGTCGGCTTATCGCTCGTCGCCGCCTCGCCGGCGGCGAGCCAGCCTGCACCGGCCGGCTGGCCGTCCCAGCCGGTCAAGATCATCGTGCCGTTCCCGGCGGGCGGCACCACCGACATCCTGGCGCGGGTGCTGGCCGATCAGCTCGCCGCCAAATGGAGCCAGTCGGTCGTCGTCGACAACCGGCCGGGCGCCAGCGGCACCATCGGGTCCGAGCAGCTCGCCAAGTCGGCGGCCGACGGCTACACCCTGATGGTGACGGCGACCCATCACGTCATCAACCCGTCGCTGTTCAAGCAGCTCCGCTACGACACCCGCACCGACTTCACGCCTGTCGCGCTGGTCGCCTCGGTGCCCAATGTGCTGGTGGTGCATCCCTCGGTGCCCGCCAAGACGGTGCGCGAGCTGATCGAGCTGGCCAAGCGCGAGCCCGGCAAGCTCAATTTCGGCTCGGCCGGCACCGGCGGCGCCAACCACCTGTCGGGCGAGCTGTTCGCCTATCAGACCGGCATCAAGATCACCCACGTTCCCTACAAGGGCGCGGCACCGGCGCTGAACGATCTGCTCGGCGGCCACATCCCGATGATGTTCGACTCGCTGCCCGGCGTCGTCGGCCACATCCAGTCCGGCAGCCTGCGGGCGCTCGGCGTCACCAGCCCGAAGCGGGCCGCGGCGGCGCCCGACATTCCGACGCTCGACGAGGCCGGCGTGCCCGGGTTCGACGCCACCGCCTGGTTCGGGCTCTATGCGCCGGCCCGCATGTCGGCGGGTGTGCTCGCCAAGATCGCGGCCGATGTCCGCGAGGCGCTGCGTGCCCCCGCCGCGGAGGCCAAGCTCAAGGAGCTCGGCGCCGAGCCCGGCACGCTGTCGCAGCCCGACTTCGCCGCCTTCGTGCTGGCCGAGATGGAGAAGTGGAACGGCGTCGTCACCCGCGCCGACATCCGCGTGAGCCAATAGGCGGCCTCTCGCGACGCGCGGCGCCCTGCGGCGCCGTGCGGCCGCGGCCCTGTGCTATGCGATGGTGATCACTGCTTCATCCGGACCGTCTCGACCCATGACCCGTGCTCTCTCCCATCTCCGCGTGCTCGATCTGTCGCGCGTGCTCGCCGGTCCCTGGTGCACCCAGAACCTCGCGGATCTCGGCGCCGACGTTATCAAGGTGGAGCGCCCCGGCAGCGGCGACGACACCCGCGCCTGGGGACCGCCGTGGATCGCCGGCGCGGACGGTGCGCCGTCGCGCGACTCGACCTATTTCGCCGCCGCCAATCGCGGCAAGCGGTCGGTCGCCATCGATCTGGCGCAGCCGGACGGGCAGGCGCTGGTGCGCGCGCTGGCGGCGACCAGCGACGTCGTGGTGGAGAACTTCAAGGTCGGCGATCTCGCCCGCTACGGTCTCGACTATGCGTCGCTCGCGGCCGTCAATCCCGGGCTCGTCTACTGCTCGATCACCGGCTACGGCCAGGACGGCCCGTACGCCCACAAGCCCGGCTACGATTTCGTGTTCCAGGGGCAGGGCGGGCTGATGAGCATCACGGGCGAGCGCGACGACCGTCCCGGCGGCGGCCCGCAGAAGGTCGGCATCGCCATCGCCGACGTGCTCACCGGCATGTACGCCTCGATCGCCATTCTGGCGGCGCTGAGCCACCGCGGCGTCAGCGGGCGCGGCCAGTACATCGACATGGCGCTGCTCGACTGCATCGTGGCGCTCGGCGGCAACCAGGTGACGGGCTTCTTCGCCTCCGGGCAGGTGCCGCACCGCTACGGCAACGCCCATGCCAGCCTGGTGCCCTACGAGGTGTTCGCCACCGCGGACGGCCATGTGGTGCTGGCGGTCGGCAACGACACGCAGTGGCAGCGCTGCTGCGAGGCGCTGGAGCGGCCCGACCTCGCGGCCGATGCGCGCTACGTCACGGTCACGGGCCGCATCCTCGGGCGCGACGCGCTCACCGCCGAGATCGCCCGCACGCTGCGCGAGCGGACCACGGCCGCGTGGATCACGGCGCTGGAGGCGCGCGGCGTACCGTGCGGGCCGATCAACGACTACGCCCAGGTGTTCGCCGATCCGCAGGTGCAGCACCGCGGCATGCGGGTCGATCTGCCGCGCGACGACGGCGGCACCGTGGGCACGGTGGCGTCGCCGCTGCGGCTCGCCGGCACGCCGCCGGTCTACGAGCGGGCGCCGCCGCGGCTCGGCCAGCACACCGACGAGGTGCTGCGCGAGGTGCTGGGGCGCTCGGCCGACGAGATCGCGCAGCTTCGCGCCGCCGGCGTGGTGGGGTGAGGCGGAGGCGCGTCACCGCGATGTGGCGGCCTGCGGACGCACCAGCTCGGGCCGGTACTCGAAGTGCATCGTGTCGTAGTGATACCACTTGCCGCCCCACACGAAGCCGTGGCGCTCGAACACGTCGACGATCTCCTGTGGCATGCGGTTCTTGTAGGGGATCGGATCGGTCTTCTTCTGCCACAGCCAGTAGTCGGAGACGTCGAGGTTGAGATCGATGGCGGCGCCATAGCCGTGCATGCTCATCCGGCCGGTATCGGCGACCGGCCGGCAGGCGAGCACGCCGGCGATCGGGTAGGCGGCCTTGCGGATGTCGGCCGGCAGCGCCTCGATGGCGTCCGACACGGCCTTCAGCTTGTCGGCGACGCCGTTGACGCTGGTCACCTGGATACGCTTGCCCCACGTCTTCGGCAGCCAGACGATCGACACCATGCGGGCCTGCACCTCGCCCTTGCGGCAGTCGCCGTACATCTTCAGAAAGAACGTTTCGTTGCGGAAGCGGCCGGGATCGTCGTCGCGGGCCGGCGGCCGCTCCAGCCGCCCGGTGCGGTAGGGCAGCAGGAGCTGATCGCGGATCGAGGCGTTCTTCAGCCGGTCGTCGAACCGCTTCTCGTCGCGGCCGTCGGAGACCGGCATGACAGTGCCGTCCCGCCAGTAGAGCTTGTCGCCGTCGTGTCGCGCGAGCTGGTCCGGATAGGCGGCCACGAGCGCATCGAGGCGCTCGTCGGCCCGCGCGAGGCCGGGGCCCGCCAGGGTGGTCGCGACACCGACGAGCACGAGAGCGAGCACCGCGCCGGGATGCGGGCGGGCGGCGAAGCCGGTGCGGAACGGCGGCGCCGACGTGACGAGAGGTCGAGACATGGCGGTCTCCCGATCGGTTCTGCCGAGCAGAGGTGGCCCGGTGTCGCGCACCGCGGCGCCGTCCGAGCCATACCTGTCGGCAACCTTATCTTAACCGGCCACGCTCCGTTTCCGATTCGTGTCGCGAGGCCGAAGCGGGAACGCGGCCGTGAGTCGCGGCGAGCCCGTGCGGATGCGTCGCGACCGGCCGATAATCTTTTGTTTACCGCCCCCTATCGGTTTCCGATTCGTGCCGAGCGGCCGAAGCAGGAACATCCGTGCGAGGCCGCGAGAAAGCCCCGTACGACCGCAACAGCGGTGAATAAACCTTTTGTTTACCGGCCACTGTCCGTTTCCGATTCGTGTCGAAAGGTCGAAACAGGAACGAGGTCGCGATCTATCGAAAGGGAATTCTCGGCAGAAATTTCGTCGATCGAAACCTTTCGTTAACCGCCCCCTGTTGGTTTCCGATTCGTCCGATTTTCGCGCATTGTTCCGCGGCCGCATCGATGCGGCCGCGGGCGCTGGTTCGACCAGAAGCCGGGCACCTTCAAATTAAAACCGTGTTTGCGCACTCTGTGTGTCGCTCGTCCGCCATCGCCGATCTCCTGGAGCCCTCCGGATGACCGTCCTGTCCACCGTCCGGCCCGCGCCCGTCCGACCCGCGCCCGCGCGCCCGCGCCACGACCGCCTGCGGCACGTCGCGGTCGCGCTGCTCGCGGCCGTCGCGATGCTGCTGCTCGCGCCTGTGCCCGGCCGCGCCGCCGATCCGGCGTTCCAGCAATGGCTCCAGGCGCTGTGGCCGGATGCCCAGAAGCTCGGCGTGTCGCGCGCCACCTTCGAGCAGGCGATCCGCGGCATCGAGCCTGATCTGTCGCTGCCCGATCTGGTGATCCCGGGGCGTCCGCAGGCGCCGCCGCGCGGCCAGGCCGAGTTCGTGCAGACGCCGGCCGAGTATCTGCGCGAGAAGACCCTGGCCAGCCTCGCCGGCCAGGGCCGCAGCCTACTGGCCCAGCATCGCGAGACGCTGCGCCGCATCGAGGAGCGGTTCGGGGTGCCGCCCGCCGTGGTGCTGGCGATCTGGGGGCGCGAGACCGCGTTCGGCAACTACAAGCTGCCGCACGACGCGCTGCGGGTGCTGGCGACGCAGGGCTTCTACGGCCGCCGCAAGGACATGTTCCGCACCGAGCTGCTCTACGCCATGAAGATGATGCAGGACGGGGTGCCGCGCGCCGACATGCGGGCCTCGTGGGGCGGCGCCATGGGGCTGACCCAGTTCCTGCCGTCGGAGCTCTACAAGCACGGCGTCGACTTCGACGGCGACGGGCGCCGCGACATCTTCCGCTCGGTGCCCGACGCGCTCGCCTCGGCGGCCCAGCAGCTCGCCGCCAAGGGCTGGCAGGCCGGCCATCATTGGGCCTACGAGGTCAGGCCGCCGCGCAATCTCGACTGCACCATTGCCGACCCCGACAACGTCAAGCCGCTGCGCGAGTGGCAGGCGCAGGGCTTCGTGCCGGCGGGCGGGCGGCGCTTCGCGGCGGCGGATCTCCAGGAGAACGCCTCGCTCCTGATGCCGGCCGGCACCCACGGGCCGTCGTTCCTGATCCTGCGGAACTACTACGTGATCAAGGACTACAACTTCTCGGATCTGTACGTGCTGTTCGTCGGCAACGTCGCCGATCGCATCGCTGGCGGTGGCCCGTTCGAGCGGGCGTGGGACCCGGTGGTGCAGCTTCGCACCGCCGACCTCGAGGCCATGCAGCAGCGCCTCACGGCGCTCGGGCTCTACAAGGACAAGATCGACGGCAAGGCCGGGATGCGCACGCGGCTCGCGCTCGGCGCCTACGAGAAGGCGAACGGGCTGCCGCTCGACTGCTGGCCCGACGCCGCCGTGCTCGACCACATGCGTGGCCGCACCGCGGGGCGCTGACGTCCGCGCCCGCCGAAACGACGACGGCCGGCGCAGGCGCCGGCCGTGAATTGGTGTCTGGGCGGATTGCCGGGCTGCTTTGGGCAGGCCCTACGGGCAGAACCAGCGCGGCCGCGAGTAGCCGACGAACTCGCCATAGGGATCGTACAGCGGGCGGCGCGCCCAGTAGCCGCCCGGGCAGCCGACCGGGATCGGGCCTGCATAGGCCGGGTAGGGGGCCCAGCCGGCAACCGGCGCGTAGCCCCCGTAAGCGGGCGGCGGGGGCGGAGGAGGCGCCACATAGACGGGGGCCCCATAAGCCGGCCGCGAGTTGGCGATGGCCCCGCCGATGATGGCGCCGGCCGCGAGCCCGCCGAGCAGGCCGGCCGCCGCGGCGCCGCCGCCACCGTGATGATGATGATAGTGCTGGGCGCCGGCGTTGCCCGCCGGCATGGCCAGCACGGCGGCCAGCGCGGCCGTCGCGACAGCAGACAGGGTTCTAGTCATCTTCCCCTCGTGAGACACTGAGCGACCCGGCACCCCGATGCGGAGGTCGGTTTCGGGTCGTCGCCGAGGCTCAGCCCCGTGCGGCTGGCGGCACCGCGCAGCAAGCACGGCCAATTTGTCGTTAGTTGGGCGGCTGGCCTTACGCCTTCGTGCTAACGCATTGATGAACAGGCGTTAATAACAGACGGGCGCGACCCGCCAGCGCCATCCGTACTCGGTCCACAGGCGCTGGCGCTGAAGCCAGCAGCCGGGCTGCACCGGCACGGCCGGCCCGTACAGGGGGCTCCACGGCAGGGGGCCGCCGGTGAGCCCGTACGGCCCGTAGGCGTAATAGCCGTTATTGGCCGCGACGCCGCCGACGATCGGCCCGGCGACGATCGGCCCGGCGACCCTGTGGGCACGGTGCGCCGGACGGGTGTCGGCCGCCTCGGCAGGCCCGGTCAGGAGGATCGAGGATAGTATCGCGGTGTGGAGACACGTCGCGATCACCGCGGCTCCGCCTCCACGGGCGAACAATCGGACCGTCGTGGCTGGTATTGCGGAGCAATCACCGGAATGCGCGCGATCGCAGTAAAGGTCGCTTAATCGGTCATCCCTAAAATTGAGAACATCTTTGCTCGCTCGGCGCGGCGCGGCTCCCATGATGGCTTACCTCATCCTGCTCGTCGTCTTGTTCCTGGCGGCGGCGCCCGCATCGGCGGGTCCGCTCTGCACCAGCGCGCCACCGGCGACCTGGCTGCCGCTCGACACGCTGCGCGCCCGGGTCGAGGCCGAAGGCTATCGGATCGTCGTGCTCAAGACCACGGCCGGCAACTGCTACGAGATCTACGGCCGCGACCGCGACGGCCGGCGGGTCGAAATCTACTTCGACCCGGTCTCGGGCGACGTCGTCAAGGCGTCGATCCGTTGACCGCCCCCCGGCCCCCCATGCCGCCGCTCGACTCCCGGCAGGGCATGCGGGTCCTGATCGCCATCGCCCTGCTGATCGCCGCCATCATCGGACCGGCCGGCCTCTATTCTTATCAGCTCGGGTTCGGCCGTGACCAGGCGGAGACCATCAAGGTCGACATCAGGCGACTCGCGCTGGTGCGCTCGGTGGACCAGAACTTCGTCCGCATCCTGTTCGGGCTGGCGGGCGCGCTGGCCGGCATCGACTCGGGCGAGCGGGCGCTGCTTCTGTCGAAAGCCGCCGAGGATGTGCGCGCCGCCACCGCGGTCGGCTCGCCGCTCGACAAGCTGATGAGCGCGAGCGCCGACCTCCAGACGCCTGCCGACCAGATCACGCTGTGGGCCACCATCACGGCGCTCGGCGAGAGTCTCGATCACGTCGCCGAATGGCGCAGCGACGGCGCCTCCGACGAGGAGCGGTCGTTCCATGTGCTGCGCGCCCACGACAGCATCGGGGCCGCTCGCGAGGTGCTGGAGCGGCTCGAAGGCGTTCTGGAGACGCGCATCAAGCAGGAGGTCGACGTCTCGACCGGGCTGCTCGATGCCGCCATGCCGATGCTGTGGACCATCGAGGTCGCCGGCGCGCTGGTCGGCGCCGCCATCGTTTTCTTCATGCTCGCCACCATCCGGCGGCTGGAGCGGGCCCGCAGCGAGCTTCAGGACAGCCGCACCGAGCTGTCACAGCAGAACGCCCGGTTCAGGGATGCGATCGAGAGCATGGGCCAAGGGCTGGTGATGTTCGATGCCGACAACCGGCTGATCGTCTGCAACGAGCAGTTCGCCCGGCTGTACGGCATCGGTCCGCTGCCCCCGGGAACGCCGTTCCAGTCCATCGTCGATCACTGGCGCGACACGGGTGTTCTGTCGGAGGGTGGCGGGCGGCTCCAGATCGTCCCGGAGCGCGACAGCAATTGGATCGCCCGGCTGCCCGACGGGCGTGTCATCTCGATCAACCGTCGCGTCCGGCAGGCGGGCGGCTGGATCGGCACCCATACCGACATCACCGAGCTGAAGCGGGCCGAGGACGAGCGGCTGCGTGCCGAGGCGGAGGCGACGCGGGCGCGCGACCATGAGCGTGCCATGCAGGCGACCAGCCGGGCCAAGGCGGACTTCTTCGCCACCATGAGCCACGAGATCCGCACTCCGCTGAACGGACTGCTCGGCCTCGCCTCGACCCTGCTGGAGACCGGCCTCGACGCCGATCAGCGCAAGACGCTGGAGGCGGTCAACCAGTCGGGCGAGAGCCTGTTGGCCATCCTCAACGACATTCTCGATCTGTCCAAGCTCGATGCCGGGCGGGTGCAATTCGAGCAGGTGGCTTTCTCGCCGCGCGAGCTCGCCGACGCGGTGGTCGGCGTGATCAGGCCGCAGGCAAGGGCCAAGGAGGTCTCGCTGTTCCTGTCGGTGGCCGGCGACGTGCCGGAGCTGATGCTGGGCGACCCCGGGCGGATTCGGCAGGTGCTGCTCAACCTGGCCGGCAACGCCGTCAAGTTCACCGATCCGGGCGGCGAGGTGGAGCTCACTCTCGCGTGTCGTGCCCGCGATGCGGAGCGCGCCGTTCTCGAATGGTCGGTGCGCGACACCGGCATCGGCATCGCGCCGGAGCATCTCGCCTCGCTGTTCACCGACTACGTCCAGGCCGACTCGTCGATCAATCGTCGCTTCGGCGGCACCGGCCTCGGTCTCGCCATCAGCAAGCGCCTGGCCGAGCAGATGGGCGGCGACATCACGGTGATCTCGGCGCTCAACCAGGGTTCGACCTTCACGCTGTGCCTGCCGCTGCGGGTGACCCACGAGCGCCGCACCGCGGGGGTCGCTGGTCCGGTGTCGCACGCCGCCTTCACGGCGGCGCTCGGCCGCCTCGGCCGGCCGCTGCGGCTTCTGCTCGCCGAAGACAACGTCACCAATCAGCTCGTCGTGACGCGCATGCTGAGGACGTTCGACATCACCATCCGCATCGTCGAGGACGGCGAGGCGGCGGTCGCTGCGGTGATGGAGCACGCCTGCGACGTGGTGCTGATGGACGTGCGCATGCCCGGCATGGACGGCCTCGCCGCGACCCGGCAGATCCGCGCGCGCGGCGGCCGCTTCGCCACCCTCCCGATCGTCGCGCTCACCGCCAATGCGTTTCCGGAGGACATGGGGGCCTGCCGCGAGGCCGGCATGACCGGGTTCGTCGCCAAGCCGGTGCGCAAGGCGGTGCTGGTCGAGGCGCTGGCGCAGGCCGTGCAGGCGGTCGTCTACGGCGGCGCCGGGACGGAGGACCGCGGCGAGGCGGTCGACAATCTTCCCGTTCCGGCGGTGGTGCTGCGCGCCGCCTCCGGCGAGGAGAAGGCGCCGGTGCTCGACGGCGCCGTGGCGGCGGCATTGTGCGACGAGATCGGCGAGGACGGCGTCGCCGCGACGGTGACCTGCTTTCTCGCCGACACCCGGCAGCGCCTCGACGGCCTCGCGGGGCTGGCCGCGGCGGCGGATCGCCGCCGTCTCGGCATCGAAGCCCATACGCTGAAGAGCGCCGCGGGAGCCATCGGGTTCCGCCGGCTGGCGGGGCTCGCTCTCACCCTGGAGCGCGAGGCCGCCGACATCGCGCCGGAGCGCGCCGCCGATCTGGTGGCGGCCCTCGCCGCAGCCTTCCGCGACGCCGAGGCGGCCGCCGTCGCGCATCGGGTCGCCTGATCCGCGACATCGACACCAGGCCGCACCGGACCGTCGGTTGCCGGTGCGCTCGCGACGTCAGCGTGCCGCCGGGCTCGATGGTTGTGGCGAGCTCGAGGGCTTCGGCGCGAGACCTTCGACGGTGTCGGGATGCGGGGTCGGCGATCCCGGCGTGGGTGCGTGATTAGAGGTGCCCGTGAAGGCGCCGCCGGTGCCGCCGGTCCAGCCGGTCGAGCCCTCGTTGCCGGGCGCGGTGCCGGACGACGGCCCGGTGGTGGGCGGCGTGGCCGGCGGCTCGGGCGTCGCCTGCCCGGTGGCCGGTGCCGGGTTGGGAGCTGAGGTCTGGGCGCTGGCGAGCGTGGCAGCGGGCAGCAGGCACGCGACGAGCAGCAGGCAGCGGAGCCGGGGGCGGGGCATGCGCGTTCTCCGGAGGAGCGGGATGGGTGGCCGAAGAGCGATCACCACGGCAATGCCGTACCCCGCGCCGTGTTCCCGACGCGTCGGCGATCACATCACTACGGTGAGGCGGCGCGCCGCCCGGGTGATGCCGGTGTACAGCCACCGCTCGCGCGTCTCCTGGAACGCGAAGCTCTCGTCGAACAGCACGACGTCGTCCCACTGCGAGCCCTGTGACTTGTGCACCGTGAGCACGTAGCCGTAGTCGAACTCGTCGTAGATCTTGCGCTGCGCCCAGTCGATCTCCTCGATGGCGCCGAGGAAGCACTCGGGCCGTACCGTCACCTTCAAGGGCTTGGCCCGCGACGCCACCTCCTCGTCGGGGGTGATCCGCATGGTGACGAGCTTCTTGGAGCGGCCGACGGCGCGCTCCTTGACGGTCCACAGGCCGCCGTTGAACAGCCCCTTCTTGCGGTTGTTGCGCAGGCAGACGAGCTTGTCGCCGGCGAGCGGCAGCGGGTCGGTGAAGCCGCGGCGCTCGCGCAGGCGGCCGTTGTAGGCGCGGCGCGTGGCATTGCGGCCGACCAGCACCTGGTCGGCCTCGAGCACGTCGGCGGGATCGAGATCGGCGCGGCGCACCACGCGGCTCTTCCCGTACTCGCCCGGCCGCAGCCGGCCGCCCTCGCGCACCTGCATGGACATCTGCACGATCGGGTCGTCCTGCGCCTGCCGATGCACCTCGGTCAGCATGGCGTCGGGCTCCTGCGCCGTGAAGAAGCCGCCGCCCTGGATCGGCGGAAGCTGGGCCGGATCGCCGAGCACCAGGATCGGCACCCCGAACGACATCAGGTCGCGGCCGAGATCCTCGTCCACCATCGAGCACTCGTCGATGACGATCAGCTTGGCCTTGGCGGCCGGCGCGTCGTCCCACAGCGTGAAGCTCGGCTGCTCGCTCTCGGTGTCGAGCGGGCGGTAGATCAGGCTGTGGATGGTGGAGGCGTTCCGGCAGCCCTTGGAGCGCATCACCTGGGCGGCCTTGCCGGTGAAGGCGGCGAACTTCACCTCGCCGTCGACATCGTCGGCGATGTGGCGGGCGAGGGTGGTCTTGCCGGTGCCGGCGTATCCGAACAGGCGGAACACCGGCGGCGTGCCGCGCGAGCCGGGCCGGTCGGCCAGCCAGCGGGAGACGGCGGCGAGCGCCTGGTCCTGGTGCGGAGTGAAGACGGGCATGCGGGCTTCTAGCACGGTCACGCCAAGAGGGTCAGGCTCGAGGGTCAGGCGCCGGGTCAGGCGCGGGGATCGGTCACGCCGATGGCGTGTCCTGGGGCGACGTCGCGGTGCGGGGCTCGCCGGTCGCCGGGCCGTCGGCCGTGCGGCGCGCCCGGCTGCGGCCGCGCGCCTCCTCGGCGCATTTCTCGACGTGGACGTCGCGGTTGATCACCTGGAGGTTGGGCAGGCCCCAATAGGCGAGCAGGTCCGGCCACGGCGTGTCGCGGCGGTCGCGCCACACCTCGAACAGCGGCACCCGATGATCGATCTCGGCGGTCCGCCACAGCCGCTTGCCGCGCGCCGCGCAGCGGCGCTGCTGCAACCGGCGGAGCAGGGCCACATGGGCGGTGGGGGCGGTCCAGAACTGCCAGGCGGCCACGCAGGCGGCGTGCCATTCGGCGTTGCGGTTCGGCCCGCGCGCCCACAGGTCGACATGCCAGCCGAAGCGATAGACCGGCTGGCCGCAGACGCAGCACCAGCCGCCGCCACGCGCGAAGGCGGCCTCGCGCCAGGGCGCCGGCGGAACCCGGAAGCTCGCCGGCAGGCCGCTCCGCGGCTCTCCGCGCGTGCGGACAGCGTCGGCGAGCCGCCAACTCCAGCCCTCCGGGGCACCGCTCATGGCGGCGAGCGCCCGGGCGAGACGGTCGGCGCGCAGCGGATGGGCTCGCCAGTAGCCGTCGACGGCGAGCCGCGGCAGCGGCGGGATCAGCGGGCGCGCCAGGGCGCGGTCGAGCACCGGCACCGGGAAGACGGCGGGCAGCGCCTTGGTGAGCCGCGCCCGCGATCGCTCGTTTCGCTCCGCGCGCCAGCTCGATCCCGTCGTCATGCTCCCCCTCCGCGAGCCGCGCCGAATCGCGCCGGCCCGCCACCACTCTGCGGCCGAACCGTAAACGATTCGGGCCGCGGCCCGCGGTCGGCGGCGGCGGATGACGCACGCGGCGCCAGCCCCTATGCTGCCGGCCCCGCCGGTCTGCCACCTCGCCCACATCGGAGATCGCCATGGCCCTCGTGTTCGACCACGTCCATCTGCGCAGCCGCGACCCCGAGGCGGCGGCGCAGTGGTTCGCCGACATGCTCGGCGCCGAGATTCAGCGCAGCATCGAGCAGGGCAAGCCGCGTATCGATCTCGTGCTCGGCGGCGCCCGGGTCTTCATCGCCTCGGTGAGCGAAGGCGACGGCGTGAACCCGCCGCCGGCGCTGCCGTGCCGCGGGCTCGATCACTTCGGCCTGCGGGTCGAGGGGATCGACGCCGTGGCGGCCGAGCTGAAGCGGAAGGGCGCCGTGTTCACCAAGGAGCCGCACACGCCGCGGCCCGGCATCCGCATCTGCTTCCTGCGCGGCCCGGAGGACATCTCGATCGAGCTGTTGGAGCGCAGCCCCGCCTACGCCTGAGGCGCATCCTCATCGCGCCGCCGCGGATCGACCCGCCGCTGTGGCGGCGGGAAGCGGGCACGCCTCCAGCACCGGCGCTATCGCGGTGGCGGCACCGGCAATGCGGAACTCCGCCACCGTGTTGCCGGCGAACAGCGAGGCGGCCCGCAGCAGCAGCAGCGTGCCCGCCGAGAGGTCGGCGACGAACCGGGTCACCGCGGTCGGCTCGTCGATCACCACGGTGCGCTGGTCGGGCAGGAAGGTCGCCTCGATCTCGCCGCCGGGCCGGTCGTCGACCCGGTAGGCGAGGGTGGAGCTGCGGTCAGCCCCGACCCGCAGATCGTAGGCGATGCGGACGATCGGCCGGCTCTCGAAGCAGGTCAGCTCCAGCGTGGCGGGGCGGATCGCCGCGTTCTTGCTGTTGGTGACCATGGCGACCACCGAGGCGATCGGCGCCGGGCGGGCGGTGATGCGGTCGACGCGGTGCTCCACCCGCCAGGCCCCCGACGTCTCGCTCGGCCGCGCCCGCACATAGGAGCGGTCCTGAGCGCCGCACGCGACCGCCGTGGCGGCCACGACGAGGGCGACGACGAGCCCGGCTCCGCTCCGCATGACGCCCCCCGGCACGCCACCACCCGCACGCTCACTCCATCCGAGGCTGGCATGGGGAGGTGTCGACCTGCAACCATAAAGTGTTGTGCGATTGTATGACGGCCCGGCGTCGTGCCGGGTCGATCGGGGGCTTCGCTCTCGGCAGGAACCCGTTGCCGCCGCGGCGCGTTCGAGCCGGGCGGTTCCGTGGAACCGTGCGGCGGAGCCGGTCCGCGCCGCGCGGGTGGTCCGCCGTGCTTGCGGACCCAGGAGGCCCCGATGCTGAAATACGCGATCCTGTTTCTCGTGCTCTCGCTGATCGCCGGCGCGATCGGCCTCACCAACATCTCGCGCCTCGCCAAGCGCATCGCGATGGTGCTGTTCGCGCTCCTGTTCCTCGGCTTCCTGGCGCTGCTCGGCTTCGCCTATCTGCTCGGCGAGGCGTTCGAGGCGGGGCGCGCCGCCCTGCCGCTGCTGCCGACCACGCTGCTCGCCTGAGCGGCCGCGCCGACGAGGCGCCGCCGGCGCTTGCGCCGGATGCCGCCGCCGTCGTATCGCTGCCGTCATGCGCGAGGTGGAGACTATCGTGGTCGGCGGCGGACCAGCGGGCAGCACCTGCGCCCGCCGCCTGGTGCAGCACGGCCGAGACGTCGTGGTGCTCGACAAGGCGCAGTTTCCGCGGCTCAAGCTGTGCGCCGGCTGGATCACCGACAAGGTGCTGCGCGATCTCGACATCGCGCCCGGCGACTATCCGCACCCGATGCTGCGGCTCGACATCCGCGCCCATGTGCCGGGTCTGCCGTTCGGGCTGCGCTGGTTCCCGACGCCGGGCGCCAACTGGTCGATCCGTCGCATCGAGTTCGACGCCTGGCTGCTCGCCCGCGCGGGTGCCGAGGTGGTGGCCCACGAGGTGCGCCGCATCCGTCGCGACGGCGACCGCTTCATCGTCGACGACGCCTTCGCGTGCCGCTGGCTGATCGGCGCCGGCGGCACCATGTGCCCGGTGCGGCGCGCGCTGTTTCCCGAAGGGCGCAACAAGTCACGCCAGATCGTCACGCTGGAGAAGGAGTTTCCCTATCCGGCGCGCGAGGACGTGTGCCGGCTGACGTTCTTCCGCCGCGGCCTCGTCGGCTACGCCTGGGTGGTGCCAAAGGGCGACGGCGTGGTGAACATCGGGATCGGCGGCAAGGCGAAGTACTTCCGCACCTCGGGCACCAACATTCACGATCACTTCCGCGCCTTCCTGGACGATCTCGTGCGCGAGGGCCGGCTCGACGCCGCCACCGCGGCCGATCTGAAGGAGACCGGGCACCCGTACTACCTGTTCTCGCGCGACGGCGCGGTGCGCGACGGCCGCTGCCTGCTGATCGGCGACTCGGCCGGCCTCGCCACCATGGATCTCGGCGAGGGCATCGGCCCGGCGGTGGAGAGCGGCCTGATGGCGGCCGACGAGATTCTCGGCCGCGGCACCTACGACAAGGGCGAGGTGACGCTGTTCTCGCTGTCGGGCCTGACGCAGCGGCTGATGCGGCGGGCGAACCGCCGCCATCTGCCGGCGCCGACCGCCGCGTGAGAGCGCCTCACGCCGGGTCCTGATCGGGTCGTGGCGCCTCGATGCGGCCGCGGCTCTGGAGCCATAGGCCGACCTGCCAGCACAGCATCGCCCAGGCGGCGCCGAGCGACCAGCCGGCCAGCACGTCGCTCGGCCAGTGGACGCCGAGATAGACGCGGCTCGCCCCGACCAGCAGCGTCAGCGTGATCGCGGTGCCGAGCACATACGCCTTCAGCCGGCGACGGCCGAGCACCCGCCCCAGCAACGTGCCGAGCGTCAGGAAGGTGACGGCCGAGGCGGTCGCATGGCCGCTCGGGAAGCTGTAGGTCTGCACCTGCACGAGATGCGCCACGAGATCCGGCCGCGGCCGTGCGATGAAGAGCTTCACGGCATCGACCAGCAGGGCGCCGCCGGCGACCGAGACGAGCACGAACAGCGCCGCCGAGCGTTTGCCGTCGATCAGCAGATAGCCGAGCACCACCAGGGTGACGACGGTCAGCACCGTGATGCTGCCGAGCGCGGTGAGATCACGGAAGACGATCTCCAGCCAGGCCGGCCCGATCGGGTCGCCCGGATCGCTGGCGCTGCGCAGCGCCCGCAGGATCGCCTCGTCGAAGGCGTGCGTCTCGCCCTCGACGATCTCCTCGGCGATCGCCACGAAGCCGAGCAGGCCGGCCGCGACGACGAACAGCGTGGCGATTGGTCCCAGCTCGGCGAGCGTGCGCGGACGCAGCCGGCGGATGAGGCGGAGCGGGCGCGCCAGCCACCGCGACGGCGCGTCCGCATCGGAATGCGGCGGAGAGGTGTTCACGATGCGTCAGATCAGGCAGCGGCCGGCGCGGAACAGGCGGGTCTTGGCGCGGGTGGCCGCCGCGAAGCTCGGCAGCGGGCCGGTCAGCACCCGGTAGTCGTAGGGGAACGGCCGTGTCGGCAGGCCGAAGTTCCACACCTGGCAGATGCCGGTCGACCACTTGATCACCCGGTAGGCCGCGTGAGCGGGCTCGGCCACCGCGAGGGCGGCGAGCAGGGTGGCGGCGGCGATCGGCAGGCTCCAGCGCGTCATGGCGTGCTCCTCGTGTCTCCCCCCGGAGCCGAGGGTGTATCAGGCCGACCGGCGGCTCGACAACATCGACCCCGCGTCGGTTGCGGCGGACGCGAACAGGCGGCGCGGCCATCCCACCGCCGCCGTCACTTGCGCGGCGACGCTCTCCAGGAACAGCTTCTCGTGGCACTGGGTCAGGGTCTCGATCGCGCGCGGCAGCGGCAGCCAGGTGACGTCGCGGATGTCGGGTGTCGGCGGCTGGACGGCGCTCCCGATCGGCGTCATGCGCCAGAACCGGGCGATCTTGGGGGTGCCGAAGGACTGGTAGCTGATGACGCCGAGAAACTCGTGGACGGCGACGTCGTGCCCGGTCTCTTCCTTGACCTCGCGGATCGCCGCCTCGATCGGCTGCTCGCCGGCTTCGAGCTTGCCTTTCGGCAACACCCACACGTCGTCACGTCGGCGTTGAACGAGGGCGATCAGCGGCTGCGAGCCGCTGCGGGTGAGAATGCCGCCTGCGGCGGCGATCGGCGATCGGGTCATCGGTGTCGTCGTCGTGGGGATGCTCTTCCCGAGGCGAGCTTACGAGGTGCCGTTGTCACAATCCATCGTCACATCTGTCGCCTGATGCGGGCTCAGCCGCTGCGCGATGTCGTCCAGCCCTGGACGAAGCGGCGCAGCAGGCCGGGGGACGGCGCGGTCGCCGATCGGTCGCGCGGGGCGGCCGGCTCGACCACCATGGCGCGGAGCTCCGCCATCGCGTCGGTCGCGGTAATGCCGGGTCGGGCCCGCAGGCCGATGGTCGCAGCCGCCACCGCGCTCGGGCCGACGCCGCCGAGAAAAGCCTTTTCGTGTGGATTGGACAGCCGCGCCACCGCCTCGACCAGCGGCAGCCAGTCGACTGCGCGGATATCGCGCGCCGGCGAGCGCACCGGCGCGTCGCCGGCCTGCATGCGCCAGAACTGCGACAGCTTGAGGGTATCGCGGCCCTGGTGGGAGGTGACGCCGAGGAACTCGAACACCTCGACCTCGTGGCCGGTCTCCTCCATGGCCTCGCGCAAGGCGGCCGCGATCGGCGCCTCGTCGGGCTTGAGCTTGCCCTTGGGCAGCACCCAGCCGCGATCCTTGCGCCGCTGCACGACGGCGACCAGCGGCGCCGGTCCGTGCCGGACCACGATGCCGCCGGCGGCCAAGACGTGCATGCGTGCCATCGCGGCTCCCGGCAGACGTGGACGAGCAGATATGGGCGAATCGGCGCACAATAGCGCAACCGCATGTTGCGACGAAGACGGCCGCGCGGCGCTTGGCGCGGTGATCACAGGCGGAGGTCGCGCTTGAGCCGGTCGATCACCGCCTCCACCTCGGGCGGCAGCGTCTTCAGGCCGGCGGCACCGGCACTCGCCAGCACCGGACGCAGCCGCGAGTCGGCCAGGAAGGCCGGCTGGAGGTGAGGTGGAATCAGCCGCTCGAACACCAGCACGAGCACCACGGCGACGAGGCCGATGCGGCCGGCGCCGAGCAGCGCGCCGAGGAGCCGGTCCGGCAGCGAGACCAGCGGACCCGCGAAGGCCGCCACCAGCAGGCGGAGCACGCGCCCCAGCACCAGCCCGCCGACCACCACGAGCCCGGCGACCAGCGCGGCCGGCGGCACCGGCGGCGTCGCGGCCGGACCCGCCAGCATGGCGTTGATGGACGGGGCGGCCGCGACCGCCAGCGGCACGGCCGCCACATAGCCCAGAACGGTCGCCAGGCTGCGCAGCAGGCCGCTGACGAATCCCATCAGGGCGGCGAGCAGCATCAGGGCGCCGATCACGGCGTCGAAGCTGTTGACGTCGATCGTGTTCACGTCTCGGTCTCGGGTCGGTGGCGCGGGGCCGGTGGTCCGCGGCCGGCCGCATCCTAGCCGAGCGGTCGCCCCGCGGCGTCTGTGCGGTCGCGGCGATCTCCGAACAGGGTTTATGCGGGGCCGACCGCAGCGGTGGAGGGCGGTTCCGGCGGGTGGCGCAGCAGGAGCCACTGGACCAGCACCGCCCCGATGGCGGGCAGCAGCACGGCGGCGTCGACGAACAGGGCCAATGCCAGCGGCAGATGGCCGAGCGCGCCGGGCTGGACCAGCATGAAGCCGGCCACCGTGAGGCCGAGGCCGAGCACCACCAGCACGGCGACGAGGGCGGCGGCGGTGCGGCCGATGCGGGTGGCGGTCCAGCCGCGCCATGCCACCACTCCGAACACCGCGGTGATCAGCGCCGCCAGCGGCACCAGGATCAGCAGCGCCGTATCGGCGTCGCCGTCGCCGAAGGCGGCGACGACGCCGCGCTGGGCGAGGGCGCCGAGCGCCACCGAGACCACGAAGCCGAGAGCGAGGCGAGCAGGGGCGCGCATGGTGTGCGGTCCGGGTCCGGCGGTATCGGCGACGGCTGCGCCGCCGAGAGGGCTCGACCGTCAGGGCAGGGCGGCGGCCGGCCGGTTCGAGCGGGATGCGCCGCCGCGTCCGCAATGGTTAGCAGAGCCGAAACGCTATGCCACCGCCTTCGCGGGCCGTGCCGTCGCCGGAACGGCGAGCGTGCCGCTGTGATCGGCGGTGGCGCCGCCGTATCCTCGCAGCCGCCGATTCGCCGCGATGCCGTGATGGCACCCGGGCCATCGGAGCACGGCCGGGCACCCGCGCACGGGACCGCGCCGGACAAGGGGACGAACCATGCGACTGATCTCTGGACTGCGGATCGCGCTCGTGGCGCTGGTGGCCGTGCTGGGCACCGCTCCGGCGGCGCTGGCCGACAGCGGCTCGGTGTCGATCACCATCTTCAAGGGCGGCTGGTTCATCGGCGGCTCGGGCGGCTCCGGCACGCTGACCTTCCAGGGGCGCCGCTATCCGCTGTCGATCGGCGGCCTGTCGGCCGGCCTGGTGTTCGGCGCCTCGAAGGCGAACCTCTACGGCCGGGTCAGCAACATCCGCCGCCCTTCGGACGTCGCCGGCGTCTACGGTGCGGCGGGAGCAGGCGGCGCGCTCGGCCCGGGCGCCCAGGCCATCGTGCTACGCAACGAGAAGGGCGCGGTGCTGGAGCTGCGCGGCCGCCAGGTCGGCCTGATCGCCAATCTCGACCTCAGCGGCATGGCGGTGGCGCTGCGCTGACGCAGGACGCGATGCTTGCATGACGTCGGCCGCGTCGCATCCGACCGGGTGCGCGGCGACAGCCAGGAGGGAGCGATGCGCGTGCCGACTGGGCTCGCTGTGGCCGCGCTGCTCGTCGCGGCGCTGATTCCGGTGGGGGCCCAGACGCCGCCCACCGCCGCCGAGATCGCCCATTACGCCGGCCTTCATGCGGCGGCCGCCGCCGGCGACGTCGCTGCGGTCGAGGCCGCGATCGCCCGCGGCGAGGCGGTCGACGTCCGTGATCAGAACGATCGCACGCCGCTGCATGTGGCGGTGTTCCGCTCGCACGCCGCGGCGGTGCGGGCGCTGGTGCGGGCCGGCGCCGACGTTCGCGCCCTCGACCGCCAGAGCTACGACATCGTCACCATCGCGGCGGTGGCGAACGATGTGCCGATGCTGCGCCTCGCGCTCGCGCTGGGCGGCGACGCGCGGCTGGTGACCAGCCCGTATCGCGGCACGGCATTGATCGCCGCCGCCCATCTCGGGCATGCCGAGGTGGTGCGGCTGCTGATCGCCGCCGGGGCGCCGCTCGATCACGTCAACAATCTCGGCTGGACGGCGCTGATCGAGTCGATCGTGCTCGGCGACGGCGGTGCCGAGCACCGTGCTTGCCTCCGAGCGCTGCTCGAGGCCGGAGCGAACCCGAACCTCGCCGACCGCGACGGTCGCACGCCGCTGGCGCTGGCCGAGGCACGTGGCTACGGCGAGATGGCGGCGCTGCTGCGGGCCGCGGGCGGGCGGTGATCAATCGCCGCCGCGCGTCGACCGGACGGCGACGGTCCTGGATGGGCGAGGCCGGCAGAGATCATCGGCGGAGCCGCTCGGCATCGCGAACCGTCCCGTTCTCGCGTTGACATAGATTTGTTGGCGGTCGTCGGCGCGTCGGCGCGCGGGCATTGGATCTTTCCATCGCCGATTGCATCGACCGTTTTCGTCGACTAAGAATACATATCGTTTCAAGCAGCATTGCAGGATTTCAGATGGCTTCAAAGACCTGTTTCGTCATTGCACCGATCGGCGACCCCGGCACCGACACGAGAACCGAATCGGACGCTCTGCTGTGGGTCATCAACAGCGCGCTGGATCGCTTCGGATTCAAGGTCATTCGCGTCGACCAGATTGCTCGTTCGTCGATCATCACGAACGAGATCGTCCAGCTGATCCAGGAGGCCGACCTGTGCATCAGCATTCTGACCGACAACAATCCGAACGTCTTCTACGAGACGGGGCGCCGTCATGAAACCGCAAAGCCATTCATCCAGCTGATCAAGAAAGGTCAGACGCTTCCCTTCGACGTCGCTGGCATTCGGACCATCATTTACAACGATATCGATACCCGCGCCGGAGCGGCCGAAGCGATCGCCAATATTCGCGAGTTCGTGGAAGAGTTCGAGAAGTCCGGCTATGGGACGTCCGGAGCGGGTGTCTCGCTGGCCTCGCTGGCGTCGACCATCGAGCGGATCGAGAGAAAGCTCAATGCCATGCCTTTGGCGCCGCACGCGGCGGGAGTGCCGTTCGGAGGAGTGGGGTCCTCGGTCGGGCTCGAAAAGATGTTCCGGCCGAAAGAGGCTCTGATCGAGGCGCTGATGCAGGGGAACCTGAGCGAGGCTGCGGCCCTCCTGCCGTCGATCGTTCAGCGCTCCGGCAAGAGCGAAGACGTCTTGATGATGGCTGCGGTCCTCGCCAGCGCCGGCTTCGAGGTCGGCGTGAATGTCCTGTGGGATGCGCTCGGCAACCTCGACGGGCTGAAGTCTGAATTCATCGGTCAGCTTCTGGGGTCCATCGTCTCGTTCTATCTCGAGACCGACCGAGAGAAGGAGGTCATCGATAGGGTCCACGAGCTGGTGGAGGGGCTGATACGATCCCGCACGATCGGTGCCCAGGAGCTGGCTGCGATGTACAATCAGGAGCAGCGGCTTCTCTATGGTGCCGGCGATTACGAGAAGGCCCTGAGCGTCGCAGAGAAGGCCATCGAGCTCAGTCCCGGAAATTCGTCATACCTCTACAATTGTAGCCTGATCTACGAGCGGCTGAAGCTGCCGAAACGAGCCGTGGAGTTCATCGACAGGGCGCTGTCCGTCGCCGACAAGGAAGATCCGGACCACCTGAGGCATGCGGTCGAAATGTATGTCGAGTGCGACCGCGCCGCAGACGCGCGAGCGGCATTCGAGAAGTTGGCACGGATCGCCTCTCACCAGGCCAGGATGCTTCTCCTCAACGACGAGGTCAGACGAGTCGTCTCCTGAGAGACTGTTTGGAAACGATCTCTGAGCGCTCTGTCGCCACCGTGCGACCAGGCACGTCGGCGTGCCCGACGAGAGCATTTTTCCGGCGAAGTGGACTCCGGTTCGCCGTCGAAAATGCGATCAAATAAGGACTTCTGGAGCGGAGTCCGATTCCGTTGGGTCGGATTCCGCTCTTGCGCAACCTGACGTCCTGAACGCGGCGGCGAAGGGGATTGAGGACAGCGGGGCGGTCCCCAGCCATGCGGCCGGCCTTGCCCCGAGAAGCCCGCTCTCGCGGGCTCCTCGGGGTGGAAGGCTCCGTCGAAGGCGCGCCGGCCTCACAGGACCCGGTTGCTCGCCTTGACCTTGTCGGCGTCGACATAGACCTGCTCGCCCATCGCCCGGAAGGTCTCCGACATCTTCGCCATGCCGTCGAGCGCCGCCCGCTCGTTGTCGCCGAGGCCGGCCGCGTAGTCGCGGACATCCTGGGTGATCTTCATGGAGCAGAACTTCGGCCCGCACATCGAGCAGAAATGCGCGACCTTGTGGGCCTCCTTGGGTAGCGTCTCGTCGTGGAAGGCGCGCGCCGTGTCGGGATCGAGGCCGAGGTTGAACTGGTCTTCCCAGCGGAACTCGAATCGCGCGCGCGACACCGCGTCGTCGCGGATCTGCGCGGCCGGGTGACCCTTGGCGAGATCGGCGGCGTGCGCCGCGATCTTGTAGGTGATCACGCCGGTCTTGACGTCGTCGCGGTCGGGCAGGCCGAGATGCTCCTTCGGCGTGACGTAGCAGAGCATGGCGCAGCCGAACCAGCCGATCATCGCGGCGCCGATGCCCGACGTGATGTGGTCGTAGCCCGGCGCGATGTCGGTGGTGAGCGGGCCGAGGGTGTAGAACGGCGCCTCGCCGCACTCCTTCAGCTGCTTGTCCATGTTGATCTTGATCTTGTGCATCGGCACATGGCCGGGGCCCTCGATCATCACCTGGCAGCCCTTGGCCCAGGCGATCCGGGTCAGCTCGCCCAGCGTCTCCAGCTCGGCGAACTGGGCGCGGTCATTGGCGTCCGCGATCGAGCCGGGGCGCAGGCCGTCGCCGAGCGAGAACGACACGTCGTAGCGCCGCATGATCTCGCAGATCTCGTCGAACCGCTCGTACAGGAACGACTCGCGGTGATGGGCGAGGCACCACTTCGCCATGATGGAGCCACCGCGTGAGACAATGCCGGTGACGCGGTTGGCGGTGAGCGGCACATAGGCGAGGCGCACGCCGGCATGGATGGTGAAGTAATCGACGCCCTGCTCGCACTGCTCGATCAGGGTGTCCTTGTAGACCTCCCAGTCGAGCTTCACCGGATCGCCGTCGACCTTCTCGAGCGCCTGATAGATCGGCACGGTGCCGATCGGCACCGGCGCATTGCGGATGATCCACTCGCGGGTGTTGTGGATGTTGCGGCCGGTGGAGAGGTCCATCACGGTGTCGGCGCCCCAGCGGATCGCCCACACCATCTTGTCGACCTCCTCCTCGACCGACGAGGTCACCGCCGAGTTGCCGATATTGGCGTTGATCTTGGTGAGGAAGTTGCGGCCGATGATCATCGGCTCGAGCTCGGCGTGATTGATGTTGGCCGGGATGATGGCGCGGCCGCGGGCGATCTCGTCGCGCACGAACTCGGGCGTGATGAAGGGCGGAACGGCGGCCCCGAAGCTCTCGCCGTCGGCGAGCGCCGCCTCGGCGCGGTCCAGCATCCGCTTGCGGCCGAGATTCTCGCGCTCGGCGACGTAGATCATCTCCTTGGTGATTACGCCGGCCTTGGCCCATTCGTACTGGGTCACCGGCTTTCCGGGCAGAGCGCGCAACGGCGCGTGAACGGTCGGGAAGGCGCGCGCCAGATGCTGGCCCGACACGTTGCCGTTGTCGACCGGCTTCACCGCACGGCCCGCATACGTCTCGACGCCGCCGCGTGCGGTCACCCAGGCGGCACGGGGGCGCGCCAGACCCTTCTCGACGTCGATCGCGGCGGCCGGGTCGGTGTAGGGGCCGGAGGAATCGTAGACCGGCACCGGCGGCTCGCCCGCCGCCTCGCTCAGCACGATCTCGCGCACCGGCACCGCCAGATCGGGTGCCGCCTCGGGCGCCGTGTAGGCCTTGCGCGAGCCGGCGATCGGGCCGGTGGTGACGGTCGGGATCGAGAGGGCGGCGGCGGGGGTGTGCTTGTTCATGCGGATCTCCCGTGATGGGCATCCGGTACCAGCATGCGTCGGAAATGGGGAAGGTCCCTGTCCCTTCGCCGGCATGACCCGGATCAGGTTCAAAGGGTTTCCGCGGTGCCGTCGCCCGGATGGGCGAAGGCCGGCGGTGTCTCAGCTCCTTCCGGAGCACCCCTCGGAACGAGCCGCCACTCTAGAGGATGACGGAGACGTGTCAACGCGAGGCGCCGCATGTCGCGCGGCGACGGGCGCGACCGCGCCCGTGTCCGCCGTCTGGCCGCGCGGCGGCGTGCTCGGAATGGTGGGCGAGCACCGCGCGTATCGCCGTGCGGAACCATGCGGCCGGCGCGATCCGCGCTCTCAGGCCGCGACTCCGCCGGACGACGGCGCCGTGATGGACACGTCGGGCGGCGGCCCGAGTGCCCGGTCGAGCGACAGTGCACTGGCGAAGCCGGGCCGGCCGAACAGCCAGCCCTGTGCCTCGCTACAGCCGGCGGCGCGTAGCAGCGCCACCTGGTCCCAGGTCTCAACGCCCTCTGCCGTGGTGGTCATGTCGAGCGCCTTGGCGAGGTTCATGACCGTGCAGACGATGGCGGCGCAGTCGGAGCGGCTCGACAGCTCGCTCACGAAGGAGCGGTCGATCTTGATCTTGCTGAACGGGAACAGCTGGAGATAGCTCAGCGACGAGTAGCCGGTGCCGAAGTCGTCGAGCACGATGTGCACCCCGAGGGCCGCGAGCTCGTGCAGCACCGCGAGGGTGCCCTGATCCTTTTGCAGCAGCACCGATTCGGTGATCTCCAGCTCGAGCCGGTTCGGGGTCAGCCCCGAGGCCGCGATGGCGCCGCGCACCACCTCCACCAGGTTGCCGCTGCGGAACTGGACGGCCGACAGGTTGACGGCGAGGCGGATGTGCGGGGGCCACGCGGCGGCGACCCGACAGGCGGCGTCGAGAATCCATTCGCCGAGCGGGATGATGAGACCGATCTCCTCGGCCACCGGGATGAACTTGTCGGGTGGCACCAGGCCGCGCTCGGGGTGGCGCCAGCGCACCAGGGCCTCGACCGCGCAGGGCCGGAAGGTGGCGAGCTCGACGATCGGCTGAAAGTGCAGCTCGAACTCCTGCCGCACCATCGCCTCGCGTAGCTGGAACTCGAACTCGCGCTGCTGGCGCACGTCGGCGTCCATCTCGGGCTCGAAGAAGCGGAAGCAGCCGCGGCCGTCCGCCTTGGCACGGTAGAGCGCGAGGTCGGCACTCTTCAGGATTTGGCTCGGCTCCACGCCGTCCTGCGGCGCCACCGCGATGCCGATGCTGATGCCGATGACGATGCGCTTGCCCTCGATCTCGTAGGGGGCGCGCAGCTCGCGCAGCAGGGTGGCGGCCAGCGTGGCGGCGCCGGCGCGCGGATCGCCCGCCGTCACGTGAATGACCGCGAACTCGTCGCCGCCGATGCGGCCGAGCGTGTCGGCCCGGCCGCCATGCTGCCGCAGGCGGTCGGCCACCGCCTCCAGCAGCGCGTCGCCGGCGGTGTGGCCGAGCGAGTCGTTCACCGACTTGAACAGGTCGATGTCGAAGATCAGCACCGCGAAGCCGACGCCGGTCGCCTCCATGCGGGTGATCGACTCCGCCATCCGCTCGCGCACCAGCGTCCTGTTGGCGAGGTCGGTGAGCGCATCGTGCCGCGCCATGTGGGCGATGCGGGCCGCGGCGCGGGTCCGCTCGGTGATGTCCTCGTGCACGGACACCCAGCCGCCGTCGCCGGTCGGGTCGTTGAGCACGGCGATGACGCGCCCGTCCGCCATCTCGCTGGTGAACTGGCCGGATCGGCGGCCCGAATTGGCCCGCATCACCTCGACGACGGTCTGCTCGACATCACCCGAGAAGGTGCCGATGACGCGCCGCCGTTGCAGCAGCTCGCGCAGCGTCGCGCCGGGCCGGGTGACGTCGCGGGACAGCCGGTACATGGCGCGATAGCGATCGTTGCAGACCAGCAGGCGGCCGTCCCGGTCGAACATGCACAGGCCGTGCGACATGCTGTTGAGCGCCGCATCGAGGCGCCAGTTGACCTGCTCGAGCTCGCGCGACTTCTCGTGCAGGCGGGTCTCGCGCTCGGCCAGCGACGCCTCCGAGGAGAGCACGCGGCTGAACTGGCGGGAGAGGGCGTAGAGCAGGGTGGTGGCGCAGATGACTCCCAGCAGGGTCCCGCCGCCGATCACCATGGCGTTGGCGCGCCACGATTCGAGCGCCGTGTCGAGAAGGATGGCGGTGCTCACCGCCATCGAGGTTCCGGTCACCGGGTGAACGGCCACGATGCGCGCCCGGTCGTCGGAAACGGTGCGGGTCACGAAGCTGCCACCGCCGGTCGCAATGGTGTCGTACCAGCCGGTGTCGCGAGGAATCCACGGCCCTTCCAGGCCGGTGAGCTTCGGCTGGTTGCTCAGGATCGCGCCGTCCGTGCGCGAGACGACGAAGGAGCGGCCGTTGAAGGACGCGAAGGCGCTTTCGATGTGCTGGAGCAGCCGCAGGTCGACCCCGACCGACACGAAGCCGACCGGCTCGCCGGAGGCGTTGTGGATGCGCCGGCTCATGTAGAACAGGGTGATCCCGTGCGACGTGAACGGCCGGCTGACGATCAGCCCGCTGGCGTCCTGCACCCGGCCGGGTGCCGCGATGTCGTAGGCCGGACCGGGATCGACCGGGCCGGTCTTGTCGTGCACGGACGCGAGCGTGCCGTCCACGGCACTGATACGGACCACCTGGGCCGCCGGGACACGGACCAGGCGGTCGTGGAAGAACTGCACCATGTGGGGCGTGGCGAAGTGTGCTCGCAGCTGCTCGGGCGTGACGATGCCGAGCTCCGGCGCCACGTCGCGAACTTCGATCAGCAGGCTGTCGATCGGCGCGATGGTGTCGATCAGCTCGGAGGCGATCAGCCGCGCCACCGTCATGCTCTCACGTTCGGCGCCGCGGATGGATTCCTTGCGCAGGAAGTCGAGCGTGATGCCGACGGCGCCCGCCGCCACGCAGATGGCGACGCCGGCCAGAGCGATGAGGATGCGGAACGAGAGCGGTGGCTTCGGAGCGATCATGACCGGGCGACGCGGACCAATACTCCCTGCCATTTAGCTGAATTGGATTAATGGAAGCGAAAGCCGCAAGGTTTTTTCCAGGCTGCCGCACGTCGTTCTGCTTACTTATGCTTTCGGGCGAGGCTAGTCTATTTTGGTGGGGCTAGTCGTCGGCGTCGCGCCTACCGGCGGCCGCGCTCGTCGCGGCGTGGCGGCCAAGCAGAGAAAGCGGCGTAGCGGTAAAGAAAAAACGGCCGGTTCCGAGGGCATTCGGAACCGGCCGAGATGGAGAGAGGCTCAGGGAAGTGGTGGAGCGAGAGGCCGGCGGAGGTGAGCCTCCGGTCGGCGTGACGATGGCGGCCGATCAGCCGCGGGCGTCGCGCGCCGTCTCCACATGGCGGTCGCGCGACGGAAGAACGATGACCCGGGTGCCGACATTGACCCGGCCGTAGAGATCGATCACGTCGGCGTTGATCATGCGGATGCAGCCGGAGGACACCCGCGTCCCGATCGTCTCGGGCGCGTTGGTGCCGTGGATGCGGTAGATCGTGTCGCCGAGATAGAGGGCGCGAGCGCCGAGCGGATTGTTGGGACCGCCGGCGACGAAACGCGGCAGATAGGGCTGGCGGCGCACCATCTCGGAGGGCGGCGTCCAGTCCGGCCATTCGGCCTTGCGGGTGACCGACTGGGTGCCCGACCAGCGGAAGCCGTCGCGGCCGACCCCGATGCCGTAGCGGACGGCGCGGCCGTTGCCGAGCACGTAGTAAAGATAGGTGTTGGGGGTGTCGACGATGACGGTGCCGGCCGGCTCGCCGGTGCGATAATCGACGATCTGGCGACGGAAGCGGGCGGCCGGCTCGGCCGTGCCCTCGTGGCGCGAGATCACGCCGTCGGTCGTGGCGGCCGCCGGCGGCGGCGCCATCACGGGCGCGAACAGCATGAACGGATTGGCGGCGGCCGCCGTTGAGACGAGCGCGAACGCCGCTGCGGCGACGAGGACGCGACGAGACGATGTCCGTGTCATGATTCCACCCCCCGTGTTCCCCGCCTTTATGTCGGCTCATCTCTTCAGGCGGTTCGAACACGGGCCGGGCATTTTTAATTGCAATTTAAGATATCTCGGAGCGCCCGCGCGGCGGGCCGCACAAGCTCTGGCCGAACCCGGGCACACCCCCGATTTGCTGCGATTTTGTGCGGTTCGATGCAGGCGCGAGCCGGCGGAGGACGGTGACGAATCGTCAACCATGCCGACAGATCGCACGCCCCGGCCGTCATCGTCGGCGGTGCTGCGGCTGGCGACCGGTCGGCGCTCCCGCTCGGCGCTCGCGCTCAGCGCTCCGGCGTGGCGTGCCAGCCCACCACCGCGCCGGCAACCGCGTCGGTGGAGGCGAAGTAGGGCTTGATGTCGACGAGCGGTGTGCCGTTCAGGCAGTCGAGGCCGACGACGGAGAGGCGCGTGCCCTCGAGGCCGACGAGGCGCACCACGCTGGCGGCGACCGGGTTGGGTCGCACCGGCGAGCGCAGCGCGAAGGTGCCGCGCGCCGTGCCGTGACGGCGCGGCACCTGGACCACGAGGTCGCGGCGCGCCTCGTGCATCCAGTACAGCACCAGGAGATGGCTGCACGTCTCCACCCCGGCGAGGGCGGCGGCCCAGCGCGGATCGACCACCACGGTGCACACGGCGTCCGACTCGCGGGCGTTGCGCGGGCATTTGGCGCGATCCCGCCACGGGGTCTCGACATGGCCGATGAAGTAGAGGCCGGCGTCGAAGCGCTCCGGCAGCGGCACCGCGATCTCGCCCGGCCGCGGCGCGTCGGAGGCGTCGACGGCCGTCTCGGCGGATCGCTGGGGAAGGCCGGTCTCGGGGGTGGGCGGGTGAGCCATGTCGAGCCTCGGGGTCGGATGGGACGGCGGAGCGGCAAGCGTCCGGCCGGCGGACACGGGGCCGCCTCGCTGGGCCGTAGCGTCGGCCGTCGCTGGTCGTGTTGCCGCTTTGTTAGCAGAATCTGAGGCTTTTCAAGGGATGGGGCCGCGGCGGCCTGCGACTTTCCTGTTCAAGGCATAAAGATATCTTTATGTCTTTCGCGGAGTGTGCCTATATGCGGGGGTGCGGCCGGGCGCTCCGGCCGGCACATCCCGGTCCGGAGATCCCGGCTCGGACATCTCGAAGGACCGATCGACCATGGGCCAGCGCCTGAGCTTCGACGCCCTCAACGCCGCCCTGAAGGCGGCGGCGGAGGAAACGCGGCTGCGCATCCTGGCGCTGCTCGCCGAGAGCGAGCTGACGGTCTCCGACCTCACCGATATCCTGCGCCAGTCGCAGCCCCGCATCTCGCGCCATCTCAAGCTGCTGGCGGAGGCCGGGCTGGTCGAGCGGTTCCGCGAGGGCTCGTGGGCGTTCTTCCGGGTCGCCGAGCAGGGCGAGGCGGCCGCGCTGGTGCGCGCCCTGCTGGCCCGGCTCGATCCAGCCGACCACACCCTGGGACGCGACCGCGAGCGGCTCGCCGCCGTGCGGGCGGCCCGCAACCAGGCCGCCCAGGAGTACTTCCGCCGCCACGCCGCCGAGTGGGACCGCATCCGCCGGCTGCACGCCGCCGACGCGGCGGTCGAGCAGGCGATCGTCGAGGCGCTGGCGGAGCGCCCGTTCCGTTCGGCGCTCGATCTCGGCACCGGCACCGGCCGCATGCTGGAGCTGTTCGGGCACGAGATCGAGCGCGGCCTCGGCATCGACCTGTCGCGCGACATGCTGGCGCTCGCCCGCACCCGGCTCGACCGTGCCGGCCTGCGGCACTGCTCGGTGCGCCATGGCGATCTCTACGATCTCGCCATGCCGCCGGATTCGTTCGACGTCGTCATCCTCCACCAAGTTCTGCACTTCCTCGACGACGGCGCCCGCGCGATCCGCGAGGCGGCGCGGGTGCTGCGGCCGCAGGGGCGGCTGCTCGTCGTCGACTTCGCGCCCCACGATCTCGAGTTCCTGCGCGCCGAGCACGCCCACCGGCGGCTCGGCTTTCCGCGCGAGACCATCACCCAGTGGCTGGAGCAGGCGGGCCTGGAGCCCACCCTGCACCGCGTGGTTCCGCCCGAGCCGGGCTCCGACGGCACCCTTGCGGTGACGCTCTGGCTCGGCCGTGACCCACGCATCGCCATCGCTGCCCAAACCCGAGAGGTCGCCTGATGTCGCCGCCGACCGAGCCCCGCCAGAGCCGCGTGTCCCACGAGCGCAACGGCATGCGGGTGTCCTTCGAGTTCTTCCCGCCGAAGTCCGACGAGATGGAGCGGACCCTGTGGGACTCGATCGAGCGGCTGGCGCCGCTGCGGCCGCACTTCGTCTCAGTCACCTACGGGGCCGGCGGCTCGACCCGCGAGCGCACCCACGCGACGGTCAAGCGCATCCTCGACGCGACGCCGCTGACGCCGGCCGCGCATCTCACCTGCGTGGCGGCGACCCGCGACGAGGTCGACGCGGTGGTGCGCGCCTACGTGGCCGCCGGCGTCCGCCACATCGTGGCACTGCGCGGTGATCCGGTCGGCGGCCTCGGCACCGCCTATGCGCCGCATCCGGGCGGCTATCTCAACGGCGCCGATCTGGTCGGCGGCATCAAGCGGCTCGCCGCCGCCGAGCACGCCGACATCGAGGTGTCGGTCTCGGCCTACCCGGAGCGCCACCCTGAGAGCCCGTCCGACGCCGTCGATCTCGACATGCTGGCCGCCAAGGTCGATGCCGGCGCGAGCCGCGCCATCACCCAGTTCTTCTTCGACAACGATCTCTACTTCCGCTACCTCGACCGCGTCCGCGCGCGCGGCATCGGCATCCCGATCGTGCCCGGCATCCTGCCGGTGCAGAACTTCAAGCAGACTCGCGCGTTCGCCGAGCGGGCGGGCGCCTCGATCCCGTCGTGGCTGGCCGACCGCTTCGCCGGGCTCGACGACGACCCGGCGACCCGCAAGCTGATCGCGGCGGCGGTGGCGGCCGAGCAGGTGTTCGATCTGGTCGATCGCGGCGTCACCGAGTTTCACTTCTACACCATGAACCGCGCCGATCTCGTCTACGCGGTGTGCCATCTGCTCGGCCTGCGGCCGGTGGCCTCGCCGGCGTCCGCCGGCGCTGCCGCCACGGCAGAGGCGGCGGCGTGAGCGGACGTCGTTGTCGTGACGCGAGGCGCCGACTCTCCCTCTCCGGGTTCTCCCTCTCCCCGCGTGCGGGGAGAGGGTCGGGGTGAGGGGGCTCCTTCGGTGCTCGAGAACCGGAACTGATTCACCTGTTCAGCCTTCAACGAACCCGCTCCGCCGCGGGAGAGAAAGCCGAAAGAATGACCAAGCCCGTCGCCGCTCCGTCTGAGACCGAGACCGCCCTTCGCGCGCTGGCGCGTGAAAAAATCCTGGTGCTCGACGGCGCCATGGGCACCCAGATCCAGGAGCTGAAGCTCGACGAGGCGGCGTTCCGCGGCGAGCGGTTCGCCGACACGCCGCGCGACCAGCGCGGCAACAACGATCTCCTGATCCTGACCCGGCCGGATGCCATCCGCGACATCCATCTCGCCTATTTCCGGGCCGGCGCCGACATCGTCGAGACCAACACCTTCTCGTCGACCCGCATCGCCCAGGCCGATTACGGGCTCGAGGACGTCGTGTTCGAGCTCAACCAGCAGGGCGCCCGGCTCGCCCGCGAGGCCGCGGTGCTGGCCGAGAAAGAGGACGGCCGCCGCCGCTTCGTCGCCGGCGCCATCGGCCCGACCAACCGCACCGCGTCGATCTCGCCCGACGTGTCCAACCCGGCGTTCCGCGCCGTCACCTTCGACGAGCTGCGTCTGGCTTACGCCGAGCAGGTGCGCGGCCTGCTCGCCGGCGGCGCCGACCTGCTGCTGATCGAGACGGTGTTCGACACCCTCAACGCCAAGGCGGCGATCGTGGCGATCGAGGAGATCGCCGAGGAGACCGGCCGCCGCGTGCCGCTGATGATCTCCGGCACCATCACGGATCTGTCCGGCCGCATGCTGTCGGGCCAGACCCCGGAGGCGTTCTGGAACTCGGTGCGCCACGCGCGGCCGCTGTCGATCGGGCTCAACTGCGCGCTCGGCGCCAAGGAGATGCGCGCCCACATCGCCGAGATCGCGCGGGTCGCCGACACGCTCGTCTGCGCCTATCCGAACGCCGGCCTGCCCAACGCCTTCGGCCTCTACGACGAGAGCCCGGAGTTCATGGCCGAGCTGATCGCCGAGTTCGCGGACGCCGGTCTCGTCGACATCGTCGGCGGCTGCTGCGGCACCACGCCGGCCCATATCCGTGCCATCGCGGCGGCGGTCGCCGGCAAGGCGCCCCGGGAGGTGGCGCGGCCGAAGCCGTTTCTGAGGCTGTCGGGCCTGGAGCCGTTCACGCTCACGCCGGAGATCCCGTTCGTCAATGTCGGCGAGCGCACCAACGTCACCGGCTCGGCCAAGTTCCGCAAGCTGATCAAGTCCGGCGACTACGCGGCGGCCCTCACGGTGGCGCGCGAGCAGGTCGAGAACGGCGCCCAGGTGATCGACGTCAACATGGACGAGGGTCTGCTCGACGCCCACGCCGCGATGACCACCTTCCTCAACCTGGTCGCCTCGGAGCCCGACGTCGCCCGCGTGCCCGTGATGGTCGACTCGTCGAAGTTCGACGTCATCGAGGCCGGGCTGAAGTGCATCCAGGGCAAGGCGATCGTCAACTCGATCTCGCTCAAGGAGGGCGAGGAGGCGTTCGTGCAGAACGCCCGCACGGTGCGCCGCTACGGCGCTGCCGCCGTGGTGATGGCGTTCGACGAGCAGGGCCAGGCCGACACGGTCGCCCGCAAGACGTCGATCTGCCGGCGGGCCTACGACATCCTTGTGAACAAGGTCGGCTTTCCGCCCGAGGACATCATCTTCGATCCGAACGTGTTCGCGGTGGCGACCGGCATCGAGGAGCACGACCGCTACGGCCTCGACTTCATCGAGGCGACCCGCTGGATCAGGAAGAACCTGCCGGGCGCCCATGTGTCGGGCGGCGTCTCCAACCTGTCGTTCTCGTTCCGCGGCAACGAGCCGGTGCGCGAGGCGATGCACTCGGTGTTCCTCTATCATGCCATCCAGGCCGGCATGGACATGGGCATCGTCAATGCCGGCCAGATGGCCGTCTACGACGATCTCGACCCGGAGCTGCGCGACGCCTGCGAGGACGTGATCCTGGCCCGTCGGCCGGATGCCTCGGAGCGGCTGCTGGCGCTCGCCGAGCGGTTCCGCGGCCAGACCCGCGAGGCCGAGAAGGCGACCCAGGAGTGGCGCGGCTGGCCGGTCGAGAAGCGGCTGACCCACGCGCTCGTCCACGGTCTCACCGAGTTCATCGCCGAGGATGTCGAGGAGGCGCGCCGCGCCGCCGCGCGTCCGCTCGACGTGATCGAAGGTCCTCTGATGGACGGCATGAACGTCGTCGGCGACCTGTTCGGCGCCGGCAAGATGTTCCTGCCGCAGGTGGTCAAGTCGGCCCGCGTGATGAAGCAGGCGGTCGCCTGCCTGATGCCCTACATGGAGGAGGAGAAGGCGCGGTCGGGCGGCGGGGGCCAGAGCGCCGCCGGCAAGATCGTGCTCGCCACCGTCAAGGGCGACGTCCACGACATCGGCAAGAACATCGTCGGCGTCGTGCTCCAGTGCAACAACTACGAGGTGGTCGATCTCGGCGTGATGGTGCCGGCCGCCAAGATCCTCGATGCGGTCGAGGCCGAGAAGGCCGATATCGTCGGCCTGTCCGGCCTGATCACGCCGTCGCTCGACGAGATGTGCCATGTCGCCGCCGAGATGGAGCGGCGCGGCCTCGACGTGCCGCTCTTGATCGGCGGGGCGACGACCAGCCGGGTCCACACCGCCGTCAAGATCGATCCCAACTATCGTCGCGGCCAGGCCGTTCACGTCAACGACGCGAGCCGTGCGGTCGGCGTGATGGCGTCGCTCCTGTCGAAGGAGCAGCGCGGTTCCTACGTGGCGGAGATCCGCCGCGAGTACGAGAAGCTCGCCACCGCGCATGCGCGCGGCGACGCGCAGAAGCGCCGGCTGTCGCTCGCCGACGCGCGCGCCAACCGCCTGGCGCTCGACTGGTCGGGCGCCTATGTGCCGCCGCGGCCCGGCTTCCTCGGCCGGCGCGTGTTCGAGAGCTACGATCTCGCCGAGCTGGTGCCCTATATCGACTGGACGCCGTTCTTCTCGACCTGGGAGCTGGCCGGCCGCTATCCGGCGATCCTCGACGACGCCATCGTGGGCGAGGCGGCGCGGGCGCTCCATGCCGACGCGCGCAAGATGCTCGACACCATCGTGCGCGAGGGCTGGTTCAAGGCCGCCGGCGTGGTCGGCTTCTGGCCGGCGGCGTCGGAGGGTGACGACATTCTCGTCTATGCCGACGAGGAGCGCAGTGCGCCGATCGGCACGTTGCACACGCTGCGCCAGCAGCTCACCCGCCGCGAGGGCCGCGCCAACCTGGCGCTCGCCGATTTCGTCGCGCCGGTCGGGAGCGGCCTGCCCGACTATGTGGGTGGCTTCGCGGTGACGGCCGGTCTCGGCGAGGACGCGGTGGCGGACCGCTTCAAGGGTGCTAACGACGACTACTCGTCCATCATGGTCAAGGCGCTCGCCGACCGGCTGGCGGAAGCGTTCGCGGAGCGCATGCACGAGCGGGTGCGCCGCGAGCTGTGGGGCTACGCGGCCGACGAGGCGCTGTCCAACGAGGCGTTGATTGCCGAGCAGTATCGCGGCATCCGGCCGGCACCCGGCTATCCGGCGCAGCCCGACCACACCGAGAAGGGCACGCTGTTCGGCCTGCTCGATCCCGGCGCCATCGGCCTGACGCTCACCGAGAGCTTCGCCATGTGGCCGGGCTCGTCGGTGTCGGGGCTCTATTTCAGCCACCCGGAGGCGCACTATTTCGGCGTCGGCAAGATCGAGCGCGACCAGGTCGCCGATTACGCGGCCCGCAAGGGCTGGTCTCTCGGCGAGGCGGAACGCTGGCTGGCGCCGATCCTCAACTACGTGCCGGCGGCACGCGAGCCGGCCGCAGCCTGATCGGCGCGGCGGTCCCCGCCGCGCTGCGGAGTCCGGCTCGCTCCAGACGTCGGGCGCCGGCGCTCCCTCGCCCCGCGAAGCGGGGAGAGGGTGGGGGTGAGGGGCTGCGGTGGCCTCGGTGTCTCATGGCGGTGACGCCCCCTCACCCGCCGCGCTTCGCGCGTCGACCTCTCCCCGCCCGCGGGGAGAGGTGGTGCTGGGGGGGGGCCGCCAGCCATGCCCATGCACCCGCTCCAGGTGGATCGGCTGTCGCTCTAGAAGTCCTTGCGTGACCGCATTGTCGACGGCGAACCGGCGTCCACTTCGCCGGACAATGCTCTAGCGAACGAACCGCGCCACGATCTCGACGTGGTACGAGAAGCGGAACTGGTCGACCGGCGTCACGTCGGTCAGCCGGTAGCCGCCCGCCACGAGGATCGCGGCGTCGCGCGCGAAGGTGGCGCTGTTGCACGAGACCGCGACCACCACCGGCACCTTGCTCTGCGCGAGCGCGCGGGCCTGCGCCTCGGCGCCCTGGCGCGGCGGATCGAACACCACCGCATCGACCTTGCCGAGCTCGGCGGCGACCAGTGGCCGGCGAAAGAGATCGCGCGCCTCGGCGGTCACCGGCTTGAGGCCGGACGTGGTGGCGGCCGCCCGCGTCAGCGCCGCCACGCTGGCTGCGTCGATCTCGGCGGCGCGCACCCGCATGCGCTCGGCGAGCCGCAGCGTGAACGGCCCGAGGCCGGCGAACAGGTCGACGACGCTCTTCGCCTCGCCGACATGGCGGTCGACCAAGCGGGCGAGCTGGCGCTCGCCCTCGGCGGTCGCCTGGAGGAACGGGCCGGGCGGCAGCGCCACGGTGGCGCGCCCGATGGTCACCGTCGGCGTCGTGCGCTGAACCACCAGCTCGCCGTGGCGGGTGAGGCGGGCGAGGCCGCGGGTCTCCGCCACCGCGGCGAGCGCCCGGGTGCGGCCGGGCGACAGCGGGCCGGAGCCGCGGACGTCGACGTCGAGGCCGCCGTCGGTGGCGGTGACCTGGATATCGAGCGGCTTCTTCAGCGGCTGCACCGCCTCGGTGATGGCCCAGGCGGTTTCGATGGCGCCGGCGAGCGCCGGGGCGGTCACCGGACAGCGATCGATCGGCACGATGTCGTGGGCGCGCTGGGCCGAGAAGCCGACCTCCAGGATGTCGTGGCTGCCGCGGCGGGCATGCAGCACCACCCTGCGGCGACCTTCGCCGTGGGCGTCGATCAGGTCACCCACCGCGGCCTCGAGCCCGGCGGTGCGCAACGCCTCCACCACCAGCCCGCGCTTCCAGTCCCGGTAGAGGTCCCAGCCGAGATGCTGGGTGGCGCAGCCGCCGCAGACGCCGAAATGCGGGCAGATCGGCGCGATGCGGGCCGGGCTCGCGCTCTCCACCCGCACCAGCCGGCGGCGGTCCGGATGGCCCGGGATCGGCTCCACCGTCACGGTCTCGCCCGGCAGCGCGAGCGGCACGAAGACGGGCTCGCCCGGCAGGTCGACGACGCCGTCGCCGCGGCGGCCGAGGCGGTCGATGGTCAGGCGCTCGGTCATGGTCCACTCGCGGGTGTCGTGGCTGCCGGCGTGCCGCGGCGGGCCACCAGCAGGAATTCGTGGTTGCCGTCGCCGCCGGTGATCGGCGAGGGGATGAGCGGGCCGACGACGCAGCCCAGCGAGCGCGCCAGCAGGGTAACGCTCGCGCACACCGCCGCATGGGCGGCGGGATCGCGCACCAGCCCCTTCTTCACATGCTCGCGGCCGGCCTCGAACTGCGGCTTGATCAGCGCGACGAGGTCGCAGTCCGGCGCGGCGAGCGCCAGGGCGGCCGGCAGCACCAGGGCGAGCGGGATGAACGACACGTCGACGGCCACCAGCGACGGCGGCGCCTCGAAGGCGGTGGGGGCGAGGCTGCGGATGTCGGTGCCCTCCAGCGACACCACAAGGGGATGCTGGCGCAGCCGCGGGTGGAGCTGGTCGCGCCCGACATCGACCGCATAGACCTTGCGGGCGCCGCGCGAGAGCATCAGCTCGGTGAAGCCGCCCGTCGAGGCGCCGACGTCCAGGCACACCCGTCCGGCGGGGTCGATGCGGCCGGCATCGAGCCCGGCGGCGAGCTTCAGCGCCCCGCGGGACACGAACGGATGAGCCGGTGCGGCCTCGATCAGGGCATCGGGGCGCAGCATGTCGGAGGGCTTCGCCACCGTGACGCCGTCGGCGCTGACCAGGCCGGCCGCGATCGCCGCCTGGGCGCGGGCGCGGCTCTCGAACAGGCCGCGATCGACCAGCAGGCGGTCGGCGCGCAGGCGATCGGCGCGCAGGCGAGGGGACATGGGCAGCGTCTCGTTCGGTCGGCGGGGTCGCCCGGGGTGCCGGGCGAAACGCCGCGTCGGAGCGGATGCTGTTCTTGCGGGGGACTGGAGGCCGGGTCAAGCCCGTGCGTCGCACGGTGGCGCGGGGCGAAACGACGAGCCGAAAACGACGACGGCCGGGCGAGCCCGGCCGTCCGGAGAATTGCCGGGCGAGGCACCGGCCGGTGCCTCCGCCATGCGGATCAGGCGCTGCTCTTCACCGTCTCCTTGGCCATGTCCTTGCCGAGCGCCTCGAACACCTTGGCGACGATGCCGCGGCGGTCGAGCCCGGCCACGGCGTACATGGCCGCCTGGGTGTCGTGGTCGATGTAGATGTCGGGCAGCACCATGGCGCGCACCTTGAGGCCGCGGTCGAGGGCGCCGTGATCCGCCAGGGCTTGGAGGCAGAAGCTGCCGAAGCCGCCGACCGAGCCCTCCTCGATGGTGATCAGCACCTCGTGCTCGCGCGCGAGGCGGAGCAGGAGGTCGGTGTCGAGCGGCTTGGCGAAGCGCGCGTCGGCGACCGTGGTGGAGAGGCCGAGGGCGGCCAGCTCGTCGGCGGCGGCGAGGCACTCGGCCAGCCGCGTGCCGTAGGAGAGCAGCGCCACCTTGTGGCCCTCGCGCACGATGCGGCCCTTGCCGATCTCCAGCGGCTGGCCTTCGAGCGGCATCGGCAGACCCATGCCCTCGCCGCGCGGGTAGCGCAGCGCGGTCGGGTGGTCGTCGACGGCGACCTGGGTGGCCACCATGTGGACGAGGTCGGCCTCGTCGGCGGCCGCCATCAGGATCATGTTGGGCAGGCAGCCGAGATACGCCACGTCGAAGGAGCCGCCGTGGGTGGCGCCGTCGGCGCCGACCAGCCCGGCGCGGTCCATGGCGAAGCGCACCGGCAGCTTCTGCAAGGCGACGTCGTGGACGACCTGATCATAGGCGCGCTGAAGGAAGGTCGAGTAGATGGCGACGAACGGCTTGTAGCCCTCGGTGGCGAGACCGGCCGCGAAGGTGACGGCGTGCTGCTCCGCGATGCCGACATCGAAGCAGCGGGTCGGGAACAGGTTGCCAAACAGGTCGAGCCCGGTGCCGGACGGCATCGCCGCCGTGATGGCGACGATCTTGGAGTCCTTGCGGGCCTCCTGCACCAGCGCCTCGGCGAACACCTTGGTGTAGGACGGCGCCTTGGCGTTGGACTTGACCTGCGCACCGGTGGCGACATCGAACTTGACGACGCCGTGATACTTGTCGGCCGACACTTCGGCGGGCGGATAGCCCTTGCCCTTCTGGGTCACGCAGTGGACCAGGATCGGCCCCTTGCGCTTGGCGTCGCGCACGTTCTTCAGCACCGGCAGCAGATGATCGAGATTGTGGCCGTCGATTGGCCCGACATAGTAGAAGCCGAGCTCCTCGAACAGCGTGCCGCCGTGGGTGATCATGTTGCGCGCGAACTCCTCGGCGCGCACCGCCTGCTCGTGCAGCCGGCGCGGCAGATGAGCGGCGACCTGCTTGCCGATCTCACGCAGCGACAGATACGACTTTCCGGTCATCAGCCGGGCCAGATAGGCCGACAGCGCGCCGACCGGCGGCGCGATCGACATGTCGTTGTCGTTCAGCACCACGATCAGGTTGGAGTCCATGGCGCCGGCATTGTTGAGCGCCTCGTAGGCCATGCCGGCCGACATCGCGCCGTCGCCGATCACCGCGACGACGTGGTTCTTCTTGCCGCCGAGGTCGCGTGCGATCGCCATGCCGAGGCCGGCCGAGATCGAGGTCGACGAGTGGCCGGCTCCGAACGGGTCGTAGTCGCTCTCGCTGCGCTTGGTGAAGCCGGAAAGGCCACCGCCCTGGCGCAGCGTGCGGATGCGATCGCGCCGCCCGGTGATGATCTTGTGTGGATAGGCCTGATGGCCGACGTCCCAGATCAGGCGATCCTCGGGTGTCGAGAACACGTAGTGGAGCGCGACCGTCAGCTCGACGACACCGAGCCCGGCACCGAGGTGCCCGCCCGTCTGGGATACGGCCGCAATCATCTCCTGGCGCAGCTCGTCGGCGAGCTGACGCAGCTCGCTCGTCTCCAGACGACGCAGGTCCTCCGGGAAGATCACGCGATCGAGCAACGGAGTATTGGATGACTGGGGCAAATGACTACCTCCCGCGGGGGTCGACAACGAATTCCTGTCAAGGGCTTACACCAGATCGGCGCAGTCTGACAAACGGCGCCGGCCGGTTCCGTCGGCGACCGAAGTCGCCGCGGAGGGGCGGAACCGGGTGCCACTATTCAGCGTTCACCCTCGTCCTCATGTCAACAGCCGTTGACATGAGCTCTCCGATCCCAGGTTCGCGTTTACGAGAACCGCGCCGACCCGGGCTCGCCGTCCTCGATGTTCTTCTCGACGTCGAAGTGATGATCGTCGGGACCTTCCGAAACTCACGCTCGCCCGCACCTTCGCTTCCACTTCACGGCAACTCGAGTTTGAGATGGCTCTACGTGCATATTGGAAGGGTTACCTGAAGCTCTCCTTGGTGTCCTGCGCGGTCGCCTTGGTTCCGGCCGTCTCCACATCGCAGCGCATCCGTTTCAACATTCTTAGTCGCACGACAGGCCATCGGGTTCGCACCGACTTGGTCGACGCGGAAACCGGCGATCCGGTTCCCGAGGAGGATCGGATCAAGGGCTATCGTCTCGACGATGGAACCTATGTCGAGCTCGACGACGAGGATTTCGCGCGGGTGGCACTCGAGAGCACCCACACGCTCGACATCACGTCCTTCGTGCCTGCCGGTGCGGTCGACCCGATCTACTTCGATGCGCCTTACTATCTGGTTCCCGACGACGACATCGCCCAGGAGGCGTTCGCGGTGATCCGCGACGCCATGGCGGCCGAGGATGTGGTCGGACTCGCCCGGGTGGTGCTGTACCGGCGCGAGCGCATCGTCACGGTGGCGCCCCGCGGCAAGGGGCTGCTGGTGCGCGCTCTGCACTACAAGGGCGAGGTGCGCGACGAGGCCGCCGTGTTCGATGTGGTCGCCGACGTGCGGGTGCCGCGCGACATGGTGGATCTCGCGATCCACATCGTCAGGACCAAGGCGGGGCGCTTCGATCCCGCGGCGTTCGAGGACCGCTACGACCAGGCCCTGATGGCGCTGATCCGTGCCAAGCAGGAGGGCCGCCCGCCGCCGGCCTCGCCCGAGCCCGGTCCCGGCAATGTGGTGAGCCTGATGGAGGCGCTGCGGCGGAGCGTGGCGGCCGGCGAGGGGCGGTCGGGCTCCGCCCGGGCGGCCTCCGGCCGCGAGGCCGAGGCGTCGGCCGAAGCTGCGGCTGACCGCGAGAGGACGGCGGGTGCGAAAACCAAGAGCAAGCGGCCGGGCGGTCGTGCGACGTCGACCAAGACACGGGCGCGCACGGCGTCCCCGCGCAAGCGGATGAAGAAGGTCGGCTGAGGCGAGATCGGCCCGCGATACCTCGGAGTGTGGTCGATCATGGCGCTCGACGTCTATCGGAGAAAGCGACAGTTCGACATGACGCCGGAGCCGCGCGGCCGCAAGGCGCGTCGCCGCGGCGACAGCTTCGTGGTGCAGAAGCACGCGGCGCGGCGTCTGCACTACGACTTTCGTCTGGAGCTCGACGGCGTGCTCAAGAGCTGGGCGGTGACCCGCGGCCCCAGCCTGGTGCCGGGCGAGAAGCGGCTCGCCGTCGCGGTCGAGGATCATCCACTCGACTATGGCGGCTTCGAGGGCACCATCCCCAAGGGTCAGTATGGCGGCGGCACCGTGATGCTGTGGGACCGCGGCCGCTGGGTGCCGGACGGCGACCCGCATGCGGGGCTCGCCAAGGGCCATCTCGGCTTCACGCTCGAAGGCGAGAAGCTGAAAGGTCACTGGCATCTCGTGCGGATGGCGCCGCGCCGGGGCGAGCGCACCGAGAACTGGCTGCTGATCAAGAGCGAGGACGCCGCGGCGCGCACGCCGTCCGATCCGGATTTGCTGGAGGAGGCGACCCTGTCGGTGGCGACCGCGCGCTCGCTCGACGAGATCGCGGCCGGCGCGAAGCCGAAGCGGCGATCGGCCGTGAAGGCCGCCGCGGTGTGGAACTCGTCGCGCCGCGAGGCGTCGTCCGACACCAAGCCGGCGCCGGCATCGGCGCGCCCCGGCGCGAGCCCACCGCGGCGACCCAAGACGACCCCGCCGCCGAAACGCTCGTCACCCACGGCGCGAAAACCCTCGGCCGACCCGCTGCCCGATTTCGTCCCGCCCTGCCTGGCAACGCTGTCCGAGGCGCCACCCGACGGGCCGGGCTGGATTCACGAGATCAAGTTCGACGGCTACCGCATCCAGGCCCGGCTCGACCACGGGCGCGTGACATTGCTCACCCGCAAGGGGCTCGACTGGACCAAGCGGTTCTCCGCCGTCGCCCGTGCGGTCGCGGTGCTACCGGCCGAGACGGCGCTGATCGACGGCGAGGTGGTGGTCGAGAACGCGGCGGGGCTGTCCGACTTCGCGGCGCTTCAGGCATCGCTCGAAGCCGGGCGCGACGACTTCGTCTACAACGTCTTCGACCTGCTGCATCACGACGGCCGCGACCTCACGGGGCGGCCTCTGGCGGAGCGCAAGGCGGCGCTCGCGGCGCTCCTTGGCGCGGCGCCGGTAGACGGTGTGCTGCGCTTCAGTGATCATCTCGCCGACTCCGGCGCCGTGGTGCATGCCCATGCGTGCCGCATGGGTCTCGAAGGCATCGTGTCCAAGCGCGCCGACGCGCCGTATCGCTCCGGGCGCGGCCACGACTGGATCAAGAGCAAGTGTGCGGACCGCCGGGAGCTGGTGGTCGGCGGCTTTCGTCTGGCCACCGGCTCGACGCGCGCGGTCGGGGCGCTCGCGGTGGGCGCCTACGAGAACGATGCCCTGCGCTATCTCGGACGGATCGGCACCGGCTACACCGAGAAGACGGCGCGCGCGCTGTTCCGCCGCCTCGATCCGCTGCGGCGGAAGACCATGCCGTTCGCCAGCCTGCCGGCCGACGAGCGCCGTCGCGACATGGTGTGGGTCGAGCCCGCGGTGGTGATCGAGGCGGAGCTGCGCGGCCGCACCGGCAGCGGCCTGCTGCGCCACGCCGCCTTCAAGGGATTGCGCGAGGACAAGTCTCCGCACGAGGTGGTGGTGGAGACGCCGGTCACGGCGTCGCCCGTGCCGGCGACCGAGGTGGAGGATGTGATGGCATCATCGAAGTCGGCGTCGTCGCGGGACGGGACGACAGGTCGTCGGCCTGCCAGCAGATCGTCGTCACGGTCCTCGTCTGTCTCCGCGGAGCCCCGGCGGTCTTCACCTCTCCCCGCGGGCGGGGAGAGGTCGGGTTCGGCGCGTCCAGCGCCGAACCCGGGTGAGGGGGCGCGGCGTCGAGCCGGCGGCGCCGGACCCGCCCCGCCCCAGGAGTCTCGACCCGCCCCGCACCAGAAGTCCCGACCCGCCCCTCACCCCGACCCTCTCCCCGCAGGCGGGGAGAGGGAGAGCGGCGGCCGTGCTTCCCGTCCTCACCTCTCCCCGCGAGCGGGGAGAGGTCGACCGAGCGCAGCTCGGTCGGGTGAGGGGGCGCCTCCGCATCGCCACATCTCGCCCCCTCACGAGATCTCTGCCCCTCACCCCGACCCTCTCCCCGCAGGCGGGGAGAAGGAGAGCCGCGGCCGGGCCGCGGGCACGAGCGGGAAGAGGGAGAGCCGCGGCCGGGCCGCGTCGGCAGGCGCCCCCAAGCTCACCAATCCGCAGCGGGTCTACTGGCCCGACCTCGACATCACCAAGCAGGACCTCGTCGACTACTACGCCACCGTGTGGGACTGGATGGCGCCCCATGTGGTGCGGCGGCCGCTGGCGCTGCTGCGCTGTCCGAGCGGCGTCGGCTCCGAGTGCTTCGTGCAGAAGCATGCGCACGCCACCTTCGACCGCAGCCGCATCCTCGCGGTCGACGACGACGGCGAGGAGCTGATCGCCATCGACAGCCTCGACGGCCTCGTGGCGTTGGTGCAGGCCGGCGTGCTCGAGGTGCATGTGTGGGGGTCGACCATCGACCGTGTCGACGTCTGCGACCGGCTGGTGTTCGATCTCGATCCCGGCCCGGAGGTCGGCTGGCCCGCCGTGATCGACGCCGCCAAGGAGGTGCGCGACCGCCTCGCCGCCGACAAGCTGGAGAGCTTCGTCAAGACGTCGGGCGGCAAGGGCCTGCATGTCGTGGTGCCGTTCGACGGGGCCGATTGGAGCACCGCCAAGGCGTTCTCCAAGCGGCTCGCCGAGGCGATGGCGGCGGACGCGCCCGACCGCTACGTCGCCAAGATGACCAAGAGCATCCGCACCGGAAAGATCTTCGTCGATTATCTGCGCAACGGCCGCGGCGCCACCGCGGTGGCGGCGTTCTCGCCGCGCGCGCGGCCGGGGGCCGGCGTGTCGACGCCGGTGGCGTGGCGCGAGGTGACGGCGCGGCTGTCGCCGGCGCGCTGGACGCTGCTCAATCTCGGGGACCGGCTGAAGCGCCTGAAGGCCGACCCGTGGTCGGGGTTCGGCGCCGTGCGGCAACGCCTGCCGGGGACGTGAGGCGCGCGCCCGATCAGCCGATATCGAGTGGCTCGGTGCCCTTGGGCTTGCCGGCGGCGTCGAGGGTGATCTTCTGCACCCGCGCCTCGGCTTGGCTCAGCAGCTCCTCGCAGCGGCGCTTGAGCGCCTCGCCGCGCTCGTACATGGCGACCGATTCCTCGAGCGGCACGGCGCCGCTCTCCAGGCGTCCGACGATTCCCTCCAGCTCGGCGAGGGCGCGCTCGAACGACAGCGTGGCGACGTCGGCGGGCTTCTTTTCGCTCATGGGCGGACGACTCCGGAAGGACGGACGGGCAGGCGACCGGGATGGGCGGGAGGAGCCGGCCGGATGGGGCGGAGAAAACCCCGACCCGCGGGAAATGTCCACCACCAAGCCCCCGCCGCGGCGGGCCTCGCCTCAGTCCGCCGGCCGCCCGGCCGCCTGGCCGGCCGGCACCGAGGTGTCGGCGTTGAACGGCTCGGCATGGCCGATGGCGCGGCGGATCTGTGGCTGCACCCGGCGCAGATCGCGCTCCAGCTCGTCCACCGCCCGATGCGCGGCGAGCACGCTGCGGGTCGGATCGACATGACAGTGGAACACCACGAGGTCGCCGTCCGGGGTCTCGCGCAGCCGCACATCGTGGATGTTGCGCAGCGCCGGATGCTGCCCGACCAGCGCGCCGAGCGTGTCGGCCACCGCGGCGACCCGGGCGGGTGGGGCCTCGCGTCCTTCGGTCAGGGGCGCCTGCAACGGCTCGATGTGGGTCTCCACCTCGACCGCGGGACCGAGCTCGGCCACGATGGCGTCCTCCAGCGCGGTCGCGATCTCGTGGGCGGCGCCCATCGGCATGTCGCCGTCCACTTCGAGATCGAGGGCGACGGTCAGTCGCTCGCCGATCGACTGGACGGTGAGGTGATGCACCGCGAGCCCGCGGTTGCGGGCGATCACCATGATGCGCTCCTGCACCGACTCGTCGTCGAGCGCCACCGGCGTGGTGCTGATGGTGACGTCGGCCTCCGCGTCGTCGAGGGCGCTCGCCACGGCGGTGTGCAGGCGGGTCTTGAGAGCGGCGACGCGATCGAGCGGCAGGGTCCGCGGCACCGCGAGTGCGACGTCGACGAAGTGCCGTGCGCCCACAGTGCGGACCCGCAGCCGATCGACTCGCACGATCCCCGGCATCGCCGTGATGGTGCGGGCGACACGGTCGCGCACGCCCGGCGGTGCGGTGTCCATCAGCGACTCGATGGTGCGGCGGCTCATCCGCACGCCGAGCGCCGCCACGATGACGGCGACCGCCAGCGCGGCGGCGGGGTCGCCCCACGCCTGGCCGTAGGCGGCGAGCACCAGCCCGACGATGACGGCGACCGAGCCGTAGAGATCCGAGGCGAAGTGGAGCGAATCGGCTTCCAGGGCGTGGCTGCCGGTCTCCCGCGCGGTCTTGCGCAGCACATGGGCGCGCCAGCCGTTGACCACCATCTCGACCGCCAGCACGCCGAACGGAATCCACGAGAACACCGGGGTTGAGCCGCCGTGGATCAGCCGCTGCACGCCTTCGACCGCGATGCCGCCGGCGAGCAGGAACAGGAGCGCCGTCTCGGCCAGCGCCGCCAGGCTCTCGACCTTGCCATGGCCGTAGTGATGGTTGGCGTCGGGCGGCCGATCGGAGACGCGCACCGCGTACCAGGTGACGAGCGTGGCGCCGAGATCGATCAAGCTGTGCAGGGCGTCCGAGATCAGGGCGAGACTGCCGATCGCGATGCCGATGGCGAACTTGGCCAGGGCGAGGCTGCCGCTCGCAAGCACCGAGACCGCGGCGACCCGCTCCTTCTTGCTCAACATGAGAACGATCCTTCGCGACGGTCCTGCGTGCGACGGCTCCGCGTGAGATGGTCCCGCGCGGACGTCGCCTCCTCGTCCGCCGCAGCGGCAGGCTCACCAGCAGACGCGCCCGCGGCGGTCCGGCGAGCGCGCGACGCCATGGCGGCAAGATAACCGAAACGGGCTGGAAAAAATACGGCGGCCGCCCACGCCCGCCGTGACCGTGCCGTTGGGACCTCGGGATGAGACGGCAGCGGATACGGACGAGCGAGGCGACCGCCCTACAATCGTCTCGCCTGCAATTGCGGCATCAACGTGCCGCGCCACTGCGACTTCACGGCAATTTCGGTGCGACATCCGACCGATTCGATCGCCCCGGGGGTCCAACCTTTCCGCATATTTCGGAACGACGGGGCGAAGTCGGCGGTCTTGCCTCACAGCATCTCGAGCGGCACCTTTCGTCGCGGCGGCGGGAACGCTTGGTCCAGCGCCGCGAGATCGTCAGCGTCGAGGCGCAGATCGAGGGCGCCGCGGTTCTCCCGCACATGCTTCTCGTTGCCCGAGCGGGGAATCGCGATGACGCCGTCCCGTCGCAGCACGAAGGCGAGCGCCACCTGGGCCGGGGTCGCGCCGTGCCGGTGGGCGACGGCGGCGAGCACGCGATGCTTCAGCACCCGGCCCTGCTCGATGGGCGAGTAGGCCATCACCGGGATGTGGCGCTCGGCGCACCACGGCAGCAGGTCGAACTCGACGCCGCGGCGAGCCGGATTGTAGAGAATCTGGTTGGTGGCCACGGCATCGCCGCCGGCGAGCGCCGCCAGCTCCTCCATGTCGTCGACATCGAAATTGCTGACGCCCCAATGGCGGATCTTGCCGGCCGCCTTCAGGGTCTCGAACGCCTCCAGGGTCTCGGCCAGCGGAACATGGCCGCGCCAGTGCAGCAGGTAGAGGTCGATGCGGTCGGTGCCGAGCCGCACCAGGCTCGATTCGCAGGACGCGATGGTGCCGGTCCGGGTGGCGTGGTCGGGCAGCACCTTGCCGACCAGGAACACCTCGTCGCGGCGGCCAGCGATGGCCTCGCCGACGATCTCCTCGGCGCGCCCTTCCGCATACATCTCGGCGGTGTCGATCAACGTCATGCCGAGATCGAGACTGAGCCGCAAAGCGGCGACCTCGCGATCGGCGGGGCGCAGGTTCTCGCCCATGCCCCAGGTGCCGAGCCCGAGCACCGGGACGGTCTCGCCGGAGGGCAGGAGGGTGGTGGGAACCGGAGAGGCGGGAACGGACGGCACGGTGGGACTCGCGGCACGGAACAACCGGACGCCTCCTGTACAGCACCGGCCGCCGCCCGGCCAGACTTGGAGGCCGGGGGCCGTTCCCCGAAAGCCGGGCCGTGCCATGGTCCGCATGGCCGGATCGCCGCCGTCGCATGGCGCCGGCTCGGGCCGGGTTCGGCGGCGGCTCCTCCCGACCCGCGCCGGAAAACCGAAGAGGGCGCCGTGGCGCCCCCGCTCCGTCGTGCGTCCGATCGGTGCGCCGCCGCCTCAGGCGGGACGTGCCGCCTCGGCCGTCTTGTCGGACGCCGCCTGCGCGGCCTTGGCCAGCACGCTGCGGCGTTCGCGATGGATCATGTAGAGGGTCGCCAAGGCGCCCAGGATGCTCGTCCCGATGCCGAGATACCAGATGCCCAGGAACTCGGTGTAGAAGGCGCCGCCCTTGACCGAGTAGGTGGCGGCCATGAAGCCGCTGACCGACAGCGCCGTGGCGCCGGCGAACTGTCCCACCATGTTGATGATGCCCATGGTGAAGCCGGCCGAGCGGACCGACCAGATCTCGGCCGCCGAGGCATTGACCAGCGGGAAGATGTTGATGATCACGCCGGCGAAGAAGGCGAGCAGGCCGAGCGAGATGGTGTTGGGGATGTGCAGCGTGAACAGGAAGAACACGCAGGCGATGATGGCGAGCCCGGCGGCGATCACGGCGGCCCGCGGGATGCCGCGCTTGAGCAGCCGGTCGGAGATCCAGCCGACGCCCGGGGTGCCGACCACGCGGCCGATCACGTACATGGTCGCCATGCCGCCGCCGGCGATGATGGCGGCCTCCTTGGTCAGGCCGTACTCCTGGATGTAGAAGTCGGTGGCATAGAGCGGCAGCCAGCCGGGCACCAGGCGGGTGGCCACCATGTAGGCAGACCACACCAGCGACATGATCCACAGTGCCGGGTCCTTGGCGATGATGCCGAGAGTCTGGCGATAGGGCAGGGTCTGGTGCTCGTCCTTGTCCTCCTGCTTCTCGATCGAGGGCAGGCCCAGGTCGGTGGGCGAGGAGCGCAGCATCAGCAGGGCGAGCATCGCGAACAGGAACACGACCATCGCCATCAGCAGGGTGGAGGCCCGCCATCCGGTGACGCCGAACAGGCCGCCCTTGGCGAGCACCACGGCGAAGATCGGGATGAGCAGGAAGGTCAGCACCTCGCCGAGCCCGCCGCCGGGCCCGGAATACATCTCCATCGCGAAGCCGCGCTCCTTGATGGAGAACCACTTCGCCAGCGCCGAGGTGATCGGCACATAACCGGCGGCCGCCACCACGCCCATGGCGGCCCGCCAGATCACCGCTTCGGTGAAGGTGCCGCTGAACGCGAAGCCGGCCAGGAACAGGGACAGGATGCCGATGCCCACCGGGATGACCCGTCGGGTGCCCCAGACATCGGCGGCGGTCCCCCATGGGATCTGGGCGACCGCGTAGGCATAGAAGAAGGCGGAGCCGAGAAGGCCCAGCTCCGGCTTCCCGATGTGGAGGTCCTCCATCAGATATTTGGTGATCGAGGCGTAGTTCCAACGCACGAGCTGCGACGTGCAGTAGACCAGCATGCACGCCAGCAGAATGACCCAGCGATAGTTCGCTTTGTTCTTCAGGAACGTCGTCATGGGAAGGTACTCGATCTGCGTCGAAGGGATGGATGGTCGGTGAGCAGGTTCCCTCGTTTTTCGTAGGTCGGGGCTTTCGGTAGAATCCTCCCGGATCGAAGCGGCTGATCGGTCGTCACACCCGCTCGATCAGCATGGCCAGTCCCTGGCCGACGCCCACGCACAAGGTGCAGAGGGCGTAGCGCCCGCCCGTGCGGGCGAGCTGGTGGACCGCGGTGGTCACCAGCCGGGCGCCGCTGGCGCCGAGCGGATGGCCGAGCGCGATGGCGCCGCCATAGGGGTTCACCCGCGGATCGTCGTCGGCGATCCCGAGCTGGCGCAGCACCGCCAGGCTCTGGGCCGCGAACGCCTCGTTCAGCTCGATCACGTCGATCGCCGCGAGGTCGACCGACAGGCGGGCGAGCAGCTTTTGCACGGCCGGCACCGGGCCGATGCCCATGACGCGCGGCGCGACGCCCGCCGACGCCATGCCGAGGATGCGGGCGCGCGGCGTCAGGCCGTGCCGCTGCGCGGCCGCCTCGCTCGCCACCAGCAGGGCGCAGGCGCCGTCGTTGACGCCGGAGGCATTGCCGGCCGTGATGGTGCCGTCCGGCCGCACGATCGGGCGCAGCTTGGCGAGCGCCTCGATAGTGGTGGCGCGCGGATGCTCGTCGCGCTCGACGCGCAGCGGCTCGCCCTTCTTCTGCGGCAGCTCCACCGCGACGATCTCGTCGGCGAGCGTGCCGTTCTCCTGGGCGCGCGCCGCCTTGTCCTGGCTGCGCAGGGCGAAGAGATCCTGGTCGGCCCGCGACACCGCGAAGTCGGTGGCGACGTTCTCGGCGGTCTCCGGCATCGAGTCGGTGCCGTACTGCTTCTCCATGCGCGGATTGACGAAGCGCCAGCCGATGGTGGTGTCGTAGACGCGGGCATCGCGCGCGAACGGCGTCGCCGCCTTGCCCATCACGAAGGGCGCGCGCGTCATGCTCTCCACGCCGCCCGCCACCGCGAGGTCCATTTCGCCGCACGCGATCGCCCGGGCTGCCTGGCCGACCGCTTCGAGGCCGGAGGCGCACAGGCGATTGACGGTGACGCCCGGCACCGTCTCGGGCAGGCCGGCGAGCAGCGCCACCATGCGGGCGACGTTGCGGTTGTCCTCGCCGGCCTGGTTGGCGTTGCCGTAGAAGACGTCACCGACCGCCGCCCAGTCGACCTGTGGATTGCGCCGCATCAGGGCGGTGATCGGGGTGGCGCCGAGATCGTCGGCACGCACCGAGGCGAGGGCGCCGCCATAACGGCCGAACGGGGTGCGGATGGCGTCGCAGATGAAGGCGGAAGTCATGGACGTCTCCTCTTGGCGGGTCAGGTGCCGCGTCGCAGCGGCACCCCGCACAGTTTTTCGAGTGCCTCGAAGGTGAGGCCGGGGACCAGGTCGCGGGCGACGGTCCCCTGCGGCGTGATGTCGAAGATCGCGTGGTCGGTGTAGACCCGCTTGACGCAGCCGATGCCGGTGAGCGGGCTGGTGCAGCGTGACACCAGCTTGGATTTGCCCGCCTTGGTCAGCAGGTCCATCATCACGAAGACGGACTTGGCGCCGATCGCCAGGTCCATGGCGCCGCCGACCGCCGGGATCGCGTCGGCGGCGCCGGTGTGCCAGTTGGCGAGATCGCCGGTGATGGAAACCTGATAAGCACCGAGCACGCAATAGTCGAGATGGCCGCCGCGCATCATCGCGAAGGAGTCGGCGTGGTGGAAATAGGCGGCGCCCGGATTGGCGGTGACGTACTGCTTGCCGGCGTTGATCAGATCCGGGTCCTCCGCGCCGGGCGGCGGGGTCGGTCCCATGCCGAGCAGGCCGTTCTCGGTATGCAGGATGATGGTGATGCCGGACGGCAGGCAGTTCGCCACCTCGGTCGGCGCCCCGATGCCGAGATTGACATAGGAGCCGTCCGGAATGTCGGCCGCGATGCGGGCGGCGATCTGCTTGCGGGTCAGGCGCTGGATGACATCGCTCATGCTGGCGGTCTCCGCGGGGGATGCGGTCAGGCGCGGGGGTGGTCGGGCTTCACCGCGACCACCCGCTTGACGAAGATGCCGGGGGTGACGACGGCCTCGGGATCGAGGTCGCCGACGGCGACCACCTCGGCGACCTGCGCGATCGTGCAGGCGGCCGCGGTCGCCATCACGGGACCGAAGTTGCGGGCGGTCTTGCGGTAGACGAGATTGCCGAGCGGGTCGGCACGGTCGGCCTTGATCAGCGCGTAGTCGGCGGCGATCGGATATTCGAGCACGTAGTTGCGGCCGCCGATCTCGCGGGTCTCCTTGCCTTCGGCCAAGAGCGTCCCGTAGCCGGTCGGCGTGAAGAAGGCGCCGATGCCGGCGCCGGCCGCCCGGATGCGCTCGGCCAGATTGCCCTGCGGCACCAGCTCCAGCGTGAGCTCACCCGACAGATAGCGCTCGTCGAACGCCTTGGAATCCGCCTGACGCGGGAACGAGCAGACGATCTTCCGCACGCGGCCGAGCCCGATCAGCGCTGCGATCCCCTGATCGCCGGTTCCGGCATTGTTGGAGATGATGGTCAGCTCCTTGGCGCCTTGCGCGATCAGGGCGTCGATGGCCTCGAACGGCACGCCGGCATCGCCGAAGCCGCCGATCATGATCGATGCGCCGTCGGGCACGTCGGCCACCGCCTCGCCCAGCGAGTGGCAGATCTTGTTCATGGAACCTCCCCGAGAACCGGAAGCATGCAGATATCGAACGATCGTGCGATAACCGCGCAAGCGTGCGCCGGCTTGTGCTCCACGTCAAGTGCTGTAATCGCACGGCTGTGCGAAATGCTGCAGTCGCGTGTGTGCTCCGCTCGATGCGCGTGCTGGCGATGGCGGCTGGAAGCCGCTAGTACGGTGCGCGATAATCGAACGATCGAGCCGCGGGGTCGGAGAGACCCCGTCGGCTGCAACCGGGCTTTCAGATGCGACGAGACGCGGCGGCGACCACGAAGGCGAGGGCGGGGACACGGGGCGATGCGCCGGCTGCCGATCCGGAGCAGGGCGGCGGGGGGCCGGATGGGGTGGTGCCGTCCGATCCCAACATCATGACGTCGCTGGTGCGCGGCCTTCAGGTCATTCAGGCGTTCTCGCGCGACACCCCGGCGATGACCATCGCCCAGCTCAGCCAGAAGACCGGCATTCCGCGCGCGGCGGTGCGGCGGGTGCTCTACACCTTGCGGGCGCTCGGCTTCGCCGATGCCGAGGACGATCGCCGCTACGTGCTGCGGCCGCGCATCCTGGCGCTCGGCCATGCCTATCTGGGAGCGCTGCCGCTCACCCGCGTGGCGCAGCCGGTGCTGCGGCGGATCAGCGATGCGCTCGGCGAGTCGTGCTCCGTCGCGGTGCTCGACGGCGACGACATCGTCTATGTGGCGCGCGCCTCCGCGTCGCGGATCATGAGCATCGACCTGCATGTCGGCAGCCGGCTGCCGGCGGCTTTCACGTCGATGGGGCGGGTGCTGATCGCCTTCCGGCCCGACGATCTCGACGCGCGGCTCGGCCGCATCACGTTCACGCCGTTCACCCCCAACACGCTGCGCGACGCGGCGGCGCTGCGGGCCGAGATCGCCCGCGTGCGCGAGACCGGCTATTCCGTGGTGGACCAGGAGCTGGAGCTCGGCCTGCGCTCCATCGCGGTGCCGGTGATGGCCCCGAGCGGTGTCGCGGTGGCGGCCGTCAATGTCGGCGTGCATGCGTCGCGGATGTCGGTCGCCGATCTCGTCGAGCGCATCCAGCCGCGGCTGCGCGAAGCCGCCGCCGAGCTGTCGCTCTGCATCGGCTGAGCGGCCGCAGGAGTGCCGCATCGCGCCGGGCAGGGGGCGGCCCTGCGCCGGCGTCGCATCGCCCTCGCTGGACCTCGGCGTTCCGCGAGGCGACAATCCAAGCCGCCTCTACGGTCCGCGTCCGCCGACCGATCGCCGACCCACCCCCGCCACCACCGCAAGCTGTACAGCGAGGAGATCATCGTGAGTCTGACCGCAGCCATCAAGGGCGTCATCCCGATCTCGCCGACGCCGTTCCACGCCGACGGTCGCGTCGACGAAGCGTCGATGGATCGGCTGACCGACTACTTCACCGGCTGCGGTGTCGACGGCATCACCATCCTGGGGCAGCTCGGCGAGGCGCCGAAGCTGGAGTTCGCCGAGGCGCGCGCCATCGTGGCGCGCGTCTGCAAGCGCACCACGGTGCCGATCGTGGTCGGTGTCTCGGCGCCCGGCTTCGCCGGCATGCGGGCGCTCGCCCGCGAGGCGATGGAATGCGGCGCCGCCGGTGTGATGATCGGCCCGCCCAACACGCTGCGCACCGACGACCAGATCGTCGGCTACTACCGGCAGGCCGCCGAGGCGATCGGCGCCGACGTGCCCTTCGTGCTCCAGGACTACCCGCTCACCTTCTCGGTGGTGATGACGCCGAACGTCATCAAGCGGATCGTCACCGAGAACGCCTCCTGCGTGGTGCTCAAGCACGAGGACTGGCCCGGTCTCGACAAGATCACGACGCTACGCGGCTTCGAGGCGGACGGCTCGATGCGCCACATCGCCATCCTGGTCGGCAATGGCGGCCTGTTTCTCGACTTCGAGATGGAGCGCGGCGCCGACGGCGCCAACACCGGCTACGCCTTCCCGGAGATGCTGGTCGATGTGGTGAAGCTGTCGGCGGCCGGCCAGCGCGACGCGGCGCACGACCTGTTCGATGCGCATCTGCCCTATCTGCGCTACGAGCAGCAGCAGGGCTCGCTCGGTCTCGCGGTGCGCAAGTACGTCTACATGCGCCGCGGCCTGATCAGCTGCGACGCGCAGCGCAAGCCGTCGGTGGCGCTCAACGCTCACGCCAAGCAGGAGGTCGAGTACCTGCTGGCGCGCATCGCCCGCACCGACAAGCGGGCGGTGCTGAAGGCGGTGTGATCTGACGAAACGTCGTGCGCGGGCGAAAACCCGCGCATCGACTTGTTCGCATGATGGATGGCCGGGTCGCGGCGCTCTGCGCCGGCCCGGCCATGACGGAAGATGCAGTCCGAGAGTGCTGCCGTTGGTATGATACGAGATCCGGCTGATCAATTTGGTGGTCATTCCGGAAGCCGCGAAGCGGCTGTCCGGAATCCAGCCGAGAGCTTCGGGTTTGCCGCTGGATTCCGGGCTCGCCGCTGCGCGGCGCCCCGGAATGACGGCGCACTGATCACCCGAAAACAGTATGACGCGCAGCGCCAGGGACGCGCGGTCTACTTCACCCCCGGCAGCGCCTGGACCAGCTTGCGGAAGGCGTCGCCGCGCACCTCGAAATTCTTGAACTGGTCGTAGGACGCGCAGGCGGGCGACAGCAGCACCACGGCGTGCTGGAGGCCGGCCGCGGCGGCGTCCTCGGCGGCCTGCGCCACCGCCTTGTCCAGCGTGCCGGCGATCGTCCACGGCGCCTTGCCGTCGAGCGTGCGCGAAAACTCCTCGGCCGCCTCGCCGATCAGATACGCCTTGCGGACTCGCGGGAAGAAGCTTTCCAGCGGCGTGATGCCGCCGGCCTTCGGTCGTCCGCCGGCGATCCAGAACACGTCCGAGAAGCAGGCCAGCGCCCGCGCGGCGGCGTCCGCGTTGGTCGCTTTGGAGTCGTTGACGAACAGGATCGAGCCGTAGCGGCCGACCTCCTCGATGCGGTGGGCGAGGCCCGGATAGGTGCGCAGGCCGGCCTGGATCGCCTTCGGGTCGGCGCCGAGCGCCAGCGCGGCGGCGGTGGCGCAGGCGGCGTTCTGGGCGTTGTGGGTGCCGCGCAGGGTGGCGATGCCGCCGAGCAGCGCGATCTCGCGGCTGGCGGCGTTCTCGGCCTGCACGATGCGGCCGCCCTCGACGAAGAGGCCGTCGGCGAGCGGCCGGCGCACCGAGACGCGGACCACGCGGGTGCCGGCGCGCGCCACCCGGTCGGCGGCCGCCTGCGACCACTCGTCGTCGACGCCGATCACCGCGGTGCCGCCCGGCTGCACGCCGGCGACCAGCCGCTCCTTGAGCCCCGCATAGGCCGCCATGGTACCGTGGCGGTCGAGATGGTCCTCGGTGACATTGAGCAGGATGCCGACCGACGGATCGAGGCTCGGGGCGAGATCGATCTGGAACGACGACACCTCGATGACATGGACGAGGCCCGGCTGCGGCGGCTTCAGCGACAGGATGGCGGTGCCGATATTGCCACCGATCTGCACCTCGCGGCCGGCGGCGGCGAGCAGATGCGCCGTCAGCGTCGTGGTGGTCGACTTGCCGTTGGTGCCGGTGATGGCGATGAAATGGGCGTTGGGGGCGTGGGCGGCGCGCTCGCGGCAGAACAGCTCGATGTCGCCGATCACCTCGACGCCGGCCGCGCGGGCGAGCCCGACGGTCCAGTGCGGCGCCGGGTGGGTGAGGGGGACGCCGGGAGCGAGCACCAGCGCGGCGATGCGCGACCAGTCGATGCCGCGCAGGTCGGCGGTCGGGATGCCGGCGCTGGCCGCGTATTCGATGCGCTCCGGGCTGTCGTCCCAGCCGACCACGTCGGCACCGCCGGCGAACAGCGCGCTCGCGGTGGCCAGCCCCGAGGTGCCGAGCCCGAAGATCGCGACCTTGCGGCCTTTGAGCGTGGTGACGGGAACCATGGCCTCACCTCAGCTTCAGGGTCGACAGGCCGGCGAGCGCCAGCACCACCGAGATGATCCAGAAGCGGATCACGATCTGCGGCTCGGTCCAGCCGAGCTGCTCGAAATGATGGTGCAGCGGCGCCATCTTGAACACCCGCTTGCCGGTCAGCTTGAACGACACCACCTGGACGATCACCGACACCGCCTCCAGCACGAACAGGCCGCCGATGATGCCGAGCACCACCTCGTGCTTGGTCACCACCGCGACGGCGCCCAGCATGCCGCCCAGCGCGAGCGACCCGGTGTCGCCCATGAACACGGAGGCCGGCGGCGCATTGAACCACAGGAAGCCGAGCCCGGCTCCCAGGATGGCGCTGCACAGCACCGCCAGCTCGCCGGCGCCGGGCACGAAGTTGAGCTGGAGATAGTCGGCGAACACCGCGTTGCCGACCACCCACGAGATGCCGCCGAAGCTCGCCGCCGCGATCATCACCGGCACGATGGCGAGCCCGTCGAGCCCGTCGGTGAGGTTCACGGCGTTGCCGGCCCCGACGATGATGAAGGCCCCGAAGGCGAGGAAGAACCAGCCGAGATCGACGACCAGGTCCTTGACGAACGGGAAGGCGAGCGACGTCGTCAACGGCGCGCGGCCGAGATTGGCGAGGGCGAAGCAGGCCATCACGGCGATCAGCGTCTCCAGCGCCAGGCGCGTCTTGCCCGAGAAGCCCGCATGGGTCTGCTTGGTCACCTTCAGGTAGTCGTCGTAGAAGCCGATCATGCCGAACCCGAGGGTGACGCCGAGCACCACCCAGACATAGGGGTTCGCCGGGTTGGCCCACAGCACCGTCGACACCACCAGGCCCGACAGGATCATCAGCCCGCCCATGGTGGGGGTGCCGACCTTGGTGACGAGATGCGATTTCGGCCCGTCGGCGCGGATCGGCTGGCCCTTGCCCTGCTTCACCCGCAGCAGCTTGATGATGGTCGGTCCGAACAGGAACACGAAGGCGGCCGCCGTCACGATCGCGCCGGCGGCGCGGAACGTGATGTAGCGGAACACATTGAAGGCGCTGAACAGGTCCGACAGATCGGCGAGCCAATAGAGCATGCGGGTCAGCCTCGCACCGGGAGGTCGTCGCGTGCCGCGGCAGCGGCGTAGCGGCGCACCAGGGACTTGACGATCGGTCCCATGCGGGACCCGAGAGAGCCTTTCACCATCACGGCGTCGCCGGGATGGACCGCGGCCAGCACCTGCGCCTCCAGCTCCTCGGCCGAGGCGGCGACGCCCCCGTGCCGCTCGGCCGGCAGCGCCTCCCACAGGTGGCGCATCAGCGGCCCGGCACAGAAGACAAGGTCGATGCGGTGCGCCATCACGGCCTCGGCGAGGCCGCGATGCAGCGCCTCGGCGGTGGGGCCGAGCTCCAGCATGTCGCCCAGCACGGCGATGCGGCGGCCGCGCGGGCCGACCGGCGCCTGGCCCAGCACCGCGAGCGCGGCGCGCATCGAGGTCGGGTTGGCGTTGTAGCTCTCGTCGATCAGCAGCGCCTCGCCGCTCCCCATCGCGAGGGTGAGGCGGGTGCCGCGGCCGGCGGCCGGCCGCTGCGCGGCGAGCGCCAGGGCGGCGAGCGCCAGATCGGCGCCGAGCAGCGTGGCGGCGGTGAGCACCGGGAGCGAGTTGAGCACGAAGTGCCGCCCCGGTGCGCCGATCCGGTAGTCGACGAGGGTGCCGAGGATCGACGCCTCGGCGGTCGAGCCGTCGTCCTGGAGCGCGTGGCGGACGAGCCGCGAGTCGGCCTCGGCGTGCTCGCCGAACGTCACCACGCGGGCGACTCCGGCCTCTTCGGCGCGTTGCTTCAGTTGCTGCCAGTACGGATTGTCGCGGTTGATCACGGCGGCGCCGCCGGGCTCCAGGCCCAGGAAGATCTCCGCCTTGGCATCGGCGATGCCGGCGACCGAGGGGAAGTTCTCGAGATGCACGGCCTCGACGGTGGTGACGATGGCGACGTGCGGGCGCACCAGCTTCACCAGCGGGGTGATCTCGCCGGCATGGTTCATGCCGATCTCGAACACGGCGTATTCGGCCGTCTCGGGCAGGCGGGCGAGGGAGAGCGGCACGCCCCAGTGATTGTTGAAGGAGGCGAGCGAGGCGTGGGTCTCGCCGTCGGCGCCGAGCGCGATGCGCAGCGCCTCCTTGGTCGAGGTCTTGCCGACCGACCCGGTGACCGCGACGATGCGGGCGGGCGAGCGGGCGCGCGCCGCGACGGCGAGATCGCGCAAGGCCGCGAGCACGTCGTCGACCACCAGCAGCGGCGCATCGGCCGGAGCGGCATCGCGCCGCGCGGCCGACACCACGGCGAGGGCGGCGCCGTTCGCCAGCGCCTGGCCGACGAAGTCGTGGCCGTCGAGCCGGTCGCCCGTGATGGCGAAGAACGCCTCGCCGGCCGCCACCGTGCGGCTGTCGATGGAGAGGCCCGTCACGGCCGCGGGCAGCGGGCCGCCGCGCGCGGCGCCCATCGCCTCCGCCATGGCGGCGACGGTCCACAGGGGCGGTGTGGTCATGCGTTGATCTCCCGCAGGGCCGAAAGGACCGCCTCGTGGTCGCTGAACGGCAGGGTGGTGCCCTGGATGGTCTGGCCGGTCTCGTGGCCCTTGCCGGCGACCAGCAGCACGTCGCCGTCGGCGAGCGACGCGATGGCGACATGGATGGCACGGCGGCGGTCGCCGATCTCGGCGGCGCCCGGCGCCGCCCGAAGGATCGCGGCCCGGATGGCGGCGGGGTCCTCGCTGCGCGGGTTGTCGTCGGTGACGATGACGCGGTCGGCCTTCTCGGCCGCGATCGCGCCCATCAGCGGGCGCTTGCCGGTGTCGCGGTCGCCGCCCGCCCCGAACACCACGACGAGCTTGCCGCGGGCATAGGGGCGCAGGGCGTCGAGCGCCTTGGCGAGGGCGTCCGGCTTGTGGGCGTAGTCGACGAAGATCGGTGCGCCGCAGCGGTGGCCGACCAGCTCCAGCCGGCCCTTGGCGCCGGTGAGCCCTTCGAGCTGCTCGAACACCGCCGTCGGCTCGTCGCCCGTCGCGATCGCCTGGCCGGCCGCGACCAGCGCGTTGTCGACCTGGAAGGCGCCGACCAGCGGCAGCCGCACCCGGCAGGTGCGGCCCGCATGTGCGATGGTGACGGTCTGCGAGAAACCGTCGATGTCGACCGCCGCGGCTCGGATGTCGGCGCCGGCCCCGCGGCCGACGGTCAGCACGCGGACGCCGCGGGCGCGGGCGGCCGCCACCACGGCGTCGGCATGGTCGTGGTCGATGTCGATGACGGCGGTGCCGTCGGCGGCCAGCAGCCGCTCGAACAGGCCGAGCTTGGCGGCGAGATACGCCTCGAAGGTGAGGTGATAGTCGAGGTGGTCGCGGGTGATGTTGGTGAAGCCGGCGACCGCGACCCGGACGCCGTCGAGCCGGCGCTGCTCGATGCCGTGCGAGGAGGCTTCGAGGGCCAGATGGGTGACGCCCTCGCCGGCGACGCGGTCGAGCGTCATGTGCAGCGCCACCGGGTCCGGCGTGGTGAGCGAGCCGTACTCCTCGGTGTCGGGGGTGACGAGCCCGATGGTGCCGATCGAGGCGGCGCGATGGCCGAGCCCGGTCCAGATCTGGCGCGTGTAGGCGGCCACCGAGGTCTTGCCGCTGGTGCCGGTGACGGCGGCGACGACGGCGGGCTGGCGCGGGTGGAGGCGGGCGGCGGCGACCGCCAGCGCCCGGCGCACATCGTCGACCAGCACCAGCGCGACCGTGTCGGGCAGGGGGGCGGGCGGGGGGCGCTCGGCCAGCACGGCGGCGGCGCCCTGGGCCACCGCGGCCGGCACGAAATCGAGCCCGTCCGCCCGGGTGCCGGGCACCGCCGCGAACAGGGCGCCCGGCGTCACGGCGCGGCTGTCCGCCGTCACCGCCGTGATCGGCCGCTCGCCCTGCGGCGCTTCGACCCGAGCGCCCGGTTCGACAAGATCGCTCAATCGCATGGTGGTTCCGCCGTGCTCTTGCCGGAGCACCGCTCCGGCCGCCGGAGCTCTGCTCCGGCGGCTCCGGTTTAGCATGTTCGCCCACAGGAGAAAGCAAGGCGGCCGATCGAATGCTGCGACGCAACATCAGGAATTCGTCCCAAGCCTCGGAGCCTAAAGATTGAGCGGGATTTCGACATGCTCAATTCGCCATCATGGTCGCCTTCTGGTAGCATTCCGGCGGGATCGCGCCGGACGTCACGCGGCCGACCCGGGGGAAGCGCAGCCGAGGAGACTTTCAGTCGAAGAATTTGAGGTTGAGGAGTTCGAGACATGGCGACGCTCGCGACCGCGACTTTGACCGGACGGTCGGGCTGCGAATATCCGTTCCTGGCCTATGCGCGCGACACCGAGTTCAAGGCGATGGGGGCCGTCTACGTGGTGGCCATCCGGTACGAGGCGCCGGTCGGGCCGACCTATCGCTACGTGTATGTGGGCGAGACCCGCGATTTGTCCGACAATCCGCTGACGCATTGCCGCACCGGGTGCTTCGAGCGCATCGGCGCCAACAGCCTGTTCGTCCGCATGGAGGGCAATGCGCAGCGCCGCGCCGAGATCGTCCAGGATCTGCGCGAGCACTACGATCCGTGCTGCAACAGCAACGGCCGCGGCATCTGCGATTACCCGACGATCGAGTGCCCGCTGGTCTGGCCGCTGGGACTGTAGGGGGATTTGCGTCCGGCGCCGGCGAGGGCGGGCGTGCTTCTGGAGCCTGTCGTCCGGGGCGAGCGTAGCAAAACCCGGTCTCCTGCCCGAGCGCCGCGCCTCTGATGCCAGCGGCAGCACGCTCGGACTGCATCCTCGGTCATGGCCGGGCTTGTCCCGGCCATCCACGTCCTTGTCGCTGCTCGGCGTAAAGTCGTGGATGCCCGGCAGGCCGGGCCTGACTCCCGCGCAGCCTCGTCGGCGTTTTCTTTCGTCGCCGAACAAGAAGGGCGGCGCCCGGAGGCGCCGCCCTGTGGCGTGGTCCTGTTCTTCTGACGCCTATTCGAACCGTCCGGCCGCGTGGGCCAGCATGGTGTAGACCTTGCCGGTCTCGGAGGTCAGGTAGGTGCGGGCCACCACCTGGCCGCGATCGTTGCGCGACACCTCCTCGAGCAGCCGCTCGAACTCGTCCACATAGCGGTCGACGGTCTGCTTGAACTCCCGGTCGGCCCGGTAGCGCTTGCGGATCTCGTCGAAGGTCTTCTGGCCCTGGATGGTGTAGAGCCGCCGGGTGAAGACGTTCCGCTCGCCGCGATTGTAGCGGTCCCACAGCTCGGCCGCGGCGTCGTGGTCGATCATGCGGGCGATGTCGACCGACAGGGCGTCGAGCGACTCGATGGTGTAGCGAGCGGCCCGATCCTCCCCACGGCCGTCGCCCCGGCCATCCTGGCGCGGGCCCTCGCCGCCGCGCGGCAGAGTCTGCGGCTGGCTCTGGTCGTCATCGTCCCGCGAGGCGCGGCTGAGCAGGTCGGAGAGCCAGCCGCCACGTCCGCCCTTGCCGTCGGCCGGTGCGGTCGGCGGTGCCCCGGTCGGCGGCTCGGGCAAGCGCTCGACCACCCGGCGCGGCGCCGGCGGCGGGGCGGGCGGCCCCATCGGCATCTCGGCCCGCGGCGGTGCCTCGCGCATCGCCTTGCGCGATCCACCCTCGCCACGTCCACCCTCGCTGCGTCCGCCGCCCACGGCGGCGACTGCCGGCTCCTCCCGATAGGTGCGCCGCGCCGGCTCCACCGCCGCCGTGTCGAGGCTGCGGCCGTGGCGGGCGACGATGCGGTTCAGCTCGGCCAGCGCCTCGATCTGGTCGACGATGACGCGCCGCATCTGGGCCGCGCTCTCGGCGGTCTCCTGCGGCAGCTCGAGGATGCCGCGGCGCAGCTCCTGCCGGGTGCCCTCCAGCTCGCGCTGCATCTCCGCCGTCATCTGCTTCATGCCCTGGAGCACCTCGGTGAAGCGCGTGCTGGCGGTTTGCAGCATCGACTCCGCCTCGTTGGCGGTCTGCCGGAACAGGGCATGCGCCTCGTTCGACGCCTGCTCGTAGACGCCGCGCAGGCTCTCGGCGGTGCGCTGACGCTCCTCCTCGGCGGTGAGGCGGACGCGCTCGTGGTTCTCGGCGATCGAGCGAGCCCCCTGCGAGCTCGCCTCGGCGACCAGCCGGGCGATGTCGCGGGCGCGGCCCTCGGCGGCGCCGAGCGACTCCTCCAGGAGATCGGAGAAGCGCTTGAGCCGCTGGTCGAGATCCTCGGTGCGGCCGTCCAGGGTGGTGACGATCGCCTCGAGGTCGGCACGCCGGTCGGACAGCACCTCCTCGCTGCGCCGGTTCGAGCCCTCGATCAGCTCCACCATGTCGGCGAGCGAGCGGCCGTGGCCGTCGAACTGGGCGACGATCTCGCCGAGCTCCGACATCACCTTGCCGCTGATGTCCTGGAACGACACGATATGCTCGTTGACGCGGTCGGTGGTCTGGCTGGTGCGGGCCAAGAGCTCGTTCATGGTGGTGACGAACTCGCCGACGCGCGACGACAGGCCCTGCTCGATGGCGCCGAGATTCTCCTGGGCGCCGCCCAGCACCTCCTGGATGAGGCCGTTGGCCTCGCGCAGCCGCTCGAACAGCGCCGTGGTGTCGGAGCGCAGCATGCCGTGCGTCTCGAGGATTTCCGACACGGTGGCGACGGCGGTCTGCTTGGACTGCTCGATCGCTCCCTCGGAGACCTTCTGAAGCTCCTCGATCCGCTCGAGGATCGAGGCGGTCGACTGCTCCACCGCGGCCCGGGTCGCCTGCTGAAGCTCCTGGGCGCGCTGGGCCAGCACGGTGCCGGACTGACCGACCGTGCGGGTGGTGGCGTCCTGAAGCTCCTGGGTCTTCTGAGCGAGCAGGGCGGCCGACTGGCCGACCGTGCGGGTGGTGGCCTCCTGAAGCTCCTGGCTCTTCTGGGCGAGCAGGGCGGTCGACTGGCCCACCACGGTCTTGGTGGCCTCCTGGAACTCCTGCGCCTTCTGGGTGAGGGTCGCGGCCGACTGCGCCACCGTGCTGCGGGTGGTCTCCTGAAGCTCCTGGAGCTTCTGGGTGATGCCGGCGGCCGACTGGGCGACCGTGCTGCGGGTGATCTCCTGCCAGTCCTGCATCCGCTTGGTCAGCGCCGCGGCCGACTCGGTCACCGCGCTGCGCGAGGTGTCCTGGAGGTCCTTGAGCGACTTGTTGACCGAGTCGGTGGCCTTGACGCTGGCCTCGGTGATGACCCGGGCGAGCTCGTTGGAGTTGTCCATCATGGTCTGGGTGAAGGCGAACGCCTTCGCCTCGATGGACTTCACAGCGTGGTCAGTGACCCGGCTCATGCCGGCCGTGAACTCGTTGCCCTTGGCGGTCATCGCCGACAAGAGGCCGCTGCTCTTCTCGTCGAGCACATGGTTGAGCTCGCCGGAGCGCTGCTCGATCGCCTGGGCGATCTCCTCGGCCTTGCCCACGAAGGTGGCGGCGACCTCGGTGCCGAGGCCGACCAGCGTCTGCTGCACCTCGGCGGCGTTGCGCTTGAGCGTCTCGGCCACGTTGGCGCCGACCGCCGACAGGGTGCGCTCCACCTCGGCGGCGTCGCCCCGCAGGGTGCCGCTCACCTCGTTGGAGAGCCCGGTCAGGGCGTGCTCGATCTCGGCGGTATCCTGGCGCAGGCGGCCGCTGATGGTGCCGGCGACCGTGGTCAGGGTGCGCTCGAACTCGCTGGTGTCCTGGCGCAGCGTGCCGCTGACCCCCTCGACCGCGCCGGAGAGCAGCCGCTCCACCTCGGCGGCGTCCTGCCGCAGCGTGCTGCTGAGACCGGCCGACAGCGCGCGCAACAGGCGCTCGATCTCGGCCGCGTCCTGCTTCAGCGTGCCGCTGACGCCGGACGAGGTGGTGGTGAGCAGGCGCTCCAGCTCGGCCGCGTCCTGGCGCAGCGTGCCGGTCATGCCGGACGACACCGTGGCCAGCAGCTCCTGGATCTCGCCGATCACCCCGCGCAGCGTGTCGGTCGACACGCCGGCGGCGCGCAGGATGGTGGTCTCAGCGTCGGCGGTGGTGCCGCGGATGGCGCCGGTGGCCGAGGCGGTGACGCGCTCGATCGCGACCTCCGCCTCGGTGGTGTGGGTCTTGACGGCGTCGGCGAGCTGCTCGATGCGGCCGGCGAGCGTCTCGGTGGTGGTCCGGCTGCGGCTCTCGACGTCGCGCACCGCCGCGTCGAGCCGGGTGGCCAGCATCTCGGTGACGGCGTTGCTGCGGGTCTCGAGGTCGCGCGAGGCGGTGTCGAAGCGGCTCGCCAGCAGTGCGGTGGCGGCGTCGCTGCGGACCTCCAGCGACCGGGCGGCCTCCTCGGCGCGGGCGACCAGGAGGGCGGTGGCGGTGTCGGTGCGGCTCTCGATCGCGTGGGTGACCGAGACGGCCTGCTCGGCCAGCGTCGCGGCGAGGCCGGTGGAGCGGCTTTCCATCTCCGAGCCGAAGGTCTCCATCCGCTCGCTCAGGAACGAGGCGGCGGTGTTGCTGCGCACCTCGATGTCGCGGGCGAAGCCGTCGAAGCGCTCGAACAGCGACGTCGCCGTGCTGCCGGAGCGAGCCTCGATCTCCGCGGCGAGCCGATCGATGCGGGCCGCGAACGCCTCGGCGGCGGTGCCGGTGGACAGGGTGATGTCCTGGGCCAGCGCGGTGGTGCGGGCGACGAGCTCGTCGGCGGCCGTGCGGGTGCGCACCTCGATCTCGGCGGTGACGCTGTCGGCACGGCCCAGCAGGGCGTCGGCGGCGGCGCGGCTGCGCGTCTCGACCTCGGCCGAGGCCGCGCCGATGCGCTCCACCAGCGTGCCGGCGGCGGCGAGCGTCCGCGTCTCGACGTCGCCCGTCACCGTAACGGCGCGATCGAGCAGCAGATCGGCGACCGCCTGGGTGCGGCTCTCCAGATCCGTGGTGGCGGTGCCGATGCGGTCTACCAGGCTGCCGACCGCGGCCTCGCCGCGAACCTCCAGGTCGGTGGTGGCGCCGGCGAGGCGGTTCACCAGGCTGGAGACGACGGTCTGGCTGCGGCCTTCGAGGTCCGCGGTGGCGATGCCGATGCGGCCCGCCAGGGTGTCGACGGCGGCCTCGCCGCGGGTCTCCAGGTCGGCGGTGGCGCCGGCGAGACGGTCCACCAGGCTGGCGACGACGGTCTGGCTGCGGCCTTCGAGCTCGATCGTGGCGCCGGCGACGCGATCCACCAGGGTGGTGACCACCGCCTGGCTGCGACCTTCGAGGTCCGCGGTGGCGGTGCCGATGCGATCGACCACGGTCGCCACGGCGGCCTGGCTGCGGCCTTCGAGTTCGGCGGTGGCGGTGCCGATGCGGTCCGCCACCGTCGCGACGACGGCCTGGCTACGGCCTTCCAGCTCGGTGGTGGCGGTGCCGATGCGGTCCACCAGGGCGGCGACGACGGTCTGGCTGCGGGTCTCGACCTCGCCGGTCAGGGTCTCGACTCGGCCCAGCAGCGTGTCGGCTGCCGTGCGGGTCCGCATCTCGATCTCGTGGGTGACCGCCTGGGTGCGATCGAGCAGGGCGTCGGCGACCGCCTTGCTGCGGTTCTCGATGTCGCCGGTGAGCTGCTCGGCGCGGCCGAGCAGCAGGTCGGAGGCCGCCTTGCTGCGCGCTTCGATCTCGCCCGTCAGGGCGACCGCGCGGGTGACCAGCAGATCCTCCAGGCGCGCGATGCGGCTGTCGAGGGTGGCGGCGACCTCGGTGGAGCGGGCCGCCAGCGCGCCGTCGATCTCGCCCATCTTGCTGCCGATGGTGTCGACGAACTGCTGACCGCCCGAGTTGATCAGGTCGGTGATGGCGTCGACCCGGCGCTCCAGCGCGGCGACGACCTCCTTGCTGCTCTCGCCGACGGTCTTGCCGATGTCGGCGACGCGGCTCGTCAGGGTCTCGCCGATCGTCAGCGTGCGCTGATCGAGGGCATCCTGGAACCGCATCAGGCGGCTCTCCAGCAGGTCGGCGACCTCGGTGGACTTGGTGCCGACGCGGCTGTCGAAGCCGTCGAGATAGATCTTCAGGGTGTCGTTGACCTCCTGGGTGCGCTGGCCGATGCGCTCCACCAGGTCGCCCCCGTAGGTCTTCACGGTGCGGTCGAACTCGGCGAGGTGGCGGGTGATCAGGCTCGCCAGCGTGGCGCTGTCGCGGCCGATGCGCTCGGCCAGCTCGCTGCCGCCGGTGGTGAACATCTCCTCGAAGGCGCGCAGACGCTCCGACAGCATCTCGCGCACCTGGTCGCCGCGCGAGCCGAGCTGATCGGCCAGCTCGCCGGAGCCGGTGGTGAGGATCTCCTCGAAGGCGCGCAGGCGCTCCGCCAGCAGCTCGCGCACCTCGTCGCCGCGATTGCCGACCGTGTCGGCCAGCGCCTGGGCGCTGTCGGTGAGGGTGCGGGTGAACAGCTCGCCGCGGTTCTCGAGGGTGTCGGTGATGTGCGATCCGGTCTCCTCCAGCTTGGAGACGATGTCGCCGCCGCGCAGGCTGAGATCGAGGACGATCGAGTCGCCGGTCGCCTTGAGGGTGTTGTTCACCTCGTCGACCCGGGTCGCGATGGTGTCGGCGATCTGGCTCGAGGTGTCGACCAGCGTGCCCGCGATGGCGTCGGAATGCTCGATCACCATGGTGGTGATCTCGCGCGAGCGGGTCTCCATCAGCTCGACCAGCGAGATGGTCTTCTGGGCGAACTCGTCGGCCACGTTGTCGAGGCGGCCGCCCAGCATGTCCCGCATGTTGTCGGCGATCTCGATGATGGCGTCGTTGAGATGGCCGGTCTTGAGATTGAGCCCGTCGGTCAGGCGGTCGCTGACCGCCTCGATGGCGCGCGTGGCCTCGTCGCTGGTGCGCTCCAGGCGCTCCAGCAGATCGCCGCCGCGCTCGCCGAGCGCCGCGATCATCGAGTCGCCGGCCTGGCCGAGCGCCAGGGTGATGTGCTCGCCCTTGTCGGCGAGCGCCCGGGTGATGCGCTGGGCGACCTCGCCGACCCGGTCACCGACCACCTCGCTGACGGTGAACAGCTCGTGCGACAGGTCGAGATGGACGCTCGAGATGGCGTTGCGCACCTGCTCGGCCTCGCTGACCAGCGTCTCGCGCTGCTGGGCGATGCCGTCGAGCAGGTTGCGGATGCGCACCTCGTTGTCGTTGTAGGCGCGTTCCAGCGCCGCCACCTCGTTATTGACGAGGGTCTCCAGCTCGACCGCGCGGGCGATGGCACGCTCGACGCCGTCGCCCATGGCGGCGACCTCGCGGCGGATCGCCTGGCCGACATTGACGACGCTGTCGTAGGCCACGGTCTCGGGCTCGGCGAACCGCATGGCGGCGCGCGCCATCGCCTGGGCCACGATGCGCAGCTCCTGCGAGCGCGCCACCATGTGGGCGAGGACGAAGAAGAAGACGATGGGGGCGGCGATGCCGGAGACGATGCCGAAGACGAGCGGCACCGCGACGGCGCCCTGGCTCATCAGCGCGCCGATCTCGCCCGCGTAGCCGAGCACCAGGCCGAGCGCCGAGATCGCCCACGCGGCACTGAACAGGGCGGCCACCAGGTAGGGGGTGCGGGCCGGGCGGCGCTGGAGCGACTGGAGCACCTGGCCGATGGTCTCGCGGTCGTCGTTGGCGGGCAGGGCCAGCGTGTCGTCGAGGCGCCGCGGCGGCGTGTCCGGGAAGTCGGGCAGGGGGTCGGTCGGGCGCGCCAGCGGGCGGTCGACCCGGACGTCGGTCGGGTTCGCAGGACTGTCCGAAGTGGTCTGCGTCGACGGCTCGGTGCCGCCGACGTTGAGGGCCTCCTGGATCGCCGACAGAGCGACCTCGGTCGGGTCCTTGGCCTTTTTCGGATAGTTCGCCATGTCGATCGTCGCCTCGTGCGCTACGCTGAACAGGACTGAGGCCCTGTGGATAAGGTGGCCGGACGGGCGATCACACGATCCCGTGACCACGCTCCGCAGGTGGGAATGACAATGCCGCTGGGATTCCCCCCCGTGGTGAGGCTATCCTAACGGCCTGCTAGCCCCGAGGAAACCAAGTTTGGTAACCCAATTTTAATCATCGTTAACGGTGCGCCCATGCCCGCCACTCCCGTACGCACGGACGACCGCCTGCCTCTGAGCCCTCTTCATCATGAGGGCGACAATGCGGCGTCTCTGCGGCCGTCCGAGCCACAGCGGCGCTACCTCCTGCGCGGCCTGGACGAGCCCGGGGGCAAGCTCCCCCTGTTCGACGCTGATGGTCGCGCGGTGCCGCGCAAGACCGTGGAAGCCTGCGTGGCCCATGGTTGGGCCCGGCCGTGGTTCGACAATCCGCTGAAGCCCGACTGGCTGGTCTGCCGGCTGACCGCCGACGGCTACCGGGCGCTCGGCCGCGAGCCACCGACCCGCTGACGCGGCGGCGCCTTCGCGACGCCGAGCTGCGCCGAGGAGCGCCACCTGCGCGCTCGTGCGCACGTCGGTGCTCAAGCTTGGATCGTTGCTCATGCTTGGGTCCCCACCCGTCGCGCTCTCCCCGCGTCTCCGCCCGCCACATCCGGTCGCCACAGTCCGGCGCGCCATGGTGGCGTCGGTCGGCGCGCTGCGGCGATCCCCGCCGTGATCCCGTCCCCCATGACGGAATGCTCATGTTTTCAGGGTCATAGCGCGAAACGTCAAGGCGCGGTCGTAACCGTGGTCGAGAAAGCCTCGCCAAGTTGGCTCGAATTGTAGCGATCCCGCTTCGCCGGGGTCGCGGCTCCGGAGGCGCGATCGCGGCGGCTTGCGATCCGGGTGTTTACCCGGCGGTGACGGACCCGGCCGCACACTCGGGCAACAAAAGAACGTGCGGCCAGAAAAGACCGGGGCGTCACATGCACAAGCTGTCCGTTTGGGACCTCGATGTCCCGCCGGCGTCGCCGACCATCGCGACGGAGCCGATCGACCGCGTTCACCTGTTCCGGATGACCCTGGGCGACGCCCGGCTCCAGGCCGAGGTGCTCGCCCTGTTCGATCAGCAGATCGAGCTGCTGGTCGGCCGGATGGACACCGCACCACCCGCAGTGGTGGCGACGCTCGCTCACACCCTCAAGGGCTCGGCCCGCGGGGTCGGCGCCTGGGCCGTGGTGGAGGCCACCGACGCCATCGAGACGGCGGTCGCGGCCGGGGCCGCCTTGTCGGGGCCGATGGCGGCGCTGGCGCAGGCCGGGGCTGCCGTCCACGCCGCCATCGCACGAATGCGGCAGAGTGAAGCGGGCGAGGGGACCGGCTTGTAACCGGCGCCCGCGACCCCATCTAGGGGAGGAAGCTGGACGAGCCCCCCTCCCCCCCTCACAATCGTCCGGCCGACAGTGGCCCCGGTCCAAAAGCCGGGGCCATCTGGTCTCCGAGGCCCCGGTCGAAAGCCGGGGCCATCTGATGTTCGGCCAGGGTGGCTCCTGGCCACGGGATCGAGATCGCCTCGTGCAGGCGACGGCCGCGCCGATGTGGCAGGTCGGTTTGCAGCGCAGGTCCGGACTTCGGTCCGAGACGGCGCGCAGCCGGGCCGCCCGTCCGGCACCATGGCTGGCGCTGCACGAGGCGACCCTCTATAGAGGGCCGCCGGTCATTCCATTCGATCGTTTCCCTCCCCCGGCGGCGTGGGCCGCGCCCGCGCCGCGAGCATTCGAGCGACCCGTACGGCTTCCATGGTCAAGATCACCTTCGTCAGCGTCACCGGATCGTCCCAGACGGTCGAGGCCCAGCCGGGCGCGACCGTGATGGAGACCGCCATCAAGAACCGGGTGCCCGGCATCGAGGCCGAGTGCGGCGGCGCCTGCGCCTGCGCCACCTGCCACGTCTATATCGACGAGGCGTGGCGCGAGGTGGTCGGGCCGCCGACCGCCATGGAGGAGGACATGCTCGATTTCGGCTACGACGTGCGGCCGAATTCGCGCCTCTCCTGCCAGATCAAGGTGCGCGACGAGCTGGACGGCCTGGTGGTGCAGACCCCCGAGCGGCAGGCCTGAGCGGGCCGCGCCTCAGTCGACTTCGGGCACCGCGCCGCCGCCGGCGCGCAGCCGCGCCGCCAGGTCCTCCGGAAGCGGCCGCGGCCGCCGCGTCTCGCCGTCGATCAGCACCACCGTGCTGTCGGCCAGCGCCGTGCAGCGATCATCCACGAACAGCGCCTGCCCGAAGGTGAGCGAGCTGGTGCCGAGCCGCGCCACCCGAGTCCCGATGGTGACGTCGGCGGGCCAATGCATCTCGCCCAGGAAGTCGATGGCGAGCCGCGCCTGCACCCAGGACGCGCCCGGCACCAGCATGGCGTGCCGCGGCCCGCGCAGCAGCACCACCCGGCCGGCCTCGAAGAATGTGGCGAACACCGCGTTGTTGACGTGGCTCTGCGGGTCGAGATCGCGGTAGCGGATCGTCTGCACGACATGGTGGGGGAAGTCGTTCGGTCGCGGCGGGGAGCGGCGGCGCGCGGTGGTGTCGTCGGTCACGGGTTGCGGTCCTCGGGAGGGTGCCGTAAGGGGCGGGGAACATCGAGCCTGCGCCGTTAGACGACGCGCTGCCGGCCGCCGCAAGCCGGGCCGACCGTCGCCGACGCGCATCAGCAGCGGAACCGACCCATGTCCGACGTCATCGCGACCGACGCCCTCGTCATCGGGGCCGGGCCGTGCGGCCTGTTCGCCGTGTTCGAGCTCGGCCTGCTCGACATCAAGGCGCATGTGGTCGACGTGCTCGACAAGGTCGGCGGCCAATGCGCCGAGCTCTATCCGGAGAAGCCGATCTACGACATCCCGGCGGTGCCGCGCATCACCGGGCAGGGGCTCACCGACGCGCTGATGGAGCAGATCGCGCCGTTCGGCCCGACGTTCCGGCTCGGCGAGATGGTGGTGTCGGTGGAGAAGATCGGCGATCCGCTGTTCCGCTGCGTGACCGACCACGGGACGGTGTTCGAGGCCAAGGTGGTGGTGATCGCGGCGGGCGGCGGCTCGTTCCAGCCCAAGCGGCCGCCCATCAAGGATATCGAGGCGTTCGAGGGCACCTCGGTGTTCTATGCGGTGCGCCAGATGGAGGTGTTCCGCGACAAGCGCCTGATGATCGTCGGCGGCGGCGACTCGGCCCTCGACTGGGTGGTCAACCTGCACCCGATCGCCCACCGCATCACCCTGGTGCATCGGCGCGACGAGTTCCGCGCCGCGCCCGACACCGTCAACAAGATGCGGGCGCTGGTCGAGCGCCGCGCCATGGACCTGATCATCGGCCAGGTGATGGCGGTGGAGGGCGAGGGCGGCGCCCTGGAGGCGGCGCTGGTGAAGACCAACGACGGCCGCATGATCGAGGTGCTGTGCGAGGCGATGCTGCCGTTCTTCGGCCTCACCATGAAGCTCGGGCCGATCGCCGACTGGGGCGTCGCGCTGACCGACGGCCTCGTCGCGGTGGATACCGAGAAGTTCGAGACCAGCGTGCCGGGCCTGTTCGCCATCGGCGACATCAACACCTATCCGGGCAAGCTCAAGCTGATCCTCTCCGGCTTCCACGAGGGCGCCCTGATGGCCCAGGCGGCCGCCCGCTACGTGTTCCCGGATCGCCGTCCGGTGTTCCAGTACACGACCTCGTCGACCAGCCTGCAAAGGAAGCTCGGGGTCGAGTGACGGAGAGCATCGTCCGCCGACGGGGGCTCCGGTTCGCCGTCGAGAATGCGATCCAATATGAACTTCTGGAGCGCGAGGCCCCGGGCGCGCCTCGCGGAACCCGGGACGGGCGCGCAGGTCCGCGCCGGCAGAGCCCTTGTTGTTTCAGGGGTTTTTCGTGCGACCCATGCTGGAAAATCGCCAAGTCCATGATGTGCAAGGCGAAAAACGCCCTGCGACAGGGGCTCGTTCCGGGTTTGTGCAAAACCCCTTGACGGCTTCGGCCGGGGCTTGCTGGAAACGCCACCTAATTCCTGAGCTTGACGCGAGGGTTGCAGAGGATCAGTCTGGCGACCCTCCGCGACGTGAAGCGGATTGAAACTTTCGTTGATTGGTGGGTGTCCGAAAGTGATAGTCTGGCGACCCTCCGCGACGTGAAGCGGATTGAAACGTCGGCATCATCGCGATGCCGACACCGCTGAACGTCTGGCGACCCTCCGCGACGTGAAGCGGATTGAAACTTCGGCGGTGAGGAGTGGCTTGTGCACCTTTCCTTTCCGTCTGGCGACCCTCCGCGACGTGAAGCGGATTGAAACCTCAGGTACCCGCAGATGATGGCCGCCCCGCGTCTGGCGACCCTCCGCGCCGTGAAGCGGATTGAAACGGACGGTCGGGGTCGGGAGTGGGGCCGTTGGGGTCTGGCGACCCTCCGCGACGTGAAGCGGATTGAAACGGCTGCACCAGCCCCTGGAACATGGTCATGAAGGGTCTGGCGACCCTCCGCGACGTGAAGCGAATTGAAACGCGAACGGCAGTACGAGGGGTGCCGCGCGGCGATCAAGATGAGGTGGGAGCGTCAATCAGGATGAGAGGTCGCCGGGCTCGTTGCGGAGGGAGGGCGTAGCCCGACCGG
>WNKV01000022.1 GCA_009720755.1 Rhodoplanes serenus
CGTGCCACGGCATGGACAGGCCTCCTTCGTAGCCTCCCATGCTCCTCCACTACAGTGTCAGCCATGTCCCCGAACACCTGTCAGCCATGTCCCCGGGCCAAACAACGAGGCCGGGCATGACGAGTCAGAATCAGCGGCCATCGTGATCAGTCGACTGCGACGCTGCTCCGCCCGATGATGGCGAAGCGCAGCTTGCCGGAGGCGAAGTCGATGATCGCCACCGTGACGAGGATCATCAGCACCAGGAACGCCACCTTGCCCCATTCGAGCACGCGGATCTGCTCGGCGAGGTGCAGCCCGATGCCGCCAGCGCCGACGATGCCGATGATGGTGGCGGAGCGCGTGTTGGATTCGAAGTAGTACAGCACCTGGCTGGCGATCACCGGAATCACCTGCGGCACCAGCCCGTAACGCACCGCGTGGAGCTGCGAGCCGCCGGTCGACAGCACGCCCTCCACTGGCTTGCGATCGGCGTTCTCGATCGCCTCGGAGAACAGCTTGCCGAACGAGCCGATGTCGGAGGCCGCGATGGCGAGGATGCCGGCGAACGGCCCGAGCCCCACCACGTTGATGAAGATCAGCGCCCAGATCAGCACGTCGACGCCGCGGATGGTGTCGAGCCCGCGCCGCACCATGAAGTGAGCGAACACGTTCGGAATGACGTTCTTGGCGGCGAGCAGGCCGAGCGGGAAGGCGATGACGGCGCCGACCAGCGTGCCGAGCAGCGCGATGGCGAGCGTCTCGCCGAGCGCGTGGAGGAACACGGGGAGATGCGACCCCGGGGTCGGCGGAATCATCTGGCCCAGGATGGTCGCGATCTGCACCAGGCCGGAGCCGAGCCGCGCAAACGACACGTCGAGGCGCCATACGGCGAGCACCGTGAGGCCGACCAGGATGACGACGATCGCGACCGGCTGAAGGCGGCGGACGAGCGGCGCGTCGAACAGGGCACGGTGGCGGGCGCGGATCGCCGCCGGGTCGGCCTTGTCGCGCAGGTTGCTGCGCGGCTCCACCGGACCTGGCGGCGGAAGGACGGACGGTGCGCCGTGATCCGGCGCGCCGACGGGCGGGACGTTCATGGCCGCTGCTCCAGTCCGATCAGGTGGTGACGCAGCCGCTCAGTGACGAGATCGATGATCATCACGGTGGCAATGATCATGACGAGGATGGCGGAGACGTCCGTGTAATAGAACTTGCGGATCGCCACCATCAGGTCCTGACCGATGCCGCCGGCGCCGACGAAGCCCATCACGGCGGCGCCCCGCACATTGATCTCGAAGCGCAGCAGCGCGTAGGACGCGAAGTTGGAGAGCACCTGCGGCAGCACCGCGTAACGAATGCCGTCGAGCCGTCCCGCTCCCGTCGCGATCGCCCCCTCCACCGGCTTCATGTCGATGTTCTCGACCACCTCGGCGAACAGCTTGCCGAGCGCCCCCATGGTGTGGATGGCGAGCGCCAGCACGCCGGGCAGCGCGCCCAGCCCGAACGCCATCACGAACAGGAGCGCGAAGACGAGCTCCGGCACGGTGCGGCAGAACTCCAGCGTGCGCCGCGCCAGGAACCGCACCCACCGGCGCTTCTCCAGGTTGGCACTCGCCGCGAAGCACAGCACGAAAGCGCCGAGCGCACCGAACAGCGTGCCCAGATAGGCGATCAGCAACGTGTCGCCGAGCAGCAGCAGCCAGCCGTCGAGATTCCAGAACCATTCGGCGAGATCGCGCCCGAGCGTCACGAGGGCGAGCGGCGGCGTCAGGTTCCACACATAGGTGGGCAGCCGGTGGGCATTCGCCGCGAGCGTGCCGAGATCGACCTCGCCGCCGATGCCGGCCAGCACGACGGCGCCGGCCAGCAGCACCGCGCCGAGCGCGAGCCGCATGCGCTTGGCCGCGACGGCCTCGCGATAGCGGGCGAGAAGCTGCGCCGCCTGTTCGGGCGGCAGGCGAACCACGGTGGAGACCATGACGGGAACCGATGGACGAAAGCCCGGGGGCGGCGGGCCACCCCCGGGCAGAGACCGAAGCGAGAGTGTCAGGACGAGCGCTTCTTCTTGCGCAGCGCGTCGACGAACTTGATGAGGTCGACGACCGGCTCGTACTCCTTGTGGGTGACGGCCTGGAAGGGCAGCTGCTTGCCGTCGTAGATGGCGTTGAACGCCGCCGGGTCCTTGGTGGCGACATCGAGCACCGCCGTGCGGATCGCCGCCTTCAGGTCGGGCGGCAGGCTCGTCAGATAGGCCATCGGCGAGTTCACGATCAGGTCGGACTTGAAGATGATGCGGAAGTCCTCGGCCTTGGCCATGTTCTTGCGGGCCATGCGCAGCAGGTTCGATTCCTTCTCGTCGTTCCACCAGTTGAAGGCGGCGTCGCAGGTGCCCTGCTGCACGCCGATCACCGCGTTCTCGTGGCTGCCCGCATAGACGATCTTGCCGAAGAACGCCTCCGGATCGATGCCCATCTTGTCCATGGCGTAGCGTGGCACGTTGTTGCCGGAGGTCGAGTTGGGATCGACGAGGCAGAGATTCTTGCCCTTGAGATCCTGGATCGCCTTGTAGGGCGCATCGGCCTTCACGTAGAGCACCGAGTAGTAGCCTCGCGTGCCGTCGGCGCTGACCTCGATGGCGAACGGCTCGACCTGGGCGCCGGTCAGGTGGGCGCGCGCATAGGAGGCCGGGCCGTACATGGCGATGTGGATATTCCCGGCGCGCTGGCCCTCGACCACCGCCGCATAGTCGTTGGCGATGCGCAGCGTCACCTTCATGCCGAGCTGCTTCGACAGGTAGTTGACGAACGGCGTCCAGCGGTCGGTGGTGCCGGAGGCGTTCTCGTCCGGGATCTTGGCGAACACCAGCTCCGGATAGCGGGTCTTGTAGTCCTGCGCCTGCACGGTGCCGGCGAGCGACAGAGCGCCGGCGAGAACGGCGCCGGCCGCGAGGGCTCCGGCCACGAGGGTGCGACGGTCGAGCATCGGGTCTCTCCTGCTGAAGGCTGGTCTTTTCTGTTTGATGGGCGGCGGATGCCGCCGCGGTCAGGCGGCGGCGGCTTCGCCGAGCGCCGCCGCGGGCAACCGCGGACGCGGCGCCGCATGGACGCCGTCGGCGATCTGCTCGGAATCGAGGCCGTAGATGTCGCGGGCGATCGCGTCGGTGAGGTGCTCGGGCGCGCCGTCGAACACGATGCGGCCCGCCGCCATGCCGATCAGCCGGTCGCAATAGGTGCGGGCGAGATCGAGCGAATGCAGGTTGCACATCACGGTGATGCCGTAGTGCTTGTTGATGCGCAGCAGCGCGTCCATGACGACGCGGGTGTTGCGCGGATCGAGCGAGGCGATCGGCTCGTCAGCGAGAATCAGCTCGGGCTCCTGCACCAGCGCGCGCGCGATGGCGACGCGCTGCTGCTGGCCGCCGGAGAGGTGCTCGGCGCGCTGCGCCGCGAGCCCGGCGATGTCGAACTGCTCGAGCGCCGCGAGCGCGACGACCTTGTCGTCCTCCGGCCACAGGCCGGCGAGCGAGCGCCAGGCCGGCACGGTGGCGACGCGCCCCATCAGCACATTGGTGAGAACGTCGAGCCGACCGACGAGGTTGAACTGCTGGAAGATCATGGCGGCGCGGCGCCGCCAGCGGCGCAGCTCTGCGCCCGACAGCGCCGTCACATCCTCGCCGGCGAACCGGATGCGGCCCTCGCTGGGGTCGACCAGGCGGTTGATCATCCGCAGCAGCGTCGACTTGCCGGCGCCCGAGGGACCGATCACGCCGACGAACGAGCCGCGCTCCACCACGAACGAGGCATCCGCCACCGCGCGATGACTTCCGAAACGACGCGACAATCCTTCGACGTGGAGCATGGGCAGGTTCCTTTCGGAGCCATGCCTAGCGCCGCTGCTCGACAGTCGTGTGACAGTCGCGCGACGATCGACCGATCTTCGGCGCAACGGTAGCGCGTGCGGCGATCTGTCCGGCGCGCGGCGTCCTCGCGCCGTCCTTTCCTTGTCATCGAACCGACATCGTCGTGTCATCGAAGCGTGTGCAGCGATGACGTCCCGCTCACTGGACTCGATCTCTCATGCCCCAGCCGCTCGCGACCACGCCCCCCGTTAGCACGCCGCCCGCCACCAAGATGCTCTCGACCACGCCCCTCGTGCATCCCACCGCCGAGCTGACCGACGCGCGCCTCGGCGCCTACACCGAGGTGGCGGCGCGCACCAAGCTGCTGGAGACGAGCCTCGACGATTACTCCTATGTGATGAACGACAGCGACATTGCGTATGCGACCATCGGCAAGTTCTGCTCCATCGCGGCGATGACCCGCATCAACCCCGGCAACCACCCGATGCACCGCGCCAGCCAGTCGCACTTCACCTACCGGGCCAGCGCCTACTTCCCGGGCGAGACCGACGACGCCGCGCTGTTCGCGTGGCGGCGCTCGCATCAGGTGACCATCGGGCACGACGTATGGATCGGCCATGCCGCCATCGTGCTGGCGGGCCGCAACGTCGGCACCGGCGCCGTGGTGGCGGCCGGCGCGATCGTCACCAAGGACGTGCCCGACTACACCATCGTGGCCGGCAATCCGGCCCGTATCGTCCGCCGGCGCTTCCCCGAGGAGATCGCCGAGCGGCTGCACCGCCTCGCCTGGTGGGACTGGAGCCCCGCGCGGCTGCGCGCTGCGCTGCCGGACTTCCAGACGTTCGCGATCGAAGCGTTCCTCGATAAGCACGAGGCCGACACCACGGCGGCCGCGCCGACCCGCGCGGTCGCGGCGAGCGCGGCGACCGCGCCATGAGCGGGATCGACAGCAGGCGCAGCGGCGGCGTGCGGATCGAGGGCGGCCGCGTCCTCGCCGACGGTGCTCTCGTCGCCGGCTCGGTGGCGGCGGCGGCGTCCGGCCTGGTGGCGCCGGCGCGCGGCGACGAACCCTGCGTGCTCGATGCCGACGGCCTCCTGGTCCTCCCCGGCATTGTCGACATTCACGGCGATGCCTTCGAGCGCCAGCTGATGCCGCGGCCCGGCGTCGACTTTCCGGTCGACCTGGCGCTCGCCGAAAGCGACCGCCAGGCGATCGCCAACGGCATCACCACGGTGTTCCACGGGATCACCTGGTCGTGGGAGCCCGGCCTGCGCGGTCCCGAGAACGCCGTCCGGCTGCTCGCGGCGGTCGAGCGGCTGCGGCCGCAGCTCTGCGCCGACACCCGCCTTCACCTCCGCCACGAGATCTTCAATCTCGACGCCGAGCCGACCCTGGTGGAGTGGATGGCGGCGGGACGCATCGACGTGCTCGCCTTCAACGATCACATGACCCTGACGGTGGAGGCGGCCGGCCGCCGCAGGAGCCTCGATCGCATGGTGGAGCGGTCGGGCCTCTCGCACGATGCATTCTGCCGGCTCGCCGACGACGTAGCCCGACGGCGCGACGCGGTGCCCGCCTCGGTGGCGCGGCTCGCCGCCGCCGCCCGCACCCATGGCGTGCCGATGCTGTCGCACGACGACACCAGCCCGGCCCAGCGCGCCCACTACCGCGCGCTGGGCTGCCGCATCGCCGAGTTCCCGACCACGCTGGAGACCGCCGAGGCCGCCGCCGCGGCCGGCGACGCCATCGTGTTCGGCGCCCCCAACGTGGTGCGCGGCGGCAGCCACACCGGCTGGACGAAGGCGTCCGACATGGTGGCGCGTGGGCTGTGCTCGGTGCTCGCCTCGGACTATTATTATCCGGCGCCGCTGGTCGCCGCGTTCCGCCTCGCCGCCGACGGCACCGCGCCGTTGGCGCGAGCGTGGTCGCTGGTCTCCGAGGCTGCCGCCGCGGCGGTCGGCCTCGCCGATCGCGGCCGGCTCGCGCCCGGCCTGCGCGCCGACATCGTGCTGGTCGACGCCGCGGTGATCGACCGACCCCGCGTGGTCGCCACCCTGGTGCGTGGCCGCATCGTCCATCTCGCCGACGCGGCGCGACTCGTCCGCCGCGACGCGCGACACGCCGTGCCGGTCCAGGGAGCCGCGTCGTGAGTGATGCCCCGCGTTACGCCGTCTATTTCGTGCCGCCGATCGACAGCGCGTTGTACCGGCTCGGCAGCGCTCTCGTCGGCTACGACGCCTACACGGGCGCCGAGCTGCCGCCACCGGCCGACGCCGACCTGCCGGACGACTGGCCGGCCGTGACGGCCGAGCCGCGCCGCTACGGCTTCCACGCCACCCTCAAGGCTCCCTTTCGGCTCGCCGCCGGGTCCGACGAGACGGCGCTGCGCGACGCCGTCCTGGCGCTGGCCGGAGAGGCGCGGCCGCTGCCGGTGATCCGCCCGGTGGTGCGCAGCCTGGACGGCTTCGTCGCGGTGGTGCCGGCCGCGCCCGACGCGGCGCTCGCAGGGCTCGCCGCCGATTGCGTCACAAGGCTCGACGGGTTCCGCGCCCCGCTCTCCGCCGAGGACCGGGCGCGCCGCGCCGGGGCGCTCGCCACCGCGCGGCAACGCGAGAACCTGGAGCGGTGGGGCTACCCTTGGGTACTCGACGACTTCCGCTTCCACATGACGCTGACCGGCCGCATCGCCGACGAGCACCGACGCGCCACCGTCGCGGGCCGAATGGCGGCGCTCGTCGCCCGCCACCACGGCGACGGGCCGCTGGCGATCGACCGCCTCGTGCTGCTGCGTCAGGCGCACCCCGACGCGCGATTCCGGGTGATCGCGACCGCACCGCTGCGCGCCACCGCGCCGGCCACCGCGCAGCCGGCGACCCCGTGACCACCGCCGCCACCACCGCCGCCGAAAGGACCACCCGATGGCCAGGATCACCACCGTCGAGGAGCTCGAAGCGATCTACGGACGGCCGGAGGCGGCCTCGACCGTCAAGGAGGTCGATCGGCTCACCCCGCACTATCGCGCCCTGATCGCCCACTCGCCCTTCGTGCTGCTCGCCACCGCCGGCCCCGACGGGCTCGACTGCTCGCCGCGCGGCGACCGCGGGCCGGTGGTGCGCATCGCCAACGACCGCACCCTGCTGCTGCCCGACCGCCGCGGCAACAACCGCATCGATTCGCTGCGCAACATCGTGGCGGACCCGCGCGTCGCCCTGCTGTTCCTCATTCCGGGCTTCGGCAACACGCTCCGGGTCAACGGCCGCGCCCATCTGACCACCGACGCCGATCTCCTCGCCTCGCTGGCGGTTGACGGCAAGCCGCCCCGCTGCGTCGTGGTGATCACGGTGGAGACGGTGTTCTTCCAGTGTGCCCGGGCGGTGGTGCGGGCGGCGCTGTGGAATCCGGACCTGCATGTCGATCCCGCCGCGCTGCCCACCATGGGGCAGATCCTCGCCTCGCTCAGCGAGGGCAGGGTGGGTGGGGCGGACTACGATCGCGCCTGGCCGGAACGCGCCCGCCAGACCATGTGGTGACGGCGCCGCATCGGCTTGCGCATATCATCTCGCCCGGATCATCCGCCGCGCCCCGCGGGCGACGGCCTCGCCCAGCCGGGCGCCGGCCGGCGCATCGATGCGGCGGAACCAGGCGACGGCGATCTGGAACAGACCGAAGGCGAACAGCCCGGCGGCGGTGAGCGCGAGCAGCGCCCAGCCATAGGGCTGCGCCTGCAAGCTGCGCAGCGCCCCGGCGAGGCCGTGGGCCTGGCGGGCGTCCACCGTCAGGGCCGCCATCACCAGGAACACGCCGATCAGCCCGAACACGACGCCGCGGGCCACATGGCCGGCACGACCGAGCGGCACCACCCAGCGGCGCGCCGTCGGGTCGAGGGCGAGGTGCGCGTCGACCCGGCTGCGCAGGCCCTTGACCACGAACGCCACCCCGGCCGCCACCACCGCCATCCCGAGAGCCCCGACGATCCAGCGCCCGAACGGCGCCGAGAGCAGATAGGCGGTCCAGTCACGGGCCGACGCCTCGCCGTCACCCGACGCCCGGGCGAGACCGAGTGCCCAGGCGATGGTGCTGCCGGCCAGCGCCGCGTTGGCCCCGGCGCTGATGCCGAAGCCGGCGCGGCGCAGCATGGCGCGACGATCGGTGCCGAGGCGGTCGGCGTCGAACACCGCCTGAAGCACCCGCCAGGCCGCGAAGCACAAAAGGCCGAGCGCCACGATCCACAACCAGGCCCAGCCGAGCGGCTGGCCGAGCAGCGTCTGCAACGCACCCTGAGAGCCGGTGGTGCGGCCGCCGGTGCCGAGCGCCGCCAGCACGGCGAGACCGCCGACCAGCAGGTAGACGACGCCGCGGGCCGCGTAGCCCAGGCGCGCCAGTCGCTCGGTGGTGCGGTGCTGCATGTGGGCAGGCTCCGGAGACGGCGGGATGGCGGCACAGGGCCGCGGCCGGGGTCAACGTGGCGCCGCCGGCAGCGTTCCGTCCCGGACGGCCGCCGCCGTGCCTTCGACCATCGGCGGGTCCCGTGGCGCCGCGAAATGATCTAGGGTCGGTCCCACCGGGCGAGCAAGCGGCCGGACGGGGCGGGACGGTCGACCACCGCCGGCCCTGACGGCGGGCCCGGCCGCCGGGCGTCCGTCACCCGCGCACCGAGTCCGAGAATACGTTGACCACCACGACGCCGGCGACAATCAGGCCGAGCCCGATGATGGCGGCGAGATCGAGCGTCTGGCGGAACCACACCCAGGCGACCGCCGAGATCAGCACGATCCCGACCCCGGACCAGATGGCGTAGACGATGCCGGTCGACATGGTGCGCAGCGTCAGCGACAGGGCGTAGAAGGCGATTCCGTAGCCGACCAGGACGACGAGGCTGGGCCACAGGCGGGTGAAGCCGTCCGATGCCTTGAGGGCCGAGGTGGCGATGACCTCGGCCACGATGGCGATGCCCAGATAGACGAGGTCGGGTCGGATCGACACGGCTGGCTCCCTGCTGCTCGGATTCGCGCGGCCACGCCCCGCGCGGTCCGCTTAGAGCGGAATCCGATCCAGCTGGATCGGATTCCGCTCCAGAAGTCCTTGCATGATCGCATTTTCGACGGCGAACCGGCGTCCACTTCGCCGGAAAATGCTCTAGCATCCGGGCCGCGCCGAGGCGAGGGGACGGGTCGGGACGGCACCCGGCGGGCCGGACAGCCGGCGGCTCAGGGGCGCCCGGCGCAGACCGCCGGATCGCCGCTCGCTGCCCGGAACAGCATCTCCTCGTCGACCTCGCCCCGCCGGAAGGTCCGGATCACCGCGCGGTCGCGCATCACCAGGATGCGGTCGGCCAGAGCCAGGAGCTCGCCGAACTCCGACGACACCACGAGCACCGCGAGCCCGCCCTCGGCGAGAGCGAGCAGAAGATCGTGGATCTGAGCCTTCGCGCCCACATCGACACCGCGGGTGGGCTCGTCGCAGATCAGCACCTTCGGCTCGGCGAGGAGCGCGCGGGCGAACACCGCCTTCTGCTGGTTGCCCCCGGAGAGATGATCGATGGGCGCGCCGAGCCCGGGCGCTGCGAGGCGCAGCCGGGCCAGCATGCCGCCGCCGAGGCGCCGCTCGGCCGCCCTCGAGATCACGCCGAGACGCGCGACCCGATCGAGAGCGCCGGCCGTCGTGTTCACCAGCACGCCGAGCGGCACGAACAGGCCGTCGCGCTTGCGGTCCTCGGTGAGATAGACGAGGCCCTGCCGCATGGCGGCGGCGGGACTGCGCGGCGCCACCGGCACGCCGTCGACCATCATCTCGATCTCATGCGGCCGGGCATGGCCGGCGAGCGCGCGGGCGAGGTGCGTGCGGCCGGCGCCGACGAACCCGGCCAAGCCGACGATCTCGCCGGCCCGCAGGACGATCTCGCTCGTCGCCTCCCCGGCCCGATAGGTCGCCGCCAGGCGGACCGGCCCAGCGGCGGCGCACCGCGCGACCGACGCCGTCGGCCCCGCGGTCTCGCCGAGCATCAGCCGCACCAGGCCGGCATGATCGAGACCGGCGGTCGGCCGCGTATCCACCCGCACGCCGTTGCGCAGGATCGTCACGCGGTCGGCGATCCGGAACACCTCGTCGAGACGATGCGACACGTAGAGTATCGCCACGCCGGCGGCCTTCAGTCGGTCGATCACCGCGAACAGGCGCTGCTGCTCCGGCGGCGACAGTGCGGCGGTCGGCTCGTCGAGAATCAGGACACGCGCCTCGAAGGAGAGCGCCCGGGCGATCTCGACGAGCTGCTGCTCGGCGACGCTGAGGCCGGCGACGAGCGCGCCGGGATCGAGGCGGAAGCCGTGCCGCGCCAGCAGGGCGGCCGCATCGCGCCGCATGCGGGCGCGGTCGACGAGCCCGAGCCGATTGCGGGGCTCGCGACCGAGAAAGATGTTGGTGGCGACGTCGAGCAGCGGCGCCAGCGCGAACTCCTGGTGGACGATGCTCACGCCGGCCCGCTGCGCCTGCTGCGGATTGGCGAACCGCACCACCTCGCCGCCGAGCCGGATCGAGCCGGCGGTGGGCGCGATCGAGCCCGACACGATGTTGAGAAACGTCGACTTGCCGGCGCCGTTGGCGCCGACCAGCGCGTGGACCTCGCCCGCCGCGGCGGCGAAGTCCAGGCCGGCGAGAACCGGAACGCCGCCGAACGACTTCGACAGTCCCGCGGTCTCCAGGAGAGCCATCGCCAGCGTCCTCCGGCTCGCCAGCGGCCGCTACTTCGGTTGCCAGTCCGGCGGAAGCTCGTTCGCCCAGACGTCGTCGGATGCGTCGCGCCGCACAAACTTGCCGACATCCGCGGCCGGAATGACGACCGACGGAACCTGGCGCCCCCGCTCCACCGGCGTCCCGGCGAGGATCTCCAGGCCGAGCTGGACCGCGTCACGCCCGACCCGGGTCGGGAACGTGATGATGCCGCCCTTCTTGTTCTTGTCGACCCACTTCAGCCAGCCGTTGTACTCGTCGGCCGGCGACATCACGACCTCGGTCAGGCGACCGGCCTCCTCGAACGCCTCGGCCAGACCCGCGGACATCTGGCCGGAGGGCGAGAACACGCCATCGATGCGCGGGAAGCGTTGCAACAGGTTCTCGGTGATCTGCTTGGCGCGCGCCCGGTTCCAGTTGCCGTGCTCGGCGGCGAGCAGCTCGATGCCGGGAAACTCCTTCATCACGGTGTCGAGCGCGGCCTTCTGATCGACGGTCGCCGAATGACCGGCGATCGGCAGCATGGCGATGATCTTCCCCTTGCCGCCCATGTCCTTGAACAGCTGGCGCGCCGTCTTCTCGCCGAGATCCCATTGGCCGATATAGGCGTTGGAGGTGGTGCTCGGGCTGTAGTAGAAACCGCCCCCGGTGTTGACCGTGGGAATCCCGGCGTCTACCGCTTTTTGCAGCGCGCCGGCGATCGCCTTGTTGTCGACCGGCCAGTAGATGATCAGGTCCACCTTCTTGTTGATCAGATCCTCGATGTCGCCGACCTGCTTGGCCGGCTTGAACCCCGCGTCGGTGACGATCACCTCCTTGATCTCGGGATGCAGCGACGCCTCGTACCTGATATGGGCGAGCGTGTAGACGACCCAGGAGTTGGTCAGGTAGCCCGCCGCGACCCCGATCCTGTAGGGTCCCGGCTTCTTGAAGCGGCTGGTGTCCACCTTCTCGGCCGCCTGGGCGACGAGTTCGTCACGCTTGGTCTGGGCCGTAGCCGGCGCGGCAAACCCGGCCGTCAACAGCGCCGCGAGCACGAGTGCGCATCGATATCGCATGGTTCCGACCTTTCTCAGCTTCATGACGACCCGGCATCCCGCAGCCGCCGGTAGATGGCCGACGCCACGATGATCACCGCCCCCTTCACCACCAGTTGGGCGTGATAGTTCAGCCCGATGACGTTCACGAGATTGAATGCGACGAACAGGATCAGCACGCCCGCGACGGTGCCGCCGATCCCGCCACGCCCGCCTTCGAACGTGGTGCCACCCAGCACGACGGCAGCGAGCACGTCGAACTCGTAGCCGCTCGCCGCCAGCGAGCCCGACACGCCGGATCGCGCCAGCAGGGCGATTCCGCCGAGGCCACCGAGCAGGCCGGACAGCGTGTAGGCGAGGATCACGGTGCGACGCACCGGAAGGCCGGCGAGACGCGCCGCGGCCGGATTGCTGCCGATCAGATACAGCCGCCGGCCGAACGTGGTGACGTGCTGCACCGTCGCGCCGGCCGCCGCGACGACCAGGAAGGCGAGGCCGAGAGTCGGCAGGATTCCGCCGATCCGCACATTGAAGACCTCACGAAAGCCGGGCGCGATGATCCCGTGCGCGGTGCCGCCGGTGACCAGCTGGGTGACACCGTAGAGGGTGATCGCGGTGCCGAGCGTGAGGATGAAGGGTGAGACGCCGGTAACCGCGATCAGGATGCCGTTCAGCGCGCCGATCGCGCCGGCCGCCAGGCAGGCGAGAGCCACCGCCGGCGCGATGTTGGCCGGATCGCCGTTCATCGCGGCGGCGCACAGCACGGCCCCGAGCGAGATCGTCGCGCCGATCGACAGGTCGACGCCACCCAGGATCATCACGAACGTCACGCCGACGGCGGCGATGCCGATCGGTGCGGCCTGGCGGATGATGTTGCCGAGATAGACGGGGCGGAGGAACGCTTCCGACAGGGCTCCGGCGACCACCAGCAGGACGACGAGCACGAGCCAGATGGCGAGCGTCTCGGGAAAGCTCCGGAGCCGCCGGGACGCGGCGACGCCCACCGGCGCCGCGGCCGCCGGTGTCGGGGCGGCGATCTCGTCGGGGCGGCTCATGCGGCGCGCTCCGGACGGACCTGGCCGATCAGGATGACCATGATCACCACCAGCCCCTTGATCACCATCTGCACGAACGACGACACTTCGAGCAGGTTGAGCATGTTGCTGACGATCCCGAGCACCACCGCGGCGGCGACGCTGCCGATCACGCTGCCCCGGCCGCCGGCGAGCGCGGTGCCGCCCAGCACCACCGCCACGATGGCGTCGAGCTCGAGCCCGATGCCGGCGTTGGGGTAGCCGGTGCCGAGCCGGCCGAGCAGGACGAGACCGGCGAGCCCGGCCGACAGGCCGCTGATCACGAAGGCGGCGAGCTGCACGCGACCGACCGGAATGCCGGCCTGGCGGGCGCTCTGCGGCGCCCCACCGACCGCCGCGAGGTGGACCCCGAAGCGGGTGTGATGAAGAGCCAGGTGCGCCAGCGCCACCAGCAGAACCACCAGCAGGAACGACGGCGGCAACCCGAGAACATCCCCATTGGCGAGCCAGGCAATCGCGGGCGACGGGGCGCCGAGGCTCTGATCCGTGTAGATGAAGGTGACGCCCTGAAGGATCGTGAGGGTTCCGAGGGTCAGGATCAGGGAATTGATCCGCAGCAAATTGTTGAGCACGCCGGTGAGCGCACCGACGCCGATCCCGACGGCGGCGGCCAGCCCGACGGCGGCGAGCGTCGCCTCGGCGCGACCGTCCATCAGGTCGGCGGCGAGCACCAGGACGAGCGTCGCCAGCATTCCGACCGAGAGGTCCATCATTCCGGCGACGACCACGAAGGTCTGCCCGATGGCGAGCAGCGCCAGGACGGCCGACTGCCGGAGCACATTGGCGAGATTGTCCGCCGAGAAGAAGCCGGGCAGCAGCGCGGCGGCCACGCCGACCAGCACCACCGTCACCCAGAGGATCGGCGGACCCGCTGCCGCCACGGCGAGGCGCCCGGCGGTGCGCCCGGCCGTCACGCGCGCGCTCCCACGGCGGCGATGATGGCGGCCGAGCTTTCGACCCAGCCGAACTTCATGGCGAAGTTCGTCAGGGCGGCTCGATGCAGCTCCGGCGCGAAGGACGACACCGCGTCCTCCACCAGCGTGGTGCGGAAGCCGTGATGGAACGCCTCGCGCGCCGTCTCCTCCACGCAGATCTGGGTCACGGTACCGGTGACCATCAGGGAGCGGACGCCCTTCTGGCGCAGGCGGTCGGACAGCGAGGTGCCATGGAACGCCCCGTAGCCGTACTTCTCGATGACCAGGTCGTCGGGTGCGGGGTAGATCTCGCTCACCACGTCGGCACAGTCGAGCGGGCCGTCCGCATCCGCATAGGATCGCCGGACGCCGCGTCCGCACAGGCGCACCGGGGGAGCGCATTGCGGCGACCACGTCCACAGCAGCGACGGCTCCTCGGTCGACAGGAACTTGGTGTAGACGATCGGCAGGCGCCGGCTGCGGAAGGCGGCGATCAGGCGCGCGTGGCTCGGCAGGGTCGCCCGTGCGTCCGGCACCTCGAGCGGCGCGCCCTGCCGCACGAAGTCGTTCTGCATGTCGACGATCAGGAGCGCCGGATCGTGATAGCGGGCGGACACGTCGGTCATCGGGCGAGCCCTCGCAGCCGTTGATCGAACCGGAAGGGTGCCGGTGGCGAGCCGGATTGTCTTTACCGACGGGACCGGAAAATTACCTTGTAGTCCGATTTGGCGATCCGCTACGCTGCCGGCGGGAGAACCACATGGCGGGCGAGGTCCGGGTCTTCGTCGGTCGCTTCGGCCGGGTCGCGCTCCTGGAGCGCACGCCGACGATCGCCGAGCATGCCCATGCCCAGGCCCACGCCCTGATGAAGGTCTCGGGCATCGACACCGTCTTCCGGGTCGAGGGCCGCGACCAGGTGCTCGATGCCGGGTCGGTGGTGCTGATCAACCCGTGGGCCTCGCACGCCGGGCGGCCGCTGCCGGACGGCGCCACCGCCCAGCTCCTCGCCCTCTACATCGCGCCCTACTGGTTCGAGCGATCGATCCAGGCCGCCATCGCGTTGGGCCGCTGCCGGGTGTTCGCGGCCGCCAAGGCGCCGCTGGCGGCCGAGGTCCGGGCGGCGGCCGGCCGCATGCTCGCGCTGATGCGCGACGACACGGCCGAGGACGCCGAGCTGGACCGCGCCTGCGAGGCGCTCTTCCGAAGCGTGCTGACGCAGTACGGCACCGCCGATCTCGGCGAGACCGCGCGGGCCGCGACGCGCCCGAGCGATTTCCGGGTCCGGCGGGCGATCGTGCGGATGCGGGAGGCACCGGGGATCACCCTGGACATCGACGGCTGCGCGGCGGTCGCCGGCCTGTCCCGGTCGCGCTTCTTCGAGCTGTTCCGGTCGTGCACCGGCGTCAGCCCCCGGGTCTACGCCAACGCCTTGTGCATCGAGACGGCGATCGAGCTGCTCGGGACGACGGAGGCCCCGATCCACGCCATCGCGGAACGGCTCGGCTTCTCGGCCCCGGGGCATTTCACCCGCTTCTTCCTCCAGCACCTCGGCTCGACCCCGCGGGCCTTTCGCAACGGCGTGCGGCGCTGCGCCGCCGGCACCGCCGCCTGATCCGCCGCCGACCCGAGCCCACCCGATGCCGCTGACCCTGCCGACCGCGACCGACCACGAGGACATCCGCACCGCGGTGCGCGCCCTGTGCGCCGACTTTCCGGCCGAATACTGGCGCCGGCTCGACGAGACGGCCGCCTATCCGGAGGCGTTCGTCGACGCCCTCACGCGGGCCGGCTGGCTCGCCGCGCTGATCCCGCAGGAATACGGCGGTGCCGGGCTCGGCGTCGCCGAGGCGTCGATCATCCTGGAGGAGATCAACCGGGCGGGCGGCAACTCGGGCGCCTGTCACGGCCAGATGTACAACATGTCGACGCTGCTGCGCGCCGGCTCCGAGGAGCAGAAGCGCCGCATCCTGCCGCGGCTGGCCGCCGGCGAGCTACGCATGCAGTCGATGGCGGTCACCGAGCCGACCACCGGCTCCGACACCACCCGCCTGAAGACCACCGCGGTGAAGAAAGGCGACCGCTGGGTGATCGACGGCCAGAAGGTGTGGACGTCGCGCCTTCAGCACTCCGACCTGATGATCCTCTTGGCCCGCACAACGCCGCTCGCCGCGGTGAGCAAGCGGTCGCACGGGCTCTCGGTGTTCCTGGTCGACGTCCCCGCGGCCCTGACGGCCGGCATGACCGTGCGGCCCATCCGCAACATGGTCAATCACGAGACCAACGAGGTGTTCTTCGACGGGCTCGAAATCCCGGCCGAGAACCTGATCGGCCGCGAGGGCGAGGGCTTCCGCTACATCCTCGAAGGGCTCAATGCCGAGCGCACGCTGATCGCCGCCGAATGCATCGGCGACGGCCGCTGGTTCGTCGACAAGGCGGTCGCCTACGGCAACGAGCGCGTCGTCTTCGGCCGGCCGATCGGCCAGAACCAGGGCGTCCAGTTCCCCATCGCCCAAGCCCACATCCGCATCGAGGCGGCGAGCCTGATGCGCTTCAGCGCCGCCGCCCTGCACGATGCCGGCAAGCCCTGCGGCGCCGAGGCCAACATGGCCAAGCTGCTCGCCGCCGACGCCTCGTGGGAGGCCGCCAACGCCTGCCTCCAGACCTTCGGCGGCTTCGGCTTCGCGGCCGAGTACGACGTCGAGCGCAAGTTCCGCGAGACGCGGCTCTATCAGGTGGCGCCGATCTCGACCAATCTCATCCTCGCCTATGTGGGCGAGCATGTGCTCGGGCTGCCGCGCTCCTACTGATGTCGTCCCGCATGGCGTCGCGTGACGCACCGATCATCGGAGCGCGCCGCGGAGGCCGTGTCAGCTCGCGCGAACCTTGGCGAGGAACTGCTCGACCTCACCGCTGAGGTGGCTGGCCTTTCCGGCCATGCTCTCGACCGAGCGCAGCACCGCGTCACTGGCGGAGCCGGTCTCGTGACTGAGCCCCGCGACACTGCCAATGGTCTCGGTCACCGACCGGGTGCCTCCGGCCACCTGCTGGATGTTGCGGGTGATCTCCTGGGCGGCGGCCCCCTGCTCTTCGACGGCCGCGGCAATGGCCGTCATTTTGACGTCGATCCCAGCGATCGTCTTGGCGATCGACCGGATCGCCGTGACGGCCTGAGCCGTCGCGGCCTGGATCTCGGCGACCAGATGAGCGATGTCGTCGGTCGCCTTGCCGGTCTGGCCGGCCAGCCGCTTGACCTCCGTCGCCACCACCGTGAATCCGCGTCCGGCCTCGCCGGCGCGTGCCGCCTCGATGGTCGCGTTGAGGGCCAGCAGGTTGGTCTGACCGGCGATCTGAGTAATCAGCTCGACCACGGTTCCGATCCGCTGTGCACAGCCGGCGAGCGCATCGACCGTGGCGTTTGTCTCCTCGGCCTGCGCCACCGCTTGACGTGCCTCGCCGGCGCTCGACTGGACCTGATCGGCGATGGCGTCGACGGAGCGCGACAGCTGCTCGGTCGACGCCGCGACCGCCTGCACGTTCACGGTCGTCTGATTGGCCGCAGCAGCGACGGCTTCGGCCTGATCGCTCGACTTGCCCGCGATGCTGCGCATCGCCGTCGCGGTGTCGCGCAGCTCGGTGGCCGAGAGCGTCAACCCGTCGATCACGCTGTTCGCCGTGGCATCGAAGTTTCGGCAGGCGGCGCCGACCGCCTCGGCCCGTTCGATCTGCTCGCGACGCGATCTCTCCTGCTCGGCCGCGAGCCGCTCGGCGGTCGCCGCGCTCGTTCGCAGGTTCTCCAGCGCCACCGCCATCTTCCCAAACTCGTCGTCGTGGCGGAGCTGCGGCACCGGCGTGGCATAGTCATGCTCGCGCAGACGGTCGATGGCCACGAGCAGGGTGGCGACCGGGGCCACGAACCGCCGGCGCACCACAATCCAGCCGGCAACGGCGATCCCGAGAGCGAGCGCGAAGGTCAGTGATTGCACGATGAGCTTGTGGAGGGCCGCGTTGCGGTCTCGCTCGGCCAAGGCGATCGCCTCGTCGAGTGCCGTGAAGACGAGCGTCACGGTCGGCGCATATCCCCCCGTGCATTTCGCGGTCCATTCCGCCGCCGGCATGATCGGATGGGTGCCTTTGCCGAATTTGGCGATGACCTGGTCGATCCACGCCCTCCCGGCTTCGATCTGACCACGGGCGATGCGGTAAGCCTCAGTCGGCGCGGCGGGCGCGGCCGGCCGTGCAAGGACTTCCTCGAGCCCGGCGAGCCCAGCCGTGACCCCGCCCCGAAGGAGGCCGAGCTCGACCCACTGGGCGTCGGTCATCGGCTGGCCGTTCTCGACATTGGCGCGCACGAGCGAGCACTGGAGGCCATAACGGTCTCGAACCAGCCAGGCGGAACGGCGCACCTGCACGAGCTCGGCGATCTGGGGGCTGTTCATGCGGACCTGGTTGGACACCGCGGTGGAAGCCGAGTTGAGGGCTTCGAACAGCTTGGTGAGTGCGTCGTACCAGGGCCGCGTGCGTTTGAGGTTTCGGTCGGCACGCGGTCGCGCCGCCTCGGCGGACACCAGCGGTGTTTGAAGGACGACGGCCTGCCAGGCCTCGGTGACCGCGCTCGCGAGTTGCTGGCGGTCCGGCACGTCGACGTCGGCCAGCGCCGCGGCGGCGGCCTCGTAGTGCGACTTGGCACGTGCCAGCAGCTCGGCCGCCTTGGCGGACACGTCATCCTCGGCGATCAGCCAGGTGGCGAAGTCGCCGCGCTGCATCCGCAGCGTTTGAATCGTGTCGAAGATGGTCTTGTCGGCAACCGCCAGCGCCTTCGCATCCGCACTCGCCCGATACCGGCCGACAGCCTCGATCATGCTCATTCCAGTGCCGACCAACGCGCCAGCCGCGAGAACGACCAATGTTACAGCCAGAAGTACGCCGACTGACCGCGTTTTCATGTTTTCCCCCGGGTGACGCGCACGGGGGCGTTGTAGCAAAACACCAATAAGACCAGATTAACGTGCTTCAAATACTCGCGGCTGGAAAACTTGGCGACGACCTTCCATCGTCGGCCGTGGTGCAGAATCCGGGCGGTACGAAACGCTCAATCGATCTTGCGCAGCGGGCCGAGATCGATCTGTTGCTTGGGCAGCGCCTTGGCCTCACCGGCGATCTGGAGGCAGGTGAGCAGCTCGACATAGCTCGCCATCTCGCGTCCGGCCTCGGCGATGCAGCCGCGCCGCTGCGCGGCCGGGAACTGGGCCCACTGGGCGACAAGCTGGGTGCGCGCCTCGGCTTCCGACTTCAGGCAGCTCTCCAGCGCCGCCGGGTTGTCGGAGCCACCGCGGCAGCTCTGCCGCACGTCGAAGGTCGGCACCTGGTCGGCGGCGGCGACGGGTCCGGCGAAACCGAGAACGACGACGGCGAAGGCAAGCGGCAGACGCATCGGAACCTCCCAGACGGAACGATCCCTGTAGCGGATCGGAATGACCATATCCTTACGGTCGTGCTCCGGCGGGTTCCGGCGCAGCGCCCATAGGGGCCGCCAGTGTGGCGCGCCGCGGCGACGCCTCCAATCACAAAGTCGCTGGGGTGCCCGGGCAGCCGAAACGTGCTCTATGTCGATGCCCTGGCCGCCGCTCCCGGCGGCCGTGCCGGACCCCGCCATGCCCGATCATCCGCCTTCACCCGCGAGCGACGCGCCACGCTGGCGCGACGTCGTCCCGACGCCCGCCCTGGTGCTCGATCGCGATGCGCTCGATCACAACATCGCCCTGATGGCCGCCGCCTGCCGGGAGGCCGGCGTCGCGCTGCGGCCGCACGCCAAGACCCACAAGTGCAGCCGCATCGCGGCCCGCCAGATCGCCGCCGGAGCCTGCGGCATCGCCTGCGCCACACTGGACGAAGCCGAGGTGATGGTGGCGGCGGGCCTGCCCGGCGTGCTGATCACCTCGCCGGTGGTCGGCGCCGGCAAGCCCGAGCGGCTGGCGCGGCTCGCCGCACGGGCACCCGACCTGCTCGTGGTCGCCGACCATCCGGACACCGTGGCGGCCCTCGACCGCGCCGTGGCGGCGGCGGGGGTCCGCCTCGGCGTGCTGGTCGACGCCGACATCGGCCATCACCGCACCGGGGTCGCCGGACCCGCCGAGGCGGTGGCGCTCGCCCGCGCCATCGCGGCCCGGCCGGCGCTGCGCTTCGCCGGGGTGCAGGGCTATGCGGGGCACATCCAGCATATCGGGAACGTCGACGCGCGGCGGAGCGCCGCCGCGGCGGCGGCCGGGCAGCTCGCCGCGGTGGTCACCGCGCTGACGGCGGCCGGGCTGCGCCCCGCCATCGTCACCGGGGCCGGCACCGGCACCCATCGGTTCGACGCCGCCGGCCCGTTCACCGAGCTGCAAGCCGGCTCCTACACCGTGATGGACGCCGAGTACGGCGCCGTCGACTACGCGGCCGGCGAGCCGTGGCCGTTCCGGCCGGCGCTGGCGGTCGCCGTCACGGTGGTCAGCGCCAACGTGCCGGGCCAGGTGACCACCGACGGCGGCACCAAGGCGTTCGCCCTCAACGGCCCGCTGCCGCGGATCGCCGACGGCCCCTTGGCCGGCGCCGCCTATGCGTTCAGAGGCGACGAGCACGGCTGCGTGACACTGCCGACCGGGGCGGCGACGCCCCCGCCCGGCACGGTGCTGACCGGCACGGTGCCGCACTGCGACCCGACCATCGCGCACTACGACGCCGTCCACGTCGTCCAGGGCGACCGCCTGGTCGACGTCTGGGCGATCGACGCCCGCGGACGCCGCCCGGCGGCGGCATCGAAGCCGGCACCGAACACGCTCCGATAGCAATCGAGGCGCGCTCCACCGTTTACCGATTGGTCATCATCCGCTTTACCGGCGCCGCGGTTTGCGCTGGAACTGGCGCGGCCGGCTGGGGAGCCGGCGGGGACGTGACCGATGTTCTTCCGCACGCAATCGACCACGACGGCAGCCACACGCGCCACCTACTCCCGCGGCACGGTCCATTGCGGCCGCTGCGGCGCGCCCAATGATCTCTACCGGGTCGAGGCGGTGGCCGACGAGTTCTCGGTGCGCTGCGGGAGCTGCGGCCATCGCGGCTTCTACCGCAAGAGCGAGCTTGGGGTTTCGCAGCTTCCGGAGCGCCGGCGGCGGCCCCGCTGAGGGGGATCGCCGGGCCGGCGCGGCTCGACGGGCGCGGCTTGACCGGCGCGGCCGTCCTGCCTATGGTCCGCCGCGTTCGCGTGCCTTGGGCGGCCCCGGGCCCTCTCGCGCATGCGTCCACCGTTAACCGCTCCCCGCACCGCCGGCTTTCCGGGCCGGCCGCGTCGGGGACGTTTGCGAATTCACCCGTGGTCTCGACCCACGGCGTGCCGAGGACGAGCCATGAAGATCCGCAACTCGCTGAAGTCCCTGCGCGGGCGCCATCGCGACAACCGTCTGGTTCGCCGCAAGGGCCGCGTCTACATCATCAACAAGACCCAGCGCCGCTTCAAGGCCCGCCAGGGCTGAGCGCAGGCGCGTCTGCTCGCGCCGGCAGCGCCGCCCGAACCCGGGCCGGCGCCGCGTCAGCATGACTCCCGCACGGCCGCGCTCGCGCGGCCGTGACGCTTCCATGCGGCTCTCTCGGCTGTGACGCTGTCCGCGCTGGTCGCGCGGTTCGGTTCTTGCCGCGCTCGCGCGGCTGTGACGCCCCGCCGAGGTGGCCGGGCTTGTCGGCCCCGCCCCGCCGGCCCTAGATTGGCGGCATGGACCGCCGATCCGGCTACCCCCGCCTGACCACTCCTCGCCGCCTGGCCGCCGCGGCCACCGCCCGCGGCCGGCATCTCGCCTGCGCCCTGGCGTTCGTGGTCGCGCTCGCCACGCCCGGCGTCGCACCCGCCCAGGACACCGATTGGGTGGAGCCGCCCGCCAGCGTGCCGAAGGCGCCGCGCGGCGATCCGACCCGCAATCTCGACATGCTGTTCGGCGCCCTCAAGGCGGCGCCCGACGACACCACCGCCAAGGCGGTCGAGAACCGCATCTGGGCGGTCTGGCTCGCCTCCGACAGCGACACCGTCAACCTGCTGATGGCTCGCACCAAGGCGGCGCTCGACAAGGACGACCACGCGCTGGCGCTGCGGCTGCTCGATGCCATCGTCGAGATCCGGCCCCAATATGTCGAGGGCTGGAACCGGCGCGCCACGGTGGCCTTCCTGCGCAAGGACTATGCGGGCGCGCTCGCCGACCTGCGCCAGGTGCTGCGCCGCGAGCCCCGCCATTTCGGGGCGCTCGCCGGCCTCGGCACCATCATGCAGGAGATCGGCGACGAGACCAACGCGCTCGCGGCCTTCCGCAAGGCGCTCGACATCAACCCGCGCCTCAAGGGCATGGCCGACAAGGTCCGCACCCTCACCGACAAGGTGGAGGGCCGGCCGATCTGACGAGGAACCGACGTGCCCGCGCCGAGCCGGTCGAGGCCGGCGACGAAGGCGTTCGCCTGCTACACCGCAACTCTGGCGCGTTTGTCGACCGCAAGCCGCGAGCGGGCCATTGGAGCAATCAGGTGGGCAGAAGACACCCGGAACGAACGCCCTTCGTTCATCTTTCGTTCCGTGTTAGAGTATCGGATGATCCTGCAATGGGGGGAGTTGTTCAGCCCCGGTGAAGGGCGGACTGCATGGCCGGCCGATCGAAGATCGAGTGGACCGATTCGACGTTCAATCCTTGGGTCGGCTGCACGAAGGTAGCTCGGGGTAAAGGCGCCCCGTCAGCCTGCGATTTCTGTTACGCGGAGAAATGGGCCAAGCGGAGTGGCCAAGTCGAGTGGGGCAACCATTCGCGCCGACGTACGACCGATGCCTATTGGCGCAGCCCGTTGTCGTGGAACGGTCGGGCGAGCGCGTTCCAGGCCGCACACCGGCGCCGGCAGCGCGTGTTCTGTGCATCCCTCGCCGACGTGTTCGACAATCAAGTCGATCCCGCGTGGCGGGCCGATCTGTTCAGCCTCATCCGCACATGCGACCAGCTCGACTGGCAGCTCCTGACCAAGCGGCCCCAGAACATCCTTAAGATGCTGCCCCCCGATTGGGGCGACGGTTATCCAAACGTCTGGCTCGGAACGACGACGGAAGACGCCCTCGCCTACAAGCAACGGGTGCCTTTCCTTCTCGATGTGCCGGCCGCGATTCACTTCGTCAGCTACGAGCCCGCGATCGGGCCGATCGAGCGACTCGTCGTTGACGGACGGTGTCCCGACTGGGTCATCATCGGCGGCGAGAGCGGCGTCCGCTCGGATCGCTTTCGCCCGACAAATCCGCAATGGGTGCGGGACGCGATCATCGAATGCCGCCGCGTCGGAGCCGCACCGTTCTTGAAGCAGTGGGGCTCCTACAAGAACAACCCGCTGGTTGTCGAAGAGGGCTTGATCGAATCCCAGGCCATCGACATCGATCCGCCAGAGAATGGAAAAGGCGGCGGAAAACTGGACGGGGTTTTGTGGCGTGAGTTTCCTGAGGTAAGGTCCCGAAACAAGCGAGCGAGTGTCCTGCGACAGAGGGGCGCCCGGAATGCCTCAAAGGGACTTGGAGCGATACACGCTGGGCGATGACGGCTTAATTGTCGAAAAAGTCGGCTCCTGGGCTGTCGATAAGCTCAAGCTCGTAACTGATTATGTTTACATATCTGGCGCACCTCGCAAAGGTTTTTTGGATACGGGCGCGGCCTACATCGATCCGTTTTGCGGGGCCGGTCGCTCGCTGATCAAGGACACGACGACGTTCATCGACGGCAGTCCGGTCGCTGCGTTCAAGCGAGCCATCGAATCGCCGGGACGGTTCACGTCGATCGCCATCTCGGACGGCGACGACGTGCTTCTCGCCGCGGCGACACAGCGATTGACGGCATTGAGCGCGCCGGTTCGTTCGTTTGCAGGACCTGCGAGCGAGTCGATGCCGAAGATCGTCCAGAGCTTGGACAGACACGGATTGCATCTGGCCTTTCTCGATCCGTACAATCTGGGCGCATTGTCGTTCGATCTGTTCGAACAGCTCGCGAAGCTCAGGCACATCGACGTGATCGCGCACGTCAGCGTGTCGGATCTTCAGCGCAATGCGGACCGCTATACCGACAGAGCTTACGAGCAGTTCGACAGGTTTGCTCCCGGCTGGCGCCGGCAGGTGAACCCCGATGTGAACTTGACGGCGTTTCGTGCGGCCATTCTCAGATACTGGTCCGAGAGGATCTCGGCGCTCGGGCTTCCGCAGGCGAAGCATCGCGAACTGATTCGCGGCGGGCAAGGACAGCGTCTGTACTGGCTGATACTGCTGTCGCGGCACCAACTCGCTCACAAATTTTGGGAAAAGGTGAGTTCGGCAGCGAGATCGCCGATGTTCGATGGCTTCTAACGACGAGAACTCGCCGCTACTCCGCCGCCTTCGGCCCCACATAGGTGATGCGCACCATGTTGGTGGCCCCCGGCATGCCGAGCGGCACGCCAGCCACGATGATGATGCGCTCGCCGGCACGGGCGAAGCCGTGCGCGAAGGCGGTGCGGCAGGCGCGCTCCACCATGTCGTCGGGGTCGCGCGCATCGGCGTCGACCACCGCATGGACGCCCCACACCAGCGCCAGCCTGCGGCCGGTGGCGAGGCTGGGCGAGATCGACACCACCGGCACGGTCGGCCGCTCGCGGGCGACCCGGAACGCGGTGGCGCCCGAGGAGGTCCACGACACCACCGCCGACAGGTCCAAGGTCTCGGCGATCTGCCGGGCGGCGGCCGCAATGGCGTCGGCGCCGGTGCGCTCGGGCGGCGCCCGCAGCCCCTCGATCACCGTGGCGAAGGTGGGGTCGCGCTCCACCTCCTCGGCGATCCGGTTCATGGTGGCGACCGCCTCGACCGGATACTGGCCGGCCGCCGATTCGGCCGACAGCATCACAGCATCGGCCCCCTCGAAGATGGCGGTGGCGACGTCCGACACCTCGGCACGGGTGGGCACCGGGCTCGAGATCATCGATTCGAGCATCTGGGTGGCGACCACCACCGGCTTGCCGGCGCGCCGCGCCTCGCGGGTGATCTGCTTCTGAAGACCCGGCACCTTCTCCAGCGGCATCTCGACGCCGAGATCGCCGCGCGCCACCATCAGCGCGTCGGCGGCGTCGAGGATATCGTGCAGGTCCTTGATGGCCTGCGGCTTCTCGATCTTGGCGAGAAGCCCGGCGCGGCCCCTCGTGATCTTGCGGGCGGCGGCCAGATCGGCGGCGCGCTGGATGAACGACATGGCGATCCAGTCGACGCCGGCGTGCAGGGCCGCCTCCAGGTCGCGGTGGTCCTTCTCGGTCAGGGCCGGGAACGCGATGGTGGTGTCGGGCAGGCTGAGGCCCTTGCGGGCGGTCAGCCGGCCGCCGACCTCGACCCGGGTCACGGCCCGTCCCGGCATCGCCTCCAGCACCGTCAGGCGCAGCTTGCCGTCGTCGAGCAGCAGGCAATGCCCGGGCTCCAGCGCCTCCAGCACCTCGGGATGCGGCACATGAACCCGGCCGGCATCGCCCGGGGTCGGATCGGCGTCGAGCACGAAGGTGGCTCCACGATCGAGCATCACGGCCGGCTCCGCGAAGGTGCCGATGCGCAGCTTCGGTCCCTGGAGGTCGGCCAGGATGCCGACCGGGCGGCCGAGATCCTCCTCGACGGCGCGGATCATCCGCACCATCTCACGCATGCGATCCGGGGCCGTATGGCTCATGTTGATGCGGAACACGTCCGCGCCGGCCTGGAACAGGCGGGCGATCGCCGCCTGGTCGGCGCTCGCCGGGCCGAGGGTGGCGACGATCTTGACGCGCCGCTGTCGTCTCATCGGGAGGTTCCGGGGAATTGCGGGGGAGCGGACGGGCGGCCCGGGGCGGGCGGCACCGTCATGAAGGGGGTGGGGCTGCCGGGCGTCGATCCGGCCGGCCGCTGCGAGGTCTGCTCGTTCGAGTCGGTCAGCTGAACCGTCCAGGTCTGCTGCTCGCCGGTGTCGACCTCGAAGAAGCCGGTCCGGTCGTAGCCTCGGGCCAGGCAGTCCTCGGTGCCGCGAATCGTGAATTCCTTGTCGCGCGTGCACATGTACGCTTGGCCGGACCATTCGCCGCCACGGTCGTAGTCTACGGCATAGATGTAATAGTATCGTGCAACCAAGGTGCCGCGGAGCAGCGTCTCGCAGGTGCGGGCCGGCAGGTTCCACCACCCCTCGGTCGCCCAGCCGTCGCCGTCCTTGTAGCCGACGGCGACGCCGACCCGTCCGGCCGTATTGTTGCACAAGCGGAAATCGGCGTACGCCGGTCCCGCCAGGCCGACGGCGGCAAGCCCCAGCGTCGCCACTCCCAGCCTGGCAAAGCCCAGCCTCGCGGCCGCCAGCACGGTGGCCGCGCCGGCTCTCCGCCGCCGCGCCGGGACCGGCGCGGCCGTCGTGTTCCATTCTGTCGCTCTCGCCATGCCGGCCAGCGTGCCCCGGAGGGCCGATCACCGTTCGACCAGGATGGCCCGAAAGTCGTTGATGTTGGTGCAGGTCGGACCCGGCCGCAACAGGTCGCCGAGTCGCTCGAAGAAGCCCGTGGAGTCGTTGTCGGCAAGAAACGCGGCGGGATCGAGGCCGAGGGCGCGGGCGCGGGCCACCGTGGTCTCGTCCACATAGGCGCCGGCCGGGTCGTCGGCCTTGCCGCCGCCGCCGTCGATGCCGTCGGTGTCGGCCGCGATCGCCGCCACGCCCGGCATGCCGTCGAGCGCCGCCGCCAGTGCGAGGACGTATTCCTGGTTCGGCCCGCCGCGCCCCTTGCCGCGCAACGTCACGGTCAGCTCGCCGCCCGACAGGATGACGGCCCGCCGTCCCTGCGCGGCGAACTCCTTGGCGATGGCGGCGTGCTGGGCCGCCACCGTGCGGGCCTCGCCCTCCAGCCGGTCACCGAGCAGCAGGCAGTCGAGCCCGGAGGCCCGGATCTTGGCCTCGACCTGCTCGAAGGCAGCTTGCGGGCGGGCCACGATGCGGTAGTCGAGATCCGCGAAGGCGGGATCGCCGGGCTTCGGCGACTCGTTGGCCGGGTTCTCCAGCGCCTGCCTGATCTCGTCGGGGATCTCCAGCCCGTAACGCACCACGATGGCGCGGGCGTCGGCGAGGGTCGAGGGGTCCGGCACCGTCGGCCCCGAGCCGATGACGCTCGGGTCGTCGCCGGGCACGTCGGAGATGGACAGCGTCACCACCCGAGCCGGATGGGCGCGCGCCGCCAGCCGGCCGCCTTTGAGCCGCGACAGGTGCTTCCGCACCGTGTTGATCTCGCCGATATTGGCGCCGCAGCGCAGCAGCGCCCGGGTCACCGCCTGCTTGGCGGCGAGCGTGATGCCCTCGGCCGGCGCGATCCAGTTGGCCGAGGCGCCGCCGGAGACCAGCACCAGCACGAGGTCGTCGGGACCGGCCGAATCGGCGAGCTGCAAGGTCTTCTCGGCGCCGGCGAGACCGGCCGCGTCGGGCACCGGATGGCCGGCCTCGACCACCTCGATCACCCGGCCGGGGCGGCCGTGGCCGTGGCGGGTCACCGCGACGCCGGCGAGCCGCGCCGCCGGCAGCCCCAGCCGGTCGAGATAATGGGCCTCGACCGCCTCGACGCTGGCGCCGGCGGCCTTGCCGGCCGCCAGCACGATAAGGCGGCCATCGGGAGGCGGCGGCGGCAGCTCAGGCGGCAGGCAGGTGGCCGGGTGGGCGGCCGCGACGGCCGCCTCGTAGAATCGCATCAGCAGATCGCGGGTCGGGCTCATGACAACCTCGAACTCTCTCGCGGGCCGCGACGGCGCCGCCCGGCCCAATCGCCTTATAGTCGCGAACGCGCGATCGTGCCCCGGGCGGCGACGCGCAGCCGCCGTGCGCCGGGCGCACTGGCCGGCCCGGCTGGTGGCACGGCCCGCCACGACCTATCCTGGCCGCTCCGCGGAGGACCCCCGATGACCCCCGACCCGACCCCTGTCGACCCGACCTCTGTCGATCCGGCGACCTTGGACCCCACCACCCGGACCGCGCTGGAGGCGGCCGTGTTCCGCCGGCTGGTGGAGCACCTGCGCCAGCGCTCCGACGTGCAGAACATCGACCTCATGAACCTCGCCGGCTTCTGCCGGAACTGCCTGTCCAACTGGCTGAAGGAGGCGGCGGAGGCGCACGGCGTGCCGCTGTCCAAGGAGGCGAGCCGCGAGGCCGTCTACGGCATGCCCTACGAGGACTGGAAGGCGAAGCACCAGCGCGAGGCGACCGCCGCCCAGAAGGCGGCGTTCGCGGTCTCGCACCGGCACGAGCCGCATGACCACGGCTGAGCGCCGGCCGGCCGAGGCCCGGCCAGCACGGTTGACGGAGCCTTAACGGGACGCCTGTAGTCCCAGGGCTCCGACTTTTTTCACTCCGGCATGTGGATGATGTGAATCGGTCGGGCCCTGCCCTGCCCTCGCCTTGACGGCCCGGCAAAATCGGACCGTATCACCCGCAGCCTTCCTGTTCCGCCGAGGACCGTCCATGCCGACCAGCGCCGCCGCCACCGACGAACGTGCCGAGAAGAATCGCGCGACGCGGTTCGCCCAGGACCAGCTCCGCGCCTTCGTGGAGCGCATCGAGAAGCTCGAGGAAGAGAAGAAGGCGATCGCCGACGACATCAAGGACGTGTTCGCCGAGGCCAAGGGCAACGGCTACGACGTCAAGGCGCTGCGCGCCGTCATCCGCCTGCGCAAGCAGGACAAGGACGAGCGCGCCGAGCACGAGGCGATCCTGGAGACCTACCTGGCCGCCCTCGGCATGGCGTGAGGACGCCGCCGGCCGCTCGCCGGCCGGCCGCCCCCCGCATCGATGCACATGAAAACAGCCCGGCCGCCGAGCCGGGCTTTTTTCATGGATGCGGCTTTCATGGATACGGCCGTGCAACGTTGGCGCCGGCTCCGATCCGGTTGGGCACCGAGCCTCACCTCACCCCGCTGGCGGGGAGAGGTCGGATCGCAGGCCAAATGCCTGCGATCCGGGAGAGGGGGCGCCGCCACTCGTCGAGATACCGGGGCGGCCGCAACCGCCCTAGCCCTTACCCTGGGGCGCCATCGCGCGCCTGCCCTCTCCCCACTCCACGGGGCGAGGGAGCACCAGACGTGCCCCGGGTCAGCGCAGGGCGGCGGTGCGGCGGAACGTGACGGTCGCCAGGAACACCACGGCGCCGCCGCTGAAGCGGTCGTTGGCCAGGCCCGGATAGGGCTCGGGCGCGAACGCCATCACCACGCTGCCGACCGGCTTGCCCATCAGGCTGCGCAGCTCGGTGTAGTCGGGATCGCCCGAGGGCGTCACCGTCAGGGCGGTGGTCAGGCTCGGCGCCAGCATCACGGCCCGCAGCCACGGATCGTCAAAGCGAGTCCCGGGCGCCACCGGGCGCACCGCCGCGGTCTGCGGCGCCGGCGCGGGGGCTGCCGCCACCGGGCGCTCGACGGGCGCCGGAGCCGGCTGGCGCCCACCCACCGGCACGCGGGCGGCGGTCTTCTTCACCACCGTGAGGGGATCGGCGTCGGCCGCAGCCGGGGCCGTAGTCGGCGCCACGGTCGGCGGCTCGGCGGTCAGCCGGGCGCGATCGACGAGCGAGCCCATGGCCGGCGTGCGGGCGACCGGCGCCGGAGCGGCGCGGCGATCGGGCTCGGACGCATAGGCGAGGGCCAGCTCCAGCGGCACGCGATCGGCGGTGTCGCCGCGCTGGCGCGACCACAGCGAGCCGGTCTCGCTCGGCGTGCGGTCGCGGCCGGTCGGCACGATCACGTCGCCGGCCGAGGCGGTGCGGTAGGGCTGATCGCCGGCGGCGATCTGGCCGGGCGCCGTGCCGATCGACGCCGGCGGGCGCGGCGGCTCGCCGATCAGCTCGACCGCCGTGCTGGTCGAGGAGGCGAGCTGGAACATCTCGGGCTCGGGCGCCGGAGCGGCGGACGCAGCCACGGGGGCCACCGCGGCGGCGCGCGACGGGGTCGCCACCGCGACCCGGACGGTCTCCGGCTTGGCGATGACGGGCTTCGCCGGCTCTGCCTTGGCGACCTCGGCCTTGCGGACGTCGGTGCGGGTCGTGTCGGCGCGGGCGAGATCGAGCTTGACGTCTACGCGGGTCGCATCGGTGCGGGCGGTGTCGGCCTGCGCGACGCGGGTGCGCCCGGCGCGCGCGGTGTCCGGCTTGGTCGGGTTCGGCTTGGCGCCGGCTGCCGGAGTGGCCCGCGCGGCGTCCTCGTCCTCCTCCGGGTCCTTGGTGCCGCCGAACAGCGCGGTCAGCAGGTTGCGGCCGGACTTGGCGGGCGCCGCCGTGTCGAGACCCGCGAAGGCCGACGACGAGCCGCGCTTCTGGATGTCGGCCAGCGCGAGCTGATAGCCGGGCAGCGGCTTGCCGTTGGACGGCACGTGGACGGTGCGGCCGTCCGGGAACACGCGGGCGAGCTGATCGTAGCTCATCTTCGGCCAGTGGCGGACGCTCGCCACGTCGACATGGATGAACTGCGAGCCCGGATAGTAGCCGACGCCGCCGCGATGCAGGCGCAGCGCCGCCTCGCGCTGCTTGTCGAGCGGCACGTTGCGGATCTTCAGGTCGATCGCCTTGCCGAGCATGTGCTGGCTGAACTGGGCGACGCCGCCGCTGCGCCGACGCAGCATCGAGTTGGTCTCGGGCGCGCGGTAACCACAGATGATGTCGACCTCGCCGCCGCCGACCGCGCGGGTCAGCTCCCACACGGCGTCGATCACCAGCGGGTCCATGCGGACCGACTGGTTGCGGCGCCAGTCGCGCATCACCCAGTCGATCTTCTTCATCGCGTCGGGATCGTAGCGACCGTCACGCTTATAGGTGACGGTCAGCGTCTCGCCCGTATGGGTATGGTGAAACGAGAGCGTGCGGGTGTCGCCCACCGCCGAGGCGGTCTGCAAGCTGCCGCAGCCGATGACGATCAGCAGGGTGGCGAGGCCGACCCGGCGACCGGCACGCGATACGATGCCGGTCGCCGTGTCGCGGCGGACGTCGCTGACAGCCACGTTCGATCTCATTCAGACAAAGCTCCACCGTCTTCGCGAACGGTGTCCGCGAAGCGTGCCGTCGTGCCGCGCCCCCGTGCACGGCACGACCGCAGGGCCATTTTCGTCTTTATGGGATCGGTTAACGCAGCGTCGCTGCCCCCCTCTCCCCCATCACGACAACTTCACTAAACTGTGAGTATGGCGAAAAGAAGCCACCTGTCGCCCCCGCGTCACGCCCGCGATAAATCTGAAGTTCCAGGGGTTTTTCCAGACTTGCGCAATGCGCGCAACCGCGGCAGCCGAACACGAATCAGCCGACCCGCGTGATCGGACGCCGTCGCGGACACGCGCGCGCCGGCGTCACACAGACTCCGCTCCACACACGACGACGGCCGGGCTCAGGCCCGGCCGTCGTGATCACGATCAGATTGAGCGTAGCGCGCCAGCGCTCAGCGGAAGATGTTGAACAGCGGGAAGATGCTCGCCCGCGGCTCCTCCTGGGGCAGCCGCACATTGGCACGACGCGGCGCCGCCGACGCCTCGCGGCGCTGCTCCACCGGCGTGTCGGCGACCTTGCGCTCGTCGCTCTTGAGCGCCGCGATCACCCGCGAGTCGCGCCCGTAGACGTCGTCGCGCAGCACCAGCTTGCCGGCGTCGTCGACGAAGGCGGTCTGATAGGTGAGATGCACCGGGATCGGCGTCGGGAAGGTCAGGTTGACCTCGCCGCGGCCATACATGCCGCGGATGCGATCGGCCGAGTAGCTATCCTTCGGCAGGGCGATCGACAGCAGCACCTCGGCGTACTTGTCGGGGTCCTTCACCCGCATGCAGCCGTGGCTGTAGGCGCGGCGGTCATGCCCGAACATGTGCTTGTCCGGCGTGTCGTGCTGATACACCAGGAACTTGTTCGGGAAGTTGAAGCGGATGCGGCCGAGCGCGTTGCCGGCGCCGGGCGGCTGGGAGATGTGGATCGAGCCGTCGCGGTTGCGCGACACGTTCAGCCCCATGCGGGCCAGCACGGTCGGGTCCTGCTGCATCGCCGGCAGATACTCGTTGTAGACGATCGACGGCGGCACGTTCCAGGTCGGGTTGACCGTGATGAACTTCATCGTCTCGGTCAGCAGCGGCGTCGGCGTCGACGGCTTGCCGACCACCACGCGGGTCGACCACAGGACGTCGTCGTCGCGATAGACGCGCAGCATGAACTCCGGGATGTTGACGACGACGTGCGACTTGCCGAGATCGTGCGGCACCCAGCGCCACCGCTCCAGGTTGGCGGCGATGATGTCGGCGGTGCGATCGTTGCGCGGACCGTTGAGCGCATCCACGGCGGCCGAATCGAAGGTGCCGGTCGGCTTGAGGCCCTTCTTCTTCTGGAACGCCTTGACGGCGTCGGCGAGCGCCTTGTCGTAGGTGGTGCCGGTGCCGGCGGCGCCGAGGCGCTCGCGCAGTTCGGGCACGCGCTCGTCCTCCATGCCGACCTTGAGCGACGGACCGTAGGCGACCCGCTTGCTGCCGTCGCCCTTCTGGCCGCGCAGCTCGGCGAGCTTTGCCTTGAGGGCCTTGTAGGCGCGATGCTGCGGCAGGTAGCTGTCGAGGGCCGCACGAGCATCGGGCGCCGTGGCGAGCCGGCCGAGCACCTCGGCGGCCTCCGGCGGCTTCACCTCGTAGACGATGTCCTTGGCGATGCGCGACCAGTGCACGCGGCCGACGGCGGCATGGCGCGCATAGGTCAGCACCGACTGGTCGAGCTTCAGCTCGAACTCGGCGATCTCGTCGGGCGAGGCGTCGGCCTTGAGCTGCGGCACCGGATAGTCGTCGGGATCGAGACCGTCGGCGGCGGCCGCGGTGAGCTGCGCCATCACGGCGCGGGCGCGGGCGTTGACGGCGCCGTTGTCGGTCCACAGCGGGGCGCGGTCACGCGCCGCATAGAAAGTGTCGAGCGCCGCGCGCGTCTTGGCGTCGAAGCGCCGGTCGGTCTTGCGGCCGAGCATCTCGGCAAGCTTCTCGCCGACCTGCTGGTCGAGGGTCAGAACCTTGTTCAGCGGAGCGACCGGGATGGCGCCGGTCGCGGCCGGATCGCTCACCGCCGTCTCGGCCTTCGGGCTTTCCGTCTTCAGGCTCTCGGGCTTCGCCGCCGCATCGATCTTGGCGGTATCGGCCGGCGTCACCACGGTCGGGGCCGGCGTCGTGGGTGGCACCGCGGCCGTCTCGGTCGCCGGCGCAGCCGGCGACGGGGGAGCCGCCGCGGCAGTGTCAGGCTTCGGCGCCGCGCCTGGCGCGAGGTCGTCGGCCGTCACCGTGACGGGCGCCGGCTCGGTCGCCGGCACGAGCGCCTCGACCGCTGCCGGGGCGCCAGTGTCGGACACCGCCGCTTCGGTCGATTGGGCGTTGGCAGCCCCGACCGCGAGAACCAGCGCGAGGGCCGTTCCGGCCAGCAGACGATCGAAGCGCATAGGCGATGTCCTCCCCAGGGCAAACGTCAGCACCACGTCGGTCGAGTTGTCGCGACCCTCGGTTCACGAGAACCGAACTCGGGCCTGATGCCGGGGCGACTCGCTCGCTTCCGGCAACGCGCGGAACCGCGCCTTCGGTCCAAGACCTTAGCCCAGCCGTCGCCGGCCGAGCCCCAATTTCCAAACCATGGCGGCGCTTTTCGAGCCGCCTGTCACCGGACGGCCACGTCGCCGGCCAGCGCCTCGCTCTCGGCGCCGTCGCCGAGGACGTCGCCGAGGCCGTCGAGCTTGCGGTAGAGGGTCGACCGGCCGATCTTCAATTTTCGAGCGACTTCAGACATTTGGCCGCCGTAATGGGCGACCGCGAAGCGGATCGCCTCGGCCTCGATCTCGTCCAGCGGGCGGACCTCGCCATCACGGTCGAGCAGCCGCAGCAGGCCCGCCCCGGCAGGCGGCTCCGTCACGTCCAGCGAAACGAAGGGGGTCTCGGCCGGGCTGGTTTGCGGCAGATTCGCGGCAAGATCGGCCGCGGCGTCGACCGGCGGATTCGCCGCGCCGGCGATCTGCGGGAACTCGGCGAGCCCCACCTCCTCGCCGTCCGCCAGCACCACCGCACGGAACACCGCATTCTCGAGCTGGCGGACATTGCCCGGCCAGGGATGACGCGACAGCACCGCCAGCGCGTCGCCAGAGACGCGCCGTACGCGCCGCCCCTCCTCGGCCGCGAAGCGCAGCACGAAATGACGGACGAGATCCGGAATGTCCTCGGCGCGCTCGCGCAGCGGCGGCACCGTGACGGGGAAGACGTGCAGGCGATAGAACAGGTCCTCGCGGAAGCGGCCGGCCGCGACGTCGGCGATCAGATCCCGATTGGTGGCGGAGATCACCCGGACGTCGACCTTGACGGCACGGCGGCCGCCGACCGGCTCGACCTCGCCCTCCTGGAGCGCCCGCAGCAGCTTCACCTGGGCGGCCGGCGGCAGCTCGCCGACCTCGTCCAGGAACAGGGTGCCGCCCGAGGCTTCGACGAACTTGCCGAGATGGCGGTCGGAGGCGCCCGTGAAGGCGCCCTTCTCGTGGCCGAACAGGATCGACTCGACCAGCGTGTCCGGCATGGCGCCGCAGTTCACGGCGACGAACGGCTTCGCCCGCCGCTCGCCCGAGCCGTGGATGGCGCGCGCGACCAGCTCCTTGCCGACGCCGGATTCGCCGCTGATCAGCACCGGAATGGTGGAGGCGGCCGCCTTCTCGGCGGCGCGCAGCACCGCCCGCATGCGCGGGCTGCGGGTGACGATGTCGCGAACCGTCAGCGTGCCGGCGCGGCTGCGCTTGAGCCGCGACAGCTCGCCCGCCAGGGCACGGGTGGCGAGCGCATTGCGCAACGAGACGAGCAGCCGCTCCGGGCCGACCGGCTTGACCACGAAGTCGACCGCGCCGGCCCGCATCGCCGACACCACATTGTCGATGCCGCCGTGGGCCGTCTGCACGATCACCGGAACGGCGTGGCCGGCCTCGCGCAGCTTGGCCAGCACGCCGAGGCCGTCGAGATCCGGCATCACCAGGTCGAGCACCACGGCGTCGATGGCCGGCGCGTCGGGATCGGCGAGCAGCGCCACGGCGGCGTCGCCGCCCGTCGCCACCACCGGCTCGAACCCCAGCTTGCCGACCAGACCTTCGAGCAGGCGGCGCTGCACCGGGTCGTCGTCGACGATCAGAACGCGCTCCGGCATGGCGAGGACTTCGGCCCGACTGTCTCGATTTGGGGCATTGTCCGGACTCAGGATTAACGCCGGCTTACCCGGCCGCAGGGCCGGCCGGAGGCGCGGCGGCGAACACCGCCATTGCTTTGCCATGTCGGCACCGGATACGACCGGACCATCCCGTTCACAGGTCCGGACCCTCGCCGCCATGCAGCCTTCGCCCGTCCGCTCGACCGTCGCGACCAGCGATCCCGCTCCCGCCGCCCTCGGGGCGTTGCCGGAATGGAACCTCGCCGACCTCTATCCGGGGCTCGATTCACCCGAGGTGCGGCGCGATCTCGACCGCGCGCGGGCCGAGTGCATCGCGTTCGAGGAGACCTACAAGGGCCGGCTCGCCGAGATGGCGGCCGCGGCCGACGCCGGGCAGGCGCTCGCGGCGGCGATCCGCCGGCTGGAGACGCTCGACGACCTGCTCGGTCGCCTGATCTCCTATGCGAGCCTGGTCCACGCCGGCGACACCACCGATCCGGTGCGGGCGAAGTTCTACGGCGACGTGCAGGACCAGATCACCGCCGCGTCCTCGCATCTGCTGTTCTTCGCCCTGGAGCTCAACCGCATCGACGACGCGCTGATCGAGGCGGCCATGCAGGACCCGGCGCTCGGCCACTTCCGGCCGTTCATCGAGGATGTCCGCAAGGAGAAGCCGTACCAGCTCGAAGACCGCGTCGAGCAGCTCTTCCACGAGAAGTCGGTGACCGGCTACGCGGCCTGGAACCGGCTGTTCGACGAGACCATCGCGGGCCTGCGCTTCAAGGTCGCCGGCAAGACGCTGCCCCTGGAGCCGACGCTGACGCTGCTCCAGAACCCGAGCGAGAAGACCCGCCGGGCCGCCGCCGAGGCGTTGGCCGACACCTTCCGGCAGCATCTGCGCACCTTCACGCTGATCACCAACACGCTCGCCAAGGACAAGGAGATCTCCGACCGCTGGCGCGGCTTCGCCGACATCGCCGACTCGCGCCATCTCGCCAACCGGGTGGAGCGCGAGGTGGTGGAGGCGCTGGTGAGCGCGGTCCGCGATGCGTATCCGCGGCTGTCGCACCGCTACTACGCCCTCAAGGCCAAGTGGTTCGGCAAGGAGCGCCTCGCCCATTGGGACCGCAACGCGCCGCTGCCCAAGGTGGCGACGCCGACGATTCCCTGGGAGCAGGCGAAGGACGCGGTGCTCTCCGCCTATGGGGCGTTCTCGCCCCGGATGGCCGAGATCGCCGAGCGCTTCTTCACCGAGCGCTGGATCGACGCGCCGACCCGGCCCGGCAAGGCGCCGGGCGCCTTCGCGCATCCGACGGTGCCGTCGGCGCACCCTTACGTGCTGCTCAACTATCAGGGCAAGACACGCGATGTGATGACCCTCGCGCACGAGCTCGGCCATGGCGTCCACCAGGTGCTCGCCGCCAAGAACGGCCCGCTGATGGCGCCGACGCCGCTGACGCTCGCCGAGACCGCCAGCGTGTTCGGCGAGATGCTGACGTTTCGGAAGCTGCTCGCCGCCACCAAGGACAAGAAGCGCCGCCGCGCCATGCTGGCCGGCAAGGTGGAGGACATGCTCAACACGGTGGTGCGGCAGATCGCCTTCTACACGTTCGAGCGCATCATCCACAGCGAGCGTCGCGACGGCGAGCTGACCGCCGACCGCATCAGCGCGATCTGGATGCAGGTCCAGGGCGAGAGCCTCGGCCCGGCGATCGAGCTGCATCCCGGCTACGAGACGTTCTGGGCCTATATCGGCCACTTCGTCCACGCGCCCTTCTACGTCTACGCCTATGCGTTCGGCGACTGCCTGGTGAACGCGCTGTACGCGGTCTACGAGAACGCCCACGAGGGCTTCGCCGACCGCTATCTGGCCATGCTGGCGGCCGGCGGCACCAAGCCGCATGCCGAGCTGCTGGCGCCGTTCGGGCTCGATGCCCGCGATCCTGGCTTCTGGCAGGGCGGGCTCGGGCTGATCGCCGCCATGATCGACGAGCTGGAGGCGATGGAGGTCCGGTAGGGCAAGAGCCGATCCAGCCGGATCGGAGTCCGCCCGCGGCCAGGCCACAAAAAAGAGGCCCCGACACGAGGTCGGGGCCTCCCACCGGCCGGAGCGGTGCCGGGTCTCCGCTCCGTCCGTGAGCTCTTCACCTCACCTCGTCGCGTCACCTCACATGGTGTAGGCGCGCTCGCCGTGATCGGCGAGGTCGAGGCCCTCGCGCTCGGCTTCGGGCGTCGGCCGCAGGCCGACCACGAGGTCGACGATCTTGTAGAGCACCAACGAGCCGACGCCGGACCACACGATGGTGAGGCCGACCGCCTTGGCCTGCGCCAGCACCTGGGTGACCATGTCGTAGTCCGCCACCTTGGCGGCGACGTAGTCGTAGACGCCGGTGCCGCCGAGCGCCGGAGCGACCAGGATGCCGGTCGCGAGGGCGCCGACGATGCCGCCGACGCAGTGGATGCCGAACACGTCGAGGGCGTCGTCGTAGCCGAAGGCGTTCTTCACCACCGAGCAGAAGAACAGGCAGACCACGCCGACCACGAGGCCGAGCACGATCGAGCCCATCGGACCCGCGAAGCCGGCCGCCGGGGTGACGGCGACGAGGCCGGCGATGCAGCCCGACAGCGCGCCGAGCAGCGACGGCTTGCCCTTGACGACCCACTCGGCGAACATCCACGACAGCGCCGCCGCGGCGGTGGCCACGAAGGTGTTGGTCATCGCCAGCGCGGCCGCGCCGCTCGCCTCGAGGGCCGAGCCGGCATTGAAGCCGAACCACCCCACCCACAGCAGCGCGGCGCCGATCATGGTCTGGGTCAGCGAGTGGGGCGGCATCAGCTCCTTGCCAAAGCCGATGCGGCGGCCGACCAGCAGCGCCCCGACCAGGCCGGCGATGCCGGCATTGATGTGCACCACCGTGCCGCCGGCGAAGTCGAGCGCGCCCCACGAGAAGATCTGACCCGCATCGGCCATCACCTCGTCGAGCTTGGCCTGCGCGGCGGCCTTGGCGACCGCGTCGGTCGCGGCGGCGACGGCCGCGGCGGCATCGGCGATCGCGTCGGGGCCGGCCCAGTACCAGACCATGTGGGCGATCGGGAAGTAGATCAGCGTGATCCACAGCGGGATGAACAGGGCGAGCGCCGAGAACTTCATCCGCTCCGCGAAGGCGCCGACGATGAGGGCGGGCGTGATCGCCGCGAAGGTCATCTGGAAGCAGACATAGATCAGCTCCGAGATGTTGGCCCCGACCGAGAAGGTCGCCGCCTTGGTCTCGGGCGTGACGCCGGCGAGGAACAGCTTGGAGAAGCCGCCGATATAGGGCGAGCCGCCCGTGAAGGTGACGCTGTAGCCGTAGATCGCCCACAGCAGGATGGCGACGCACACCGTGTAGAAGACGTGCGCCAGCACCGACAGCATGTTCTTGCTGCGCACCAGGCCGCCGTAGAACAGCGCCAGGCCGGGAATGATCATCAGCAGGATCAGCACCGCCGAGGTCATCACCCAGGCGTTGTCACCCTTGTTGACGGTGGGCTCGGCCGCCACGGCGGGTACCGCCGCCAGCATCGCGACCGCGAGGGCCGTGATCCCGGCACGAATCGGAAGTCTGAGTGTCATCGTTTCGCTCCTGTCCGATGGGTGCGGGTCACAGCGCCGCGTTGTCGGTTTCGCCGGTCCGGATGCGGACCGCCTGGTCGATGCCGAGGACAAAGATCTTGCCGTCGCCGATCTGGCCGGTCTTGGCGGCACCCGAGATGGTCTCGATCACCTTCTCGACTTGATTGCTCGGCACCGCGATCTCGACCTTCACCTTGGGCAGGAAGCTCACGGCGTATTCGGTGCCGCGATAAATCTCGGTGTGGCCCTTCTGTCGGCCGTAGCCCTTCACTTCGGTCACGGTCATGCCGTAGACGCCGATGGACGTGAGCGCATCGCGAACTTCGTCGAGCTTGAATGGCTTGATGACCGCCATGACGATTTTCATGAATTCGATCCCCGCTGGTGCCCCCCTCGCGGAGGACGGGCTGAAATGAGCGGCTCCGCACGCGAGATCGCCCCCCGCAGGCTTTGCCTGGGCTCTCCAAATCAAGCCGCGTGCCAACACTGATCTGATCGCGCGAAAGCGCGATTCCGCGCCGCTTTGCCGCGGCTTGGCGGTGACGCAGGGGGACGCATCGGCGCCAGGCGGGCGACCGTCGGCCGGCGCGTGAGCTAAGAGGTGTGCGCAATCAAAGGGCGCGGGCTGCCTGAATCTTGATCAGACGTGCACGTGGCCCAGGGGGCCGGCAGCCGCGCCGCGAGGCGACAGGCGGGGCTCGGCGACCGCCGGGCCTGCAAGGCCGCTGAATGGACGAGGACAACGATTCGACCGGCGCGGCCACAGGCGTCGCGCCGGGACCCGGGACCGGATCAGACGGCGCCGTGCCTACAGCGCCTCAGCGTCGGCCTCGCCGGTGCGGATGCGCACGGCGCGCTGAATGTCGGTCACGAAGATCTTGCCGTCGCCGATCTGGCCGGTGCGGGCCGCGGCCGAGATCGCTTCGATGACGGTCTCGACCTGCTCGCTCGGCACCGCGACGTCGATCCGCACCTTGGGCAGGAAGCTGACCGCGTACTCGGCCCCGCGATAGATCTCGGTGTGGCCCTTCTGACGGCCGTAGCCCTTGACCTCGGTCACCGTCATGCCGCTGACCCCGATGCGGGTCAGCGCCTGGTGCACCTCGTCGAGCTTGAACGGCTTGATGACGGCGATGACGAGCTTCATCCGGCCCCCCTTCCACAATGTTCGGCGATGCGCCACAGCCCTATGGCCACAGCCCTATGGCCATAGTCCCGCGGCGCCGGGACCCGACGACGCCGGCATCGACGGCACCGGCCCCCTCGATCCCTCGCTGTCGGCGCGCCGGCCAGATGCCGGCGACGCAACGACGCGCCGCACCCTACGACAAGCCGCGGCCGCCGTCAGCTTTCGCGTCGCCGGTGCGGACCGGCCGGTCGCCGGCTCAGCGGGTGCGGGTGCGGATGACGCCTTCCTGCGCCACCGACGAGATCAGCGTGCCGTCGCGCGTGAAGATCAGCCCGCGGCCAAAGCCGCGGCCGCCGCCCCCGCTGGGGCTGTCCTGGCAGTACAGCAGCCAGTCGTCGGCGCGGAACGGCCGGTGGAACCACATGGCGTGATCGAGGCTCGCCGCCATGATGTCCTTCTCGAACAGGGTACGGCCGTGCGGGATCATGGCGGCGTCGAGCAGCAGCATGTCGGACGCATAGGCGAGCACGCAACGGTGAATCGCCGGCTCGTCGGGCAGCCGCCCGGTGGTGCGAATCCAGACGTGGAAGCGCCCTTCCGGATGCGCCTTGCCGAGATAGCGCTCGAACTCCACCGGCCGCAGCTCGATCGGCCGCTCGCGCTCGAAATAGCCGCGGACCGGATCGGGCATGCGGGGCAGGATGCGCTCCTTCAGCTCGGCCTCGCTCGGCAGGCTTTCGGGCGGCGCCACGTCGGGCATCGGGAACTGATGCTCGATGCCGTTCTCGGCGCCGTGGAACGACACCATGGTGGAGTAGATCGGCCGGCCGTGCTGAATGGCCGTGACCCGGCGGGTGGTGTAGCTCTTGCCGTCACGCAGCCGCTCGACCTGGTAGATGATCGGCACCTTGGGGTCGCCGGGCAGCAGGAAGTAGGCGTGCAGCGAATGGGGCGGCCGCTCGGCCAGCTCGTCGACGGTGCGGCAGGCGGCGACCAGCGCCTGGCCGATCACCTGGCCGCCGAACACGCGCTGCCAGCCGGACTGGGGCGAGCGCCCGCGGAACAGGTTCACCTCGAGCGGCTCGAGATCGATGACGGAGAGCAGGTGCTGGACGGCGGACGCCATGAGAGAAGGTCCTGGACGGCGGAGGCAAAGGATGGTGGGAAGCCCCCGTCAGTGACGCCGCACCTCCGGCAATGTCAAGGCGAGCCACGGTCGGGCCGTCGACGGACGCGGTGGCCGCAGCCCGCCCCGGCGCACCGCCGGCGGCCCTACCGGCGGCCCCGCATGGCCCAGCGGCCGGCGGCGGTGCTATAGATCGCGGGCCGCCGCATGAGCCTCCGCGCCGGCGAAGAACTGGACCCGCATGACCATCGCGACGCCCCCCGACCCGTACACCGCCCTCCCTGCCGCACCGCGCACGCAAGTGCTGATCGCCGGCGGCGGCTTCGCCGGCCTGGCGCTGGCGATCGCACTGCGCGAGGCGCTCGGCCCCGCCTTCGGCATCGTGGTGGCTGACCCGGCGCGCGACCGCCCGGCGCCGGATGCGCGCGCCTCGGCGATCGCGGCGGCGAGCCGGCGCATGCTGGAGTCGCTCGGCGCCTGGGGCGCGGTGGCGCCGGCCGCCCAGGACGTGCTCGACATGGTGATCACCGACAGCCGGCTCGACGATGCCGTGCGGCCGGTGCTGCTCACCTTCGCGGGCGAGGTGGCGCCCGGCGAGCCCTTCGCCCAGCTGGTCGAGAACGGCGTGCTGCTGGCGGCGCTGCGGGCGCGGGCCGAGGCCGTCGGCCTCGATCTGCGCGCCGTCGCGGTCACCGGCTACGAGGCCGGGCCGCACGGCGTCACGGCGCAGCTCTCGGACGGCACGACGATCGCGGCCGCCCTGCTGGTCGCCGCCGACGGCATGCGGTCGCGCCTGCGCGATCTCGCCGGCATCGGCACGGTCGGCTGGGAGTACGGCCAGTCCGGCATCGTCACCACGGTGGCGCACGAGCGCGACCATCACGGCCGCGCCACCGAGCACTTCCTGCCGGCCGGGCCGTTCGCCATCCTGCCGCTGACCGGGCGGCGCAGCTCGCTCGTCTGGGTCGAGACGACCGACGAGGCGAACCGCATCGTCGCCCTGCCGGACGACGGCTTCCTGGCCGAGCTGGAGACGCGGTTCGGGCTGCATCTCGGCGCGCTCTCGCTGGCCGGGCCGCGCCAGGCGTTCCCGCTCGGGCTGACCATCGCTCGCAGCCTGGTGACCGACCGGCTGGCGCTGATCGGCGACGCCGCCCACCGGGTGCATCCGATCGCCGGCCAGGGCCTCAATCTCGGGCTGCGCGACGTCGCGGCGCTGGCCGAGACCATCGCGGACGCGGCCCGGCTCGGCCTCGACATCGGCGCCGCCGACGTGCTGGAGCGCTACCAGCGCTGGCGGCGCTTCGACGCGATGACCATGGGGCTCGCCACCGACGGCCTCAACCGGCTGTTCTCGAACCATTCCGACGTGCTGCGCCTGGTCCGCGATCTCGGCCTCGGCCTGGTCGACCGCGCCCCCGCCCTCAAGCGCCTGTTCGTCCAGGAGGCCGCCGGCGTGTCGGGCGCGGTGCCGCGGCTGATGCGCGGCGAGGCGCTGTAGCGGACGCCGCCACAGGCGGAGCAGAAACCTGCTCGCCGCCGACGGCACCGCGATGTAAGAAACGCGACCCGGTTCGCGACGCCACCGTGAGGGCTGTCGGCACGCCGCTTCGACCGCGGCGTGACGATGCTCCGTTGCCCGCCCGCAGAAGCGGTGACGACGACCTTTTCGCCTGCGGGTTCGCCGATGCCGATCAAAAAGCCACTCGAAGCCATCTCCGTCGTGGTCGTCGCGGCCCTGGTGTTCGCGGTCGTCTTCACCGTCTACGCGCTGAGTCCAGTCAAGACCTCCGCCGATTCCCGCTGGTCGCTGCACACGTCGATGAGCCTGATCCGCGGCCAAGGCGGCGCCTTGACGGCTTACGGGCCGGTGATCGAGTCGACAGGCTTCTACGCCATCGAGCACTGCCGCGGCGAGCCGCGGACCATGTTCCCGATCGGTGTGTCGGTTCTGGCTACGCCGGCCGTGCTGGTGGCATCGCTCGTCTCACCGGAGTTCGAGACCCGCCTCGCGAACCATGTGCCCGAGACGGTCGAGAAGATCATCGCATCGATCTTCAGCGCGCTCGCCGCGGCCGTGTTCTTCGTGCTGGTCCACATGCGCTTCCCGAGCCTCGCGGTGGCCGGTGGAACGACGCTGGTGTTCGCCTTCGGCACGTCGATGTGGTCGGTGTCGAGCCGCGCTCTGTGGCAGCACGGTCCGCTGGTGCTGATGCTCGTCGTGGCGATGCTGATCCTGCAATCGGCCCGCACCCGGCCCACGGTCGCGCCGTTCGCCGCCTTGCCCCTCGCCGCCGCCTTCGTGATTCGCCCCACGGCGGCCGTGCCGATCGCCGTGCTCGGCCTCTATCTGCTGATCGTCCACCGGACGATGGTTTGGCGCTTCCTGCTGCTGGCCGCCCTGGTCGCGGTGCCCTGGCTCGTCTTCAACGAGGTGACCTGCGGGTCGCCGCTCCCGTCCTACTACAACCCCGGGCGGGTCGGCGGCTCGTCGACGGTCGCCGACGCTCTTCTCGGCAACCTCGTCAGCCCGAGCCGCGGCCTGTTCGTCTACTCGCCCGTGCTGCTGCTCGCGATCACCGGCTTCGTCGTCGCAGTGCGGCAGCCGGCCGATCGGACGCTGGCGATCGCATTCGGCGCCATCGTGATCGTCCATTGGCTCCAGGTGTCCCGATTTCCGCATTGGTGGCTCGGGCACAGCTACGGTCCGCGGGCGATGTCCGACGTCCTCCCTTTCCTGGTCTGGTTCCTGCCGTTCAACGTGGCCGGGCTGGCCGGCCCGCATGCTCGGCCGCGCATGGCCGGCACCGTCTTGATCGGCACCATCTTGGCCGGCATCCTCGCGGCGGCGAGCATTGGCATGCACGCGGCCGGCGCGCTGCGGCGCGAGCCACACTACTGGAACGCGACTCCCGTGAGTGTCGACCACGCGCCGTCCCGGCTATGGGACTGGCGGGACCCGCCGTTCTTACGCTGAGCCACAGGCAGGCCGCGACCCGCGGGCGGGGCCGTCAGCGGGTCACACCATCGGAATGCCGCCGACATGCTCACGGAACGCCGGGCGCGCCTCGATCGCCGTGTACCAGCGCTCGATGTTGGACAGGCTCGGCCGCTCGACCACCAGCTCCAGGAAGCGCCGCACCAGCACGGCGAGCGGGATGTCGCCGTACGAGAAGGTGTCGCCGGCCAGATAGGCCGAGCCGGCCAGCGCGGCGTCGAGGATCGTCATGGCGGCGATGCTCGTCTCGGTCGCCGCAGCGATCGCGGCGGCGTCGCGCTGCGCCGCCGGCGTGCGCACCAGGCCGATGAACACCGGACGGAACACCGGCGAGGCGGCCGTCAGCTCCCAATCCATCCACTGGCTGGCGCGGGCGCGGTCGCGGCGATCGGCCGGCTCCAGCGTCGTGCCCGCAGACCCCGCGGGATTGGCCGCCAGATAGCGCAGAATGGTGTTGGATTCCCACAGCACGAAGCCGTCGTCCTCGATGGTGGGGACGAAGCCGTTGGGGTTCTTGGCCAGGTACTCGGGCTCGCGGTTGCCGCCGAACGGCCCGCCGAGATCGACGCGCTCGTGCGGCAGGGCGAGCTCGCCCACCGCCCACATCACCTTCTGGACATTGGCCGAGGTGGTGCGGCCCCAGATCTTCAGCATGACGAGCGCTCCGGAGGTCGGGTGTCGGACGGGCCGGCGCGCCGTGCGGGTCCGGAGGCCGGCGTCGAGATCGGAAAGGGGTGGGACACGAGAGCCGTCAGTCGAGACGGCGCGCCTCGTCGACCAGCATGATCGGGATGCCATCACGGATCGGATAGGCGAGCCGGGCGGCGCGCGACACCAGCTCCTGGCGCGCCGCATCGTATTCGAGCGGCCCCTTGGTCAGCGGACAGACGAGGATTTCGAGAAGCTTGGGATCGACGGAGCCGGTCGCACGGTCGGAAGGAAGCGAGGTCATGCCGAGTACTGTCCGTTGCAGCGAGGGCGGGCGACGACGACGCCGCCACCAGAGCGCCTCCGCGGCGGCGAAGACGCCGGCGCGGAGGATAGAGCATTTCGGCCGCCGCGGCACCCCGGCTCCGGCGCGCCGCCGCCGCGGCACCGGCGGATCATTGCAGCGGCGCGTCGCCGGGAGTGCGGCCCTTGGCCAGCTCGATCTCGGTGACGGCGACCAGGATCTCGGCCCGGGCCTTCAGGTCCGGGGCCTCCAGCATGGCCTGCTTCTCGGCCGGTCCGTAGGGCGACATCATCGCGAGCGCGTTGACCAGCGCCTCGTTGGGGGCGTTCTCGATACCCTCCCAGTCGGCCTTCAGCTTGTTGGCCTCCAGGAAGTCACGCAGCGCCCGCAGCAGGGCGGTGCGGTCGACCTCCCGCTCGCCCTTGCGGGCGACGAAGTCGTCGGCGAACGGGGCGTAGCTGACCAGCGCCTGCCGGTACGGCGTGTCGGCGGCCAGCTCGTGCTCGACCCGGAACCGGGCGACGCCAGTGAGCTGGATCAGGTAGCGCCCGTCGCCGGTCTCGGCGAACTGGGTGATGCGACCGACGCAGCCGACCCGGAACAGGTTCGGCTTGTCGTCGGGCCCGGGATGGGCGCTGTCGGGCTGGATCATCCCGATCAGGCGGTGGCCGTGCCGCAGGGCATCGTCCACCATGGCGAGATAGCGCGGCTCGAAGATGTTGAGCGGCATCTGGCCGCGCGGCAGCAGCAGCGCGCCCGACAGCGGGAACAGCGACAGGGTGGACGGCAGATCCGCGGGGCCCCGGTAGACCGCGTTCATCGGCATGGCGGCTCTCCCTGCGACCGGCGGGGCCGGCGCCTCAGGCGAACAGGATCGAGGACAGGCGGCGGCGCCCGGTCACGGTGGCCTCGTCGGTCGGCCCCCACGCCTCGAACAGCTGGACGAGCTGCTTGCGCGCTCCGTCCTCGTTCCACTGGCGATCGCGGCGCACGATCTCCAGAAGGTGGTCGACCGTCTCGGCGCGGCGCCCCTTGGCATTGAGCGCGAGAGCCAGATCGAAGCGAGCCTGGTGGTCGCGCGGATCGGCGGCGAGCCGCTTCTCCAGCTCGACGATCGGCCCCAGCGAGGCGGCCTGCTCGGCCACCTCCAGGGCGGCGGCCGCCGCCGTGACGGCGGCCTGGTTGCGCTTGGCGGCCGGCACCTGGTCGAGGATCTGGCGGGCCTCGTCCAGCGCGCCGGTCTCGATGTGGCAGCGCGCCAGCCCGGCCATGGCGTGGACGCTTTCGGGATCGTGTTGCAGCACCTCGGCGTAGATCTCGGCGGCGCCGGCGGCGTCGCCCTCCACCAGCGCCGCGTCGGCGGCCTCCAGGGCCTGCTGCACGGCGTCGTCGGGACCGCCGAGCTTGCCGCGGGTCAGCCGCTCCAGGAAGGCGACCACCTGGCTCTCCGGCAGGGCGCCCATGAAGCCGTCGGCCGGCTGACCGTTGACGAAGGCGATCACCGCCGGGATCGACTGGATGCCCATCTGCTGCGGGATGGCGCGGTGCTCGTCGATGTTCATCTTGACGAGCTTGACCTTGCCCTTGGCGGCGCGGACCACCTTCTCCAGAATCGGGGTGAGCTGCTTGCAGGGCTGGCACCAGGGCGCCCAGAAGTCGACCAGCACCGGCTGCCGGCGCGACTCCTCGATCACGTCCTTCATGAAGCCCTGGGTGGTCGTGTCCTTGACGAGCCCGTCCGCGGCCACCGCCGCTCCGCCGTTCTGCAACATCTGGAATCCGTCCTCTACCGGGCTGCCGCCGCGCCCCTTCGCCCGACTACATGGGGAAGCGCGGAACTCATTGCAATCGCGACCTCAATCGGACCCGCCGGGGGCCGGCCCGGAGACCGCGACAAGGCGCGGCTCGTGGCCGGTGTGGCGCAGAAAGCGGACGAGATCGTCCGGCGCGACGGCGGTCGTCATGGTGTTGACCAACGGATGATAGTTCAAGGGGCTCGTCGCCATCATCGGACGGTCCAGCACCACGGTGACGCGCGCGTCGGTGTCGTTGAGGGCCGCGAACGGGGTGACCGAGCCGGGCTCCACCGCGAGGGTCTCGCGCAGCAGATCGGCCGAGCCGAACGAGAAGCGGCCCGAGGCGCCCAGCCGCCGATGCAGGCCCTTCAGGTCGATCGCCGCATCCTCGAGCGCCACCACCAGGAACAGCGCGTCACGCTTGTCCTTGAGGAACAGGTTCTTGGTGTGGCCACCGGGAATCTCGCCGCGCAGCGCTGTCGACTCCCGGACGGTGAAGACCGGCGGGTGCCGCACCGTCCGGTGCGCGATGCCGAGGCGGTCGAGGCAGGCGAACAGGTCGTCGGGGGTGGCGGGCATGATGGTGTCGGCGATCGGGTTCGGCGGATCGGGCTCGGCGATCGAGGCGCCGCACTGGAGCCTGCCGGCCGGCGGCCCGTCAACCCTGTCCACAGGCGTGAGAGCCTGAAACCATGGTATCGCGACGGCCCGCCATGTCGGTGTTTCACGACGGTTGCCAAGCCGATCGAGTTTGGGTAGAGATGCGCCCCGGTGGCGGTGCCGCCGCAGGATGCGGGTGTAGCTCAGGGGTAGAGCACAACCTTGCCAAGGTTGGGGTCGAGGGTTCGAATCCCTTCGCCCGCTCCAATTCCGCTCGGTTTCGGGCGTCTCCGCCGATATTTTTCAGGACGAGTAGGATGTTGCCGGTGGTATTGCGCCGTTTGGGCATCGATCCCGTCGCCTCCGAGCCAGTCGCCGGACGCTTCAAGACCGCGCCGCTGTTCGTCCCGCTCTATCGCAGCAACACGTCGATCCGCCTCAACGCGCGGCCGCCGCACCATGCGTTGGCCCGCCGCCAGCTCGGCCGCCTGGTCGAGCCGCGCCGCCGCGTCTCCTGACGACGGGCACGTCCGGCGGACGAGCGGAAGGACGGACGCCCGGCCTTAGAGCCCGTTTGGACACTCCGACGGGGCTGCGCCGGAGCCGATTTCGGCCGATCCGGCAGGAGCCGATCGAAGGGCGTACCAGGGAGTACGGGCGAGATCGGCGACGCACCGGGCGGCCGAAAGCGGCCCGGCCCCTGAACTCGGGCTCGCCCGAGTTCAGCTCGTCATGCGACGCAAGTCGGGCAGGCCCGACTTGCGGGGGGTCGCGAGGCGAACACCGGCCGCGGCCTCGAGAATCTCGCTGATATCCCCGATATCGGCGTCGCTTCTCTCCTGGCCTCCGGCTGTTCGCATTGCGACGTAGCCTCCGTCCGAGTGTCCAAACGGGCTCTCAGTGCCCCGCCGCACCGGCGCCGCGCGAGCGGCCGTCCGCCACCCCGACGAGACCGTCCGGCGTGGCCGCGACCGTGTGGGCGGAGCCCGACACCGGCCCGACCCGCACCGGATGCCCCATGGCGGCGAGCGCCCGCACCGTCGCGTCCGGCAGCGTCGGCTCCACCAGCACCTCGTCGGGCCGCCACTGGTGATGGACCCGCGGCGCCGCCACGGCGTCCGCCGGCGACAGCCCGAAGTCGAGGCGGCCGAGAACCACCTGGAGCACCGCCGAGATGATTCGGCTGCCGCCCGGCGCCCCGGTGACCAGCACCGGCCGGCCGTCCTTCAGCACGATGGTCGGCGTCATCGACGACAGCGGCCGCTTGCCGGGCCCCGGTGCGTTGGCGGCGCCGCCGATCAGCCCGAAGGCGTTGGGCGCGCCCGGCTTCGCCGAGAAGTCGTCGAGCGTGTTGTTGAGCAGCACGCCGGTGCCCTCCGCCACCAGCCCGACGCCCCAGTTGAAGTTGAGCGAGGTGGTCAGCGCCACGGCGTTGCCGTCGCGGTCGACCACCGAGAGGTGGGTGGTGTCGGGGCCGCCCGCCCCGAGCGCCGGGCTGTCCGGGCGAATCGCCGCCGCCGGGGTCGCCCGCGCCGGGTCGATGCCGGCCCGCAGCATCGCGGCGTAGTCCTTGGCCAGCAGCCGCGCGAGCGGCACGTCGACGCTGTCGGGATCGCCGAGAAAGACGGCGCGATCCGCATAGGCACGCTTCATCGCCTCGATGGCGAGATGCAGCGCCGCCGGCGAGCCCGCCCCGAGCGCCGCGAGGTCGTAGCCCTCCAGAATGTTCAGCATCTGCACGAGATGCACGCCGCCCGCCGAGGGCGGCGGCATGACCACGAGATCGTGGCCCCGGTAGGTACCGCGCAGCGCCGGGCGCTCCACCGCCCGGTAGCGGGCGAGATCGTCGCCGGCGAGGACGCCGCCGGCCGCCCGCACGGCGGCGACGATACGCTCCGCCACCGGCCCCTCGTAGAAGGCCGCCGGGCCGCCGGCCGCGATCGCCGCCAACGTGTCGGCGAGATCGACCTGGACCAGCCGGGCGCCCGCCGCCGGCGGCCGGCCGTCTCCCCCGAGGAAGATCCGCGCCGAGGACGGCCAGCGGGCGAGCCGCGGCGCCCCGAGCAGCAGCGAATCGAGGAGATCGTCCTGCACCGGCACGCCGTCGCGGGCGAGCCGGATCGCCGGCGCGATCAGGTCGGCGAGCGACAGCCGGCCGGAGCCGTGGCGCGCGTGCGCCAGCGCCAGGCCGGCGACGCTGCCCGGCACCCCGATGGCGCGGGCGCTGAAGCGCGACGCCTGCGGGTCGGCCCGCCCCTCGGCATCGAGGAACATGTCGGCGGTGGCGGCGGCCGGCGCCGCCTCGCGGAAGTCGATGGTCACCGCCTCGCCGCCGGCCCGGTGCAGCACCAGGAAGCCGCCGCCACCGAGATTGCCGGCTCGCGGCAGGGTGACGGCGAGCGCGAAGGCGGTCGCCACCGCGGCATCGACCGCATTGCCGCCCTGCGCCAGCACGGCGGCGCCGATGCGGCTCGCCTCCGCCTCCTGGCTCGCCACCATGCCGTGACGGGCCGTCACCGCCTCGACCCGCACGGCCCCGGCATGGACGCTCGGCGCCGTCGCCGCGTCGCGGACGGATGGCTGGGCCGGCACGGCGACCGGGACGAGAGCGAGCAGAAGGGCGGCAGCGGCGCCGAGCGCAGGAAGACGCATGACGGATCTTTCGGGAGGGGGCGCGGCGCGCTCAGCGAGCCTGCGCGTGGTACTCGGGATTCGGCCGCATGTCGGTCGCCGACGCCAGCCGGTTGGTCATGTTGAAGAACGCCGCGACGGCCGCGATGTCCCAGATGTCGCGATCGGAGAAGCCGACGGCCCGCAGCCCGGCGCGATCCTCGTCCGCCACGGTCCACGGCGATTCGGTCAGCTTCACGGCGAAGTCCAGCATGGCGCGCTGGCGCGGCGACAGCCGGGCGGCGCGGTAGTTGGTCACCATCTGCTCGCCGAGCACCGGGTCGCCCGACAGCGCCCGCACCGCCGCCCCGTGCGCCACCAGGCAGTAGTAGCAGCGATTGTGAGACGACACCGCGACCGCGATCATCTCGCGCTCGAGCTTGGTCAGGCCCGACGCCGCCAGCATCAGGTCGTTGTAGACCGCCACGAAGGCTTCGAGCTTGGCCATATCGAACGCATAGGCGCGCAGCACATTGGGGACGAAGCCGAGCTTCTCGTCGCATTTTGCGAAATACGCCGCCATGGCATCGCTCAGCGGCGCGGCCGGCAGAGCGAGCGCGATCACCGGGTCATCGTCGCGGCGTGCGGTGTCGTCCATAAAACTCTCCTGTCGTCTGTCGACGGCGCTGGCGGCCGCCTCGATGCGGCGCACGACCCTCGCGGTGGTTGCATAGCCGCCATCACCCGGTCCGTCCGCTGCGCGCCACGATTGCGTGCGCTAGACTAGCGCGTCCCCGGCCCAAGGGGAGCCGGGGCGCGCAAGGAGAGCACCATGGACGCCCAAGCGGCGAAGCCGGCTGTCGACGATCAAGTCACGCAGCAGGTGGTGGCGGACGCGGAGGCGATCATGGCGGCGCAGGTGGGCGCCGCGGATGCGGCGCTGGTTGGCGCGCTGTTCGCCGAGGTGGCGCCCGAGGATCTCGCCGCCTACACGGCGGCCGAGCTGGCCGGCTTCGCGGCCGCGGCGCGCGACTGGCTCGCCGAGCGCAGCCCCCGCACCCCGAAGCTGCGCATCGTCACGCCGGACGATCCGGCCGCCACCGTGTCGGTGGTCGAGATCGTCAACGACGACATGCCGTTCCTGCTCGACTCCGTGCTCGGCTGCCTGCGCGAGCGCGGCCTCGATCCGCTGCTGGTGGCGCACCCGATCCTTGCGGTCGAGCGCGACGAAGGCGGCCGGCTGCGCAGCTTCCGGCCGATCGCGCAAGCCGTCGCGGGCGCGGCGCGCGAAAGCCTGATCCATGTCCATGTCGAGCGCGTCGGCGACGCGGCGCGCCGGGACGAGACCCTGGCGGCACTCGACGCGACGCTCGCCGACGTGCGCCTCGCGGTCGAGGACTGGCGCGCCATGCGGGCGACCGTCGACGATGTCATCGCGACTCTGGAGCGCGAGCAGCCGCCGCTGCCGGCCGGCGAGCTGGCCGAGGCGATCGCCTTCCTGCGCTGGCTCGCCGACGACAACTTCACCTTCCTGGGCCTGCGCGCCTACGCGCTCGACGGCACCGAGACCACCGAGAACGGCGCCGCCCAGCCGCTCGGCATCCTGCGCCGGAGCGACGTCAAGGTGCTGCGCCGCGGCCGCGAGCTGGTGACCGTCACGCCCGAGGTGATGGAGTTCCTGCAAGAGCCGAAGGCACTCATCATCACCAAGGCGAACGCGCGCTCGCGCGTGCACCGCCGCGTCCACATGGACTACATCGGCATCAAGCGGTTCGACGCCGAGGGCCGCGTCGTCGGCGAGCTGCGCCTGCTCGGCCTGTTCACCGCCACCGCCTACACCCGCTCGGCCCGCAGCATCCCGTATCTGCGCCGCAAGATCGACGCCGTGCTGGCGCGGGCCGGCTTCCCGCCGGCCAGCCATTCGGGCCGCGCCCTCGCCAACGTGCTGGAGACCTATCCGCGCGACGAGCTGTTCCAGATCGACGAGGAGACGCTGCACCGCTTCGCGCTGATCGTCATGCATCTCGGCGAGCGGCCGCGGGTGCGCGTGCTCGCCCGGCCCGACCGCTTCGACCGCTTCGTCTCGGTCGTCGTCTACGTGCCGCGCGATCGCTACGACTCGGCGGTGCGCGAGGCGATCGCCGATCACCTCGCCGCGGTCTATGCGGGCCGTATCGCCGCCTACTATCCGTGGTTTCCGGAAGGTCCGCTGGTGCGGGTCCACTACATCGTGGCGCGCTACGCCGGCGAGACACCGCGGCCGAGCCGCGCCGCCCTCGAGGAGGCGGTGTCGGCCCTGGTGCTGACCTGGCACGACCGCTTCGCCGCCGAGCTCGCCGCCACCACCGAGCCACAGCGCGCCCGCGCCTTGCGGGAGCACTATGCCGGCGCCTTCTCGCGCGCCTACCGGGCGGCGTTCACGCCGGCGGTCGCGGTCGACGACATCCGCGCCCTCGAACGGCTGACGGCCGAACGCCCGCTCGGCGTCGGCTTCCATCGCAACGCCGGCGACGCACCGTCCTGCGCCCGCCTGCGGGTGTGGAGCCTGGGCCGGCCGATCCCGCTGTCCGAGCGGGTGCCGGTGCTGGAGCACATGGGCTTCCGCGTGGTGGAGGAAAGCTCGTTCCGGGCCGACCTGCCGTCCGGCGACGACGCCCGCGCCTGGCTGCACGACATGATGCTGGAGCGGCTCGACGGCGGCGCCGTCGATCTCGACGTGCTCGGCCGCCGGCTCGAAGCCGTGTTCCTGATGGCCATGCGCGGCGTCGTCGAGGACGACGGCTACAACGCGCTCGCCCTCGTCGCCTCGCTGCCGTGGCGCGAGATCGCGCTGATCCGGGCGCTGTCGCGCTATCTGCGCCAGATCGGCGTGCGCTACTCGCAGGACTACATGTGGGCGACGCTGGCGCGCCACCCGGGTCTCGCCGAGAAGATCGTGGCGCTGTTCCACGCCCGCTTCGAGCCGAAGGACGGCATCGACGCCGCGGCGCGCGCCGCCGGCCAGGCCGCGATCCTGAGCGAGATCGAGACCGCGCTGGATGCCGTCGACAGCCTCGACGAAGACCGCATCCTGCGCCGCTTCGTCAACGTCGTGCAGGCGGCGGTGCGGACCAACTTCTATCAGCTCGACCGCGACGGCCAGCCGAAGGCGGTGATCGCCCTCAAGCTCGACAGCCGCCGCCTCGACGCGCTGCCGCTGCCGCGCCCGCTCTACGAGGTGTTCGCCTACTCGCCACGGCTCGAGGCCGTGCATCTGCGCTTCGGCAAGGTGGCGCGCGGCGGCATCCGCTGGTCGGACCGGCCGCAGGACTTCCGCACCGAGATCCTCGGGCTGGTCAAGGCCCAGCAGGTCAAGAACGCCGTCATCGTGCCGGTCGGCGCCAAAGGCGGCTTCGTGCCCAAGCAGCTTCCCGCCGGCAACCGCGAGGCCGCCCAGGCCGAGGCCGTCGCCTGCTACCGCGCCTTCATGGGGGCGCTGCTCGACGTCACCGACACCATCGGGCCGGACGGCGCCCTGGTGGCGGCCGACGCGGTGCGCCACGACGGCGACGATCCCTATCTGGTGGTCGCCGCCGACAAGGGCACCGCGACCTTCTCGGACATCGCCAACGGCATCGCCCAGGAGCGCGGCTTCTGGCTCGACGACGCCTTCGCGTCGGGCGGCTCCGCCGGCTACGACCACAAGGCCATGGGCATCACGGCGCGCGGCGCCTGGGAGGCGGTGAAGCGCCACTTCCGCGAGATGAACGTCGACATCGGCACGACGCCGTTCACGGTGGCGGGCTGCGGCGACATGTCGGGCGACGTGTTCGGCAACGGCATGCTGCGCGAGCGCACCACGAAACTGATCGCCGCCTTCGACCACCGTGACATCGTCATCGATCCCGATCCCGACCCGGAGACGAGCTTCGCCGAGCGGGCGCGGCTGTTCGCGCTGCCGCGGTCGAGCTGGCAGGACTACGACCGCGCCCTCCTGTCGCCCGGCGGCGGCGTGTTCTCGCGCACCGCCAAGGAGATCGCGCTGTCGCCGCAGGCCCGCGCGGCGCTCGCGATCGACAAGGAGCGGGTCACCCCGGCCGAGCTGATCAGCGCCATCCTGAAAGCCCCGGTCGATCTCCTGTGGTTCGGCGGCATCGGCACCTATGTGCGCGCCCCCGAGGAGACCAACGAGCAGGTCGGCGATCGCGCCAACGACGCGGTGCGGGTCACCGGCGCCGAGCTACGCTGCAAGGTGGTGGGCGAAGGCGCCAATCTCGGCATGACCCAGCGCGGCCGCATCGCGGCGGCACGCGCCGGCGTGCGGCTCAACACCGACGCCATCGACAATTCGGCCGGCGTCAACACCTCCGACGTCGAGGTCAACCTGAAGATCGCCCTCGGCCGGCCGCTGCGCGAGGGCCGGCTCGACCGCGCCGGGCGCGACAGCCTGCTCGCCGCCATGACCGACGATGTGGCGCGCCTGGTGCTCGTCAACAACTACCAGCAGACCCAGGCGCTGTCGCTGGCGCAGCGCCGCGGCCTGGAGGACCTCGGCTTCCAGCAGCGGCTGATGCAGACGCTGGAGCGCCGCGGCCTCTTGGACCGCGCCGTCGAGTTCCTGCCCGACGACGTCGAGATCGCCGAGCGGCGCAGCCGCGGCGAGCCGCTGACGCGGCCCGAGCTGGCCGTGCTCCTCGCCTACGCCAAGCTGTCGCTCGGCCACGACCTGCTCGAATCGGCGATCCCCGACGACGCCTATCTGGGCCGCGAGCTGGGCCGCTACTTCCCGGCGGCGGTCGCCGAGCAGTTCCCCGATGCGCTGGCGCAGCACCGGCTGCGCCGCGACATCATCGTGACGCGGCTCGCCAACTCGATGATCAATCGCGGCGGGCCCACCCTCGTGGTGCGCATCGCCGACCAGACCGGCGCGGCGCCGGACCGCATCGCGGCGGCCTTCGCGGCGGTGCGCGACTCCTTCGAGATGGTGGCGCTCAACACCGAGATCGAGGCGCTCGACAACCGCATCGACGGCGATCTCCAGCTCGCGCTGCTCGAATCCGTGCAGAACCTGCTGCTCGACCGCATGGTGTGGGCGCTGCGCCGGCTCGACTTCTCGGGCGGGCTCGCCGGCCTGGTGGCGCACTACCGCACCGGCATCGCCACCGTGGAGGCGGCACTCGACCGCCTGCTGCCCAAGGAGGCGCGCGCCGCCCGTGCGGCCCGGATCGTCGAGCTGACGGCGGCCGGCGTGCCGGCGCCGCTCGCCGGGCGCCTCGCCGACCTGCCGCAGATCGCCGGCGCCACCGACGCGGTGCTGGTCGCCGACCGCATCGGCCGGCCGGTCGACGAGGTCGCCGCCACCTGGTTCGCGGTCGTCGCCCATTTCGAGATCGACCGCATCGCGGCGGCGGCGCGCTCCATCGTGGTCACCGACTATTTCGACCGGCTGGCGCTGGACCGCGCCCTCGACCAGATCGGCGACGCGGCCCGCCGCATCACCGCCGAGACGATGGCGGATCGCCAGTTCGGCGAGGCCGCCGTGATGGCGTGGGCGAAGACCCGCGGCGGCGCTGTCGAGCGGGTGCGCAGCGGCGTGCAGGAGATCGCCGCCTCGGGCCTCACCCTGTCGCGGCTGGCGGTGGCGGCGAGCTTCCTGGGCGACCTCGCGCCGGGTTGATCGCCTCCGGCCGATCCGGGATGCGAGCGGTGGCGTCCGGCCCTTGCCGGGCGCCGCGCTGCAACGCACAATGCGGGCCGCCGTCCGCGTCCCGCATTCCGCGCCCGATGACCCGATGAGCCTCGCACCGCTCCAATACGACGAGCCGCTGTACCGGCCCCCCAGCGAGGGCCGCAACCTGATCATCCAGGTGACGCTCGGGTGCTCGTTCAACCGCTGCACCTTCTGCGCCATGTACAAGTCGAAGCACTATCAGGCGCGGCCGCTCGGCGACGTGTTCGCCGACATCGACGCCGCCGCGCGGCGGTGGCCGGACGCCGACCGGGTGTTCCTCGCCGACGGCGACGCCCTGGTGCTGCCGACCGAAACGCTCGTCGCGATCCTCGACCACCTGGCAGCGGCATTCCCGCGGCTCGACCGGGTGTCGAGCTACGCGACGCCGATGAACATCCTGCACAAGACACCTGACGAGCTGGCACGGCTGCGGGCCAAGCGGCTGACGCTGGTCTATGTCGGGGTCGAGTCGGGCGCCGCCACCATCCTGTCGCGCATCCGCAAGGGGGCGACGCCGGAGCGCATCGCCGAGGCGATCGAGCGCGCCGAAACATCGGGCCTCGCGGTGTCGGCGACCGTCATTCTCGGGGTCGGCGGCCGGCGGCTGTGGCGCGAGCATGTCGCGGGCACCGCCGCCGTCATCAACGCCGCGCCGCCGCGCTACCTGTCGACGCTCCAGCTCCGTCTCGGCCCGGAGGAGATCGACGAGTTCATCGCCCGCTTCCAGCGCGACGGCACGCCGTTCGAGCCGCAGGACGACGACGGCGTGCTGGCCGAGCAGGAGGCGCTGCTCGCCACGCTCGATCCGCCGCGGCCGGTGGTGTTCCGCTCCAACCACGCCTCGAACTGCCTGCCGCTCGCCGGCATCCTGCCGGCCGACCGCGACACCCTGCGCGAGATCGTCGCCGCCGCCCGCCGCGGCGCCCCGGTGCTGCGCCCGGAGTTTTTGCGGGGGCTGTGAGCGCCTCGTGCCCCGGACGCGGCACGCAGTGCCGCGAGCCGGGGCCCAGAACCGCGAGCTCCGTGATCGCCGCCCCTGGGTCCCGGGTCTCCGGCGCGGCGCGCCTCCGCCCGGGACACGGGCCACGACGACCTGATCACATCACCATCTTGGCGACCGCCGCACGGGCCTCGGCGGCGAGGCGACCGAGGTCGAGCCCCGGGATGCGGCCGTCCTCCACCACTAGGCGGCCGTTGCAGAAGCCCCACCTCACCTGCGCCTGCCCGCCGCCGACCACCGGCGCGATCGCCGGGTCGTGCAGCCCGGCATAGCGCGGGTGATCGAGCGAATAGACCATCAGGTCGGCCGCCATGCCGGGCGCCAGCGTGCCGACCCGGTCGAGCCCGAGCACGGTGGCGCCGCCCGCCGTGCCCCAGGCGATCACCTCCTCGACCGTGGTGACCGCGGCGCCGTCGCGGGCGCGATGGACCAGCCACGCCATGTGGGTCTCGGCGATCATGTCGGCGGCTTCGTTGGAGGCGGCACCGTCGACCCCGAGCGACACCCGCCCGCCGAGACGCGCCAGCGCCGGCGCCGGCGCGATGCCGGAGCCGAGCCGGCAGTTCGACTGCGGGCAGTGCGCCATGCCGGTGCGGGTCTCGGCCATCAGCTGGACCTCGGCCGGGTCCATGTGGACCAGATGGGCGAAGAACACGTCCGGCCCCACCCAGTCGTGGCGGGCGACGAACTCGAGCGGCGTGCAGCCATGGACGTCGCGGCAGAAATGCACGTAGTCGGCCGTCTCCGACAGGTGGCTGTGCATCCGGATGCCGAGGCGGCGGGCCGCCGCCGCGAACTGCGGCAGCTCGTGCGGATGCACCGACCAGGTCGGCGTCGTCGGCGCCATCACGACGCGCCGCATGGCGTCGCCGTCGCTCTGGTGGAAGCGCGCCACGTCCGCCGCGATGCTGGCCAGCATGCCGTCGAGGGTCTCGGGCCGCGCCTCCGGCGGCGGATCGACATCGATCTCACGCACCCGCGTGGCGCCGCCGCGCATCAGCACGAAACGCACGCCGAACCGCTCCGCCACCTCGAACAGCACGGCGCTGCCGTCGAAGCCCATGTCGGGCCAGTAGGCATAGTGGTGGTCCGCCACGGTGGTGCAGCCGGACAAGAGCAGCTCGGCGATTCCGATGGTGGCGGCGAGCCGCAGCGTCTCCTCGCCGACGAAGCGCCGATAGGCGACCGGCACGGCGGAGAGCCACGGCAACAGCGGCAGGTCGATGCCGGCCGGAATGCCCTTGAGCAGCGACTGGAACAGATGGTGGTGGGTGTTGATCCAGCCCGGATAAACGACGCAGTCGGTGGCGTCGAGCATGCGCTCGCCGGGCTCCGGCGACAGCCGGCCCATGGCGGCGATGCGGGTGCCGCGGATGCGGATGTCGGGGCCGGGGGCGCGCGCGTCGGCGCCGGTCCGCCCCGTCATCACGGCGGCGGCGTTGCGAATGAGACAGTCCATGGGATGTCAGGTCTCCGGCACCAGCTCGCTCTCGTGCCAGTCGCCGAGCGCCAGGCGGGAGAGCGTCACCATGATGAGGAACAGCGCGACGCCCGTCAGCGTGATCAGGAACAGGGCGGCGAACAGGAGCGGGATGTCGAGCTGGAAGCCCGCTTGGAGGATCTGATAGGCGAGGCCGGCCGAGGTGCCCCCGGTGCCGGCGACGAACTCGGCCACCACGGCGCCGATCAGAGAAAGCCCCGAGGAGATGCGCAGCCCACCGAAGAAGTAGGGCGCCGCACTCGGGATGCGCAGCCGCACCAGCTCCTGCATGCGGGTCGCCTTGTTCATCCGGAACAGGTTGAGCAGACCCGGATTGACGCTGCGCAGCCCCAGGATGGTGTTGGAGATGATGGGGAACAGCGCCACGATGGTGGCGCAGACGACCAGCGCCGCCGTCGGCTCCTTGACCCAGATGATGATCAGCGGTGCGATCGCCACCACGGGCGTTACCTGGAGGAGCACCGCATACGGAAAGAACGACATCTCGATCAGCTTACTCTGGGCGAACGCGAAGGCGACGAGCGTGCCGATCAGCACGGCGAGGAAGAACGCCATGAAAGTCACCTTTAGGGTGACCAGCAGCGAGCCGAGCAGCAGCGGCCATTTCTCGACCAGCGTCTCGGCCACCAGGAACGGTGACGGCACCAGATAGCGCGGCACCTCGTAATAGCGCACGAGGCCCTCCCACAGCGCCAGCATGACGATGCCGACGGTGACGGGCATGACGACGCCGAGCACACGGTTGTTGGGATCGATGATGGCCATGGGAGCCTTGCTGAACAGGGCGTGGCGTGAGGAGGAGGACGGCGCGCGGCCGAGCGCCGCGACGAGACCGACGACGGTCAGGGCTGCGGCGTGCCGGCGGTACTCGCTTCGGCGAGCAGCACCTGAAGCTCCCGCGCATAGGCGGCGAACGCCTGCGACACTCGGAAGGCATCGTCGCGCGGATAGGGGGCGTCGATCCTCACCTCGCGCAGCACCCGCCCGGGCCGGGCCGCCATCACCACCACCCGGGTGGAGAGAAACACCGCCTCGTAGATCGAGTGGGTGACGAACACCACGGTCAGCTTCTTGGCGAACCAGAGGTCGAGCAGATCTTGATCGAGCTTGTTGCGGGTGATCTCGTCGAGCGCCCCGAACGGCTCGTCCATCAGCAGCAGGTTGGGCTCCGTCACCAGCGCCCGGGCGATGGAGACGCGCATCTGCATGCCGCCGGAGAGCTGACGCGGATAGCAGTGATCGAAGCCGCCGAGGCCGACCAGCGCGAGGGCCGGGTCGACGCGGGCGTCGGCCTCGGCCCGCGGCACGCCGGCGAGATCGAGCGGCAGCCGCACATTGGCGCGCACCCGCGCCCACGGCATCAGGGTGGCGTCCTGAAACACGAAGACGAGCTTCTTGCCGGGCTCGCCGACATGGCCGTAGTCGCCACCCCACCAGCGCAGCCCGCCGCTGGTCGGCGTGATGAGATCGGCGATCATCTTGAGGAGCGTCGACTTGCCGCAGCCCGACGGACCCAGGAGGGTGACGAACTCGCCCTCCTCGATAGTCAGATCGATGGGCTCCAGGGCACGGACGCCGTTGCCGAACATCTTGGTGGCGGCGAGCACCTCGACCGGCGGCGGACCGGCGGTCCTGGGCTCGAGGTCCGACAGACGCATCAGCTGGGCCGTCATTCTCCTGTTTCCCGTGTCCCACCGGCCCGCGGGGGTCCCCGCCCTCCGGCCCGTCGCTCGCGGCCGCGCGGCCGCGCGGCCGCGCTGCGGTCTCAGGGCATGATCTTCAGGTCTTTCACGAACTGCAACGTGTAGGCTTGCTTGAGGTCGACCTCCGGCTTGAGCAGCTTTTCCTTGACCATGAAGTCGTAAGTGGCCTTCCAGCGCTCGTCGCTCATCACGCCGATGCCCTGGGTGGCCGCATCGCCGCCGATCAGCACCTTGGTGGCGCGGAGCTGCTCGATCGCATAGGCGATGTTCTCGTCCTTCATGTTGGGGTTGTCTTTCTTGATGAGCGCATTGGCGGGCGACGGATCGCCGTAGAGATAGCTCTTCCAGCCCTCCATCGAGGCGCGCACGAAGCGCTGCACCATGTCGGGCTTTTCCTTCACGGTCTTCTGGAGCGCCACGATGGTGGTGCCGTAGGGCGGATAGCCGTCGTCGGCGAACAGGAAGAAGTTGACCTTGGCGCCCGACTGCTTGGCGGCGAACGGCTCCGACGACATGTAGGCTTGCTGCGCGGTGTTGCGGTCGGCCAGGAACGGCTGGAGATTGAACGTGTAGGCGCGCGTCTGGTCGTCCGTGTAGCCGAACTTGGCCTTCATCCACGGCCACCAGTTGGAGCGGCCCGCGGTGGCGACCAGGATGGTCTTGCCCTTGAGATCGGCGAGACTCTTGACGTCGTCGTGGGTCATCAGACCTTGCAGGTCCGACTGGAACGAGGTCGCGACCGTGACGGCCGGGACGCCCTGCTCGATGGCCTTGAGCACCGAGAAGTCGTAGCTCATCAGGAAGTCGGCCTGGCCGGCGCCGAGGATCTGCATGCCGTTGACCTGCGGCCCGCCCATGCGGATCGTCACGTCGAGGCCGTACTTCTTGTAGATGCCGGTGGCGACCGCCTGATAGAAGCCGCCGTGCTCGGCCTGGGCGTACCAGCTCGTCAGCATCGACACCTTGTCGTCGGCACGCGCCGGTGCGATGGCCGGACCGATCACGGCGGTGACGGCCAGACCGGCCACGACGACCGACGAACGCACGAATGAAAGCATGGCAACCTCGTTCTGTGGCGGACGACCGGCCCGGGCGATGCCGGTCACGGAAAGTCGAAGACGACGAGACACCAAGACAGCAAGGTTCGGGCCAGAAGCCACGGAGCATCGCGGCGAGACCGGCATCGGCGAGGCACGCGGACAGCGATCACGCGAGACTCCGGATTTGTCACGGCCTCCGTGGTCCGCGCGCGTTCGGATGCGACAGAAATTAGGCGGCGCGCCGCAAGGAATGTCAACCGACGCGCCGCCGCGTTTCTGAGCAACTGCGCAAAGTTTGGACCACGGATCGCCCGCGTCCGTTTGATCGGCGTGCCGATGTGCCACCTTGACATACAAGGTCGATCGGGCAGCGATCGCGCCGGGCCGGAGCCCGCTCAGGCCGCGCGGGTCTCGTGCAGCAGGCGGGCGAGATCGGCGGCGGCGGCCGATGCGCCCGACCGCAACCGCACCGCGAAGACAGCCTCGCCCGCATCGGGGAGAGCGAGCGTCGCGGTCGCCGTCGTCAGATCCGGTCCGGCGAAGCGGGCAGTGCGCAGCGTCACCGCGAGCCCGGCCAGCACGGCGGCCTTCAGGCCCGCGAGACTGGGGCTGGTGGCGGCAATCCGGTAGTCGCGGCCGGCCCGGTTCAGTGCCGCGAGAGCGGCAGTGCGGAACCCGCAGGGCGGGTCCAGCAGAGCGAGCGGCAGCGGCGCCGGCGCCACCGCCAGCCCGCCGGCGGCGGCCAGCCACGTCATGGGCTCGTGGATCAGCCCGATCTCGTCGGCGGCCGGCTCGCCGCGCATCGCCAGCAGCACGTCGATCTCGCCGGCCGCGAAGTCCGCCGCCAGCGGCACGCTGCGGCCGATCCTGAGCGCGATGCGCAGGCGCGGATGGGTGGCGGCAAATCGGCGAAGCTGCGCCGGCAGGCCGCGCTCCGCAAAGTCCTGGGTCGCGGCGACCGAGACCTGGCCGTCGGCGCGGGCGCCGCGCAGGCTCAGCACCGCCTGGCGGTGCGCCTCGAGGATGCGGCGGGCATGCCCGGCGAGCTCCTCGCCGACCGGAGTCAGCGCCCGCCCGCGACCGGCGGCGACCATCAGGGGCTCTCCCACCTGCTCCTCCAGGCGGCGCATCTGGGCCGTCACGGCCGACGGCGAGCGGCCGACCGCGGCGGCGGCGCGAGCGAGCGTGCCGCCGTCCACGAAGGCCACGAAGGTGCGCAGGAGGTCGGGGTCGAGACGATCCATGCTTCAAGATTATCGAAGCTTATTTTCCAAACAATTCGATTTTCTGGAAACACTGCTCCGGGCACCCTGAGGCCGTATCCATCCAGTCTCACGGAGCGTCCCATGCCGATCATCAACCTGCACGTCACCGCCACGCCCGATCCCGCCCTGTCGGCCCGCCTGGCCGCGACCGTCACGGCGCTGACCGCCGAGCGGCTGCGCAAGGACCCGGCCGTGACCGCGGTCGCGGTGCACTATCACGACCCGCGCCACTGGTTCGCCGGCGGGCGCTCGCTCGCCGACCAGGGCCTCGCCACCTTCTGGCTCGACATCAAGGTGGTGGCCGGCACCAACCTGAAGACCGAGCTGGCCGATTATCTGGGCGCCGTGTTCGCCGCGGTCGGCCGCGAGATCGGGCCGCTCCACGGCGAGAGCTACGTGCTGGTGCACGAGGTGCCGGCGGCGGCCTATGGCTATGGCGGCCAGACGCAGGAGATGCGCTTCGTGGCCGGCCGCCTGGCCGCGGCATGATCGAGGCGCCCGGTGCGGCGTCGATCCGGCCGCCGCGCCGGGACTCCCCCCGCGGCGGCCGCAAGCCCTGGCGGAAACTCTTTGTAAATCTTAGCGGTTGTTCGGGGCCGCCAGGCGGCCGCGGCTGCGACCTTCGTCGATGAGGGAAACCCGGCCTTGACTTTTCCTGATGTATGACGATTTTCAATAATCGTCACTCGTCAGCGGTCGGTTCCCATGGCTCGGCTCCTCGGTCCTCTCCATCGTTTTCTTCCGGCCCGGCCCGGCGCGCGCCGGGCGCTGTCGGGCGCCGTCGTGGCCATCGTCCTGGTCCCGGGCCTCCTGGTGGCGCTCCTCCTGTCGGGCTGCGACACCGGCGCCAGCACCGGCGACAAGGCGGCGGCGCCGCTCGACCGCCCGGTCCTGGTCGCCCCGGTCCACTTCGAGGACCTGGCCGAGACCCGCACCTTCGCGGCCACCATCCGGCCCCGCATCGAGAGCGATCTCGGCTTCCGGGTCGGCGGCAAGGTGGCCCGCCGGCTGGTGCAGAACGGCGACCGCGTCCGCGCCGGCCAGCCGCTGCTGCTGCTCGACACCACCGATCTGGAGCTGCAACGCCAGCAGGCAGAGGCCGAGGTGCGGGCCGCCACCACCAGCCGGGCCCAGGCGGAAGCCGAGGAGGCGCGCGCCACCGAGCTGCAACGCAAGGGCTGGGCCGCCGCCGCCACCCTCGACCGCGCCCGCGCCGCCGCCGAGGAGGCCCGCGGCCGCCTGACCCGCGCCCAGCGCTCGCTCGATCTCGCCCGCAACGCGCTCGACTACGCGACCCTCGAGGCCGACGCCGACGGCGTCATCACCGCCACCCCGGTGGAGCCCGGCCAGGTGGTCGCCGCCGGCCAGCCGGCCGTGCGGCTCGCCCGCCTCGCCGAGGTGGAGGCCCAGGTCGCCTTCCCGGAGACCTTCGTGGAGCGCGCCCGCGGCGCCAGCGGCCACCTCACCCTGTGGTCGCTGCCCGGCCGCAGCTACGAGGTGCGGCTGCGCGAGCTGTCGCCCACCGCCGACGCCGCCACCCGCACCTACGCGGCCCGCTACACGATTCCCGCCGCCGACGACGCCGTGCGGCTGGGCATGAGCGCCACGCTGACGCTGCGCGAAGGCGGCGGCCAGCACGCCGCCCGGCTGCCGCTCACCGCCTTGTTCAACCACGGCCGCGGCCCCTGCGTCTGGGTGGTCGAGGACGGCGGCCGGCTCGTCGCCCGCCCGGTCGAGATCGTCCGCTACGAGGGCTCCGGCGTGCTGATCGGCTCCGGCGTCGCCGAGGGCGAGAAGGTGGTGACCCTCGGGGTCGAGAAGCTCGATCCCGGTCTCGTGGTCCGCCCGGTCGCCTCGCTGTCGTTCTGACCGGCGGAGACGAGGATGCGCCGCTTCAATCTCTCGGCCTGGGCGGTCGCCCACCCGACTCTCGTGCTGTTCCTGATCCTGATGGTGGCCGCGTCCGGCGCGCTCGCTTATCGCCAGCTCGGCCGCGCCGAGGACCCCTCCTTCACCATCAAGGTCGCGGTGGTCACCGCGGCCTGGCCGGGCGCCACCACCGAGGAGATGCAGTTCCAGGTCGCCGAGCGCATCGAGAAGAAGCTCCAGGAGCTGCCCTGGTTCTACAAGGTCGTCACCTACTCGAAGCCCGGCTTCATGGCGGCCCTGATGGAGTTCCGCGACACCACACCGCCCGGCCAGGTGCCGTGGCTGTTCTACCTGGTGCGCAAGAAGATGGCCGACCTCGCCCCCGACCTGCCCGAGGGGGTGATCGGCCCGTACATCAACGACGAGTACGGCGACGTCGACTCGGTGCTCTACACGGTACGCTCCGACGGCGCCGACTATGCCCAGCTCAAGCGGGTCGCCGAGGCGATGCGCAAGCGCCTGCTGAAAGTGCCGAACGTCACCAAGGTGGTGATCTACGGCACCCAGGAGGAGCGCATCTTCGTCGACTTCGATCACGTCAAGCTGGCCACCCTGGGGATCGCCCCGCAGGCCATCTTCGACAGCATCGCCAAGCAGAACGCGCTGACGCCGGCGGGCGTCGTGCAGTCGGCGGCGCCGCGCATCCCACTGCGCGTCACCGGCGCCCTCGACGGCGTCGAGACCGTCAAGGAGACGCCGGTCGCCGGCCCCAACGGCACCGTGTTCCGGCTCGGCGACATCGCTACCGTGACGCGCGGTTTCGTCGACCCGCCCGAGCAGCTCATCCGCCAGCGCGGCGTGCCGGCGCTCGCCGTCGGCGTTGTCATGCAGCGGGGCGCCAACATCCTGCATTTCGGCCGCGACATCGACGCCGCCATGGCCGAGATCGAGCGCGAGACGCCGGTCGGCTTCACCTACGAGCGCATCGCCAACCAGCCGACCATCGTCGAGGACGCGATCGGCGACTTCATGAGCTCCTTCGTCGAGGCGCTCGCCATCGTGCTCGCCGTCAGCTTCCTGTCGCTCGGCTGGCGCACCGGCGTGGTGGTCGCCCTCTCGGTGCCGCTGGTGCTCGGCATCGTGTTCACCATCATGCTGATGATGGGGCTCGACCTGCACCGCGTCACCCTCGGGGCGCTGATCATCGCGCTCGGCCTGCTGGTCGACGACGCCATCATCGCGGTCGAGATGATGGTGGTGAAGATGGAGCAGGGTTTCGACCGCGCCCGCGCCGCCTCCTTCGCCTGGGTGTCGACCGCCTTCCCGATGCTCACCGGCACGCTGGTGACGGCGGCCGGCTTCCTGCCGATCGGCTTCGCCGCCTCGGCGACCGGCGAGTACGCCGGCGGCATCTTCTGGGTGGTGGCGATCGCGCTGCTGGCCTCGTGGGTGGTGGCCGTGGTGTTCACGCCCTATCTCGGCGTCAAGCTGCTGCCGGACTTCTCGCAGCACCACGGCGGCGATCCCGACGCCATCTATCAGACGCGCCTGTACCGGCGGCTGCGGGCCGCGATCGCCTGGTGCGTCCACCGCCGCGTCGCCGTGGTGGTCGGCACGGTCCTCATGTTCGTCGCCGCGGTGATCGGCTTCGGGCGGGTGTCGCAGCAGTTCTTCCCGGTGTCGGAGCGTCACGAGCTGTTCGTCCAGCTCCGCCTGCCGGAAGGCACCGCCATCGGCGCCACGCTGGAGACCGCGAAGCGCGCCGAGGCGCTGCTCGCCGGCGACGAGGACGCCGCCACCTGGACCACCTATGTGGGCCAGGGCCCGCCGCGCTTCTGGCTCGGCCTGTCGCCGGCGCTGCCCAACGAAGCCTATGCCGAGATCGTCGTGGTCGCCAAGGACGTGCCGGCGCGCGAGCGGATCAAGGCCAAGATCGAGCGGGCCGTGGCGGCCGGCGCGCTCGCCGAGTCACGGGTCCGGGTCGATCGCTTCAGCTTCGGCCCGCCGGTCGGGTTCCCGGTGCAGTTCCGCGTCGTCGGGCCCGACCCCAACACGGTGCGCGGCATCGCCTACCAGGTCCGCGACGTCATGCGGGCCGACCGCGACACCATCGAGCCGCAGCTCGACTGGAACGAGCAGATGCCGACGGTGCGGCTGGTGCTCGACCAGGACCGCGCCCGCGCACTCGGGCTCGATCCGCAGACCGTCGCCCAGACGCTCCAGACCCTCGTCACCGGCTACCGCGTGACCACCATCCGGGACCGCACCGAGAAGGTCGGCGTGGTGGCCCGCGCGGTGGCGCCGCAGCGCGGCGATCTCGGCGCCATCGGGGATCTCACGGTGATCTCGCGCAACGGCGTGCCGGTGCCGCTGTCGCAGGTCGCCCGCATCGAGCAGGGCCACGAGGAGGCGATCCTGTGGCGCCGCAACCGCGACATGGCGATCACGGTGCGCACCGACATCCGGGACGGCGTCCAGGCGCCCGACGTGTCGTCGCGCATCTGGACGGCGCTCGCCGATCTGCGCGGCCGGCTGCCCGAGGGCTACCGGCTGGAGATGGGCGGCGCCATCGAGGAATCGAGCAAGGCCAACGAGGCGCTCATCGCGGTGTTCCCGCTGATGATCGTCACCATGCTGACGATCCTGATGGTGCAGCTCCAGAGCTTCTCGCGCCTGCTGCTGGTGCTGCTGACCGCACCGCTCGGGCTGATCGGCGCGGCGGCCGGGCTGCTGGTCTCCGGCATGCCGTTCGGCTTCGTGGCGTTGCTCGGGCTGATCGCGCTCGCCGGCATGATCATCCGCAACACGGTGATCCTGGTCGACCAGATCGAGCACGACGTCGCCGCCGGCTCGACCCGCGGCCAGGCGATCATCGACGCCACCGTGCGGCGCGCCCGCCCGGTGGTGCTCACGGCGCTTGCCGCCGTGCTGGCGATGATCCCGCTGTCGCGCTCCGGCTTCTGGGGACCGATGGCGGTCACCATCATGGGCGGCCTGCTGGTCGCCACCGCGCTGACGCTGCTGTTCCTGCCGGCCCTCTACGCCCTGTGGTTCCGCCGCTCGCTGGACGAGCGCGGCCCCGGCCTGCCGGACGACGATCCGGCGAGCGCCCTGGCCGCCGACCCGGCGGCGCACGATGAGGCGGCCGCGCCCGCCACTGGGCGGCTGCCCACGCCGGAGCCGCACAGGCCATGAGACAGCCGCACCGAATTCCCGATACACTTGCCGCAACGGCGCGTCCGGCGCCGACCCGGGGAGGCGGCACGGTGAGCGACGCGGCGCGGACCGACGGCACACGGACCGACAGCACACGGACCGAGATGCGCGAGGCCGACACCCGCGGCCGCATCGTCGCCACCGCCGAGCGGCTGTTCCGCGAGATCGGCTATCAGAAGACGACAGTGGCCGACATCGCCCGCGAGCTCGGCATGTCGCCCGCCAATGTCTACCGCTTCTTCCGCTCCAAGACCGAGATCAACGAGGCGGTCGGCCGTCTGCTGCTCGGCGAGGTGATCGGTGCCGTCGAGGCGGTCGCGGCGCGCGACGCCCCCGCGTCGGAACGGCTGCGGGCGCTGCTCGGCGCCCTCGAGCGGATGAACACCGAGCGGTTCACCGTGGAGCAGAAGCTGCACGACATGGTGGCCGTCGCGCTGACCGAGAACTGGGCCATGGTGCGCGACTACGTCGAGGCGATGGACCGACTGCTCGCCCGCATCATCGCGGACGGCATGGCGGCCGGCGAGTTCCGGCCCGGCGACCCGATGCTGGCCGCCCGCTGCGTCCACACCGCCATGATCCGCTTCTCGCATCCGCGCCTGATGGTCGAGTGCGGCGACTTCCCCGAGCCGCGGCTCGACCAGATGGTGGACTTCTGCCTGGCGGCGCTGCGCTGAAAGCTCATGTCGCGAGGCCGACCAGACGTGGCCGCGTGATCGCGTTGTCCCGGCGCGCCGCCGCGGCGCACGGCAGCGGCGTCGGAAACGGGTCGGGACGCGCGGTGCGACTCAGGGGGTACCGGGAAGCAGCCACGCCGCCCCGACCCGACGGGGGCACGTCAGACGCCGCTGGGACGTCGGCGCCCGGGTGCCCCCGCAACACCGGCCGATGACACCGCCGGAGGTCGAACAAGGTCGTCCTCCGCGCTGAGCCCGGCGATGATCCGGCCGACCGGCGACGTGGTGAACTTCAGCTCGGCCGCTGCACCGGCGGTCGGCGCCGCCCCGTCCGTCGCGATGGCGCCTCTCGTGGTGTCCACTCCCGTGTCGGCTCCGGCCAGGACCAGCTCCCGCTCGCGTGGTGTCAGGGCCCGGTGGTCCCGCGCAATCAGCGTGTAGAAGGTCGGCAGCACGAACAGCGTGAACAACGTGCCGATCATCATGCCGGTCACCACCACGATGCCGATGGCGAACCGGCTCGCCGCGCCGGCCCCGTCGGCGAACAGCAGTGGCACCAGCCCAGCCACCATGGCGGCGGTGGTCATCAGCACCGGGCGCATCCGCACCCGCGCAGACTCGATGATGGCACCGCTGGGATCGCGACCATCGCGGTGCTGGATCTCGTTGGCGAACGCCACCATCAGGATACCGTGCTTGGAGATCAGCCCGATCAACGTAACAAGGCCGATCTGGGTGTAGATGTTGAGCGTGGTGTAGCCGAGATAGAGCGGCAGCAGCGCACCACAGATCGCCAGCGGCACCGTCACCAGGATCACCAGCGGATCGCGGAAGCTCTCGTACTGGGCCGCCAGCACGAGAAAGATGACGATCAGCGCCAGGCCGAACGACACGGTCAGGCGGTTGCCCTCCTGGACGTATTGGCGGCTGTCGCCGAGCCAATCGATGGTGAAGCCCGGTGCCAGCGGTTGCGCTTCCATGAAAGCGACCGCCTGGCCCATGGTGACCCCAGGCCGCAGCACCGCCGACAGCGTCGCCGAGTTCATCTGATTGAACTGCGGCAGCCGGTTGGCGCTCGGCTCGACGTCAACCGAGACCATCGTCGAGAGCGGGACCATGACGCCCGAGCGGGTGCGGACCTGATAACGACCGAGCGTCTCCGGGGTCAGGCGATCGGTGCGCCGCACCTGCGGGACGACGTCGTAGGAGCGGCCGTGATAGTTGAAGCGGTTGATATAGTTCTCGCCGACCAGCACCGCGAGCGTCTCGGCGATCGCCTGCATGGTGACGCCGATCTCGCCGGCCTTGGCGGCGTCGATCCGCACCCGCGCGGTCGGACTGTCGAAGGCGAGATCGCTGTCCACGAAGGCGAACAGCCCGCACTTCCGCGCCGCCGCCTTGAGGCGCTCCATCTCGTCGTGAATCACGTCGAAGCCAGCCGGCGAGCGCAGCACCATCTGGAACGGCAATCCGCTCGTCGAGGCCGGCAGCGCCATCGGTTGAAAGGGTGTCACCGAGGCGCCGTGGACAGTGCCGGCGGCACGGAACAGATTCGCCTGCACGGCCGTCGCCGAGCGGGCCCGCTCGTTCCATTCCTTCAGGATGATGCCGCCGAACGCGTTGTTGAGCCCGTCGGTGCCAACCACGAAGAAGCTGGTGGCATACTCGGGCATCGACTGGAAGATGCGCTGGACCTGCGCGGCCGCTGCCGCCGTGTAGTCGAGGTTGGCATATTGGGGCGCCCGCACAGCCGTGAACACATAGCCCTGGTCCTCCTGGGGGGCGAGCTCGCGGCGGGCGCCGAGGAACAGCACCACGATGGCGGCCAGCATGGCGACGGCGACGACCAGCACCACCGGCCGCACCGCCAGCGTCCGATCGAGGACGCGGACATAGGCGGCCGCCAGCATCGTCAGCGCCCGCTCGACCGCGGTCGCGAAGCCGCTCTCCTTGTGGCCGCCGCTGAGCAGCTTGGCGCTCATCATCGGCGACAGCGTGAGAGCAACGACGCCGGACACCACCACGGCGCCGGCCAGCGTGAAGGCGAACTCGCGGAACAAGCCGCCGGTGAGCCCGCCCATCAGGCCGATGGGGGCGTAGACGGCCGCCAGCGTGATGGTCATGGCGATCACCGGGCCGACGATCTCGCGTGCGCCGGCCAAGGCGGCCTGGGTGGGAGACAGCCCTTCCTCGATGTGGCGGTGGATGTTCTCCACCACCACGATGGCGTCGTCGACGACGAGGCCGATCGCCAGCACCATGGCGAGCAGCGTCAGCAGGTTGAGCGAGAACCCGCAGGCCAGCATCAGGGCCGCGGTGCCGATCAGCGACAGCGGGATGGTGACGACCGGGATGATCACGGCGCGCACCGAGCCGAGGAACAGGAAGATCACCACGACGACGATGATCACCGCCTCGATCAGCGTGCGCTGCACCTCGTCGATGGAGGCGTGAACAAAATGGGCGACATCGAACTGGTTCTCCACCACGAGACCGGGCGGCGCCACGCGCTGCATCTCCGGCATGAGAGCTTCGACGGCCGCAACGATCTCCAGCGGGTTGCCGTCCGGGGTCGGCCAGATTTGGAGGTAGACGGCCTGGCGGCCACTCGCCCACGCGAGGGTCTTTCGGTTCTGACTGCCGATCTCGACGTCGGCCACGTCGCCGAGCCGCACCAGGCCGTCGGCGCCGGACTTGATCACCATGGCGCGGAAGTCCTCGACCGTGCGGACGTCGGTCATCGCCGTGATGGGGATGACGGAGCGGTCGCCTTCGATCTGGCCGGGGGCTGCCTGCACGTTGTTGGCGCGCAGCGCCGCCGCGATGTCGGCGGCCGTCAGGCCGCGGCCGGCGAGCTTCACCGGGTCGATCCACACCCGCATGGCGAGCGCCTGCGCACCGGCGAAGTCGGCCGAGGCGACGCCCTTCACTGAGGTGATCAGCGGCTGCCCGACGCGGGTGACGAAATCGGTGATCTGCGGAATCGTCAGCGTGTCGCTGACGAAGGCGATGTACTGCACCGCCGAGGCGCCGTCCGTCACCTTGGTCACCACCGGATCGAAAGCGCCCTGCGGCAGCCGATACTTGATCTGCTGAATCTTGGCCAGCACCTCGGTCATCGCCCGGTCGGAGTCGGCATTGAGCACGAGCTTCGCCTTGATCGAGCTCAGCCCCATGGTCGACGAAGAGGTGAGGTATTCGATGCCGCTCGCTGTGGCGATCGACTGGGCGATCGGCGTCGTCACGAAGCCCTGCATCACCTCCTGGGTGGCGCCCGGGAACAGCGTCTCGACCGTGATGGTGGCGCTTTCGAGTCTCGGGTACTGGCGGACCGGCAGCGAGACGAGCGCGGTCGCGCCGACCAGCAGCAGCAGCAGGCTGACGACGATCGAGAGCACGGGCCGGCGGATGAACGGGTCCGTGATGCTCATGGCTCGGGCCTCCGCGGGCCTGCCCCCGCCGCCGCGACCGCGACGGTGGCGCCGGGCCGGATGCGGAGCTGGCCGCCGCTGATCACCACGTCGCCGGCCACCAGGCCGCGCTCCACCACGGTGCGGTTGCCGATCTGCGGACCGGCCACCACCGGGGTCGGCACCGCACGGCCGTCGCGCACCACCAACACGCTGTCGCCCGAGGCAGTCGCCTGGATGGCCGTCGTCGGCACCAAGATGGCGTCCGGTCGCGGCGCCTGGGCCACGCCGACGGTGACGAACAGGCCCGGGCGCAGCAGCCCCTCGGGGTCCGACAGAATGGCCTGGACCGAGACGTTGCGGGTGTCGGTGCCGATCCGCGGCTCGATGGCGTTGATCACCGCCCGGAAGCGGCGGTCCGGCCAGGCGTCGCTCGCCACCTCGACCTCGCCGCCGACCCGCAGCCTGCCGAGGTCCTGCTGCGGCACCGTGAAGATCACGTACAGGCGATCGAGCGCCACCAGGGTGGCGATCGGCTCGCCGGCGCTGACGTACTGGCCGAGATTGATCCGGCGGATGCCGAGCCGTCCGTCGAACGGCGCCCGCACGGTCTTCTGGGCCAGTCGCGCCTCGATCTGGGCGACCGCCGCCTCGGCTTCGTGCAACTCGGACTCGCGCTGTTGCAGGCGCTGGAGCGATTCGGTGCCGGAGGGCGACAGCTCGCGCGAGCGGTCGAGCTGATGGCGGGCGAAGCGGGCGCGGGCAAGCGCGGCGGCGCGGTCGGCGCGCTCGATCCCGTCGAAGAGCTGCACCAGCGCGTCGCCCTCCGCCACGACGGCGCCGGCTTCGAAGCGGATCGCCATCACCCGGCCGGCCACCTCGGGTGCCAGCACCACCTCCTGCACGGCCTGGAGCGTGCCGGTCGCCCGCAGCCACTGCGGCAGCGTCTCGACCGCCACCGGGGCGGCCGCCACCTCGATCACCGAGGGCGGCGCGCCGGCCGCGGTGGTCGCCAGCCGCAAGGACCTCCAGATGGTGACCGCGCAGGCGACGAGGCCGAGCGCCAGGAGCGCGACGAGCAACGGCCCAAAGCGCTGCAAGGTGGATCGCGGCCGGCGATCGAACGATCGCTCGGCCACAGGATGATCGATCGATGTCGACATGTCGGCCCCCGCCACGACGTCGCGGAAAACCCCTGCGGCCGAGCCGTTGGGGGGCTTGCAGCAACAAGCCGACACCACCTATAAGACCTCGAGTATAGTTGAGGTCAAGATGGGATCGTCACCCTCCTCGGCGCACGGGCATCTCACCGTCGGCGAGGTCGCCAGGCGCAGCGGCGTCGCCGTGTCGACGGTGCATTTCTACGAGGCCAAAGGGCTGATCCAGGGGTGGCGGACGGAGGGCAACCAGCGTCGTTATCCGCGTGCGGTGCTGCGGCTGATCGCCATCATCCGCCTGGCCCAGCGGGCCGGCATCCCGCTCGCCGTGGTCAAGGTGCAGCTCGACACGCTGGCCAAGGACCGCGCCGTCTCGCTCGCCGAATGGCGGCGGCTCTCGGACTCGTGGCGGGCGATCGTCGAGGAGCGGATCATCAGCCTTCAGCAGCTCCGTGACGAGCTGGAGCACTGCATCGGCTGCGGCTGTTTGTCGATCGCCGCGTGCCCGATCCACAATCCCGATGACGCGCTGGCCCGCGAGGGTCCCGGGCCGCGCCGGCTGATCGCCCAGGCGATCGCCCAGATGTCGGGCGGCGACGGCGGGGCGGAGCGCACGGCGAAGAGCGCGCCCAGGAGCGCCGCGACATCGCCCCGCCGAGGGGGCGCCGCGAAGGCGCCTCGCCCGTCTCCGCGCGGGGGTCGAGGCGGCTAGAGCGGGCTCCTCGACGGGGCTCCGCCCCAGAACTCTCCGCACCAGGAGTCCTCGGGTGATCGCATTTTCGACGGCAAACCGTCAGGCGCTGCGGGCGAGCGCCCCGTCGATCATGTCGATGGTGTTCTTCAGCCCGTAGATCGCCGCGAAGGAGCCGAAGCGCGGTCCCTTCTCCTGGCCGAGCAGCACCTGATAGAGCAGGTTGAACCAGTCGAGCGAGACGCCCGGCTTACCGTCCTTGCCCTTCTTCTTCTGGTCTAGGAACGGCTCGCGGCGGCCGACCTCGTAGACCACCTCCTGGATCGCCTCGGCCGAGGCGTCGGCGGCAAGCTGGGAGAGCGCGTCGCGGAGATCCAGCAGCGCCGCGCGCTCGGCGTCGGTCGGCTCGCGGAACCGCTTCGCCGGCAGCACGAAGTCGCGGAAGTAGTGGATGGCGTACTGGACCTGCTGGTCGAGCTTGGGGTGCGACTGCGGCGTGACGCCCGGCCAGTAGCGGCCGATGAAGCCCCACAGCGTCTCGGCGTTCTCGGCATTGGAGGCGGACACCAGGTTGAGCAGCATCGAGAACGAGATCGGCACCTCGACGGCAGGCGGCCGGCCGGCATGGATGTGCCACACCGGATTGGCGAGGCGCTGCTTCATGTCCTGCCGCTGATAGCCGTCGAGATACTGGGCGTACTCGTCGACGTGGCGCGGGATGACGTCGAAGTAGAGCCGCTTGGCCGCCTTCGGCTCGCGATACATGAACAGCGACAGGCTCTCGGGGCTCGCATAGCGCAGCCACTCGTCGATGGTGAGCCCGTTGCCCTTGGACTTCGAGATCTTCTGCCCCTTGTCGTCGAGGAACAGCTCGTAGTTGAAGCCCTCGGGCGGGGTGCCGCCGAGGGCCCGGCAGATCTCGCCGGAGAGCTTGACCGAGTCGATCAGGTCCTTGCCGGCCATCTCGTAGTCGACGCCGAGCGCCACCCAGCGCATCGCCCAGTCGGGCTTCCATTGCAGCTTGCAGGCGCCGCCCGTCACCGGCACGGTGACGCGCTCGCCGGTCTCCGGATCGTCGTACGAGATGGTGCCGGCGTCGACGTCGCGGGCGACGATCGGCACTTGCAGCACCACGCCGGTGCGCGGGCACACCGGCAGGAACGGCGAGTAGGAGGCGGCGCGCTCCTCGCGCAGGCTCGGCAGCATCACCGCCATCACGGCGTCGAAGCGCGCCAGCACCTTGCGCAGCGCCGCGTCGAAGCGGCCGGACGTGTAGCACTCGGTCGACGACAGGAACTCGTAGTCGAACCCGAAGGCGTCGAGAAAGGCGCGCAGCCGCGCATTGTTGTGCGCCCCGAAGCTGTCGTGGGTGCCGAACGGGTCGGGCACCCGGGTCAGCGGCTTGCCGAGATGTGCCGCCACCAGCTCCTTGTTGGGGATGTTGTCGGGCACCTTGCGCAGCCCGTCCATGTCGTCCGAGAAGGCGATCAGGCGGGTCGCGATACTGTCCTCGGTGAGCACCCGGAAGGCGTGGCGCACCATGGTGGTGCGCGCCACCTCGCCGAAGGTGCCGATATGGGGCAGCCCCGACGGCCCGTAGCCGGTCTCGAAGATCACCTCGTCCTTCGGCCTCTTCTTCAGCCGCGCGACGATCTTCCGCGCCTCCTCGAACGGCCAGGCGGAGGCGTTCTCGGCGAGGGCTCGCAGAGCGGCGGGATCGAGGTCGGCGGCGGACTCGGGCATCGGCAATCTCCGGACGGCGCGGGCGGCGCGGACGAGCGCGCGGCGGACCCGCGTCCGCCTCGTCTAAGGACGGCGGGCGGCCGGGTCAAATCCGCCGGACGGCGGTGCGCGGGCCGCGCCGTCGGCGATCGCGCCCCCTGCCGCGTGATCAGAACGGATTGACGGGGAAGTATTTGAGCCAGAGGTCGGCGAACTTGCCCTTCTCCCACAGGCGGAACAGCGCCCAGTTGAGAGCCAGGCGGAGCTGGTCGTTGCCCTTCTTCACGGCGATGCCGACCCCCTCGCCGAAGTAACGGCTCTCGACGAACGGGCCACCGACGAACACACAGCAACCGCTCGCCTCGGTGCCGTTGAGCCAGAAGGCGAGGCTGTAGCCGTCGCCGAACAGGAGATCGACCTCACCTTTGGCCAGCGCCGTCCGGGCCTCCTCGGCGGTCGGATAGGGCTTCGGCGCCGCCTCGGTGAACAGGGCGCGCAGATAGGCTTCGTGGGCGGTGCCGGCCACCACCGCGACGGTCTTGCCCTCGATCCGCTCGGGCAGCACGGTGTCGAGCCCGGCGCCGCGGCGGGCCGCGAAGCGGGCGACCGGCCGGTAGTACGGATCGCTGAAGTCGACCTTCCTGCGCGTTTCGGCCGACACCGCCAGGGAGGCGATGGCGGCATCGCCGCGGTTCTCGGCGAGCGACTCGACCAGGGTGTCGAAGCGCCGCATCTGCATGGTGCAGGCGATCTTCAGCTCGTCGCAGATGGCGCGGGCGAGATCGACGTTGAAGCCGGCCGGGTTGCCGTCCGGCCCCGCATAGTTGAACGGCGGGTAATCCACCTCGCTCATGAAGCGGATCAGGGTCAGCCGCAGGTCGGGGCGCTCGGGCCGCCGCCGCGGGTCCCAGAAGCCGGGAATGGGCAGGCCGGGCGCGGCCGTCTGGGCGGCGGCCAGGGACGCGGCGAGCGGGGCCGACGGCGGGGCCAGCGCCGACGCGAGGGGCACCGCCAGGGACATGGCCGCGACGGCAAGCCATCGGCGCAGGAGCTTCGGCGGGACTCGCAACTTTAAGCTGTATAGGCTAGTCTGTATGATCATCCGGCGGTCCCGGTGCTGGCGCCGCGTTCTTATAGACCAAGTCGCCGGCCGGTGGACCATGGATGTCATCATCGACAGCCCTGGGTGGGGGGACCGACTTGGCCGATCGCAGCGACAGCCCGCGACCGCGCGAGCGGTCGTTCTCCACCGCTTGGCTTGGTGGCGGTGGAGGTCCGGCCGACCGGCGGCCGACCAGCCCGTCCCGGCGCGACGCCCGCCGCGCGCTCGATTCCTGCCCGGAGATCGACTGTGTCCGTCACGTTCTGCCGCCGGCCGTGGTGGCGGTCGCCGAGCGCCGCGCCCGCCGGATCGGCGTCACCGCCGACCGGGTGCTGGTGGCGGCCGGGCTGCTCGACGAGGACACCTATGCGCGTGCCCTGGCGCGGCGGCTGGGGGTGCCGTTCGAGCCGCTCGACGGGCGCACCCGGGCCGCCTGCCCGCTGCCGGACGACCGGCTGATCGAGGCGGCGGCGGCGGGCCTTCTCCCGCTCGCCGATCGGGATGGCCACAGTCTCGTCGTCGCCCCCCGGGGCGCCGCGGCGCGGCGGCTGGCCGAGCTGGCCGGCAGCCCGATGCTGCCGCCCGGCCTGCGCATCACCACGGGGGCGCGGCTCGGACGGTTCGTCCGCCGCACGGCCGCCACGGCGCTCGGCCGTCATGCCGCCTTCGACCTCGCGACCACCCGTCCGGACCTCTCGGCGGCGCCCCGGCCGCTTCACCTCACCCGGCTCGGCGCCGCCCTCGCGGCCGTGACCCCGCCGGTGGTCGCCTGGCCGACGGCGGCCGCGACCGTCCTCGGGATCGGGCTGGCCATGCTGTTCCTCGCCTGGACCGGGCTGCGGCTGCTGGCGCTGGCACGGCCGCCGCTCGCCGCCCCGCCGCTCGACCGCGTCGCCGACGATGCCCTGCCGCTCTACACCGTGATGGTCGCGCTCTATCGCGAGGCGGCGAGCGTGAGGCGGCTCGTCGCCGGCCTCGATGCCCTCGACTACCCACCCGAGAAGCTCCAGATCATCCTGATCCTGGAGGCGGACGACATCGCCACCCGGGCCGCCCTGGAGGCCGAGCGGCTCGGGCCGCCCTACGAGATCCTGGTGGTCCCCGATATCGGCCCGCGCACCAAGCCGAAGGCGCTCGATGCCGGGCTTCCGTTCGCGCGCGGCTCGCTCCTCGCGGTGTTCGACGCCGAGGACCGGCCGGAGCCCGATCAACTCCGCCGCGCCGTCGCGGCGTTCTCGGCCGGCGGCGAGCGCCTCGCCTGCGTGCAGGCGCGCCTCACCATCGACAACACCCGGGACGGCTGGCTGACCGCGCTGTTCACGGCCGAGTATGCCGGGCTGTTCGACGTGTTCCTGCCGACCCTCGCCTGGCTGCGCTTGCCGCTGCCGCTCGGCGGCTCCTCGAATCACTTCCGCACCGCCGCGCTGCGCGCGGTCGGCGGCTGGGACCCGTTCAACCTCACCGAGGACGCCGATCTCGGCATCCGGCTCGCCCGCCACGGGCTGCGCAGCGACGTCATCGCCTCGACCACCCACGAGGAGGCGCCGGCGCGGCTGGGGCCGTGGCTGCGCCAGCGCACCCGCTGGTTCCAGGGCTGGATGCAGACCTGGCTGGTGCATATGCGGCAGCCGCGGCGGACGCTGCGCGATCTCGGCCCGGCCGGCTTCGTGACGCTGCACCTCGTGGTCGGCGGCACCGTGCTGGCCGCGCTGGTGCATCCGCTGTTCGGGCTCTTGCTGCTGGCCGCGTGGGCGACCGGGGCGCCCCGCCCCGACGATGGCGTCGACGCGGCGCTGACGATCCTGTTCGGGCTCACCTTCGTGTCCGGCTGGGCCGCCTCGGTGCTGCTCGGCCTCGCCGGACTCGCCCGCCGCCGGCTGCTCGCCACCGCGTGGGTGCTGCTGCTCGTCCCGGTGCATTGGCTGCTGCTCGCCACCGCGGCATGGCGGGCGCTGATCAAGCTCGTCCGCGATCCCTATCGCTGGGACAAGACCGAGCACGGGCTGGCGAGGACCTCGCGCAGCGGCGGCGGGGCGGCTCAGGGCGGCGGCGGGCGGTCGACGCCGGCGATCTCGCCCGACGGCGGACGCGCCGGACGCTCGCGCCAGGGCCGGAAGAAGCCGGAGGTCGAGCCGGCGACCAGCCAGTAGGCGAGGCCGCCGGCGAGCCCGGCCGCCACCAGCGCGGTCGGGTCGGTGATGGCCCGTAGCCCGTCGTCGGTGCGCCCGGCGAGCGACCAGCCGATCCAGGTGGCGAGCCCGCCATTGGCGGCGTGGAAGATCCAGGAGCGCAGCGCGAAGGCTTCGGCGATCAGCACGCCGACCGCCGCGACCGCGAGGGTCAGCGTGGCGACGGCGGAGAGCAGCAGCATCAGCTCCGGTCCTGCCGCCACCAGGGCGAGCACGTAATCGCCCTGCCGCTCGACATCGGCCGCCGCGAGCGCCGTGACGGCGCGCCAGTTGGCCATCGCCACGACGGCGACCGCCACCAGAATGGCCAGCACGGCGCCGAGCGGCACCAGGAGAAAGCGCAGGAGCAGGCGGCCGACGGAGTCCATCGCGCCGTTATACACGAGCCGTCGGGGCCGTGACCCATCGAAGCGGCATCGCGTGCCCGCTCCGCGGACCCCTGCGGACCAACCGATCAGGCGGCGGCATCCCATTCCGGCCGGATCGCTCCGGCGACGGTGTCGGCGGCGCCGGGCACCAGCTCGGCGATCAGCAGGCGGGCCGGATCGACCGGCCCCGGCATGGTGATGCGGCCCTTGGGGACGCGCTTGAACCCGGCGCGGGCGTAATAGGGCTCGTCGCCGACCAGCACCACCAGCCGATGCCCGCGTGCCAGCGCCTCGGCGTGGGCGCGCTCGATCAGCGCCAGACCGATACCGCGATCGCGGAACGGCGGCTCGACAGTGAGCGGACCGAGCAGCAGCGCCGGCGTCTCGCCGATGCGGATCGCCGTCAGCCGCACCGAGCCGACCAGCAGCGTGCCGATGCGGGCCAGGAACGACAGCGCGTTGCAGTGCTCGGCCTTCTCGCGAATGCGGAAGGCGGTGCGCGCATAGCGGCCCGGACCGAAGGTGCGTGCGTGCAGCCGCTCGACGGCGGCCGTGTCGGCGGGCGTCTCGGGCGAGATGGTGAGCGACAGGTCGGTCATGGTTCGGCATCCGCGCAAGCAAAACAGGAAATGTCCGGGAACGACACGCGGAACGCGACGGCAGCCGCGAGATTCACGTCGGCCATCGCGAAACACGAGGTGTCCGGCGCCGCGCGGCGTCATAGATAGCAGCCATCGGCCGACCGGAGAAGCACATGGGACTGCTCGTCGAAGGAGTCTGGCAAGACCGTTGGTATGACACGGGGTCGTCAGGAGGGCGATTCGTGCGCGCGGAGTCGCACTTCCGCAACTGGGTGACGGCGGACGGAGCGCCGGGCCCGACCGGCGATGGCGGCTTTCCGGCGGAGCCGGGGCGCTATCATCTGTACGTGTCGCTCGCCTGTCCGTGGGCGCATCGCACCCTGATCATGCGGGTGCTGAAGAGGCTGGAGTCGGTCGTCTCGGTCTCGGTGGTGTCGCCCCTGATGGGGCGTTTCGGCTGGACCTTCGACACCGGCGAGGGCTCGACCGGCGATGGCGTCGGCGGCGCCCGCACGCTGGCCGAGATCTACGTGGCGGCCGACCCGCGCTACACGGGCCGCGTCACGGTGCCGGTGCTGTGGGACAGGACGCGCCACACCATCGTGAGCAACGAATCCGCCGACATCCTGCGCATGCTCAATCGCGCCTTCGACGCCTTCACGCCGGTGACCACCGACTACAGCCCCGAGGCCCTGCGCCCGCAGATCGACGAGATCAACGCCTTCGTCTACGCCAACATCAACAACGGGGTCTATCGCACCGGCTTCGCCACCACGCAGGTCGCCTACGAGGAGGCGTTCCGCGCCCTTTTCGCGGCGCTCGACGAGATCGAGGCTCGGCTCTCGGCGCGGCGCTGGCTGCTCGGCAACCGGATCACCGAGGCGGACTGGCGGCTGTTCACGACGCTGGTGCGCTTCGACGCCGTCTATCACGGGCACTTCAAGTGCAATCTGCGGCGGATCGTCGACTACCCGAACCTGTCGAACTACGTGCGCGATCTCTACCAGGTGCCCGGCATCGCCGCGACCGTCGATCTCGACCACATCAAGCGCCACTATTACGTCAGCCACCACACCATCAATCCGACCGGCATCGTTCCGGTGGGGCCGGCGCTCGACTTTGCGGCACCGCACGACCGCAGCCGCTTCGGGCCGTCCTGACGCGGCGAGCTCCGATCTCACCAATGCTCGGTGACGGGGGCACCGTCGAGCACCTCGGCGAGGCGGGCGCGGGTGCCGCGCGTGGTGTCGGCCGGCAAGGCGTCGACAGGGAAGAAGCCGGCGGCGACGATCTCCCGATTGGGCCGCGGTGGCGCCGGCTGGACGAAGTCCCGCACCACGAACAAGGCGACGTGATCGCGACGCGATACCCGGGCATTGAGATAGACGCCGTGCAGCGTGGCCGCGCCGGTGAGATGTAGGTTGCCTTCCTCACGCAGCTCGCGGACGAGCGCGTCCCCCAGGGTCTCGCCGATCTCGACGCCGCCACCCGGCAGATACCAGCCCGACACGTAGCTGTGGCGCACCAGGAAGACGCGGCCGTCCGGGTCGATCACCAGGGCGCGAACGCCGAGCGTCAGGCCGCGGCTGAGCCGCCACCATAGATGCAGCACGCGCCGCAGGACCGGCTCGCCGGCGCGGCGCAGCCGGGCGAGACGCCCCGGCGCAGAGGATCGCGAGGCCGGCGCGGCGGCGTCGGGTTCGGACTTGGGAACAGCCATGGCCTGCACGTCACCCATCTGGTTCGAGTCGAACACCGGAACGATACCGGCAATCGTGTCGGCGCCCGCCGGCTTTCGGTCGGCGGGTCCGAGCGGGCGGTCGCGCCGATCGCGGCCGCCGCGGCCCACGCCGCGCGGTGGGGATATGTCCGGTTCGGCTCACGGCAACACTCGAGAATTTGTGATAGAAATCGCCTGGTCGTTCCCCAGATCGACACAGGACTGGCTCTCGGCGTGTTCGAGGCTCTTGAGGGTAAGCGCATGGCGGATCTGCGGCCGGCGCCGGAGCACCACCATGATGCCGATTGATTCAAGTTCGAATTTGCGATTGTGTATCTTAATAATATAAAAACCGTTGAGGACGTACCAGGGAGAGCTTCTGTTCCTAAAGAATAGTGAGCTACGTGCTGCTCTGGGCTGGAATATCGAAACTATAGTCGGGCTAGTCTAAGCTAGTGATTAATAATCTTGGTACTAGTCCGAATGCAGAGTCGCAAGATCTCGCCAAAGCGTCGAACGCCCAGCCACATGCAACCAGCTTTTTATCTCGACCAAGAGGCGAGCCGGACGGATTCGCTCGTAGAGAGGCGACCAACCTCGGCCGGTGTTGGGGGGCTCGCGTGATTAGCTCTGAGCTACTTTTCAAGGACCTGCCCGTCTATGTCGCGTTGCTGGATCGTTTCGGCTTCGTATTGACGGTCAACAAGCAATGGAAATCATTTGTCGATTCCGGCGGGGCCGTGCTTCCCCACGAAGACCGCGTCACAGAGAACTACGGAATCGGCGAGAATTACTTGCGCTTCTGTGCCTTTGCCGATCCGCTGTCGCCGCGCCTGATTACCGGGATTTCCCAGCTTCTCGCCGGACAGACCAACAGCGTCGCGGTGGTCTATCCGCGGCGTTCACCTGGGAGGAACTCCTGGTTCCTGCTGATCGGCTTCCCGTACCGGGAGCACGGCAGCCGCGCCGCCCTGCTGCATGTCGATATCGGCATCGCCGTCAGCGCGATGATCGAAAGCCGCACCCGGCCGGACGGCACCGTCGACGACAGTCCGCCCGATCTCGATCTCGCCCGCATGGCCGGCGCGCTCGAGCAGGCGGTGCTGGGTCACGGCACCCCGTTGCGCCATGGTGACCGCCCGCCGGCGGTCCGCAGCCTCCCGGCGGAGCCCCAGGACGAGCGCCATCCGCCGCTGAGCAAGCGGCAATGGGAGGTGCTGTCGCTGATGACCCACGGGCTGACCAATGTGGAGATCGCCCGCCGTCTGGGCCTGTCTCCCAACACCGTGAAGATCCATGTGTCGGGCATCCTGGCACGGCTCGGCCTGCCGTCCCGGACCCAGGCGGTCCACTGGGCCTTGAGCCAGACCGAGGACGACACCACCAGCGACTCGCCCGGCCGCGTCTAAACGGCCGGCGTCACGCGATCGGCGGCCACGGCCGCCGCCGCTCACTCCTCGTCGGACTTGCCGCCGCCGATCTGCTTGAGCTTGGCGAACACCGCCTCGACGTCGAGCTCCTCGCTCGGCCTGCGCTCCTCGTCCTCCATCGCCTCCTCGGCGCCCGGTCCGGTGGTGACGTCGGCCGGCAGCAGGGTGACGCCGGTCTCGGTCTCGATCGGCTTCTCCTTGGCGGCGCGGCTGACCTCCATGTCGAGATCGATCTGCGAGCACAGGCCGAGGGTGACGGGGTCGAGCGGCGTGAGGCTGGCCGAGTTCCAGTGGGTGCGTTCGCGGATCGCCTTAATGGTCGCCTTGGTGGTGCCGACCAGGCGCATCACCTGGCTGTCCTTCAGCTCGGGATGGTTGCGCACGAGCCACAGGATGGCGTTCGGGCGATCCTGCCGGCGCGACACCGGGGTGTAGCGGGGACCGCGCTTGCGCTTGGCCTCCGGGACCCGCACCTTGGACTCGAGCAGGCGCAACCGCACGGCGGTATCCTTCTCGGCCCGCGCGATCTCCTCGCGGCTGAGCTGGCCGGTGACGATGGGGTCGAGCCCCTTGATCCCCTGGGCCGCGTCCCCGTCGGCGATGGCCTTCACCTCCAGCGGGTGCAGCTTGCAGAAATCGGCGATCTGATCGAACGACAACGCCGTGTTCTCGACCAACCAGACGGCGGTGGCCTTGGGCATGAGCGGCTGGGTGGACATGGATAAAGCTCCTCTGCGCTTCGCCTGCCCGGAGGCGAAGCCCGTCGCGTTCGAGATTTGACGGAATTCGCTCTTATATAGTCGACAGTGCCGTGCCGAGGCAACCCGCCGTGGGCCTGCTTGACAGCGCTTCGGGCCAAGGCCACACCCGACCGACGAGGAGACCCCCATGACGCGCCAGGATGCCGCCATGACCACCCCCGCCGCCGAGAAGCCGCCCCTCGAGGTCCTGCTGTGCTCGCCGCGCGGCTTCTGCGCCGGGGTGGTGCGCGCCGTCGACACGGTCGAGCGGGCGCTGGCGCTGTACGGCCCCCCCGTCTACGTGCGGCACGAGATCGTCCACAACCGTTACGTGGTCGAGAGCCTGAAGGCCAAGGGCGCCGTCTTCGTCGAGGAGCTCGACGAGATCCCGGATACCGACGCCCCGGTGGTGTTCTCGGCCCATGGGGTGCCCAAGACGGTGCCGGAGGCGGCCGCCAAGCGCAACTTCTTCGCCCTGGACGCCACCTGCCCGCTGGTCTCCAAGGTCCATCGCGAGGCCGAGATCCACCACAAGCGCGGCCGCGAGATCGTGCTGATCGGCCATGCCGGCCATCCCGAGGTCGAAGGCACCATGGGGCAGCTTCCGCCCGGCGCCATGACGCTGGTGGAGACCGTCGCGGATGTCGAGCGGCTGACCCCGCGCGACCCCTCGAAGCTCGCCTACGTGACCCAGACGACGCTGTCGATCGACGACTGCACCCAGATCATCGCGGCGCTGACCCGCCGGTTCCCCGAGATCGTCGCCCCCCACAAGGAAGACATCTGCTACGCCACCACCAACCGCCAGGAGGCGGTGAAGTCGGTGGCGCCGCGGGTCGACGCGCTGATCGTGGTGGGGGCGCCGAACTCCTCCAACTCGAAGCGCCTCCAGGAGGTCGCCGAGCGGGCCGGCTGCCCGCATGCGCAGCTCGTCCAGCGCGCCGGCGAGATCGACTGGACCAAGCTCGCCGGCATCCGCCGGCTCGGCCTCACCGCCGGCGCCTCGGCCCCCGAGGTGATCGTCGAGGAGATCATCGACGCCTTCGCGGAGCGCTACGCCGTCACGGTCGAGACGGTGTCGGGCGCCACCGAGAGCATGTTCTTCCCGCTGCCACGCCAGCTCCGCGAGCTCGACAAGGCGGCCGACACGGCCGCCGAGTGACCGACGGACTTCGTCGTCAGCCTCCGGCGTCGGCGCCGGCGCGACCCGGCCATTCCATCACGTGCGATAGACATCGTCGCCTCGAGGATGGATACGCGGATGGCGCCCGCGTATGACGGGCCATCGGTCGACGGGCATCGGTCTCGATGACCGGCGACATTTCATCTCGGGGGATCGATGGCCGTCTACACCGACGTCACGGCCGACGAGTTGCAGGCGTTTCTCGGTGACTACGATCTCGGCGACCTCCTGTCCTACAAGGGGATCGCCGAGGGCGTGGAGAACTCGAACTTCCTCCTGCACACGACGCGCGGCCACTTCATTCTGACGCTGTACGAGAAGCGCGTCGCCGCCGGCGATCTGCCGTTCTTCATCGCCCTGATGGAGCACCTGGCGGCGCGCGGGCTCGACTGCCCGCAGCCGGTGAAGACCCGGGCCGGCACGGCGCTCGGCCGCCTCGCCGGACGGCCGGCCGCCATCGTGACCTTCCTGGACGGCGTCTCGGTGCGCCGCCCGACCGTCGAGCACTGCGGCGCCCTCGGCGGCGCGCTCGCGGCCCTCCACCGCGCCGGCCTCGACTTTCCGATGGAGCGTCGCAACGCCCTCTCGGTGGAGGGCTGGCGGCCGCTGTTCGAGAGCGCCCGCGCCCGCGCCGACAGCGTCGCCCCCGGTCTCGCCGGCACCATCGCGACCGCGCTCGCGGCGCTCGAAGCCGGCTGGCCGACCGAGCTTCCGCGCGGGGTCATCCATGCGGATCTGTTCCCCGACAACGTCTTCTTCCTCGACGGACGGGTCTCCGGGCTGATCGACTTCTACTTCGCCTGCACCGACACCCTCGCCTACGACGTGGCGGTCTGCCTCAATGCCTGGTGCTTCGAGCCCGACCATGCCTACAACGTCACCAAGGGCCGGGCGCTGCTCGACGGTTACGCCGCGGTGCGGCCGCTGTCGGCGGCCGAGCGCGCCGCCTTCCCGGTGCTGTGCCGCGGGGCCGCGCTGCGCTTCCTGCTCACCCGGCTCGTCGATTGGTTCGCGGTGCCGGCCGGCGCGCTGGTGCGCCCCAAGGACCCGACCGAGTACTACCGCAAGCTGCGCTTCCACCTGGCGGTCGACGGCCCGCGCGACTATGGCTTCGACACCGTGCCGGAGCGCGTGACGTCGTGACGGAGGCGAGGACGGGCACGGGGACGGCCGGCGCCGACGGCACCAACGGCGCCAAGCGGGTGACGATCCACACCGACGGGGCCTGCTCGGGCAATCCGGGACCGGGCGGCTGGGGCGCCATCCTGGAATGGGACGGCCGCTCGCGCGAGCTGAAGGGGGCCGAGCCGCAGACCACCAACAACCGCATGGAGCTGACTGCCGCCATCATGGCGCTGGAGGCGCTCCGCCGCCCCTGCGCGGTCGACCTGCACACCGACAGCCAGTATCTCCGCCAGGGCATCACCGCCTGGATTCACGGCTGGAAGCGCAACGGCTGGAAGACCGCCGACAAGAAGCCGGTCAAGAACGTCGATCTGTGGCAGCGGCTCGATGCCGCCATCGGCCGCCATCAGGTGCGCTGGCACTGGGTGCGCGGCCATGCCGGCCACGACCTCAACGAACGGGCCGACGCGCTCGCCCGCGAGGCGATCGCCGAGCTGCGCGCCGCCGCGCGGGAGCGGGCGGCGGGCACCTCGGGGTGACGACGCGGCGGGCGGCCGTCCGGGTCCGACGCGGACCCCGCGACGCGGCTCGCCCCCTATGAGATCCTCGTCGGCCACGGTGCCCCGCACCCAGCGGCATTCGAGCCGCCCGGGGTCGGGATCGATCCGCCACACGGCGATCAGCCGCTCGCGCTCGGGCCGCCGGCGCACCGTCAGCCGGACGATCTCGGCCGCGGGACGCACCGCGGCCCGCCACCGGGTGGTCGGCCCGATATAGTGGGGAAACCGGACGATCCGGTTGCGATCGGTCTGGGTCATGTCTCACCTCCCGGACGCCCCGGCGGGCCGGGAGGTGAGCCGGACGGGTCTATGCCCTGCCGGGTCGCGCTCGCCGGCGGGCGCCGGTGGCGGTCCTGCTCGACTGTGTCGGCGTCCGACGCGACCCGCATGGGCGCGCCGGACTGCGACTAGGGCCGCCGTCCATGGATCGATGTCTCGGGTTGAACGGCTCCGACGACCGGAGCCGGGCGCCGGGATGCGCTTGCCGGCGGTGGCTGTCAACCCGCAGAGTGCTGGCGCGGGCCGGCCGGCGGCGTCGGACAGGGGATTGCGCGACACCTGGAGCGTCACGCGGCATCGGCGCGCCCGCCGACCGCGTTCACGGTGCCCCGTCGGGATCGAAAAAAGCTCAGAGAGGCTCAGGGAGGGAAAATGGCGCGCCCGGAACGATTCGAACGTCCGACCCCCAGATTCGTAGTCTGGTGCTCTATCCAGCTGAGCTACGGGCGCTTGCCGTGCCGCCCGCATGGCGTCCGAGGGACACCGGGGCGCGGCGACGCATAGCTAGCGACTCGCCGCGGCCTTGGCAAGCCGTCGATGACGAATGCCTGTCGGCCGGGTGAAGAGAGGCGGCCTCAGGCCCGGGCACGCTGGTCGCGGCGGTCCTGGAGATCGACGGGACGGTCCGGGATGGCGATCCGGAAGGTCGCCCCGAGCGTCCCCTCGACGAGACCGATCTCGCCGCCGTGCAGCCGCACCAGCTCGGCCGCGATGGCGAGGCCGAGGCCCGTGCCGCCCGAGCGGGTGGAACCGCGGAACGCCTCGAACAGGTGCTCGCGCGCCCGCGTCGTCAGGCCGGGTCCCGTGTCGGACACCTCCAGCACCACCACGCTGCCCTCGCGCCGGCCGCTGATGCGGATCTGGTCGCGGGCCGGATCGTTGGGCGCGCGCCCCTCCAGCGCCTGGACGGCGTTGCGGACGAGGTTGATCAACACCCGCAGCATCTGGTCGTAGTCGACATCGAGCGTCAGGCCGCGCTCGACCGCCGTCACCCAGCCGATCGGCCCATCCGGCGCGACGCCGAGCGAATCACGGACCTCCTCGACCAGCGCCTCCACCGACACCGGCTTGCGGTCGGGCGCCGGCTCCTGGGCCCGGCCATAGGCGAGCGTCGTCTCGCAAAAGGCGATCGCTCGCTCCAGGGCCAGCACCAGCTTGGGGGCGAAGCGCTGCACCTGCGGGTCCGCGATGGTGGCGAGCCGATCCGAGATGAGCTGCGCCGAGTTGAGCAGGTTGCGCAGGTCGTGGTTGATCTTCGACACCGCCAGCCCGAGCGCCGCCAGGCGGTAGCGCTCCGCCAGCATCGAGGCGAGCTCGGTCTGCATGGCGGCGAGTTCGCGCTCGGCGATGCCCAGCTCGTCGGCCCGGGTCGAGCGGCGGACGATGCGGTTCGGGTTCTCCGGATTGGCCCGGAACGCCGTCATGTTGGCGATGATCCGGTGCAGCGGCTGCACGAACAGCACGTGCAGGGTGAGGTAGACCAGCGCCGCCGTGATGCACGAGATGATCAGCGACACCAGCAGCACGTTGCGCGAGTACCGCCACATCGCCTGCTGGAGCGGACCGGCCTCGACCACGATCTCGACGAACTCGCCGCCCATCGGGGCGGCGCCGGCGGCCCGGATCAGGTCGTCGGGATCGATGACCAGAAGCGTCGCGAAGGCGTCGACGATCGCCGGCACGACGCCGACCTTGCGGATGTCGACGTCCTGGCTCACCGCCTCGGGCACCTCGCGGGTGGCCAGCAGGCGGCGCTGGCCGCCGATCTTCATGGCGACCGCCCTGGCCCCGATGCTGTCGAGAAGCTGGCGGCCGAGGCTGTCCGGCACCGTGCCACTCGGCGCCGCCTCCAGCACCAGGGCAGCCGTGTGGGCGGCGGCGAGCCGGTCGCTGAGCCAGCTCAGGCGGAAATTGGCGATCGAAGGGAGATAGATCAGCACCTCGGCGATCATCACGAACAGGATGGTCAGGACGAGGAGGCGGGCCGACAGGCCGAACCGCGGCGCCACGTCGTCGGCCGGGCGTGCCCCGTCGGCCGCCGCCCCCGCCGCCCCCTGGGGGGGCGTCGTCACGGCGTCCGGAACCGCCCGGTCACGCGCCGGGAGGCCGGGCGCAGAGCCATACGCGGAACCCTCCCGCGGCAGCCCCTCCCGGGGGTGCGGGTCGCGCGCGTGCGGAGACGTCTCGGCGTCCATCAGTCCAACCGACCCAACGAGCCGACCGCCCGGAGCACCCCCGGAAGCGGCCCCCTCCCCCACCAGCGTTGCGAGCGGCCGTGTCCCGGGTGCGACAGAAGCCCGGTGCCACTGCGTCCGCCTGCGGTCCGCCGGCACGGCACGCGCGTCCCCGACGAGGCGGGTCCCGATCGAAGCGAGGATGCTCGGCCCCGCCCAGCGGGGCGCGACGCGACGTGCTGAAGATCCCGGGTCGACTCGGGACCCATCGGGGGATGATCCGCGTGGGTGCCCACAAGATTAACACTGTGATTACGGCCGCGCCGTGTCGTCGGTTCAGAGCCGCCAGGATTTTCGGCGCGGCGCAACCATTGTTACCGAGAGGCGGCGAAAATGCGATACCACCGAACGCGCACGACATGGTTGCATGACGAATTCGATTCGCGAAGAGGTTATCGTCTCGGTCCGGCACGGCGGCAACCCCTCGCATTGACGGGGCTGGCCCCCTCCCGTATAAGCCGGCCTGAATTTTCGGCCGCGCCGATCCCCGAACAGCGCCGATCTTGCGGACCGTAGCCGATCAGGCGCCGGCGTCCGAAGCGTCCGGCCGACACGAAAAGCGGAGTGAAGACCCGTGAAGCGGACCTATCAGCCGAGCAAGTTGGTGCGGAAGCGCCGCCACGGCTTTCGTGCCCGGATGGCCACCAAGGGCGGCCGCCAGGTCCTCAACGCCCGGCGCGCGCGCGGCCGCAAGCGGCTCAGCGCGTGAGCGTGCCGATGCCGACCGAGCGTCCCCGCGATGCAACGGTTGCGGCAACGGTCCGACTTCCTCGCCGCCCGCGACGGCGCCAAGGCTCCGACGCCCGCGTTCGTGCTTCAGGCACGGGCGCGCGGTGACGACGGCCCGCCACGGGTCGGCTTCACGGTCACCAAGAAGGTGGGCACCGCGGTGGAGCGCAACCGCGTGCGTCGTCGTTTGCGCGAGATCGTGCGGCTTTCCGCCGCGGATCGACTGCGGGACGGCAACGACTACGTGATGATCGGCCGGCGCGCTGCTCTCGACCGGCCATTCGACCGTTGCGTCGCGGACTTCGTCGGCGCCGTCAAGCGGGTGCACGGGCTTCCACGCGGGCCCGGCCGGCCCTCGCCGGCGCCGCAAGACCCGCCTTCCGACGACGCGCGTCCGCACGATCCGCGCTCACAGGACCGGCCCCCGCACGACGGCGGCCACAGCCAGAAACCCGATCGGCGGCCGACCGCCCGAGCTCTCCCATGAACGAACAGAAGAACGTCCTCCTGGCCATCGCCCTGTCGGCGGTCGTGCTGATCGTCTGGCAGTACTTCTTCGGCATGCCGCAGATCGACAAGCAGCGGCAGATCCAGCAGCAGCAGGCCCAGCAACAGGCTCAGCCGGGCACGCCGGCCCAGCCCGGCAGCCCGTCGGCCCCCGGCAGCACCGCGCCGACGCCTGGCACGGCCGGCGCTCCGCCGGTGCCCGGCCAGGTGGCGCCGACGGCCGAGCGGTCGCGCGAGCAGGTGCTCGCCGCCGGCCCGCGCGTCTCCGTCGAGACCCCCAACATCCGCGGCTCCATCGCCCTCAAGGGCGCCCGCATCGACGACGTGTCGCTGACCCGCTTCCGCGAGACCGTCGATCCCAAGTCGCCCGCCATCGTGCTGCTGTCGCCGTCCGGCACGCCGCATCCGTTCTACGCCGAGTTCGGCTGGGTCGCCGCCGCCGGCGGCGCCGTGAAGCTCCCCAACGCCGAGACGGTGTGGCGCCAGGACGGCACCGGCCCGCTGACGCCGGAGCGGCCCGTCACGCTCGTCTGGGACAATGGCGAGGGCCTGGAGTTCCGCCGCACCGTCACGGTGGACGACCGCTTCCTGTTCTCCGTCAAGGACGAGGTGGTGAACAAGACCGAGGCGCCGGTCACGCTCTATCCGTACGCCCTGGTGTCGCGCCACGGCACGCCGCAGACGCTCGGCTACTACATCCTGCACGAGGGCCTGATCGGCGTGCTCGGCGATCAGGGCTTGCAGGAGGTCACCTACGCGACCATCCAGGACAAGAAGGTGATGCCCTTCAAGGTCACCAATGCGTGGCTCGGCATCACCGACAAGTACTGGGCCGCCACCCTGCTGCCCGACACCAGCGCGAGCCTGCAAGCCAAGTTCTCGGCCGGCGCGATCGGCACCCTGAAGACCTTCCAGACCGACTACCTGCTCGACCCGCAGACCATCCAGCCGGGCCAGACCGGCAGCGCCTCGGGCCGGCTGTTCGCCGGCGCCAAGGAGGTCTCGACCGTCGACGCCTACGACAAGGCCCTCAAGCTCAACCGCTTCGAGCTGCTCATCGACTGGGGATGGTTCTACTTCATCACCAAGCCGATGTTCTGGACCATCGACTTTCTGTTCCAGTGGACCCACAATTTCGGCATCGCCATCCTGCTGGTCACGGTGCTGATCAAGCTGGTGTTCTTCCCGCTGGCCAACAAGTCCTACGCCTCGATGGCAAAGATGAAGGCCGTGCAGCCGCAGATGCAGGCGCTGCGCGACCGCTATCCGGACGACAAGGTCAAGCAGCAGCAGGAGCTGATGGAGCTCTACAAGCGGGAGAAGATCAACCCGATCGCCGGCTGCTGGCCGGTGCTGATCCAGATCCCGGTGTTCTTCGCGCTCTACAAGGTGCTGTTCGTCACCATCGAGATGCGGCACGCGCCGTTCTTCGGCTGGATTCAGGACCTCTCGGCGCCCGATCCGACCACGGTGTTCAACCTGTTCGGCCTGCTGCCGTTCGACCCCACCGTGGTGCCGGTGATCGGCTCGTTCCTGCATCTCGGCGCGTGGCCGCTCATCATGGGCGTCACCATGTGGGTGCAGATGAAGCTCAACCCGGCGCCGCCGGACCCGACCCAGAAGATGATCTTCGACTGGATGCCGATCATCTTCACCTTCATGCTGGCGAGCTTCTCGGCCGGGCTGGTGATCTACTGGGCGTGGAACAACCTGCTGTCGGTGATCCAGCAGGCGGTGATCATGCGCAAGAACGGCGCCAAGATCGAGCTGTTCGACAACATCAAGGCGATCATCCCGAAGCGGAAGGCCGAGTAGGGCGACGCCCTGCTCCCTTCATCGACTGCGTCGTCATGGCCGGGCTCGTCCCGGCCATCCACGTCTTGCGGGGCCTGCGTCGAGCAGGGGCGACGACATGACGGCCCGGCACGCCGTCGGGCTCGATGTTGCCGGGCTCGACGCTGCCGTGCTCGACGCCCCCGAGGCTGGATCACCGCCGCCATGTCCGACGCCCCCATCGCCCCCGCGCCCTTCACGCCGGCCGAGATGTCGGCCGGCCGCAAGCTGTTCGCCGGCGACTGGCGCTTCATGGCGGCGGCCGCCGGGCTGGAGCGGCTGCCCAAGATGTTCGGCGTCGAGATCGCGGTGGCGGGCCGCTCCAATGTCGGCAAGTCGAGCCTCGTCAACGCGCTGACCGGCCGCGACGGCCTCGCCCGCACGTCGTCGACCCCGGGCCGCACCCAGGAGCTGATCTTCTTCACCGCCGACGAGCGCCTGCGCCTCGTCGACATGCCGGGCTACGGCTACGCGGCCGCCCCCAAGGCCAAGGTGGCGGCGTGGACCGAGCTGATCCGCGCCTATCTGCGCGGCCGCGCCAACCTGGCCCGCGTCTATGTGCTGATCGACGCCCGCCACGGCCTCAAGGACACCGACACGCCGGTGCTCGACCTGCTCGACGAGGCGGCGGTGAGCTACCAGATCGTTCTCACCAAGGCCGACCAGCCGAAGCCGGCCGAGCTCGCCGCGGTGCTCGACGCGACCGCGGCGGCGGCGAAGAAGCGCACCGCCGCCTATCCGCAGATCCTCACGACCTCGGCCCGCACCGGCGCCGGCATCGGCGAGCTGCGCGCCGCCGTCGCCCGCCTGCTCGACGAGACGCGGTAAGAGCCCGGCACCGACACGTCCTCCATTTGCGGAGCCCGGACATGACCCTCCCGTTCTTCGTGCTGATGGCCGGCCTGATGGGCGCCGCCGGGGTGGCGCTGGCCGCCGCTGCCGCCCATGCGGCCCCCGGTGCCGGGCTCGACAGCGCCGCCCAGATCCTCCTGGTGCACGCCGTGGCGCTCCTCGCCGGCAGCGCCGCGGTCGCGGCCGGTCTCACCTGGCGGCCGATCGCGATCGCGGCGCTCATGGGCTTCGTGCTCGGCGCGCTACTGTTTGCCGGCGACGTGACGCTGCGGGCTTTCGTGGGCCACCGTCTGTTCCCGATGGCGGCACCGACCGGCGGCAGCATCCTGATCCTGAGCTGGATCGCCTTGTCGGTGGCGGCCGCCGTGCGGCTCGTCCGCGGCGGCTAGAGCGGTATCCGATCCAACGGGATCGGCTCCGCTCTAGAAATCTTGTTTGATTGCATTTTCGACGGCGAACCGGGTCCCACTTCGCCGGAAAATGCTCTGATCGCCACTCGTCCCGCGTCAACGCGGCACGGCGGCCCGGCAGGCCGCCCAGACCTTCTCGGGGGTCGCCGGCATGTCGAGGGCGGCGCCGGCCGGTCCCGGGATGGCGTCCGCGATGGCGTTCATGATGGCCGCGAGTGCCCCGGTGGTGCCGGCCTCGCCGACGCCCTTGACGCCGAGCGGATTGGTGGTCGCCGGCGTGTTCGATTCCGCCGCCGTCACCGGCGGCATGTCGGCCGCCCGCGGCATCGCGTAGTCCTGGAACGAGCCGGTGACGAGCTGGCCGCTGTCGGCGTCGTAGACGGCGTGCTCCAGCAGAGCCTGGCCGAGCCCCTGCGCCAGCCCGCCATGGAGCTGGCCTTCCACCAGCGTGTGGTCGAGCACCACGCCGCAGTCGTCGACCGCGGTGTAGCGCACCACCGCCACCGTCCCGGTCTCGGGATCGATCTCCACCTCGGCGACGTGGCAACCATTCGGGAAGGTGTGCGGCGTGTCGGTCGCGACCACGGTGTCGAGATCCTCGGCGATCTCGCCCGCCCGCTTGCGGGCGTGCGCCGCCTCGGCGAGGGCGAACAGCCCGATACGCCGGTCGGTGCCGACCACCCCGAAGGCACCGTCCGCATAAGCGATGTCGGCCTCGGCGCTCTCCAGCGCGTCGGCGGCCAGGCGTCGGCCCTTCTCCAGCAGCACCGCGACGGCGCGCACGATGGCGCTGCCGGCCGCGCTGGTGGTGCGCGACGCCACCGTCATGCCGCTGACCACCCCGGTGGCGCTGTCGCCCTCGACGAAGCCGATCGTGTCGCGCGGGATACCGAGCGTTTCGGCGACGACGCGCGGGAAGATGGTGGCGTGGCCCTGGCCGGTCGCCTGGGCGCCGAGCGCCAGCACCATCCGGTCGCCGCCCGGGAAGGTCAGCGCGGCGCCCTCGGTCGGCATCCCCCCGGCGTGCTCCAGCATGCAGGACAGGCCGATGCCGCGCCGCCGGCCGCGCGCTTCCGCCTGGCGCTTGCGGGCCGGCGCACCCGGATAGTCGGCGAGCCTCAGCGCCGTCTCGAACAGCGCCGGGAAGTCGCCGCTGTCGTAGACGGCACCGAGCGGCGTCCGGTGCGGGATGGCGGCCGCCGGCACCAGGTTGCGGCGGCGGATCTCGGCCGGGTCGAGGCCGGAGAGCCGCGCCGCCTCGTCGACCAGCCGCTCCATCAGATAGTTCGCCTCGGGTCGCCCGGCGCCGCGATACGGCCCGGTCGGCGTCGTGTGGGTGAACACGCACCGCACCCCGATGTCGACCTGCGGAACGGCGTAGAGCCCGGGCACGCAGCGCGAGAAGTTGCCGGTGGCGAGCCAGGCGCCGACCTGGCCCACATAGGCGCCGAGATTGACCAGCGTGCGCAGCCGCAGGGCCAGGAAGCGGCCGTCGCGGTCGACCGCCAGCTCGCCGTCGAGGATCGAGTCGCGGGCATGGGCGTCGGTCAGGAACGCCTCGGAGCGCGTCGACATCCAGTGCACCGGCCGGCCGGTCAGCCGCGCCGCCACCATCAGGGCCGGGTACTCGGGATAGGGGCCACTCTTCATGCCGAAGGCGCCGCCGACATCCTCGGTGATCACCCGCACCCGCGCCCGGTCGACCCCGAGGATGCGGGCGAGGTGGTCGCGCAGCGGGCCGGCGCCTTGCGAGCAGGCGCGCACCAGATAGGTGCCGCTCTCGGCGTCGTAGGCCGCAGTGGCGCCGCGCGGCTCCAGGCTCGCCACCATGATGCGCTGGTTGACATGGCAGACACGGGCCACATGGGCGGCCGCCGCGATGGCGGCGTCGACGGCGGCCGGGTCGCCGCCCTGCTCGGGCGGCGGCGCCGCCCAGTCGAGCGCGATGTTGCCGGGCGCCTCCGGCCACAGCTGCGGCGCCTCCGGAAGCACGGCGCGTTGCACGTCGGTGACGGCGGGGCACTCGGCGTAGTCGACCACGACCCGCTCGGCGGCGTCCTCGGCGGCCTGCGCCGTCTCGGCCACCACCAGCGCCACCGGCTCGCCCGCATGCATCACGGTCTCGGCCAGCACCGGGCGGACCGGCATCGCCAGCGGGGTGCCGTCGCGGCCCGCCATGGGCTGGTGCCAGGCGAGGCTGCCGAGGCCGGCCATGTCGGCCGCGGTGAGGACGGCGAGCACGCCGGGCGCGGCGCGGGCCGCGTCGGCGTCGACGGCCACGACGCGGGCATGGGCATGGGGAGAGCGAACGAACACGCCGTACGCCTGCCCATCCTGCGGCACATCGGCGACGAAGCGGCCCGCGCCGCGCAGGAGCGGGCCATCCTCGACCCGGTGCTGGCGCCCGCCCGGGCGCGCCGTGGTGTCGTCCATGGGGGTCCTCGTGCGCTCGCTCGTCGTGCCGACAGCCTCACCGTCCGGCCGGCCGGAGACGATAGCGCACCCGGCGCTCAGCCGAACAGCGCGAGGCCGATCAGCCCCAGGGTGCCGACCGCGACGCGCCACCAGACGAACAGGCCGAAGCCGTGCCGGGACACGAAGCCGAGAAACGTCTTCACCACGATCCAGCCGAACACGAACGAGGCGACGAAGCCGACCGCCACCAGGATCATGTTGTTGGTGCTCATCTGGGCACCGTTCTTGTAGAGATCGTAGGCGAAGGCCCCCACCATGGTGGGCATCGCCAGCCAGAACGAGAACTCGGCGGCGGAGCGGCGGTCGGCGCCGAGCAGCATCGCCCCCACGATGGTGGCGCCCGCCCGCGACACGCCCGGAATCATCGAGACGCACTGGATGAGGCCGATGCCGAGATAGACCGGCAGCGGGAACTCGGTCGCCTCGTCGTAGCGCGGCTTGAGGTCGAGGTGATCGACGAGATAGAGCACGGCGCCGCCGGCGATCAGCGAGAAGCAGATCACCCACGGGTTGAACAGCACCGCCTTGATGAAGCCGTGGGCGATCGCACCGACCACCGCGGCCGGCAGGAAGGCGATGAGCACGCCGATGACGAAGCGGCGGGCGTACTCGTCGCTGAAGAAGTGGGTGGCGAGGAGCAGAATCTTGCGGAAGTAGATCGACAGCAGGGCCGCGATGGCGCCGAGCTGGATCAGCACCGCGAAGGTCTTGCCGAAATCCTCGTCGTCGAAGCCGAAGAAGTGCTCGATCAGCAGGAGATGCCCGGTCGACGACACCGGCAGGTATTCGGTCAGACCTTCGACCAGGCCGAGAAAGGCGGCCTTGAACAGATCGAGCAGCATGCCAAGCTCCGGAGGGCGGACGGTCGCGAACGGCGCGGCGCGGTGCGAGGTCGGCGCACGGCTTTTCGCAGATCGCGCCCCCGCCCCGCAAGGCCGCTCTGTCGCGAGGCCGGACGCGCCCGCGCCCTGCCCGCATTTCGGCACATTGGCGGGCGATCAGTCGAGACGGGCGGGCGCCTGCCTCGGCCATCCGGGCCGACGCGGCCGATCGCCGGTGCGCCGCTCCCGTCCGGGGGCTTGCCCGTCGCCCGTGACGGCGGCAAGGTCGGGTCCGCCGCGGCCGGATCGCCCGGACCCTCTCGGGCCTTCGCCCGCTGTTCCTTTATGGCTTTCGCAACCCATGATGCTGACGCTGTTCCACCAGCCGCTGTGCCCGCAGTCCCGATTCGTCCGCATCGCCCTCGGCGAGTACGGCGTCATCCCCAATCTGGCCGACGAGCGGCCGTGGGAGCGGCGCCAGGAGTTCCTGGTGATCAACCCGGCCGCCACCACGCCGGTGCTGGTGGAGGACGGCCGCCCGCCGGTGTCGCACCCCGCCATGATCGCCGAGTATCTCGACGAGACCCGCGGCGGTGATCTCGGCGAGCACCGGCTGCTGCCGCGCGAGATGGCGGCCCGCATCGAGGTGCGGCGGCTGACCATGTGGTTCCTGGAGAAGTTCCACACCGAGGTGTCGGGTCCGCTGGTGCTCGAACGGGTGTTCAAGCGCCACATGACGGTGAAGCAGGGCGGCGGCTCGCCCGACATCGACGCGATCCGTGCGGCACTGTCCAACATTCGCTATCATCTCGCCTATATCGGCTGGCTGGCGCGCACCCGCGACTGGCTCGCCGGGCCGCGCATGACCTACGCGGACCTGGCCGCCGCCGCGCATCTCTCGACGGTCGACTATCTGGGCGACGTGCCGTGGAACGAGGACGAGTCCGCCAAGACCTGGTACGCGCGGGTGAAGTCGCGGCCGTCGTTCCGGCCGCTGCTGGTCGAGATGCACGCCGGCATCGCGCCGTCCAAGACCTACGCGGATCTCGACTTCTGACCGGCCCGCCGGCGCCCGATTCATCGGCGACCGACCCGTCCGCCCTCGTCACCGCGCTGCGGGCCGAGGCGACGGCACTCGGCTTCGACGCAGTGGCGATCGCGGCCCCCGACGCGCTCGGCCGCGCGGCCGAGCGGCTCGCCGACTTTCTGGCCGCCGGCCACCATGGCGACATGGACTGGCTCGCCGACCGGCCGGAGCGCCGGGCGAGCCCGCGCGGCCTGTGGCCGGAGGTCCGCTCGGTCGTGATGCTCGGCGTCAACTACGGCCCCGCCGACGATCCGCGGACAGCGACGGCGCGGCGCGACCGCGCCGCCGTCTCGGTCTATGCGCAGGGCGACGACTACCACGAGGTGATCAAGCCGCGGCTGAAGGCGCTGGCGCGCTGGCTGGTCGCCACCGCGGGCGGCGACGTCAAGGTGTTCGTCGACACCGCCGCCGTGATGGAGAAGCCGCTCGCCGCCGCCGCCGGGCTCGGCTGGCAGGGCAAGCATACCAACCTCGTGTCGCGCGACTTCGGCTCCTGGCTGTTTCTCGGCGCGGTGTTCACCACGCTGCCGCTGCCGCCCGACATGCCGGCCGCGGACCATTGCGGCTCTTGCCGGGCCTGCCTCGACGCCTGCCCCACCGCGGCGTTCCCGGCCCCCTATCGGCTCGATGCGCGGCGCTGCATCTCGTACCTCACCATCGAGCACAAGGGGCCGATCCCACGCGACCTGCGGCCGGCCATCGGCAACCGCGTCTATGGCTGCGACGACTGCCTCGCCGCCTGCCCGTGGAACAAGTTCGCGAAGGCCGGCCGCGACGCCAAGCTGGCGGCACGCCAGGAGCTGACCGCGCCGGCGCTGGCCGACCTCGCCGGGCTCGACGACGCGGCGTTCCGGGCGCTGTTCCGCAAGACCGCGGTGAAGCGCGTCGGCCGCGACCGCTTCGTCCGCAATGTCCTCGTCGCCATCGGCAACAGCGGCGATCCGAGCCTCGCCGACGCCGCCGCGGCCCGCCTCGCCGACGCCTCGCCGCTGGTGCGCGGCGCCGCCGTGTGGGCGCTGGCGCGCCTGCTGCCGACGACGGACTTTTCGATCCTGGCGGACCGCCACGCGGCCGGCGAGACCGACCCGCAGGTGCGGGAGGAGTGGACGACGGCCATGTCCCCGAGCGCCACCCTTTTACCTCTCCCCGCCTGCGGGGAGAGGTGAAGATGCGCCGTCATGACTGGAGTGACACATGACCACGCTGATCTGCTTCGGCTTCGGCTACTGCGCCCGGCACTACGTGGCGGAGTTCGGCGGCCGCTTCGACCGCATCGTCGGCACCACCCGCACGGCCGAGAGCGCCGCCGACCTGGCGGCGCGCCGCTTCGGCGGACGCGAGGTCGAGATGCTGGTGTTCGACGGCACCACGGCGAGCCCCGAGCTGACCGCCGCGGTCGCCGAGGCCGAGGCGCTGCTGATCTCGTCGCCACCGACCGAGACCGGCGACCCGGTTCTCGCGGTGCTCGCCGACGGGATCGCGGCGGCAGCCGGGGCCGGCACGCTGCGCAGCGTGGTGCTGCTGTCGACGCTGGGGGTCTACGGCGACCACGGCGGCGCCTGGATCGACGAGACCGCCGCGCTGAAGCCGATCAACCCGCGCAGCATCGAGCGGGTCGAGCAGGAGGCGGCCTGGATGGCGCTCGGAGCGCGCGCCGGCGTGCCGGTCGCCAGCCTGCGGCTGGCCGGCATCTACGGGCCGGGCCAGAACGCCCTGATCAGCCTGGAGCGCGGCCGCGCCCATCGCATCGACAAGCCCGGCCAGGTGTTCAACCGCATCCACGTCGCCGACATCGCCCAGGCGATCGAGGCGGCCTTGGCGAAGCGCATCGCCGGCGCCGTCAACGTGGCCGACGACGAGCCCTCGCCCCCCGGCGATCCGATCGTGTTCGCAGCCGGGCTGCTGGGGCGCGAGCCGCCGCCCGAGATTCCGTTCGCCGAGGCGGCCCGCACCCTCTCGCCCATGGGCCTGAGCTTCTACGCCGAGTGCAAGCGCGCCCGGAACGACAAGCTGAAGCGCGAGCTGGGCGTGACGCTGCGCCATCCGACCTATCGCGAGGGCCTGCGGGCCGAGTTCGCCGCCCGCCAGCCGGCGACGTGAGGCGGTGACGCGAGGGCGGCGAGCGGCCCGTTTCGACCGCACGACGGTTGCGATAGAATCGATGCCATGACGCCGAATCGCCTCGCCGCCGTCGCCGTGCTGCTCCTCCTCGCCGGTCCGGCGGCCGCCCAGGACCGCGGCACGGTCGATCCCAAGCCGCTGCCGCCGCTCGCCAGCCCGGACGACCCGAAGACCCCCGCCAAGGCGCTGTTCGGCCGCAAGGCGACGCCCACCCACATGGAGGCGCGGGCGATCGGCTTCTACTCCAAAGGCTGCCTCGCCGGCGGCACGGCGCTGCCGGTCAACGGACCGGCCTGGCAGGTGATGCGGCTGTCGCGCAACCGCAACTGGGGCCATCCCGAGCTGGTCGCCATGCTGGAGCGGCTGGCCGCCGACGCCCGCAAGGCCGGCTGGCCGGGCCTGCTGGTCGGCGACATGTCGCAGCCGCGCGGCGGCCCGATGCTGACTGGCCACGCCAGCCACCAGGTCGGGCTCGACGCCGACATCTGGCTGACCCCGATGCCGGACCGCGAGCTGACCCGCAAGGAGCGCGAGGAGATGTCCGCCACCATGGTGGTGGCGCGCGACCGCACGGACGTCGATCCGGCCGTGTGGACGCCCGGCCATGTGGCGGTGATCCGCACCGCCGCCAAGCGGCCGGAGGTCGACCGCATCTTCGTCAATGCGGCGATCAAGAAGGCGCTGTGCCGCGACGCCGGCGCCGACCGCGGCTGGCTCGCCAAGGTGCGCCCCTACTGGGGGCACGACTACCATTTCCACGTCCGCATCCACTGCCCGGGCGGCGATCCCGGCTGCACCCCGCAGCCGCCGGTGCCGAACAACGGCGACGGCTGCGGGAAGGAGCTCGACTGGTGGTTCCAGGACTCGGTCCTGCATCCGCCGCCCCCCAAGGAGCCGCCGAAGCCGCGGCCGCCGCTCACTTTGGCGGAGCTGCCGCCGGCCTGCCGGATGGTGCTCCAGGCGCCGTGAGGCGCCGGCACGTCACACCGAGGGATGACGTGCCCGCATCACGGAAGACCGCCGGCGCGGGCGAGCGCGGCGACGCCCATGCCGGCGGCCACCGCCAGGAAGTCATTGCGGGTCGCCATCATGACGGCGCCGCCGGCGCCGACCGCCAGCGCCGCCACCGGGCCGCCGTTCACCACCAGCGGCAGCACCGTGGCCGCGACGATCGAGCCCGGCAGCGCCGCCAGCATGCGCTGCACCCGCGCCGTCAGCGGCAACCGCCCCATGATCCAGAAGCCGCCGGCCCGCATCGCATAGGTGGCCGCCGCCATGGCGGCGATGGCGCCGTAGACGCCCCAGTCGACGGCGAGGAGATCAGTCGCGCCGGTCATCCATCAGCCCTCCGGTGACGGCTCCGGCGAAGGCGCCGGCGACGATGAAGCTCCAGCCGCCGACCAGCCGCTCGACCACCAGCGCGACGGCACCCGCCACCAGCCAGGGCAGCGCGGCCCGCCGCCCGCGCCACAGCGGCACCACCATGGCGGCGAAGAACACCGGCATCACAAGATCGATGCCCCAGCGCTTGGGATCGGTGACCAGCGCGCCCAGCAGGTAGCCGACCTGGGTCGAGGCCAGCCAGACGCTCACCAGCAGCACGCTGGCGCCGAAGAACACGCCGGCGTCGCGGCCGCCCTCGTTGCGGTAGCGCATCGAGACGATCCAGCTCGGATCGCTGGTGATGTGCAGCACCGGATAGATCCAGCCCGGCAGCCCGCCCAGCCAGGGCCGCAGCGTGGCGGTGATCAGCAGCATGCGGGCGTTGATGGTGAGGGCGATCAGGGCGAGCGCCAGCACGGCGCCGGGGGTGAAGCGCTGCGGCCACAGCTCCATCGCCACGAGCTGCGACGAGGAGGCGAACATGGTGGCGCACATCACCAGGTTCTCGATGGCCGACAGGCCGATGCGGGCCGCGGTGGCGCCGGTGGCGAGCGCGATGGCGATCATGCCGGGGGCGACCGGCAGGGCCAGCCGCGCGCCCAGCAGAAAGCCGGCGGCGGTGACCGGCACGGGGCCGGCGGGAAGATCGGACAGCGGGGGTGGCGGATGGGTCGTCATGATGGACCGGAGCGTCGCGGCGAAAGGCTAGCGGCGGGATCGAGAGACAGAGATGCCGCGGAGAGTTCGGCGCGTCACCTCTCCCCGCAGGCGGGGAGAGGTCGACGGCTGCGCGCATCAGCGCAGTCGTCGGGTGAGGGGGCGTCGCCGCGAGTCGGTGACTCTCGGCGTCGAGTAGGGGGGGGGGGGGGGGGGGGGGGGGGGGGGGGCGGGCGGGCGCGCCCCCGCCCCCGCCCGGCCGCCCGGGCCCGGGGCGGGGGGGGGGGGGGGGGCGGGGGGGGGG
>WNKV01000023.1 GCA_009720755.1 Rhodoplanes serenus
GCCCGGCGGCAGCGCGCCGGTGATCTCGGCCGCGCTCTGAGGGGCGGCGCCCGGAGGCGCGGCGGCGGTCGTGGCCGGTGCGGTGACCGACGGTGTGCCGGTGGCCGGAACGGTGGCCGGGGCCGCCACGACGGGCGGCGGCGCGGCCGGCGGCTGCGCCGCAGGCGGCGCCAGCAGCGAGGTCTCGTCCTTCAGCTTGGGCAGGTGCCGGTCGATCAGCGCCTTGGCGGTCGGCGACGCGGCGGAGAGCGCGCGGGCCGCGGCGGCGAGATCGGACGGCGGCACCAGATCGGCGACCGTCGTGCCGGCCCGGCTCTTGGCGTCGGGGGCGGCAGCGACCGGCGCGGACGACGGCGGGACCGACGAGGGCGCCGCGGTGATCACCGCGGCCGGGCGGTCGGCGCCCGGATCGAGCGAGCGCAGGCCGATCGGCACCAGCGCGAGGGCGATCACCAGCACGCTGGAGGTGACGAACAGCGCCTTGATGCGGTCGCTGAGCCGGCGGATGCCGGCCCCGGCACCGGAGCCGGTCTCGGCGGTGGCGGGCGATGGGCTCGCCTGCTCGCTCGCCGCCTGGGCGGCGCGGCGGGCCGCCAGGATGAAGTTCGGCTTGGCACCCGCGGCCGCCGGCGACTCGGGCGTGGGCCCGAGCGCCGCCTGCGAGGCGGCGATGCGGTCGGCGGCGCTGCGGCCACGATACCAGGGCGGCCCCGAGCCGGGCTCGATCGGCGCGTCCGGCGGCAGCCCGCCGTCCTCGGTCTCGGTCGACGACAGGGCGGCCGGCTCCGGGGCGGGGCGCCGCGGCGGGCCGATCGGAATGGCGAGGCCGGTGCCGCGTGCCGAGGAGGGGCCGGGCAGGGGGCCGGTGGTGGGCGCGGCCGCTGCGAAGAGCGGCGGCTCGGCCGCCGCCTCGACCGCGGCGGTGGGCGCCGCCGGGGTTGCCGAGACGGGGGCCGAGGACCGCGCCGGACCGGCGCGCAGGTCGCTCTCGATGGCGGCGAGGCGGTCGGCCATGCGGTCGAGGGTGCCGTGCGCGGCTTCGAGCGAGGCGCGGGTGCGGCGGTCGGCGTCGTCCTGGCTCTGCCGCAGGCTCTCGACGTCGCGGGCGAGCGCCGCCAGCGCGGGGTCGGGCTGCGGCGGCGCCGTGCGGGCGGCCTGCAACGCCTCGACATGGGCCAGCAGCTCGGCCATGCCGCGCTCCAGCGCCGGCAGCATCTCCAGCCGCTGCTCGGACTGCTCGATCTTCTGCACCAGCTGGGCGACCCGCTGCTCCAGCGGGGCGAGGCCCGGATGATCGAGCGCCGAGCGCTCGATGCTGTCGAGCTTGTCGGCGAGCAGGCGGATGCGGTCCTCGACCTTGGCGACGGCGGCGGGATCGAGACCGCTGGCTTGCAGGCGGTCGAGCTTGTCGTCGACCAAGCCGATGCGCTCCTCGATCGGGGCGAGCGCCTGGGCGGCGCGGGCATCGGCCATCAGGTCGAAGCGTTCCAGGCGGTCGACCAGCGACGCCATCAGCGGTTCCAGCGTCGGCGGCTGCGCCGGCGCGGCGGTCGCGTCGCCAGCTGCCGGAGCGGCGAGCGCGATCCGCTCGGCGCTGCGGGCCAGGGCGGCCTCGGCGGCCTCGGCCGCCTGTGCGGCGGCCCCGGCGGCCTGGACGGCCGCATCGGCGGCCGCCCGCGTGACGGTCTGGGCGGCGCTCTGCTCGGCGCTCTGGGCCGCCAGCGTCTCGGCGATGCCGCTGATCTGGCGCTCCAGATTGGCGATGGCATCGGCGGCCGGCGTCGCCTGCGCCAGTGGCGCGTGGTCGATGCGCTCCGACAGGATGCGGACCTCGGCCACCAGCGCGGTCAGCGCGTCGCCGGACGCGACCGTCGCGACGATGCCGCGCAGCGTCTCGACGGCGCCCTGGAGCTGATGCAGCACGGCCGGGTCGAGCCCCTCGGCCGAGATCTGATCGATCTTGTGGAACAGCGTATTGACCGAGCCGGCGAGCTCGCCGGGCGCGAGCCCGCGCAGCGCGTCGCGCACCTCGGCGAGGCCCTGCTCGATGGGCGCCAGCGCGGCCGGATCGAAGGCGGCCGCCCGGCTCTGGTCGAGCCGCGCCGACAGCGCCCGCACCTCGGCCTCCAGCGCCTCGAAGGCGTGCCGCGGCACCAGGTCGTGGACGGCGCGGCCGATCTGACGCAGCTCCTGGCGCAGCTCGCCGGCGAGCTCGGCGGCGCGGCAGGGCGAGCGCAGCGTCTCGATCTGAGCCGTGATGGCGCGGAGCTGATCCTCCAGCCGCGACAAATCGACGGCCGGCGGCGCCGCGGCCGGCGTCAGCACCGGCGCGAACATGCTGGGCTCGGCCGGCATGCCGTCCTCGTCGAGCGCCCGCTGGCGCGCCGCGATCTCGGCGACGGCCCGCTCCAGCGGGCTCTTGCCGTCGATGGTGCCGGAGCCGGCCGCCGGGCCGGAATCGAGGGTGGTGCGGACCAGCCGTTCGAGCTGGCGGGTGATGCCTTCGAAGCGATTGCACAGGGCGACGAGATCGCGATCCGGCACCGGGCGCCGCAGTGATGCGGCCAGCGCGTCGGGACCTGTCGCCGATGCGGGCGCGTCGGCGCGGATCTCGGTGGCGCGGATCTCGGTGGCGCGCAGCTCAGCGTCGCTCGGCTCCGGCGTGGTCGGGCCGGAGGCCGCCGCGTCGGTGGCGATCGCGTCGGACTCGGCCGGGCGTGCGCCGGGCACTGCGGCACCGAGCCAGCGACGGAACGCCGAGCCCGATCGGTGCGCCGCGTCCGGAGCCGTGTCGCGCGCGTCGCGCCGACCCCCTTTGACGTACCCTGGCGCGCCTGTCATGTGGTTACCCGGCTTTACGCATCGAACCGAGCCGCGGACGGATGCGCCGGAGCCGGGATCGTTAAGGAACGATGCCATCGGGGCGGTGTCAGCGACGCTCGTCCCGACTTTCGACGCGGCACGGTAAAGAAGCGGTTAAGCCAGGCCTACCGGACGGTGATTTCGGTGTGGTGCGGCAACGCCGCCATGGTGTGATCGGTGTGTCGCGCCCGTGTGTCGCGCGCCGACGGTATGTACGGACGACGAGGTGATCATGAGTGGCGATGGGCCGGCCATCGGGCTGACGGGGCGTGCGGCGCTGACGGTCGAGGATCGGCACACCGCCGCGGCGGTCGGCAGCGGCGGTGTCGCGGCGCTCGCGACACCCGTGCTGGTGACGCTGATGGAGGCGGCGGCGGTGGACGCCCTGGCGGGCGCGCTGCCGGAAGGCCGGCAGAGCGTCGGCGTGAAGCTCGACGTCGATCACCGCGCCGCCACGCCGGTCGGCTTGCGGGTGGAGGCCGAGGCCACGCTCGTCGCGATCGCCGGACGTACCCTGACGTTCCGTGTCGTCGCCCGCGATGCCGTCGAGATCGTCGGCGAGGGCACCCATGTGCGCGCCGTGATCGACGCCGCCCGTTTCGACGAGCGTCTCGCCGCCAAGGCGGCCGCAGGCGGCTGAGTGGCGACACGCCGCTGAGCGGCGCCGGCGCGAGGTGCCGGCCTTGCGGCTCAGTCGCCGCCGCGCCGGAACACGTCACGCAGGGTGCGTCCCTGGTCGCCGAGCGTGGTGCGGGTGTCGGCGACCGACTCGAAGAAGCGCGCCAGCGCCTGCGAGCGGCGCAGGACCAGATAGGTCATCAGCGTGATGCCGGCCAGCACCGTCGAGAAGATGGCGAGCTTGGTCAGGCTCGGCTCCTCGGCGTGAGCAAACAGGTTCATGCCGAGGAAGCCGGTCGTCACCGTGCCGAGAATGCTCATCATGGTGACCACCGTCAGCCGCACGATGGTGGTCGACTGACGGCGCAGCATGTCGGAGTCCAGATAGGTACTCATGTCGGAGATCTGCGCTCGCACGTCGGCGTAGAGCCGTTCGAGCGCCAGATGATCGGCCCAGCGGTGGAACAGGTCGCGCGCCATCGCCTGGTCGGACAATTCCGAGAACCAGTAGCGGTGGGTGAAGCGCAGGAAGATCTCCTGGGTCTGCCGGATGTCGCGCCGGAAGCTGCGCACCGTCGCCGGATCGTCGATGTCGAGCCGGGTGATCATGCTCATCAGCCGCTCGGACAGCATCAGCAGCGCGGCGCGGTGAAAGTGGGCGACCAGGCCGAGCATGAAGATCTGGTGGCGGAACTGCGCCAGGAAGCCGCGCTCGGCATCGGTGAAGACGGGATGGCGGGCGTCGCCCACCACCACGAAGGTGTGCCCCGTGCAGGTGATGCGGGTGTCGCACCAGTCGCCGCCGCGGCCGGGATCGTGATAGCGGTCGTAGGCGTATTTCTGATCGAAATCGGCGAGGAAGCGGGCCGCGTAGGGCAGCCCCGGCCGCCGGTCCGGCAGCACCCCGAGGGTGAGGCGGACGAGATCCGACTGGCTCATCCGGCCGGGATCGTCGACCGCGAGATACACCATCGACGGCATCCGGTAGTATTCGAGCGGCCGGTAGCGCAGCGGCCCCGGCGGATCGGCGTGATTGATCCGCAGCGGCCGTAGCAGGAAGTCCCAGTGCGCCGCCACCGTCGGGGCGATGTTGCGGCACACCGAGGCGGTGAACTTGGGGCGGTCGTCGTAGTCGGAGACGGCCAGCACGGCGCCGTCGGCGCCGAGCCATTCGACGCGGGCCGGGCAGTTCTCGGCCTCGCCGGTGTCGCTCCAGCCGGACGGATAGGCGCGGGCGAAGCGGTAGACGAACTCCTGCGCGACGGCGAGCGGCAGGTCCTCGCCGCCGAGCTCGAACACCAGAACGACGACGTCGACGTCGTAGAAGAAGTAGAGATCCGCGTGGGCGACGGCGAGCTCGATCGGCGCCGTGCCGCGGCGCAGCCAGGTGCGCACGCGGCGGATGTCGTCGCGGCGGTAGATGCGGATCGGTGAGTCACCGTAGCTGGTGCGGCCGCTGCGCGAGGCGCGCTCGCCGTAGAGAAAGCGTTGCGCCCGCGGCAGGAAGCCGACGAACTCGCGGTAGTGACGTTCCTGGAAGCCGGCCGGATCGACCGGAAACTCGTCTTTCAGCTCGGCCCACGGGCGGCCGACCAAGGGATCGTCGATCTCGGTCAAGAGCTCCCAGTGGTTTTGGATCTGGGCGCCTTCCTTGAGCGGCATGAGCTGGAGCGGCCAGGTGACGATCTGGCGGAACTGACGCACCACCAGGCCCGGCGCCGCTTCGGACGCCGGACCGGATGCGTCGCGCGCCGTGGTCGCCGCATCGTGGCCGGCTGCATCGTGGCCGGACATCCTGTGGCCTGCTGCCGTCTCGACGGTCGTCATGCCCCCTCCACTGGTTCCGATGTCGTAGCGGGGCGCGCCGCCCGGGCGCTTGCGTCATGCCGCCGCAGCCGGCAAGATCACCGCAACGACAAGAACACGCCTGCTGGGACGGAAACAACCGCTGTCGCCCGGGAGCCCCCGTATGCCCGCTTTCCGCCGTTTCTGTGCGGCCGCCTCCGCGTGGACCGGCCGCGTCGCCGTCGCCACGGTCGCGGTCATCCTCGCGCTCGTGACGCCCGGCACCGTGAGGCCGGCCGTGGCCGAGCTGCGCATCGGCGCCGTCGTGTCGGCGACCGGGCCGGCCGAGTATCTCGGCGATCCGGAGAAGCGCACGCTGGAGATCTATGTCGAGGCGCTCAACGCCGCCGGCGGTGTCGGCGGCGAGCCGATCCGATTGATGCTGCACGACGACGGCGGCGATCCGGAGACGGCGCGCCGGCTGGCGGCCCGGCTCATCGCCGACGACAAGGTGTCGGTGGTGATCGGCGGCACCACCACGGCGACCTCGCTCGCCATGGTGCCGGTGATCGAGGCTGCGCAGGTGCCCTTCGTGTCGCTCGCCGGCGCCGCCCAGATCGTCGAGCCGGTGCGCAAATGGGTGTTCAAGACGCCGCACACCGACCGCATGGCCTGCGAGAAGATCTTCGCCGATCTGGTGCGCCGGCGGCTCACCACCATCGCGATCGTCTCCGGCACCGATGCGTTCGGCCGCGCCATGCGCGACCAGTGCGTCAAGCTGGCGCCCGCCATGGGCATCACCATCGCGCACGAGGAGACTTACGGGCCGGCCGATACCGACGTCACCGCCCAGCTCGGCGCCGTGAAGCGCAAGAGCGGCCTGAAGGCCGTGGTGGTCGCCGGCCACGGCCAGGGTCCCGCCATCGTCACCCGCGCGTATCGCCAGGTCGGCGTCGGGCTGCCGCTCTACCAGAGCCACGGCGTCGCCTCGAAGCAGTTCATTGCGCTCGCCGGGCCGGCCGCCGAGGGCGTGCGGCTGCCGGCGGCGGCGCTGCTGGTCGCCGACAAGCTGCCCGACGGCGATCCGCAGAAGCCGGTGCTGCGCGCCTATGCGGACACCTTCCGGCAGAAGACCGGGCAGCCGGTCTCGGCCTTCGGCGGGCATGCCTATGACGGGCTGATGCTGGTGGTGGAGGCCGCCAAGCGGGCCGGCAGCATCGAGCCGGCGCGGCTGCGCGACGAGATCGAGCGCACCCGCGGTCATATCGGCACCGGCGGCGTGGTCACCATGTCGCCGACCGATCACACCGGGCTCGACCTCTCGGCCCTGCGGCTCTTGGAGATCCGCAAGGGCGACTGGGTGCTGCTCTCCGAGCAGGGCTCGTGAGCCGGGCGCCGCTCGCTGGGCCGCCTGGTGACGAAGACCGAGCCGGCCCGATCGCTGCGGTGTTTGACCTAGAACAAGGCGATCCGGCGTCGGTCCCGGCCAATCTCCCGCCGATGGCCGGCGGCGAGATCCGCCGTGCCGCCGCCGGTCGCCGGGTCTTCCGGCCGACCCGCCGGGGCGGTCCGCCAGGACGATCCGGGAGGATCGATCCGGACGGACGGCCCGAGAGGACGGTGATGAGCGACGCTTCCCCCGGCGATCCCGCCGCCCCCGCCGATCCCGCGGTCGCGGCCATCGACCCCGATCTCCTCGCGGCGCTGGCCGAGGTGCTCGACCCCGAGCTCGGCATCAGCATCGTGGATCTCGGCCTGGTCTACCGGGCCGAGTGGACCCCGGAGGGGATCGCGGTCGACATGACCACCACGGCGCCGACCTGCCCGTTCGGCGAGCGGATGGCGACCCAGGCCAAGGACGCCCTGCGCCGCCGCTTCGCCGAGACGCCACGGGTGCATGTCCGCCTGCTGTGGGACCCGCCGTGGAGCCCCGAGCGGATGACCGAGGCGGGCCGGGCCGCGCTCGGCTGGGAGCCCGGCGTCCTGCTCTCCGATCTCCTGCATTGAGCCACCCGGCGGTCGACCGGGACGGCGCAGGCGCCCCGGGGGGCCGCAGGCGCCCGGGCACGGCCGGGCGCGCCGCTCGTTCCATCTCACGAAAATCTCCGCTCCTGTTGCGACAACCGGCTCCCGGGTGGTTCACTGCGGCTGCGCCGCCGCCGCAGTGGTGGGCGCCGCGGAGGACCAGGGGAGGCAGGATGGCCGACGAGGTGCGCGCGCCGCTCGCCGGGATCGTGCAGGCGGTGCTGGTCGAGCCCGGAACGGCCGTGGCGGCCGATGCCGAGCTCGTGGTGGTCGCCACGCCGGCGGCCGAGCATCTGGTCTATGCACCGCGGGCCGGCACCGTGCTGGCGGTCCGCGTGCAGGAACGCGACACGGTCGCCGCCGGCGACCTGCTGCTGCTGATCGAGTGACCGGGACCGGGCCGGTCGGCGGGCATCTCCGCCGGCCGGCTGCCCGCGACAACGCCAGGGACTGAGGACTGATGCATTTCGATCTCGCCGACGAGCAACGAATGGTCCAGGAGACGGCGCGCCGCTTCGCCCTGGAGGAGATCGCGCCGACGCTGGCCGAGGAGGAGCGCGCCCACGCCTTCAAGCCGGAGCGCGTCGCCAAGATGGGCGAGCTCGGCTTCTTCGGCTGCGCCTTGCCGGACGATCTCGGCGGCAACGGCCTCGGCTTCTTCGAGTCGGTGCTGATGGCCGAGCAGGTCGCCAAGGTGTCGGCGTCCTGGCGGCTGCCGTTCAACATGCAGAATCTCGGCCCCGCCCTGACGGTGGCGAAGTTCGGCACGGCGGCCCAGAAGGCGAAGTACATCCCCGGCTGGGTCGCCGGCACGCAGCTCGGCTTCTTCGCCATGACCGAGCCCAACACCGGCTCCGACGTCGCCAGCATGAAGACCCATGCGATCGACAAGGGCGACCACTGGGAAGTCCACGGCAGCAAGATGTGGATCTCGCAGGCCCATGTGGGCCATGCCGGGCTCCTCTACGCCTACACGGACCGCAGCGCCGGCAATCGGGGCATCACCGCCTTCATCATCGAGCCGAAGACCTGGGCCGGCGTCTCGGCGCGGCCGATTGAGACCAAGCTCGGGCTGCACTGCGCGCCGACCGGCGAATTCGTGTTCGACGGCATGAAGGTGCCGAAGGAGAACGTGCTCGGACAGCCGGGCGACGGTTTCCGCATCTGCATGTGGCAGCTCAACCAGACCCGGCTCGGCTGCGCGGCGGGCGCCCTCGGGGTGGCCGGCGGCGCCCTCGACCTCGCCATCGACTACGCCAACGGCCGCACCCAGTTCGGCAAGCCGATCGCCCAGCATCAGATGATCCAGGCCCAGATCGCCGACATGGTGGTGGAGCATCAGGCCGCCCAGATGCTGGTCTATCGCGCCGCCTGGCTGAAGGATCAGGGCCGGCCGAGCCAGTACGAGACCTCGGTCGCCAAGCTGGCCGCCTCCGAGGCGGCCGTCCACGCCGCCAACGAGTGCATGAAGATCTTCGGCTCCTACGGCTACTCGACCGAGTATCCGGCCGAGCGCTTCTATCGCGACGCCAAGTCGCTCCAGATCGTCGAGGGCACCTCCAACATCCAGCGCATCATCATCTCGGGCATGGCGACCGGAGCGACGCCCAACCGGGAGTGAGACGGATTCCGGATGATCGGTTCGCCGTCGTTCCGGGGCGCGGCACCCGGATCGGCGTTGCGCGCCGTTCGGGCGCCGCGAACCCGGAACCCAGCGAAACACGTCCTCCCGCGGCAGACTTTTGACTCTCGGCTGGATTCCGGACAGCCGCTTCGCGGCTTCCGGAATGACCACGCGGATTTCGTTTGAATCCCGCGTCGCGAGACGCTGCGTCGTGCGACATCGCGGCGACGCGGCGGGATCGAACCATCGGGGCGGTGGCGGCTTGTCCGATTGACCCGCGCGCGTGTGGCCCGGCGGCCCTGCCGGGTGGGCCGTGAGCGGTCGTCTGGAGCCTCCGATGCGCCCGATGCTGCTGTTGCGCCCGATCCTGCTGTCCGCCCTCGCCGCCGCAACTGTTCTCGTCGTCGGCGCCGCCCCGGCGGCCGCCCAGGGTACCCCGGTCTATCCGTGGTGCGCCCAATACGGCACCCGCGGCGGCGCCACCAACTGCTACTTCTCGAACCTGTGGCAGTGCCAGCAAGCGATCAGCGGCAATGGCGGCTACTGCTACGAGAACCCGTTCTATCGCGGCGCCGGTGCGCCGCCGCCGGGCGAGCGCCGGCGGCTGCGGCGCGGCGACGGCTGAGCCGTGCCGGCTCCCTCGTCACACCGCCGCTGCGCCTCCCGGGCTCGTGATCGCGCCGTGTCGGCGCGGGTGTTGCGCCCATGCTAACCTCGGCCGCAATGTTGCCCGACGGCGCCGCGCACGTGTCGCGCGGCGGCGCGAGATGCCGAGGAGACCACAATGCGCGCAATCCTGATCGGCCTGGGCCTGGTCGTGGCGGTGATCGCGGCCGACATGCAGGCGAGCCGGGCCTCCGCCTATCCGGTCTATCCGTGGTGCGCCCAATATGGCGGGGGCCGCGGCGGCGGCAGCAACTGCTACTTCGCGAATCTGTGGCAGTGCCAGCAGGCGATCAGCGGCAATGGCGGGTTCTGTGTGGAGAACCCCTTCTACTGGGCGCAGGGTGCGAGCCCGGCCGGTGCCCCGCCGGTCGCCCGCAAGGGCAAGCGTCGCGCCGCCCACTGACGGCCGCTCCGTCCGGGGCCGGCTGCCGGCCGGCGGTCCGTCGTGCTAAGGTCCCGGCCGTCGAAGCCGACGTGAAGGAGTGTCTCCGTGCGCACATGGTCGATCGGCCTGGGGCTCGCCCTGGTGCTGGTGGCGGGCGCTGCCGATCTGCGGGCGAGCCGCGCCCTGGCCTATCCGGTCTATCCGTGGTGCGCCCAGTACGGCGGCGCCTTCGGGGGCGGCGTCAACTGCTACTTCAGCCAGCTCTGGCAATGCCGGCAGGCCGTCATGGGAACGGGCGGCTACTGCTACGAGAACCCGTTCGCCTGGGGGCGGCCGGAGACCGAGCCCCCGCCGCGCGCCCGAAAGGGCCGGCGCGTCGTCCGCTGAGACGAGGCGGCGCGCCATGTCGGGCGCGACGGGACGGCTGCCACGCCGGAGCGTCGCCATGACGCTCATGCTGGTGCGTCTCGTCCTGCTCGGCGTCGCCGTCTATGCGGTGGTGGTGCTGGCGCTCTATCTCGGCCAGCGGCTCCTGATGTACCGGCCCGAGACGGTTCGCACACCACCCGCCGAAGCCGGGCTGCCGCAGGCCGAGGAGCTGTGGCTGTCGACGGAGGACGGCGAGCGGCTCGTCGCCTGGCATATCCCGCCGCGTGATGGCCGGCCGGTGGTGCTCTATCTGCACGGCAATGGCGGCGCGCTGCGCCACCGCGCCGACCGTTTCGCGGCGATGACGGCCGACGGCACCGGCCTGCTCGCCGTCTCGTATCGTGGCTTCGGCGGCTCGACCGGCGCGCCCGACGAGGCCGGGCTGCTGCGCGACGCCGCCGCCGCCCATGCGTTCCTGGCCGATCGCTACGGCGCCGGGCGCATCGCGGTGTTCGGCGAGTCGCTGGGCACCGGCGTCGCCGTGCTGCTCGCCGCCGGACGGCCGGTCGGCCGGTTGATTCTCCAGGCGCCCTACACCTCGACCGCCGACGTCGCCCGCCTCGCCTATCCGTTCGTGCCGATCGGTCTGCTGATGAAGGACCAGTTCCGCGCCGACCTGAGAGCCGCCGACGTCACCGTGCCCACCATGGTGCTGCACGGCACCGCCGACACGGTGATCCCGATCGCCTTCGGCGAGCGGCTCTATGCGGCGTTCCGGACCCCGAAGCGGTTCGTCCGGGTGGCCGGTGCCGGCCACGAGGACCTCGACGCCTTCGACGTGCTCGCCGAGGTGCGGGCCTTCCTGGCGGGCGGGCCGGCGGCCGGAGAGGCGCCGGCTGCCATCGGCCCCCGGGCGGCCGAATAGCCGGCGGCCGCAGCACTCAGTCGTTGGTCTCCAGCGCCCGTCGGATCGCCGCCTCGACGGGCGACTGCTCGCCCGCCGGGCGATCGAGCCGCAGCGGCGCGGCCGGCAGCAGCGCCGGCTGGGCCAGAAACCGGGGCCGGGCTCCCCGGTGCGGCTGCGCCGCATGCACCAGAAACGGATGGCAGAGATAGACCGTCCCGGCCGGCCCGGTGGCGAGGGTGGTGTCGCGCCGGCTCGCTCCACCGAAGTCGATCTCGACCAGCTCGCGCAGGGTCAGCCCCGCCTCGCCGGCCGGCGCCAGGCAACGGGCGACGTCGCGATGCGAGCCGACCCGGATGCGGGTCGGTGCGTCGTCCCGCCCGACGTCGGAGATCAAGACCAGCATCAGCAGCGTCCGGCCGCGCGACACCACATTGACGCGCCACGCCATGAAGTCCGGCTGCTCGAAGCCGAAACTCGGGTCGATGTGCCAGCCGGCATCACCCGGGTCTTCCGCCGACGGGAAGCGGATCGGGAAGGTGCCGAGGCTGCCCCGCCGCAGCCAGCGGCCGGGACCGACCAGGCGGTCGAAGGCGTCGCGTAGGACGGGGGTATCCATCGCCGCCGCAAAGGGGCCGCCGGCGAGATCGCCGATCCGCACCACCGGGCGTGTCCAGGTGGTGGGGTCGTCAGGGTCGCACCCGGTCATCGGCCAGAGGATCGCGCGCATCTCGGCCGCCAGTGACGCCGGGATGGCGTTCTCGATGGCGATGAATCCGTCGGTGACGAAGGCGGCGAGGTCGGCGTCGCTCAGGCGGCGCGCCATTGCAGGGAAAGCAGGCATGAGGAAAGCTCTCGATCTCGCGTCGCGGCGCGCAGGCGCGGCCGGACGCCGGGCGTCTCCGGCATGTGGTCGCATGCCGACGAAGGACCCTCGGCGGGTCGGCCCGATCAGCCTCGGAAGACGGCTGCGTAGATCGAGAACGTCCGGATCGTCATGGCTTGTCCGTGATGGCCGAGTCGGCGGTCCGAGGACGCCGGGTTCGTCGAGGCCGCTCAGTTGAACGTCGTGTAGCTCTTGCCGGGCTCGCCACCGACCCGCTTGAAGCCGGCCACCGCCGGGCCGTAGCCCTGCCGCAGCGCCAGCGCGCGGGCATAGGAGCCGGCCGCCTTCTCCTTGTCGTTCAGCCGCTCGTAGGCGAGGCCGCGGCTGGTCCATGCCTGGACGTTCTCGGGCTCGACCTCGACGGCGTCGTCGAGATCGCCGGCCGCCGCCTTGGCGTCGCCGGCCGCCAGATAGCTCAGCGCCCGGGCGATGAACGGCTCGGCCTGCTGGTGTGACAGGCCGATGGCGGTCGAGAAATCGTCGATGGCGTACTGATGCTGGCGCTGGCTCTGATAGAGCAGCCCGCGATTGTAGTAGGCCTGCGCGTTGTCGGGCCGGATCTGGATCGCCTTGTTGAAGTCCTGCAAGGCGCGCAGCAGCTCGCCCTTGTCGCGATACGTCATGCCGCGGCCCACATAGGCGACGGCGTAGCCGGGATCGATCTGGAGCGCCCGCTCGTAGTCGGCGAGCGCGAGGTCGATCTGTCCAGTCTGGCGTCGGGCGAGGGCGCGGTTGGCGTAAGCCTGGGCGTAGTTGGGATCGATCGCGATGGCCTTGTCGAAGTCGGCCAGCGCCTCCTGGTAGCGCCCGGACTGGCCGAGCACCGAGCCGCGCATGTTGTAGGCTTGCGGGTCGTTCGGGTTCTTGGCCAGCACCTCGGTGAGCGAGGCGAGGTTGGCGGGCGAGGCCGCCGAGGCCGAGTCGTCCACCATGGTCGACGGCATGTTGGCGATGGTGGAGCAGCCGCCGAGGGCGAGAGCGAGAGCGAGGGTCGCCAGCAGCGGGCCGGCACTCGCGCGGCCATCATCAGATGGGCGGTCGGCCTGCGTCCGGGGCGCCCCGGCACGCGACGGCCAGCGCCCCACAGTCTTGATCCGCCTCACCATTTGATCCGCGTCACCATGGTCGAGATGTCCATGGTCCCCCCGTGGCGTTCAGGGCCGACGCGACCGGACGTGGTCGCACGACGGCCAACGCCGCACACCGGCCGGCCCGGCTGGACCAGTCGTCGGCGCGCGGCGAACCCTGCGTCACGGACAAAGGCGGCGATCTTGCGGCAGACCCACCGGATCGGTGGATCGAAGGCGGGGCCCGCCGTGGACGCGGACCCGGGGTCACCCGGGTCGCAATCGTCGATCAGCGCGGCGCGCTGCTGCGGAAGCCGCCGCCGCCGGCACCACCCGGACGCGCACCCGGACCACCGGCGCGCGGAGCGGGCTTCGGCTTGCCGGGGATCAGGCCCTCGCGCTGGGCGCGCTTGCGGGCGAGCTTGCGGGCGCGACGGATCGCCTCGGCCTTCTCCCGCGCCTTGCGCTCGGAGGGCTTCTCGTAGTGGCCGCGCAGCTTCATCTCGCGGAAGATGCCTTCGCGCTGCATCTTCTTCTTCAGGGCCTTGAGGGCCTGGTCGACGTTGTTGTCACGAACGAGTACCTGCACGCGGCATCCTCTCGAAAGCTTGTCGTTGATTGTCGCAGGGCCGTCCGCCTGCGGTCGAGACGATCGCGCGGGCTCCCAAGTGGCCGGGCGTTTAGCAGAATCCACAGGCGAAGTCCATCGTGCGTCGCCGCATTCCGGACACGGTGCGCCCGGCGATCAGTCGTGGAACACCCGGTTGACGTGGCCCATCTTGCGGCCGGGGCGGACCACCGGCTTGCCGTAGAGATGCACCGAGGCGCCCGGCACCGTCAGCCAGTCGCGGTAGGCGGCGACGTCGTGGCCGATCAGGTTGTGCATCTCGACCCGGCCGTGGCGCAGCGGCGCCACCAGCGGCCAGCCCGCCACCGCCCGGATGTGCTGCTCGAACTGGGAGATCGAGCACCCGTCCTGGGTCCAGTGGCCGGAGTTGTGCACGCGGGGCGCGATCTCGTTGACGAGCACGCGGCCGCCGCCCTCCTCGACCACGAACATCTCCACCGCCAGCACCCCGACATAGCCGAGCGCCCCGGCGATGCGGCCGGCGACCGCGCGGGCCTCCTCGGCGAGCGCCGGCGAGATCGCGGCGGGCACCCGGGTGACGGCCAGGATGTGGTCGCGGTGCTCGTTCTCGCCGATGTCGAACACCACCACGCTGCCGTCGCGGCCGCGCGCCGCCACCACCGAGATCTCGCGGCTGAACGGCACGAAGGCTTCGAGGATGGCCGGCTGGCGGCCGATGGCGTCCCAGGCGGCGCCGGGATCGTCGCCGGCGCGGACGATCACCTGGCCCTTGCCGTCGTAGCCGAAGCGGCGGGTCTTGAGCACCGCCGGGCGGCCGATGGCGGCAAGCGCCGCGTCCAGGCCGGCGCGGTCGTCGACGGCGGCGAACGGCGCCGTGGCGATGCCGAGCGAGGTCACGAAGGACTTCTCCACCAGCCGGTCCTGGGTGGTGGCGAGGATCGCCGGATCGGGCAGCACCGGCCGGCGCGCCGACAGGAAGGTCGCGGTCTCGGCCGGGACGTTCTCGAACTCGTAGGTGACCACGTCGACATCGTTGGCGAAGCGGTCGAGGGCGTCCTTGTCGGTGTAGTCGGCCTCGGTGACCCGCCGCACCACGTCGAACGCGCAGGACTGCGGGTCCGGGCACAGCACATGGCACTTGAAGCCGAGACGGGCGGCGGCGAGCGCCAGCATGCGGCCGAGCTGGCCGCCGCCGAGAATGCCGATGGTGGCGTCCGTTCCGAGCGGACGCGGCGGAACGATCACGGGGCAGGCTCCTCGGCGGGGGTCTCGGCGACGCTCTCGGTCTGGCGGCGACGCCAGTCGTCGAGCCGCCCGGCCAGCGCCGGGTCGGCGAGCGCCAGGATGGCGGCGGCGAGCAGCGCCGCGTTGATGGCGCCGGCGCGGCCGATGGCCAGCGTGCCCACCGGCACGCCGGGCGGCATCTGGACGATGGAGTGGAGCGAGTCGACGCCCGACAGCGCCTTGGATTCCACCGGCACGCCGAGCACCGGCAGGGGGGTCATCGCGGCCGTCATGCCGGGCAGGTGGGCGGCGCCGCCGGCGCCCGCGATGATCACCTGGAAACCGGCCGCCTTGGCGCCCTTGGCGAAGGCGTAGAGCCGCTCCGGCGTGCGGTGGGCCGAAACGATGCGGGTGACATGGCCGACCCCGAGGGCGGTCAGCGTCTCGGCGGCATGCCGCATCGTGGCCCAGTCGGACTGGCTGCCCATGATGATGGCCACCGGGGTCGCGCTCATGATCGGGAACTCGCTGTCGTTCGAACGCGCCGGTCGCGCGCAACGATCTCGACGCGACGACACGAGGGCCGCCGAACCGGCGGCGGAAGGGCGCGGATTATAGGTAGCGCCGTCCCTCTGGCAAGCGAACGGCCGGTCGCCTGCTGCCGCCACGTCCGCTATGCCGCGGCGGTTCCGGGCGGCGCCGCGAATCACGTACACCGGCGCGGTCACGGGGAGGTGGCGGCCGACATGCGGAGCAAGGCGGCGGAACGGCGCGTGCAGCAGGGACGGCGGACGGTGGCGCGGCCGCCGGCGGCCGCGGCCGGCGAGGCGGGGGCCGACCCGGCGGTCGATCCCGCGACCGGCGGCGCGGGGGTGTCCGCCTCCGATCCGCGCCGGCTCGCCCGCGAGATGGAGCGATTGGAGCAGGCGGCGCAGGCCGCCCGGCTCGGCCGCGAGGTCGCCCGGCTGGAGGCCGAGCTCGTCGCCGCCCAGGCGCGCATCGCCGAGCTGGAGGCCCATGCGGATCACGATCCGCTGACCGGCGTCCTCAACCGCCGCGGCTTCGACCGCGAGCTGGCGCGCGCCGCCGCCCATGTCGACCGCTACGGCGGCCGGCTGGTGCTGGTCTATCTCGATCTCGACGGCTTCAAGCCGATCAACGACCGCTACGGCCATGCGGCGGGCGACGCGGTCCTGCGGGCGGTGGCCGGGGTGCTGCGCGGCCATGTCCGGGCCTCGGATCTGGTGGCGCGGCTCGGCGGCGACGAGTTCGCGGTGCTCTTGTGGAATCTCGGCGATGCCGACGCGGCCGCCAAGGCGGCGTCGCTGGAGACGATGATCGCGGCCGCGCGGGTGCCGTGGGAGGGCGCCACCGTGGCGGTCGGCGCCTCGGCCGGCCTCGCGGCGGTGGCCGGCCCGACCGACACGGCCGCGGCGCTCGCCCGCGCCGACGCCGCCATGTATGCGCGCAAGCGCGATCGTGCCGTCGCCCGCGGCCGGACGGACTGATCACTCGGACGGACTGATCACGATGGGATGCCGCCGGCGGCGGCCCGCGAAGGGTGAGGACGGAGAGAGGGTTTGCGCGGCTGCCTTCCGGCCGTCCGGCCACACGGTCTCTCGGCCGGTTCGAACTGATCACTCCGGCTCCGCCCCGCCGCAGCCGGGCCGCCCGCTCGACCTCGGACCATTCCGGATCGCGCGATACCGGATCGGGTTATTCCGGATCACCCGCCTCGATCGCCTGCCTCCATCGGCCGTGTCGATCAGGCGATGATGTCGGGCGTGATCTGATCTTCGATGAAGGAGATACGGTCGCGCAGCCAGAGCTTCCGCTTCTTGAGGCGCTGGACCTGGAGAACGTCGGACCCGGGGGCGTCCTGGAGCGCCGAAATGGCGACGTCGAGGTCGCGATGTTCTTGTTGGAGGCGCGCGAGCTGCGCCTTCAGATCGGCTTCGTTGTCGTTCGCCATTCGGACCGCCGCACCGGCCGCGGTCCAGTCATGCACATGTGAAGCGCGGTCGCGGCCTGTCGCCGCAATGTATCGCTCGCCGCCCGATTTTTTTCAAGCTTTCCAACGTCCGCCGCCCACAGCCGTCGCACCCTCCTGATGCGTCGCACAAATCGAACCGGGTCGACTCTGCGAACCTGACGTGGCACACTGTCATGGTCAGGCAACAATCTGACATGAGGAGAATCGCCACATGGCCACGCTCTCGCTTGCTGACCTCGAACAACGGCATCGGATGTTGGAAGCGGAATTGTCTGAAGCCCTCCAACATCCGTCGGTCGATGATCTCCAGCTCGCCGAGTTGAAGCGTCGGAAACTGCAACTGAAGGATGCCATCGTTCGGCTCAAGCACCAGAGCAGCGTACACTGAGCCCATCCGTTCTGATTTGACCTACTCCGTTGTTTGGTAGAGCCGCCGGCCCTCGGAAACGAGGCCGGCGGTTCTGTTTTCAGGGGCTCGTCGGCCTCTCGTCAGGATGACGTCGAGAGCGGCACCCGATGGCTCCGCCATCAGGCCGGACGGACCGCCTCCAGCGACACCACTGCGTCATCTGGTCGCGGTTTTTCGCCGAAGCGATACCCGCCCGACACCACGGTCCTGGTGAACCCCACCTCGTCCAGCACGGCCGCGAAGGCAGCCGCATCCCAGCGGCGCAGCGCGAACGGCTCCTCCTCGGTGGCGACCGGCACGCCGCCGCGCCGATGCTCGTAGCGCAGCCGCGACACCACCACGTCCGCCGCCGGGTCGGTGGTGACCGGCTGCTCGTCGAGCCACAGCTCCCCGTCCGCCACCGGCCACCGACGGGTGCGCGCCGTCTGCTCGGGCGGGTCGACCGGGACGAGGTCGACCAGCAGCCGGCCGCCGGGCCGGAGATGATCGAGGAACCGCCGCAGCACGCCGCGCAGCACCGCCGGATCGGTGACGAGCTGGATCGAGCCGACCGCGACCAGGATGGCGGCGAACCGGGTGTCGAAGGCGAAGCTCTCGAAGCGCTGGAGCGACAGCGGCGGGTCGAAGCCGCGGTCCCGGCACGCCGCCCGGCACAGCGCCAGCATCTCGGGGGAGGCGTCGAAGCCGTGCAGGTCGAGCCCGGCGGTCAGCAGCGGCACCAGCAGCCGGCCGTTGCCGCAGGCCGCCTCCAGCACCGGCCCGGCGCAGCCGGCGAGCCGGTCGCGATAGTAGTCGACGTCCCCGAACGAGCGGCCGACCGGCTTGTCGACGTCGTAGACCCACGCCGCCAGGCTGCCGTAGCGATTGATCGTCTCGTCCGTCATGGCCCGCCGTGCTTGTCGGGACGCGCCGGCCGGGAGGCCGACGCCGTCTCCCGAGAATGCCGGGCCGATCGGTCGCCGCCGGTCCGGGGCGCGGACCTTACGGTCCGCGAACCGGAGAAGCCAGCGGCGAAGCCGATCATCGCGGACGCGGACGAGGGCGAGTGCAAGGCGCCGGGGCGCCGCACCGTCAGGGCGTTCGTCACGCCTCCTTGGCCAGCTCGCGCAGCTTGAACTTCTGGATCTTGCCGGTCGAGGTCTTCGGGATCTCGGTGAAGACGACGTGGCGCGGGCACTTGAAGTGGGCGAGATGCTGGCGGCACCACTGCATCAGCTCGTCGGCGCTGGCCTCCTTGCCCTCGCGCAGCTCGACGAAGGCGCACGGCGTCTCGCCCCACTTCTCGTCGGGCTTGGCCACCACGGCGACCGCCTGCACGGCCGGATGCTTGTACAGCGCGTCCTCCACCTCGATGGACGAGATGTTCTCGCCGCCCGAGATGATGATGTCCTTGGCGCGGTCCTTGAGCTGGATGTAGCCGTCCGGATGCAGCACGCCGAGGTCGCCGGAGTGGAACCAGCCGCCCGCGAACGCCTCGTCGGTCGCCTTCTTGTTCTTGAGATAGCCCTTCATCACCACGTTGCCGCGGAACATCACCTCGCCCAGCGTCTGGCCGTCGGCCGGCACCTCCTCCATGGTGGCGGGGTCCATCACGGTGAGGCCGTCGAGGCCCACATAGGGCACGCCCTGGCGGGCCTTGAAGGCGCCCCACTGGTCGACCGCCAGCGCGTCCCACTCGCGGTGCCAGTCGTTGATCACCGCCGGGCCGTAGCTCTCGGTGAGGCCGTAGAGGTGGGTCACCTCGAAGCCGGCCTCCTTCATGGCAACCAGCACGGACTCGGGCGGCGGTGCCGCGGCGGTGAAGAACTGCACCGTGCGGGCGAGCGGCTTGCGCTCGTGCGGGGCGGCGTTGAGCAGCGTCGACATGACGATCGGGGCGCCGCACAGATGGGTGACGCCGTGCTCGGCCATCAGCTCGTACATCAGCCCGGCGCGCACCTGGCGCAGGCACACATGCGTGCCGGCCACCACCGACACCGACCACGGGAAGCACCAGCCGTTGCAGTGGAACATCGGCAGGGTCCACAGATAGACCGGGTGCTTGCCCATGCCGCAGTTGACCACGTTGCCGGTGGCGAGCAGCGCGGCGCCGCGGTGGTGATAGACGACGCCCTTCGGGTTGCCGGTGGTGCCGGACGTGTAGTTCAGCGAGATGGCGTCCCACTCGTCGCCCGGATGGGCGCGGACGAAGCCCTCGTCGCCCTCGGCCACGAACGCCTCGTAGTCGAGGCTGCCGATGCGCTCGCCGGGGCCGGTGTATTCCGGATCGTCGTAGTCGATCACCAGGGGCTTCACCTTGGCGGCCTCGAGCGCCGGCTTCATGATCCGCGCGAACTCGCGGTCGGTGATCACCACCTTGGCGTCGGCGTGGTCGAGCGAGAAGCCGATGATGGCGGCGTCGAGCCGGGTGTTGAGAGTGTTGAGCACCGCCCCGGTCATCGGCACGCCGTAGTGGCATTCGAGCATCGCCGGAGTGTTGGCCAGCATCACCGACACGGTGTCGCCGCGGCCGATGCCGCGCTTGGCGAGCGCCGAGGCGAGCTTCTTTGCCCGATTGTGGAAATCCCGATAGGTCCGGCGCAGGGCGCCGTGGACGATGGCGACATGATCGGGATGAACCCGGGCGGCCCGCTCCAGGAACACCAGGGGGGTGAGCGGCTGGTGATTGGCGGGGTTCTTGTCGAGATCGAGATCGTACGCGGTCGGGGCCATGGCAATTCACTCCCTGGAAATCGGTTGGGGCGAGGTTATCGAACCGGGCTGGCGGCTCCAATATCGGGTTCACCGCCCTGGTGTCGCGCCCTGCTTTGGTCGACGTCGGCCCGGTTCGCCGCCGCGGCGGCGAGTTTCGAGCGGGGCTCTCAGGCGCCGGCGACCAGGTGCGACACGCCCTGCCAGAGCAGCGTGACCGAGATCATGAACACCAGGGCGTAGCTGATCCGGTAGAACAGCGCAGTCGGGGTTCGGCGGACCAGCCAGATGCCGAGGAAGTTGGTCGCCACCGCCAGCGGCAGCAGCACCGCCGAGGTGCCCAGCGCGTCGCCGGTGAAGTGCCCGAGGGCGAAATAGGGCACCACCTTGAGGGCGTTGACCACCGCGAAGAAGATCGTTGAGGTGCCGACCAGGCGCAGCTTGGGCAGCTTCTGCGGCAGCACGAACACCTGGAAGGGCGGGCCGCCCGCCTGCGCCATGGTGGAGGTGAAGCCCGCCACCGCCCCCCACAGCACGCCGGCCTTCGGATCGGGTGTCCGCGTCGTGGCGGGCGGCCGGCCGAACCAGACGTTCAGCACGAAGCCGAGCCCGATCAGCCCCACCGCGATGCGGATGACGTCGTCCGAGACATGCGCCGCGATCGCCCAGGCGAGCCCGACGCCGAGCACCGCGCCGGGCAGCATGATGCGCAGGTTCCAGGCGTCCCAGTCGCGCCGATAGGTCACGACCGAGATCATGTCCTGGATGATCAGGATCGGCAGCAGGATGGCGGCGGCCTGGAGGGGCGGCGCGTAGAGCGCGAGCAGCGGGGTCGCCATGGTGCCCACCCCGGCGAAGCCGCCCTTCGACAGGCCGAGGGCCGTCACGGCCGGCAGCGCCAACAGGTAGAAGGTGGGGTCCTGGATGATGTTCACGGTCGACAGCCGGACGAGAGGCGCGAAGAGGCGCGCGGCGGGCGGGCGCGCATCAAAGCCGATCCGCCGCCGCGGCGCCAGCCCACCGGCGGCGCCGCGTCAGCCCACCGGCGGCGCCCGACCGGCCGGAGGCGGCGCCCGGGGGCGAGCCGCTGCGATCGGCCGCGGGCGGCCCGACCAAATGTTAAGCACCGGCGGGCTTGCAAACCGAGGGGAGTGCGGCAAAATCGCACCAAAAGCCCCCGGGACAGCAAATGGCGGCCGCAGCATCGGGAACGTTTCGCTCCGGCGAGGCGTGAGGCGGGCACGCCGAGCAGGAGGAAGCGCCGTGACGACATCCGCATTGCATCGTGTGTCCCGCCAGGACGAGCTCGCGCCGACCCGCTATCACGAGGTCTACGCCGGCTGGCTGTCGGACCCGGAAGGGTTCTGGGCCGAGGCGGCCGAGGCGATCGACTGGTACGAGAAGCCGACGACGATCTTCGACCCGAACGCCGGCGTCTATGGCCGCTGGTTCGTCGGCGGCACCTGCAACACCTGCTACAACGCCGTCGACCGCCATGTGCAGAACGGCCGCGCCACCCAGCCGGCGCTGATCTACGACTCGCCGGTGACCGGCAGCAAGCGCGTGTTCACCTACGACGACCTGTTGCAGGAGGTGCGCACGCTCGCCGCCATCCTGCGCGACTTCGGCGTCGGCAAGGGCGACCGCGTGCTGCTCTACATGCCGATGGTGCCGGAGGCGGCCTTCGCGATGCTGGCCTGCGCCCGCATCGGCGCCGTGCACTCGGTGGTGTTCGGCGGCTTCGCCGCCAAGGAGCTCGCCACCCGCATCGACGACGCCAAGCCGAAGGTGATCCTCACCGCGAGCTGCGGCATCGAGCCGGGCCGCGTCGTGCCCTACAAGCCGCTGCTCGACGCCGCCATCACGTTCGCCAGCGAGAAGCCGTCCGCCTGCCTGGTGCTCCAGCGGCCGCAGGTGCAGGCCGAGCTGACGGCGGGACGTGATCACGACTGGGCGGCGCTGCGGGCCGCGGCGCTCAAGTCGGGCCGCGCCGCCGACTGCGTCAAGCTCGCCTCGACCGATCCGCTCTACATCCTCTACACCTCCGGCACCACCGGCAAGCCGAAGGGCGTGGTGCGCGACAACGGCGGCCACATGGTGGCGCTGAAGTGGTCGATGAAGAACCTCTACGGCGTCGATCCCGGCGAGGTGTACTGGGCCGCCTCGGATGTCGGCTGGGTGGTCGGCCACAGCTACATCGTCTACGGGCCGCTGCTGCACGGCTGCACCACCATCCTGTACGAAGGCAAGCCGGTCGGCACGCCCGATGCCGGCGCCTTCTGGCGGGTGATCGCCGAACACAAATGCGTGACGCTATTCACGGCGCCGACCGCCTTCCGGGCCATCAAGAAGGAGGACCCGGAGGCCAAGCTGCTCGGCCAGTACGACCTCTCGCACTTCCGCACGCTGTTCCTGGCCGGTGAGCGCGCCGACCCCGACACCGTGGTGTGGGCCGAGCGCATCCTCGGCGTGCCGGTGATCGATCACTGGTGGCAGACCGAGACCGCCTGGGCGATCGCCGGCAATCCCATCGGCCTCGGCCAGCTCCCGGTGAAGCCGGGCTCGCCGACGGTGGCGATGCCGGGCTACGACGTGCGCATCGTCGACGAGGCGTGCCACGAGATGCCGGCCAACAAGATGGGCTCGATCGTGGTCAAGCTGCCGCTGCCGCCGGCTTGCCTGCCGACCCTGTGGGAGCAGGACGAGCGCTTCCGCGAGAGCTACCTCACCGAGTATCCGGGCTACTACAAGACCGCCGATGCCGGCTTCAAGGACGAGGACGGCTACCTCTACATCATGGGCCGCACCGACGACATCATCAACGTGGCCGGCCACCGGCTGTCGACCGGCGGCATGGAGGAGGTGCTGGCCTCGCATCCCGACGTTGCCGAGTGCGCCGTCATCGGCATCAAGGACCAGCTCAAGGGCGAGGTGCCGTGCGGCTTCGTCGTCCTCAAGGCGGGCGTGTCCAAGAAGCCGAGCGACATCGAGCAGGAGATCGTCCGGCTGGTGCGCGACAAGATCGGCCCGGTGGCGGCGTTCAAGATCGCCATCTGCGTCAACCGGCTGCCGAAGACGCGCTCGGGCAAGATCCTGCGCGGCACCATGAAGAAGATCGCCGACGACGATCCGTGGACCATGCCGGCCACCATCGACGATCCGGCGGCGCTCGACGAGATCGCCGCGTCGCTGAAGCACCACGGCATCGGCGCCTGACGCGGCCGACCAGCGGCCGCCGCGACGTTGCGTCGCCGCGGTGGCGCGGTGGGCTGTCCGCCATCGTGCCGCGGCCGTGCGGCGCGATGGTGTGGCGCGGCTGACGGACCGCGCGTGGCGCGTGACGGGACCGCCTCTCGGCACGCGCTCCGTCATGGCCGGGCTCGTCCCGGCCATCCACATTCTTGTCGTGGCTGCCGGCGCTCCCCGGTGCCTCGCGCGCCGGGCTCGCCGCGGGGCCCTTCGTCGGGCCGGTGCAGGCGGGCTCGGTTCAGGTCAGCCGCAGCCCACGATCCATGGCCCGGCGCGCGATGAAGTTGCCCGCGGTGCGCGATGGTTGGCCCGCGGCGCGCGATGGGCCGTCGCCGATTCCCTCTCTCTCCGTCATGGCCGGGCTCGTCCCGGCCATCCACGCATTGCGTGCGGTGAAGCCGCGGAAAGGGGCGCCCGGCCTCGCGGTCGGCTCACCGGACGCTCGAAGCTTCAATGAGGCCGCGGCGGTGAAGCCGCGGAAAGGATTGCCTGCGTCTACGGTCCTAGAGTGGGGGATGCGGCAGCTTCAATGAGGCCGCGGCGGTGAAACCGCGGAAAGCTCCTCGTCATCGAGGAGCTGCCGAGGGGCGCGCCGCTGCTTCAATGAGGCCGCGGCGGTGAAACCGCGGAAAGCCCACCGTCGATCACCCGACGCTGCGCCGGCAGGTCGGGCTTCAATGAGGCCGCGGCGGTGAAACCGCGGAAAGGTCCGTGGTGTAGTAGCTGATGAACCCGCTACACGAAGTGCTTCAATGAGGCCGCGGCGGTGAAACCGCGGAAAGCACGCCTCAACGCGAGGCATCACGAAATGACACGACCATGCTTCAATGAGGCCGCGGCGGTGAAACCGCGGAAAGCTCGACATCCTGGCGTCGGACATCCAGCAGGCGCTGGGGCTTCAATGAGGCCGCGGCGGTGAAACCGCGGAAAGGCCAAGACGGTCGCCGAGTGGATGGCACGGGTCGCCGCTTCAATGAGGCCGCGGCGGTGAAACCGCGGAAAGCTGAGTCCAATCCCGAGCGCGCCCGCGCAAGATCATCGCGGCGCTTCAATGAGGCCGCGGCGGTGAAACCGCGGAAAGCGGCGTCTCCGGGGCGGCCGAGGGCGCGACGCCGATCTAGCTTCAATGAGGCCGCGGCGGTGAAACCGCGGAAAGCGAAGCGCGGCGACCTCGCGGGCGTCGCGTACGGCATGCTTCAATGAGGCCGCGGCGGTGAAACCGCGGAAAGCGCGGACCAGTGATGGAGGCAACCAAGTCGCGGTGCAAGGCTTCAATGAGGCCGCGGCGGTGAAACCGCGGAAAGCGTCCGCCGGCCCCGGGGGGCGCCGATGAGCCGCACCCGCTTCAATGAGGCCGCGGCGGTGAAACCGCGGAAAGCTCGACGCCATCAGCAGACACGGCGCCGTCGTTGATTGGCTTCAATGAGGCCGCGGCGGTGAAACCGCGGAAAGCGATAATATGTCGCTCGGCGACATCGCCACTTATGCTGGCTTCAATGAGGCCGCGGCGGTGAAACCGCGGAAAGCCGGGCCGGACTGGAGAAACGCCACGGCCGCTCCGTCGCGCAGCTTCAATGAGGCCGCGGCGGTGAAACCGCGGAAAGCCGTCGTGATGACGCCGGCTTCCTCCCTTCGATGGAGCCCGCTTCAATGAGGCCGCGGCGGTGAAACCGCGGAAAGCGCTTTTGCCATTGTCAGACCTCGTCGTGAGATCGACGGCTTCAATGAGGCCGCGGCGGTGAAACCGCGGAAAGCGTGTCGTTGCCGCCGCGTGATGCCGAGATGTTGATGAGCTGGCTTCAATGAGGCCGCGGCGGTGAAACCGCGGAAAGCCCGCGAAGATGCGCTGCCGCTCGGCGGGGTTCAGGCCGCTTCAATGAGGCCGCGGCGGTGAAACCGCGGAAAGCGCCGCGTCCGGCCGGCCGCGTGAGCCCCCTATCTGGAAAGCTTCAATGAGGCCGCGGCGGTGAAACCGCGGAAAGCACCGGCGCGCCGTGCCGCCGCGTGAGGGGGGCTGACGTGCTTCAATGAGGCCGCGGCGGTGAAACCGCGGAAAGCTTCGCAGTCGCGATTGCGTTATCTCTTGGATTTAATCGCTTCAATGAGGCCGCGGCGGTGAAACCGCGGAAAGCGCAGCTTGTCGTGAAATTGTAGAGCAAGGATATTATCGGCTTCAATGAGGCCGCGGCGGTGAAACCGCGGAAAGCTCGGCAACATGATAGAAGGAAACGCCTGTCCGTGCGCTTCAATGAGGCCGCGGCGGTGAAACCGCGGAAAGCCGTCGGCGACGACGGCAAGGTCGCGCTGGTGAAGATGCTTCAATGAGGCCGCGGCGGTGAAACCGCGGAAAGCCCCCAGCTAACGTTTCCGATGGTGACACACTATTCGCTTCAATGAGGCCGCGGCGGTGAAACCGCGGAAAGCCCGGTGGGGTACCATGTTGCATTATTGAAATGATTTGTGGCTTCAATGAGGCCGCGGCGGTGAAACCGCGGAAAGCCCAGCACGCTGGGCCATATGTGAGATGTGCGGTGGTGCTTCAATGAGGCCGCGGCGGTGAAACCGCGGAAAGCGATCTTCCGGAATGGTAAACGAGTTCGTCACCGGGTATAGCTTCAATGAGGCCGCGGCGGTGAAACCGCGGAAAGCTTGGAAACACTATTCACTGTTTCGACAAGGTTGGCTGCTTCAATGAGGCCGCGGCGGTGAAACCGCGGAAAGCGTGTTGGCTGCCGGATTGCCGTCGGATGTTTGTACGATGCTTCAATGAGGCCGCGGCGGTGAAACCGCGGAAAGCGCAAATCGAACGTCGCCGGCAACGTCGCTAGCGGTACGGCGCTTCAATGAGGCCGCGGCGGTGAAACCGCGGAAAGCTTGCATTGGAAAGCACTTAGCGCCAATCTGCTCGAAATTGCTTCAATGAGGCCGCGGCGGTGAAACCGCGGAAAGCTAGTATGTGAAACATTCTATAAGATGGGATTTGAGAAGCTTCAATGAGGCCGCGGCGGTGAAACCGCGGAAAGCTGCGAAGTAGAGCTTGCGGTTGAATGTGCGTATTCCGCTTCAATGAGGCCGCGGCGGTGAAACCGCGGAAAGCTTCGAGCGGCTGACGGCGCGCCGCGGCCGAGTCGTGCACGCTTCAATGAGGCCGCGGCGGTGAAACCGCGGAAAGCTGTCTGCCTGCAAGCCGCCGGAGCGGCGAGCGATTCGACGGCATTTGCGAGCGCTCCCGGAATGGACGGCCGAGCGCCCCCAGAAGGGCTGCTCCGATCCTTCACGATGTCAAACAACCCGCGCTGGTGCAAGCCGAATCCCGCCCGCGAGCGGTCCCCGGGATTTCGCCACCACCGCAGCGCTCGCGCCGCGACGGCGACCGGCCCGCGGGGCGACACCCAAAACTATAACACCACCGCACTTGGCTGCACCGGGCGAATGCCCGCTCGGGCAAGCCTGGCCCGCGGGGTCGATCCCGTCACCCCGCGGGCAGGCCGGGTCGCGGAAACGGCCAGGGGGGCGGCCGTTATGCCCGGCGGGCGAGTGGGGGCGCCGAGTGGCCGCGCAGCCTCGCCGGGCCGTCTCGCGGACGCGCGCATGGCGCGCGCGGTCTACGACCGGGCGAGACTGGCCGATGCGGCGTCGGCGTCCGGGACGAGACGATAACGGCCGCAGCCGAACGACACGTCGGCGCCGACATGCGTCAGCGTGCCGAGGCGCAGCAGCGGCGCCAGGCGGGCGAGGGCGTCGGGCGCACCGCCGACATGCAGGCGTCCGGTGACGCCCGTCATGCCGATCCAGCGATCCTGCCGGCGCGAGCCGCGTTGCCAGCGGATGGTGTCGACCTCCGACCACGTCCAGTCGAGCGCCTGTGCGGCGGCTGCGACGGCGCGCCAGTCGACCGGCTCGAGCGTGAGGCCGTGCCAGCGGGCGAGGCCCTCCAGCCGCAGGCCGAGGCTCGTGAAGGCCGCGGCCGGCGCCTCGCGCGGATCGCCCCCGGAGATCACCAGCGGGGAGACGAAATCCAGCTCCAGGCCGGTACCGGCGGGCAGATCGGGGAGCCATGCGTCCTCGACGCGGCGATCGAGCACCCGCATGGCGGGGACGAACACGCCGGCGGCGGCGCGCCAGTCGATCCGCCGGCATGCCTCGACCAGCGCCTCGGCGGCCGCCGGGGCCCACTCCCGGGCGATGCCGAACACGGTGAGCGCGACATCGAGACAGCCCCGCCGCGGCGTGACGGCGATCACCCAGGGGCTCGGAAAGTCGGTGCCGGCCGTCATGCGCCCCTGCTTGCGGAACAGCGCCTCGAACGCGCAGGGCGGGTCCCACGGGCAGGGCCGGCCGGCGACGGCCTCCGGCGAGGCGGTGCGCGCCAGCACGTCGCCGAGGGCGCCGCGCAGCCGGCCGGCCAGCGCCGGGTCGGCCGCCGCGGGGGCGAGCGCGTCGAGCCGCAGCCGGATGCGCCGCGCCTCCCGCCGCGCCACGAAGCCGTCGAGATCGACGGCCTCGGCCGGCCTTCGCAAGAAGCGGCCGATGGCGCCGCCATCGCGGAGGCCAGCGGCCTGCGGGTCGCTGGCGCGGAGCGCGGTGGCGCGGAGCGAGAGCCGCTCGGCCGGGTCCGTCATAGCAACCAGAACTCGCTGCGCTCGGGGATCGGGGCGCCGCCGCTCGCCGCCGAGCGGGCGCGGCCCTCCTCGGTCAGGCAGTACATCCGCACGCTGTCGCCGACATGGCGCTCCTGGCCGAGCCGGCGCAGCAACGCCTGTGCCCGTGCGGCCGTCGTGCGCACCTCGAACACCGATTGCTGCACCCGTGTCCCCGTGCTCTCCAGAAGCTCGGCCATGCGCCGCCGCGCCTTCGCCGAGGCGACGTCGTAGCAGAACACGAACAGATGCTCCCGCGCCATCCGACCCTCAATGATCGAGCACATAGGGCTGATAGGCGGTCCGCCCCTCGGCATGCGCCGCATAGGCTTCGGCCTGCTCGCGCATCAGCCGCCGCCAGCTCACCCGGGCGCCGGAGCGCCGGCTGGTCACCGCGTGAGTGCAGCGCTCCTCGTAGGCGCGGACCAGCGCGGCCTGGCCGGCGCGGCCCAGCCGCACGCCGCCGTCCGGCATCTCGGCGAACATGTCGAGACGCAGCACCTGCTTGTTGATGGCGGCGAGCACCACGCTCTCCACCAGCCCGGCCCGGAACTCCTCCATCAGATCGTAGACGCAGGCGTCGCGCCCATCGGCCGCGGCGTGCAGCACGCCGAAGCCGGGATGCAGCCCGGCCGCCAGCACGATGACGCTCACGTCGCGCGCCAGCAGCGCGGCGCAGAGGTCGAGCGCGATATTGGCTGGGTCGGCCCGCCGCCGCCGCACCCGCGCCTCGAAGCCGAAGCCGTGCAGCAGCAGCCGGCCCCACGCCTTCCAGAACACCCGCGTGCCGACCCCCTCCTGGCCCATCGCCTGCTCGATCGTGGCGGCGTCGGCGGCGCGCCGGATCAGCCGTGACAGGATCACCGCCGCCCGATCGACGAAGACGCTGCCGCGGCGGTAGTTGATCCGGCGCAGCAGCGCGCGCTGGTTCGCCAGCCGGCCGACGACGATGCGGCGGGCGAGATCGAGCCGGGCGCCCGGATCGAGCGCCAGCCGTGCCTGGGCGAGATGCCGGCGGGCATGCGGCGCCAGCCGGCAGGCGAGATGTCCGAGCGTCTCGCCATGGCGGCCGACGAAGCTCACCGGGATGTCGCAGGCGAGCGCGTGCCGCAGCGTGGCGAGATCGGTGGCGGCGTGCGGCCCCAGCTCGATGCGGTCGATGCGGGTGTGATGGATGGCGATCAGCTCGCGGCCGTCGGGGTCGCCGTCGCCCGGCGCCTCGTGCACCGCGAATGACAGGTTGCGCAACCCGAGCCGGCGGCCCGGCTCGCGCACATGCAGCACCCGCAGGCCGCGATCGAGCCCGGCGCGCGACAGTTGCGCGGCCTCGTCCGCCTCGGCGTCGAGCGCCTTCGCCTCGGCCTCGTCCTGCACGGCGAGCCGGCGCAGCGCTGCCGACAGGCCGTCGGGGTCGCCGTCGGTCCCCTCGGTGGGCCGCATCGCCCAGCCGCGCACGAAAGCGTGGCCGAGGAATCTCAGCGTGTCGTCGAAGCTGCGGATGCGCGTCTTGTCGGGATCGAGGCCGAGGCCGTGATCGGCGAGCAGCTTCTCCACCCGGGTTTTCGCCGCCTCGGCGGCCGGGCGGTCCTTCGCCAGCACCACGAAGTCGTCGGCGTAACGCACGATCCGCAGGCCCCCGGCCGACATCGTCTCGTCGAGCCGGTCGAGATAGAGGTTGGCGAGCAGCGGCGACAGCGGCGAGCCCTGCGCGATGCCGCGCCCCTGCACGGCGGCCTGCTCGAGCCACAGCGCGACGAGGTCGATCAGCGGGCCGTCGGTGATCCAGTCGAGCAGCCGCGTCACCAGCGCGTCGATCGGGATGCTGTCGAAGAAGTCGTCGATGTCGGCGTCGAGGGTCCAGACGAAGCCGCGCCGGCGCAGCGTCTCCACCCGCTTCACCGCGTCGGCGACCCCGCGTCCCGGCCGGTAGCCGAAGCTCGCGTCGTCCATCTCGGCATCGAGGGCGGCCCCGAGCTTCTGCGCCACCGCCGACTGCGCCACCCGGTCGCGCACGCACGGGATGGTGAGCCGACGGCTGCCGCCGGACGGCTTCGGAATGCTCGCCTGGCGCAGCGGCCCGGGCCGATAGGTGCCCTCGCGCAGCGCCGTCGACAGCGCCGCGAGGCGCTCCGGCGCCCCGACCGCGAAGGCCGTGACCGTCATGCCGTCGCCGCCGGCGGCGCCCTGGTTGCGCCACACCCGCTGCCAGCCGTCGCCGAGGCCGGCCGGGGTGGTGGCCGCCAGGAACAGGGCCTGGCCGTCGAGGGGCAGTCGCTGGTGATCCGGGCGGGCCATGGGTCTTCCCCGAGTCGAGCGCGGTACCGTGCGGAAATTGCACTGGCCAAAAATTCTCGCCACCTGCGGCCGTCCCGGGCGGCGTTGTCGAAGGTTATAAAACACCACCACGATCATTGATCGGAAAGGGAAATCTTGAAAGACCCATGCTGGAAAATCCATAAGCCTTTGTTTTGAAAACTCGAAATGCCGTTTCAGGGCACCTTGTTCGTGCTTTGTGCGATCGGCCTTGACGGCCCGGCAGGGGTCATGCTGGAAAGCCAGCTTAATTCTTCAGCTTGACGAAAGGGTTGGGAAGGAACAGTGTCTGCCGACCCTCCGCGACGTGAAGCGGATTGAAACTCGTAGAGGGCGTTGAGCCCCACCGACGACAGGTCTGCCGACCCTCCGCGACGTGAAGCGGATTGAAACCCGGGCACGTGGACCTTGCGCAGGCCGATGGTGGTCTGCCGACCCTCCGCGACGTGAAGCGGATTGAAACCCTTTCTCGGTCTCGCCCGAGCGATGCGAGTCTGCCGACCCTCCGCGACGTGAAGCGGATTGAAACGTGGCGTGCACGGCCTGCTGAGCCACGTAGTGGCGTCTGCCGACCCTCCGCGACGTGAAGCGGATTGAAACGAAGATTTCGGCCTCACGGCCGGTTCGCTCGTTAGTCTGCCGACCCTCCGCGACGTGAAGCGGATTGAAACTCCTTCGCGCGCGCTTGGCGACGAACTTGAAGTCGACGGTCTGCCGACCCTCCGCGACGTGAAGCGGATTGAAACCGCTGGCCGTTCACGTTGGCCTTCGGCGCACGGATGCCGATCGTCTGCCGACCCTCCGCGACGTGAAGCGGATTGAAACCCATGGCTCCAGCACTGACGATTTGGAGCCGATCGTCTGCCGACCCTCCGTGACGTGAAGCGGATTGAAACGCGCGGCGCTCGCGCGGCGTGCGAGGCGTCATGTGTCTGCCGACCCTCCTGCCGGCCCGTCACGACATTGACGCGAGTCGAGCGCGCCGCTACCCTTTCCACGTTAGGGGTTGCGGGGATTTTCGATGCCCGAGATGATTGTCCGGGTCGAGGCGGTCAATTTCTCCGCCACGATCGACGATACCAATGATTTGTCGACCATCCGGGGCGGCGGGCTGGCCGCCCTCTATGTCGCCGAAGCAGTCGGCAAAGTTCTCGAAGCACAGGGTTTCGAGAATGTTCAGGAGCTGTTTCGCGGCGCGTCGCAATGCGCCTTCCGCGTCACCACGGCGACGAGCGAGGACGCGGCGGCGGCGCATATCGAGCAGACGATCCGCACGGCGCTCGCCCGCGCCGACGGACGCGACGCCAAGCCCCCCTACAGCGCGCCCCCGCACGCCGTGATGATGCATGTGGTCTCGGTGGCGCCGATCGACACCTCCGCCCGCACCGGCGAGAATGCCGAGGCGGAGAAAAAGGCCCTGACGGTCGCGGCGGCGCGCGGGCATGCGCAGCAATATCGCCGATGGACCGAGCTGCCGATCGTCTTCGACCCCGCGGCCGAGGATGCCGACGAGCGCGACGGCATCCGCCCCGCCACCGCGACCGCCTGGTTCCCGGACGACACGGTGGACGACGGCGAGGACGACCGCGACCGCGGCAAGCGGCGCCCGGTGTCGCCCGCCGTCAAGGCGCGCCGCGAATATGGCCGTCGCGCCCGCCAGACATTCTACGGCCGGGAACTGGGAAAGAGCCTGCCCCCCGCGCTCGCCGGCGACCGGCCGCGGCTGCGCTTCGCCCAGCACTTCCAGGGCATCGTCGCGGCACCGCCGCCCGAGGCCGGGCTGTCGGTGCGCAACAAGATCGCCGTCGTCTATGCGGACGGCAACAAGTTCGGCGCGCTGCGCGCCAACGCCGGCACCAAGGTGTTTTCCGACGACCTCGACGTCAAACGAAACGAGCTGCTGAAAGCGATCACCGGCTGGCTCGTCGACGGCGCCGAGAGCCGCGAATGGGGCGACGTCTTCAAGGTCGACAGCAAGGCCGGGCGGCCGCCGGGCCTGCGCTTCGAGACCCTGATGTGGGGCGGCGACGAGTTCGCCTTCGTGATGCCGGCCTGGCTCGCCACCGCGTTCGTGGCCGGCTTCTTCCGGGCCACCGCCGGCTGGGACATCGCGATCGCGGACGGGTCGCGGATGCCGCTGACCCATGCGGTCGGGGTCGCCATCGGTCACGTCAAGGTGCCGATTCGCCAGCTCCGCAGCATCGCCAAGGAGGCGGCCGACGCCGCCAAGGCGGCGGGCCTGGACACGATGAGCACCGCGACCTTCGAGATCTTCGAGAGCCTGCATCCGCCGGATCGCGATCTCGGCCGCTGGCGCAAGTCGGTGTTCGGCGCCCGGGCGGACGACGACGTCGTCGCCAGGCACCTGGCGCTGCCGGGCGAGGGCGACCGCTTCGCCAATTTGATGGAGCAGATCGGCGCGCTCCGTGACGGCGCCGTCGACCAGCAAGGCCGCCGGACCAAGGAACCGTTTCCGCGCTCGCAGATCTACGGGGCGCTCCGCACGCTGCGTAAGGAGGGCATCGGTGTCGGCGAGGCCAGGGCGGACCGCGCGGTCGAGGAGGCGCTCGATCGCTATCTCGCCGGCGCCGGCGCCGATCGCGGCGTCTCCCGCGAGGACCTCGATCTAGACGAGATCGCCGGCGGCTCGCCGCGCGGTCTCGCCATGACGCTGGCGCTGCTGGTCACCCTGTGGGACTACGCTGCCCCGTTCGCGCCGGGCTTCCCGCAACTCGCGTCGGGGAGGGTGTCATGACGCGCGACCCTCACACGCCCGAAGCCTACACGCGCCTCGCGCTCGCCCTGTCGGTCACGGTCGCGAGCCCGTTCCTGTTCCGCGGCCTCGGCGGCAAGCTGGTCGGTCTCGATGCCGCGGCGCTGCGCGACGAGGAGGGGCACCCGATCATCCCGGCCGATCAGATCCGCGGCTGCCTGCGCGACGCTTTCGAGGATCTCGCCGCCGCCGGGGCGGGCCTCGGCGCCTCCGACATTCTCGACCTGTTCGGCCGACCGTCGGCGGCGGAGCGGACGGCGGGCACGCCGAACGAGCCGCTGCGCGGCCGGCTGATCGTCTCGGATCTGGTGGCGCGCGGGGTCGATCGGTCGACGCAGCACGAGACCACCCGGATCGAGATCGAGGACGACACCGGCGCTGTCGACGAAGGCAAGATGCAGGTGCTGGAGCTGGTGGCGCCGTTCGGCCGGGCCGTCACCTTCGAGGGCACCGCCATTCTCTACGTGCCGGTCGGCGAGGAGGAGGCGTGGACCACGCGGCTGCGCCGCGCGCTGGCGCTGGTCACCGCCATCGGCGCCGCCAAGTCGGCGGGCTATGGCGAGGTGACGGCCACCGCGGTCGAGCGCGTCGCCGCGACGCCGGTCGTGATTCCGGCTGCACCTCTCGCCGCGTCGATCGGCCCGGTCCGGCGGCGCTATCGCGTCACCTTCGACCGGGCGATCCTGGTCGATGCCGAGAAGATCGCCGACAACGCGGTGCTGGGCAGCGTCGTGTTGCCGGGCGCGGTGTTCAAAGGGGCGCTGGCCCAGGTGCTGATCCACGCCGGCGAGGACCCGCGGACCGGCGCCTATCGCGACAGCCTGGCGGCGCTGTCGATCGGGCATGCGTTCCCAGAGGCGTTCCGGCGCGACGAGGCCAGCGGCGCGCTGGAGCCCAGCGGCACGCCGGGCCTGCTGCCCCTGCCGCTGTCGCTGGTCAGCGCCGACGGCGAGGTCTTCGGCGACGCCCTGCGGTGTCCCGACGGTCGTGACGTGCTGATGCGGGTCGATTCGAGGCTGGGCGATCGCAAGTGCGAGGCCGCGCGGTTCGCGGGCGATTGGAAATCGCCCTGGTTCGGGAAGGCCAATGCCGCGCTGGGGCGGCTGCCGACGGAGGAGCCGCCGCCGATCGCCCGCACCCATACGGCGATTGATCACGACGGGGTCGCCACCGACCAGGCGCTGTTCACCACGCTGGCCCGCAGCGTGCGCCGCGCGCGCTCGGCCGCCGAGGGCGGCGACTGGACCGACCGGAGCTGGATCGTGGATGTCGCGGCGGATGGCGACGCCGCCTCGCTGCGCCTGCTCGCCCTGCTGGAGCAGGGCCTCGACGGCATCGGCAAGACCGGCGCGCGCGCCACCTTCCGGGCGATCGGCGAGACGCCGGCGCCGGTGCTGCGCGAGATCGACGGGCACCCCGGCGAGTATGCCGTGATGCTGGTGACGCCGGCGCATCTGCTCGACCCGACAAGCCTCGTCGAGATGCGCGACGGCCGGCCGGCCTGGAAAGATATCTCGCCCCAGAAAGCCTATGCCGACTATTGGGGCCAGCTTTTGCCCGGGGCCACGCTGGTCGGCGCCATCGCCCGTCAGCGTTATACGGGGGGGTATTTGGCGCGGCGCCGCCGGGCGCGCGGGCAGAAGGCTTATCATCCCTTCCTGATCACCGAGGCGGGCTCGGTGTTCCATCTGTCGGGCGTCCGCGGCGACGATCTCGCGCGCCTTCGCGACCTGTGCCGGACCGGGCTGCCGCCCGCGGCCATCGACGGGCGGGCGGTCGACTGGGAGACCTGCCCCTATGTGCGGGAGAACGGCTATGGCCGGATCACCGCCGACCACCTCTCCGGCCCGATCGGCGCGACACTGCTGAAGGAGGTGCGGCATGCGTGAGGGAGCCTCGCCCCGCATTCTGCACGACATCACCGCGACCCTGGTGGTGCTGTCGCCCCTGCATGTCGGCAGCGGTGACACCTGCAACATCTCGACCGTGACGGGCAAGAAGGGGGCGAACCGCCAGCCCGAGGTGGCCGCCATCGTGCGCGACGTCGACGACGCGCCCTATCTTCCGGGAACCACCATCAAGGGCCTGCTGCGCCGCCTCGCCGAGGAGCGCGACGGCCGCGAGGGCGCCGCCGTCGAGCGGCTGTTCGGATCGATCAAGTCGTCGATCGAGGCGGGGGGCGGCGGCGCCGCGGGCCGGGTGACCGTGTTCGGTGCCCGCCGGATCGCGGCGCCGGCGGTGCCGGAGGCGCCGTTCGTGAACGGTGCCGCCGACGAGCTCGGGCGCGGCGTGTTCGTCGCCGCCCGCACTCGCATCGATCCGTCGTCGGGAACGGCCGGCGACCACACGCTCTTCCATCAGGAGATGGTCGTGCCGGAGACCACCTTCGCGCTGCGGCTGCGCATCGACATGCGCGGGCGCATCGGCGGGGCAGGGGGCGATCATGTGGAGCAGACCGAGGCGGCGGCCCGCGACGGCCGCGACGCCCGGTGCGAGGCCAAGAAGACCCTGGACGAGCTGGTCGCGCTGCTCGATCTCCTCTGTGAGGAGAGCGGGTGGCCGATCGGGAAGGGGCAGAGCGACGGCTTCGGGCGCGTGCGCCTCGATCCCGCCTCGGTGGAGATCCAGGAGCGCGTGCTGGGCGCCGACGGAACCTTCACGTCGCGCACGACCAAGCGACCGCTCGCGCGCAGCACGTCCGCTGCCGCGGCCGCGGACGTGCTGCGGCTCGTCTGCGACGGGCCGTTTCTGGTCGTCGACGCCTCGAAGACGCGCAAGCAGGGCGGCAGCGACGAGGGCAAAGAGCCCCAGATCGCGGCGCAGGTTCTGGCCAAGGACGAGCCGCTGCTGCTCGGCACCAGCGTCGCCGGCGTGCTGCGGGCGCGTGCCCGCTGGCTGGAGATGCGGGCGCGGCTGCGGGGGCTGCGTGACGGCGCCGCCGAAAAGGTCGATCCGGAGCGCGTCGTCTGGCGGAAGGGCGACGATCCGGGTCGTCTCAGCAGCGTGCAGCGTCTGTTCGGCATCACCGGCCTGCGCGGCCGGCTGGAGATCGTGCGGGCGGAGGTGCGCGGCGGCACCCCGTGGGACGTCACCTCGGTGAAGCTCGACCGCTTCACCGGCGGCCCCGTCGACAACGCCCTGTTCAAGACCCGGACCTTCATCGGCGTGCGGCTGGCGCTGGTGCTGCGGCTCGGGCCGGGCCGCCTGGCCGGGCTGGACGCCGATCGCGGCGCGCAGGACGAGGCGCTGTACCACGACCTGCTAGACGACATCCGCAAGAACGGGCTGACGCTCGGCCACGGCGGCAACAAGGGCTTCGGCTGGTTCCGGTCCGAGGGGGCTTCGTGATGAGCCTGAACGACAAGCTGGTCGAGGAGGCCGCCGGCATTCTCCGTCGCAAGGGCGTTCGCGACACCCGGGACATTCCTGGCGCCGTGGATCTGCTGGCCGGGTACGAGTCCTTCGAGGCGATGGAGAACGACGAGCTCGAAGCCTATGCGCGGGCGGCGCTCGGCAAGGTCGGTGCCGCTCCCGGCGTCGGGACTGGCGCCGGCGCGCGTCCCGGCAGCCGTCCGGCCGCCGGCGCGAAGGGCGGGGCGAGGCCCTTCGACATTGCCCGGGGCGGCACGCCGCGCGAGCTGGCGCCCTACACGTCACCCTTCGTGTTCGTCACCCTGCCGGATCAGGTGGTGCCGGCCGATCAGGCCCCGCTCGACATCCCCCGGGCGGATGGCTACTGCGCCACGATCCGCTACACGCTCGAGGCGGAGACGCCGCTGCTGGTCGGTGCCGAGGCGTCGCGGTCCGGTCCCGACGAGGGCATCGTCATGCCGATGACCATGGGAGGCACCGACGCCTATGTGATCCCGGGGGCGACCCTGCGGGGGCTGGTCCGCGCGGCCGTCGAGATCGTCGCCCACGGCAGGCTCGGCAGCGCCAACCTGCATCACCGCTTCGGCATTCGCGACTTCGAGCATCCCTATTACGAGCTGGTCGCCAAGGTCGAGCGGGTCAAGGCGGGATGGCTCACCGGATCGACCGACCCCGACGGCAAGGTCACGATGGAGATCGTGCCTTGCGACTGGGCTCATGTGCTGATCGACGACATGGCGGCGGCGCCCGAGTTCGCCGGGCGGGTGTCGCGCCGCGAGGACTGGATCGTCAAGTCGCTCACCGACAAGTACCAGGCGCTCGGCCTCGCGCCGGGTGGCGGCAAGCCGATCCTCTACGATTTCCACGAGACCTTCGGGTACGGCCCGCCCTTCGACGACAAGGGCCGCACCGTGCGCAAGCCGATGAAGGGCGGCACGCCCGGCGTTCCGGTGATGTCCGGCAAGCTGCCCGGACGCGGCGGCAAGAAGAAGTACGAATACGCCTTCTTCGATCGCCGCGGCGCTCGGCCGGTGCCGATCGGCGAAGCCATCGTCGATGACTTCGTGCGGATGAACTCGAAGCCGTCCAAGAACCGGCCGGTTCCGGACGGCTCCTGGAAGGAGCTGAAGCCGACCTTCGACGCCGATCGTCGCATTCCGGTCTTCTATGTGGGCGACCTGGAGGCGCAGGGGCCGGACTTCTTCTTCGGCCTCACCCGCATGATGAAGCTGCCGCACCGACGGTCCGTCGGCGGTGTTCTCGCAGCGAGCCATGCGCGGCATCAGCCAGCTTATGGTCAGCAGAACGACCTGACCTACCACGCCGACTTCGTCGAGGGCCTGTTCGGCTACGTGGTCGAGCCCAAGGATATCGGCGCCGACCAGTCGGCCAGCAGCGCACCGCCGAGCATCGCCCGCAAGGGGCGCATCGCCTTATCGTTCGCGACGCCGAAGCCAGGCTTCGACCGTGCCCGTCTGTCCGATCCGGTGGTCGTCATCCAGTCGGCGCCGCGCGCCTCGTTCGCGCCGTTCTACTTGCAGCCCGCGCAGCTGGGGGCGAACGACGGCGAAGCCGACTACAGTGCCGAGCAGCCGCCGCGGCTCGCCGGCCGCAAGCGCTACCGGCCGCGCGACGGGGCGGCGGATGTCGTCGGGCGGCTCGCCAAGATCATGGCGATGGGCGAGCGCCAGATCGAGGCCGTGCGCCAATCCTCCTCCGGGCGCTCGGTCAGCGAGGAGGTGAAGAGCCGCCTCCGCTTCCTGCTGCCGCGCGACGCCGGCAAGCCGCTCGTCTTCGAAGGCGAAATCCGCCTGCACAATGTCACCGCGGCGGAGATCGGGGCGGTGCTGTTCGCGCTCACCCACGGGGGCGATCCGGCCAAGCCCTACCGCCACATGATCGGGCGGGCGAGACCGTTCGGCGCTGGCCAGATGCGGCTGCGCACGCTCGATCTCGCCGCGGAGGCGAACGACGGGCGCGCGATTCCGCCGCCGGCCGGCGAGGAGCTGGCGAGCCCGGACACGCGCACCGGCTTCTGCACCGACAAGGGCACCGCCAGCCTTAAGGAATTCCTGGACGCCTTCGCGGCGCATATGAGCAAGCAGCCGGGGCTGGACAAGTTTCCAGTCGTCCCGGCCGTGCTGGAGTTCCTCGGCGCCAGCGAGCCGGCGGTCGACGTTTCGGACGCGCAGCTCGACTATATGGGGCTCAAAGCTTTCAACGAGCTGCGCGGAACGGTCAAGCCTCTGAAGGCGCCGCGGGGGCAAACCCCCAAGCCGCCGGCTCGCGCCACCGCCGACGACGGGCGACTGCTGCCGGCGCCGAAGCAGCCCCGCAAGCCGCCGGTGTTCTGGACCTGAGCGGTCGCGATCTCGCCGTTGCGTGCCGTCGTGGCGGCGCAGGGCGCGAACTCGCCGCGCGATCAGCTCGGCGCGATCATCGGCGTGAAATTGTCCATGGGTCGCCGGACATCTATGGTCCGGCACGACAGCCGGCCAGCGAGCGTTCGACATGACCACAGATGTGCCGACCGACACCTCGATCGGAGTTTCGACCGAAACGCCGAGCGACGGCGCCGGGCCGGCGTCGAACCGATCCGCCGCTGCCGCCGCCGCGCCGTCCCGTCCGGCAGACGGCATTGCGGTGCGCGAGGCGCGCTTCATCCTGCTGTGGCCGCTGACGCTGCATCTGAGCGGCCGGAACTGCGAGGCCCGGGCCATGGCGGATGCCGTGCGGGACGTGGCCGAGGCGCTGCGCCGGCGTGAGCAGAAGCAGACGACTCGCTGGCGCCACCAGCCCGACCCGCTGCACCACATCCCGATGCCCAGCAAGGCCGAGGAGGTGGCCGCCTGGAAGAACGCGGCCTATGCCGAGACGGTGTACTTCCACGAGTTCGTGCAGAGCTTCCTGTTCCGCAAGCAGGCCGATGACCGCGATGCGCCGTTCCATCTGTTCCAGCGCGACGACCTTCGTTTCGCCGAGGTGACCATCGGCACGGAGAACGGCGCGACAGACAAGCGCCTCACGGTCGAGCGCCTCAATCTCTATCTGTTCCGCACCGGCGTCGCCATCCTGGTGCTGGAGCTGCGGGCACCGCCGGGCGTGGACGGCACCAGCGGCTGGACCCTGGCCCAGGTGCAGGATTTTCACGACTACTTTCGCCGTGTGTACGCACCATTCTTCGTGAAGCCGGACCCCGAGAAGCCCGGAAACGAGGCGGTTCGAGAGGCTTGCCACCTGGTGCCGCGTTTGGTGACCTGGATCGGAGAGAACGGGACGGTCCTTTGCCGGCGCACCCGGGATGATGCGTGCGAAGTCGGCACGTGGCACTGCGACGACGCGATCGGCGATGTCGAGGCGCTGGTCGACCGGCCGGACGAGGCCGACGGCCGTCGGCGGCCGCCGATCTTCAAGCATTGGCGCTTCCTGCTCGACGATGCGTTGCTGTTGGCTGGGCAGGATGCCGGGCGCGATACCGCGCGCTGGCACCAGGTGGTCGACGAACGAATGCCGAGCCTGGCCACCGTGTCGGTGACGCCGGTCGTTAACGGCAAGCCCGTCTCGGATGAGATCGCCGCGGCGGTCTTCAAGACGATCCCGGACGGCGATCTGATGCGGCTCTGTTTCGCCGATGCCAGCGGATCGACCGATTATCCTTACGACAAGGTGTTCTTGGATCGGAGCTTCTGGACCGAGAACGCCTACACGCGCTTCAGGGACCGTGGAACGCTGTACCTCTTCTCCGGTTATGCCTTCGTGGCGATTAGAGCGGGGGGCTTCTTCGATGGCGTGCTGATGGAGCATGTCCGCCGCCACTACTTCCAGATGGGCCTTCTGGCGCATTTCGAGCTGGCGAGCCTGCTCGCCTTCTCGTCGCAGATCGCGCGCCGTCGGGCGACTCGATCGTGAGGCCGACCGTGCGATCTTCGAAAGGGAGATGGCGGCGATCGAGGAGCAGTTCCTTCAGTTTGTCCACCGCTTCCGCTTCACCGGCGTCTCCAATCAGATCCAGGCCCGCGAGATGTTCGGTCTGTGGCGCCAGCGCCTCGGGCTGGATGCGCTGTTTGCCGATGTGCAGAACGAGATCCACACAGCCAATGCATTCCTGGCGAGTCGGACCCAGTCGCGCACCAGCGCCGCCGCCACGCGGCTGTCCCAGGTGGCGACCGTCGGGGTCGTCCTCGGCCTCGCCTTCGGGGCGCTCGGAATGAACGTGATCTTCTCGGAGAAGGGGCTTGAATCGATCGTCAAAGGTCAACCGATCGACAAGTTGCAGGTCGCGATCGCGTTCTCGGTCATCGCGCTGTTCCAATTCGCGGGCTGGGGCGTGATGCGGTTGCTGCGCGGCGAGCGGCCCGACGTCGAGCAGAAGGACCCGCTGGAGTATCTCGTGCTCGGATTCGGCGGTATGGCCCTCCTGCTTGCCGCGGTCGCCTGGGTCACGCGGTGATGGCGGGTGTGGATCGCTACTTTCTCGGCGGCAACGATCTCGAGATGGAGGAGATCCGCGCGCTGCTCCGCGAGGCCGGGCGCGGAGACCGGATCGTCGACCGGGGGCTTTCCTGGGGCGCGCGGGCGAGCGCCTATGTGGACGAGATCCGGGACGCGCTCACGCGCGGCGAGACGCCCGTTCTGGTGGAGCTGATCGACGACCTGCCGGCCGATATCGATCGTGCCCGGCTGGTCGAGATCGATCACCACGGTGACCGCGCCGGTGCCGACCAGCCGGCCGCGATCGAACAGGTGTTCCAGCGGCTCGGCCTGCCGCCCAGCGCGTGGACACGGCGCCGGGCGCTGGTCGCCGCCAACGATGTCGGGCATGTCCCCGCACTACGCCGAGTCGGCGCGACCGCGGCGGAAATCCGGGATATCCGTGATGCCGATCGGCGGGCGCAGGGCGTGTCGGAGGCAGTCGAGGCGGAGTCGCGGCGCGCGCTGGCGGCCGCCGAGCAGGTCGGGCCCCTCCTCGTCGTCCGCACCACGGCCCCCACCTCCAGTGCCATCGCCGACTTCGTGCTGCCCGAGTATGGCGGGTCGGGCGCCGACGATCTGCTGGTGGTGATGCCCGACACGGTGTCGTTCTATGGCAGGGGCGCGGTCATCGCCGACCTGAAGGAGGTTCCGGGCTCCTGGTGGGGTGGGGCTCTGCCCGAGCGCGGCTATTGGGGCGTCACCGTGTCCGGCGAGGCGGCGGACGCCGTGGTGGCGCGAGTGTCTCGCCTTCTAGAGCGGGATCCGATCCAACTGGATCGGACCCCGCTCTAGAAGTCCTTGCGCAATCGCATTTTCGACGGCGAACCGGCATCCACTTCGCCGGAAAATGCTCTAGCGACGATCTCACGAGATCGCTGATTCCGTTCCTCTGCCTGTTGACGATGATCTCGCCGCGATAATCTCGCCGTGGTGGTCTGAGTTCATCGAGCGCGGCGAGGACCGAACACCTACCCGCGGCGCCGCACCGCGTCGCGCACGCGGCGGGCCGTCCCGAGGGCGGTCCGGCGGGTGGTCTCCAGCCGGCCCATCAGGGCGAAGCGCAGGCCCGGGTCGAGGCCGATCAGACGATCGGACAGGGTCCGCCGCCCGCCCCACAGGCGGTCGATCATCGGATGGCCGGCGACCGCGCAGGAGTCCACCAGGCCGACCTGCGGGTCGTCCAGCAGTGCCGCCGAGAGATCGAGGGTGAGCAGCACACCCGGCGAGTATCTCGCCAGCGCCTCGTCGTAGGCGGTCTTCCAGAACCAGGCGGTCGGGCCGGCGACCAGCACGATGCCAGCCGCGACGGTGCGGTCGCCGAGCCGCAGGCGCGCCACCCGGGCGGCGCTCGCCGCCGCCAGAGTCGCGACGGCCGCCGTGACCAGCGCCTGCTGGCCTGGCGTCTGCGCCGCCGCCGTGCCGGCGCGACCCTTCCAGCCGCGCGTCTCCAGCGCCAGGACGTCGGCGAGCGCCGCCGTGACGGCGTCCGGCTCGGTCGCGAGATCGAAGGCGAGGCGGCCGTGCTCGGCGAGGCGACGGCGCTGGCGGGCGTGCTCCTTGCGGCGCGGGTCGGTGATCGCGGCGGGATCGGCGGGCGAGGCGGGGCGCCGCAGCACGGCGCGGGCGTGACGGTCGAACGCCATCACACGGCCGCGGCGCGCCGCCAGCGCGGCGTCGAAGGCGACGGCGACCGGCCCGTCCTCCGGGAAATGCGGCAGCAGCAGCGGCGCCGCGCCGAAGCGCGTCGCCACCGCATCCAGCATGACGCCGGCGATGCCGGCCGGGTCGGCCGGATCGATCAGCGGCGTTCCGAGCGGCCCGAACGGATGGCTCCAGCCGGTGACGACCGCGACCGGCAGGCCGTAGCGGCGCCGTGTCGGCCGCAGCGGCAGCAAGCCGACGAGGTCGCCGTCCGGTCCGTGCACCAGGAGGGCCACGACATCGGCCCCGTAGAGCGGGGCGGCGGCGGCCGCGACCGCCGGCCCGTAGAAGACGTTGGGCTCGATCGCCCGGGCCGCGAGGGCGGCCCAGCCGGAGCGCAGGGCGTCACCGTCTTCGTCGCCGTCATCGCCGGAGGGCGCCACGAGCTCGGCGAGGCTCCGCCACGTCGTCCGCAACGCGCCGTCGGTCGCCGACCGCATGGTCAGCCGCGCCGGCGCGGCTGCCACACGAAGGCGTGCAGGCCGAGCCGCCGCTTCACCACGAGGAACAGCAGGAGCGATTCCACCACCACGGCGCCGGCCGTCGCCCAGGCGGCCCCGAAGATCCCCTGGCGCGGGATCAGCACGACGCACAGCGTCAGGTTGGTGGCGAGCGCCACCGCGTAGACGACGGCGCACAGGCGCTGCTGCCCGGTCATGTTGAGCAGCCGCTCGGCCGGCCCGACGGCGCCGCGTGCGATCAGCCCGATCATGATGATGGCGATCAGCGGATAGCCGGCCTCGAAGCCGGGGCCGAACAGCATCAGGATCGGCTTGCCGAGGACGATGAGCAGCAGCCCGAAGGCGAGCGTCGGCCAGAATGTCCAGCGCACCGCGTCGGCGATGAAGCCCTCCAGCTTCTCGCGTTCGCCGGTGACGTGATAGGTGCTGAAGCGATGCGCCACCGCGGCGCCGACCGCGAACGAGATGAAGTGGACGAGCGACAGCGTCTTGCTGGCCGCGTAGTAGATCGCCACCTCGCGCGGGTCGACATAGAGCTGGAGCACCAGGATGTCGACGTAGAACAGCAGCAGGAAGAAGCCGTCGACCACGAACACCGGCAGCGACACCGCCAGCCAGTGGCGCAGATCGTGGCGGCGGCGGCCGGGCGGCACCGCGCCGGCGAGCCGGCGCCCGAGCAGCAGCGTCTGGGCGAGGGTGACGAGCCACATGGCGACGCCTGCGGTGACGAGCGCCGCGACGGCATCCATCGGCCCGTCGAACAGCTTCAGGCCGCCCATCACGGCGAGGATCATCACCGGCTGCACGACGAACAGCGGCACCAGCGCGAGATTGACCCAGTCGAACGAGCGGGCGATGCCGTCCTGCATCATGCTGAGGGTGAACACCGGCAGGATGGCGGCGCAGACCAGGAACGGCACCACGAAGGCGGGCGGCACCAGGTCGGAGACCAGCACGGCCGCCGCCACCAGGGCGCCGGCGCCGGCGCCGAGGCCGAAGCACAGCCAGCGGCTGCCGGAGAGGAAGCCGCGCAGGCCGTCGAGATCGCCGCCCAGGCGATACTCCGGAATGAAGCGCTGTGCCGCGTGGGCGATGCCGAGCGCCGCCAGCGGCCCGAGCACGCTCGCCCACGCCCACACCGAGACGTAGATGCCGAACTCGAAGCGGCCCATCCAGCGGGCCAGCAGGATCTGGGTGACGAAGACGATGCCGGCGCTGGCGACGCGGATCAGGAAGGCGGAGCCGGCACTGCGCTGGGCGACCGAGCGGTCGCTGTCGTCGTGCCGCCACGCGGCCAGGCGCGACGCCAGGCGGCCGGCCAGCCCGGCCAGCCGCGACGTCCGAGCTCCGCGGCCGTGATCGATCTCGCTCAAGGCCACGGGTCCCTCCGCCGCGCGCAGTTCGGGCGGAGCCTAGCGGGCGGCCGTTAACGTTCGGTTCGCCGTGGCCGCGGCCCGCGATGCGGCTGTCGAGGGCCACGACGGCCAGGGTGAGCCGGCGCGACCGCATCCACAAGCCCGCTTGCGCAGCGGGAGCGCCCGCCCGCCGCGGCGGCGCCGGACCGGGCCTCGCACGCCACCCCCGCCGCCCGTCTCATGCGGAGACGGCCAGGCGAGATCGTCCGCATGAGATCGTCCGCATGAGATCGGCAGCCCGCCGTCGTGTCCGCAGGTAGCCCGCCGTCGTGTCCGCAGGCGGCCCGCCGCCTGCGGTCCGCCGGGGCCGGGCGGGCGAGCGACGGTCATCGCCCGGGGCGATGCCGGTTCCCGGCGCCGGGCGGTCGACCGTGCCGCCCGGCGGTCCGGAGCCCGATCAGTTGTTCAGCGCGCCTTCCTGAATCCACCGCCGAATGACGTCGCGGTCGCAGGTCGACAGCTTCTTGGAGCCGTGCGGCATCCGGATCTCGGGCTTCACCCGCCAGTCGAGCAGCGCCATCAGGCTCGACGCATCGGCATCGCCGGCCACCACCATGGGGCCGAACTTGGTGCCCTTCATCAGGCCCGCATGGGTCCGCAGGTCCAGCCCGCTGGCGTCGAAGCCGGCGCCGCCCGGCTGATGGCAGTCGACGCAACGGCCCTTGAGGATCGGCACGATGTCCTCCTGGAAGCTGACCGTCGGCGCCTTCTTCTTGGCCGGTTTCGAGCTCTGGGCGTCGGCGTCGAACGGCAGCGTGGCGGCTGCCAGAACGGCGACGACGGCAGTGATGCCCCGCAGCCATCTCGTCATTGTTCGTCTCCTCATCTCACCGTGTGAGTGCCAGCGCTGTCGATCGAGGAGTCCGGACGGGCGGGGGCACGTCGTGCCGGACACAGCGGAGGCGGCCCCCGCAGGGCGATGCTAGGACCGTTCGGGAGGAAAACAATCAGGGAGAGCGCGAAGCCGATGCGCCCCAGCCGGCCGGAACCCGCATGGCGGCGCCACCTCGGCCACATCCGGCGCCCGCGGCCATGTGATTTGCCTTGGCGGCGACGTCGTGATGCGCTGGCGCGAGATCAGAGCGGCATGCTCGATTCGAATCGTCGTCGAATTGTCTCGTCGATCGTGGTCGCGGATCTTCGATCGCGGATCGGGTCCCTCCGGCCGCGTCGTCGAGACGGATATGCGAACGGATGTGCGGGTCGAATCGCATCCTCGGAATCGAAGCATCGTCCAACCGGGTCGTCCAACCGGGTCGTCGAGATCGGGGTCACGCCATGCGATACTGGGTCGGCATCGTCTTCTTCGCGGCCGGCGCGGCGCTATTCGTCGCGGCCGTCCTGCACAAGCGCCGCGTGCTGGCGGCGCGGGCCGCCGCGGCGGCGCGCGGCATCGTGCCGGGCGAGCCCGGGTTGCGCTCGGTCGCCGCGTTCGGCGAGATCATGCGGCCGATCATCCTCGCCTTCCTGGTCTATGCCGCGATCAAGACCGTGGTGCTGTTCGTGATGCTCGACGGCGAGGAGGTGCTGTCCTATTTCGACGTCGCCGGGGTGCTGTTCATGCTGGCCGGCTACGGCGCCTGGATGAGCCTGCGCACCACCTACCGGACGAGCGATCTCGTCGCCGCGGAGGCGGCCGCCGCCGAGGCCGCGGCATCCGCAGGCAGTGCGGCGGCGGCTCCGGCCGGGGCGAGCGAGATGCCGGCCTATATGGGCCTGCCGGCCAACGACCGCGGCCCGCCGCAGCCGGCGACGGACGGGCCGGTGCCCGGGCCGGTGCCGACGAACCGCGCCGGGTGACGATCGGCCGGGTCGCTCCGTCGTCGGGCCCGGTGTGGGAGCCAGAGCATTTTCCGGCGGAGTGGACTCCGGTTCGCCGTCGAAAATGCGATCAAATAAGGACGTCTAGAGCAGGGTCCGACCCGTTGGGTCGGATTCCGCTCTAGTTGATTGCAACCCAGGAGTCGTGCGTGGACGGAAGCGAATCGGGCAACACGCTGGTGCTGATCGAGCTGGTGCTGGTGCTCGCTGTGGTGTTCGGCTTCGGGCTGCGCGAGCTGCGCGGCTTGCGCCGGGATCGTGCGGCCGCACCGATCAGCCGTGCAACGTCCGCGGCATCGTCGACAGCGGGATCATCGACAGCGGCATCATCGACTGTCGCATCGTCGTCCGCAGCATCGACTCGCCCCGGCGCGCGCCGGTAGCCGCCGCAGCACGATGGACTGGCAGATCGTCGCGATCGAGGTTCTGTTCTCGGGCACCGCGATCGGGCTCGGCGTGTGGCAGCTCGTCTCGATCCGCCGCGAGCGACGCCGCGATGCGTCACGCTTGCGCGCGGCCGCCGAGCGGCGCTCGCCGGATCGATTGCGCTCGCCCGATCATGGCCCGATCGATCCGCCGCCGGGCGGAGCCCGGTGACCGACACGGCGGCGAGCCGCCGCGTCGTTTGGCGCCGCGTGGTCTGGCGCCGTGCCGGGTGGCGTCGCGCCGTCAGAGTCCTTCGAACAACGCGGTGGACAGATAGCGCTCGGCGAAGGAGGGCAGCACCGTCACGATGGTCTTGCCGGCATATTCCGGCCGGGCGCCGAGCTTGAGGGCGGCCGCCACCGCGGCCCCCGACGAGATGCCGGCCGGGATGCCCTCGTAGCGCGCCAGCGCCCGCGCCGTCTCGAACGCCGTCTGGTTGCCGACCGTCACCACCTCGTCGATGACGCTGCGATCGAGCACGTCCGGCACGAAGCCGGCGCCGATGCCCTGGATCTTGTGCGGGCCGGCCTTGCCGCCGGACAGCACCGGGCTGTCCTCCGGCTCGACCGCGACGATCTTCAGCGACGGCCGCCGCGGCTTGAGCACCTGGCCGACGCCCGTGATGGTGCCGCCGGTGCCGACGCCGGAGACGAACACGTCGAGCTGGCCGTCGGTGTCGTTCCAGATCTCCTCGGCGGTGGTGTGGCGGTGGATCTCCGGGTTGGCGGGATTGCGGAACTGCTGCGGGATGATGGCGTTGGGGGTCTCGCGCGCCAGCTCGTCGGCCTTGGCGACGGCGCCGCTCATGCCCTGGGCGGCCGGCGTCAGCACCAGCTCGGCGCCGAGCAGCGCCAGCATCTTGCGGCGCTCGATCGACATCGATTCCGGCATCACCAGGACCAGCCGATAGCCGCGCGCCGCCGCCACGAAGGCGAGCGCGATGCCGGTGTTGCCGGAGGTCGGCTCGATCAGCACCGAGTCGGGCGTCAGCCGCCCCTCGGCCTCGAGCGCGTCGATCATGGCGACGCCGATGCGGTCCTTCACGCTCGCGATCGGGTTGAAGAATTCCAGCTTGGCCAGGATGTTGGCCTTGACGCCCTGGAGCTGGGGCAGGCGGTGCAGCCGCACCAGGGGGGTGTCGCCGATGGTGTCGGTGATCGAGTCGAAGATGCGTCCGCGCCCGGGGGCGCGGGCCGGCGAGGACGACAGCGGCTTGCGCGCGGCTTCGGCCATGAGGTCTCTCCACTGCGGTGACGGACCCGCGGTCCGCCCTTCGGCACGAGTCCTAGAATGATCGTCTCCCCTCGACAACATGAGGGTCGTAGAACGAAAAATCATCCTACCGGATGACACCGTCGCGACAGATCGCCCTCTGCCGGCATCGGCCGGCAGGACGATCGTGACCGGCGCCGCGATGCGGCGACGCCAGCCGCGTTCGGTCGTGCCGGACTGTCGGGCGATGCACTCAGGCGATGCAGCGCACCGCCGGCACCGTGTAGAGGCGGCTGTCGCCGATCAGATGAGTGGTGAAGGCGTCGCCGCCGAACACCCGGGCGAAGGCCCGGTGACGCACGCTGAGGCCGCCCGTGTAGGCCCCGAAGGCCGGCATCACCAGCCGCCGCCCGTCGGTGGCGAAGCAGCGCCGGGTCAGGCTGCGGCCGCGCTGGACGATGCGGGCGCACGGGTGGAGATGGCCGGCGATCTCGCCAACCGCGGCGGCCAGGCTGCCAGTGGCCGGGCTGGCGGCGCTCGGCTCGTGGCGGAACAGCAGCGGCCCGTCGACGAGCGTGTCGACGAAACGGCCGCCGACCGCGCGAGCCGGCTCCGGATCGTGGTTGCCGGCGATCCACACCCAGTCGCGGCCGCTCTGGAGGGCGCCCAGATGGGCGCGGTTCTCGGTGGCGAGGCGGTCGGCGCCCTCACCGTCGTGGAACGAGTCGCCGAGCGCGATCACCCGCGTCGGATCGTAGAAGCCGATCACCCAGGCGAGCCGCTCCAGCGTCTCGGCGGTGTCGAACGGCGGCAGCAGGGCGCCGCGCACCGCGCAGGCCGAGCCCTTCTCGAGATGCAGGTCGGCCACCACCAGGGTCCGCCGCGCGGGCCACCACAGCGCGCCCGACAGGTCGGCCACCAGCGGCACGCCGGCGACCACCAGGGTGGTGCCCGCCACCGCGGCGGCACCGCCATCGGTGGCGCCCCCGTCGGCGGCGGCCGGCGAGATGGTGCGGGCGTCCCTCACCGCGGCGCTCTCGCGCCGAATACCCTCCATGGCCGCGCGAGATCTCCGCGCGACCGGCGATCACCGAGCCGTGCCGTCACCCCATCGCCTCCCTGACCAGGTCCGCTTCGGCTTCCGCCAGCAGAGCCTCCGAGGCTTCGCCGTGCACCGGCTCGCGCCCGATCTCCAGCATCACCGGCACGGCGAGCGGAGACACGCGCGGCAACGGCTCGTGGACGATTCGCCCCCTCACCCGCGAGAGCAGCAAACCGAGCCGGCGGATGTCAAGCAGCCCGGTGGCGGCCTCGGCCCGGGCGGCCCGCAGCAGCAGATGGTCGGGCTGGTGCTTGCGCAGCACGTCGTAGACGAGGTCGGTCGAGATCGTCACCTGCCGCCGGCTCTTCTCGGCGCCGCCGCTGCGCCGCTCGATCAGCCCGGCGATCACCGCACACTGGCGGAAGGTGCGCTTCATCAGCGCCGATTCGGCCAGCCACGCCTCGAGGTCGTCGCCCAGCATGTCTTCGGCGAACAGGTCGGCGAGCGACAGCCGGCCCTGCGTCACCGCGAGGCTCAGGTCGCCGAGCCCCCACACCGCCAGCGCATACTCGTTGGCGACGAAGCCGAGCGGCCGCAGGCGGGCCCGCTCCAGCCGGCGCGTCAGCAGCATGCCGAGCGTCTGATGCGCCAGCCGCCCTTCGAACGGGTAGCAGACCAGATAGTGCTTGTCGGCGCGCGGAAACGTCTCGACCAGGAGATCGCCCGCCTTCGGCACGCGCGAGCGCAGGCGTTGCAGATCGAGCCATTCGTGCACCTGCCCGGTCAGCCGCGGCCATGCGGCCGGCGTCGCGATCAGGTCGCGCACCCGCGCCGCCAGATAGGTCGACAGCGGGAACTTGCCGCCCATATAGGCCGGCACCTTGGGGTCGGCGGCGGTGGCGCGCGAGACATAAGCCTCGTTCTCCACCAGCGTCTCGTAGCGCAGCACCTCGCCGGCGAACACGAAGGTGTCGCCCGGCACCAGCGTCTCGACGAAATACTCCTCGACCTCGCCGAGCACCCGGCCGCCGCGCAGGAGCGCCCCCGAGGGGCCGCGCGCCGCCGCGCCGCGCGACGGCACCAGGCGGATCTTGATCATCGGCTCCTCGACGATGGTGCCGACATTGAGGCGATAGCGCTGCGCCACCTGCGGATGGCTGATGCGCCAATGCCCGTCGCGACCGCGCCGGATCTTGGCGAAGCGCTCGTAGGCTTTCAGGGCGTAGCCGCCCGTGGCGACGAAATCGACCACCGCATCGAAGCTCTCGCGCGACAGCGCCGCATAGGGGGCGGCCGATCGCACCTCGCAGAACAGGTCGTCCGCCGCGAACGGCCCGGCGCAGGCGCGGCCGAGCACATGCTGGGCCAGCACGTCGAGCGCGCCGGTGCGCAGCGGCGGCGTGTCCTGGGCGTTCTCGGCGACCGCCTCGATGGCGGCGCGACACTCCAGCACCTCGAACCTGTTGGCCGGCACCAGCACGGCGCGCGACGGCTCGTCGAGCCGGTGGTTGGCGCGGCCGATACGCTGGGTCAGCCGCGACGCGCCTTTCGGGGCGCCCACATTGATCACCAGATCGACGTCGCCCCAGTCGATGCCGAGATCGAGCGACGAGGTGCAGACGACGGCGCGCAGCCGGCCCTCGCCCATGGCGGCCTCGACCTTGCGGCGCTGGGCGACGTCGAGGGAGCCGTGATGGAGCGCGATGGCGTGGCCGTCGTCGTTGATCCGCCACAGCGCCTGAAACAGCATCTCGGCCTGGCTGCGGGTGTTGACGAAGACCAGCGTGGTGCGGTGCCGGCCGATCATCGCGTAGATCTCGGCGAGCGCGTGCAAGGCGGAGTGGCCGGCCCAGGGCAGCCGCTCGGCGGTGTCGAGCATCTCGACGATCGGGGCGGCGCCGCCGCCGACCTGGACGATCTCGGCGGCGTGCGTCTCGCCCGGCCGCTGCGGCACCAGAACGCGCGCCAGATCGTGCGGCTCGGCGACCGTGGCCGAGAGGCCGACCGTCGTCAGCCCCGGCGCCAGCGCGAACAGGCGGGCGAGGCCGAGCGACAGCAGATCGCCGCGCTTCGAGGTGACGAGGGCGTGCAGCTCGTCGAGCACGACGCGGCGGAGATCGCCGAACAGGTAGGGGGCATCGGCGCTGGCCAGCAGCAGCGCGAGTTGCTCGGGCGTCGTCAGCAGGATGTCGGGCGGGTCGCGGCGCTGGCGCTGGCGGCGGCTCGGCGGGGTGTCGCCGGTGCGGGTCTCGATGCGGACCGGAAGCCCCATCTCGGCGACCGGCTGCTCCAGGTTACGGGCGATGTCGACGGCGAGCGCCTTGAGGGGCGAGACATAGAGGGTGTGCAGGCCGCCGCCACGCACGCTGCCTGAACCCTCTCCCCTTGTGGGAGAGGGTGGTCCCGAGCGCAGCGAGGGACCGGGTGAGGGGTCGAGCCTGAGCGTTGCCGTGTCACCCCTCACCCGGCTCGCGCCCTCGGGTCGCTCGCCGCCCTCTCCCACAGGGGGAGAGGGCGACAGAGTGCGCGGCGAGCGTTGCGGATCACCGGACCGCCGCTCCCCGACCTCCACCAGGGTCGGCAGGAAGCCGGCCAGCGTCTTGCCGGCCCCGGTCGGGGCGATCAGCAGGGCCGAGCGGCCGGCGCGGGCGGCGGCGAGCAGCGCGAGCTGGTGTGGCCGCGGCGTCCAGCCACGGGCCGCGAACCAGCGGTCGAAGGGCGCCGGCAGGGCGGGCGGCGGAGGGTCGACGGGGGCGCTCACCGCCTCGTGGTAGCCCGCCGGCCGCGTGGTTCCAAGCGGAACGGCCGTCGCATCATGGTCGAGAACGGTAAAGGCTCGTTCGCTATGGCTTGGGTGGAGCTCCGAACACGGGGGGCGCGGGGCGCGCGCCGGCTGACCGGCAGCATTGCGGGCCATTGCGTATCGGCGCCGCGGCGAACCGGCTAGGGTCGGGGTCCGATGATCGCGGCAGATCCGATGTCCTTCTACACGTCCGTCCTGCGCCCGGCCCTGTTCCGGCTCGATCCCGAGCGCGCCCACCATCTGGCGGTCGGGCTCGCCGCGCGGGCCGGCGCCGTGGCGCCACTCCTGCGGGCCGTGACGGCGGTCGACGATCCGCGGCTCGCCCAGACGATCGCGGGTCTCGGCTTACCGAGCCCGATCGGCCTGTCGGCCGGCTTCGACAAGAACGGCGACGCGGTGGCGAGCCTGGCGGCTCTCGGCTTCGGCTTCGTCGAGGTCGGCTCGGTGTCGGCCGAGCCCTCGAACGGCAATCCGCCGCCGCGGCTGTTCCGTCTGCCGGCCGATCGGGCGCTCGCCGTCGCCTACGGGGTGCCCAACGCGGGCGCCGCGGCGGTGTCGCGCCGGCTCGCCGGCCAGCGGCTGCCGGTGCCGCTCGGGCTGAACATCGTCGGCACCAATCGCGGCCCCGGGGCGCCGGCGATCTGCGACGATGCGCTGATCGCCGAGTACATGCAGGCGGCGCGCCTGCTGGCGCCGGTGTCCGATTATCTGATGTTCAACCTGAGCTGCCCCAACACCACCGACGGGCGCGACTTCTTTGCCGATCCGGTCCGCCTCGATGCCTGGCTGACGGCGCTCGACGAGACCGACTATGCGCCGCGGCCGTCGTTCCTGAAGGTGTCGCCGCTCGGCGGCGTCGCCATGATCGAGCAGCTTCTGGAGATCGTCGGCCGCCACCGCAAGATCACCGGCCTCATGTTCAACCTGCCGAGCGGCAAGCCGGCCGGCCTGACGACACCGCGCGCCGTGTGGGAGCGGATGCCCGGCGCCGTCTCCGGGCCGCCGTCGGCGGCGCTGCTCGACGACTGCCTGGTGGAATGCTGCCGCCGCATGGACCGCGGCCGCTACGTGCTGTTCGCCTCGGGCGGCGTGTCGACCGCGGCGGATGCCTACGCCAAGATCCGCAAGGGGGCGTCGCTGGTCGCGCTGCTCACCGCGCTCGTCTACGAGGGGCCGGGCGTGGTGCGGCGGGTGACCCGCGGTCTCCTCGACCTGATGGATCGCGACGGGGTGAAGCACATCTCCGAGGTGGTCGGCGTGGATGTGAGGTGAGCCCTTCGCATCGCGGCGGCGACCGCTTATCTCTGCGGCATGCGTCCTGAAAGCCTGCTGGTTCCGACCCCCGCCGGTCTGTGCTGCCCCGAGGGCGGCTTCCATATCGATCCGCTGCGGCCGGTGCCGCGCGCGGTGATCACCCACGCGCATTCGGACCATGCGCGGCCCGGCCATGGCGCCGTGCTGGCGACGCCCGAGACGCTCGACCTGATGCGGCTGCGGCTCGGCGACGGCTTCGCCGGCGCCACGCAGGCGCTTCGCTACGGCGAGGCGGTGACGCTCGACGGCGTGCGGGTGAGCCTGCACCCGGCCGGGCATGTGCTCGGCTCCGCCCAGGTGCGGGTCGAGAAGGACGGGCTCGTGATCGTCGCGTCCGGCGACTACAAGGACCGGCCCGACCCGACCTGCACGCCGTTCGAGCTGGTGCCCTGTCACGTCTTCATCAGCGAGGCGACCTTCGGGCTGCCGGTGTTCCGCCACGGTGACGCCGCGGCGGAGACGGGCAAGCTCCTGCGCTCGCTCGCGCTGTTCCCCGAGCGCACGCATCTCCTCGGCGCCTACACGCTCGGCAAGGCGCAGCGGCTGATCGCGCTCTTGCGTGCCGCCGGCTGGGAGCGGCCGATCCTGCTGCACGGCGCCGCCGAGGCGGTCACCCGCTATTACGCCGGCTGCATGGATCTCGGCGACCTGCGGGCGGTGCGCGACGCCGCGCCGGACGAGCTTGCCGGCGCCGTGGTGCTGTGCCCGCCGTCGGCGCTCGGCGACCGCTGGACGCGGCGCTTCCCCGACCCGATCGCCTGCTTCGCGTCGGGCTGGATGCGCATCCGCGCCCGCGCCCGCCAGCGCGGCGTCGAACTGCCGCTCGTCGTCTCCGATCACTGCGACTGGGACGGGCTGACCCGCGTCATCCCGGCGACCGGCGCCACGGAGATCTGGCTGACCCACGGTGCCGAGGAGGCGCTGGTCCACTGGTGCGGAACGCGCGGCCTGCGGGCCCGGCCGCTGCATCTCGTCGGTTACGGCGACGACGAGGAGGTCGAGGCGATCGAGGCCGCCGCCGGTGGCCCCACGGAAGAGCCCGCATGAACCGCTTCGCCGCGCTGCTCGATCGTCTCGCCTACGAGCCTGGCCGCAACGCCAAGCTGCGGCAGATCACCGACTACCTGCGCACCACGCCCGATCCCGAGCGGGGCTTCGCGCTGGCGGCGCTCACCGGCGCGCTGTCGTTCCCGCACGCCAAGCCGGGGCTGATCCGCACCCTGATCGCCGAGCGCACCGACCCGGTGCTGTTCGCCATGTCCTACGACTATGTCGGCGATCTCTCCGAGACGGTGGCGCTGATGTGGCCGGCGCCGGGAGGCCGCACCGACGACGCCCCCTCGCTCGCCGACGTGATCACGACATTGCAGACGCTCGGCAAGGCCGAGCTGCCGAAGGTGCTGGCCCACTGGCTCGACGGCCTCGACGAGACCGGCCGCTGGGCGCTGCTCAAGCTGCTCACCGGGTCGTTGCGCATCGGCGTGTCGGCACGGCTGGCCAAGACCGCGGTGGCGGCGCTCGGCGGCAAGGACCCGGACGAGATCGAGGTGCTGTGGCCGGGTCTCGCGCCGCCCTATGCGGACCTGTTCGCCTGGGTCGAGGGCCGCGCCGAGCGGCCGGTGGTCGACGATCCGGCGCGCTTCCATCCGCCGATGCTGTCGCATCCGATCGGTGCCGCCGATTTCGCGGCGCTCGATCCGAACGACTTCGTCGCCGAGTGGAAGTGGGACGGCATCCGGGTGCAGGCGGTCGCCGGCACCTGTGCGGACGGCCGGCGCGTCGCCCGGCTCTATTCGCGCACCGGCGAGGACATCTCGGCTGCCTTCCCGGATCTGGTCGAGGTCCTGACCTTCGACGGCGCCGTCGACGGCGAATTGCTGATCGTGCGCGACGGCCGGGTGCAGTCGTTCAACGTCCTCCAGCAGCGGCTGAACCGCAAGGCGGTGACGGCCAAGCTGATCACCGAGTTCCCGGCGCATCTGCGCGCCTACGATCTGCTCGCCGAGGGCGGCGAGGATCTGCATGGCCGGCCGCTCGGCGAGCGCCGCGCCCGCCTCGCCGCGCTGGTGCAGCGTCTGAACGAGCCGCGCATCGACCTCTCACCGGAGATTCCGTTCGCCGACTGGGACGCCCTCGCGCAGGCACGCCAGGACCCACGTGCGGCCGGGGCCGACACCGACGCCGAGGCGATCGAGGGCGTGATGATCAAGCGCCGCGACGCGCCCTATGTCCCCGGCCGGCCCAAGGGTCCGTGGTGGAAGTGGAAGCGCGACCCGTTCATCGTCGACGCCGTGCTGATGTACGCCCAGCGCGGTCACGGCAAGCGATCGTCCTATTATTCCGACTATACGTTCGGCCTGTGGACGGCAGGCGAGGGCGGCGACACGCTGGTGCCGGTCGGCAAGGCGTATTTCGGCTTCACCGACGAGGAGCTGCTGAAGATCGACCGTTTCGTGCGCCAGAACACCGTCGATCGCTACGGCCCGGTGCGCGAGGTGGTGCACGAGAAGGACGCCGGCCTCGTCTTCGAGGTGGCGTTCGAGGGGCTGCAACGCTCGACCCGTCACCGCTCCGGCATCGCCCTGCGGTTTCCGCGCATCAGCCGGCTCCGCTTCGACAAGCCGCCCGCCGAGGCGGATCGTCTCGACACGCTGCTCGGCATGCTGGCGGAGGCGGAGCGCACGCCCGCGTCCGGCGGCCGCGTGCTCGATCCCGCCGTCGCGCGCACCGGCAAGCGCAAGGGCGGCTGAGCCGTCACTCGGTCAGAGTGCCAGCGCGGTGGCGAGCAGGATCAGGCCGGCGAGCCCGAAGGCGGCGCGCACGACATGCGAGACCTCCCAGCGGTCGCGCAGCCGGGTCCAGTCCGGCGGCTCGTCCGAGTGCCCGCGGCCGAGCGGATCGAAGGCGAAGAAGCCACGGCCGAGCCGGTCGAGCGCGGCGCCCGCGGTCCAGAATCCGTTCACCGGATGCGTGAGCAGCCAATACGTGGCGTGCATGGCCGCGATCGCGGCGAGGGCCGCAATGGTCAGGCCGCGGACGGTACCGGCGGGCGTCAGCCAGACCAGCACGGCGAGCACCACCAGTGCCACCGGCTCGGCGATGCCGCCGATGGTGAAGCCCGGATAGTAGATCGACTGGGTGGCTAGATACTGCTCGCGCGTCAGCCGCAGCTTGCCCGGAAACTCCAGCGCGTGGGCGAGCGCCAGCGCCATCGCGACCGCGACGAGAACCAGGGCCGTCACCTGCAAGGCGATCACGAGCCACCTCCGTCGCTCGTCGCTTGCCGAGTGAACCCGCCGAGCTCGCGGCCGTTCCGTGCCCGCGTCGCGCCGGATTTTCGCCCGGCTGTCGGGTTCGGCTAGGCTGGTCCGTCCTTGCTAGCGATCGGAGTGCCCCCCGCATGCTCTACGCCATCCTGTGTTACCACCAAGAGGACGTCGTCTGCGCCTGGAGCCAGGAGGAGGACGACGCCGTGATGGCGAAGCTCGCCGTCATCCAGAACCGCCTCGCCCGCCAGGGCCGGCTCGGCCCGGTGGCGCGGCTGATGCCGACCACCGCGGCGACGACGCTGCGCAAGGACCGCGATCCGCCGCTCGTGCTCGACGGTCCGTTCGCCGAGACGAAGGAGCAGCTTCTCGGCTTCTACATCGTCGACTGTGCGTCGCTCGACGAGGCGCTGGAGATCGCCCGGGAGCTGGGCGAGGCCAATCCGGGCGGCTCCTACGAGCTGCGGCCGGTCGCCCTGTTCAATCCTGCCGAGACGCCGGGAGCGGGCACCAGGATCACGTCCTGATGGCTCGCGTGACGATGGATGTGGCGTGATGATGGACGTCGATTGGATCGGCGCGGCGCTGTCGGCGGCGCGCCCGCAGGCGCTCGCCGCGCTGACGCGGGCGTTCCGCGATCTCGACGCCGCCGAGGAGGCGTTGCAGGAGGCGTGCCTGCGGGCGCTGCGCACCTGGCCGCGCAACGGCCCGCCGCGTGATGCGGCCGCGTGGCTCATCATGGTGGGCCGCAACGCCGCCATCGACGCGGTGCGCCGCCGCCGCCGCGAGGCGCCGCTGCCCGACGAGGACGCGCTGTCGGACCGTGACGACACCGAGGCGGTGCTGGCGGCCGAGCTCGACGAGAGCCATTACCGCGACGACATCCTGCGGCTCCTGTTCGTCTGCTGCCATCCCGAGCTGCCGGCCGGCCAGCAGGTGGCGCTGGCGCTGCGCATCGTCTCTGGACTGTCGGTGAAGGAGATCGCCCGCGCGTTCCTCACCAGCGAGACCGCCATGGAGCAGCGCATCACCCGCGCCAAGCGGCGGGTCGCCGCGGCCGCCGTGCCGTTCGAGGCGCCGAGCGCGCCGGAGCGCGCCGAGCGTCTCGCCGCCGTGATGGCGACGCTCTATCTCGTGTTCAACGAGGGCTATGCGGCGAGCGGCGGCGAGGCGCATCTGCGCGCGCCGCTGTGCGAGGAGGCGATCCGCCTCGCCCGCCTGCTCTTGCGGTTGTTCCCGGCCGAGCCCGAGGTGATGGGCTTGGCGGCGCTGATGCTGCTTCAGCACGCGCGCGCCGCGGCGCGGCTCGATGCCGACGGCGCCATCGTGCTGCTCGACGACCAGGATCGCGGCCGCTGGAATCGTCCGATGATCGCCGAGGGGCTGGCGCTGCTCGACAAGGCGATGCGGCACCGTCGGCCGGGTCCTTATCAGCTCCAGGCCGCCATCGCCGCGCTGCACGCCCGCGCGGCGCGTCCCGAGGATACTGACTGGACCCAGATCGAGCTTCTGTACGGCGCACTGGAGCGGCTCCAGCCGTCGCCGGTGGTGACCCTCAATCGTGCCGTCGCGGTGTCGAAGACGCGCGGTCCGCAGGCCGCGCTCGGCCTGATCGAGCCGCTGCGTGAAAAGCTTGCAGGCTACTTCTACTATCACGGCCTCGAAGGTGCGCTGCTCGATCGTCTCGGTCGCCGGGCCGAGGCGCGCGTCGCCTTCGACCGCGCCATCGCGCTCGCCCATTCGCCCGCGGAGGCGGCGCACATCCGCCGCCATCTCGATCGCCTCACGGCGGAGGCCGAGGCGTCGCCGGACATGCCGCCGGCCGGCGCACCTTCCTGCGGTACCGCCTGATTTTTTTCGCACGCGGTGTCGGGCTGCCGAGCCCACGCCCGTCTTTCAGGGCGTACTCGGCGCTTCGGCCGCGGCCGACCGAGACGGCAACCGCGTCACCACCAGGAGACCCCCGATGGACTACGCAGGAAAATACGTCGACGGTTATGTTCTGCCGCTCCCCAAGGCGAAGGTCGAGGCGTTCCGGGAGTTCGCCGCTCGGGTGGGGGCGATCTGGCGCGAGCACGGCGCCCTCGCCTATGTCGAATGTGTCGGCGAGGATGTGAAGCCCGGCACTTATACCTCGTTCCCGCAGGCCGTCGACCTGCAAGCGGACGAGACCGTGGTGTTCGCCTGGATCGTCTTTCCGTCGCGGGCCGAGCGCGATCGCATCAACGCCGCCGTAATGGCCGATCCGCGCAGCGCCGTGATTTCGCAGGACCCGATGATGTTCGACGGCAAGCGCATGTTCTGGGGCGGCTTCGACGTGCTGGTCGACGTTTGACCGCCGCCACTCCCGATCTGATCATTCTCGAATTCGAGGACCCCCGATGGCCACCAAGATCTTCGTCAACCTGCCGGTCGCCGATCTGCCGCGGTCGATGCGCTTCTTCGAGTCGCTCGGCTACACCTTCAACACGCAGTTCAGCGACGACACCGCGGCCTGCCTAGTGATCGCCGACGACATCTATGCGATGCTGCTGACTCACGAGAAGTACCGGCAGTTCACCGACAAGGCGATCGCCGACACGCGCACGACGTCGGCCGTGCTGATCGCGCTGTCGAGCGACAGCCGCGACGCGGTCGACCGCCTGGTCGACACCGCCGTGAAGGCGGGCGCCAGCGAGCCGCGCAAGCCCCACGACTACGGCTTCATGTATCACCGCGCCTTCGACGATCTCGACGGCCACACCTGGGAGGTGTTCTGGATGGACCCGGCCCATGTGCAGCCGCAGGCCGCGGCCTGACCGAGCGCGGCCGCCGCCATGGTCCGCGTCGTCTTCACGCAGAACATCCAGCGCCACGTCGCGCTGCCCGAGACCGAGGTCGCGGGCGGCACCGTGCGCGAGGTGCTGGAGGCGGTGTTCGCCGACAGCCCTTCGGCGCGCAGCTACGTCCTCGACGACCAGGGCGCGTTGCGCAAGCACATGACCGTGTTCGTCGACGGCACGATGGTGCGCGACCGCACGACCCTCGCCGAGCCGGTCGGCCCGGCCAGCACCGTCCACGTCTTTCAGGCGCTCTCCGGAGGCTGATCCATGAGTCACACGCAGCCCAGTGACACGCTGCTCGTCTCGACCCGCAAGGGCCTGTTCACGGTGAAGCGCGACGGCGGCGGGTGGGACGTCGCCGCGGTCGACTTCCTCGGCGACAACGTCACGCTGACGCTCACCGATCCGCGTGACGGCCGCCACTACGCGGCGCTCGATCACGGCCATTTCGGCGTCAAGCTGCATCGCTCCTTGGCCGGCGGCGGCTTCGAGGAGATCGCCACCCCGACCTATCCGGAGAAGCCGGAGGGCCACGAGGAGCTCGACATGTGGGGCCGGCCGCTGCCGTGGAGCACGGTGCGGGTGTGGGCGCTCGCCGCCGGCGGCGCCGACGAGCCCGGCACGCTGTGGTGCGGCACCCTGCCGGGCGGGCTGTTCAAGTCGACCGATCACGGCGCGAGCTGGCAGCTCGTCCGCTCGCTGTGGGACCATCCGCTCCGGCAGAAATGGGGCGGCGGCGGCGCCGACCTGCCCGGCCTGCATTCGATCTGTGTCGATCCGCGCAATGCGCGGCGGCTCGCCATCGCGGTGTCCACCGGCGGCGTGTGGGCGAGCGAGGACGGCGGCGACAGCTGGACGCTGCGCGGCGGCGGCATGCGGGCCGAGTACATGCCGCCTGAGCAGGCTGACGACCCGATCGCCCAGGACGTCCATTGCCTGGTGCGCTGTCGCGAGGCGCCCGAGCGCATGTGGGTGCAGCACCACAACGGCATCTTCGTCTCCTCCGACGAGGGCACGAGCTTCACCGAGATCGACAAGGCCGGGCCGTCGACCTTCGGGTTCGCGGTCGCGGTGCATCCGCGCGAGCCCGACACGGCGTGGTTCGTGCCGGAGATCAAGGACGAGAAGCGCATTCCCAAGGACGGGCGGCTCGTCGTCACCCGCACCCGCGACGGTGGCCGGTCCTTCGACGTGCTGACCGAGGGGCTGCCGCAGCGCCACGCCTACGACGTCGTCTACCGCCATGCGCTGGCCCTCGACGACAGCGGCGAGCGCCTCGCGATCGGCTCCACCACCGGCGGCCTGTGGGTGAGCGAGGACCAGGGCGACCGCTGGAGCTGCGTCAGCCACACGCTGCCGCCCGTCTACGCGGTGCGCTTCGCCTGAACGGCGGGACACGCCGCAGCGCGCGAGCGCCCGGAACCGGAGCCGGCCCGCTGCGTCGACCACAGGTCGGCGGCGGCGGCCGTCGCCGTCGTGGCGCGATCCCGGTCCATGTGTTCAGAGAGGATGCCGTGACCAGCACCGTGATTCCGACGCTGCGCTACCGTGACCCTTGGCAGATGATCGACTGGCTGTGCGAGGTGGTCGGCTTCGCGCGGCATGCCGTCTACGAGGACGAGAAGGGCGGCATCGCCCATGCCGAGCTGTCGCTCGGCCCCGGCCTTATCGTGATCGGCACCGCGCGCGACGACGCCTTCGGCAAGCTCCAGCAGCCGCCCGCGGCGCTCGGCGGCAACAGCCAGAGCCCCTATGTGGTGGTGCCGGACGCCGATGCGGTGCACCGGCGCGCGGTGGCGGGCGGCGCCGACATCGTGGTCGCCCTCAAGGACGAGAGTTTCGGCGGCCGCGGCTTCTCGTTCCGCGATCCGGAGGGGCATCTGTGGACGGTCGGCACCTACGACCCGTGGCGAGCGGGCGCCTGATGGCGACCGCCGCTGATCTCCGCCGTCTGGCGCTGGCGCTGCCCGGCACCGTCGAGAGGCCGCATTTCGATCGCCGCGCCTTCCGGGTCGCCCGCAACTACGCGACGCTGGCGGCCGATGGCCTCACCGCCAATCTCGCCTACACGCCCGACGAGCAGGCGCTCAAATGCACGGTGGCGCCTGAGGCGTTCGCTCCCGTCCCGAACGCCTTCGGGACGCGCGGCTGGACCACCGTGACCCTCGCGGCCCTGTCGCCCGACGAGCTGGCCGCCGCCCTGGAGATGGCGTGGCGGCATGCCGTGCCGGCCCGGCGTGGCGCCGGCAGGACGCGGTCGCGGTCCCGGTCGCCGGAGTGAGACGCGCGGCGCGGGTGCGGTGCGGCGTCTGGCTGTGGTAAGCTGCCCCGAGGGCGCGGCACCATGGGAGAGGGCGATGACCATGCAGGACCCACGGTCGCGGCAGCCGATGCGGTACGAGGACGAGATGCAGCGATCGAACACGGATATGAACCGGCTGCTGGGCGGCTCGCCGGGGGCCGTGGCGGTGCGCCTCGTGCTGCTCTCGGTGCTGGTCGGCGTCATTTTGTCGGCGATCGGGCTCGATCCCTGGAACATCATCCAGAGCCTGGAGCGCCTCGTCCGCGCCGTCTGGGACATGGGCTTCGACGCCGTGGTGTGGCTGTGGCGCTACTTCCTGCTCGGCGCCGTGGTGGTGATTCCGATCTGGCTGATCGTCCGGTTGAGCAAGGGCGGCCGCTGAGCCGCATGCGCGGTCGCGGTGTCTTGCTCGGTGGCGCCCTCACCCGATCGGGTGAGGCGCGAGCGGAATCCGATCCGAGGGGATCGGACTTCGCTCCAGAAATCCTTGCCTGATCGCATCGTCGACGGCGAACACCGGCGGCCACGTCGCCGGACGAGGCTCTATCGGCCGATGACGATGCGGGTGTCCGGGCCGATCAGGGCGACCAGCCGCCGCAAGGCCGCCGGATCGAAGCCGACGCAGCCGGCGGTGGGGCCGAACGTCTCGCGGGCCAGATGGACGAAGACCGCGCTGCCGCGGCCGGCGACGCGCGGGCGGGTGTTGTGATCGAGCTCGATGATCAGGTCGTAGAGCCGGTCGTCGCGCCACAACCGATCGCCCGCCTCGCCGCAGCGCCGCCGGAACGGCCGGTTGTAGCGGCGATCGGCCGGGTCCTCGCACCAGGCGTCGGCCGGATCGATGCGGCGGACCGGCAGGCCCGTCCGCGGCCGCGGGCCGCGATCGGCCCGCCACCACACCCGCACCGGCCGGAAGCTGCCGCGCGGGGTCGCCCCGTCGCCCTCGCGCTTGTCGGCCCGGATGCCGCTGCGGCCGAGCGCGACCACGAGCCGCAGAGGCCCCGCGGCCGCGATGCCGCGGTCCGGCCGACCCGGCTGCGCCGCCACCCAAATCTGCCGAACCTTGCCACCGGGCCGGGATCTCGATCGATGGTTTAACTGAATCAAGGGTATGGCTCGTTTACAATGGGTTCGGAACGCTTGCGCTTTTGTCCCCGAATGCTCTACTTCGCGCAACGTCACGTTTTTGTGCGCGTGCGCCAGAGGCCGCGAACCGATGCCGAATGCCCGCAAGATCCTGATCGTCGATGACGAGACCGAGTTGCGCGACGCTCTCGTCGAGCAGCTCTCGCTGCACGACGAATTCGAGCCGGCCGCCGTCGACACCGGGGCCAAGGCCGTGCAGGCTGCCAAGGCGACGCCGTTCGACCTGGTGATCATGGATGTCGGCCTGCCCGACATCGATGGGCGCGAGGCGGTGCGCATTCTGCGCAAGAACGGCTTCAAGGCGCCGATCATCATGCTGACCGGCCACGACACCGATTCCGACACCATCCTGGGGCTGGAGTCGGGCGCCAACGACTACGTGCCGAAGCCGTTCCGCTTCGCCGTGCTGCTCGCCCGCATCCGCGCCCAGCTCCGTCAGCACGAGGCGAGCGAGGACGCGGTGTTCGCCATCGGGCCGTACACGTTCCGGCCGAGCTCCAAGCTCCTGGTCAGCCCCAAGGGCAACAAGGTGCGGCTGACCGAGAAGGAGACGGCGATCCTGCGCTTCCTGTATCGCGCCGGCCAGAAGCCGGTGTCGCGCGACGTGCTGCTTCAGGAGGTCTGGGGCTACAATTCCGGCGTCACCACCCATACGCTGGAGACTCACATCTATCGGCTGCGTCAGAAGGTGGAGCGCGACGCCGCCAATCCCGCCATCCTGGTCACCGAGGCGGGGGGCTACAAGCTGGTGCCCTGACCAAGATCGTCGGTCCGATCGGTCGCCGGGGGGCGCGGCCGGTTCATCCTCGTCGGACGTGGACGCCCCGTGTCGCCGCCCGCGGCCAGGACCTCGTCGCGAACGCATGAGCATCGAAGACGATATCGGGTTCCTGGAGAGCGTTCCGACGTTTCGGCTGCTCGGCCCCAATGCGTTGCGGATTCTGGCGATCGGCTGCGAGAGCCGGTCGGTCGCCTCGGGCGGCGTGCTGTTCCGGGCGGGCGACGCCGCCGATTGCGGCTATGTGGTGCAGGAGGGCGCCTTCCGGCTCGATGCGGCCCAGCGGGACGGCCCGGTCACCACGGTGGGACCCGGCGTGCTGCTCGGCGAGTTGGCGCTCCTCATCGACACGGTGCGGCCGGTGACCGCGACCGCGACCGAGCCGTCCGCCGTCATGCGCATCCCGCGCCAGCTTTTTCTCAAGATGCTGGAAGGCTTCCCGGACGCCGCCTATCGGCTGCGCGACCATCTGGCGGCCCGCGCCCTGGAGACCGCCGACGATATCGCCCAGGTGCGCACCAATCTCGACCCGCGAGGCTGAGCCCAACGGCGGCACTCTCGGACTGCATCCTCTGTCATGGCCGGGCTCGTCCCGGCCATCCACGTCTTTGTTGCTACTCGGCTTAAAATCGTGGATGCCCGCCTGCGCGGGCATGAGCGGGGTTGGGGCGAGCCACGGTGCACGGCGCCGGCCGTCCCGGGTTTCGCTGCGCTCAACCCGGGCTACGGAATCCAGGGCCCCGGGTCGGCTGAAGCGGGCTAGATCTCCACCGTCACGGTCACCGGCACGTGGTCGGAGGGCTGCGGCCAGCCGCGCGCCGCCCGCGTCACCGTCATGGCCGAGACGCGGTCGCCGATCGCCGGGCTGACCCAGACGTGATCGAGCCGGCGGCCGCGATCGGAGGCGGCCCAGTCGGCCGCGCGGTAGCTCCACCACGTATAGAGCTTCTCGCTGGCCGGCACATGCGCCCGCATGGCGTCGACCCAGCCGCCGGCGGCCTGCACGGCGCCGAGCTTCTCGCACTCGACCGGCGTGTGCGAGACGACGCGCAGCATCTGCTTGTGGCTCCACACGTCGTGCTCGAGCGGCGCGACATTGAGATCGCCGACCAGGATGGCGCGGGCGCCGTTCACCGGATGCAGCGTCTCGGCCTCCCGCATCTCGTCCAGAAAGGCGAGCTTGTGGGCGAACTTCGGGTTCACGGCGGGATCGGGCTCGTCGCCGCCGGCCGGGACGTAGAAGTTGTGGATGACGGCGGGGTCCTTGAGGCCGGCTTGCTCGGAGAGCGTCACCGCCACATGGCGGCAGTCCTGCTTGTCGCAGAAGCTGCGGCGGTCGACCGCCTCGAAGGGCAGCCGCGACACGATGGCGACCCCGTGATAGCCCTTCTGGCCGTTGGTCGCGACATGGGTGTAGCCGAGGCGCGCCAGCCGCTTCAGCGGAAAGGCGTCGTCCGGGCACTTGGTCTCCTGAAGGCACAGCACGTCGGGCTGCACGGCCTTCAGAAACTTGGCGACGAGATCGATCCGCAGCCGGACCGAGTTGATATTCCAGGTCGAGATGGTGACGGGCATCGGACTCTGCTTCTGCGCAGGCCCTTGATAGCCCCGGAGACGGCAGGAACAAGGCAGAGCGCCGCTTTTCGGCCCCGCCGTCGCGTCGGCGAGCGTCAGCCCTGCGCCGGCGTCGTCACGGCCGGCAGGTCGGGCAGCAGCGGCGGCGCATCGGCGGTGTGGCGCTCGGCGGCGTCGCGGCCGGCGGCCGCCGGCGCGGCGGTGGCTGCCTGGGCCGTGACCGCCAGGGCGATCTCGTCCGGCACGGCGTAGTGGAGCATGTGGCCGGCACCCGGCACCACATGGAGCGCGGCACCCGGCAGGGCGGCGCGCAGCTGCGGGCCATGGCTCGACTCGAGCAGCCGGTCGCCGGCCGCCGCGAACACCGTGACCGGGCAGCCGATCTCGCCGTAGCGAGCGGCCAGGCGCCGGGCCGCCGGGATCATCAGGGCCGATTCCTCGGCGGTGGCGCGGAGCTGGCTCGGCCGCAGCGCCAGCGGCACCGGGAAGCCGCTGGTGAACGCCGCCGGCACGGCCACTGGGGCGAACAGCCGGCGGATCACCCGCGGCGCCACCAGCCGGGCGAGGATCGGCGCCACCGTGTAGCGCAGCAGCGGGCCGACGATCGGCAGTGCCGGACCGGAGGCGAGCCACACGTCGATCCGGCGGGTCGGCACATAGTAGCCGGCGGCCAGCACCAGCCCGGCCACCCGGGCGGGCCGCTCCAGCGCCATGGCGAGCGCCACCAGGGTGCCCCAGGAGTGGCCCACCACCACGGCGCGATCGATTCCGAGACGGGCCGCCGCCTCGGCGAGGAGCCGCGCCTGCGCCTCCGGCGGCTGCGGCAGCCAGGGCCGGTCGCTGTAGCCGAAGCCCGGCCGGTCGAACGCGATCACCCGGTGGCGGCGGGCGAGCCGGCCGAGGAGGCCGCTCGCCGCCCAGTCGTCGGCGGTCGCTCCGTTGCCGTGCAGCAGGATCACCGGCGGCCCGTCCGCCGGTCCCGCCTCGAGGTAATGCAGCCGCAGCCCGTCCACGGTGACGAAGCGGCCGCGCGGTGGGTGCCGCCGCTCTGCCCGGCGGGCCGCGACCGCGACCGCGAGCGCGTGGACGGCGAGGAGGCCGGCGATGACGCCGAGCGTCTTGGTTCTCATGGATCGTCCCCGGCAGGGTCCCGCCCGGGGCGGAACGCAAAAAGGCGCGCCGCTCCGGCGCGCCCTTTCGACAAGTCCGCGATGCTCGACTTCGTTCCTGCCGCCTCGTTCCGGCGCCCCCGGGGGCTCGCCGGGACGGACGATCCAGGCCCGCTACTGGAGGACCCGCTCGTACTCGATGCGGAACAGGCCGGGGTCGGGCCGCTTGGTCGGGTCGAGATTGTAGACCGCGACCGTCGTGTCGTAGCCCTGCGGGTCGGTCACGGTCCACTGCTTGAGCTGGAAGTCCTTGGCACCGAACATCATCATCATCCGGTGGGTGCCGGTGAGCGCCTGCTTCTCCTCGATCACCACGGTGACGAAGACGTCATCGGCCGAGACCGAGACCAGGTTGGTGTCGCGGGTGAGGTCGATCTTCTCGACGAGAAGGTAGCGCAGCGGGGTCTGCGACAAGGGGTAGAGGTCCTGGGTGGCGAGCTTGCGGTCGCGCACCACCACCGAGGAGCCGTCGGCGATCACGTCGATGGGGCTCGGCGGGCTGTACTCGAAGCGCACCTTGCCGGGCTTCTGGATGTAGAACTGGCCTTCGGTGCGGCCGCCGTCGGGGCCGACCTGGATGAAGCTCCCGACCAGCGTCTGCATGCCGGACAGATAGCCGCTGACCTTGTCGGCCAGCGCCTTCTGGGAGTTGTCGAGCACGCCCGGGCGGGCCGGAGCGGCGACCGGAACCACCGCGCCGGTCGGCGGCGTGCCGGTGAGGGCGGGGGCGACCAGTGGCGGCCGCGCCGGCTGCGCCGTCTGGGCGAGCTTCTTGGGCCGCGGCACCGGCAGCGGGACGGTCTCGGCGCCGGCCGCCACCGCGGGAGCGGTGCCGACCCCGAGGACGCCGATCGTCAGGATGGCGACCGACAGGGTGCCGAGCACCGCGCCGCCGATCAGTACGGTGCCGACCCGCGCGGCTGCCCCCGTCGTCCGCATGACCATCTCCGATTTCACCTTTGCCCTGTCACCCCTGAAACTGGACGACGAGCTGTCGTCCAGGTCTATGGCGATTTCGCGACCCGCCCGCCCCGGCGTGGCCGGCACCCGGGGCGCCCGTTCGGGCGCCCCTGCGGGCGTCCCTTCGGGGCTGCCGCCCGACGGTGCTTTCGGTGGTCTCAACGCGACTCGCCCGACAGCTCCCGCCAGCATAGCCGAGCCGTCAGAAGGCGTCTTCGCCACTGTCGCCGCCCACCAGGATCTCGCGCTTGCCGGCATGGTTGGCCTGGCCGACGATGCCCTCCGCCTCCATCCGCTCCATCAGCGAGGCGGCGCGGTTGTAGCCGATCTGGAGCCGGCGCTGGATGTAGCTGGTCGACGCCTTGCGGTCGCGCATCACCACCTGGACGGCCTGCTGGTAGAGGTCGCCGCCCTCCTGGCCCATGGCGGTGCCGTCGAACACCGCCTCGCCGTCGCCCTCCGGCTCCTCGGCGGTGACGTCGTCGAGATACTGCGGCTGCCCCTGCGTCTTGAGGTGGCGGACGATCTTCTCCACCTCGTCGTCCGACACGAACGGGCCGTGGACGCGGCTGATGCGGCCGCCGCCTGCCATGTAGAGCATGTCGCCCTGGCCGAGCAGCTGCTCGGCGCCCTGCTCGCCGAGGATCGTGCGGCTGTCGATCTTGGACGTCACCTGGAAGGAGATGCGGGTCGGGAAGTTGGCCTTGATGGTGCCGGTGATGACGTCGACCGACGGGCGCTGCGTCGCCACGATGACGTGGATGCCGGCGGCGCGCGCCATCTGGGCGAGGCGCTGCACCGTGCCCTCGATCTCCTTGCCGGCCACCATCATCAGGTCGGCCATCTCGTCCACCACGACGACGAGATAGGGTAGCGGCTCGAGGTCCAGCTCCTCGGTCTCGTAGATGGCGGTGCCGCTCTCCTTGTCGTAGCCGGTGTGCACCGTGCGGGTCAGCCGCTCGCCCTTGGCCTTGGCCTCGGCGAGGCGGGCGTTGTAGCCGTCGATGTTGCGCACCCCGACCTTGGAGAGCTTCTTGTAGCGGCTCTCCATCTCGCGCACCGCCCATTTGAGCGCGACCACCGCCTTCTTGGGATCGGTGACGACCGGGGTGAGCAGATGCGGGATGCCGTCGTAGACCGACAGCTCCAGCATCTTGGGGTCGACCATGATGAGCCGGCACTGGTCCGGCCGCAGCCGGTACAGAAGGCTCAGGATCATGGTGTTGATGGCGACCGACTTGCCCGAGCCGGTGGTGCCGGCGATCAGGAGATGCGGCATGCGGGCGAGATCGACGATGACCGGATCGCCCCCGATGGTCTTGCCGAGGCAGAGCGGCAGCTTGGCGTTGGAATCGTGGAACTGCTCGGCCGCCAGCATCTCCCGCAGATAGACCTTTTCGCGCGTCGCGTTGGGCAGCTCGATGCCGATCACGTTGCGGCCCGGAATGACGGCGACGCGCGCCGACACGGCGCTCATCGAGCGGGCGATGTCGTCGGCCAGCCCGATGACGCGCGACGACTTGATGCCGGGGGCCGGCTCCAGCTCGTAGAGCGTCACCACCGGCCCCGGATGGGCGTCGAGGATCTCGCCCCGCACCCCGAAGTCGGACAGGACGGTCTGGAGCGCCGCCTCGTTGGCCTTGATCAGCTCCATGCTGGGGGCGGTGCGCTCGTTCGGCTTGGGGGCGGCGAGCAGGCCGAGGCCGGGCAGCTCGTACTCGCCTGGCTTGCCGCCGCGTCCGCCCGCCTTCTTGGCCGGGACGGGCTTCCGGGCGGCGCGCGGCGGCGCCGGCTCCTCCGCGTCGTCGAGGTCGTCGTCGGTATCGGCCGGATCGGCCGGGCGGCCGGCCGCCGGAGCCGTCTCGAAGGGCGGCGCGTCGTCATGGGCGCGGCGGGCGTGCGCGAGGTCGTCGCCACCGTCCTCGAAGCGCGGCTCGCGGCGGGCCAGCGGGTCGATGGCCGGCTCGCGCGACGCCTTGAACCAGTTGAGCCCGGCGGCGACGCCGAGACGGGCCAGCCGCAGCGCCCGCGCCTTGAGGCTGAGCAGCGCATGGACCACGAGGCCGATCGACACGGCGGCGCGGGAGTTGTCGTCCTCGTCGGTGTCGGCGTCCGGATCGCGGGCCGCGGCGGGGGTGGGCGCCGGCCGGGCCGGCGCCGGGCGGGCCGGCGCGTCCTCGTCGGGCTCGGCGAAGCCGAAGCCGCAGGCGAACAACAGGGCGGCGGCGGCCAGAAGGCCGTACACGGCGGCGAGCGCCGGATAGCTCCAGCCGAGCGGCAGCAGCGCGGCCGGGCCACGCACCAGCCAGTCGCCGACGACGCCGCCGAGCCCACTCGGCAGCGGCCAGGCGGCGCTGCGCGGCAGGCAGGCCACGAAGCCGGCGGCGAGCGGGGCGCCGAGCACCCAGGCGGCCACCCGCCAGCGCTCGCGATCGAAGCGTTGCAGATGGGCGAGCCGCCAGCCCCAGGCCGCGACCGGGCCGACCAGCGCCAGGGTGGCGAGGCCGAAGAGCTGCATGCACAGGTCGGCCGCGATGGCGCCCGGCACGCCGAGCAGGTTGCGCACCGGCGCGCTGGTGGCGTGGCTGAGGCTCGGGTCCTTCACCGACCAGGTGACGAGGGCGGCGGTGCACAGCGCCGCGATCCCGACCAGCACCAGCCCGACGGCCTGACGGACGCGCCGCTCCAGCCCGGCCCGGATCTCGTCCGGCAGCAGGGGGGCGGCTCCGACTCGGCGTTGCAGCGCGGGCATTGCGTCTCCGCTCGATTGAGGCCGGCGGCCCGAGGCCGCGGTGTCAGCCCAGCACGGCGACGAGGCGGTGCAGCGCCTCGGCCGTGGTCTCCTCGTCCTGCACCATGGCGATGCGAATGTAGTCGGCGCCCGGATTGGAGCCGTCGGCCTGGTCGCGGGCGATGTAGCGGCCGGGCAGCACCTTCAGCCCCGCCTCGGCCCACAGCCGCGCCGTCACCGCCTCGCTGCCGCCGAGCGCGCCGACGTCGAGCCACAGGTAGAAGCCGCCGGCCGGCCGGCGGTAGCCCCAGCGGTCGCCGACGATCTGGTCGGCGAGATCGAATTTTCGCGCGTAGCGCCGGCGGTTGTCCTCGACATGCGCCTCGTCCGCATAGGCCGCCGCGGCGACGATCTGCGAGGGCACCGGCACCTGCGGGGCGGCGACGTTGCGCAGATCGAGGAACTTCTCCAGGAACGCCGCGTCGCCGGCCGCGAAGCCGACCCGCAGTCCCGGCAGGTTGGAGCGCTTGGACAGCGACTGGAACACCACCGCGTGGGCGAAGTCGGGACCGGCCGCCTGGAGCAGCCCGGGGGGCGGCTCGCGGGTGTAGATCTCCGAGTAGCACTCGTCGGCGAAGACCAGGAAGCCGTGCTGGCGGGCGAGCCCCAGCAGGCGGGTCAGATAGGCGAGATCGGCCACGGCGCCCTGCGGATTGGCCGGGGAGGCGACGTAGAAGGCGACCGTGCGGGCGAGCAATGCCGCGTCGAGCGACGCGAGATCGGGCAGGAAGCCGGACTGCTCGCGCGCCGGCAGGTAGACCACCTCGCAGTCGGCGGTGTCGCCGCCGATCGGGTAGGCGGCATAGAACGGGTTGGGCACCAGCACGGCCGGCCGGCCGGGGCGCGGGCTGCGGTTCGCCGTCACGTACCGCTTGGCCGCATGGGCGCCGAGAAACAGCCCCTCGCGGGAGCCGTTGAGCACCAGCACCTCGCGCTCCGGATCGAGCGGGCGCGGCAGGTCGTAGCGGCGGGTGGCCCAGGCGGCGGCGGCGGTCCGGAACGCCGCGGTGCCCTTGCCGGCCGGATAGCGGCCGAGCGAGGCGAGATCGGAGACGAGCGCCGCGGCGACGAAGTCCGGCACCGGGTGCTGGGGCTCGCCGATCGACAGGTTGATGGCCGGCCGGCCGGGCGCGACGCCGGCCAGGAGATCGGCCAGCCGCACGAACGGCGAACGGGTGTCGGGCGGCCTTCCGGTCGAAGGCGAAGGCGCGCTGGCGGGGGGCGTCATGGGCATCGGCGGCATGGTCGGTCGGACGGCCTCTGCCGCCGGCCGGCGGAGAAGCGTCGCATGAATGATAGGGAGGCCGAGGTTAAGGCGCGATTAACCATCGGCCGGCGAAGGGCCGGCAGGCTGGCGAGGGGGCCGGATCGCGGCGGCGTCTCGACATGAAACGGCCGCCGTGCCGGAGCACGGCGGCCGGTCTGGCTCGGGTATCGCGTCAGGCGGCGAGCTGGCGCAGCACGTAGTGCAGGATGCCGCCGTTGCGGAAGTATTCCAGCTCGTCGAGGGTGTCGATCCGGCACAGCAGCGGCACCTTGCGGGTCTTGCCGTCCGCCCCGACGATCTCGGCTTCGAGGATCTGGCGCGGCTTGAGGTCCGCCCCGAGGCCGCGCAGGGTCACCCGCTCGTCACCCTTGAGGCCGAGCGACTGCCAGGAGGTGCCCTCCTCGAAGGTGAGCGGCACCACGCCCATGCCGATCAGGTTGGAGCGGTGGATGCGCTCGAAGGACTGCGCGATCACCGCCCGGATGCCGAGCAGCATGGTGCCCTTGGCGGCCCAGTCGCGCGACGAGCCGGTGCCGTACTCCCGGCCGGCGAACACCACCAGCGGCACCTTCTCGCTCTTGTAGCGCATCGCCGCGTCGTAGATCGGCAGCTGCTCCTTGGACGGGTAGTGGATCGTCACCCCGCCCTCGACGCCCGGCACCATCTGGTTCTTGATGCGGATATTGGCGAAGGTGCCCCGCATCATCACCTCGTGATTGCCGCGCCGGGTGCCGTACTGGTTGAAGTCGACCGGCTTCACCTTGCGGTCGATCAGGTACTGGCCGGCCGGCGAGGTGAGCTTGATCGAGCCCGCCGGCGAGATGTGGTCGGTGGTGATCGAGTCGAGGAACAGGCCGAGGATGCGCGCCTCGACGATGTCGGTGGTGGCCGCCGGCTGCTTGCCCATGCCGACGAAGTAGGGCGGGTTCTGCACGTAGGTCGACTTGCCGTCCCACGCATAGGTGAGGCCGCCCTTGACGGCGATCTTGCCCCAGTTCTCGTCGCCCTTGAACACGTCGGCATACTTCTTGGCGAAGAGCTGCTTGGTGACCGCCTTCTTGATCACCGCGTCGATCTCGCGCTTGGTCGGCCAGATGTCCTTGAGGAACACCTTGTTGCCGGCCTTGTCGACGCCGAGCGGGGTCTTCACCGGATCGAAGTTCATCGTTCCGGCGATCGCGTAGGCGACGACCAGCGGCGGCGACGCCAGATAGTTGGCCCGCACGTCCGGATTGACCCGGCCCTCGAAGTTGCGGTTGCCCGACAGCACGGCGGCGGCGACGAGATCGTGCTCGTTGATCGCCTTCGAGATCTCCGCCGGCAGCGGCCCGGAATTGCCGATGCAGGTGGTGCAGCCGAAGCCGACCAGGTTGAAGCCGAGCTTGTCGAGATCCTTCTGGAGCCCGGACTTGGCCAGATACTCGCCGACCACCTGCGAGCCGGGGGCGAGCGAGGTCTTGACCCACGGCTTCACCTTGAGGCCCTTGGCCACCGCCTTCTTGGCCAGCAGGCCGGCGCCCAGCATGACGCTCGGGTTCGAGGTGTTGGTGCACGAGGTGATCGCCGCGATCACCACGTCGCCGTGGCCGAGATCGTGGTCGCGGCCCTCGACCTCCACCCGCTTGCCGGCCTCGCCGGCCTTGCCGAACTCCTCGGCGAGCGCGGCCTGGAAGCCGGCCTTCACCTTCTTGAGCGGCACCCGGTCCTGCGGCCGCTTCGGGCCGGCGAGCGACGGCTCGACCTTGGCGAGATCGAGCTTGAGCACCTCGGTGAACACCGGGTCCGCCGTGTTGCGGGTGCGGTACATCCCCTGCGCCTTGGCATAGGCCTTCACCAGCGCGACCCGCTGGGCGCTGCGGCCGGTGCCCTCCAGGAACCCGAGCGTGTCCTCGTCGATCGGGAAGAAGCCGCAGGTGGCGCCGTATTCGGGCGCCATGTTGCCGATGGTGGCGCGGTCGGCGATCGACAGCGCGGCGAGGCCCGGGCCGAAGAACTCGACGAACTTGCCGACCACGCCCTTCTTGCGCAGCATCTGGGTGACGGTCAGCACCAGGTCGGTGGCGGTGACGCCCTCCTTCAGCTTGCCGTCGAGCCGGAAGCCGACCACCTCGGGCAGCAGCATCGAGTAGGGCTGGCCCAGCATCGCGGCCTCGGCCTCGATGCCGCCGACGCCCCAGCCCAGCACCGACAGGCCGTTGACCATGGTGGTGTGCGAATCGGTGCCGACCAGCGTGTCCGGATAGGCGATCTCGGCCGCCACGGTCTTGCCGCCGACCACCGCCTCGCCCTTGGCGCTCCACACGGTCTGCGACAGGTACTCCAGATTGACCTGGTGGCAGATGCCGGTGCCGGGCGGCACGACGCGGAAATTCTCGAACGAGAGCTGCGCCCACTTGAGGAAGCGGTAGCGCTCCTGGTTCTGCTTGTACTCCTCGTCGACGTTCTTCTTGAAGGCGTCGTTGCTGCCGAAATAGTTGATGATCACCGAGTGGTCGATGACCAGATCCACCGGCACCAGCGGGTTGATCTGCTTGGGGTCGCCGCCGAGCTTCTTCATCGCGTCGCGCATCGCCGCGAGGTCGACCACGGCCGGCACGCCGGTGAAGTCCTGCATCAGCACGCGCGCCGGGCGGAAGGCGATCTCACGGGTCGAGGTGCGCTTCTTGAGCCACTGGGCGACCGCCAGGATGTCGTCCTTGGTCACCGAGCGGCCGTCCTCGTGGCGCAGCAGGTTCTCCAGCAGCACCTTCATCGAGAAGGGCAGGCGGGAGATCCCGGGGAGGCCGTTCTTTTCCGCGGCCGGCAGGCTGTAATACACGTAGCTCTTGGTGCCGACCTTGAGGGTCCTGGTGCATTTGAAGCTGTCGAGTGAGGTCATGTCGTCTCGTTCCATTCCGGTGGAGCTGGGACCGGACTGCCAGTGGACGAGAGCACCCCGGGGCGATAGTGATCGCCTGTGCAGCAGCGCCGGGCTGTCGTCGGGTTGAAGAACGCGGGCACGGGGCGCTTATAAGTGCTTTCTTGGAATTCTGCCACATCGTTGGAATTCCAAAGAGGGCGGCCCGGAGCGCCAGCCGGGCCGTGGCGGCCGTGGGGGTGCGTCGGACGACCGACGTCGGACACCGGATGGACCTGATCGGACACGATCTCGCCTGCGTGCGGGGGCAGCGCGAGGTCTTCACCGGCCTCGATTTCCGCGTCGGCGCCGGCGAGGCGCTGGCGCTCACCGGCCGCAACGGGGCGGGCAAGAGCTCGCTGCTGCGGCTGATCGCCGGGCTGGTGCGGCCGGCCGCCGGCAGCGTGCGGCTCGACGGCGGCGACCCCGAGCTGACCTTGCCCGAGCAGGCCCACTATCTCGGCCATCTCGACGCCCTCAAGCCGTCCCTGACGGTGACCGAGAATCTCGACTTCTGGATCGACTATCTGGGCGGCGACCGCGCCCGGCTCGGCACCGCCCTGGAGGCCGTCGCGCTCGACGATCTCGCCGACCTGCCGGCCGGCTACCTGTCGGCGGGCCAGCGGCGGCGGCTGTCGATCGCCCGGCTGGTGGCGGTCGCGCGCCCGGTGTGGCTGCTCGACGAGCCGACCTCGGCGCTCGACGTCGCCTCGCAGGAGCGTCTGGCCGGGCTGATGCGGGCGCACCTCGCCGGCGGGGGGCTGATCCTCGCGGCGACCCATGGGCCGCTCGGCCTCGACACCCGCGAGCTGCGGCTGGGAGGGCGAGGATGACGGAGCGCCGACATCACCTCTCCCCGCCTGCGGGGAGAGGTCGGAGACCGAGCGCCGCGAGGGCTCCGGGTGAGGGGGCGCTGCGGTCTCCACGGAGGGGGGGGGGGGGGGGGGGGGGGGGGGGGGGGGGGGGGGGGGGGGGGGGGGGGGGGGGGGGGGGGGGGGGGGGGGG
>WNKV01000024.1 GCA_009720755.1 Rhodoplanes serenus
CCCCCCCCCCCGCCCCCCCCCCGCCCGCGGGGCGGGCCCGGGGCGGGCCCCGGCCCGGGCGGGCCCGGCCGCCCCCCCCCCCCCCCCCCCCCCGCGTCCGTATCCATGAGGCGCCCCTCACCCGGAGCCCTCGCTGCGCTCGGACTCCGACCTCTCCCCGCGTGCGGGGAGAGGTGACGCTGCGCCGGTGCGAAGCGATCATCATGGTACGGCCAGCATGGGGCCGCGGTCGGCCTCGATCGGCACCGCGCGGCTGTCGCTGGTCACGCTCTCGACACGGCCAGGGCCGTCGATCTTCACCACGATCTTGCCGCCGACCTCCTGCTTCTGCGGCCCGGGTCCGGCCGGCGACGCACCGGCGCGGGCGGCGCCCGTGGCCGCCGCGGCGCCCGGCACCGTCGTGCCGCCGCCGAACAGGCCGCGCGCCCAGTCGGGGATCAGCCCGTCCCACCACGCCGAGATGCGGTCGCCGACAGCCCGGAACGTCTGCTCGACATCGGTCCACATCGCCGAGAACACGCCGCCGATCAGGCGGGCGGCGGTCTGCACGCCTGTCGTCAGCCCGGTCCACACCCGATCCGCCTCGGTGGTGATGCCGGTCCACAAGCCGGCGAAGAACGCCTTGATCGGCTCCCAGTGCTGCCAGATCAGGTAGGCGGCCAGCGCAATCGCGGTGATGCCGGCGATCACCCACCCGACCGGCGTGGTCATCAGCGCGGCGCCGAGCGCGACGACCGCCCGGGACAGGACGGCGACGACCAGCACCCCGCCTCTGAGCACGGCCCATAGCAGGCCGACCGTCTGCGACACCGCCCACACCGCGGGCCCGAGAATACCGAGCGCGGCGACCACCAGCAGCACCGCACCGCCCCAGGCCAGCCACTGATCGACCATGCCGGGGTTCTTCGCCTCGATCTCGGCGAGCTTGGTCTGCAACGCAACGATCCCGCGGAAAATGAACGGCACGTGCGTCGCGAACGCGGTGCCGACACGCCGCATGGCCTGCTGGCCGATCTCTGCGAGATGATCGAGCTTCTTGGTGAGCCCGGCCAGCCGTCCGGCGAGATCGCGCGCGATGATAGCGGTGTCGGCCGACGCGATCGCCGCCTTGAATTGCTTGTACTTGTCGAGGTTGGTGGCGAACGGAATGATCGCGTTCAACGCTTGCTTGTCGCCGAAGATGCGCTGGATCTTCTCGGCGGCCCCGATGGCCTCGATGTGCTCCCGCACCGCCTCGAACGCCTCGACCTGGTTGGCCCCGCCGGCGGACGCCTCGTCGTAGATCTTCCTCACCTCGGCGGCCGAGATACCTGTGACCTTGAGCAGCTTCTCCATTGCAGATTCGAACGGGTTGAGGCCCCGCGCCCGGGCGTTCTGAATCACTCCGGTGATGGAGACATCGAACTCGTCCTTGAAGTTCTTGATGGTCTCCTTTGTGAAGAACTTTCCGAACAGCTCCGACAGATTGTTGGCTGCGACGGACGGATCGCTCGTCCCGAACATCACGACCTGGAGCGCTGCCCCCAGCGTCGATACGGCCTCCATGCCAGACAGGCCGAACCGCTGAATTCCAGCGGTCAGCTCCGGCAGCTCGCGCGCCATGTTCTTGAACTCGAACCGCCCGAGCTTGCCGGCGGTGACCAGCTTGGCGAGAGCCAGCTCCATCTCGTCGACGGAGATCTTCAAGTTGTTGTGCAGGGCGAATGCCGACCGCGCCACCTCGGTCACCTCCGCGCCGGCCGCCGTGGCGACTCGCCCGATGGTCCGCATCATGCCTTGGGCGGTCGGCAGTTCGAGGCCCGATGCCCCCAGCACCTGCAAGCCTTCGGCGAGCTTGAGGGACGGCTGACCGACTTCGAGCGCGAGCTTTTCCAGCGCAGGCCCCACCGATCCGATCATCGCCTCCAGCTTGGAGCCGGAGAGATCGGCCGTGATGCCGATGTCGCGAATGATGTCGTCGAACTGAGCAGCCGCCTGGACGGGCGCCGCGAAGGTGAGCCCGGCCCCGATGGCGCCGATGGCGCCGATCCGGCTGGCGAGCCGGCCGGCCTTGCCGGCAGCCTCTTCGAGCCGCCGGGTGAGATCGCCGATCCGGCCGCCGAGCGCCCCGAGGGCGCGCACCCGGCCCATCACCCGCTCGATCGGCCCGGTGAGCCGATCGACCAGGCGGACCAGGACCGAGATGGCCATTTGGCGATTCATGACGTCCCTGTCGCGCCTGCGGCGCTCCCCGCCTCTTGTCTCAACCCTGCTCCTTGCTCGCCTCTTGCCACGCGCCCACGACGCCCCACCAGAACGCGACCTGGTCGATCGTCATCGCGTCCAGCTCGGCCGCCGCGAAGCCCGTGGTCGCCGCCAGCCCGCCGAGCTTCACCGGCCAGTCGTCGGGCCACTCCCGAAAAAACTCTCGACCACCCGCACCGCGTCGGCGACGTCCGCCGCATCGAGCCGATCGAACAGCGCCGACATGATCGGCTGCCGCAGCCGGGCGGCGCGCGCCAGCATCACGACCGGCTGCGTCTCCTTGCTCGCCGCGGCGATCGCCCGGAGATCGCCGCCGGCCAGGCGGTGGAAGGTCAGCGCCGCATAGGTCTCGCTGCGGGTGCCGGCCGCGGCCGAGCGGATCGTCAGATCGACCGGCCGGCGCAGCGGCAACGTCACGCTGCCGTCCGGATGGCGGACGGCCCGCCGCGGCAGGCTGCCGCCGACGTCCTCGGCGTCCTCGTCCACCACGGCCGGCGCCGCATCGCCGGGGTCCTCGTCGACCACGACCGGCGTCGTCGCTGCGCGCTCCTCGGGGTCGAGATCGATGACGGTCTCGGTCGCGCTCCCCCGCTTGCCCGTCGTGCTCATGACGCCATCACCTCTTCCCAGTCGCCCGCCATCCATTTCAATTCCACTTTTCCTCCCTCTCCGCCGGTGATCTCCGGCGGATCACCCTGGAGGAAGGCGTCGGCGAAGATGTAGGTCTGGCCCGTGTCGCACAGCACCTGGAGCTCGCCCTCGTCGTTGGTCCAGATGTCGGTCCACTTCTGGCCCTTCTTCAGGTGCGTGGTCGCGGTGATCTCCGAGCCCTTGAACTCCTGCGCTCGGCCGACCGTGCGGCCGAAGGTCACCGGGTTGTTGGTGATGCCACCGAGCTTGAGCTTGGCGCCCTTCTCCACCGGCAGGTTTCGCCCCTGCCAGACGATGTCCACGATGCCGAGATACTGCGCCATCTGCGCCTCCGTCAGACCTGGAACTCGAGCGCCGAGGCGAGGACCATGAGATTGCCGATGATGCGCAGCGGCTGGCGCGCGTTCATGCGGTTTCGGTCGCCCGTATCGCGCTCGAAGCTCGCCTGTGCCACCGTCTCGGCGGCGCCCTCGATCCACCCCTCGCGCTCGTAGAGCTGGCATCGGGCCGCCCAGCTCCCGTGCATCCGCCGCGGCGTCACCACGGCCGCGGTGGCAACCGCGGCCGGCGAGCCGTCGTCGGCGAGCTTGTGCCGGGGGTAGAGCTGCGACACGTAGGACGCCCAATCCCAGCGGATGCGCGACAGCGTCTTCGGGATTGTGATGTCGAGCCACGGCCGCGCCGTGTCGCCCGCCGCCCCGTGCGTCGTGACGACCCGGTCGAGCCGCACGGTGCCGTCCGCGTCGATGGTGACGGTCGAGATGCCGGCCCGGAGCAGGAGATCCTGCTCCGTCTCGTCGAACCGATCGGCCGGCGCCGGCGCCGCGATGCCGGGCAGCGCCAGGCCGCGGAGCTGCCGGGCCGGATCGTCGGCGAGCTGGCTCGCCGCGACGCCAGCGAGTGCCGCCGCCCAGGCCCAGGGCGGCGAGGCCGAGCCCTTGGCGCCGATCACCGACAGATGCGGCGAGCTGGTCACGTCGCCAAGCGCGGCGAGCTGGCCGAAGGTGCCGCGGCCGCCCGCATAGGCGTGCGCGTCCTTGCGCCCCATGGCGGCGTAGCGGGCACCGAGGTCGGCCGCCAGCACGCCGAGATTGGTCGCGTCGGTCCACGGGCAGACGATGTCGGTGAACCACTCGCCCGCGATGGCGTCCAGCAGCGTGGTGACGGTGGGATTACCGGCGCCGCCAGCCATTGCGGTGACGACACAGCCGATGCCGGCCGGCATGGTGTCGTCGATCCGCGGCGACACCGCGAGATGGAGCGCGTTGCCGCACTCGCCCTTGTGCCTGGCTGTCACGGTGACCACGCCGGCGGCGGCCGTCGCGGTCACCGCCAGGTCCGGCACGGCGGCGAGCGCGGCGGCGGCGGCCGTCGCGATCGCCGCGGCGGTGTCGCCGGCCGCCACCGGGACGACGACGCGGTGGTCGGCGACATGGAGCGCGACGACACCGGCGGCCGTCGCGGGGCCGCTGAAGGTGAAGCTGCCGGCCGCCTGCACGCCGGCCGCCGCATCGGCGAGCGCGATGGCGTGGACGTCGGTGGTCCTGTTGGCGCGCTTGAAGGCGCGGGCCATCGCCTCGCCGACCGATCCGGCGCCGAACAGGCTCGTGCCCTGCTCGGGCCGGGTGATGCGATAGAGCTGTCCCGGTGTCGCGGTGCCCGCCGGCAGCATCTGGACCATCAGCAGGGCGCGGGCCGGCCAGGGCGACAGCCCGACGCGATCATAGGCGGGCCGCACCTCGGCATAAACACCGGGTTTCAGCCAATCGTACGGGATCTCATTGAGACTGATCATGGCTGCTCCTCAGCGCTTCTTCGGCTTGGCGGCGGCCTCGGCCTCGGCGACCGGCTGACCGGCCGTCTCCGGCGGCTCCGCCGGCACGAGATCACCATCCGCGATCCGCCGCCGGACATAGCGGTCGATCTCCACCCGGGCGCCGCCGGCCGGCCACGGCGTGCCGTCGGGCAGCGGCACGCGGCGGCCGTCCGCCGGTTTCAGGTACGCGGTCTCGGCGTGCATCAGCTCCCCCTCGGCAGGATGGTGTCGGTCGGCTCGCCAGCGGCCTGGCCATCCGCACTGTCGAGATCCCAGGCCGTGACCAGTCGCAGGAAATCGTCGCTGGTGGCGATCGCGGCGAGCGCGTCGGAGAGGTCGACGCCGACGTCGACGTCCACGGTCGCGATGGCGATCGACATGTCGCTCCAGCCATCGGCGAACGCACTCGCGGCGCGCGTCACCGCGAGCGTGCCGACGTCGGCGACCGTCAGGCCGTGCAGCAGCGCGGCGGCGGCGAGTGCCGACGCATAGAGGCCGGGGCCGAGGCGATCGCCCAGGAACCGCGCGGCGCGGCCCTGGTTCTTCACCACGATCGTCAGCGTGAAGCCGAGCCGGCCCGTGATGGTGCGGCCCGCATTGGCGTCGGGCTCGATCGAGCGCCACGCGAAGCCGAGCCACGGCGTCGACTTCATGACGATCGCCTTGAACTCGTCGATCGTCATCGGGCTCGGGATCAACTCGAACGACCAGCGGGCGGCGGCGAAGGCGGTGCGCAGCCGCGCCTCGACGGCCTGGTGGACGGCGGTGATCGGATCGACGGCGGGCATCACCAGCTCCGCAGCGTATCGGTGGAGAACATCGGCTCCCGGTCCTGCACGCGGGCGCCGCCCGTGGCGGCGATCGGCGCGACACCCTCCAGCGTCACGGTGCCGGCCGCGATGCCCTCCAGCCAGGCGATCACCTCCTTGCGGGCGAGCCGCATCTGCTCGCTCGGCTCGCGGTCGCCGCCCTGGGCGAGGTCGTAGCGGGCGAGCACGCAGGCGGCGCGCACCACCGCCTGCGGCACGGCGGCGAGCGGCACCGCGTAGCGGCGCCGCAGATACGAGTCGATCAGCACCGAGGCGTCGCCGATCGCCTGCTCGATCCGCGCCGGCTGGATCGTCTCCGGCAGCGGACCGTCGCCGGCGCTGAAGCGGAGCACCTCGTCCGCGCCGAAGCGCGAGACCATGTCGGCGATGGCGGCGTAGGCGGTCATGATCACGCCATCCCGAGAGCGGCCAGATAGGTTTCGAGGATCGCCTCGCGCTCGGCGCGCTCGTCACGATCCGTCTTGCGCAGCCGGATCACCTCGCGCAGCGCCTTGACGTCGTAGCCGCTGCCCTTGGCCTCGGCGAACACGTCCTTGATGTCGTCGGCGATCGCCTTCTTCTCCTCCTCCAGCTTCTCGATCCGCTCCACGAAGGCGCGGAGCTGGTCCTCGGCGATCCGCGTCGGTCCGGTCTCGGCCATGTCGGTCAGCTCCTGGCTCGTCTTGGTCGGCGCACGGGAGAGCCCGCACCGGCTCCCCCGCCGCCCTGGCGTGAGATGAGCGACATCCGCCAGCCGTCGCCTTTCCGGGTCCCCGTTTCCGGCTGGTCTCGGGGACAGGCCACCACGGACTCGTCCGGACTGGTGCGGCCCGGACCGTCGCTCCCTCGGTAATCGGTGGCCGGAGAGGCGTGCCTCTCCGGCAGGGGCGTCGGCCGGGTCAGCGGCCTCCACCCGGCGGCGCCGCACCCCCGTGACGGCGCCGAACTCTGCCGCGTCAGGCGACGCGGACGATCAGCATCGGGTCGCTCTCGATGGCCTCTCGATCGGCCTCCGACAGCGCGTCGAGCGGGATCGTCGTCTCGCCCGGGCCGAAGCTGCGGCCGGCGCGGCGGCGGCCGATCGGGTGACGGGCGCGCACGATCAGCCTGGACTGCACCTGCGACGGCGCAGCAGCCTCGCCCTCCGCCGCCGACGGCTCCTCGTGGAGGGACGAAAGAGGAGTGCCGCCGTCCGGTGCGGGATGCGGATCGGCGGCAGGCACCGGCGGAGCCCGATCGGGCTCGACCGGAGCGGCGCTCTGCTCGGGCGCCTGTGTCCTGGGCTTGCGGGGGCGTGCCATGATCAGGCCAGCCAGGGCACGACGAGCAGCTCGGCCGTGCCCTTCCACTCGTTGGTCTCGCCGGCGAGCCCATACTCGCTGTTGAGCAGCTTGCGGCCCGCGGACTCGAGGGTCGGGCCGACCACCAGCAGACGCGGGACGATGCCGAGCGAGCGCCCGTAATCACCCTTCATGCCGAGCAGTGCGGCGCGGGCGCTGGCGTAGTTGGCGGCGGAGAGCGCCTGCCTCGAACCCCAACAAAATTGCCAGAACCCGTAACCGACATTGTAGCGGGCGTCGACGCCGTAGACGTACGTCCGGCGCTCGAAGACGTTGTCGTCGTCGACCTTGTCCTTGGCGACGAACTGAGGGGGCTTGCGCTGCTGAAACAGAATGGGCTTCAGCGCACGTCGATCGTCGAGCAGGAACCAAGGGGCGCCGGCGCCACCGTCGGTGTTGGCGACCGAGATCTCGCGACCGCCCGCGTCCAGCACCGGATGGTCCGTGTCGAAATAGTTCTGACCGTCGTAGCAGGGCGTCGTGAACCCGGCCTTGAGCAAGCCCCAGACGAGTTGCTCCGGATGGGCGGCCGTGGACATTCCCATCTCGGTGAACAGCGGCGTGTAGATACCGAGATTGTCGTCCTCGATGTCGTCGCGATCGACACCGACCGTCAGCTCGAACGGCTTGTTCTTGATCTTGTAGCTGGACGACGTGATGTTCTGCACCACCCGGTCGCCGATCCATTCGCGCATCGACGGGATCTTGCCCAGCCAGCCGTACTCTTCTTCGCGGGTCGACGACGGCACGGTGGTGGCGATGCGCGGGTACTGGCTTTCGGCTTGACCGAGACCGCCCTGGAAGGCGGTGCGATAGCCGACATAGAGGTTCCGAAGATTGGCCTGGTTGATGATCATGATGGCCCTCAGTAGGCGTAGCCGGTGAGCACCCAGACACCGATGTCGTCGACGTCGACGATGGTGCCGGCGCGGGAACGGGTACTGGCGCCATCGCTCCTGGCCACCGTCTGGTCATCGACCACGTAACAGGCGGACCCGATATCGGCGGCGCTGATCGCATCGCCGGCCAGGGAGTTCGCCCAGCGGAACACGCCGCGCCGCACCCGCGCCCTGATGTCGCCGTCGACCCCGTTCGAGTTATCCGCACGCGCCTCGGCTCGGCCGATCGCGACCAGCGTCGTCGCCACGGTGCCCGGCACCGCCCAACCGTTCGCGTCGTGACAGACCAGCGACCCGGCGTGGATCAGAGTGCCGCCCTTCACCAGCGGTTCGAAGACGTCGGCCGCGCGTGTCGGCGTGTTACGATCCTTGGTCAGAGCCGTCATCGCGTCACCTCCTGATCGAGTGCGGCGAGCGTCTGGGCGTAGCTCTTCGGGTCGATTCCCATCAGCGCGCAGGTCTCGCGCTGGCTACCGTCGAGCCCATCGGCGCCGGGCGCCGGATCGCGCCGGCCGCCGGTGCCGCCGTCGTGGATCGACGGCAGCGCCGCCAGCTCCGCCGCGACGCCTGCGGGATCCTTCATGTGCCGACTGATGTAGTGGTCGCGCAGCGGCTTGATCGGCTTGCCTGCCGCGATGGCGGCGTCGATCGCGCGCTCCGCCGCGTCGCGCGCGTGGGTCGACTGCATCGTCTGGATCTGCGTCTGAAGCTCGATGACCGTCTTGGCCAGCTCCGTCGTGCCCTTGGCGGCGGCGCCGAGCGCCTGGAGATGCACCACCAGCCGGTCCGGCGTCGCCTCGCCGGCGGCGGCGGCGGTGAGGCCGGCGGCCTGGGCGATGCGGCCGAGATCGGCGGCGTGGGTCGAGAGCGCGGTGCGGGCTGCGGTCGCGGCGGCGAGGATCGCGGCCTCGTCGGCATCCGCCGCGAGGCCGAGCGCCTCGCGCAGCTTGGTCAGGTCCATATCGGAACTCCGGTGGTGGAGAGTGGCGAGGCGGAGGTTGGGATCGTTGGTGAGGCTGGCCCGCAGCAGCCGGACCACGCGACCACCGTCCCGCTCGGCCACGAAGGCCGGCGACAGGCCGCGATAGGCGTGATCGGTGACGAGCTGGGCGCCCGCCGCGGTCCACTCGACCCGACCCCACAGGCCGTCGTCGCGCGCCTGCATCTCGACGATCCAGCCGCGCGCCGGGGCTGGCCGGCCCTGAGGTGCCGCCAGGTCGATCGCGTGGTTCTCGTCGACGGCGAGCTTGCCGGCCGCCATGCTCGCGGCGATCACGCCGGCGGCGTCGGCGAGCGTGTAGGGACCGCGGCCGTCGGCGCCGCGGAAGGTGCCGGCCGGCAGCAGATGCACCCACTCGGGCGCGGCGGCCGCCGAAGGGCCGGCGGGCAGCGCCGAAAAAAGATGGATGACGAGATCGGGCATGGGGCGCAGAATGGCGGCGCGCCCGAGATCGCGTCATGCCCGACGCCGCGGGCGTGACGCCCGCAAAGCCCTGATCGACGACGAGCCGCTACGGCGCCCGCTGGCGCGCGTGCCGGCCGAGGGCACCCGAGACCCGGATCGCGGTGCGGAGGCCCTTCCAGGGGCTTTTAAGGGCCTTCAAATCGGATCGTAACGCCGACCCGAGCAACGGGCGCCGCTCCACCTCTCCCCGCGAGCGGGGAGAGGTGAAGGAGGGAACGCACATGCTGATCACGGCTTGGCCATCCGCCGGTCGAGCGCGTCCGTGATGGTTTCGGCGATCGTCTGCTCGTCCGCCTTGGACACGCCGAGGAACGGCCGCGCGGGAATCGTGACCGAGCGCGCATGGACGACGCCAGAGGCGAGCCGGAACACCAGGTGGCTCGCCTCGCGCGGCTGGATCGTGGCGCCGAACTGATGGACGGCCGCGTAGATCTTGTTGGTGCCCACCTCGACCGAGCCAGGGCTCGCGCGGAACGTGATCGAGCCCATCAGGCCGCCGCGCATCGCGCTCTCGCGCAGGATGCCGGGCCCGCGCTTCGTCGGCGCGTAGTCGGGATTGAGCGCCGCCCACGGCTGACCCTGCGGGTCGGTAGCGCTCTCGAATCGCTGGTGAGTGCCCTCGACCAGCCCGACACCGATCGCTCGCATCACCGGCGTGGTGTCGCCCATGGCGCGCCGCAGCGCGCCGAACGCCTTCAGGACGAGCTTGTCGTCGATCGTGGTTTCGAGTGTGGCGCCGGACATCGCCGGTCAGTAGACGGCGCCGCGCGCAACGTCCTCTAGAGCACGATGCGCCTCGTCGATCTCGGCCATCGTCAGAGCCGACCCGCGCGCGATGGCGCGCTCGATCAGGCCGGTCCTTACTTCACCCGTCACACCGAACGAGTCGAGACCGGCCGGCGCACCGAAGCACCACAGGTAACGCGCGTCCGGGCCATGCACGATCAGGTCGTCCACCTCCGCGAGATCGAGGGGACGCGCGCGATCGATCGCCTCCCGCAGGATTCGGCCGATCCGTCCGTCGCCCGCGAACGCCGCGAACCGCACCATCTCGGCCTGCGCCGGCGGCAGGTCGAACGTCGCGATATAGGCTTCGGTGATCTGCGACACCGTCAATAGGTCTCCAGCAGACGTTCCATTGCGCGCCCCAAGTCCGGCAGTAGCCATTCCATCACTCGCCGGTATACCGGCGCTCCCGTCCGCAGCGCGAAGGAGTTGGCGAACGTCTCGACCGCATGCCCAGCCGTGTAGTCGCCGGGCAGCGGCGGGAACAGAGTATAATACTCTGCCGTGTGTCCTGGAAGCCCATCGGCGTGTCCGCCGATCGCGTGACGTGTCACCGCATCCACCAGGTCCGACAGCATCACGGCGGCCGCTCGCGAGTCCGGCTTACCGGCGAGGTGGTGAAGCAGCTTCAGGGTCGACCGCACATCCCGCGCCGCCAGCGCCGCCGTGAGCGCCGGCGCGACCGCGTCGTCGGCCATGACCGCGATGTCGGCACGATCGAACGGCGAACCCACGGCGGACAGGACCCGGTCGATCGTATCGTCCAGGCGCCGGCCGGGCGGGATGGCCCGGAGCCGATCGGCCAGCGCGCCCGCGGTGCTCTGTGACCGAGTGACGTCGGCCACCAGGTCGGCACGGGTCTGCTCCATCACGGCGACCAACTGCTCGGATGCGTAGCCGCTGCGCGACCTCGGGGCGCCCGGGTGGGTGGCATCGAGATGGTGTCCGAACTCGTGGCGCCAGGTGACGCGGCCGTCCGAGGTCGCCGGGTCCATCCCCGGCATGTGTATGCCGGCGGGGTCTCTGCGGCGATAATAGGGCGGCTTACCCGGCTCGTCCGGCAGTCGTTCGAGCGGCGGCGCTCGTGTGATGGCGCGGATCGCGGTCTCATCCACCGCCTCGAATGCACGGCGCCAAGTCTCGGCATAGCCCGAGAGCAATGGCAGGGCCGGCGCGGCGACCGCGGGTTTGAGCGGCGGCACCTCGAAGGTGGCGTTCGCCGGAATCGAGACCGGCTCCGCTTTCCACGCCTGCCCCGGATTGTAGTCGAAGCTCGGGTCGATGCCCTTGGGCACCTGGTGGACCTCGCCGGTCTTCGGGTTGGTCCACTGATAGGTCTCGATCGGCGGCGCCTGGTCGGGCGCGCTCTTGCCCTGGCGGGCGAGGCCCCGGGCCGAGAGCGGACGGACCCGGCAGCCGCAGCGCCAGCCGTTGGGCGGCCAGTGCGTCGACCACCATGGATCGTCGGCGCGCAGGGTGAGGCCGTTCCACGACAGGTGATTGAGCCGCGGGTGCAAGCTGCCGGAGTGCACGTACTGCCAGTACGGGTATTGCGCCAGCGTCTCGGGCTCGGTCGCCTGCGCCCAGCGGCCGGCCGAATAGGCCATCGACAGGTTGGTCTCGTAGATGATGCGCGAGCGCCAGCCCGGCGTGCCGGTGTGGGTCCAGCCGTGCTTGGCGACGATCTCCGGGAAGCGCTTGGCGAAGTCCTGGAGCGTCGTGCCCTGTTCCAGCGCCTTCGTGATCTCGACGCGGAAGTCGGCCACCAGGGCCTTGGTCGCGGCGCCGGCGACCGTGAAGGCGCGGGCGTTGGCCGCCTGCCACACGTCGGTCCAGTGCTCCGACGTCGCATTCACCTTCTGGCCGAAGAAGCCGATCGCCTCGGCGAAGGGCAGCGACAGCGCCGAGACGGTGGTCGGCACGGTGCGCTACTCCCCCTCGATCTCGTCGAGCAGCGCCGCCTGGCCGGCGAGATGCGCCAGCGCCATGCCGCGGGTCATCGCCTCGGCGAGCGCAGCCGGATCGAGATCGAGCGCGGCGAGGCGATCGGCGAGGTCGCGCAGATCGGTCGCGCTGTCGAACGCGGCGCGGATCTGGTCGGTCAGCCCGGCCATGGCGCCGGCGGCGTCGCGGGCGACGCGCTCGGTGAGGCGCTCGACATGATCGGGATCCGCCTGCACGGCATGACGCGCGATCACCAGGCGGGCGGCGTTGAGGGAGGGCGCGGGCGGTGCGCTGTCCACTCCAGATCGGGTAGCATGCCCGACCTGGGGTGAGGGCCGCCCACCGATCACCTCGGCGCCCTTCGCAGGCTCCTCGAAGCCGAGGCGGTCGCGCATTTGGCTCGCCTCGACGGTGAGGCCCAGCGGACCGAGGTCCTTCAGAGCCGTGATCACGGTCGCGAGCGGCACCTCGTCGGGCCGCCCGATGACGATGCGCGGATATCGGGCCTGCGGACCGAAGTTGAACGCGACGAGATGCGGCACGAGCTGGCGGGTCAGCGTCGCCGAGACGAGCTTGGCATCCGACCGCTCCAGGTCCTCCTGGACCAGCCGGTGCTCCTGCCCGACCGCGTGCCCGCCCGCGATCGCGTCGGTGGTGGCGGTCTGGCCCAGCACGAGCTTGGAGATCTGGCGATCGAGCCAGTCGGCGCGCGACGAGTAGATCTGCCCGGCCGCCGCGCCCTCGCTGCGCTTCGGCTCGGGGAACTCGATCGTCATGCCGTCCGGGATGATGGCGGCGCAGTCCCCGGCGATGTTGGCGACCGCGCGATACAGGACATCCCGCTCGGCGTCGCTGGCGTTGGGGTGGTACTTGCCCAGCCTGATGGGCATTCCGAAATTCTGCACGAAGATCGCCCAGTCCTTGAGGCTGAACGCCTTGTACATCCAGGCCCACGACGCGACGCGGGCGATGCCGGAGCGGATCGTCAGGCCGGATTTGCTGGGATGCCGGTGAATGATGAACTTGTGGCCCGCTAACGGCTCCAGTCCCACGATCTCGCGCAGCATCGGCGTGTCGGTGTCGGTCGGGTCCAGCTCGAACCACCGCTGCGGCCGGTAGAGCAGCGCCCTCGGCAGCACGGCGTCCGGCTGCGAGTCCCACTCGATCTCCAGAATGGAGAAACCCTTGCCGATCGCGTCGAGCAGGTCGAACAGCGCGGCGTCGAGCACGCCCGACCGCAGCCAGTCGCGCACGAAATCGGCGTGCCGGACATGCTCGGCATCGTCGCTCGCCGCCTCGACCGTGACGGGGAGCTGCGCCACCTGGCGCCGCCGGGTGCCGAGCACCGCGGCGTAATGCAGGTCGCGCTCCTCGATGTCCTCGGCGAGCTCCATGTAGGCGAGGACGTCGCCGGACGCCGCGGCCCGGTGGATCGCGGCGAGCCGCGACGGCGTCAGCCCCTCGGCCGGGTGGCCGGAGATCGGCGAGCGCACGCCGGTGAGCGAGGGGCCGGCCCGCGGCGGCCCGAACAGCGCGTCGAGGTCGATCCGCTCGCCATCCGGGCCGAGGATCGTGGACAGCCGCGGCATCAGAGCCTCCCTCTCACGTCGCGCGGCCGCACGCTCGGCCGGTCGTCGGCGTCGGCATACATCCACGAGTCCGCCGCCGCCTCGCCGAGCGCGCGGGGCGCTGCGACCACGGCGCGATAGCCGTACTCGATCACGCCGGCGTCCATCGCGGCGTTGGCCAGCGCGAGCGCGACCGCGACGTCGCCGTGGCGCTGGCCGCCGTCGGCGCCGGTCGTGCGGGCGTCGTCCGGCACCTTGGGGATGCCGCGCACCATCTGGATCTGCCGGAGATCGGCCTTCACATCGGCGTCGCGGGGCAACGAGATCGTGCGGTCCTCGAAGCGCGCCTTCAGTGGCGGCATCGCGGCCAGGTACCACGGCTGCGACAGCATCACGGCTTCGATCGCCAGCGGGCCATAGCGCTGCCGCGCGAACTCCGCGATCGCCTGGCCGTTGCCTCTGGCGTCGTGCTTGCCGGCACCGAACCGCGGCAGCCGGTCGGCGATGTGGAAAAGGACGCGCTCCTGCTCGCGGAACGGCACGTTGCGCAGCTCGACCAGGAACGGCACCGCGCGCACCAGGTCGCGCCGCTCGGCCATCGGGGCGAGCACGGACAGGTCGCCCGAGCGGCCGAAGTCGAACCCGTAGGCGTGGCGCAGCCGGGCGTCGAGCGACCGCAACACGGGCTCGACATGCTCCTCCAGCCAGTCGTCCACGTAGGACGCGCGCTCGTGATCGGCCCGCAGCTCGAAGCCCCGCGGGCAGGTGAGCCGCAGCACCGGCGCCTCGGCCGTCATGCACGCCTCGATCAGCGCGCCGGTGAGATAGACGCCGGAGCCCTGCGCCGGGATGCAGTCCAGCTCCTCGGCGGCGCCCGAGCCGTAGAAGCCGCGGATGTCCGCGCGGAACTTCGCCTCGGCCTCGGGCGCCCACGGCTTGCCACCGACCAGGCAGATGCGCTGATAGAGGCCCTGTTCGAGCGCCTCGTCGAACGTGCAGCGGACCACCTCGCCCGGCCGGCGCGTCTCGCGGATCTCCTGGATCAGCGTGTTGAACGGGTTGTCGATACCGTTGTGGGTGCTGATGACGAGCACCTTGCCGCCCCAGATCAGCAGCGCGATCGCTGCTTTCAACAGCTCGTCGGCGTCGTCATGGAAGGCGAACTCGTCCAGGATCACATAGCCCTGGCGGCCGCGCAGCGACCGCGGGCGAGACGACAAGGCGACGATCTCGAAGCCCGAAGCGAAGCTGATGCGGAACGCCTGGATGGCGCGGTCGGCGCCGCGCTCGTCGGTCTCCCGGAACAAAAACTCCTGCACGGCCGAGCAGGCCGGCGAGAAGGCGCGGGCCCACATGGCGCAGCAGTCGACGAACTCCCGCGCCATGTCGAGATTGTAGCCGAGATAGAGCACGTCCATGCCGCCGGCCGACTTGGCGGCACCGGCGGTCAGCACCGCGTCCGCCCCGATCCCCCAGGTCGCCCCGATCCGGCGGCTCTTGTCGACGACGACGAGCTGCGTGCGCGCCGTCGCGGCGAGCAGCGCGCGCTGATACGGCAGCAGCACGGCCGGCAGGCTCTCGCCGACGAGCGCCGGCGGCAGCCCGGACAGCATCTCGTGCCGGTGCCGCGCCCAGTCCTCGGCGGTGACCAGGGTGTCCGTCATGGCCGCTCCCCGATGCCGCCGGAGGAGCCGCGTAGAAGGGGCTTGAAAGGCCGTGGAAGGGGGCGCCGGAGCGCGCCCGAGCCTCGGGGGCTGCGGCACGCCGCGCGCGCCACGGGGCTCCTGGCGGGTCGGCCCGTCACGGCGCCGCCTCGCCGGCACCGGACGCCGCCGGCGGCGACGCCGTGACGCCGAGGATGCGCGCCTTGATCTGCTCGACCACGTCGGCCGAGAGGCCCTCCTGCTTCGCCACCGCATCGACCGTCTTGGCCGTCTTGGCGCGCCACTCCGCCTCCAGCTTCACGCGGGTGTCGGACGAGATCCGCTTGGCCTTTTCGGCGTGCTCCAGCGCGCGGCCGGTGAACATCAGCATCTGGGCGGTCGAGCCATCGGCCTCCAGCTCGCCGGCGTTGGACAGCATCTCGTGCGCCAGCATCTTGATGCTCTCGGACACCAGGAGCGTGAGCGAGTCGTCGCCGGCCTCCTCCAGCTTCGGGGCGAGGACCGCGGCGATCTCCTTCGCCTCCTCCAGGCGACGGCCGAGCACCGACAGCCGCATGCTCGCCCGGTTGAAGGCGCTGCGCGACACCTGCGGCGGGTCCATGACTCCGTTGGTGAGGGCCGCGGCGCGCAGCCGGCCGTTGAATTCCTCCAGGATGTCGAGCTGCGTGCGCTCCCGCTTCTTCAGCTCCTGGAACGCCCACAGCTTCGCCTCGTCTGCCCAGGCGGGCAGACGGTCGAGCCCGGAGATCTGGCCGCGCCCCGGAGCCATGTCAGGCCCCGGGCAGCGACGGGCGCTTGACGCCCTCGATCACCAGCAGCCGATCGATGTGCGCCTGACCCTTCTCGGTGAGAGATGCGACCTTCACGCTGCCGGCGTCGACGACCGTGACGGCGCCCATCTCGGCCAGATAGGCCAGCTCGTCATGCACCCACGGCCGTGGCTTGGCGATGCCGAAGGTCTGGAGTTGCAGCCGCAGCAGCTCGCTGTTCAGCCGGCCGTCGACCTGGGCGGCGAGCGTGCGCAGCAGGATCAACCGCGCCTCCTCGCGGATCATGCGGTCCATGGTGCTCATCGGCGGCTGCGCCCCTCTTCGATCAGCACGTCTTGCAGTCGGTCCGAGATGGCAGCGATGGGGCGCATCCGCTCGGCCAGCACCTCCAGGTCGCCCTGCATCTTGGTCAAGCTCAGCTCGAGCCGATGGGTGGTCTCACGGTCCGGCATGTGCTCCAGCACCTCCTCGATCCGGATCAGCCGGTCCTCGCCGGCATCGACCCGCCGCACCACGGCGGTGAGCTGGTCGGCATTGGCCTTGCGCCTCGATTGGATGATCGACCAGGCACCGAGCGCCAGCGCGACGGCCGGACCAGCGAACGCCACGACGTACTGCTCGCTCGTCATGGTCTGGTCTCGCACCGCTCGCCGGCCGGCTCACCGGCGAGGCCGGCGCGCAGGCACTCCCAGTCGCGGCGGGCGGCGCCGATGATGGCGTTGGCGCGCTCGCGCCCGAACCGCTCGCGCTTGGCGACGACGAGCGCGTGCTCGCCGCGCTTCGCCGCCGGCACCGCCACGGGGTGCAGATAGGCCGGCGGCGGCGGGATCGCCGCCGTGGTCTCCGGCCTAACGGCCGTCGAGGACGCGCAGCCCGCGATCAGTGAGGCCGCAAGCGTCGTCGAGCAGAGGATCGTCGCGCGGACGACCATCGCGCCGATCGGCGCCGACAAGGGCGGGCAATCCCGGCCTGACCGCGGCGCGGAGCCGCTCGATCTCGGATTGCAGATCACGGAGTTGCTCCTGTGCCGACAGGTCGCGAGCAGCGAGCTCGGCGGCAGTCTGCTGTGAGGATTTTGCGAGCGCGCCGGCGGCGTCCCGCTCGCGCTCGGCCTTCTCGGCGCGAGCCCTTGCGGCGCTCGCGCCGCAAGCCTGGGCGGCGGTCTGATAGCCAGCGTCCCAGATCGCCCAGGTCAGCCAGCCGATCGCCATCGCGATCACGCCGCCGGCGATCCAGCGCCAGCCACCGGCGAAGACCCAGGCGACGATGCGAGCGATGGTCATGCGCGCGCCCCCATGGCCGGGTCGGCGCCGTCCATCTCGGCGATCGCCTCGCCCGACCAGGCGCGCTCGGCGCGACGGCGCTGCATCGCCGCCCATAGGGCATAGCCGGCGGCCCCGAGCGCCACGGCGACGCCGATCAACGTCAACACCGTGAAGACCAGGTCGACCGTCTTGCTGGTGCCGACGACCGGCGACAGCGCCTCCCTGGCGCTGTCGATCGTCGCGGTGACGCCGCCCGAGCCGATCGCCGTCGTGGTGCCGGCTTCGGCCGAGATCTTGGGCAGCGCGATGTCGCTCGGCAGCGCCTTGGCGGCGCCGCCATCCTGGTGCGCCCGCACGGGCTGCGGGCCGACCGAGCCCGACGCCCAGGCTTGGCCGATCGCCTGGACGGAGGCGACCCGCCGGCCCCAGCCGCGGCCGAACACGTCCCAGGTCGACAGGCTGCGCAGCATGCCGAGGCGGCGGGCGCAGATGCCGGCGATCAGGACGTCGTGGTCCGGGTGCGCGAGCGTCGCGGCGATGGTCGCCTCGCCCAGCTCACCGTCGACGCGCTGCATGCCGAGCGCGCGCTGGAGCCATTTGGTGGACTGGCTCGGCCCGCTGTTGACCGCGCCGTCGAACACGACGAGATCGACGCCCGCCGGCAGGCGGTCGCCCTGCACACGATCCCAATACTGGCGGCGGTAGATCTCGCCCAGCTCGTCGCGGGTGAGGAGCTTGACGCTGCGCGGCTCCTCACCCCTGCCGGTCCGATAGCCGTCGTAGACGCGCTGGATGATGCCCCGGTTGGTCGGGCCGCCTGGATCGTCCGGATGGTTCGAGTAGCCGCCCTCGTAGGCGAGCACGGTCCGCAGCGATTTCTGAAAGTTGCTCTGCACGGCTCGCCCCCGGGAGATCGATCCGACACTAGGTGGGATCGGTCCTGCGGGGCACGCCCGCCGCGGCGGGTGTGAGCGCGGGATCAGCGCTGGTCGAACAGGTCGAGCTGCGGCGATGTCATCGCGGCGCGCGAGAGGATGCGCCAGACGCCGTCCTCTGTCGAGCCCACCCGGCGCGCGATGTCCGCATAGGACAGGCCGCGGGTTCGGTAGATCGTCACACGCCACTGCTTCGCGGCCGGCACCTTCAGATACTCGCCGCCATAGGCGCGAGCGAGCTGTGCCGCGGCCTCGGCACCGATCGCCGCCATGATGCGCTCGGTCGGCGAGCGCGGCACGTAGATCCGCAGGCCCGGGAACGCCTCGATCAGCGCCAGCGCCGCCGGCTCGCCGATCACCTCGGCGAGCCGCATCACTTCGGGCGGCGGGGCGAGCGGGGTCATCATCGCTTCATCGTCGCGCCCGCCGGCTCGGCAGCACTGTGACGACGACGCCGGAGACCACCACAAAGGTGCTGGTGTCGGTGACGATCCGATAGTCGCGGCCGTCGATGGCCTCGGCGGCGACCACGGCGCGGGCGACCGACGCGGCGAGCGCGCGTCGCACCGCCTCGACGTCGAGCCCGCCTTCGCGCTCCAGGAAGCGCAACACGGCATGGTCGGAGACGCGGATCATGACGCCCGCCTCGGCTGGTAGGCGAGCCGGGCGTGGCAGGCGCAATAGACGGAGCCGTCGGCGCGCGAGGCACCGCAGAAGCGAAAATCCGCATGCCGCGGATCGCCGAGCGGCCAGCGGCAGGAGTGGGCGCGCAGCTCCAGCAGGCGGCACGGCCGCGCGTCGGGCGCCGGCTGGTCGATGCGCGCGGCCGCCCGGCTGCGCTCGGCCGCCACCGCTGCGGGCGACGGCTGCGGGCCGAGCTGCGGCTTCGTGACGCCGCCGATGAGCGCCAGCCTGGTGGATCGCCGTGCAGGCGGCGCCGCCAGCGCGGGGCTCGCCGCCGGTGCGGATGCGCGGCGGGCGGTGGATCGCCGGCCGCCGAGGCCGAGGCGAGTCACCTTGCCGATGACCGCGTTGCGGCTGATGCCGCCCAGCTCGGCGGCGATCTGGCCGGCCGACCGGCCGTCGGTCCACAGCCGCACCAGCCGGGCGATCAGCCCGGCATCCCAGATCACATCGCCGTATCGGTCTCGGCGGATCTCGGGCTGCATCTCGGTCGCCATGGCGATCCCTCACCAATCGCGGCGGCGCCGCAGGGCGCGACGCTGGCGCCTCAGATCCTCGGCCCATCGCGCGATCAGCTCGCGCGCGGGTGTATCGCTGCGCTCGTGGGCGCGGGCGATGAATTGGCGCATCACGACGTTGTCGGGCGCGGAGATGATCTCGTCGGGGAACTCCTCACGTCCCAGGTAGACAGGCATCGGCCTCTCCAGGTTGATCCGCATGGGCAGTGACAAGTGCCCGCACCGCAGCCTCGTGCGGCGCCAGCAGCGACAGCAGCATCGACGCCTCGCCGATCAGCGCGGCGCTCGCACGCAGATCGGCGACCAGCCGGCGGTGCGACGTCGTGAGGCCGGCCGGAAGCGACGACAGAAACACCTCGACGTCGAGGTTGGTCGACACCTCACGCTGCGCGTAGACGCGCAGCTCGAAGGCCAGCTCCGTGAAGGGCGTCTCGGGCATCACGATCCGGCTCACGTCGGGGCCTCCGAGAGACGCTCGATCGTCTCCTGATCGAGCGGTGCAGCCGCGAGCGGCCGGCCTGCGGCGTCCAGCAACGCCAGCACGGCGCCGTGTCGGTCCGCCGACAGCATCACGGCGGCGGCGCGTCGCGGCGACGGGGCTGATGCCGGGCCGACCTCGACCGTGACGGTCATGCCGCCGAGCGGTCGTGCCGCCAGCACCAGGCCGATCGCCGCGCCGACCAGCCGGCGCTCACGGGAGCCGAGCCAGGCCATGACGCCGCCGGCGCGACCGCGCACGATGACCACCAGCTCGGCTTCGCCCTCGATCAGATCGACCAGCGCGGGATCGGAGCCGATGCCGACTGTGGCGCGCTGTGAGACCGTCATCGTGTGCGCTCCCGCTGGGCCTGGGCCCGTCGCAGCTTGCGGCCGAGGGCGTCCTGCACGGCGGCGTAGTCGGCCGCCGTGTAGGCGTCCCAGCCCCACTTCCCGGTGACCCGCGCAGCGTAGGTCGGCAGATCGCCGAGCGGGCGGTCGGCGGTCCACGGCGTCACCGCGCCGAGATCGACGAGACGGCGCCACTGCGCCTCCAGCACGGCGCGCTTGATCGCGCTCGGCTCGGCGTCGCGGGCCGGCCAGGTGATGCCGCCCTCGCGGGCGATCCAGCTCTTGAGCGCCTCGATCGCGCGGGCCGCGTCGGCCGCATCGCGCAGCCAGCGCGGATGCGCGATCTTCGTCTGCCGCTCGACGAACGCGCACAGCGCCCGGTCGGTGCGGTCGCGCACGATGCCGAGATCGTGCGCCGTGATCCACAGCGCGCGCAGCTTGCCGGCGTATGGACCGTCGATCTGCATGGCGCCCTTCGCCGGCGGTGCCGGCGGCAATACAGCGGGGAGACCGCTCGTGAAGGTGCTTCGAGGGGCGCTCGACCCCTGGCCCGAGAGGGCCTTGAGCCGGTCGATGACACGACCGGCCTGGACGGCGTCGAGATCACCGGCGGACCGCTTGCCGGTCACCTGCTCGATCAACCCGCGCCGCTCGGCCTCGTCGAGGCCGATCCGCTTGGCGATCGAGTGGATGGCGCCGATCTGGCGAGCCGAGGCGGGGGCGCCGATCATGGCGCTGCCTCGCCGGGTGCGACTTCGGCCTGCGTGCATACTTCGGCCTGCGTGCATAGATCCAAGTGCAAGGTCAGCGCGTCCGCCAGGACCGCGGAGGGGTTCTCGCCGTGAACGGCGCAGAAGGCGTCGAGCTGCGCCAGCAGGTCGACCGGCAGTGTCACCGGCATGCCGCGGGTCAGGGCGATCGAGCGCGGCCGGTTGGCGAGCCAGGCGATCTGGCCGCGCTCTCTGAGGCCGCACAGCAGGCGGTGCGTCGCCGAACGGCCGATGCCCATGGCATCGGCGATCTCGGCGACGGTCGGCGCCTCGCGGTGGGCCGTCACGAACTCGCCGATGAAATCGAGGCACTCGGCCTGGCGCCGGGTGAGGCCGATCATGACGCCGCCTCCGCCATCTGGAGCGGCTCGACGTAGAAGTCCTCTCCAGCCGAGCCGATCGACACCCCGACGATGCTGCGGGCGATGCCCGGCTCGCGCAGCATCGCTTCCTTGTCGATCTCCTCCTTGACGCGCACGAAACGGCCGAGGCCGAGCGCCTTCACGCGGGCGATGATCTCCTCGGCCTTGTCGCGCAGCGTGACCTTGGCAGGCCGGTCGCGCCAGCCGACGCACCCGGTCTCGAACTTGGTGCTCTTGCGCCTGAACAGATCGGTCAGGCGGCTGCGGTTGGCCTCACAGAACACCTTCAGCCCCTCCGTCTCGGCCTTCACCATCTCCCGCAGGGGAGCGGTTTTCTCGGCCACCTCGGCGGTGATCGTCGCGATCCGGTCGTCGCCCGTCGCCTTGATCCGCTCCAACTCGCGCATCAGCTCGCCAATGCGCGCGATGGCCGCGGCGGCCTGGGCGTCACTCTGCGGCACGGGGAGCTGCGGGGCCGCGATCTTGGTGCGCTTCGCCATCGGTCTTCTCCTGGGGTGCGGGCGTCTCTGTGACCTCGTAGCCGAGGCCAGCGAGCTCATCGGCGAGCGCGTCGCCGAGAGCGATGATGGCGTCGCGGCGCGCCGCGGCGTCCGCCGCGTCGGCGGCGAACGCCTGGAGCAGACAGAGGAGCTGATAGGTTCCGACCGCAAGCTCCTCCAACGCCACGAGGCGGACCGCCATCGCGATGGTCTCGTCGACCGAGAGGCGCACCGCGGCATGATCGCGATCGCCGACCAGCACGCGCTCTGCCGCCGCCACCGGGTCCGGACCCGGCCGCGCCTGGCCGGCGGCGGCGAGCGACAGCACCATGGCGCGCGCCCGCTCGACGTCGACCGCGAAAGCGGAATCCGCCGCCATGCGCTCGCGCACCCGGCGGACTCCGTGCAGCACTGACGTGTGATCGCTCAGCGCCAGACCGAGCGCGATCTGGCCGGTGCTCAGCGGGGTGAGACTGCGGGCGAGATACATCACGACCTGACGCGCGCCAGCGGTCTTGGCGTCGCGATGCCGATAGGCGATCTCACGCGGCCGGACGCCCAGCACGCAGCCGACCGCGTCGATGATGGCCGGTATGGTGATCGGGGACGGCGCGCTCATGCGGCGCCCCCCTCGTCAGCCTGTCCCCACGGCACCGCGCGGGCGTATCTCACCGGCAGCAGCACGACGCCCGGCACCCGGCCGTAGGCGATATCGATCAGCCGTGTGAAGTGCTCGGACGTCGGGGCGATCGGCGGCGGCGCGCCGGCCCTGTCGGCCAGCACGCGGCGCACCGCGGCATCGACCGCGGCGGACCGCGCCGCCGCGGCGTCGGCCTCCAGTTGCTCGGCGCGCTCGGCAGCGAGATGCAGGACGGCGGCGAAGTCCGTGCGCCCCTGCGGCGTCATCTCGTGGGTGCCGTCGCGGATGCGATCCGCCCAGTAGGCGAGGCGCTGGAGATATTCCGACAGCGGTGGCTCGGGGATGCTCATGGTCGCCTCCCTCACGCCGCACGCACGGCGCGCACGTCCTCGCCGCTGCGGTCGGCCCAGGCGGCGCGGACGTGATCGACCGCGAGCGGCTGGCCGCCGCCGGCAGCCAGCATGGCGGCGAGCCGGATCGTCTTGTCGACCTGGCCGAGCGCGCCGGGTTTCTTCGCGATGCCGTGCAGGAGACGGCGCGCCTCGCCGTCCTCGATCGACCAGGCGTCGAGCAGCGCCTCGACGTCCGCGGTCTGCGGCGACAGCCGATGCACCCGCTTGCCGATGCGGCGATGGATCTGGCCGTGGCCGGGCTTGGGCTCGCCACGGCCGAACCGTGAGAAGACCTCGTCGTTGCCCAACAGGGCGATGCCGCAACCGTACTCGTCCAAGAAGTAGCGGAGCTGGTTGATCGAGAGATCGGAGAGGTTCTGTGCCTCGTCCACGATCAGCAGCGTGTGCCTGCCATTGCGCTTGAGGCGCTGGCCGATCGAGCGGTCGAGGCGGCCGGGGTTGCGCTCGCTCACGTCCAGCGCGGCCGCCAGCTCCTGCAACATGGAGTGCGGGTTCGCGGTGGTCGGACGCATGGTGACGACGAAGACGTTGGGCCGGGTGTCGGCGAAGTGGCGGGCGGTCGTCGTCTTGCCCATGCCGGCACCGAGCGTGACGATCACCATCTCGGGCATCATCTGGGCGTAGAGCAACGTGTCGATCACCGCCTGGGACGTCGGCGTCGGCACGTAGCCGGGCGCCTCCGGGATGGTGGCGGCGCGGCTGCGGACTTCCTCGATCGCGGCGAGCCACTTCTCGACCCGCTCGGTGACGGCGCCGAGCTGGCCCGTATAGGTCCCGTCGTACCAGGGGGACAGCGTGCCGAGCGGCACCGCCGAGCGGCGCGACACCTCGCTCTTGCTCCAGCCCTCGCGCAGCGCGAGCGCGCGCACCTGATCACGCACCGCGGTCCAGCGGGCGAGAGCCTCCGGCGAGGCGGCCGGCTCGCTCCGGGGCGCGCCCCACACGTCGGGCTTTGCTGCCGTCTGGACGGACTCGGGCTTGCTTTCCGTGTCGATTGTCATCACCTGTCTCCTGTGTGTGGACTTCACTCGGGGCGGCGCGCCGACCATTCGGTCGGCCGGCCGCCCTCTTCTTTTTCGCGGCGGGCGAACGGCACGACGCCGCGGGCTTCGCACTCGCGCAGCAGCGTGCCGATATCGGCCGCGCCGATCGGGGCGACGTCGTCGACCGGCATCGGGGCGCGCCGGCCGCCCGCGGCGACCAGCTTGACGACCTTGGGCGACGGCGGCGACGGCGGCTCGGCCCGCGGCATCAGCCGCGCCAGCTCGGCGGCCGACATGGTCATCGAGAGGTCCCGCGCCTCGCGCAGCGCGCGGAGATACGCCTTGCGCTGGCGCGCGTGCTCGCGGGCCGCGGCGATGTCGTTGAAGCCGGCGCTCTCGAGGCACTCGCACTGAGCGATGAAGCGGCCATCCAGCGTGTAGGCGGCGACCGGCTCCAGCAGATTGTCCGGATCGAAGCGCACCACCAGCTTCTTGCCGATGTGATCGACCAGCGCCTCGGACCAGTAGCGGCTGTCGGCGAGATGGAGACTGCCGTCGGGCTGGCGGGCCGTGATCGCCTCGGACGCCAGCATCAGCTCGTGGAGCTGCACCGGCGACGCCTTGCGCACCAGCGTGTGCGGATGCTCGTAGGAGGCGCGGAACGTCTCGGCGAGGCTACGGCCCTTCGCCGTGGCGGTGCGGCGCCCCGGGCGCGCATTGTGGCGGGCGATCTCGGCCGCGACGAGCGCCTGGAACTCGGCGAATGGCACCGCGGCCGAGCCATAGTTCTCGGGCTTGGCGGTCGGCTTGTTGCCCGTGTAGGCGCCTGCGCAGGCCGGATGCTTGGCGATCTGCTCGGCGAGGTCGCGGAACGCCCGCTCGATCGGCTTGGCCTGCCCGTGATAGGGCGTGGTCCAGTGCACCTGGATGCCGAGGCCGGTCAGCACGCCCTCGGGCTCGTCGGCGCGCACCTTGAAGCGATAGCGCGTCTCCTGCCGGCCCGAGATCCACTTCGACGCGAAGGCGCGGCCGTTGTCGAGCCAGATGCGCTCGGGCAGGCCGAACGTCTCCGCCATGTCGCGGATCGCCAGCCGCACCGCGTGCCACGACTCCGAGCGATCGAGCCGCCAGCCGACGATCATGCCCGAGTAGAGATCCTGGATCGCGATCAGCACCGGGCGACTGACCGTGCCGTCCAGCCAGCGGACGAACACGTCGAAGGTGTGGCCATCGGCGTTGACGGCCTCCAGGGCGCGGAACACCGCGCGGTCGCGCGTCTGGTGCGGATAGGTGCGGGCCGCGGCCTCGGCGCCCTTGCGAAGCAGTGTGCGGACGGCGCGCGGAAACTCCCGTTCGATGCGGCGTTGAAGGGTCTTCGCGCTCGGGATCGGCGCCCACCCCTGAGCGGCCGCGGCATCCATGAGCCGCCGGTGACACGCCACGAAGGCCGGCTGCTCGGGCCGCATGTAGTCGGCGCAGAGGAACGCCCACGCCTGCGGATGGCAGTCGGCCGTCGCGGTCCGGCCGACATGGCGCGGCGCCAACGCGGCGAGCCGGTCGCTTGCCGGCACCTCGCCGGCGGTCCGCAGCCAGCCCCACAGGGTCGAGGTCGAGATGCCGGCCTCGCGCGCCACCAGCGCCACCGCCACCTGGCGCGTCATGCCGCGCGACAGCAGGTCGACGCGGTCGACCGCGGCCAGCCGCTCGCGCGCCTCTTGCTTGGTGCGCTCCGGCAGGCGCGCGAAGCGATCCCACAGGGCGGAGACGCGCGCCGCGGCGATTTCCCGCGGCTGCTCGCCGGCCACGCCGGCCTCGCGGGCGACCAACCGCGCCTGTACGTCGGCCGGGAACAGCGAGACGTGATACTCCCACCCGCCGCCCTGGCCGTCGCGCCGGCGGCTGCGGCGCGCGTCGGCGCGCCAGCCCTCGCGCTCGATCAGGCGCGACATGGCGCCCATGTCGGTTGGCAGCGCCACCGAGCCGACGTCGAGCAACTCGGCCAAGGTGAACCACTCGCGCATCAGCGGCTCCCGCGCCGAGGCGCCACGGTGACGGGGCGCTCCTTCAGCTCGCGCTGGAGGGCTTTGATCTGCTCCTCGATGGACTGGCGGTGCTGCTGCAACAGGCCGAGCTGGGCGAGGTGCGCCTCTCGTCCCTGCATGACGATCAGGCCATCGTCCTCGACCAGCTCGTCCCACAGCCACCAAGCGCCGGTGACGCGGACGAAGGCGACGAACCGCAGCAGGCTGATCTCGTGCTCCGGCTTGGCGGGAGCCGTGTAGGCATACAGCGCGTCGGCCGTGATCTCGCGACCCAGCAGTTCCGACATCGCCGCCGCGACCTCATAGGCGTTGCGGTGCGGACACTCCTTGAGTGCCTTGCCGAGTGCCGTCTTGATCTTGAGGGAGAGATCGAGCGACTTCGGGCGATCCGCCCGCTCGCGGACCGGGAACAGCTCCCCCGCCGGCGGCGCCGCTGCCGCATAGGCGAACAGATCGCCCTGCCGTCGGTCCGTCTCGCCCCTTCGCTTCGTCTTCACCACCGCCCCCCGCGGTCGATGTCTGATCGGATCAGGCTTTGCGCCGGCGCCCGTCCGGCGGGATCACGGTGTCGATGACAGCCTCGGTGAACCCCGCCTGGAGCAGCACGAAGCGTTTGGTGGTATCGCTCCATCGGCTCCAGGCATCGACCGCCGTGCGTCGCTCCGCCTCCGTCTTGTTCAGCTTCGGCGCCCCGTAGCCGCACTGGTCGAGCGCAGCCCTGAAGCCGCCGCCTGCGGCGATTGCCTCGGCGACGCGGCGCTGGTCTTTTGGTGCGAGGGTGGCGAGCTTCCGGAGCTGCGCCTGGTTGTCGGCGACCTCGGTGCCGGAGATCAGCTTGACCACGTCGGGATCGAGAGACTCGACCAGGGCGATGTCCCGCCGGATGGCGCGCCCCGACAGCTTGATCCGCTTGCGCACCTCCGCTTCGAGGTCCGCGAACAGATCAATGGCCAGCACGTTTTTTGATCGACGGTCGCCGCCACGGCCGCGTGCGCGGTGCGGCGTCACGGCCTCATCCAGCGCGCGCAGCGACTTCGCCCGGTCGAGAATGGTCAGCTCGTAGCGGTACAGGTTCTCGGCCGCCTCGACCGCCCGCGCCTGCTCGTCGTCGAAGCTGCGCACGTCGGCGTCGATCTCGGAACGTCCTGCCGAACGGGCGGCCGTGAGCCGATGAAGGCCGGCAACCAGGATGAAACGGTCGGGGGCAGTGGGATGTGCTCGGACGATGATCGGGGCGAGGCGGCCGTACTCGGTCATCGCCTTCGCGATGTGTTCGACATGAGCGCCGGACAGCTCGCGGAGCCGCGGCCCGATGTCGATCGCGTCGACCGGGATAGACCGATAATCGGCCGGGGGCAGCGCCGTCTTGTTCTCGCTCATGCCCGCCCCCGCTCGCGCAGCCGGTGACGGATGATCTTCAGATGACGTGCGAACCCCTTCTGGCCGGCCTCTGCCAGCGCCCGCTCCATCCGCTTCAAGGATCGGCAGGCGCCACGGATCGCGCTGGCGCGGGCCTCGGCCTGCCGACGACTGACGTCTGCCGCGATGCACGCGAAGCGGAGGTCCTCGCCGTCGTCCTCGGGAAGTAGCGCCACAAGCCGTTCGAGATAGGTCTGTCGTCGCCGCGAGTGCGCACGTGCCGCCTCGATGTCGTCGTAGCGGACGCCCTGTCTCTCGTCGGTCATGGTATTTCGCACTCCTGGTCGCCGGTGGGGTCGGAGAGATCGGGGGCGCCATGCGCCGCCACCATCGCATCGTGGAACAGCCGCGCCGCCCCCACGGCGGGCGCCGTGGTGCCGAGGGCCTCCTGCCGCAGCAGACGCACCAGGGTCTCACGGGCGCCCCGCAGCGCCGCGACCTGCCGCGCCTTCAGCTCGCGCTCCGGGCCGCTGATCGTGCCGGCGCGCTCGGCTTGGCGGAGCTGCGCTCGCTCGGCGGCGTGCGCCAGCGTCACCGCCAGGAGCTGCTCGGCGAGGCCGGGACGGCTCATGATGAGACTCCCGCCTCGGCCGCCAGTCGGCGGACGTAGGCGAGCCAGGGCGACTCGATGTGGCTGATCCGGCCCCGGCTCTCGTCCCAGGCCGCGGCGGCTTCGGCGGACAGGGGATGCTGGTCGAGCCCCAGCACGGCCTCGAACTTGGCCACGCGGAGGCGGCAGTACGGCAGATCGCCCGGCTCGCACCCGCTGGCGCCGGCCGCGAGGATGCCGTCGAGCGTCTGCCGGATACGGGCCATGTCGACGTAGCGTTGCGACAAGAGCGTCAGCAGCCAGACGGACTCGCGACTGGGACTTCTATCACCGTCCACGATCCGGGTTGCAGCGACGACCGCGTCGACGCGGCGGTGGAGCGAGACCGCGCGTGGCTTCATCGCACCACCCCCGTTCGGATCATCGCCTCGAAGATGACGGCCGAGACCGTCAGCCAGGCACACACCAGCGAGACGACGACCACCAGCAAGAGCCACAACCGGGCGGCGGAGGGCGGCACCTGCTCGAAGGGGCGGATGGTCATGCGGGCCTCGCGACGATGAGCAGCGGCGCACCGCAGTGCGGGCAGCAGGCTGGCGACGATGTGATGGCGAGCGAGAGTCCGGCGGGCGCGGCCGGCTGGCGCGGCGCGAAGCCGCGGGCGAGGCCGAGCTTCGCCCAGCGATAGAAGGTGGTGCGCGGCACCGGCTCCAGGCCGAGCGCGTGCAGCCGCACATTGAAGGCGGCGTGGATCGCCTTCTGGGTCATCCGGCGCTCGCGCAGCCGCGCGATGGCCTCGATCACCGCCTGGTCGGCGAGCGGCGGTAGCATATCCACCGTGCCGAGCTTGCCACGCCCCCCGATCTCGTCCCGGCGCCCCATGTCTAGACCGCCGCCGCGTTTCGACTGGACTTGGCTTGGACGTTGGTGTGACCTTCGCTACACGGTCGGCGGCGCCGGCGGGTCTTCGGGCCGATCAAGTTGCCGTCCGAGTCGAACCACTGCGGCCACAGCTCGTGCATGGGCACGCCGATGAACTCGGCGATGATTCGGTTCGAGGGCGTCCGCGGATAGCCGAGGGAAGTCTTGAGCGCGGAAAGGCATTTCCCGTGCTTGCGGCTGAGCTGGGCGAGGTTCGAGCCCTTCTTGCGCACTGCGGCGACGATGTCGGCGCGGTGCCATCCGGTATTCGACATGGAGAATGCCTCGGGCACCACCCGGGGTGGCGCTGCTGGACGAGAGTGACCTAAAGGACATTAGTCCAAAAAATTGGATTCGGGTCAATCCAAAAAATTGGATCGGCAAAAGAAGCGATGTCGCGCTCTGACGAGCTGTGGGAGATGACCCGGGCAGGCCTTTTCGACAGGCTGAAGCGGGCCGTTCATGGTGCTGGCGGTAATGGAGCTATTTCAGCAACTTCCGGCGTGCCGATCAGCACCCTGAACACCTACATGGCGGGCACAACGATGCCGAGTCTCGCCAAGTTGGCCAAGATCGCTAAGGCCTGCGGAGTGTCTCTGGACTACTTGGTTTCGGGGAGCGCGTCGCCAGAGGTGGACACAAAAAACTGGCCTGACAAGCTAGCTATTGTTCAAAATCTTGAATTCCGTGCGTCGGCTGGTGATGGATTGCTGGTTTTGGACCAGGAGACGGAAGCGACTCCCTTTCCCAAACCTGTGGTCGATCGTCTCGGGTTGAGAGCGTCCAAGGCACGGCTGCTACGGGCCGCGGGCAATTCGATGTGGCCGACGATCGAAGACGGTGACCCTGTGCTGGTCGACATCAGCGATACCGACGTAATCGACGGACGCATCTACGTCTTCACCATCGGCGACCACGTCCTGCTCAAGCGGCTGCGTCGACGGGGCCGCAAGCTGCTGATGCGCGCCGACAACAGGGAGCTGTATCCAGAGGAGGAGGAGGTCCCGACGGTTGAGCCCGTGCGGATCATCGGTAGAGTAAGGTGGGTCGGGCGCAGCTTGTAGGGAGGGGACGATGGCCGGTGCATGGCGAGCAGCGCTGCTAGCGGCTGGACTCATGATGCTCGGGCCGCCGTGTGCGGCGCAGCCGAGCAGCGGGCTGCTGGTCGACGGAATGGCCCCGCAGTTTAACGCCGCGGCGGTGAAGCTGGAGATGCCGTTGAGCATCGCGCTGGAGGAATGCAAGGTCGAGCAATATCGGGCCTGCACCTATGACGCCGGCACCGGCGTGCGGATATTCGTAGGCGCGATGCCGGACATGAAGCGGGTGAAGAAGATCCTCGTCCATATGGCTAGCGCGGGAGTGCCAGAGGATGAACGGAGGCTCTCCGCCATCAAGTTCCTCTCCGTGATCACCGTTCTGATGTCGATTCTCTCACCTTCCGCAAAGAAAGATGAGGTCGGTGCCGCCGCCCGCAATTTCGTCGAGGTGCTGGGCCGAAAGAACCAAGACTACGGGGAGACCGTATTCCACGGCGTGAAGTACAAGTACTTGACGATGCCGGGATTGGTGGTGGCCGCGATCGAGCGTCGGTAACTTCTCCGCAGCCTCCGACGCAGGGAACGGGCGCGAAGAATGCAAAACTTCTCCATCCTGGCTTCCACGCTCGCCTCTCGCCCAACCCATTGACGTATCGCATAATCTCGGCGACGACCTGACGGTCGACAGAAGTTTTGCACGGCGCAAGACTTCGGCGGTCGCCGCCCGGCGCACGAGCCGCCGTTCGGGCGCCTGATCGTGCCGGCGCCGCCGACGGAAAACGGCCGTCTCGACAAGGCATTGAAGGGCGCGTAGGCAGGTCTCGAACGGTCTTCGAAAGGTGCCGCGTCGGCGGGCCGGCACTCCAGGATCAAGTGTCCCGGCGGTGGCGCACTCCAGGATCAAGTGTCTAGATGCCCGCCCGACGTAGACACCACACACCCGGCGGAACCCCGCGCCACCGTTGGGATTTCAGCCCTTCATTGGCCTTCCCGGCACTTCCCATCCGACTCCAGGATCATGTGTCCCCTAACACACGAGGGCTGTGCCTACCCCCAGCGCACGCCGTGGCGATCCAGCACCTCGCGGACGGCGTCGACCAGCCTGTCCTCGGCGACGGCGAACTGGGCCGGGCGGCTCTCGCGCCACTCCTGGTTCGACGCGATGGCGGCCGCCGCCTTGGCGCCCTCGATCAGATCCTTGATCTGCACCTGGCCGGCCGCCTTCTCGTCGGAGCCCTGGATGACGACGCACGGGCTCTTCCGCCGGTCCGCATATTTGAGCTGGTTGCCCATGTTCTTCGGATTGCCGAGATAGAGCTCCGACCTGATCCCGGCGGCGCGCAGGCGCGCCACCATGGCCTGGTAGTCGGCGAGGCGAGCCCGGTCGAACACGGTGACCACCACCGGACCGGGGGCCGGGGTCGCGTCGAGGCGGCCGATGAGCTGGAGCGCCGCCTGGAGCCGCGACACCCCGATGGAGAAGCCGGTCGCCGGCACCGGCTCGCCGCGGAAGCGCGAGACGAGCCCGTCGTAGCGGCCGCCGCCGCCGACGGAGCCGAACCGCACCGGGCGGCCCTTCTCGTCCTTGGTGTCGAGCAGAAGCTCCACCTCGAAGACCGGGCCGGTGTAGTATTCGAGGCCGCGGACGACGGTGGCATCAACCACGATCCTGTCCTCTCGATACCCAGCTTCCCGACACAGGTTGATTATATCCCAGAGGCTTTGGACCCCATCTCGACCGATTGGATTGCCGGCTAAGTGGTCATGCCAGACACTCAGCTTCTTATGGTCGTCTCTTGTGTAAGTGCCGGGAACGCCCATGAAGCTCGTAGCTCCAGCCCCGGAGAAGAAACGCTTATTTGAAATCTTTTTCACAAAGTTGCTGAGAAAAGCTGCGATGAAGTCGATAGAATCGTCATCGAGCCCCGCGCCCTTGGTGAAATCGCCGCTCTCGTCCTTGCGGCCGTCGCCGAGAAGCTGGCGGACACCCTCGACGCCGAGCCGGTCGAGCTTGTCGATCGCCCGCAGCACCGTCAGGCGGCGGCCGGCGTTCTCCGGCCCGCCGAGCCCGATAGCCTCCAGCACGCCGTCGAGCACCTTGCGATTGTTGACCTTCACGACATACGAGCCGCGCGAGATCCCCAGCGCCTCCATGGTGTCGGCCGCCATCATGCAGATCTCGGCGTCGGCCGCCGGCGAGGCGGACCCCACCGTGTCGGCGTCGAACTGCATGAACTGGCGGAAGCGGCCGGGGCCGGGCTTCTCGTTGCGGAACACCCAGCCGTAGCGATACGTCCGGTAGGGCAGGGCGATGTGCTGGAAGTTCTCGGCGACGTGGCGGGCGAGCGGCGCGGTGAGGTCGTAGCGCAGGCTCAGCCACTGCTCGTCGTCGTCCTGGAACGAGAACACGCCCTCGTTGGGGCGGTCCTGGTCGGGCAGGAACTTGCCGAGCGCATCGGTGTACTCGATCGCCGGGGTCTCGACCGGGTCGAAGCCGTAGTGCTCGTAGACGGCCCGGATGGTGTCGATCATCCGCTGCGTCGCGGCGATGTCGCCGGGGCCGCGGTCGACGAGGCCGCGCGGCAGCCGCGCCTTGAGCTTGGTCTTCTTGTCGGTGGCCATGTGAGCTGTCTTCCCGCGGTCGGCTGGCACGACGGACGGCCGGCATCCGCCATGGTCCGTCATACGCGGGCTCGACCCGCGTCTCCATCATCGGACAAGGGGCTCTTGTCGAAGGGATGGATGGCCGGGTCAAGCCCGGCCATGACGGAGAGGGGCGGGTGACCGGGCCGGGCCCGGCCCTGACCGGGCGAGGAGACAGAGGGCCGCGTCGGGCCGGCATCGGCAAGCCGTTCCGCCCCGCCGCGTTTCCGGCTACGGTCCGGCGCGAACCGGCCAGGCCCGGCACGGCCGCTGGTTTCGCCCACGGGTCGCCCGGACACCGCCCCTTGGAGATCGCCCAGGAGATCGCCCATGTCACAGGTGGAGCACACCGCCGCCGGGGTGCCGAACGACCTCGAACCCTACTGGATGCCGTTCACGGCCAACCGCGCCTTCAAGGCGGCGCCGCGCCTGATCGTCAGCGCCAAGGGCATGCGGCTCGGCACCGCCGACGGCCGCACCGTCATCGACGCCATCGCCGGCATGTGGTGCTGCAACGCCGGCCACAACCGCGACCCGATCGTCGCCGCCATCCAGCGCCAGGCGGCCGAGCTCGACTACGTCACCGCCTTTCAGTTCGGTCACCCCGGCGCCTTCGAGCTGGCCGCGCGCATTGCGGCGCTCGCCCCCGGCGATCTCGACCACGTCTTCTTCTGCAACTCGGGCTCCGAGGCGGTCGACACCGCGCTGAAGATCGCGCTCGCTTTCCACGCCATCCGCGGCGAGGGCTCGCGCACCCGGTTGATCGGCCGCGAGCGCGGCTATCACGGCGTCGGCTTCGGCGGCATCTCGGTCGGCGGCATCGTGGCCAACCGCAAGCTGTTCGGCACCCTCCTGGCCGGCGTCGACCATCTGCCGACCACCTACAGCCGCGACCACCAGGCGTTCACCAAGGGCGAGCCGGAGTGGGGCGCGCATCTCGCCGACGAGCTGGAGCGCATCGTCGCCCTGCACGATGCCTCCACCATCGCGGCCGTCATCGTCGAGCCGATGGCGGGCTCCACCGGCGTGCTGCCGGCCCCCAAGGGCTATCTCCAGCGGCTGCGCGAGATCTGCGACCGCCACCGCCTGCTGCTGATCTTCGACGAGGTGATCACCGGCTTCGGCCGCCTCGGCCCCTGCTTCGCGGCGGAGCGCTACGGCGTCCAGCCCGACATGATCACCTTCGCCAAGGGGGTCACCTCCGGCACCGTGCCGATGGGCGGCGTCCTCGTCCGCAAGGGCCTCTACGAGACCTTCATGCGGGGACCCGAGCACCTGGTGGAGCTGTTCCACGGCTACACCTATTCGGCCCATCCGCTCGCCTGCGCGGCCGGTCTCGCCACCCTCGACGTCTACCGCGACGAGGATCTGTTCGGCCGCGCCGCCGCGCTGGAGCCGGTGTTCGCCGATGCCGTGATGAGCCTGAAGGGCCTGCCCGGCGTCCTCGATATCCGCACCGTCGGGCTCGCCGCCGGCATCGATCTGGCGCCGCATCCGGACGGCCCGGGCAAGCGCGGCTTCGCCGCCATGAACGAGGCGTTCTACCGCCAGGACGCGGTGATTCGCCTCGCCGGCGACACCATCGCGCTGTCGCCGTCGCTGATCGTCACCGCCGACGAGATCGGCGAGATCGTCGACAAGGTGGCGCGAACCATCAGGGCAGTGGGATGAGTGTCTTTGTTCGTCGTGGCAAGACGCTGGTTCTCCCTCTCCCCGCACGCGGGGAGAGGGTCGGGGTGAGGGGTCGCCCTGAACTCAGGAGTTTCGCATGAGCAAGCGCAGTGTCCTCGGGCGGCTGGTCGACTTCGCCCGCCGCGAGCCCGGCGAGGTGCTCGCCATCGTGCTCGTGCTGCACGTCCTGATGTGGACCTTCCTGCCGGCGCTGCTCAACGCCAACCTTCAGCTCGACCTCGCCGAGGATCTGGCGCTCGGCAAGGAATGGCAGCTCGTCTACTGGAAGCATCCGCCGCTGCCGTGGTGGCTGGCCGCCGGACTCTACGAGCTCACGGGCGACGTGCGCAGCGTCTATCTGCTCGGCTCACTGTCGGCGACCATCACGATGGCGGTGCTGTGGCGCCTCGGCCGCGACATCGTCGGGGCGTTCCCGGCGCTTCTCGCGGTGCTCGCCCTCGAAGGGCTGCACTTCCTCAACTTCTCGGCCGTCAAGTTCGCCCACGATCAGTGTCAGTTGCCGTTCTGGGCGCTGACGGCGCTGTTCTTCCACCGGGCGCTGACCCGCGAGAAGGTGCTCGACTGGGCTCTCGCGGGCGTGTTCCTGGCGCTGGCCTTCTGGTCGAAATACGCCGCTTTCGCGCTCGCCGCGACGCTCGGCCTGTTCCTCCTGGTCGATGTCGACGCGCGGAAAGCCTGGCGGACGCCCGGTCCCTACGTCATGGCGCTCGCCTTCGCGGTGGTGATCGCGCCGAACGCCTGGGCCGTGGTCCAGAGTGATTTCCTGCCGTTCCGCTATGTCGACGCGCGGGCCAAGACCGCGGACCACTGGTGGCAGTTCATCGTCTTTCCGCTCCAGTGGGGACTCGGCCAGCTCCTCTTCCTGCTGCCGATGCTGGGGCTGCTGGCGCTGCTCTACCCGATCGCGCGCACGACGCCGGCGCCTCTCACGATCGGCGACGTCGATCCCAATGTGGTCCGCTCGGGGGCTCTCGATCGCCGCTATCTCGCCTGGATGGCGCTCGGACCGTTCGCGGTCACCACCGTGGTCGCCACCGTTCTCGGCCGGCTGCCGGTCGCCATGTGGGGCTACCCGCTGTGGGATCTGCTGCCGCTCGCCGTCCTGGCCTGGCGGGGCGCTCCTGCGGAGGAGCGGCGGCTGCGCTGGTTTGCCGGGGCCGCCATCACGACTCTCTTCGCCATTCCGCTCGTCTATGTGGTGGTCGAGGAGGTCGAGCCCTATTGGCGCGACCGGCCGAAGGCGACCCAGTTCCCCGGCCGTCGGCTCGCCGAGATCGTCTCGCGCGACTTCTTCGAGAAGACCGGGCGGCCGCTCGCCTACGTGGCCGGCACCGAGTTCGCCGCCAACAATGTCGCGGTGTACGCGCCGACGCGGCCGCACGTCATCGTCCACGGCCGGCCCGAGCTGAGCCCGTGGATCGACATGGCCGACGTGCGCCGCCAGGGCCTGCTGCTGGTGTGGGAGGAGCACGGCCAGCCGCTGGTCGAGGGCTGGATGAAGACCTTCCCGGGCGCCACGGTGCGGGGCCGCATCACGCTGCCCCGCCAGGCCCGCGGCAAGGTCGCCCCGGTGCGGCTGCAATACGCCATCGTGCCGCCCGAGGGGGCGCCGCTGATCATCCTGCCGCCGGCCGCGATGCCGCCCGCCGGGGCGTCGCCGCCCGCGCCGCCACCGCCCGCAGCGCCACCGCCCGCACCGCCGCGGCCGGACGCCCCGCCGCCCGGGTGATCACCGCGCCGGTCAGGCGGCGCGCGCCCCGAAGCCGGCCGCCTCGATGGCGGCGACCAGCGTCGCCGCCGTCGCCGAGGTGGCCGCCTCGACCCGGCCGCTGCCGAGATCGATGGTCACCTGCGCCTGCGGGTCCTGCGTCCTGATGATGCGCTCGACCGCCTTGACGCAGCCGTCGCAGGTCATGCCGGTGACGTCGAGTTTGACCATGGGCTCCAGCCTTTCGCTCGGGTGGGGTGGCGTCGTCCGGGGGCGGAGGAGTCGTGCCGGAGTGCGGCGCCGATGTCCACCCTTGCGGGCCTGGTTCGGCGGCGGAGTGCTTGCGCCCCCTGCCGGGGTTGTCGAGAGTGGGGCGGAGCGGCGAATCACCCCGATGTTCCGCCATCTTTTCCGGTCCCGGAGCTGCGCATGGCCCGCCTCGGTGCGTTCTTCGTCGGCCTCTGCATGGCGCTGATCGCCGGCTCGCTCGGCGTCCTGATGTACCTGTATGCCGGCACGTCCGGGGCCGAATCGGCGGTCGTCTCGCTGGTCGCCCTCACGGGCCTCGCCGTCTACAACGCCGTCGCCCTGCGCCAGAGCGCCAGCAGCGGCCCGGTGGCCGACCTGTCGCGCGGCACCGCCGATCTCGCCCGCCAGGTGATGGATCTGGGACGCCGCGTCGCCATCATGGAGAGCCGGCTGGACGGCGTGCTCGACCGGGTGGGGGAGGCCGCGAAGCCGCTGTCCGACGAGATCGGCGAGCTCGGCAGCCTGCTCACCCAGCTCGCCGAGACGGTGGCGACCCACGACACCCTGATGCGCTCCGGCGCGCCCGGCAGCCCCTATGCGGCACCGCACGCGCCCGCCCGCCCGGCGGAGCCGCCAGCCGCCCCGGTCGTCGTGGCGCATCCCTCGGCGGCGATCGCGCCCGCAGTGCCCCTAGCGGCCGCCGTGACGGCCCCGACCGTGGCGGTGTCGTCGGCGCCGGCGGTCGCGCCGGCCGCTCCGCTCGTCCCGCCCGCCGCGCCGGTGCTCGATCCGCCCCCCGCCGGGGCGCTCGCCGGCCTGAGCCGCGAGGCCGCCGCGGCGGTGGTGCGTGACGCCGTCGAGGCCGGCCGCATCGATCTCCTGCTCCAGCCGGTGGTGATGCTGCCGCAGCGCAAGGTCCGCTATTACGAGGCGGTGGCGCGGCTGCGCGCCCCGGACGGCACCGTGCTGACCCCGGCCGACTTCCTGCCGGTGGCCGAGGCGAGCGGCCTGATCGCCCGGCTCGACAACGCCATGCTGTTCCGCTGTGTCCAGGTGGTGCGGCGGCTGATCGGCAAGAACCGCGACATCGGGCTGTTCTGCAACATCTCGGCCGCGACCCTGGCGGACCCCGAGTTCTTCCCGCAGTTCAGCGAGTTCGCCGAGGCCAACCGGGCGCTGGCGCCGGCCTTCGTGTTCGAGATGCGGCAGGATGCCTATCGGGGGCTCGGTCCGATCGAGAGCGAGAGCCTGGCGGCGCTGGCCGACCGCGGCTTCCGCTTCTCGCTCGACCATGTCGGCGACATGCGGTTCGAGCCGCGCGACCTCGCCGACCGCGGCTTCCGCTTCGTCAAGGTGTCGGCGGCACTGCTGCTCGCCCGCACGGCGGCGCCGGCGACCGACATCCACCCGGCCGACCTCGCCGGTCTGCTCGGCCGCTACGGGATCGAGCTGATCGCCGAGCGGATCGAGACCGAGGCCACCGTGGTCGATCTGCTCGACTACGACGTCAAGCTCGGCCAGGGCTTCCTGTTCTCGCCGCCGCGGCCGGTGCGGCCGGAAGTGCTGCAAAGCGGCCCCGACCGCATCGGCGATCTGGCCGGCGCCCTGGAGGTCCGGCCCGCGGGTGCCTCTGGCGCAGCGGTGCCGGGGGCGCTCGCCGCCCCCCTGGTGGTCGGGATTCAGGCCGCCGGGATTCAGGCGGCCGCGACGCAGGCGACCGTGCGGCCGCCGGCGCCGGCGCCTGCCGGCACCGCGGTGGTCCGCCCGGCCGAGCGCCGCCCCGCCGCCCCCGAGGCGGCTCAGGCGGCGGCCGGTCAGGCCCGCGATCCCGGCACCGTGCTGGCCCAGATCGCCCGCGGCATGCTGGCCCGCAAATAAGCGGGCGGTCCGCAAATAGGCGGGCGGCCCGCAAATGATACTGTTCCCGGGTGATCGGTTCGCCGCCGTTCCGGGGCGCGGCCCCCGGATCGGCGCGTCGCGCCGTCCGGGTGCCGCGAGCCCGGAACCCAGCCAAACACGTCATCCCGCGGCAGGCTTTTGACTCTCGGCTGGATTCCGGACAGCCGCTTCGCGGCTTCCGGAATGACCAACGAATGGAACAGCCGGATTCGTATGATGAGTGAGCCGGCGCTCTTGCATGCCGCGCGCGCCGGCCCGCCGTCACTTCCGCAGCAGCGCCGGCTTGGCGGCCGGGGCCGGAGTCCACAACGGGACGCTCCAGTTGGTCATCGCCTGCCAGCCGCTGCCGGTGCTGCGCGCATAGGCATCGGCGGTGACGATCAGGTTCAGCTTCATGGGGCCGAAGTCGTAGCCGAACAGCGCCCCGAGGGCGACCTGCTTGGAGCGGCGGTCGCCGATCGGATCGAAGGGCGGCGTCGTGTACAGCCCGAGCGGATCGGTGTCGCCGGTGGTCTGGAGCATCACGGCCGCCACCGGGCCGACCTCGAACTTGCGGATCTTCCGGGTCAGCGTGACGTCGGCGTAGAAGACATCGCCCGACGTGTACTCGGACCGGCGGTTCTTGGTGTTGATCTCGTAGTAGAGATTCGCCGTGAAGTTGTAGCTCGATCCGAGATGCGTGACCGCCCAGCGCGGCTGGAAGGTCCAGAAGTCGAGGCCCGGGCCGCCGGTGCCGGCGGTCGGCGGCAGCACCGCGAGCGCGTCGGTCACCGTCCCGGTCGGGGCGTAGAAGCCGAAGCCGACCGAGGTGAACCAGCCGTTGCCCAGCGTCCAGGACAGGTTGATGGGCGACACGAAGGTGTTGTGCAGGCCCAGCTCGTCGCGGATCAGCGTGTCGGTCGGCCGCAGCTCGGCGGTGTTCCAGACGAAGGACTGCGCCACATAGGCGTTGAAGGCGGCGCCGAAGAGCTGCCGGCCGGGCACCCACATGACGATCGCGGTGGGCGCGGCGGTGGTATCGTGGATGCCGGAGTTCTTGCCGTTCCGGTCGACGATGTTCACGTCGTAATAGAACGTGTTGAGGTTGAGGTAGAGGCCGGGCGGCGGCGAGGCGCCGGCCGGCACCCCGAGGGTGATGCCGGTGCGGGTCGCCTCGTGGACTCCCGGCTCGTAGGCGGCGGCGCTGCCCGCCAGCCCGGCCGCGACCCCGATTCCGATCAGCAAGGATTTGGGTTTGAACATCTCGTTCTCCTGGGCGGCCGCGTCCCGGCAATTGGGGCGCGACGATCGGTGCGTGGCCGACCGTGTTCCATCCTATACCCAGGCACCTGCAACCCGAGCGCGGCCTCGGCAATGGCCCTGCCAAAACGGGTAAGGTGTGCTCAGAACAACACACTCGGCTGCGCAGCGTCGCCGGCGGCCTGTGACGGACGGGCTGTCTCGTCACCGCCCAAACGAGGGTCCCCCTTCGCCGGAAAATGCTTTAGACCGGCCCCCATGAGCATCCCGTTCCCTCCCGTCATCGACCATTTCGCCCCGCTCGCCACCCGTTACGACGTTGCCTTCTGCGACGTGTGGGGGGTGATCCACAACGGCATCGCGCACTTTCCGGAGGCCTGCGAGGCGCTGCGGCGCTTCCGCGCCGGCGGCGGCAGCGTCGTGCTGCTCACCAATGCGCCGCGCGACGGTGCCGTGGTGGAATCATTTCTCGACACCCTGAAGGTGCCGCGCGACGCCTGGGACGTGATCGTCACCTCCGGCGACGTCGCCCGCGCCGAGATCGAGGCGCGCCGGGACCAGCCGGTGCTGCATATCGGTCCGGAGCGCGACAGCTCGATGTTCGACCACCTGGCGGTGCGCTTCGCCGATGTGGATGCGGCCGGCTACGCGGTGTGCTCCGGCCTCTACGACGACGAGACCGAGACCCCGGACGATTACCGCGACCTGATGGCCGCCATGCGGGCGCGCGATCTGTTCATGATCTGCGCCAATCCGGACCGGGTGGTCGAGCGCGGCGACCGGCTGGTCTACTGTGCCGGCGCGGTCGCGGATCTGTACGAGAGCATGGGCGGCGCGGTGCTGTTCTCGGGCAAGCCGTACCGGCCGATCTATCAGCGGGCGCTCGCCCGCGCGGCAGCACTACGGGGCGCCCCGGTGGGGCTCGACCGGGTGGTGGCGATCGGCGACTCGGTGCGCACCGACCTGCGCGGCGCCACCGGCTTCGGCATCGATTGCCTGTTCGTCACCGCCGGCATCCACGCCGAGGAGCTGGGCGGCCGCGAGACCATCGACCACGGCGCGCTCGCCGCGATCTTCAGCGAGGCCGGGGTGCTGCCCGCCGTGGTGACCCGCCGCCTCGCCTGGTGACGGCGAGCGGGGCGGCACACCTTCGCCAGTCCCGCGCCAGCGGGACTCGGCCTTCTCGAAAACAGCGGCTCTGCTGTGTGATGCCGATGGCCGCCGGTGCCGACTCGTCATGCCCGGCCTTCGTGCCGGGCATCCACGACGTCGAGCCGAGCAGCGATAAACACGTGGATGGCCGGGACGAGCCCGGCCATGACGGAGGATGCAGTCGGAGACTGCTGCCGTTGGTGTGACCGCTGGGTCCCCGCTTCGCGGGGACGACTGGAGAGGGCACCGGGTCCCCGCTTCGCGGTGACGATTGGAGGATCTCGCCGGCGCCGAAACGGCGCGGCGATCTCGAGTCTGCTCGAGCCGTTCTACTTGAACAGCGCGTCGATCGACGACTGGTTGCTGCACTCGGGCTGCTTGGCCGGGGTCGGCTTCGAGAACAGATCGTCGACCGTGTTCTGGTCGATGCCCTCGCCGTCGAGCTGCGGCCCGTTGAGCAGCAGGCGCTCCCTGCGCTCGGCCGCCTTGCGCTCGTCGTCGCTGACGAAGGCGGCGCCCTTCGAGCTGCCGACTGCGCTGGCGAAGCGCGTCACCCGCGTCTCGATGTGTTGCAGCGTCTCGATGACCTTGGCGATGCGCTGCCCGGTAATGTCCTGGAACGAGCAGGCCTCGAAGATCACCACCATCTTCTCCTGCACCAGCGCCTGATAGGCCGCGATGTCGCTCGCATCGGCCGCCATCAGCGTCTCGGCGCATTCCATGATGGTGTTGGTGGCGCCCTCGGTCGCCTTGACGATCGCGCCCAGCTCCTGCCCGGCGGCCGGGATGCGGTTCTTCTTCAGCTCGTCGGCCTGGAGCGCGCCGATCTCGCCGCGCATCCGCTCGATGTAGCCGGCGATCTCGCGCATCTCGCGGTAGACCGCGGTGTCCATCGTCTCGAAGAACACCTGCAAGGATTGCGCGGTGATCTCCGCCAGCGACAGCACATCGGCCAGCGACACGTCCTCGCGCCGCTTGTCGTGCAGGCACTCGATCAAGCTTTCGAGCTGCTGCGTTTTGACCCTCGCCATGGCGAGTCTGCTCCCATGCGGCCGGCGCGGATCGTCACCGCAACCGGCAGTCCCCCTCAATCGCCGAACACCGCCTGGATCTTGCTCTGCAAGGTCTGGGCGTTGAAGGGCTTGACGATGTAGTTGTTCACGCCGGCCTTCTTGGCCGCGATGACGTTCTCGGTCTTCGACTCGGCCGTCACCATGATGAACGGGGTCTTCGACAGGCCGGGATCGGCGCGGACCTCCTTGAGGAGTTCGTAGCCCGTCATCGGCTCCATGTTCCAATCGGAGATCACCAGCCCGTAACGCTTCTCGCGCATCTTGTTGAGCGCGGCCGAGCCGTCGGCGGCGTCGTCGATATCCTCGAAACCGATCTGCTTGAGCAGATTGCGAATGATCCGGATCATCGTGTTGTAGTCGTCCACGACGAGCACCGGCATCGAAAGGTCGACAGCCATGTCCTCTCTCCGTTACGCATAAAACCGGGTGCGCGCGGTGTCCTGACGCTGTTGTGCAGTGATGTGGACAGGTCCCACCGCCCGAGATACACCCAGGTCTCTCCCCACTGGATCGACGGTACCAGCGCCCCTTGAACATCCGGTTAATCGAGCCTGTTCGGAACCCCCCGAAAACCATCGGAAGGGATTTGGCGGAATCGAAAAGAGGTAAGTTTCGTCGTGATTTAGAAGCGACCGTCGAGAACCGTTAACCGCAGAATCCGAACCTGCCGGAGACCGTTTCCGACCCGCTGTCCGAGTGCCGTTTCCGCCCGCCGGAGGCGCGCCGGCCGCCGCTCGCCGCGACCGTCCGCCCTCGGTTCTTCGACGCCTGTCCGCAACCCGTGACCGTGCCGCTGCCATGACCGACATCTCCTATCCCGCGACGTCGTTCCGGATCGTCCGCGACCGCCTCGGCGAGCCGGCGCCCGACGCCCTCGCCGGCGCCGTGGTGGCGCTCGGCAATTTCGACGGCGTCCATCGCGGTCACCGCGCCGTCATCGCGGCCGCCCAGGCGCGCGCCCATGCGCTCGGCCGCCCGGCCGCCGCGATGACGTTCGAGCCGCATCCGCGCGCCGTCTTCGACCCCGAGACGCCGGAGTTCCGGCTGTCGAGCCTCGACGGCAAGGTGCGGCTGCTCGCCGCCACCGGGCTCGACGGGGCGATCGTGATGGGCTTCGACAAGGCGCTGGCGTCGCTCTCGGCGGCCGACTTCGTCGCCAAGATCCTGGTCGAGCGCTACAAGGTCGCCGGGGTGGCGGCCGGCTTCGACTTTCAGTTCGGCAAGAATCGCGCCGGCACCACTGAGTTTCTGACCAAGGAGGGTGGCCGGCTCGGCTTCACGGTCGATATCGCGCCGCCGCTGCTCGATGCCGGCGAGCGGGTGTCGTCCGGCGCGGTGCGCTCGGCGCTGACGCGCGGCGAGGTCGAGCACGCCTGGCGGCTGCTCGGCTATCCGTGGTTCCAGAGCGGCATCGTGGTGCACGGCGCCAGCCGGGGCCGCGATCTCGGCTATCCGACCGCCAACATCCAGCTCGATCCCAACTGCAAGCTGCGCCACGGCGTCTATGCGGTGCGGGTCGGGGTGGACGGCCGCCGCTACGACGGCGTCGCCAATTTCGGCCGCCGGCCGATGTTCGACACCGGGGTGGTGCTGCTCGAGGCGTTCCTGTTCGACTTCAAGGGCGATCTCTACGGCAAGACGCTGGACGTCGCGTTCTATGCGTTCCTGCGCCCGGAGCTGAAGTTCCGCTCCACCGCCGACCTGGTCGATCGAATGAACGAGGATTCGAAGACCGCCCGCCAGATCCTCGCCGGTGCCGGCAACGCTTTTCCGCAGCTTGCCGATCCGGCGATCCTGAAGCAGGGGTAAGGCGGCCGCTCTTCGAACCTCTCCCCGCTGGCGGGGAGCCGGGTGAGGGGGCGCGGCCCCTCGACTCACGAAGCGCCCCTCACCCCGACCCTCTCCCCGCAGGCGGGGAGAGGGAGGGCTACCGCGGGGCGATGAGCGAAGGGAGGGAGGGCCGCCGGGCGATCGGGTGGTCCAGCCTTTGGGCGTCTGTCGGTGCTCACCTCTCCCCGCTGGCGGGGAGAGGTCGGCGAGACGCGGAGCGGCGAGCCGGGTGAGGGGGCGCGGCCCCCCGACTCACGAAGCGCCCCTCACCCCGACCGCAACCGCGCCGCGGCGCGTCCGGGACACGGATGCCGAAGGTCCGGGTAGGCCCGGGCGGTCCTTTGCCCTTCCCGGAGCGGCGACGCCTTGTTAGAACGGCGCGCCATGACCGACGCCTCGACCTCGACCCGCGACTACTCGAAAACCCTGTTCCTGCCGGTGACCGATTTCCCCATGCGGGCCGGTCTGCCCCAGAAGGAGCCGGAGATCCTCGCCCGCTGGGAGGCGCTCGACCTCTACGGCCGGTTGCGCCGCGCCGCCGCGGGCCGGCCCCGCTTCGTCCTGCACGACGGGCCGCCCTACGCCAACGGCCACATCCATATCGGCCACGCGCTCAACAAGGTGCTCAAGGACCTGGTGACGCGCTCGCAGCAGATGCTCGGCTTCGACTCCAACTACGTGCCGGGCTGGGACTGCCACGGCCTGCCGATCGAGTGGAAGATCGAGGAGGAGCACTATCGCAAGAAGGGCAAGGCCAAGCCGGATCTCTCCGACCCCGCCGCCATGGTGGCGTTCCGCCAGGAGTGCCGCGCCTATGCGGAGCACTGGCTCGGCGTGCAGCGCGAGGAGTTCAAGCGGCTCGGCGCGGTCGGCGACTGGGCCAATCCCTACACCACCATGACGTTCGCGGCGGAGGCGCAGATCGCCCGCGAGATCATGAAGTTCGCCGACAACGGCACGCTCTATCGCGGCTCCAAGCCGGTGATGTGGTCGGTGGTCGAGAAGACCGCGCTGGCCGAGGCCGAGGTCGAGTACGAGGACTACACGTCCGATACCGTGTGGGTGAAGTTCCCGGTTGCCTCTCCCCGCCCGGCGGGGGGTGAGTTCGACGGCGCCGCGGTCGTCATCTGGACGACGACGCCGTGGACGCTGCCGGGCAACCGCGCCATCAGCTATGCACACCGGATCGCCTATGGCCTCTATCGCGTCGTCGACGCTCCGGCCGACAACTGGGCGAAGCCCGGCGACCTGCTGATCCTCGCCGACAACCTCGCCGCCGACGTGTTCGAGAAGGCCCGCGTGGTCGCCTACGAGAAGGTGCGGACGGTGCCGGCCGATGTGTTGGCGGATCTCGTCTGCGACCATCCGCTGAAGCCGATGGGCTACGACTTCGCGGTGCCGCTGCTCGACGGCGAGCATGTCGACGACAGTACCGGCACCGGCTTCGTCCACACCGCGCCCGGCCACGGCCGCGAGGACTTCGACATCTGGATGGCGAACGCCCGCGGGCTGGAGCAGCGCGGCATCTCGTCGAAGATCCCCTACACGGTCGACGCCGACGGCCGCTTCACCGAGGACGCGCCGGGCTTCACGGGTCGCCGCGTCATCACCGACAAGGGCGAGAAGGGTGACGCCAACGAGACGGTGATCAAGGCGCTGGTCGAGGCCGGCAACCTTCTCGCGCGCGGAAAACTCAAGCACCAGTATCCGCACTCGTGGCGGTCCAAGAAGCCGGTGATCTTCCGCAACACGCCGCAGTGGTTCATCGCCATGGACCGCGACATCGCGGCGCCCGGCCCCGCTGCCGTCATTCCGGGGCGCGCCGAAGGCGCGAACCCGGAATCCAGCGACAAGCGCTCCGGCCCGCGGCTGGATTCCGGGTCCGGCGCTGCGCGCCGTCCCGGAATGACCGAGGACATGATCTCGGCGGCCCCCGGCGACACGTTGCGCGCCCGCGCCCTGAAGGCCATCGCGGCGACCCGCTGGGTGCCGCCGCAGGGCCGCAATCGCATCACCGGCATGATCGAGAGCCGGCCCGACTGGGTGATCTCGCGCCAGCGCGCCTGGGGCGTGCCGATCACCGTGTTCGTGCGCGAGAAGGGCCACGGCGAGGTCGAGATCCTGCGTGACGCGGCGGTCGATGCCCGCATCGTCGCGGCCTTCGAGCAGGAAGGCGCCGACGCCTGGTACGCCGCGGGAGCGCGCGAGCGCTTCCTCGGCGAGCGAGCCGCCGAAGGCTGGCAGAAGGTCGACGACATTCTCGACGTCTGGTTCGACAGCGGCTCCACCCACGCCTTCGTGCTGGAGGACCCGAAGAGCTTCCCGAGTCTCGCCGGCATCCGCCGCAAGGTCGACGGCGGCCGCGACACCGTGATGTATCTCGAAGGCTCCGACCAGCACCGCGGCTGGTTCCACTCCTCCCTGCTCGAGTCGTGCGGCACCCGCGGCCGCGCCCCCTTCGACGTCGTCGTCACCCACGGCTTCACGCTCGACGAGCAGGGCCGCAAGATGTCGAAGTCGCTCGGCAACACGGTGGCGCCGCAGGATCTGATCAAGCAGCACGGCGCCGATATCGTGCGGCTGTGGGTGGGCTCCTGCGACTACTGGGACGACCAGCGCATCGGCCCCGAGATCATCAAGACCACGGTCGACACCTATCGCAAGCTGCGCAACACCATCCGCTGGATGCTCGGCAACCTGGCCCACATCCGCGCGGAGGACCGCGTCAAGGTCGAGCGGATGCCGCCGCTCGAACGTTACATGCTGCACCGGCTGGCGGAGCTCGACGCCACGGTGCGCGACGCCTACGCCAACTACGACTACAAGCGCATCTTCGCGGTCCTGAGCCAGTTCATGACCGTGGACCTGTCGGCGTTCTACTTCGACATCCGCAAGGACGCGCTGTACTGCGATCCCATCTCGTCGGTGACCCGCAAGGCGTGCCTCACCGTCCTCGACCACATCTTCCGCTGCACCGTGACATGGCTGGCTCCCATCCTCTGCTTCACGGCCGAGGAGGCGTGGCTCGCCCGCTATCCGTCGGCGGACGGCTCGGTGCATCTCGAGACCTTCCCGGATGTCCCGGCGACGTGGCGCAACGAGGGACTGGCCGAGACCTGGCGCAAGGCGCGCGCGGTGCGCCGCGTCGTCACCGGGGCGCTGGAGCTGGAGCGTGCCGCCAAGCACATCGGCTCGTCGCTGGAGGCCGATCCGCTGGTCTATGTGGCGGACGATGATCTCTTCCGCGCGGTGGTGGATCTCGATCTCGCCGAGATCTGCATCACCTCGGGGGCGTCGCTGATCGAGGGCGAGGGGCCGGACGATGCGTTCCGGCTGCCGGAGGTGCCCGGTGTCGCCGTGCTGCCGCGCCGGGCCGAGGGCCGCAAATGCGCGCGCTCGTGGAAGATCTCGCCGATGGTCGGCGCCGATCCGGAGTATCCCGACGTTACCCCGCGCGACGCCCAGGCGCTGCGTGAGCTCGACGCCATCGCGCCGGCGGCGGAATGAGCCGTTCGAGCCCGCGCACGACGGTGCGGAGCCGGTTCCCATGACGGTCCGGCTGTCCCGCTTCATCCGGCCCGGGCTCGTCGCCGTGGTGGCCACTGTGGCGCTCGACCAGGCCGCCAAGCTGTGGCTGCTCTACGGCTTCGATCTGCCGGCGCGGGCGCCACTGCGGCTGCTGCCGGTGCTCGATTTGGTCGTGGTGTGGAACACCGGCATCAGCTACGGGCTGTTCCCGCAGTCCGGGCCGCTCGGCCAATGGGCGCTGCTCGGCGTCAAGGTGGCGGCGGTGGCGCTGCTGGGGGTGTGGCTGGCGCGGGCCGAGACGCGGGCGACCGCGCTCGCCCTCGGCCTCATCATCGGCGGTGCGATCGGCAATGCCATCGACCGCGCGAGCTTCGGGGCGGTGTTCGATTTCGTGCTTCTGCACCTCACCACCGCGACCTGGACGGTCCGCTGGTATGTCTTCAATCTCGCCGACGTGGCGATCGTGGCGGGCGTCCTTGTGCTGCTCTACGAGGCGCTGTGGGGCGCCCCGGACGCCGCAAAAGCGCCCTGATCCCGGATATACAAGAAGGCTGGTCGTCATCCGGGGTCCACAACCTGGAGGCGGCTCGGCATGGGGGAACGAAATGCGAGCTTTCCTGACGCGCGCTCTCGCGCACCTGCCGGTCACGCGCCTGCCGGTCACGCACCAGCCGGTCGCGCGTCGCCTGCCGACGCGCAAGGCCGCGCTGCGGATGGTGCTCTCCGGCGCCCTGTCGATGCTGCTGCTGATCGGCAGCGGCGGCGACCGGGTGCGCGCCGAAGAGGACGACGAGCTGCCGGACGTCAAGATGTTCCGCAGCATCATGCGGGGGCTCGGACTGAGGAAGCCCGGCGAGGAGAATCACATCGAGTATCGGGAGCGGTCGCCTCTGGTGGTGCCGCCGAGCCGCGACCTGCCGCCGCCCGAAACCGCCTCGGTGGTGGAGCGGAACCCGGCCTGGCCCGAGGACACCGACGTCAAGCGCCGCCGCGAGGCGAAGCAGAACGCCCGCAAGTCGATCGACTGGGAGGACGAGGCGCGCTCGCTGTCGCCGCGCGAGCTGAACCGGCAGGGCGCCTCGCGCACCGCCGCGGCCCCCGCGGCCGGCCAGAAGCCGACCGAGGAGGCGATCAATCCGGTGAAGCCGTCCGAGCTCGGCTATGGCGGCGGCCTGTTCAGCTGGCGCTCGCTGATGGGGGCCGAGCCCAAGGAGGAGTACGGCTCCTTCGACAAGGAGCCGCGCCGCACCGACCTCACCCAGCCGCCACCCGGCTACCTGACGCCGTCGCCGAACCAACCCTACGGGGTCGGCAAGTCCACCGAGCGGGCCAAGCCGGCGAACCCCATGGACGCCGCGGTCGGCAGCGCCGAGACCCGCTGAGCGGCGCCGCACCTCGTCACACGCAAGGCGCGCACGGCCCCGGGTCGTGCGCGTTTGCGTTTCGGGCATTCGGTTTCGGCCGCTACCTGACCGATTTGTCATTTGAGCCGCGCCGGAATTTCCCCGAACACTGCCGGCGGGTTGCAACGAAAGGCCGCCGCATGATCCGCTCCGCCGTGATGTCGCTCGCCTTCGCCGCCGCGCTGGCGCTGTTGCCGGCCGCTGCCGCGACCGCGGCGTCGCCGCCGGCCGCTCCGGCGGCACCCGCGTCCCCCGGCGACAGCGCGGGCGGCGCCCTGCGGCCGAGCGAGTTCACCTTGCCGAACGGGCTTCAGGTGGTCGTGGTGCCGGACCGGCGCTCGCCCGTCGTCACCCACATGGTCTATTACAAGGTCGGCTCCGCCGACGAGCCGCCCGGCAAGTCGGGCATCGCGCACTTCCTCGAGCACCTGATGTTCAAGGGCACCGAGAAGAACCCGAGCGGGCGCTTCTCCAAGATGCTTGCCACCATCGGGGGCCAGGAGAACGCCTTCACGACCAGCGACTACACCGGCTACTTCCAGCGGGTGCCGCGCGAGTATCTCGGCGAGGTCATGGCGTTCGAGGCCGACCGCATGACCGGGCTGGTGCTCACCGACGCCAACGTGCTGCCCGAGCGCGACGTGGTGCTGGAAGAGTACAACATGCGGGTCGCCAACAGTCCCGACGCCCGCATGGGCGAGCAGGTCGCCGCCGCGCTCTACCTCAACCATCCCTATGGCCGGCCGGTGATCGGCTGGCGGGGCGAGATCGAGAAGCTCGACCGCGCCGACGCGCTCGCCTTCTACCGGACCTTCTACGGCCCCAACAACGCCGTGCTGGTGGTCACCGGCGACGTCGATCCGGCCGAGGTCCGCCGCCTCGCCGAGGCGACCTATGGCAAGCTTCCGGCGCGCGGCGACCTCACCGTCCGCAAGCGCCCGCAGGAGCCGCCGCCCGCCGCCGTCCGCCAGGTGACGCTCGACGATCCGCGCGTCGCCCAGCCGAGCCTCAACCGCAGCTATCTGGTGCCGTCCTACGCCACCGCCAAGCGCGGCGATGCCGAGGCGCTCGACGTGCTCGCCCAGATCCTCGGCAGCGGCCCCAACAGCCGGCTCTACCAGCGCCTCGTGGTGGAGAAGCGCATCGCCACCGGGGCGGGCGCCTGGTACCAGGGCTCCGCCCTCGACGCGACCCGGCTCGGCGTCTATGCGCGACCGACCCCGGAGGTGGCGCTGCCCGAGCTGGAGAAGGCGACGGACGCCGTCATCGACGAGATCATCACCGGCGGTGTCGCGGCCGACGAGCTGGAGCGGGCCAAGACCCGGATGATCGCCGACGCCGTCTACGCACAGGACAACCAGGCCAGCATGGCGCGTTGGTACGGCACCGCGCTCGCCACCGGCTCGACCGTGCAGGACGTGCTGAGCTGGCCCGAGCGGGTGCGGGCGGTGACGGCCGAGCAGGTCCGTGACGCGGCGCGCGTCTGGCTCGACAAGCGGCGCTCGGCCACGGGCTACCTCATCAAGTCTCCGCCGACCGGCGAGGAGAAGCGATCGTGAATTCGGTGTTCCGGAAGACCGCGGCGGCGCTGCTCGGTGTCGTCGCGGTGGTGCTGCTCGCCGCCGCCCCGGCCCGCGCCACCACCATCGAGCGGGTCGTCACCCCCAAGGGTATCGAGGCGTGGCTGGTGCGCGCCCCGTCAGTGCCGCTCGTCGCCATGGAGTTCGCGTTCCGCGGCGGCGCCGCCCAGGACCCGGCCGACCGCGCCGGCCTCGCCAACATGGTGGCGTCGCTGCTCGACGAGGGGGCCGGTGACCTCGACGCCCATGCGTTCCACCGGCGTCTCGAGTCGAAGGCGATCGAGCTGAACGCCACCGCGTATCGCGACAGCGTGGTTGGCTCGCTGCGCACCCTGACCGAGCACCGCGACGAGGCGTTCGGGCTCCTGCGCCTCGCCCTCACGGCGCCGCGCTTCGATCCCGAGGCGGTGGAGCGCATCCGCGCCGACATTCTCGCGGCGCTGCGCCGCGACGGCACCAATCCGGGCGAGATGGCCGGCCGCACCTGGTGGGAGACGGCGTTTGCCGGCCACCCTTACGGCCGCATCAACCGCGGTTCGGTCGAGAGCGTGCAGGCGATCGGGATCGCCGACCTCAAGGGCTATGCGGCCCGCGTGTTCGCCCGCGACAACCTGAAGATCGCCGTGGTCGGCAACATCGATGCCGAGACGGTGGCGCGCCTCGTCGACGACGTGTTCGGGGCGCTGCCCGCCAAGGCGCAGCTCGTGCCGGTGCCGCAGGCCGTGCCGGCCGATCTCGGCCGCCGCGTTCCGGTCGACATCGACGTGCCGCAGTCGACCCTGCTGCTCGGCGGGATCGGCATTCCCCGCAACGATCCGGACTTCATCCCGGCCTATGTGGTCAATCATATTCTCGGCGGCGGCTCGTTCTCGTCGCGGCTCTATCGCGAGGTGCGCGAGGAGCGCGGCCTGGCCTACGGGGTCTCCTCGTCGCTGGTGCCGCTGAAGAGCGCCGCGCTGTTCTTCGTCTCGACGGCGACGCGGGCGGACCGGGTCGACCAGTCGATGGCGGTGATCGAGGCGGAGATCCGCCGCATGGCCGAGCAGGGGCCGAGCGCCGAGGAGCTGACCCAGGCGAAGTCGTTCCTCAAGGGCTCCTACGCGCTGTCCTTCGACACCTCGCTGAAGGTCGCCAACCAGCTCGTGCTGATCCAGCTCGACGATCTCGGCATCGACTACATCGACCGCCGCAACGCCATGATCGAGGCGGTGACGCTCGACGACGCGAAGCGGGTGGCAAAGCGCTTCCTCTCCGGGCCGTTCCTCGCCGCCGTGGCGGGGCGCTCGGCGGCCGCCGCCGCCCCTGGCCCGGCGTCCGCCGCGCCGCCGCCGACGCCGCCCCCGTCGACGCCGCCCGTGCGCGGCCAATAGGCGAGCGCCCCGGAGCCGAGCCTCGGCCGCCACGCTGTCTGTTTGTCTGCCGACGGCGTCCGGGCTTGACCCCGGGCGGCGTCTCGCCTTCAACGGCGCCATGATCCGGGTCACCGACCATATCGCTCTCGACGAGACGGAGCTCGTCGAGGAGTTCGTCCGCGCCTCCGGGCCGGGCGGCCAGAACGTCAACAAGGTGGCGACGGCGGTGCAGCTGCGCTTCGACGTGCGGCGCTCACCGTCGCTGCCGAACGACGTGGCGATCCGCCTGATGCGGCTCGCCGGCAGTCGCCTCACCACCGATGGCGTGCTGGTGATCACGGCGCAGCGCTTCCGCACCCAGGAGCGCAACCGCGCCGACGCGCGCGAGCGGCTGATCGCGCTGATCCAGGAGGCGGCGGTGCGGCCGACGCCGCGCCGCCCGACCCGCCCGACGCTCGCCTCGAAGAAGCGCCGGGTCGACGCCAAGAAGCATCGGGGCGCCATCAAGAGCCGGCGCCAGGGCCGCCCCGAGGAGTGATCGGGCGCGGCCCCGGCATCCCGTCGTCGCGTCAGGCCGCGGCGGCCGGCTGGTCCTCCGTGGTCGGCTCCTCCCGCATGCGCGACAGCGTGCCTTCGTCGACCGTCGAGGTCACCAGCTTGGCGATGACGAGGTCGCCGGCGACGTTGAGGGTGGTGCGGCACATGTCGAGGAAGCGGTCGACGCCGATGATGAGGCCGATGCCCTCGGCCGGAATGCCGACCTGGATCATCACCACCACGATCAGCGGCAGCGCGCCGCCCGGCACGCCCGCGGTGCCGACGCCCGCCAGCATCGACATCAGCACCACGATGACCTGCTGGCCGATCGACAGGTCGATGCCGTAGACCTGGGCCAGGAAGATCACGGTGACGCCCTCGAACAACGCCGATCCGTTCTGGTTCGCCGACGCCCCGATGGTGAGCACGAAGCGCGAGATCTTCGGCGGCAGCTTGAGGATGTTGTCGGCGCAGGCGAGCGCCACCGGCAGGGTGGCGTTGGAGGACGCCGTCGAGAAGGCGTAGAGATAGACCTCCTTGCATTGCGCGAAGAAGCCGAGCGGCGAGGTGCGCGCCACCACCCGGATCATCAGGCTGTAGACGATCAGGAACTGAATCGACAGGCCGAGCACCACCACGAAGGCGTAGAAGGCGACGTTGCCGAGGAAGCCGGCGCCCATCCGGTAGGCCGTGTTGAACACGATGCCGAAGATCGCATAGGGCGCGATCATCATGGCGAGCCCGATGATCTTCATGCACGCCTGGAAGATCGACTCGAGCACCTGCTTGGTGGGGTGATTGTCGTTCTTGATGACGGTGCTCAGCGCCCAGCCGAAGAACAGCGCGAACACCATGACGGCGACGATCTCACCCGAGAAGGCGCGCGCCGCGGAGTCGATCGGGTTCTGCGGCAAGAGATCGACAATATACTGATACCACGGCTTGCCCTGCGTGGCCGCGACATTGCGCTGGATCGACAGCACGCCGGCATTGGACGCGAGCGCCGCCTTGTCGAAGTCGAGCCCGGCGCCGGGCCGCAGGATGTTGGTCAGGACCACGGCGATGATCACCGAGGTGCCGCTCAGCAGGATAGTAAAGAGCAGCGATCGGCCGGCGACTTTGCCAAGACCGGCGCCTTTGCCCAGTTCCATCGTGCCGAGCATCAGCGCCGACAGGATCAGTGGCACCACCATCATGAAGATCATGCGCAGAAAGATGGCGCCGATGAACGTCATGACTTCGCTGAACGTTGTCATGAACGGGTATTGTTTCGCCGGCAGATAGTAGTAAGCCAGCAGGCCGAAGCCGACACCCAACACGAAGCCAAGTAATAGTTTGTTGTGCTGCTTCATGATCAGTCCCCTTGCGACGTGGCCGAAACTCTGTCACGCCCGATATCTCGGTGCAATCTTGGGGGAAATCCTACAACCCAAGTACAGGATCGAGCCAGCGGCACGCCTCGATCGGTGCGGCGGTGCGGGACACGTCCAGGATGTGCCCGTGCCGTAACGTCTGGAGCGGAGGCCGACCATTCCGCTCTGCCGACCATTCCGCTTTAAAGTGAACCGACCCACGAACCGCGAGTCGTCCATGCCCGTCCGGCAGCTCACCGAGGCCGTCGTCAACCGCATCGCCGCCGGCGAGGTCGTCGAGCGTCCCGCCAGCGTCGTGAAGGAGCTGGTGGAAAACGCTCTCGACGCCGGTGCCACCCGCATCGACGTGATCACCGAGGGCGGCGGCCGCCGCCGCATCACCGTCACCGACGACGGCGGCGGCATGAGTCGCGACGACCTGGTGCTGGCGGTGGAGCGCCACGCCACCTCCAAGCTCGACGACGACGATCTCCTCGACATCCGCACCCTCGGGTTCCGCGGCGAGGCGCTGCCGTCGATCGGCGCGGTGGCGAAGCTGGCGCTAACGACGCGGCACGCCGCCGAGCCGCATGCCTGGACGCTCGCGGTCGAAGGCGGCCTGAAGGGCGAGCCGAAGCCGGCGGCGCTCGCCGGCGGCACCCGGGTCGACGTGCGCGACCTGTTCTACGCGACGCCGGCGCGCCTCAAGTTCCTCAAGGCCGAGCGTAGCGAGACCGAGGCGATCCGCGACGTGGTGCGGCGGCTGGCGATGACGCGGCCCGACGTCGCCTTCACGCTGGCCGGCGAGGAGCGGGCGCCGCTGACTTTCCCGGCGGCGCTGCCCGACGCGGCCGGCCGGCTGGCGCGGCTCGGCGCCGTGCTGGGCGCCGACTTCGCCGCCAACGCGGTGCCGGTGCGCGGCGGCCGCGACGGCCTGTTCGTCGAGGGCTTCGCCGGGCTGCCGACCTTCAGCAAGGCCAATTCGCTGTCGCAGTACCTGTTCGTCAACGGCCGGCCGGTGCGCGACAAGCTGCTCCACGGCGCCGTGCGGGCCGCCTATGCGGACCATCTCGCCCGCGACCGCCATCCGGTGCTCGCCCTGTTCGTCGATGTCGATCCGCACGAGGTCGACGTCAACGTCCATCCGGCCAAGGCCGAGGTGCGCTTCCGCGACGCCGGCCTGGTGCGCTCCACCGTGGTGCGGGCATTGCTCGAGGCGCTGACCCGCGGGTCGGGGCGGGCGGCCAGCACCGGCGGCGGCGCCACGGTGGCGGCGTTCCGGCCGGGCGGGCTCGCGCCGCGGCCCGGCTGGCCGGCGGAGCGCGGGGCCGC
>WNKV01000025.1 GCA_009720755.1 Rhodoplanes serenus
CCGGGGGGCGCGGCGGCGCCCCCCCCCCCCCCCCCCCCCCCCCCCCCCCCCGCCCGGGGCCGGGGCGCCCCCGCCCCCGCCCGCCCCCGCCGCCCCCCCCCCCCCCCCCCCGCTGCGGTCTCCACGGAGGCCCCCTCACCCGGCGTCCGCCTCGCCTGGCTCGGCGTCCGCCGACCTCTCCCCGCAGGCGGGGAGAGGTGAACAGGCCGCCCCGTCTGGAACCCCCGCATGACCGCGCTGCGCGCCCTCCTGCTTCGTGACCTGCGGATCGCGCTGCGCATCGGCGGCGGCGCCATGATGGGCGTGCTGTTCTTCTTGACCGTTGTGACCCTGATGCCGTTCGCCATCGGGCCCGATCTTGCGCTCCTGCGCCGGATCGGCCCGGCGATCCTGTGGATCGGGGCGCTGCTCGCCTCGCTGCTGGCGCTCGACCGCCTGTTCGCCGCCGACCACGACGACGGCTCGCTCGACCTGATCCTGATGGGGCGGGCTCCGATCGAGCTGGCGGTGGCCGTGAAGGGCCTCGCTCACTGGCTCGCCACCGGCCTGCCGCTGGTGATTGCCGCGCCGGTGCTCGGCCTGTTTTTGAACCTGGAGCCGGCCGCCATCGGGGCCGTCGCGCTGACGCTGCTGGCCGGCACCCCGGCGCTCACCTTCACCGGGCTGATCGGGGCGGCGCTCGCCACCGCGCTGCGCCGTGGCGGGCTGCTGCTGCCGGTGCTGGTCCTGCCCCTGACGGTGCCGGTGCTGATCTTCGGGGTCGCCGCCTCCAATGCGGCGATCGTCGGGCCGGTGCCGTTCGGCACCCCGTTCACGATCCTCTGCGCCCTCACCCTGGTCGGCCTGGTCACCGGGCCGGTGGCGGCCGGCGCCACGCTGCGCCACGGGATGGAGTGAGCGGCCCGCGGCGGCTCGCCCCTCCGTAGAACTGACGCATTGCGCGCTCCGGACGTGCGGACTAAGAGACGAGCCATGGCCTGGATCGATCTCGCCAACCCGACCCGCTTCCTGCGCCTCGTCGACTGGGCGCTGCCCTGGCTGGCGGCGGCCGCCGTGCTGGCCTTCGCCTACGCGGTGGTCGGGGTGCTCGGCGCGCCCGACGACTATCAGCAGGGCGCCACCGTCAAGATCATGTTCGTCCATGTGCCGTCGGCCTGGCTCGGCATGTTCTGCTGGGGCATGATGTCGGTCTCGGCGCTCGGCACCCTGGTGTTCCGCCACCCGCTCGCCGACGTCGCCGCCAAGGCGGCGGTACCGCTCGGCGCCTCCTTCACGTTTCTGTGCCTGGTCAGCGGCGCCCTGTGGGGCAAGCCGATGTGGGGCACCTACTGGGTGTGGGACGCGCGGCTGACCTCGGTGCTGGTGATGTTCGTGATGTATCTCGGCCTCCTGGCCCTGTGGCGGACCGTCGAGGACCCGATCCGGGCCGGCCGCGCCGCCGCGATCCTGACGCTCGTCGGCGCCCTCAACCTGCCGATCATCAAGTTCTCGGTCGACTGGTGGAACACCCTGCATCAGCCGGCCTCGGTGGTGCGCCTGGACGGCCCCACCATCCATCCGTCGATCCTGGTGCCGCTGCTCGCCATGACGATCGCCTTCACGCTCCTGTTCGTCGCCCTCCACCTCGCGGCGATGCGCAACGAGGTGCTGCGCCGGCGGGTGCGGACGCTTCGCCTGCTGCAAGCCCAGACCGCCCGGGGAGCCTGACGCCATGGGTCTCGGCATCGCTCTCGGGCCGCACGCCGTGTTCATCGTCGCCGTCTATGCGCTGGCGTTCGCCGTGGTGATGATGCTGGTCGTGTGGGTGTGGATCGATCACCGGCGGCAGCGGCGGCTGCTGGCCGATCTGGAGGCACGCGGCGTGCGCCGCCGCTCCGCCGGGGTGGCGTCCTCCCCCGGTCCCGCCGATCCGATGAAGGAAAGCGCCGCATGACCACGGTTTCGACCGAGCCGGCCCGTGGGCGCCGGCGCTGGATGCTGCTGCTGCCGCTGCTGGTCTTCCTCGGGATCGCCGGCCTGTTCCTCTACCGGCTCGGAGCGGGTGACCCGTCGGCGCTGCCCTCCGCCCTGATCGGCCGGCCGGCTCCGGCGACCGAGCTGCCCGGCATCGCCGGCCTCGAGCGCGACGGCAAGCCGGTGCCGGGGCTGACCGCCGCCGACTTCAAGGGCGCCGTCACGGTGTTCAACGTCTGGGCCTCGTGGTGCGTGCCGTGTCGCGAGGAGGCGCCGCTGCTGATGCGGCTCGCCGAGGACAAGCGCATCCGGATTCTCGGCCTCAACTACAAGGACGAGGCACGCAACGCGCTCCAGTTCCTGGCCCGCTACGGCAATCCCTATGCGGCCACCGGGGCGGACCTGCGTGGCCGCGCCGGCATCGAGTGGGGCGTCTACGGTGTGCCCGAGACCTTCGTGATCGCCCGCGACGGCACCATCGCCTACAAGCTGGTCGGCCCGATCACCGAGCGCAATCTCGACAGCGTGCTCCGCCCCGAGATCGAGAAGGCGCTGGCCAAGGGATCGTAGGCGGGCATCGGCTGTGGCGGCGAGATGCCGGTCAGGCGCGATCCGGCGATCGGCGCGACACGGCGGCCTGAGCGGCACCTCTCGGCCCGCATGATCTCGGCCCACACGGTCTCGCCCGGAGCGGAGCGATGGGCCTCGATGCGGGCGCGGCGAGGCTTCACGACGAGCCCCTTCCGGCGAGATTCAGAGACGCGAGAGCGAGAGCCGGCTTTGCGGTCCTGGATCACCGCGGCCGAATATCAGCACGGAGGCAGGCGGCGCTGGCGGAGAGGGAGGGATTCGAACCCCCGATACGGTTACCCGTATGCCGCATTTCGAGTGCGGTGCATTCAACCACTCTGCCACCTCTCCGCGGGGCCGAGTCCGGACGACGCAGCCGCCCGGCGGGACGGACTTCTACACGAACCGGCACCGCCGACACAAGGCCGCTGCGCACCTCTCCGCACGCGGATCTGCTCGCCCCATCCGGTTGGTAGGCGCCCCATCGGCCGGCAGACGAGTCGGCGGCCGCCGTCAGGGGAGACGCGCCGCAGGCACGGCGCGAGCGATCGGCACCCCGACGCCAGGGTTGTGGCTCCCTCGTCCCGGCACGTTCCTTGACAGAGCCGTGACGCATCGCCATAACCGGCGGGCACGCGCGGGCTTTCGGCCCGCGTGTTTCGCTATGGCCGCGACCCCCTGCGGGTCGAGACGATCCCGAAGGCGGTCACGCCCGAAGGTGGTCACGATCGGGCGCAAGCCCGGCCGTCGCGGCCATTCAGAAACCCGACTGCAAGAAGCCGGCCCCTCCAGGCCGGGGACGAACACGAGGATAGAAAGATGTTCGCAGTCATCAAGACCGGCGGCAAGCAGTACCGCGTCGTCGCCGACGACCTGCTCCAGGTCGACAAGGTCGCGGGCGAGCCCGGCGACGTCGTCACCTTCGGCGAGGTGCTGGTGGTGGGCGGCGACACGCCCCTGCTCGGCGTCCCGACGGTGGCCGGCGCCAGCGTGGCGGCCGAGGTGGTTCGCCAGGCGCGCGGCCCCAAGGTCATCGCCTTCAAGAAGCGTCGCCGCAAGAACTCGCGGCGCAAGCGCGGCCACCGGCAGGACTTCACGCTGGTGCGCATCACCGAGATTCTGACCGAGGGTCGTACGCCGTCGCGGACGGCGAAGCCGGCCGAGCCCGCCCCGGAGACTCCGGCGGCCGAGTGAGGCAGCACCGCGGCGCGAAGACTGAACTCTTGGTGACCGCCGCGGTGATGATTTGGTCACAAATCGAAGCTAGACCCTTCAGCGAAACGGATTCGAGCGATGGCTCACAAGAAAGCAGGCGGCTCCTCGCGCAACGGCCGTGATTCGGCCGGTCAGCGCCTCGGCGTGAAGATGTTCGGCGGCGAGCGTTGCCGCGCCGGCAACATCATCGTGCGTCAGCGCGGCACCAAGTGGCACCCGGGCGAGAACGTCGGCCTCGGCAAGGACCACACCCTCTTCGCCCTCGTCGACGGCACGATCGCGTACCGTACGAAAGCGCAGGGCCGCACCTACGTGTCGGTGGTACCGGCGACGGAGGCCGCGGCCGAGTAGACGGTGGATCATTCGAGGTCCGCCGGCGCAGTCACCCCGGTGGACCCTCGACAGAATGGGTTCGTGCAAGGGGGAGACCGGGCGCCGGCTCCCCCTCGTCGTTTCTGGAAGCAGTTTCTGGAAGTAAGGAGCCCGCGATGTCGATTCTCGAACGGCCCAGGGTCGATCCGACCGAGAGCTGTATCCACGTCCTCGAGACTGACCGCCTCGTTCTGCGAGCGCCGCGACTCGGGGACGCCAAAGCGATCGCGACGCTCGCCGACGACCGCCGTATTGCCGAGAACACGCTGCGGATTCCGCACCCCTACGGGCCCGGCGATGCCGCCGACTGGATCGCCGCGACCGCGGCCGGTGACGACGAGACCTTCGTGATCACCCTGCGCAACGGACTGCTGATCGGCGCCTGCGACCTGCGTCGGCGCGGCCCGGAGGGTTCGGAGATCGGCTACTGGCTGGGCGCCCCCTACTGGGGCAAGGGCTTCGCCACCGAGGCGGCGCGCGCCCTGGTCGACCACGCCTTCGCGGACCCGGACTGCGACGCGCTCGTCGCCGGCGCCCGCATCAGCAACCCGGCGTCGCGGCGGGTGCTGGAGAAGTGCGGCTTCCAGTGGACCGGCGTCGTGCTGCACCGCATCCGCGCCATCAGCTCGTCCGCCCCGTTCGACCGCTTCCGGCTCGATCGCGGCATCTGGACCGCCCTGAAGGACTGGGGCCGCACCGAGACGCGGGTGCGCTGCGTCGCCTGACCGCCGACCTCCGACCGCCGTTCCGGCCGGGCCTCTGCTCGGTCGGAAGGCGCCGGCGCCGGTGGCGGCGCTCGCTTGAAAATGGCTAGCTGCTGGCTATTTTAGAGCGATGGGCACCCATAGCGTCGTCGAAGCCAAGAACCAGCTCTCCGACCTGATCGACCGCGCGCTACGCGGCGAGGAGGTGGTGATCACCCGTCACGGCCGTCCGGTGGCGCGGCTCGCCCCGATCGAGCCGGTGGTCGGGCCGGTCACCCCCGAGGCGCTCGACTGGCTGGCGGCCCATCGCGTCGGCGGTCACGAGCCCAGCGAAGATTCCGGCACCCTGCTGTCGCGGCTGCGCGACGAGGGGGAGCATTGACGATCTATCTCGACGCCAGCGTGCTCGTCTCGCTGTTCGTCCGCGACCGCAACTCGGCCCGGGCCGAAGTGATTCTGCGCACGACCGCCCCCGTCCTCGTCGTCAGCGACTTCGCGGCCGCCGAGTTCTCGTCCGCGGTGGCGCGGCGGGTCAGGACCGCCGACCTGACCGTGCAGGCGGCCCGGGACGCCTTCGTGAACTTCGACGGATGGACGGCACGAAGCGCGCGGCGGGTCGAAACGGTCGCGGCGGACGTCGCCCAGGCGACATCCTTCGTCCGACGACTCGATCTGCCTCTGCGGGCCCCCGGCGCCCTCAACATCGCGATCACCCAGCGAATCGGCGCTCGACTTATGACGTTCGATGTCGGAATGGAAGCAGCCGCACGGACGCTGAACATCCCTCTCCTGGAGCAGGACACGGCCGGACGGCCGGGATGACACGATGAAATTCCTCGACCAGGCCAAGATCTACATCCGCTCCGGCGACGGTGGCGCCGGCTGCGTCTCGTTCCGGCGCGAGAAGTTCATCGAGTTCGGCGGTCCCAACGGCGGCGACGGGGGCCGCGGCGGCGACGTCGTGGTGGAGTGCGTCGACGGCCTCAACACGCTGATCGACTACCGCTACCAGCAGCATTTCAAGGCGAAGACCGGCGGCCACGGCATGGGCAAGGACCGCGCCGGCGGCCGCGGCGCCGACATGGTCCTCAAGGTGCCGGTCGGCACCCAGGTGTTCGACGAGGACAACGAGACGCTGCTCGCCGACCTCACGGCGGTCGGTCAGCGCGTCGTCATCGCCAAGGGCGGCAATGGCGGCTTCGGTAACGCCCACTTCAAGAGCTCGACCAACCAGGCGCCGCGCCGCGCCAATCCGGGCCAGCCGGGCGAGGAGCGCACCATCTGGCTGCGTCTCAAGCTGATCGCCGATGCCGGGCTGGTCGGCCTGCCCAATGCCGGCAAGTCGACCTTCCTGGCGGCCGTCAGCGCCGCCAAGCCGAAGATCGCCGACTATCCCTTCACCACGCTGCATCCGCAGCTCGGCGTCGTCCGGGTCGACGGCCGCGAGTTCGTGCTGGCCGACATCCCGGGCCTGATCGAGGGCGCCCACGAGGGCGCCGGCCTCGGCACCCGCTTTCTGGGCCATGTGGAGCGCTGCCGGGTGCTGCTGCATCTGGTCGACGGCACCTGCGAGCACGCGGGAAAGGCCTACAAGACCGTGCGGGGCGAGCTCGCCGCCTACGAGCACGGCCTTCTCGACAAGCCCGAGATCGTCGCCCTCAACAAGATCGACGCCCTCAGCCCCGAGGACCTCAAGCAGCAGGTGGCGCGGCTCAAACGGGCCGCCAAGGCGAAGCCGCTGCTGCTCTCGGGGGCGACCGGCCAGGGGGTGCCCGAGGTGCTGCGAGCCGTTCTGGCGGTGGTCGACGGCGCCCGCGCGGCCGAGCGGGCCGACACCGCCCCGGCGGAGGCCGGCTGGCAGCCGTGAGCCGGTGCGTCGTCCGGCGCGTCAGCTCTCGGCAACGAGCTCGCGCAGGCGCTGCGCGTCGTGGGGCGCGGCGCCCTTCTGATCATTGTCGAAATAGACGTAGACGGTGCGCATCTGGTGGCGCCAGGTGCGGATGTGCCCGGCCCAGTCGCGCAAGGTCTCCTCCGGATAGCGATCGCGGTAGTCGCCCGCCGGCCCATGGCCGCGGACATAGACGTGGCGCGCCGTGATCACCCACGGGGTGCGGGCGTCGCGGTGGTCGGAGAAGCACAGCGCCACGTCGTGCTGCCGCAGCAGGTCGTAGACGGCGTCGTCGAACCAGCTCTCGTCGCGCACCTCCAGCACATAGGGGCGGCCGGGAGCCAGGAGGCCGAGGAACTCCTGGAGACGGGCGAGATCGACGCCGAAGCGGGCGGGCAGCTGGAACAGCACCGGGCCGGCCTTGGGGCCGAGCTTGTCCAGCCGGGTCTGCATCAGCGCCAGGCTGTCGGCGGTGCGTGGCGACAGCCGCTTCCAATGAGTGATGAAGCGTGACGCCTTCCAGGCGAACAGGAAGTCCTCCGGGGTCTGGTCGTGCCACGCCGAGACGGCGCCGAGCGGCGGCGTGCGATAGAACGAGCCGTTGATCTCGGTGGAGTTGAAGCGCGTGCCGTACCAGGACAGCCATTTCCGCTTGGGCAGATCCGCGGGAAAGAACGAGCCCCGCCAGCCGTCATAGCTCCAACCCGACGTACCGATATGGACCTGCGACGAGACGGGCACGGGGCGACACTCCTTTGCGAGCTGGGGCGAGCCGGCCAAAAAATGCCGCTCCTCAGCAGTAAACCCCGGCGGCAGCACTCGGTTTCGGTCTGTGTCGGAGACCCTACAGAGGCACCGATGGCGACCCGGCGGGCGGCAGCCGCGCGCCCGGCTCGATTGCCAAACCCCGCCCGGGTGTGGGACATGCAGGCCATGTCGTCCGTCGTCTCGCGTCATCGCCGCAGGTCCGCGTCCAGCCCGTCCGGTTCGGTCATGTCCGGTTCTTCCTCGCTCAACCCGGCCACGCCGGGCCGCATTCCCTCCCTCGGCGATTTCGGCCGCATCGTCGTCAAGGTCGGCTCGTCGCTGCTGGTCGATGCCGAAGCCGGCTGCGTCAAGGAGACCTGGCTGGCCTCGCTGGTCGACGATCTCGCCGACCTGCACCGCGACGGCCGCGACCTCCTGGTGGTCTCGTCAGGCGCCATCGCGCTCGGCCGCTCGCTGCTGCGGCTGCCCAAGGGGCCGCTGGCGCTGGAGGACAGCCAGGCGGCGGCCGCCATCGGGCAGATCGCGCTGGCCCGCATCTGGGCCGAGGCGCTCGGCCGCCACGGCATCACGGCCGGCCAGATCCTGGTGACGCTCGGCGACACCGAGGAGCGCCGCCGCTACCTCAATGCCCGCTCCACCATCGGCCGCCTGCTCGACTGGCGCGTCGTGCCGGTGATCAACGAGAACGACACCGTCGCCACCAACGAGATCCGCTACGGCGACAACGACCGCCTCGGCGCGCGCGTCGCCACCATGGCGAGCGCCGACCTCCTGGTGCTCTTGTCCGACATCGACGGGCTGTACACGGCTCCGCCCGGCGCCGATCCGACCGCACGGCTGATCCCGGTGGTGGACTGCATCACCCCGGAGATCGAGGCGATGGCCGGCGATTCGGCCTCCGAGCTGTCCAAGGGCGGCATGCGGACCAAGATCGAGGCCGGCAAGATCGCCACCACGGCCGGCACCCACATGGTGATCGCCTCGGGCCGCATCGATCACCCGCTGCGCGCCGTCGCCGAAGGCGGCCGTGCCACCTGGTTCATCGCCACCGACAACCCGGTGACGTCGCGCAAACGCTGGATCGCCGGCTCGCTGGAGCCGAAGGGAACGGTGGTGATCGATGCCGGCGCGGTGGCCGCGCTGCGCCGCGGCGGCAGCCTGCTGCCGGCCGGGGTGGTGCGCATCGAGGGCTCGTTCGCCCGTGGCGACGCCGTGCTGGTGCGCGGGCCGGACGGCTTCGAGGTCGGGCGCGGCCTGGTCGCCTACGACGCCGAGGATGCCGAGCGCCTGCGCGGCCACTCCACCGCGGACATCCCGGCGATCCTCGGCACCCACGGCCGCACCGCGATCATCCACCGCGACGACCTGGTGCTCGGGCAGGGGTAGGGCGCGGGCGGCCCGAGCGAGCCGGCAGGGGCTGCCAAATCGGTAGAAGCGGTATCGCAGTGATTCGAGCCGTCTGCCGAGCCACCGCTCGGCAGACGATCTCCGGCCTCACCGCGAATCCCCGCGCGTCGATCGGCGCGGACGCGCGCTAGAAGCGGTAGAGCCCAGCCGCGTTCTCGACGAAGATCTTGCGCCGCGTCGCGTCGTTTCCGGCCCATTCGGCGCTCAGATCCATCAGCAGCCCATCGTCCGGCTTGCCGTGCTTGCCGGGCGACGGATGCGGCCAGTCGGAGGCCCAGAGGACGCGCTCGGGCGCGACGGCGAGGTAGGCCCTGGCGAGCACGGCCATGTCGGCATAGCCGGGCGGACCGACCGCCGTGTCCTGATAGATGCTCGACAGCTTGGTGTAGGCCCGGCCTCGCTGGAGCAGGTCGGCGATCACCTTGAAGGCCGGATGATCCTTGCCGCCGGGCTGCGGAATGCGGCCGAGATGGTCGAACACGGTGATCACCGGGAGGTTCTGGAAGAGCGCCGCATGCGCGGCGATGTCGGCACCGAGCATGTGCATCTGGATATGCCAGCCGAGATCCGCGATTCGCTTCGAGAGAGGCTCGATCATCTCGACGGTGGTGGCCCCGGTGTTGCGTCCGAGATTGAACCGGATGCCGCGCACGCCGGCCGCGTCCAGACGCTTCAGCTCCTCCTGGGTCACGGACGTGTCGACGACCGCGATGCCTCTCGCCGCGCCGCCCAGCCGGGACAGAGCATCGAGCATGCACGAGTTGTCGGTTCCATAGGTGGAGGGCTGGACGATGACGCTGCGCTCGATCCCGAGCCTCGCCCGTAGTTTCGCATAGTCCTCCAGCAAGGCATCCGGCGGGATCAGGCTGGCCTTGGGATCGGGGCGGTACTTGCTGTCGTAGATGTGAAAATGCGTGTCGCAGGTCAGCGGCGGCGCCTTGAACGTCGGGGTGGTCGGACCAGCGGTCCGCGCCTCCTCGGCCGACGCCGGCAGAGTGCCCGCCGACAATGCGGCTCCTCCCACGATCAGCGCCACGATCTCTCGGCGGGTGGGTCCGGACATGGTCTCGCCTCCAGTTTGACGGTGCGTCCTCGTCCGGGAGAGAGCCGTGGTCCACACGCGGTTCGATGCCGGCGGGGAAGCCCGTGATCGATCAGAACGTCACTTGCCATTGCGAATGAGCGCGCACAGAGCGGCGCTGACATCCTTGGTGCCGGCCGTTCCACCGAGGTCCGGCGTCCGCGCCGAGGGCATCTCGAGCGTCGCGTCGAGGGCCGCCTCGATGTCCGAGGCCGCCTGGCGATGAGGCCCTGACCCGCGTGTCTCGCCGTACCAGTCGAGCAGCATGGCGGCCGACAGGATCAGGCTGGCCGGATTGGCGACGCCCTTGCCGGCGATGTCGGGCGCCGAGCCGTGGCCGGCATTGGCGGCTGCGTGCTTCTCCCCGACATTGAGCGCCGCGGCGAGCCCGAGGCTCCCGGCCAGGGCGTTGGCCAGGTTGGAGAGAATGTCCCCGAACATGTTGCTGGTCAGGATGACGTCGAACGCCTGCGGACGAGAGTAGAGCTCGGCCGCCGCCGCATCGACATCCACCTCGCGCAAGGTGACGTCGGGATGCTGTGCCGCGACCTGCTCGACCTCGCGCCAGAACAGGCCGTCGGTGACCTTCAGGACATGCCGCTTGCCGATGAACGTCACATGCTTGCGGCGCGTCTCGGCAATCGCGAAGGCGCGCTCGCTGATCCGTCGCGAGGCACGCGCCGTGATCAGCCGCAGCGACATCGCCACGTCCGGGGTCGGCATGAACTCGCCATACCCCAAATAGAGGTTGCGGTCGGCGTAGAAGCCTTCCGTGTTCTCCCGCACGATGACGCAGTCGAGGCCCGGTTGGGCCTTCGGCAGGCCGCGCCGGGCGCGCGCCGGCCGGATGTTGGCGAACAGATCGAGCTCCTTGCGGACCGTGCCGGGGATGTTGCGGCCACCCTCGGACAGGGGCGGATACGCGGTCATCCCGGCAGGACCGAGCAAGACGCCGTCGGCGGCCCTCGCCCTCTCCACGACCCGGTCCGGCAGCGTGGTGCCGCATCGCCGATGCGACGCCATCCCCACCTCGTGGATCTCGAAGTCGAGTCCGAGGCGGTGGACGTCGTCGACCGTGCGCAGCACGGCGAGCGTCGCATCGGTGATTTCCGGGCCGATATCGTCGCCAGGAAGCACAGCGATCTTCATGCTGACAGTCTCCCGATGATCCGGCTATCGTGTGTGAAGAAACGCCACCATCGCTGCGCGCCCGACGTCGGCGCACCATGCCGCGAATTCCACCGACGGCTCGTGACGCGGACCCCGCCGCGCCTCCCGCTAGATCTGAGGGCAGGGTCGAGAAGAAGGGAATATTAATTTTTGCGTTTCGAACTTTAGGATAACTGACGATGGAAACGCGCTTCCTCCAGACCTTCATCGTGGTCGCAGAGACCTCCTCGCTGGCCGAGACCGCGCGGAAGCTGAACATCACGCCGTCTGCGGTGATCCAGCGTATTCGCGTGCTGGAAGGCGAGATCGGCCGCAAGCTCATCCATCGCTCGGGGCATTCGATGCGGCCCACCGCGGCGGGCGCCGCGATTCTGCCCGAGGCGGTGCGGATGGTGCGCGCCGCCCGCGACATCAGCGCGATCGCCGGAGGCAGCATCGAGGCGGGCGGGCTCACCGTTGGGGCGAGCAACAGCGCCATCATCGGGCTTCTCCCGGACATCCTGGTGGCGCTGAAGCGGAACCGGCCGAAGATCGACGTGCACATCGTGCGCGGCCAGTCGGCCGATCTCTACCCCAAGGTGATCGCCGACCAGATCGACATCGCCATCATGGTCAAGCCGCATTTCAAGATTCCCAAGACGCTGAACTGGGCCTTGCTGCGCGAGGAGCCGCTGGTGGTGGTGGTGCCGGCGCGCATGCGCGCCCGCGACCCGCTCGCCATTCTGGCGACGGAGCCGTTCATCCGCCAGGACCGCAACAATTGGGGCGGGCGGATCGCCGATCGCTACCTCCGCAAGATGAAGATCCGGCCACACGAGCAGTACGAGCTCGATTCGCTGGACGCGATCGGCATGATGGTCGATCGCGGCATCGGAGTGGCGCTCGTTCCCGAATGGCCGGCGCCGCGGCTGGAGGGGCTGGCCATCCGCAAGATCTCGCTGCCGAACGCGCCCAGTCGGCAGTTCGGCCTGCTGTGGCCGCGCACGTCCCCACGCGAATGGCTGATCCGCGCCTTCGTCAACGAAGCCATCAATGCGGTCGTCTCCCAGAAGAGCAGGACGCCCGACGATGGCGATTCGCGTCGTCGCCGCCCCCGGGATTGATGCGAGCCCCGGACGAGACGGGGCGACATTCAGCATTTCTGAACTTCGAAAGTAGACGAAAACGCATTCCCTAAAGCCGAGCGATGCCCAATAGTGCGGCGGTGAAGGCTCGGCCGTGAGGCGGCCTCGCCGACCCGCGCGAGGCCCCGGCGCCGACGCGGTACCGTTGAGATTTCGGGTTTTCCTGCGCGGCATCTGGTGCAGCCAAGAGCCAGCCGCCGTGCCGCGTGCATCGAGCCGCAAGGTCAGGCGCGTTCCCTCGGAGGATCAGCAAATGCATCGGCATCAAATCCTTCTCTCGACAGCCGTGGCGGTCCTCGCCTGGCTGGCGCCGGCGCAGTCGCAGGCGTGGGAGCCCAAAGGGCAGGTCGAATGCATGGCGCCGTCCGGTCCGGGAAGCGGTCTCGACACGATCTGCCGCATGACCGTGTCGGCCCTGCAAAAGACGGGTCTCTATCGCGAGCCGATCTACGTGACCAACGTGCCGGGCGGCAGCGGCGCCGTCGGCATCGCCAGCGTCATCGCCAAACGAAAGGGCGATCCCAATCTGATCGTGGCGACCGCCAACTCGCTCACCTTCACCATGGCGATGGGCCGCACGCCGCACACCTTCAATGACGTGATCCCGCTCGCCCAGACCGTCGCCGAGATCGGCGGCTTCTTCGTTAGGGACGACTCCAAGTACAAGACCCTCGCCGACATGGTCGCCGCCATGAAGGTCAATCCGAGGGGCGTCTCCTTCGCCGGCGGCTCCGCCCCGGGCGGGCTCGACCACATCAAGGTCGCCAAGTTCGCCAAGGCCATCGGCGTCGACCCGACCAAGGTGCCTTACGTCCCGTTCCAGGGCGGCGCCGAGGCGGTGTCCGCGGTGCTCGGCGGTCACGTCCAGGTGGCGGCGATCGACACCTCTGAGGCGGCGGGCCAGGTGGAGGCCGGCAAGATGCGGGGCCTCGCCATCATGGCGCAGCAGAGGTCGTCGCGCCTCAAGGACATCCCGACCACCTACGAGCAGGGAGTCGACGTCAGCTACCTGGTCTGGCGCGGCTTCTACATGGCGCCCGGCGCACCCCCCGAAGCCGTCAAATGGTGGTCGGACACGATCAGGAAGATGGTCGAGACGCCCGAATACGCGGCCGCGCTGGAGAAGCTCGGCTGGGAGTCCGTCAATCGCTTCGGAGACGACTTCGTTCAATTCCTGAACGACGATCTCCGGCAGTCGCGCGATCTGCTCAGGGAGCTCGGCTTCGTCAAGTAAGCCATTGCCGCGGCCGTGCCGGCCGCTGGGCGGCCGGTCGTCCGGCACCCGATGCCATCGCGAGTCGGTCCCTTGCCGAGGGAGGTCCGTCCATGAGCAGTCTCCGCCTGTATGCGACCCGCGCGCGTGTCGAAGGGCTCGTCATTCTCCTCGTCGGCCTCGGCTACTTGTGGGAAGCCCACAGTGTGCCGGAGTTCTATCACGTTCCCGGCGTGCCCGGTCCGACCACGTTTCCGTATCTGCTCGGCGTGATCTTCGCGGTGTGCGGCGCCTGGCTGCTGGTCTCCCCGAAGGATTTGATCGAACGCCTGACGAAGGAGCCGGACGCCGGCACCGCGCTTCCCGCCACCGCCGCCGAGCCACGCCGAGGGCTCGTCGCCCGCGTCGCCTCGGAGTGGCATCTGATCGCCATGTGGACGGTGATCCTCGCCTATCTGTGGACCATGCCGGATCTCGGCTTTCCGCTCGCCACCTTCGCGGTCCTGGTGGTGTTCTTCTATCTGCTGGGCGAGACGCGCTGGCATGTCGTTCTCGGGCTGGCGATCGCGTCGACGGCGATCATCTACCTGACCTTCAAGACCGGACTGAACGTGCGGCTTCCCCTCGGCGTCCTCGACGTCCAGGCCGGACAATAGGAGCGCGCCATGCTGGAACAGCTCCTCGGCGGCTTCGCCATCGCGCTACAGCCGACCAATATCCTCATCGCCTTGTCCGGCTGCCTGATCGGCACCCTCATCGGCGTTCTGCCGGGGCTCGGCCCGGCCGCCACATTGGCGATGCTGATCCCGCTGATCTTCTCGATGTCGCCGGCGACCGCGCTGATCCTTCTGACGTCGGTCTACTACGGCGCCATGTACGGCGGCTCGACCACCTCGATCCTGGTCAACATCCCGGGCGAGTCCGCATCCGTGATCACGACGATCGACGGTCATAAGATGGCCATGCAGGGCCGCGCCGGACCGGCGCTCGCCATTGCGGCCATCGGCTCGTTCATCGCCGGCACCTTCTCGGTCGTGATGCTCAGCCTGGTCGGGAAGCCGATCGCCACCTATTCGCTGCTGTTCGGGCCGGCCGAGTTCTTCGCCCTGATGGTGTTCGGCCTGTGCACGGTGGCGAGCCTGACCGGCACCAATGTGCTCAAGTCGATCATCACCACCTGCTTCGGCCTGATGATCGCGACGGTCGGCATCGACCTCGTGTCGGGGGCGGCCCGCTTCACCTTCGGCAATCCCTTCCTCTCGGATGGGATCGACTTCGTGGTCATCGCGATCGGCATGTTCGCGCTCACCGAGGTGGTGGTCACCGCCCGCGAGGTGCGCTCGGGCGTCCGCGCCGAGATCATCGAGCCCAAGGGCATCTGGGTGAAGTGGTCGGAGTTCGTCTATTCGCTGCCGTCGATCGGCCGCGGCACCGTGTTCGGCTTCCTGGTCGGCATGCTGCCCGGCGCCGGAGCGACGCTGTCGACCTTCATCGCCTACAACATCGAGAAGCGCCTGTGCAGGAACCCGGAGCGACTCGGCACCGGCGACATTCGCGGCGTCGCCTGTCCGGAGGCCGCGAACAATGCGGCGAGCGGTGCCTCGCTGGTGCCGCTGCTGACGCTGGGGCTGCCCGGCGGCGGAGCGACAGCCGTGATGCTCGGCGCCCTGATGATGCTCGATATCGCGCCGGGACCGCTGATGTTCGAGAAGCACGGAGCCATGCTGTGGACGCTGATCGCGTCCATGTATGTCGGCAACGTGCTGCTGCTGGTCCTCAACTGGCCGCTGGTCAACGTGTTCGCCCGGGTGATGCGGGTGCCCGCGAAGTACCTGATGCCGATCGTCCTGGTCGTTTCGACGATCGGCGTGTGGGGGCTCAACTATTCCGATGTCGACCTGGTGATCACGGGTGCGGCTGGCGTGCTCGGCTACTACATGCGGCAGCACAAGTATCCGATCGAGCCGCTCGTCCTCGGCCTGATCCTCGGCGGCAAGATGGAGCAGGCATACCGTCAGGCACTGATCATCTCCGACGGCTCGAACTGGATCTTCTTCGAGAAGCCGATCGCGCTCGTGCTGCTCATCTGCGCGGTCGCCTTCCTGTTCCTGCCGGTCATTCTGAAGAAATCGAAGCAGTTCGCCGCCGCGAGAGCGACAGCGGAGGCGTCGTGATCAGGCCGGTGCTCGATCATCTGGAGCTGGTCGGCGGAGCGGCAGAAGTTCCTGCGTGATCGCATTTTCGGCAGCGAACCGGCGTCCACTTCGCCGGAGAATGCTCTAAGGGGCCAGGCGGCGAGGCAACGGCGGGTCTCGCTCGTGCGGAAGGAGAGAGTGATGAGAATCTATGTTCTGCCAGGAGATGGGATCGGGCCGGAGATCGCCGAGGCGGCGGTCATGGTGCTCCAGGCGGCCAATCGGGGATTTGATCTCGGGCTTTCGTTCGATTTCGACGATATCGGGTTTGCCAGTCTCGAGAAGTACGGCACGACATTGCGCGACGAGACCATCGAGAAGTCGAAGAGCTACGATGCGATCCTTCTCGGGCCGATCTCGCACCTGGACTATCCGCCCCGCGACAAGGGCGGGCCGAATCCATCCGCCCAGTTCCGCGTCAAGCTCGATCTCTATGCCAATGTCCGCCCGGCTCGGTCCCGGCCGTTCCTCAACTCCGTGGCCAAGTCGATGGATCTGGTCATCATGCGGGAGGCGACGGAGGGCTTCTATCCGGACCGCAACATGTACAAGGGGATCGGCGAGTTCATGCCGACGCCCGACGTCGCCCTGTCGGTCCGCAAGTTGACGGCACGTGGCTGCGAGCGGATCGCGCGTGCCGCATTCGTGCTGGCGATGAAGCGCCGCAAGAAGGTGACGGCGATCCACAAGGTCAACAACTTCATCATCTCCGACGGGCTGTTTCTCGACCAGGTGCGCAGCGTCGCGGCCGAGTTTCCGGAGGTCGAGCTGAACGAGGTCATCATCGACGCGATGGCGGCGCACCTCGTCCGTGACTCCAGCCGCTACGACGTCATCGTGGCCACCAATTTCCACGCGGACATTCTCTCGGATCTGGCGAGCGAGCTCTCCGGTGGGCTCGGCCTCGCTGGATCGATCAATGCCAACGCGGAGACGGGGAAGATCTGCGCACAGGCGCAGCACGGGTCGGCGCCGGATATTCAGGGCCAGAACATCGCCAATCCGACATCTCTCATCCTGTCGGCCGCCATGATGCTGAGCTGGCTCGGCGAGCAGCGGAAGCTGCCGGTCTTCGAGGCGGCCGGCGCAGCGATGCAGGAGGCTGTCGACATCGTCCTGGCTGACCCGGCAACCCGGACCCGGGACCTCGGCGGCACGCTGAACACCGACGAGTTCGGTCGGGCGGTGGCCGAGGCCGTCTGCATGAGGCGAGCATCGGCGGCGTGAGGCGCTCTCACGTCGGCGACGATGGAATGCGGCGGAGCCGGCAGGTGGCCACACTGCACCGGCATCACCGACGGACTGCGGGCGGCGACGAACGCTCGACAAGGCGCCGATCGGACGGCGCCGCCCGCAGCCCGATCTTCGCGAACCATGGTTCTGGATATCAGCAGTCCGAGCGACCTGAATGACCAAGCGAATTGCCCTCGTCCATGCCCTCAAGGTTGCGATGCAGCCGATCGAGGACGCCTTTCGCACGCTCTGGCCCGCGGCCGACTGCGTCAACATCCTCGACGATTCGCTGGCGCCCGATCTCGCCGCGGCGGGTCGGCTGACGCCCGAGCTGTTTCGCCGTTTCTGCGCTTTGACGGCCTATGCCGAGGCGATCGGCGCCGACGGCCTGCTGTTCACCTGCTCGGCCTTCGGAGATGCGATTTCTCTGGCGGCACGAACGTCCAGACTTCCCGTCGTGAAGCCGAATGAAGGGATGTTCGACGCGGCCCTCGATCAGGGCACGCGGGTGGCGATGATCGTCACGAATCCGTCGGCAGTCGCGTCGATGGAGAACGAGTTCTACGAGCTGGCTCGGGCCAGACAGTCGGCGGCGACGCTCACGACGGTCTGTGTGCCGAGCGCTCTCGTCGCGATCAACAACGGCGATGCGGCACTCCACAACGCGCTTGTGGCGGAGGCCGCGGAGCAGCTGGCCGGATACGACGCATTGCTGCTGGCGCATTTCTCCACCTCCTACGCCGAGGCCGCTGTTCGGGAGAAGACCAGGACGCCGGTCTTCACCAGCCCGGCCAGTGCCGTCCGGAAGGTGCGGGCGCTCGTCGAGCGTGGCGGCGGGTGAGCGGTCGAGACGCCGCCGACATAACTCTGAAGGACTCCAGAATGGTCCGACTGGGCTGCATCGCCGACGATCTGACCGGAGCGACCGACCTCGCGCTCATGCTGGCTCGCGAGGGCATGAATGTCGTTCAGACGGCGGGCGTTCCCGATCGAGAGCTGGACATCTCCGAGGCCGACGCCGTCGTGGTGGCGTTGAAGTCGCGCACGATCCCTGCGGCCGCCGCGGTGGCGCTGGCGGTCCGCGCTGCCGAGGCACTGACCGGGGCGGGTGCCCGTCATCTCTTCTTCAAGTACTGCTCGACGTTCGATTCCACCGACGACGGCAACATCGGTCCGGTGATCGAGGCGTTGCTCGATGTCACCGGCAGCGACTTCACCCTGGCCTGTCCCGCCTTCCCGGCGAACGGGCGCACCGTCTATCGCGGCCACCTGTTCGTCGGAGACGTGCTGCTGAGCGACTCCAGCATGAAGGACCATCCGCTGACGCCGATGCGCGACTCCAATCTGGTTCGCGTGCTCGGGCGGCAGACGCGGATGTCGGTCGGTCTCGTGGGCTACGAGGCGGTGGCAGCCGGGCCCGAGGCGCTGAAGGCCGCCTTTGCGGATGCGCGCGCCGCCGGCCATCGTATCGTCGTCGTCGATGCCATCACCGACGCACACCTCCGCGCCATCGGTGCCGCCGCCCACGATCTCGCCGTCATCACCGGCGGGTCGGGGGTCGCCATGGGTCTGCCGGGGGCCTTCGGCCTCGCGCCGCACGAGCGCACCGGGCAGCGGATGGCGGCGCCGACGGGCCGCTGTGCCATCCTGGCCGGGTCGTGCTCGGCCGCCACCCGTGGCCAGGTCGCCGCCGCGCTCGCCGCCGGCTTTCCGGCCTTTAAGATCGATCCGCTGGCGCTGAGCGCCGGCCGGCTCTCCGCCGCGGACATCCTCGACTGGATCGCGCGCCAGTCCGACGCGCGGCCGTTGCTGGTGTACTCCAGTGCCGATCCCGACGACCTGCGGCGGGTTCAGGAGAAGCTCGGTCCGGCGGCGGCCGGCGAGCTCGTCGAGCAGTGTCTCGCCGACGTCGCGCGCGCCCTTCCGGGCCGCGGCTTCACGCGCCTGATCGTCGCCGGCGGCGAGACGTCCGGCGCCGTCGTCGCCGCGCTCGGGGTCGAGGCGTTGCGCATTGGGCCCGAGATCGCACCCGGCGTGCCGTGGACGCGATCGCTGTCCGGCACCGATCTCGCCCTCGCTCTCAAGTCGGGCAACTTCGGCAGCCCCGACCTCTTCGTCAAAGCCTGGGACCTGCTCCAGTAGCGCTGCTGGGGGGCGGGCCGATCTCGCGCGGCCCGGCGGCCGTCGTCGAGCGGCGCGATCGCTCGCCGGCACGCGGGGCGCGCTCCGGCGAGGCCGAGCGTCACGTCTCGGTCGGCTCGGAATCGTCGGCCGGATCGCTGGAGACCAGCGGCAGCGTGAAGCGGAACACGGTTCCGCCGTCGGGGATCGAGTCCGCCCAGATGCGCCCCCGGTGCGCCTCGATGATGTCGCGGCAGACCGACAGGCCGATTCCCATGCCGTGGGTCTTGGTCGAGGCAAACGGCATGAACAGGCGCGCGGCGATCTCCGGAGCCAGCCCGCAGCCGGTGTCGGCGATGCTCGTCTCGACCTGCCCGTCGCCGACCACGACGGTGACGTCGATCTCGCGGCGTGGGCTCGTCTCCATCGCCTCGATGGCGTTGCGGATCAGGTTGAAGACGACCTGCTGGATCTGCACCTTGTTGACGAGGATGCTGGCGGTGTCGTCGACATTGCAGCGGAATGTCACGTCCTTGTGCTTGGCCGCCGTCATCGCCAGTCGCGCCGCCTCCCGCATGACCTTGCCGGCGCTCTCGACCCGCCGCTCGCCCTCGCCCTTCTGCACGAAGCTGCGGAGCTGCTTGATGATCTCGCCGGCGCGCAGCGCCTGGTCGGAGATCGCCTTGAGCAGATTGCGCATCTGCTCCCGGCGCGCGTCGTCGAACGGGTCGGCCTTCATGAGGCGCTCGCACCCGCCCACATAGACGGCGAGCGCGGTGAGCGGCTGATTGAGCTCGTGGGCGAGTGCCGCCGCCATCTGCCCCATCTCGGACAGCCGGGAGACGTGCCACAGCTCGCTCTGCAACGTCGCCACCGCGCGCTCGTGAGCGGTCAGCTCGGCGGCGGCGGCGTCGAAGGCGTGCAGCGCCCGATCGATCTCCGGCACCCGGGTCTCCCCGAACCGGACCCGCTCGCCGCGCTCCAGCAGCCCGGCGCCGGTTTCGAGCGCCTGGATCGGGACGGTGATGCGCCGGGCGATCCAGGCGGCCAGCAGCCCGCTCGCGACGCTCACCATGACGCTGGCCAGGCCGGCGACCGCCAGCGTCCGCCAGACCCGCGCCTCCAGAAGCGCCCTCTCGGAGGCCACCCCGACCGCCCAGCCGGTGAGCGGCGACACCGTGTTGGCGGTCAGCACCGGGCGCCCCTCGAGGGTCTCGGTCTCGATCAGCCCGTCCCGATGCATGGCGGCCCGCCAGCCCGCCGCGGCGGGCTGGCCGACCAGGCGGTCGTGGTCGCGCGAGCGGGCGACGAGATTGCCCCGGCTGTCGATCACCGCGACCAGCCAGCCTTCCGGCATCCGGCCGTCGTTGAGCAGGGCGCGGAAGGATGCCGCCGGCACCCCGACGAGCAGATAATAGGCCGGCTCGCCGCCGCGAAAGACCGGCACGCCGATGCCGGTCACTGGCGCCTTGGCGACCGGGCCGAAGACGACATCGGCGATCTTGACCGTCTTGGACGCGAAGGCGCGACGGCCGTCCTCCGCCACGGCGGGAGCGAGCCGGGGCAGAGGCTCGCCGGCGGGAATCAACGTGTTCACGAGCTGCTGGCCGGTCGTGTCGGCGAGCGTCAGCCAGCCGCCGGGCACCACCGTCATGGCCCGCTCGGCCTCAGCCCGGAAGGCGGCGAGATCGCCGGTCTGGAGCGACGGCGAGATCGCCAGCGCCTGCCCGACCGCGATGTAGTGCCGGAACTGCGCGTCGACCGCGCTGACGATCGAGCGCGACGCATAGGTGATGGCCTGCCGGCTCGTCTCGCGCTCGCGGTGGGCGAGCTGCCAGATGATCGCGAAGGAGAGCAGCAGCATCGGCGCCGTGCAGGCGACCACGAGGAGGAACAGGCGATGCCGGATCGTCAGCCCGCCGCCTCCGCGATCCGGGCCGGCGGCGCCTGTGGCGGGCCGACCATGCGGCTCGGCCGCGGTGGCCGCACTGGCTTTCGCTCCCGCGTCCATGAGGTCTCCATGCCGTCCTCCCGAGAGACCTGATATATCAGCCCTGACCGTCTGGCCAGTTCTCGGCTACATCCCGGGGCCCCCGGCGCACCGAGAGGCGGCGCTGATCGGCCGGGTCACCGGGCCGTCAGGCCGTGGCTGCGGAAGATCGCGATGGCGGCGTCGATGTCGGCGCGGGTCGGGGCCGGCGTGTCGCCGAGCGGATAGGGGCGGCCGAGCGCGGCCCATTTCTGCACCCCGAGCCGGTGATAGGGCAGCACGTCGACCTGGTGAACCAGCGGGCCGAGGTCGGCCAGGAACCCGGCGAGCCGGGCGATGTCGGCGGCGTCGTCGGTGAGGCCCGGTACCAGCACGTAGCGGATCCACATCGGCGTGCCGAGCCGAACCATGCGGCGGGCGAAATCGAGGGTCGGCTGGAGATCGCAGCCGGTGATTCGCCGGTAGGCCTCAGGGTCGGCGTGCTTGATGTCGAGCATCACCAGATCGACCGGGTCGAACCAGTCGTCGGCGACGTTGCGGCCGAGGAACCCGGTGGTGTCGAGCGCGGTGTGCAGCCGCAGCTCGTCGTGCAGGCGGGTGAGCAGCGCGCCGACGAACTCCGGCTGCGTCATCGGCTCGCCACCCGACACGGTGACGCCGCCGGCGAGGCGCAGGAAGCCGCGATAGGGCGCCACTTCGGCGATCGCCTCGTCGAGATCGATGCGGCGGCCCGCCTTCAGCTTCCAGGTGTCCGGGTTGTGGCAGTACTGGCAGCGCAGCGGGCAGCCCGCCATGAAGAACACGAAGCGCATGCCCGGCCCGTCGCCGGCCGCGCCGGTCTCGACCGAATGCAGGAAGCCGACCGGATCGGAAGGGGCGATTCCTGGTGCGACGCTCGGCCTGGCCGCCGGGCCCGCGGTCCCCGGGAGCGAGGGGCGAATCACGATGCCCTCCCGCCGGCGCCGACCACCGGGCCGCGCCGGGCGCCGCCGGCGGGTTCGCGTTCGCCGAGGCATCGGCGGTAGATCGTCCAGTACACTAGGCCGACCAGCCCGGCGCCGCCCACGATGTTGCCCAGCGTCGCCGCGATCAGATTGTGGGCGATGCCCGGGAGCGTGATCAGCGAGGCGTCGAAGCCCGCCGGCACCTGGCCGGTGGCGACCAGCACCCAGGCGAGCGGCAGGATGTACATGTTGGCGACGCAGTGCTCGAAGCCGGCGGCGACGAAGCAGGCGACCGGCAGCACCATGCCGGCCATCTTGTCGGTGACCGAGCGGCCCGCATGGGCGAGCCACACGCCGAGACAGACCAGCACGTTGCAGAGCACGCCCTTGACGAAGATGGTGGCGGCGTCCGGCGCGATCTTGCCGGCCGCCAGCGTCAGCACCGCGGCGCCGACGCGGCCGTCGCCGAGATCCGGATGGTGCGCCAGGACCACGAGGGCGACGAGCCCGAGTGCGCCGACCAGGTTGCCGATCCACACGACGGCCCAGTTCCGCAGCACCTCGGCGCCGCGGATCTGCCGGCTCATCCACGCCATGACGACGAGGCAGTTGCCGGTGAACAGCTCGGCGCCGGCGATCGTCACCAGGACGAGGCCGAGCGAGAAGACCACGCCGCCGAGCACGCGCTGGGCCGCGAAGCCGAGCGTCGGATCGGCCAGCACGATGCAGAAGAACAGCGCGCCGAGGCCGATGAAGCCGCCGGCCACCACCGCGAGCAGGGCGCTGGCGGGCAGCGGCAGGCGGACCTTCTTGATGCCGAGGGCTTCGATCTTCTCCTGGATCGCGGCGGGCGCCAGAGCGCCCGCGCCGAGCGCGCCGAGAGCATCGGCGCGTCCTCCGCTGTCGTCCGTCCCCATGGTCCGCTCCTCCCGACCGCCCGTCCGCCGCCGCCCGTCCGCCGCCGTCACATGCCGGCGTGGAACGTCCGGTTGACGACGTCGAGCTGCTGCTCGCGCGTCAGCTTGACGAAGTTCACCGCATAGCCGGAGACCCGGATGGTGAGCTGCGGATAGACCTCCGGGCGCTCCATGGCGTCGAGCAGCGTCTCACGGTCGAGCACGTTGACGTTGACGTGGTGGCCCATGGCGCCCGCGAAGGCGTCGAGGCAGGCGGCTAGGTTCTTCTGCCGCTCCTCCGGCACGCGGCCGAGCGCCGTCGGGGTCGCCGAGGCGGTCCACGAGATGCCGTCGAGCGCGCAGGCATACGGGATCTTCGACACCGAGGCGCCGGCCGCCACGAAGCCCTTGCGGTCGCGGCCGTTCATCGGGTTGGCGCCGGGCGCGAACGGCTCGCCGGCGCGGCGGCCGTCGGGCGTGTTGCCGGTCTTCTTGCCGTAGACCACGTTGGACGTGATGGTCAGCACCGACTGGGTCGGCATCGCGTCGCGATAGAAGCAGGGCTGCGCCTTGATCTTCTTGATGAAGGTCTCGGTCAGCCACACCGCGATGGCGTCGACGCGATCGTCGTTGTTGCCGTAGGCCGGATAGTCGCCCTCGATCACGTAGTCGACGGCCAGCCCGGCGGCGTTGCGCACCACCTTCACGGTGGCGTGCTTGATGGCCGACAGGCTGTCGGCGGCGACCGACAGGCCGGCGATGCCGCACGCCATGGTCCGCAGCACGTCGCGGTCGTGCAGCGCCATCTCGATGCGCTCGTAGGCGTACTTGTCGTGCATGTAGTGGATGACGTTGAGCGCCTTGACGTAGGTCTTGGCGAGCCAGCTCAGCATCGGGTCGAGCTTGGCCACGACGGTGTCGTAGTCGAGCACGTCGCCTTCGATCGGCGTGAAGCCCTCCGCCACCAGGAGGCCCGACTTCTCGTCGACGCCGCCGTTGATGGCGTAGAGCAGCGCCTTGGCCAGGTTGGCGCGGGCGCCGAAGAACTGCATCTGCTTGCCGATGCGCATCGGCGACACGCAGCAGGCGATGCCGTAGTCGTCGCCCCAGTGCGGCCGCATCACGTCGTCGTTCTCGTACTGGATCGACGAGGTCTCGATCGACACCTTGGCGCAGTAGTCCTTGAAGCCCTCGGGGAGTTGCGTCGACCACAGCACCGTCAGGTTGGGCTCCGGCGCCGGGCCGAGATTGAAGAGGGTCTGGAGGAAGCGGAAGCTGGTCTTGGTGACCAGCGGGCGGCCATCCTCGCCGATGCCGCCGATCGACTCGGTCACCCAGGTCGGATCGCCGGAGAACAGCGAATCGTACTCGGGTGTGCGCAGGAAGCGGACGATGCGCAGCTTCATGACGAGGTCGTCGATCAGCTCCTGGGCCTGCGCCTCGGTGATGAGCCCGCGCGAAAGATCGCGGTCGAGATAGATGTCGAGGAAGGTGGAGACGCGGCCGAGCGACATCGCGGCGCCGTTCTGCTCCTTCACGGCGGCGAGATAGCCCAGATAGGTCCACTGCACCGCCTCGCGGCCGCTGGCGGCCGGGCGGGTGACATCGCAGCCGTAGCTCGCCGCCATCTCGGCCAGCTCGTCGAGGGCGCGGATCTGCTCGTTGAGCTCCTCGCGCAGCCGGATCGTCGCCTCGTCGAACACCGCGTCGTCGATCTCGTGCAGCTCGCGCCGCTTGTCCGCCTTCAGCCGATCGGTGCCGTAGAGGGCGACGCGACGGTAGTCGCCGATGATGCGGCCGCGCCCGTAGGCGTCCGGCAGGCCGGTGACGATGCCGGACTTGCGCGCCGCCATGATCTCCGGCGAGTAGCCGTCGAAGACACCCTGGTTGTGGCTCTTGCGGTACTTGGTCCAGATCTCCTGTACCACGGGATCGACCGTGTAGCCGTAGGCTTCGAGGCCGGTCTCGACCATGCGCAGGCCGCCGTTCGGCATGATGGCGCGCTTGAGCGGCGCGTCGGTCTGGAGGCCGACGATCAGCTCGGCGTCACGGTCGATGTAGCCCGGCGCATGCGCCGTGATGGCGGCCGGACGATCGACCGACACGTCGAGAACGCCCTTGCGGCGCTCCTCGGCGAGCAGGTCGCAGAGCTTCGCCCAGAGGCCGAGGGTGCGCGTCGTCGGGCCGGCCAGGAAGCGCGCGTCGCCGAGATATGGGTTGTAGTTCGCCTGGATGAAGCCGCGCACGTCGATGCGGCTCTGCCACGGTCCGGCGGCGAAGCCGGTCCAGGGCTCTCCGGCGGTGGCGTTCTCGGTGACGGCGTTCATGACGACCTCGTACTGATCAGGTTCGGCCGTGTGGCGAGACCTGGACGGTCGCGCCTCACGGGCTGTCGGCCGGGATCGACGTCGTGTCGAACCATGCGGAGACCGCGACGAGACTGCGTCATGACGGGGCGACGCGAGGGCCGCGGCGGCCCGGACAGCAAGCGTGATATATCACCACATACTTCGCCCGGCAGGCGGCGCCGCGAATGCCAGATGCCCGCTGGGCGGGGGCCTTTCCGAATGTTCGCGTCCGGCGCGTTCCGGCGACATGGGATGACGCGGCGCGGCAGGCACGGTGAAGTTTCTTGCGACGGCGCCCTGCCGGTAAGCAGTAGTTCGTAGGCCGTAGCCGCCGTGGCGGGCGTCGCCACGAGGGTCGGACGCGTCCGCCGGCGCCGCATGTCGGGCGCACACGGCGCGATGGTCGTCGCCCGGTCTTATTTGTTGCACGAAGCCGCGCGATGGTCGGCCGCCGTCGCGATGCGTTCGCGAGGAGCAGCCTCTTGGAGGCGCGCGGCGGTGCTCGAGGTCGGTCGTCTGCGCCTCACGTCGTGCGCTCGTGTCGTGCGTCTCGTGTCGTGCTCCGGCGCAGAGCCGGCATTCGGCCGGGCGCCGATCGCGCGAAGCCGATTGCGGTGCGGGTCCTTCACCGGCTACCAACAACGGCGGAAGCGCTCCCCCGGCGTTTCCGTCGGCCGCCCTCGACGGCGGTCCGACACACACCAAATGATCGAGCAGGTTTGCCATGCGTCGTTTTCGTCGAGCCAAGATCGTGGCCACGGTCGGTCCCGCGAGTGCCGATCCGGCGACGCTGCGTGCCCTTCTGCTCGCCGGCGTCGACACGTTCCGGTTGAACTTCAGCCACGGCACCCACGACGACCATGCGCGGGTGCACGCCGCCATCCGGGCGCTGGAGGCCGAGGTCGGCAGCTCCATCGGCATCCTCCAGGATCTCCAGGGGCCGAAGATCCGCGTCGGCACGCTGGCGGGCGGTGCCGTGCAGGTCGAGGCCGGCCAGGCGATCCGCTTCGTGCGCACCGGCGCCGACGGCGACGTCATGTCGATCCCGCTGCCGCATCCCGAGATCTTCGATGCCGTGCTGCCGGGCCACGAGCTCCTGATCGACGACGGCCGGGTGAAGGTGCGGGTGACGGGGCTGACCGGCGACTCGATCGACGCCGAGGTGGTGCTCGGCGGCACCATCTCCAATCGCAAGGGCGTCAACCTGCCGGGCACCATCCTGGACGTCTCGCCGCTCACCGCCAAGGATCGCGCCGACGTCGCCTTCGGGCTTGAGCTCGGGGTCGACTGGGTGGCGCTGTCGTTCGTCCAGAAGCCGACCGACGTCATCGAGGCGCGCCGGCTGGTCGGCGACCGGGCCGGCCTCATCGCCAAGATCGAGAAGCCGAGCGCGCTCGATTCGATCGACGACATCCTCCGTCTCGCCGACGGTGTCATGGTGGCGCGCGGCGACCTCGGCGTCGAGATTCCGCACGAGCTGGTCCCCGGCCGGCAGAAGGAGATCGTGCGGGCCTGCCGCCAGGCCGCCAAGCCGGTGATCGTCGCCACCCAGATGCTCGACTCCATGGTCGGCGCACCGACGCCGACGCGAGCCGAAGCCTCCGATGTCGCCACCGCCATCTACGACGGCGCCGACGCCGTGATGCTGTCGGCCGAGTCGGCGACCGGCCGCTATCCGGTCGAGACCGTCGCGATGATGGACCGGATCATCCGCGCCACCGAGGCCCACAAGCTGTACCGCTCGATCGTCCAGGCGTCGCAACCCGGCACCGAGGAGACACCGCCCCATGCGGTGGCGGCCGCCGCCGCCGATCTCGCCGAGTCGATCGGGGCGCCCGCCATCGTGGCCTTCACGTCGTCCGGCACCACCGCGACCCGCATCGCCCGCAAGCGGCCGCCGCTGCCGATCCTGGCGATCACGCCGAGCCGCGAGACGGCGCGGCGGATGAGTCTGCTGTGGGGCGTCCATGCCTCGCTCGCCGGCGACGTCGGCTCCTACGAGGAGATGGTCGAGCGCGGCATGTCGGTGGCGAGCCTGGAGGGCTTCGCCCAGCCGGCCGACTTCATCGTCATCGTTGCCGGCGTTCCGTTCGGCCGTGCCGGCACCACCAACAATCTGCGGGTCGCGCAGATCAGCGACAAGCGCGAGGTCTGATACGAGATCCGGCTGATCGATTTGGTGGTCATTCCGGAAGCCGCGAAGCGGCTGTCCGGAATCCAGCCGAGAGTTCCGAATTGGCGCTGGATTCCGGGCGCGCCGCTGCGCGGCGCCCCGGAAAGACGAGAACTGATCACCCGCAAGAACTGATCACCCGCAAACTGTATGATCCGGCGGCGCGCCGCCGGCCTCTCGCCTCACAGTCGTGCGGCGAGAAGCCCGGCGATCTCGTCGTCGGTCAGCACCACCGGGTTGGTCTTCATGCTGGAGCCGCGGCTCGCCGCCACGATGCGCGGCACGTCCGCGGCATCGACGCCGAGCGCCGACAGGCGCGGCAGCGCCAGCCGCTCCGTCCACGCCTCGAGGAGGTCGACCAGGCGGGCGCGATCGTCGCGCGCTTCGCGGCTGTCGCGGTCGGACAGCAGGCGCCCGACGGCGGCGTATTTCGCCAGCGCTGGGCTCTGCGGCGCGCGCGTCTCCAGGGCTGCGATGTTGACGCGCGTCGCCGCCGCCACCAGGGTGCCGCACACCACGCCATGGGGGATCGGGAAGAACGCCCCGAGCGGCGAGGCGAGCCCATGCACGGCGCCGAGCCCGGTCTGCGCCAGGCACACGCCGGAGAGCAGCGACCCATAGGCCATGCGGGCGCGCGCCGCGGCGGCCGCGGCGCCGCCGTCGTGCCAGGCGAGAAGGCCGTCGCGCACCGCGGCGAGGCCCGATAGTGCCAGCGCGTCGGTGAGCGGATTGGCGCGGCTCGACACGAAGGACTCGAGGAGCTGCGTCAGCGCATCCATGCCATTGGCAGCGATCAGCTCCGGCGGGCAGCCGGCCAGGAGATCGGGATCGACCACCGCCACCGCGGCGACCAGCGCCTCGTCGCGGAACGACTTCTTGAAGCCGTCCGGGCCGTGACGTGACAGCACCGCGTTCTTGGTCGCCTCCGAGCCGGTGCCGGCGGTGGTCGGCACCGCGATGAACGGCGTCGCCGGGCCGCGATAGGGGGTCTCCGGCCCGACGCCTTCGAGATGGTCCATCACCGAGTTCCCGGGTCGCAGCAGCCCGGCGATGGCTTTCGCCGCATCGAGGGCGCTGCCGCCGCCGATGCCGACCACCACGTCGATGGCGCGCCCCCCGAAGCTGCGCACCGCGTCGTCGACCATCTCGGGCGACGGCTCGCCGGTGATCTCGACGGTGTCGATGGTGCAGCCCTGCGCCGCCAAGCCGGCGAGCAGCGGCGCGGCGTGCGGCGAGGCGCGGAACGAGCGCGCGCCGGTGACCAGCAGCAGTCGCGACCCGTAGGCCGCGACGAGGTCCGGCAACTGCTTGACGACCCCGGCGCCGAACACGATGCGCGGCAGCCGGGCGATGGAGAACGGCCCGATCATGGCGTGCTCGGGAACAGCCCGCGCATCGGCACGCCCTCGCGCGGCGCCGCCATCATCGGGGCGACGGCGTCGCGCCACACGGCGTAGTGCGGCGTCTGCTTGTGGGCGGCGGCCTCGGCGGCGCTCGCATACGCCTCGTAGAGCACGAAGCGGGTCGGATCGTCCGGCGACTGGAGGACATCGAAGCGGCGGTTGCCCGGCTCGCGCACCGACGCCTCGTGGTTTGCGCGCGTGGCGGCGATGAAGGCGTCGACGGCCTCGGGCTTGACGACGACATGAACGAGGGTGACGTGCATCGGTCGGCTCCACGCGAGGAGGGCGGCGCCCCGACCGTACTGCAACGCCGCGCCCGACACCACGGCGTGCGGGCGCCGCGAGGCGCTGATGGTGCGGCGACGCTGCGGCGCGCCTCAGGGCCGCGCGGCGGCGCGGGCGCCGAGCGCCAGCTTGCCGGCGAGCGCCTCGGCGGCGTCCGTCAGGGCGCGCAGCCGTCCCGGCAGCTCGCCGTTCATGATGCGCTGGAGTGGCCCGGTCATGGCGACCGCGTGCAGCACGGCGCCGTCGGGCTGGCGCACCGGCACCGCGATGGCGGCGAGCCCCTCGTCGATCTCGCCGACGCAGGTGGCGTGGCCCTGCCGGCGCACCTCGGCGTATTCCTGCGCGATCCACGCCGGCTCGGTGCGGGTGTTGACGGTGAGCTTCGGCCGCTCGGTCGCGAGCGCCGACGCGATCAGCGCGTCGTCCTGGAACGCCAGGATCGCCTTGGCGCTGGCGGCCGCGTGCGGGGGCATCTCGATGCCGGGCTGGACGTAGCTGCGCCAGCGCACCTCGGGCGCCTGCGAGATCGCCACCAGCACGCGATCGCCCACCAGCCGCGTCAGATAGCACGCCTCGTTGGAGTCGCCGGCGAGCCGCTCCAGTACCGGCCGCACCAGCGTCTCCAGCCAGCCGTCCGCCGCAGTGGCGTGCAGCAGCCGGGCGAGGCGGTCGCCGATGTCGTAGGCGCGGCCGCCCTGGCCGCCGCTGGCCAGCCGCGCCTTGACGAGACCCTTCAGCAGCCGATGCGCCGTCGTCTTCGGCAGGTCGAGCAGCGTCGCCACCTCGGCGAGCGTCAGCTTGCCCGGGAAGGCGGCGATCAGCTCCAGGACCGTCATGTAGCGGTCGAGCGGACCGTCGCTCTCCCTGTCGGTGCCCGTCGCGTCGGTACCCAATGTCGCATCCTCGCGGCCCGATTGACACGGACCCCGGCAGTCCGTATCGTCAGTAACGATTTGTGGAATGATATTCCGAATATCGGAATTCGTCAAGCGATCCGCAGAGGTCGCCGCCACCATCACGACGGCCGCGCCGCAGGCGCCCGTGGAGGAGACGTCCGATGACACTGACCCGACAGACCGTCTTGCGGCTCGCGCTGGCCGCGGCTCTCGCGCCGGCGCTTCCGGCCACCACCCTCGCCCAGCAGGGCGACATCCTGATCGGCGCCACGGTGCCGACCACCGGGCCGCTGTCGCTCACCGGCAAGCAGTATCTGAACTCGCTGCGGATGGCCGAGCAGGACATCAACGCGGCGGGCGGCATCGGCGGCCGCAAGATCAGGATCGTGTTCGAGGACACCCAGGCGTCCAACAGCACCGCCGTCAACGCCTTCATGAAGCTCGCCCAGGAGACCAAGCCGGCCTTCTACTTCCTGTCGAGCTACTCGACCCAGAACCTCGCGGTGGCGCCGGAGCTGAAGAAGATCGGCGTGCCCGCCATGTATGCGGGCGGCGCCGACGTGGTGGCCGAGCAGGGCAACGAGTGGATGTTCCGCATCCGCCCGGCCGACTCGGTCGCGGCGCGCGGCATGGTGACGGCGGCGACCACCATCCTGAACGCCAAGAAGCCCGGCATTCTCTTCATCCAGAACGACTTCGGCCAGGGCGGCGCCAATGTGGCGGCGAAGCAGTTCGAGGCCGCCGGCACCCCGGTGGTCGGCATGGAGGCGTACGGGCAGAACGACAAGGACTTCTCGGCCCAGATGCTGAGCCTGCGCGCCAAGGGCGCCGACGTGCTGGTGCTGTTCAACTACCCGCAGGACGGCGCGCTGCTGCTGCGCCAGGCCAAGATGCTCGATCTGAAGATGCCGATCGTCACCTCGTCGGCCGCGCTGGTGCCGGCCGCCTTGCAGCTCCTGTCGCCGGCCGATCTCGTCAATGTCTGGGGCGTCGTCGACGCCTACATGGATGCGAGCGTCGGCGACCGCATGAAGGACTTCGTCGAGCGCTACCGCAAGATGTTCGGCACCGATGCCGACCCCTACGGCCTCGCCTACTACGACGGCGCCCTGATCATGGCCGAGGGCATGCGCAAGGTCGGGCTCGATCCCAAGGCGCTGCGCGACTGGATCGCCGGCCTGCGCGACTGGCCCGGCATCGGCCACGTCTACGGGTTCGATGCCAAGGGCAACGGCGTGCGCGACCTCGCGGTCGTCAAGGCCAAGCCCGGCACCAAGACGCTGGAGCTGGTGCAGACCGTCAAGGTCGACTGACCCGACGCACCGGCGCGTCGGCGCAGCGCGCCGGCGTGCCCGCCGGCATGGTTCTGAACTCTGCCGTCGCCGCACGCGACGCGAGGGCGCCGTGCGGCCCGTCGACCACCCGCGACACGAGCGCGAGACGAGAGCGCGAGGCGAGACATGGCCGACTTCATCCAACTGTGCGTCAACGGGCTGGCGCTCGGCAGCGTCTATGCGCTCGCCGCCATCGGCTTCGTCATCGTCTACGCGGCGACCGGCGTGGTGAACTTCGCGGCCGGCCAGTTCGTCATGCTGGGCACCTTCGCGGGCGTCGGCATGATCACCCAGGGAGCGCTGCCGCTCGGCCTCGGCTACGGTGCCGCGCTCGCCGCCATGGCGCTGTTCGGGGTCCTGTTCTTCGTCCTGGTCTACCTGCCGCTGCGGAAGAGCCCGGTGGTCACCATCATCATCGGCACGGTGGCGATCGGCATCGTGATGCAGAACGCCGTGCTGCTCAGCTTCGGCTCGTGGCCGTTCCGGCTGCCGTCGCCGCTCGACGGCATCATGCTCCAGATCGGCGGCGCCATGATCACCGCCCACGCGGTGATGGTGGTGGCGGTGACGGCGCTGCTGATCGGCCTGATCTGGCTCCTGTTCTACCGCACCGCGCTGGGCATCGGCATGCGCGCGGTGGCCCAGGATGTCGAGGCGGCGCGGCTGATGGGCCTGCCGGTCAATCGCCTGCTGGCGCTGTCCTGGGTGCTGGCCGCGATGCTCGCCGGCATCGCCGGCCTGCTGCTCGGGCCGATGTGGTTCGCCGACGTCAACATGGGCGACCCGATCGCCCTCAAGGCGTTCGCCGCCACCATCATCGGCGGCTTCGGCAGCCTGCCGGGTGCCATCGCGGGCGGCCTGTTCGTCGGCCTGGCCGAGCTGCTCGGTGCCTCCTACGTGTCGTCCGCCTACAAGGATCTGATCGCCTTCGGGGCGATGATCCTGTTCCTGCTGGTGCGTCCGCAGGGCGTGTTCGGCGAGCGCATCCAGGACCGGGGCTGAGCGATGCGGGTGCGCGACAGCCTCCTCGCCGCGGTGGCGATCCTGGCCGCCGGCGGCCTGCTCTCCCTCGGGCTCGCCGACTACAGCCTGCGGCTCCTCAATCTCTCGGTGATCTCGGCCGTCGCGGTGATCGGCTTCAACGTCGCCTTCGGGCTCGCCGGGCTGATCTCGCTCGGCCACGCCGCTTTCGTCGGCATGGGGGCCTACACGCTGGCGATCCTCACCACCAAGCTCGGCTGGTCGCCGTGGCTCGCGGCGCCCGTCGGGGTCGCGGTGACGACGCTGTTCGCGGCGCTGATCGGCTATCCGCTGCTGCGGCTGCGCGGCCACTACCTGGCGCTGGCGACGCTCGGGCTCAATGTCAGCTTCACCATCGTGACCGCCAACTGGATCGCGCTGACCAACGGCACCAACGGCATCTCCGGCGTTCCGCCGTTCGCGGTCGCCGGCCTCGCGATCGACGACGAGCGGCGTTTCCTGTGGCTCGGGCTGGTGGCACTGGCGGTGGTGGCCGCCGCCGCGGTGGCGCTGCAACGCTCGCGCCACGGCCGCGCCATGATGGCGGTGCGCGACGACGAGACGGCGGCCCGCATGTCCGGCATCGACGTCACCCGCACCAAGGTGGCGGCGCTGTGCCTGTCGGCGGCCGCCGCGGGCCTCGCCGGCGTGCTGTTCGCCACCCATGTCCGCTTCGTCGCGCCGGAGGACTTCAACTACGCGCACTCGATCGTCTATCTCGCCATGCTGATCGTCGGCGGCGAGGGCACGGTCGTGGGTGCGGTGATCGGCGCCGCGCTGCTGACCTTCCTGCCCGAGTGGCTGCGCGGTCTCGGCGATGCGTATCTCGCCTTCTTCGGCTTGATGATGCTCGTCATCCTGATCTTCCTGCCGACCGGCCTGATCGGGCTGGTGCGTATGGCCGCTCGTCTCCGGTTTCGCCGCGGCGCCGTCGCCACCCCGCGAGGCGCGCCATGACGCTCCTGCACGCGACCGGCGTCTCCATGCGCTATGGCGGCCTGATGGCGCTGTCGGGCGTCGACCTCGCGGTCGCGCCGGCTGAGTTCGTCGCCGTGATCGGACCGAACGGCGCCGGCAAGTCGACCTTCCTGAACGTGCTCACCGGGCTCGTCTACCCGACCGCCGGCAAGGTCCTGCTCGACGGCCGCGACATCACCCGGGCGCCGCCCCATGCGCGCATCCGCGCCGGGCTGGGCCGCACCTTCCAGCACGGGCGGCTGTTCGATCGCCTCTCCGTCCTGGAGAACGTGATGGTCGGCGCCGCCATCCGCCGCGACCGCAGCGAGGCGGCGCTGCGCGACGCCGCGCACGCGGTGCTGGACCGCATGGGGCTCGCCGCCGAGGCCGATCAGGCGGTTGGGTCGCTCTCCTACGGTCGGCGCCGCATGGTCGAGCTGTGCCGCGTGCTGGCCGGCGAGCCGCGCCTGCTGCTGCTCGACGAGCCCGCCGCCGGCCTGAACTCCGGCGAGGTCGAGCACCTGATCGAGCGACTGACCGAGCTGCGCGCCACGCATCGGATCGCCGTGGTGCTGATCGAGCACAACATGGGGATGGTCATGCGGCTCGCCGAGCGCATCCTGGTGCTCAACTTCGGCAGCCGCATCGCCGAGGGACCGCCGGCACAGATCCAGACCGATCCGGCGGTGCTCACCGCCTATCTGGGCGAGGGCTATGTCCATGCTGGCGGCTGAGGACCTGGTCGTCGCCTATGGCGAGAACGTGGTGCTGCACGGTCTCTCGATCTCGGTCGCGGCGGGCGAGACGGTGGCACTGATCGGCGCCAACGGGGCCGGCAAGACGACGCTGCTGCGCACCGTCTCGGGCTTGGCGCCGGTGCGCTCGGGCGAAATTCGCTTCGACGGCCAGCCGCTCGGCCGCCGCGCCGCCGAGGCGCGGGTGCGCCTCGGCATCGCCCATGTGCCGGAGGGGCGGCGGGTCTTTCCGGGGCTGACGGTCGCCGAGAACCTGATCCTCGGCACCACGCCGTGGCGGCGCTGGGGGCAGTCCTATGCGGCCGATCTCGACCGCGTCTTCGATCTGTTTCCGCGGCTGCGCGAGCGCCGCGGCCAGCTCGGCTGGTCGCTGTCGGGCGGCGAGCAGCAGATGCTGGCGATCGGCCGCGCTCTGATGGCGCGACCCCGGATGCTGCTGCTCGACGAGCCGTCGCTCGGCCTGGCGCCGCGGCTCGCCGAGGAGGTCTACGAGCGCATCCGCGAGATCGCGGCGGCGGGGCTGACCATCCTGGTGGTGGAGCAGAACACCGTGCTGGCGCTCGCCGTCGCCGATCGCGGCTACGTGCTGGAGAACGGCCGCATCGTGCTGGCGGGCGCCGCCGCGGATCTGCGCCAGGACGTGCGCGTCCGCCAAGCCTATCTGGGCCGCTAGAGCATGGTCCGGCGAAGGGAGCTCGGTTCGCCGTTGACCATGCGATCAAACAAGAGCGTCGGATGATGCCGCAGCGAGGAGCACACGAGATGACCTATCCGGACCCGTCGTCCCGCTCGCAGGCGCTCGCCCGGCGAGCCCAGGCGAGCCTGCCGGGCGGCAACACCCGCACCACGGTGTTCATGAAGCCCTATCCGATCTATGCGGCGCGCGGTGAGGGCTGCCGGGTGGTCGACGTCGACGGCGTCGCCCGGATCGACTGCATCAACAACTTCACGGCGCTGATCCACGGCCACGCCCATCCGGCGCTGGTGGCGGCGGCGACCGCGCAGATTGCGCTCGGCTCCGCGTTCGGCCTGCCGACCGAGTCGGAGATCGATCTGGCCGAGCTCCTGGTGTCGCGCCTGCCCGCCGTCGACCACATCCGATTCTGCAACTCCGGCACCGAGGCGGTGATGATGGCCCTCAAGGCGGCTCGCGCCTTCACGGGCCGGCCCAAGATCGCCAAGTGCGAGGGCGCCTATCACGGCTCCTACGACTACGCCGAGGTGAGCCTCGATCCCGGTCCCGCCGACTGGGGCGGCAATGCGCCGGTGTCGGTCGCCTACGCCAAGGGCACGCCGGCGAGCGTGCTGGCCGACACGCTGACGCTGCCCTTCAACGACACCGACGCGGCGGTCGCGCTGGTGCGCGAGCACGGCGCCGATCTCGCCGGCATCCTGGTCGACCCGATGCCGAACCGCGCCGGCCTCGTGCCCGCCGACAAGGCGTATCTCGAAGCCCTGCGTGACGTCGCCCACGAGGTCGGGGCGCTGCTGATCTTCGACGAGGTGATCACCTTCCGGCTCGGCCACCACGGCGCCCAGGGCCTGTGGGGCATCGACCCCGACCTGACGACGCTCGGCAAGATCATCGGCGGCGGCTTCCCGGTCGGCGCCGTCGGCGGCCGTGCCGACGTGATGGCGGTGTTCGATCCGACCGCCGGCAAGCCGGCGCTGCCGCACGGCGGCACCTTCTCGGCCAATCCGGTGACCATGCGGGCCGGGCTCGCCGCCATGCAGCTCCTCGACCACGCCGCCTTCGCGCGGCTCGACGCCATCGGCGAGCGGCTGCGCCGCGGCATCGACGAGGCGTTCGCGCGCCACCGTGTGGCGGGCCGCGCCGTCGGGCTCGGCTCGCTCGCCAAGATCCATTTCACCGAGCGGCCGGTGCGCGACTATCGCAGCGCCTGGCAGACGCCCGCCGAGGCGGCCCGGCTGGCGCGCCTCAATCTCGAACTGCTGAACCGCGGCGTGCTCGCCGCCGGCTACGGGCTGATCGCGCTGTCGACCCCGATGACCGACGACGACATCGAGACCGTGGTGGCGGCCGTCTCCTGTTCGCTCGCCGAGGTCGCGGCGATGTGACGGCCGAACGGATCTCCAGCTCCCGTATCGTGTGACCCGACGACGGCGCCGCCGCGCCACCGTCCATCCCGTGCCGACGACGAAGGCTCTCCATGTCCACCGCGGTCGATCCGATCACTCGCTCCGTCATCCAGCACCGGCTGTCGTCCATCGTGGCCGAGATGGGCGAGGCGATGCTGCGCACCTCCTACTCGCAGATCCTCAACTCCAGCCGCGATTTCTCCATCGCGATCTGCGACACCCGCGCCCGCCTGGTGGCGCAGGCCGATCACATCCCGGTGCATGTCGGGGCGCTGCCCTGGGCGGTGCGCGCCGTCGAGGCGCGCTTCGCCGATATCGCGCCCGGCGACGTGATGCTGCTCAACGACCCCTATCACGGCGGCAGCCATCTGCCCGATCTCACCGCCTTCGTGCCGGTGTTCGCCGACGGGCGGCGGTTCTTCTGGACGGTCGTGCGGGCGCACCAGAGCGACATCGGCGGCGCCACCCATGGCGGCTACAATCCGGAGGCGACCGAGATCTGGCAGGAGGGGCTGCGCATCCCGCCGCTGCGTCTCCACGAAGGCGGCCGGCCACGCGACGACCTGCTCGACATGCTGGCCCTCAACGTCCGCAACGCCCGCGACTTCCGCGGCGATCTCGCCGCCATGGTGGGCGCCGCCCATCTCGGCCAGCGCCGGCTGGAGCGGCTGTTCGCCGAGTTCGGCACGGCGGTGGTGGAGGCCGCCGTCGAAGCGATCCTCGACGCCGCCGAGCAGCAGGCGCGCGCCGTCGTCGCCGGCTGGACCGACGGCGTGTTCAACGGCGAGGCGTTCCTCGACGACGACGGCCGCGGCCGCGAGAACCTGCGCATCGCCGCGACGGTGACCAAGCGCGGCAGCGACATCGAGGTGGATCTGAGCGACTCGGACCCGCAGGCCGACAGCTTCGTCAACTCGTCGCACGCCAACACCCAGGCCGCGGTGGCGATGGCGTTCGCCTATCTGATCGATCCGGCGACGCCCAAGAACGACGGCGCCCTGCGGCCCCTCAAGGTGGTGGCGAAGCAGGGCACGATCGTGTGGGCCGATCCCGGCCGGCCGGTGACGCTGTGCACCAGCCACCCGTCCAACGAGATCGTCGAGGCGGTGATCAAGGCGCTCGCCGGCTGCTGCCCGGACCGCGCCATGGCGGGCTGGAGCCGCCGCTTCCGCCTCGCCATCAAGGGCGAGGACCCGCGCAGCCGCCGCGGCTTCATCTGGCACATGTTCCAGGCGCGCCCGGGCGGCGGCGCCTCGCCGGGCGGCGACGGCTGGTCGTCGATCGGCGAGTGGCACACCGCGGGCGGCATCAAGTTCGGGTCCATCGAGGTCGCCGAGGTGCGCTTTCCGCTGCATTTCCGCCGGCACGAGTTCCGCCCCGGCTCGGGCGGTCGCGGGCGTCATCGCGGCGGCCTCGGCGTCGCCCTCGATCTCGTCGTCGAGACCGAGCGGCCGGCGCTCGCCAACACGGCGGGCGATGGTGTTCGCCATGGCGCGTGCGGCCTGCATGGCGGCGAGGACGGTGCGCCGCACGACTACCGCCTCGTCTCGGCCGGCCGGCCGCCGCGGGTGCTGAAGACCAAGGAGGCCGGCATCGTGCTGGCGCCCGGCGACGTTCTGGAGATCCGCTCGGGCGGTGGCGGCGGCTGGGGGCCGCCGGCCGAGCGCTCCGCCGCGGCACAGCGGCGCGATGTCGAGCAGGGCCTGGTGGACGCCGGCGCGCAGGAGCACTGACCATGTACGCGATCGGCATCGATGTCGGCGGCACCTTCACGGATCTGGTGGCGATCGGGCCGGACCGCCGTGTCGTCTTCGCCAAGGCGCCGTCCACGCCGCAGGATCAGTCCCTCGGCGTGATGGCCGGGCTCGACGAGCTGGCGCGCCGCCTCGGCCTCGCCCGCGGCGATCTGCTCGCCCGCACCGGGCGGCTCGTCCACGGCACCACGGTCGCCACCAACGCGCTGCTGGAGCGCAAGGGCGCCACCGTGGCGCTGCTCACCACCGAGGGCCACCGCGACGTGCTGGAGATGCGCGAGGGCCTGAAGGGCGACCGCTACGATCTGCGCTCGCCGCCGCCGGAGCCGCTGGTGCCGCGCCAGCGCCGCTTCGGGGTGCGCGAGCGGCTGGGGCCGGACGGCGCCGTGCGGGTGCCGCTCGACACCGCCTCGCTCGACGCGGCGATCGAGGCAGTGCGCCGCGCCGGCGCCACGTCGGTCGCGGTGTGCTACCTGCATGCCTACCGCAATCCCGCCCACGAGATCGCCACGGTGGAGCGGCTGCGGCGGGCGCTGCCCGACGTCTACGTGTCGCGGTCGAGCGACGTGTGGCCGCAGATCAAGGAGTACGAGCGCGTCTCCACCACGGTGGTCAACGCCTATGTGGGGCCGGCGGTCGAGCACTATCTCGGCAATCTGGAGCGGCGGCTGGCCGCCGCCGGCTTCGCCGGCAGCCTGTTCATCGTGCTGTCCCATGGCGGCATGGCGCCGGTCGAGGAGGCGTCGCGGCTCGCTGCCGGCACCGTGCTGTCGGGACCGGCGGGCGGCATCTCGGGCTGCCGGCGCTGCGCCGAGCTCATCGGCATCGCCGATCTGGTGCCGTTCGACATGGGCGGCACCAGCACCGACATCTCGCTGATCGTCGACGGCCAGGCGATGCTCACGGCGGACGCCGGGCTCGCCGGCCAGCGCATCGCGCTGCGCAGCCTCGACATCGCCAGCATCGCGGCGGGCGGCGGCTCGATCGCCGCGGTCGATGCCGGCGGCACCCTGCATGTCGGGCCGGCCAGCGCCGGCTCGCAGCCGGGGCCGGCCTGCTACGGCAACGGCGGCACCGCCGCGACGGTGACCGACGCCAATGTGGTGCTCGGCTATCTCGACCCCCACGCCTTCATGGGTGGTGCCCGCCGGCTCGATGCGGCCGCCGCCGCCGCGGCGGTCGACGGCATCGCGGAGACGCTCGGCGTGTCGCGCGAGCAGGCGGCGGCCGGCATCCACCGCGTCGTCAATCTCGCCATGGCGGACGGCATCCGGCTGATGACGCTGCGCCGCGGTGTCGATCCGCGCCGCTTCGCGGTGCTCAGCTTCGGCGGCGCCGCCGGGCTGCATGCCGCCGACGTGGCGCGCGAGCTGGAGATTCCGCGCGTCGTGGTGCCGGTCGCCGCGTCGGTGCTGTCCGCCTGGGGGATGCTGGCGAGCGACCTGCGTTACGAGGTCGGCCGCACCAGCATCGCGGCGAGCGGTCGCACCAGCGCCGCGGCGGTGCGCGACGTGTTCGCCGATCTGGAGCACCAGGCGACGGCGCGGATGCGGGGCTGGTTCGACGGCCCGGTGCGCCTCGAACGGTCGGCCGAGATGCGTTACGGCGAGCAGATCTTCGAGATCGACGTCGATCTCGACGGGCTCGATCTCGCATCGCCGACGCTGGTCGAGGCCCTGGAGGAGCGCTTCCACCGTCGTCACGAGGCGCTCTACACCTACGCCTCCCCCGACCAGGAGGTGGTGTTCGTCAACGCCCGCGTCGCCGCCGTGGGGAGCGTGCCGGCGATCGCGGTCGAGGCCGCAGCGATGGCGAGCGAGACGGATGCGGTGCCGCACGGTCGGCGCCGCGTCTATCTGGAGGGCTGGGCCGAGGTGCCGGTGTATCGCTTCGATGCGCTCGCGCCCGGCGATCGCATCGTCGGGCCGGCGCTGATCGAGGCGGAGACCACCACGGTGCGGATCGGGCGCGCCGACACGCTGCGCGTGGATGCGCGCGGCTGGCTCGATATCGCGGTCGGCCTCGAAGGCTGATGCGACGCGGTCGAGGAATGGCGACGTGACAGCCCCCGGCGAGTCCACCGGGGGCTTCGTTGTCCGATGGTCGAGGCGCGGATCAGATCACGTCGTGCTCACCCGACGTACACGACCAGGGGCAGCAGCGTCAGCGCGGCCGTGATGGCGATGGCGGCACGCTCTTGCAGACTTGCTTCGTTGAAGTAGCCCATGGGAGGTCCTCCGGTCGGCGGTTGCGATAGGAGTGCTACGCCACCGGCGCCGGCCTGGATCACGAACGGGCGGATGACCGCCGCGACGGACGGCCGCATGACAAGATGCGTAGCGGGAGCAGAGCCGGCGATCAGCGGCACCCGCCATTCACCGAACCCGCCGTCAGCGGCATTCCTGGGCGACGCGGTCGAGCGCCTGGGCGAGCCCCTTGAGCGAGTAGACGTCGGTCGAGCCAGTGCCGCGCGCCGACACGCCCTTCACCACGGCGTCGCTGGCGCGGCGCAGCGATTCGACCAGCCGCGGCTCCTCGGCGGCGTTCTTGATCCAGCCGCCATCCGCCTGGGTGTACATGGCGAAGCTGGCGCCGCCGACCTCGACGGCCGCATCCGCATTTGGCTTGAAGCCGTAACCGAAGATCACCGAGACCTCGTCCTTCACCTTCTCGGCGGGGCGCGATGCGATGAACAGGAAGGTCGGGTCGCGCGGGCGGCCGGGCGGGTCGGTGTCGGCCCGGCTCGGCTTGGCGAGCGCGAAGCACACCTTGCGGCCGCCCGGGCTCGCCGTGTAGGCGCCCCAGCTCCCGAATTGGCCGAGCAGCTGCGCCCCGGCGCCGCCGGCCGCGGCGGCCGGCACCGTGGGGGCGCGCGGCGGCTGCCCGGAGGGCTGAGCGGCTGGCGTCTGGGCCGGCGGCTTCGGCCGTGGCGGCTGCGCCGGGCGAGGCTGCGCCTGCGGGGCCGCGGGCTGACCGGGTGGCTGCTGGGCGGCGGCCGGTCCGGCCGCCATCAGCAGGAGCGCGGCACTCGCGAGCGCGGCACCACCGGCCAGCAGGAGGATGCGCGTGCGGCCTCGCTCGCGCGTCGGGTGGTTCGGCACCGGCGGCCTCCGCACGGCCATCGTGGCTCCTCGCTCGAATCGCCGGCGCGCGCCGCCGCGGGCGGCGTCTTCGCAAACATCGTATCCCATTATCAGCCCGCAACAATCCCGGACGGCCGGCATGCTACCCCAGGCCGCCGCCCGCGCCTAGGGCGATGGTCCCGGAGATCGTGGCCGGCCGGCGACGCGGTGCCCCGTGCGCCGCGCTCCCCCGATTCGCGGTCTAGCGCGCCATTTCGTCGAGGGCGTGGCGGGCGGCGGTGCGATGCTCGGGGGTGAGGTGGGTGAAGAACAGCCGCACCACCCCGGCCAGCACGGCGGCGTCGTCGGTGAAGCCGAGCGCCGGCAGGAGGTCCGGCATCAGGTCGGCGGGCAGCACGAAATAGGCGAGCGCCCCGAGCAGCGCGACGCGGACATGGTGCGGGGTGCCGCGGTCGAGAGCGCAGTAGTAGGCGGCGATCAGGTCCTCGGCGAAGGGCAGCCGCGCCGCGACACGGCGGATCTTCGGCCAGAAGCCGCGCCGCACCGTGTCCTCGTCGCGTTGCGCCCGTGCCTCGGCGTCCGCGGGTCCCGCATGCCCGCCGGCCGCTCCCCGGCCCATGCCCATGACGTCGATCATCGTCTCTCTCGTCGACCGGCTGTCCGCAGCAGCCGCACCACCAGATAGGTGCCGGGACGGCGGCCGCAAGGCGCCGCCGCGCCGCGCGATGGCGGGCTCAACCGCCCGACCCGGCCGCGATGCGCTCCATCGCGGTGGCGAGCGCGACATCGCGCTCGGTGACGCCGCCGGCGTCGTGGGTCGCCAGCGTCACCGCCACGGTGCGGTAGACGTTCGACCACTCCGGATGATGGTCGAGCTTCTCGGCGACGAGCGCCACCCGCGCCATGAAGCCGAAGGCGGCATTGAAGTCCGCGAACGTGAACGTCTTGGCGATGGCGTCGCGCCCGGCGACCTCCTGCCAGCCGGGCAGGGCGGCGAGCGCCTCCCGCCGCCGCTCGGCGCTCAGTCGTTGCGTCATCGCGCCCTCCGTCGCTGTCGCGGTGCATCGTGTGTCGGGGCGCCGTCTGGTGGCTGGCCCCGAGCGATCATATCTGGAGTGCGAGCGTCGGCGGCAAGAGGGACGCGAGGAGACAGGCATGACGTGGTCGGTGAACATCGGCTCGATCGCCGGAACGGCGGTGCGCATCCACGTCACCTTCGTGCTGTTCCTCGTCTGGATCTTCGCGGCGAGCTGGACCCAGGGGGGCATCGATGCAGCGTGGAGCGGCCTCGTCTTCATGCTGCTGGTGTTCGCCTGCGTGCTGGCGCACGAGTTCGGCCACATCTTCGCGGCGCGGACCTTCGGGGTGGCGACGCCCAACGTGACGCTGCTGCCGATCGGCGGCGTCGCCCGGCTGGAGCGCATCCCCGAGGCGCCCGGCGAGGAGTTTTTGGTGGCGGTCGCCGGCCCGATGGTCAACGTCGTCATCGCGGCACTGCTGATCGTGCTGTTCGGCGCCGACCCGTCGGTGCGCAATCTCGCCGCCATGGAGAGCTCGGCGACCGCGATGGTCGACCGGCTCGCCGCCGTGAACATCTTCCTGGTGCTGTTCAACATGATCCCGGCGTTCCCGATGGACGGCGGCCGGGTGCTGCGGGCGCTGCTGGCGATCAAGCTCGGCCATGTGCGGGCCACCGAGATCGCCGCCTGGATCGGCCAGGCCGCCGCCTTCGTGTTCGGCTTCGTCGGGCTGTTCGGCAATCCGCTGCTGATCTTCATCGCCATCTTCGTGTACCTGGCGGCCTCCTCGGAGGCGCAGCTCGTCGCCATCCGGGCGATGTCGCGCGACGTGCCGGTGTCGGCCGCGATGATCACCGAGTTCGCGACGCTGGCGCCCGACGAGCCGATCGAGGCGGCGATCGAGACGCTTTTGCGCACCAGCCAGCAGGAGTTCCCGGTGGTCGACGGCCAGCGGCGGCTGGTCGGGGTGCTCAGCCGGGCCGACATGATCCGCGCCCTCAAGCAGGTCGGTCCGCATGCGGCCGTCGCCGACGTGATGACCGTCGACGTCCCGCTGATGAGCCACCGCGGCCGGCTGGAGCACGCCTTCCGCACCTTGCAGGAGAAGCAGAAGCCGGCGGTCGGCATCGTCGATGCGGCCGGGCGGCTGGTCGGCCTCGTCACCTCGGAGACCATCGGCGAGATGCTGATGGTACGCGAGGCGCTGCCGCGGGGCGTGCGTCTGGGTCCGTGGGGACCCGCCACCGGCATCTGATCCCGCCGTTCGTCCGGGCCATGGGCGTACGGAGTTTACCGTCTGCCGCGAAAGCGGCCGCTGCTGCCCCGCCGCCGCCCTCTTTCGGTGACCTCGGGCTGCTACCACATCAGCCGAACGAGCCGCGATCCTCTCCGGAGCCCTCCCGCATGCCCTCGCCGCTGCGCCGCATCGCCGCCGCCCTGGTGGTTCGGGACCGGCGGACCGGCGTGCGCTCCGGCCGGGCGCAGCGGCGCCTGCGGGTGCTGCTGCGGCAGAGCCCTTCGCTCCTGCTGCTCGGGGTGTTCCTGGCGGTGGGCGGCGTGGCGGCGGTGTTCTACCTCTCGGACCGTCCGACGACGCTGCGTATCGCGGTCGGCCCGGCCGGTGGCGAGGACGCCCGGCTGATCCAGGCGATGGCCCAGCAGTTCGCCCGCGACCGCGGCGCCGCGGTCCGCCTCGTGCCGGTGGTCAAGGAGGGGCCTGCCCAGGCGGCGCGCGCCCTCCAGGGCCGTGAGGCCGATGTCGCGGTGGTGCGCCGCGACGTCGCCTTGCCGGGCTCGGCCCGGGCCGTGGTGGTGCTGCACGACAATGTCGCCGTTCTGGTGGTGCCGGCCGAGGGCTCGCTGGCGGCCGGCGGCGCCCGCGCCGCTCCGCCGCCGCCGGCACCCGCGCCGACCCCGCCATCGAGCGGTCGCAAGCGCAAGGCTGCCGCCCCTTCCGCGGCCCCGCCGCCTCCCGCTCCGCCCCGGATCGAGAGCATCGAGGATCTGGCGGGCCGCCGCATCGGCCTGGTCGGCCCCGGCGTCGGCGACCGCGAGCTGCTCGACGCCATCCTGCGCCAGTACCAGGTCCCGACCGAGAAGGTCACCGTGGTGCCGCTCGACGCCCGCGACCTCGCCACCACCCTGCGGGCCAACCCGGTCGACGCCATCCTGGCGCTCGGGCCGGTGGCCAGCCCGCAGGTGGCCGGCGTGGTGGCGGCGGCCAGCAACGGCCGCACCGGCCCGACCTTCCTGGAGATCGGCGCCTCCGAGGCGATCGCGGCCCGCACCCCGGCCTACGAGGAGGCCGAGCTGAAGGCCGGTGTGTTCGGCGGCCAGACCCCGCAGCCGGCCGAAAACGTCGAGACCGTCGGCTTCAAGCACTACATCGTGGCGCGGCGCAGCGTGCCGGACGACACGGTGGCGGATCTCACCCGGCAGATCTTCGCGGTGCGACAGACGCTCTCGGGCGAGTTCCCGATGGCGGCCCGCATCGAGAAGCCCGACACCGACCGCGACGCCGCGGTGCCGGCGCATCCGGGGGCTGCCGCCTATATCGACAACGAGCAGCAGACCTTCTTCGATCGCTACAGCGACTTCATCTATCTGGGCGTGATGGCGGTGTCGGGCGTCGGCTCCGGGCTCGCCTGGCTGGCCAGCCACTTCCGCGCCGACAGCCGCGGCCGGCGCCAGCGCCTGCTGGAGCAGCTCGTCGGGATCTTGGAGCGGGCGCGGTCGGCCGGGAGTCTCGACGATGTTGCGGCGCTGGAGGCCGAGATCGACACCATCCTGAAGCGGGTGCTGCTGCCGGGAGACCGCAGTGCCCTCGATCACGGCTCGCTCGCCGCCTTCTCGCTCGCTCTCGATCAGGCCCGCGGCGCCATCGCGGCGCGCCGGGCGGCGCTCGCGGGCCCGCCGACATCTCCGGCTGCCGCCGCGCTCCGCCCCGAGGTGCCGGGCGGCTCCGTCGCGCCGCTGCGCATCGCCTCCGCCTCCGACCCGTCCTGACCGGCCCGACGCCGCGCGCGGCACAACGCGAGGTTGTCGTTCGGCCGGGCGGATTGCGCGAACCCGCGTGTGAAAGATCGATGAAACCGGCGGTCGGCATTGCCTCCGGCCCGGCCTCGATTATATTCCGCGCAACTTTCGCGGGCCACGAGGCCCGCGTTCCGTTTCCAAAGGACGCCTATGACGCTGCGCAACGTCGCCATCATCGCCCATGTCGACCATGGGAAGACCACCCTGGTCGACCGGCTGCTCCAGCAGTCCGGCGTGTTCCGCGAGAACCAACGGGTCACCGAGCGCGCCATGGACTCCGGCGACCTGGAGCGCGAGCGCGGCATCACGATTCTGGCCAAGGCGACCTCGATCGTCTGGAAGGACGTGCGCATCAACATCGTCGACACCCCGGGCCACGCCGATTTCGGCGGCGAGGTCGAGCGCATCCTCAACATGGTGGACGGCGCCATCGTGCTGGTGGACGCCGCCGAAGGCCCGCTGCCGCAGACCAAGTTCGTGGTGTCCAAGGCGCTCAAGATCGGCCTGAAGCCGATCGTCGCCATCAACAAGGTCGATCGCTCCGACGCCCGGCCCGACGTCGTCGCCGGCGAGGTGTTCGACCTGTTCGCAGCGCTCGACGCCTCCGAGGAGCAGCTCGACTTCCCGATCCTCTACGGCTCCGCCAAGGAAGGCTGGATGGCGCCGAGCCTGGAGGGTCCGAAGGACTCGATGACGCCGCTGTTCGATCTGGTGCTGAAGCATGTGCCGCCGCCCACCATCGAGCATGGGCCGTTCCGCATGCTCGGCACCATTCTCGAATCGAATCCGTATCTCGGCCGCATCGTCACCGGGCGGATCACCTCCGGCAGCATCAAGCCGAACCAGCCCGCCAAGGTGCTGGACCGCAACGGCCGGATCGTCGAGAGCGGTCGCATCTCCAAGGTGCTGGCGTTCCGCGGCCTGGAGCGCCAGCCGATCGACGAGGCGGTGGCGGGCGACATCGTGTCGGTCGCCGGCCTGCCGGAGGCGACGGTCGCCCACACCATCTGCGCCCCCGAGGTGTCGGAGCCGCTGCCGGCCCAGCCGATCGATCCGCCGACGCTGTCGATGACGTTCCGCGTCAACGACTCGCCGCTCGCCGGCACCGAGGGCGACAAGGTGACCGGCCGCATGATCCGCGACCGCCTGCTGCGCGAGGCGGAGGGCAACGTGGCGCTGCGGGTCAGCGAGTCGGACGAGAAGGACTCGATGGAGGTTGCCGGCCGCGGCGAGCTTCAGCTCGGCATCCTGATCGAGACCATGCGGCGCGAAGGCTACGAGCTGTCGGTGTCGCGCCCCAAGGTGCTGCTCCAGCGCGACGAGGCGAACGGCGAGCTGCGCGAGCCGATCGAGGAGGTCGTCATCGACGTCGACGAGCAGTTCTCGGGCGTCGTCGTTCAGAAGATGTCGGAGCGCAAGGCCGAGCTGATCGAGATGCGCCCGTCCGGCGGTGGCCGCACCCGGCTCGTCTTCTATGCCCCGACCCGCGGCCTGATCGGCTACCAGGGCGAGCTGCTGACCGACACCCGCGGCACCGCCATCATGAACCGGCTGTTCCATGCCTATGCGCCCTATAAGGGCGAGGTGCAGGGACGGCGCACCGGCGTGCTGATCTCCACCGACGCCGGCGAGGCGGTCGCCTATGCGCTGTGGAACCTGGAGGACCGCGGCCCGATGATGATCGAGCCCGGCTGGAAGGTCTATCAGGGCATGATCGTCGGCGAGCACACCCGCGACAACGATCTCGAGGTGAACGTGCTCAAGGGCAAGAAGCTCACCAACATCCGCACCACCTCGAAGGACGAGGCGGTGCGGCTGACGCCGCCGATGAAGATGACGCTGGAGAAGGCGCTCGCCTACATCCAGGACGACGAGCTGGTCGAGGTGACGCCGAAGTCGATCCGGCTTCGCAAGAAGATCCTCGATCCCAACGAGCGCAAGAAGGAAGAGCGCCGCCGCGTCGCCGAAGGCGTGTGACGCCGGATACGTTCGATCGGCGCGCCGTCCGGCGACGTCTGGGCTCCCGCGTCCCGCTCTTGGACGCATCGTGCCCCGAATGGGATCGTCATGCGCGGGCGAAGATGTTCAGCCCGAGGACATGGTGAACACCTGTTCGGAGACATGGCTGACGGGTTCGGGCGCCGTCAAGTCGATCGCAGCGATCTGGATGGCGCCGAAGAAAATACCGTAGCGGCCGTCGGCCGACAGCGGACGGAC
>WNKV01000026.1 GCA_009720755.1 Rhodoplanes serenus
CCCCCCCCCCCGCCCCCCCCCCCCCCCCCCCCCCCCCCCCCCCCCCCCCCCCCCCCCCCCCCCCCCCCCCCCCCCCCGCCGACCCGTCCTACTCGCGCTCTGACCCCTCACCCCGGCGCGCAAGAACGCGCCGACCCTCTCCCCCCGGGAGAGGGTAAGAAACCGGCCGCCGTCCGACGAGTTCGGCCGTGACACCCGATCACGCAGGCCGCCTCGCCGACAACATCGTGCAGTTCGCCCGCGTGCTGCGGCGCGCCGGGCTGCCGGTGGGGCCGGGGGGCGTGATCGACGCCGTCGCGGCGCTGCGCAGCGTCGGCGTCGGCACCCGCGAGGACGTCTACTGGACGCTGCATGCCGTGCTGGTGAAGCGGCACGAGCACACGGCCGTGTTCGATCAGGCGTTCCGCATCTTCTTCCGCCGGCGCGGCTACCTCGAGCAGCTCATGGCCCTGATGATGCCGCAGGCGCCGGGCGCCCCGGCGGCGCCGAAGCCGGCCGCGGCGCGCGTCCATGACGCGCTGTTCGAGGCCGCCCGGGAGACGCTGCGCCGGCGCGAGCGCGAGACCGAGATCACCGCCCACCTCACGGCCAGCGACGCCGAGCTGCTGCGCCGCAAGGACTTCGCCCAGATGAGCGCCGACGAGATCGCGGCGGCGCGCGCCGCGATCCGCCGCCTGGTGCTGCCGCTCGACACGGTGCGGACGCGCCGACTGGTGCCCGACCGGCATGGCCGCCGCATCGACCTGCGCCGCACCCTGCGGGCCAGCATGAGCGGCGGTGGCGCGCTGATCGACCTCAAGACGCTCGGGCCGGGCGAAAAAACGCCGCCGCTGGTCGCGCTCGTCGACGTGTCCGGCTCGATGGGCGAGTATACCCGGCTGTTCCTCCACTTCCTCCATGCCGTCACCGATGCGCGCACGCGGGTGCAGTCGTTCCTGTTCGGCACCCGCTTGACCAACGTCACCCGGGCGCTGCGCACCCGCGATCCCGATGCGGCGCTCGCCGCCTGCTCGGACGCGGTGCCCGACTGGGCCGGCGGCACCCGCATCGCCGCCTCGCTGGCCGCCTTCAACAAGCGGTGGGCCAGGCGGGTGCTGGGGCAGGGCGCCGTGGTGCTGCTGATCACCGACGGGCTGGAGCGCGACGAGGACCCGCGGCTCGCCGCCGAGATGGACCGGCTGCACCGCTCGTGCCGCCGGCTGATCTGGCTCAACCCGCTGTTGCGGTTCGACGGCTTCGAGCCCAAGGCGCGCGGCATACGGGCCATGCTGCCGCATGTCGACGACTTCCGTCCGATCCATAATCTCGACAGCATGGCGGCGCTGGTGCGAGCCTTGTCGGAGTCGGCGGGAGGCCATCGGCGGCGGCAGGGGCATCCCGGACGGGACCGGGTGGCCTGAATCCGGCGGCCTGAGCCCGACGGCTGGAACGGTCGGTGATCGAAGGAGCGACGAGATGCTGGCGCGCGACGACGATATCCTGAAGGCGGCGGAGGACTGGCGGGCGGCCGGCAAGGGTGTCGCCCTCGCCACCGTGGTGGAGACCTGGGGCTCGGCGCCGCGGCCGGTCGGCTCTGCTCTGGTCATCGACGAGGAGGGGCGCTTCCTCGGCTCGGTGTCGGGCGGCTGCGTCGAGGGCGCCGTGGTGTCGGAGGCGCTCGACGTGATCGCGAGCGGCACGCCGCGGATGCTGGAGTTCGGCGTCGCCGACGAGACCGCGTGGCGGGTCGGCCTGTCGTGCGGCGGCACCATCCGGGTGTTCGTCGAGAAGGTGGAGTAGCGCCGTGAAGCTCGATCTCCTGCAAGCCCTCAACACCGAGCGGGCGGCGCGGCGCGCCGCCGTGCTGGTGACCGACATCGCCTCCGGGGCGCAGCGGCTGGTGCGCGCCGCCGAGGCCGCCGCCGATCCGCTCGCCGATCTCGTGGCGCAGCATCTGCGCACCGGCAAGAGCGGCATGGCGGAGACGCCCGCGGGCCGCGTGTTCCTCACCGTGCATGTGCCGCCGCCCCGCCTCGTCGTCATCGGCGCCGTCCATATCAGCCAGGCGCTCGCCCCGATGGCGAAGCTTCTCGGCTACGACGTCACCATCGTCGACCCGCGCACCGCCTTCGCGAGCCCGGAGCGGTTTCCCGACGTGCCGCTGATCGCCGAGTGGCCGGACGTGGCGCTGCCGCCGCTCGGCGTCGACCGCTACACCGCCTTCGTGGCGCTCACCCACGATCCCAAGATCGACGACCCGGCGCTCCTGCACGCGCTCGCCCGCGACTGCTTCTATGTCGGCGCGCTCGGCTCCAGGAAGACGCACGCTCGCCGGGTCGAGCGGTTGACGGCGGCCGGTCTCGACGCCGCCACCATCGCCCGCATCCATGCGCCGATCGGCCTGTCCATCGGGGCCGTGTCGCCGCCCGAGATCGCGGTGTCGATCCTGGCCGAGATCACGGCGCGGCTGCGGCTGCCGGCCGAGGCGCGCGCCTCCGTCGAGCCGGCACCCGAGAAGGCCGCATCATGAGGTTCGGCCCGGTCCCGGTCGGCGAGGCGGCGGGCGCGCTGCTGGTTCACAGCGTGCGGCAGGGCGGGCTGGTTCTCAAGAAGGGGACGGTGATCGGCGCGGCCGAGATGGCGGCACTCGCCGCCGCCGGCATCGTCGAGGTGGTGGTGGCGCGGCTCGATCCCGACGACGTCACCGAGGACACCGCCGCCGCCGCGGTCGCGACCGCAGTGGCGGGGCCGCTCGTCCGCGTCGATGCGGCCTTCACGGGCCGTGCCAACCTGTTCGCCGAGGCGGCCGGTCTCCTGGTGGTGGACCGCGCCGGAATCGACAGCGTCAACGCCGTCGATCCCGACATCACGGTGGCGACGCTGCCGGCCTTCGCCCCCGTGGTCGAGGGCACCATGGTGGCGACCGCCAAGATCATCCCGTTCGCGGTGTCGGGCCGGGCCTGCGCGGCCGCGGTGGCAGCCGCAGAGGCGGCCGCGCCGCTGGTGCGGGTTGCGCCCTACCGGGTGCGCAAGGTCGCGGTGGTGTCGACCCTGCTGCCCGGCCTCGCCGACAAGGTGATCGACAAGACCCTGCGGGTGACGGCCGCGCGGCTGGCGCCGGCCGGCGCCGCCGTGGTGGCGGAGCGGCGGGTGCCGCACGAAACTGCCGCGGTGACGCGCGCCGTCGAGGACGTGCTGCGCGAGGGCGCCGAGCTCGCCATCGTGTTCGGCGCCTCGGCGATCGCCGACCGCCGCGACGTCATCCCGGCCGCCGTGGAGGCGGCGGGCGGCCGCATCGAGCGCTTCGGCATGCCGGTCGATCCCGGCAATCTCCTGATGATCGCCGAGGTCGATGGGCGGCCGGTCCTCGGCGCCCCCGGCTGCGCCCGCAGCCCCAAGGAGAACGGCTTCGACTGGGTTTTGGCGCGGCTCATGTGCGGCCTGCCGGTGACCGACGGCGACGTCGCCGGCATGGGGGTCGGCGGCCTCTTGATGGAGATCGTCACCCGGCCGCAGCCTCGCGAGATGCCGCCGGCGGTCCCTGCCGAGACCAACGCCATGACGCCGCCGGCGCGGCGGCTCGCCGCCGTGGTGCTGGCGGCCGGCCGGTCGACCCGCATGGGCGGCCCCAACAAGCTCCTGGCCGAGATCGGCGGGCGGCCGCTGGTGCGCATCGCAGTGGAGGCGGCGCTGGCGTCGCGGGCGCGGCCCGTCGTCGTCGTCACCGGCCACCAGCACGAGGCGGTGGCGGCGGCGCTGGCCGGCCTGCCGGTGAGCCTCGTCCACAACCCCGACCATGCCGAGGGCCTGTCCACCTCGGTGCGGACCGGCATCGCGGCGGTGCCGGACGACGCCGAGGGCGCCGTCGTCTGCCTCGGCGACATGCCGCAGGTCGGTTCCGGACTCATCGACCGCCTGATCGCCGCCTTCGATCCGGAGAAGGGGGCGCTGATCGTCATACCGACGATCGCCGGCCAGCGCGGCAACCCGGTGGTGTGGTCGCGCCGCTTCTTCCCGGAGCTGGGCCGGCTCACCGGTGACGTCGGCGCCCGCAACCTGATCGCCGCCTATCAGGAGGCGGTCGCCGAGGTGGCGGCCGATCCGGCGGCGGCGACCGACGTCGACACGCCGGAGGCTCTCGCCGCCGTGAAGGCGACGCTCGAAGGCGGCTGAACGGTCCCCCGTCGCCGCCGGTACCGGGCGGCCGGCGTTCACCGGCCGGAAACCACTTCCGCACTAATCTCCGGGCGAATCCTCTGGGGGGAGGGGCCATGGCTCGGGTGTCGCATCTCGGGCGCGTCGTCGCGGCCGCCGCCGTGCTGCTCGGGATCGGAACGGCAGCCGTGAACGCCGCCGGCGCCATCGCCATCGGGGCCTGCGGGGCCTATGGCTACGCCTACGACCGGCCGAATTTCGTCCAGGCGGAGGCGGCGGCGCTGCGCCGCTGCGGCGCCCGCGACTGCCGGCTGGTCGCCACCGTGCGGCGCGGCTGCGCTGCCTTCGCGGTCGACGCCAAGGACCTGTGCGGCGCGCACGGCTACGCGGTGGCGCCGCGGCTCGCCCGCGCCCAGAACGCCGCGCTGAAGCAGTGCTATGTCCACGGCGGCAAGGACTGCGTGGTCCGCGCCTTCGCGTGCGACGCGCGGCATTGATCCGCCGCCGAGGGATGGATTGCTCGGGATGGATTGCTCAGGTGTCTGCGGTCCCGTTCGGCCGCGGCAGCAGAGCGCGGAGGGCGTGACGCGCCGCCGCGATCAGCGCCTGACCCGGCTCCGCCTCGTCGGGTCCCGAAGCCTCGACGACGAGACGCCCGACAAGGCCATCGTACAACCCCAGCAACGCAATGGCGGTGGGCTCCGGCGGAACAGCCGCATCGACGGTTCCGACGGCCTGAGCATGGCGGATCGCCTCCGCCAGGGCCGTCGTCAGATCGACGTCGAGCCGGCGAAACGCCGCCGCGATCCGCGGATTGCGCCCCGCTTCGGCCAGCACCTCGACGCCGAGGCGGGCCTGCTCCCGCTGGCCGGAATCGGCGGTCCGAAACGCCTCGGCCACATGGGCTTCCAGAGTCGCGGGCAGGTCTGCGGCGTCGCGCCAGGTGCGTAGCAGCGCCAGCACCGATTGCCGCTCGGTCTCCGCCATCGCGAGCACGATGTCGTCCTTGCTCTCGAAGTACTGGTAGAGATTGCCCGGGCTCGTTCCGGCCTCGCGGCAGATATCCCCCATCGACGCTTTCCAGAACCCATCGCGGGCGAAGCAGCGCGCGGCAGCCGCCAGAATGGCGGCGGTTCGTCGCTCTCGCGCGGCCGGGTCCACGGGTCGGCCCGGGCGTCGCTTGGCTGGTGCACCGGCGGCCCGCTGCCCGGGTCCGTTGCCCCGGTCCTGCTCGTCGGCCATTCCCGATGTCCTCCTCGAATGATGGCTGCGCGATTGCTGCGGCAAACCGCTCCACACATCGGCAGTTTACGGCCGGCGCCGACCATAATATAAGAACGATCGTTCGATAAAATAAATATGCGAGCCAATCCATGAGCCGTCTCGGCAACTCCGTCTCGCCATCCCGGGCGGTCCCGACCATCGCGGTCGGATCGAGCGACTCCGGGGTGGGTGCGAGGCCCCCGGCGGGGGCCGGGCGGGTGTCGCTGGCCCGCCAGACCCTCGTCTACGAATGGCGGCGCTACCTCGCCGCCGTGCTGGCGGTGGCCTTCTCGGGCCTCCTGGTGCTGGTGCAGGTGGCGCTGCTGCTCGGCATGTTCCGCACCGTCACCACGGTGGTGGAGAGCGCGGGGGCCGACCTGTGGATGGTCGAGCCGACGGTCTCCTCCTTCGATCTCGCCCGCGAGCTGGCGCCCCGCGTCGAGAACCGCGTGCGGGCGCATCCGGCCGTGATCCGGACCGAGCGGCTCAATCTCGGCTTTGCGGACTGGCGCGGGCCGGACGGCAGCCGCGTGGCCGTCACCCTGATCGCGCTCGATGTCGGGCCGGGCAGCCTCGGCTTCCCGCGCTCGCTGCCGTCCGCTCTGCGCGAGGCGCTCCAGCAGCCCGGCGCCGTGCTGGTCGACCGCGCCGACGTCGCCAAGCTCGGGGTGGCGAGCCGCAGCGAAGGGGTCGAGATCGATGGCCGCCGGGTTCGCGTGGCCGGGACCGTCGGCGGATTCCGAGCGATCGGCGGCGCCAACGTGTTCGTCTCCGAAGCGACCTACCGGGAGATCCGCGGTGCTGCCGCGAGCCGCGACGCGCCGCACTACGTGCTGGCCGCGCTCGCGCCGGGCGTCGATCCCGCCATCGTGGCGGCCGATCTCCAGAGCGTCGGTGCCGAGATGTTCCGCGCCATGACGCCGGATGCGCTCGCCACCATGTCGCAGACTTACTGGCTGCTCGAATCCGGCACCGGAGCCGGCTTCCTGTTCTCGACCGTTCTGGGCCTTCTGGTCGGCGTCGCCATCACCAGCCAGACGCTGCGGGCCGCGGTGCTCGCCTCGCTGCGCGAGTACGCGACCCTGCGGGCCCTCGGTGTTCCGCTGCGGGCCTTGCGCGCCGTGGTGCTGGAGCAGGCGGCCTGGATCGGCGCGGTGGGCTTCGTGGTCACGGCCATCGCCACCGCCCTGGTGATCGGCGCCGCCATGGTGGCCGAGGTCGCGGTGGCGTTGACCTGGTGGGCGGTGCTGGCCACCGCGATCTTCTCGATGCTGGTCAGCGTCATATCGGGCCTCGTGGCGCTCGCGCCGCTGCTGCGCACCGAGCCGGCGGAGCTTCTCCGATGACGGCGGCCTCGCTGATCATCGATCGCGTGACGCGCAGCTTCACCACCGGCCGTGTCACCGCCCGCGTGCTCGGGGGCGTCTCGCTCGCGATCGCGCCTGGCGAGATGACCCTGATCGTCGGGCCGTCGGGCTCCGGAAAGAGCACATTGCTGGCCGTGGCGAGCGGACTGCTGCGGCCGGATGGCGGCAGCGTGCGGGCGCTCGATGCCGATCTGTGGAGCCTCCCCGCCGAGGCCATCGACCGCTTTCGCCTCGAACACTGCGGCTTCGTGTTCCAGGGCTTCAACCTGTTTCCGGCGTTGACCGCCGTCGACCAGGTGGTGCTGCCGCTCCAATACACCGGCCTGGTCGGCGCCGCGGCGTACGCACGGGCCATGGAGGCTCTCGTCGCCGTCGGTCTCGCCGACAAGGCGCACCTGCATCCGCTCGCCCTCTCGGGCGGCGAGAAGCAGCGCGTGGCCGTCGCCCGTGCCATCGCCAAGGGCCCGCAGCTCTTGTTCGCCGACGAGCCGACCAGCGCACTCGACAAGGAGAACGGCGCCAAGGTGGCGCGCCTGCTGCACACCATCGCGCGCCGCGACGGCGCGACCGTGCTGTGCGTCAGCCACGATCCGCGGCTGATCGACCATGCCGATCGCGTGGTGCGGATCGAGGACGGCGTGCTCACGGCCGACGAGCGGAATCCATCGGCGGTTCCTGCGCCCCCGCTGGCCATGGCGCCACCGCGCCCGGAGATATCCCCATGATCGCCCGCCTTGCTCGGACTGCCGTCCTGCTCCTGCTGCTCGCCGCCGCCACCGATCCGCCTCCGTCGGCGCTCGCATCCGAGCCCGCCGCGGCGCCGGCCCGCCGCGGCGACGGGGCGCCGACGCTGGTGCCGGTCGGCCGCGGTATCGTCGACATCGAGGGCGGGCTCGTTCAGATCGCGGCGCCGCGCGACGGGGTGATCCGCGACGTCCTGGTGGAGGAGGGCCAGATGCTGAAGGCCGACGCGCCGCTCGCCGTGCTGGACGACCGGCCGGCCACCCATCAGCTCGACATCGCGCGCGCCCAGCTCGAGGAGCGGCGCGCCGCCGTCGCGGTGCAGGAGGCTCGCCTCGCCGCCGCCCGCCGCGAGCGCGATCGCATCGCACCTCTGGTCGGCGGCCGGATCGTGTCGCAGAAGACATTCGACCTGGCGGCCTCGGATGTCGATCTTCAATCCGCCGAGCTTCAGGCCCGGCGGGCCGAAGTGACCACCGCCGAGGCGCAGGTGCGCTCGGCGGCCTACGAGCTGGCGCTCCGGACCATCAGGGCACCGGCGGACGGCGTCGTGGTTCGCCGCATGGTGCGCCCCGGAGACGGGGTCTCCACCCTCAACGTGACACCGCTGTTCCTGTTCGCACCGGGCACGCCGCGCATCGTCCGCGCCGAGATCGAGGAGCTGTTCCTGCCCCGCCTGGCGGCCGGCCAGCGGGCCGAGATCGCCATCGAGAACGCAACGGGAGCGCCAGTGCCCGGCCGGCTGATCCGCATCGGGCAGGCGTTCGGGCCGCGCCGCGCCACCGCCTACGAGCCGCGGGACCGCGTCGACGTGCGGGTGCTCGAAGTGGTGATCGGGTTCGAGGGGCCAGCGCCGGCGGTGCCACTCGGCCAGCGCGTCGTGGTGCGGTTTCCGCCGTGAGGCCCACAGGACGAGGTCTCAGCCGCCCTGGTGAAGCCGCATCTCCATGCGGACCAGCTCGGCGAGGTTGCGGGCGCCCATGCGCTCCATCACCCAGGCGCGGTGGATCTCGACGGTGCGCGGGCTGATGCCGAGCCGTGCCGCGATCTCCTTGTTGGACAGCCCGGTGGTGGCGAGGGTCAGCACCTCGCGCTGGCGATCGCTGAGCCCGGCGAAGCGCGCTGCCAGATCGGCGACCTCGGCGGCGGCATGACGGCGCGAGCTGGCGGCCGCGACGGCCGCCCCGATCGACTCGAACAGCCGGTTCTCGTCGAGCGGCTTCTCGATGAAGTCGAAGGCGCCGAGCTTGATGGCGGCCACCGCCATGTCGACGTCGCCGTGGCCGGTGATCAGGATCACGGGCGGTGCAGCGGCGGTCTCGGCGAACCGCCGGGCGAGATCGAGCCCCGACATCCCCGGCATCCGGACATCGGCCACCACGCAGTCAAACTGCGGCACCCGATCGATCTCGGCCACGAGAGCGTCCGCCGTTTCGAAACGCGATACGAAAAGCCCACGGCGTTGCAAGTAGAGAGCGAGGGAATCCAGCACCGCGGGATCGTCCTCGACCAGAGCGACGTGCAGGATCTCGGTCATTCGGCCCCCTTGGCGATCGGAACCGTGAAGCGGACCACCGCGCCCCGATCGGGACGCTCGATCACCAGCCGGCCGCCGTGCTGCTCGACGATCGAGCGGCACAGCGACAGGCCGAAGCCGAGGCCGTCCGGCTTGGTCGACGCGAAGGTCGCGACCTCGGGGGCGGGCAGGTCCGGCGGAAACCCGGGGCCGCTGTCGGCGACCGTGATCTCCACCATGTCGTCGCGGCGGCACGCCGCGATCACCAGACGGCCTTGCGTGGTGCCGGCCGCATCCATGGCCTCCACGGCGTTGCGGACCAGGTTGATCAGCACCTGCTCGATCTGAAGGAGATCGACCAGCACCAGCGGCACGTCGGGGTCGAGCCGCACCGCGGCGGCGACGCCGTGGCGGTCCAGCTCCGGATGCATCAGGTCGATCGTCTCGCGCACCATCAGGGCGACCGCGACGGGTGCGCGGCCGGACTGGTCGAGGCGGATCAGCGCCCGCAGCCGGCGCACCACGTCGGCGGCGCGCTGCACCTGCCCGGCGGCCTTCTCGGCGATCTCGCGCACAGGTCGGTGCCGCGGGTCGTCGCCGAGCGTCTCGGTGACCAGCCGTGTGTAGGTGCCGGCCGCGCTGAGCGGCTGGTTGATCTCGTGGGCGATCGCGGTGGCGAGCTCGCCCATGCTGCCGAGGCGGGCGAGGCGGGCGAGCGACTCCTGGTGCAGGCGCAACTGAAGCTCGGTGCGACGATGCTGGGTCACCAGGGCGCCGGCGATCAGCCCGGTCATCGCCAGCACCAGCATGAGAGCCTGCACGCCGGTGACGTCGATCTCCTCGCCGGGCAGCAGATGCAGGCCGGCGATGAGGCCGAGCTGAGTGAGCAGCACGCCGGAGGCCACCGCCTCCAGGCCACCGCGAACCGCCATCCAGATCACGGGCAGGAACAGGAGGTAGAAGAGCTGGGCGTGCGGGCGGACGGCGAACAGGAACACCACGGCCAGCGTCGCCAGCGTCGCGGCGACCTGGAGGGCAGACTCCAGCGACAGCCGCAAGGCACGGCCACGGGTCAGCAGGATCAGGCCGAACGGCGCCACGATGGCGATGCCGATCATGTCGCCGATCCAGTAGCGAACAGCCGCGGCCGGCAGGTCTGCCAGCGGCATCAATCCGGCCTGCACGGTCACGGCGGCGTAGAGGAGCGACACGGCTGCGGCGCTCACCCCGGCCACGGCCAAGAGCAGCAGCAGGTCACGCATCGAGGCGAGCGTCGGATTGAAGCGCAGGCGCGGCTGGAGCAGGGTCACGAGCCCGATGCCGTAGCCGCCGCCGATCACCGTCACGGTCATGATCTCGGCCCCCCACGGCAGCGGCAGGTGACGCACCGTGAGATCCGCGAGGAGCGGCGCCACGAACAGGAGCGGCACGTATCGCTGACCGAAAAGCAGCACGAGCACGAAAGACAGGCCGGTCGGCGGATTCCACGGCGTGATGCCGAACGGGGCGAAGGGATCGATGAAGCTCACCCAGTCGAGCAGAACGTAGCCGGCCAGATAGGCCGCCGCCAGCACGGCCCCCGGAAGTGAGTAGATGCGCGAAAGCGACATGGTGGCCGGTCGGCGGTCCGGTGGGTCCGGGTGGCGGGAGGCTCGTCGCCGTCCTATCGCGGGTTGGGCCGCCCGTCGCTAAGGGTCGATACCTAGGTGTGGCTGCGCAAGCATAGCACCCTAGGCGGCGGTCACGAATTGCGGCGTCGGCCGCATCGCTGATCAGATCCCGATCACGTCAACCCGGCGGGGACAGGCGATGCGGAACGGATCGGCGGATCGGGACGGCGGCGAGGTGGTGGTGCTGTGCGCCGACGAGACCGTGCGGGGCGCGGTGGCGTTCTGGCTCAAGGATGCGGGATGGCGCGTCGTGGTGGCGCAGGACGGCCACGCGGCCGACCTGGCGGTGCGCCAACCGGGGTGCCGGCTGCTGATCACCGACCGGGTGCTGCCGCCGTGGCCCGGCCTCGACACCGTTCGAGCCCTGAGGTCGCGACGGCCGGATCTCGGTGTCGCGGTGGTCGAGAGCGGCCATGTCGACGATCGTATCCTGGCCCGGGTGTCGGGGGCGACCGCGCTGGTGAAGCGGCCACTCACCCGCGAGGCGGTGCTGGCCCTGCTCGCGTCGACCCGGTCGCCGACCTCGGCTCCCGCGGTGGCTCCGGAGCCGCAGCCGCAGGCGGGGCGCGCCCCGACCAAAGGTTGAACGCCGCCATGGGCGACGTGTCTCCCAGCGGCGTCGAGCTGGTCGCCACCGTGCTGTTCGCGGCGGCGCTGGTGCACACCTTCGCGAGCAGCCGGTTCGAGCGTCTCGCCCAAGCCCACCCGGCGCATCGTGGCCTGTGGCACCTGCTCGGCGAGGTCGAGGTGGTGTTCGGCTTCTGGGCGATGGTGATGCTGGTGTTCTTCGCCGCCTGGGCGACGCCGGCCGAGGCGCTCGCTTATCTGGAGAGCCGCAGCTTCACGGAGCCGGCTTTCATCTTCGTCATCATGGTGATCGCCGCCAGCCGGCCGATCCTCGACGTCTCGGGTGCGCTGCTCCTGTGGGTTGCCCGCAAGCTGCCGCTACGGGACGCGGCGGCCTACTACTGCGCCGTGATGGTGTGCGGCCCGCTGCTCGGGTCGTTCATCACGGAGCCGGCCGCCATGACGCTTTCGGCGATGCTGCTGCGGCGCCGCTATTTCGGGCCGCACACCAGCGAGGCGTTCCGCTACGGCACGCTCGGCGTGCTGTTCGTCAACGTTTCGATCGGCGGCACGCTCACCCCGTTCGCGGCGCCGCCGGTGCTGATGGTGGCGGAGCGCTGGGGCTGGGACCTCGCCTTCATGCTCCAGACCTTCGGCTGGAAGGCGGCGATCGCGGTGGTGTGCAATGCCGCCGGGGCGCTGGTGCTGTTTCGTGCCGAGCTCGACGCCGTGCCGGAGGAGAGCGCATCGCTGGAGCGTCTGGAGGTGCCGCGGACCGTCGTCGGCGTGCATCTCGCCTTTCTGATCGGCGTCGTCGCGACCGCGCACCACCCCTTGGTGTTCATCGCCATCTTCCTGTTCTTCCTCGGCTTCACCGAAGCCTATCGGCAGCATCAGAGCCGGCTGATCCTGCGCGAGGGGCTGCTGGTCGGCTTCTTCCTGGCCGGCCTGGTGGTGCTCGGCGGCATGCAGCGGTGGTGGCTGGAGCCGCTGCTGGCGGCGCTCGACGACGTCACCCTCTATTACGGCGCCACCGTGCTGACCGCGTTCACCGACAATGCGGCGCTCACCTATCTCGGCTCGCTGGTCGACGGCATGGAGCCGGACGCCAAGTACGCCCTGGTGGCCGGCGCCGTCACGGGCGGGGGCCTCACCGTGATCGCCAACGCGCCCAATCCGGCCGGCTACTCGATTCTCAAGGGCAGCTTCGCCGAAGGCGGTATCGATCCGCTGCGGCTCGCTGCCGCGGCGGCACCGCCGACACTGGTCGCCATCATGGCATTTCGATTGCTGCCATAGGCGGGTGAGGCGAGGGGGCAACCGGCTACCCGGCCGGGCGGCTTGCGGGGCGGACGCGAAGGCGCCACCTTCGCAAGGCACTCTCCGCCGCCACCCGAAAGAGGCCCCATGGCACTGACGCTGTACCACATCGCTCCGTCCCGCTCGTCGATCGTGCGTTGGATGCTGGAGGAGATCGGCGAGCCCTACGATCTGCATGTGCTCTCCATGGGGCGCGAGGAGAACCGCGCGCCCGCGTATCTCGCCGTCAATCCCATGGGCAAGGTGCCGGCCCTGGTCCACGACGGCGTGGTGATCACCGAGGTGGCGGCGATCTGCTGCTATCTGGCCGATGCCTTTCCGCAGGCCGGGCTCGGTGTGCCGATCGGCGATCCGCGGCGCGGGCCCTACCTGAAGTGGCTGTTCTTCTCGTCCGGCTGCATCGAGCCGGCCGTGATGGACCGGGCCTTTCCGCGGGCCGCGCCGCCGCCGCGCGGGGCGCTCGGCTACGGCGACTTCGACACCGTCATGGACGTGGTGGCGGCGGCGGTGACGCCCGGGCCGTATCTGCTCGGCGACACCTTCACGGCGGCCGACATCGTGGTCGGGGCGCAGTTGCGCTGGGCCATGCTGTTCAAGCTGATTCCGCAGCGCCCCGAGTTTCTGGACTATGTCGGGCGGCTCGATGCCCGCCCGGCGCTTCAGCGGGTCACCCGCATGGACCACGAGCTCGGCAAGGGTCAGGCCGGCTGAGGCGAGCCGACCCGGCCGCGACGCCGACGTGGTGATGCGCGGCCGACCGGCGGAGAGAGCCATGGATGCGCTGACACCGCCCGATGGGCCGATGGTTCCGGTGCTGGACCTGCGCGAGGGAGGCCCGCTGCGTCACGCCGCCGTCGATCGGACCCGGGCGCGGGCGCTGCGCGACGATTGTCTCGGTGCCTTCCCGCCTGGCGCCGGCCTGCTGGTGCCGCTCGGCGACGGGCTGAACCGGCGGTGGCTGACGCGGTCGGGCTCTCCCTATGTGGACGAGATCGCCGCGATGGCGCGGGTGCTCGGCTTCTCCGGCGTGTGGATGCTCAACGGCTCCTACCAATGGGCCTGCACCACGCTCGCCCGCGAGGAGGGCGGGGCGCCGTGGCTCGCCCGCACGCTGGACTGGCCGTTCCCGGGACTGGGGCGCCGCGTCACGCTGGTGCGGTTCGCCGGGCCGGCCGGCGACTTCTTCAGCGCCACCTGGCCGGGTTTCGCCGGGGTGCTGACCGCGATGGCGCCGGGGCGGTTCGCGGCCTGCATCAACCAGGCGCCGATGCGTCGGCGCACCCGCCGTCCGTGGTTGCGACCGTGGGATTTCGCCGCCAACGCGGTGGCGGCCTATGGGGTACGGCACATTCCGGCCGATCATCTGCTGCGGCTCGCCTGCGAGACCTGCGCCGACTTCGGCGCGGCCCGCACCCTGCTTGCCGAAACCCCGGTGGCGCGGCCGGTGATCTACACGTTGGTCGGTTGCCAGCCGGGCGAGCGCTGCGTGATCGAGCGCACCGAGACTTCGGCGGTGGTGCGCACCGACGCCACCGTGGTCGCCAACGACTGGTGCCCCGCGCGGCCCGCCTGGGAGGCGCGCATGCCGGCCGTCGAGCTGATGCGTCGCTCGTTCGAGGAGGCGGCGGCCATCAACAAGGTGCGGGAGGCGCAGCTTGCCGCCCATGCGGCTCCGCTCGCCGAGAGCTTCGATTGGGTGCTGCCGCCGGTGCTCAACCCCTACACGCGGCTCGCCGTGGCGATGTCGCCGGGGGAAGGGCGGATGCGGGTGGTCGGCTGGGAGGCCGATCGCCGCGGGACGCTGCCGCGCCCGGTGACGGCGGTGTGCGAGGTGGCGGCGCTGGCGCGCCACTGATCCTGTTCCGGGTGATCAGTTCGCCGTCGTTCGGGGCGCGGGAATCCGCGAACCCGGAACCCAGCCAAACTGACCACCCACTGGATCAACCTGATCTCTCATGAGGCGTCGAGTGCGCGGCGCCTCATACGGGCGTCAGAGCCGGCACGATGTCGTCCATCCGGTGGAAGACCAGATCGGGCGCCCGGGCCGCGAGCGCCGTGATGTCCGTATAGCCCCACGCCACCGCCCCGAACGCCATGCCGACGCCGCGCGCCGCGTCGAGATCGCGCAGCTCGTCGCCGATGGCGATCGCGGCGGCCGGCGCCACGCCGGCCCGTCGCAGCACGGCGCGCAGCTTGTGCGGCTTGCCGAACAGCCCGGCCCCGCAGGCGAGGTGGGCGATGTGGGCGAGGTTCGCGGCCCCCAGGCTGCGCCGCACATTGGCGTCGCTGTCCGACGACACGACCGCGAGCGTGACGCCGCGTCCGGCGAGGCCCGCCAGCATGGCGTCGACGCCCGGGAACAGCGGGATGTCGGCGAGCTGAGCGGTCTTCAATGCCCGCAGGTGGCGGACGATCGCCGGCAGCCGCCAGGCCGGCACCGCGAGCCGACCCAGGATCTCGTGCGCATGCGCCCGGCGCAGCAACGGCACGTCCTCGGGTGCGACGCGGCGAAAGCCGTAACGGTCGGCGACGTCGTTCAGCACTCGGATGAACCACGGGAAGCTGTCGACCAGGGTGCCGTCCATGTCGAACACGGCGAGCCGCCAGCGCGGCGGCGGCCCCGTTCCCGGGCCGACGAGAGTCGTGCTCACTGCTCCAGGCTCTTCAGGAACTCGCCCGGCGTATGGCCGAACTGGCGCTTGTAGGCGGCGATGAAGGCGGACAGCGAGTCGTAGCCGCAATCGAACGCCGTGCGGGTGACGTTGCGGCTCTCCTCCAGCGTCTCGACCGACATCATCAGCTTGAGCCGCACCCGCCAGTCGCGGAACGACAGGCCGGTCTCGCGCTGGAACACCCGGGCCAGCGTGCGCTCCGACATGCCGATCGCCCGCGCGATGTCGCCGACGGAGCGGTGGTCGTCGGGTCGGCGCAGCAGCTCGCTACAGAGATCGAAGAGGGCCGGCGTCACCGGCATCGGCAGCGAGAAGGCGACCTCGCGCAGCCGCACGAGCTGATCCAGGAACACCTGAACGAGCCGACCGTCCGGGCCGTCCTCCTCGTACTCCACCGGCAGGGCCGCGACGACGCGGATCAGCTCGCGCATGAACGCCGTCACCTCCAGCACCCGGCAGACCGTGTCGGTCCACGACACCCGCGCCGGATCGACGAAGAAGTTGCGCCGCTCGGTGCGCACCGAGGTGATCACCTCGTGTTCGATGCCGGGCGGAATCCACACCGCCCACTGGGGTGGCGTCAGGAAGGTGCCATGCAGGGTGCGCACCATCAGCACGCCCTTGATCGCATAGGTGAGCTGACCCCACGGATGCGCATGCCAGGGCTTGCGAGCGCCGCCGGGCAGCGATTTCGAGCGGGCATGGACGGGGCGCGGCAGTTCGTCCACGGCGGAACCTCGGCTCGGGGGCGACGACGGGTGGCGGATCGACGACACCGAATGGCGGCTCACGGTTAGCGTCTCGACAGCCGGCACGCCTATGGTCGCAAGGCGGGACGGTACTCTATCCCGTCTGTTCCCGGGTTGCGAGAGGGTCCATCGATGGCACGCACATTCAAGGTTCTGGTCGTCGGCGATGCGATGATCAGGGGTGACGCCTTCGCCGCGTCCGCGCAACGGATTCTCGGTGATCGCCTGGCCGGACTCGCGGCCGGCGAGTGGGAGAGCGAGTCCGGCAAGCTGCAAGCGCGGCGTCTCGCGGTGGAGAAGCAGGGCCCCGAGATCGAGGTGGTGGACCCGGTGATCACCCGCGAAGGGCGCGACGCCGAGATTCTCGCCGGCCTGTTCGTGCCGATCTCGTCCAAGGTGATGGATGCGATGCCGAAGCTGCGCATCGCCGGGGTCGCCCGCGCCGGTGTCGAGAACGTCAACGTGCAGGCGGCGACCGAGCGCGGCATTCTCGTCTTCAACGTCATGGGCCGCAATGCCGAGGCGGTCTCCGATTTCGCCGTCGGGCTGATGCTCGCCGAGAGCCGCAACATCGCGCGCTCGCACATGGGCATCAAGACCGGCACATGGCGCAAGGCGTTCTCCAACTCCGACTGGGTGCCGGAGCTGAAGGGCAAGACGGTCGGCCTCGTCGGCTTCGGTTTCATCGGCAGCCTGGTGGCCAAGAAGCTGTCGGGCTTCGACGTGAAGCTGCTGGTGCACGACACCTGGGTCGATCCACAGGCGATCCGTGCCGCCGGCGCCACTCCGGTCGACAAGGACACGCTGTTCCGCGAGAGCGACTTCGTCTCGCTGCACGCCCGCCTGCTGCCCGGCGGTGCCAAGCTGGTCGGCGCCGCCGAGCTCGCGCTGATGAAGCCGACCGCCTACCTGATCAACACGGCGCGGGCCGGCCTCGTCGACGAGGCGGCGCTGGTCGCGGCTCTGAAGGAGAAGCGGATCGCCGGTGCCGCGCTCGACGTCCATTCGTCCGAGCCGATCGCGCCCGGCTCCGAGATCCTGACGCTCGACAACGTGACGCTGACCAGCCACATCGCCGGCACCACCCGCGAGGCGTTGACACGCTCGCCCGATCTCCTGTTCGGCGACATCGCCAGGCTGTTCACCGGCGAGGCCCCGAACGGCATCGCCAATCCGGAGGTGCTGAAGGACCCGCGCTTCCAGGCTTGGCTCGCGGAGGTGAAGCCATGATGGTCTCGTTCGCCGAGATGCTGCGGGCGGCCCGCGCGGGGCGCTACGCCGTCGGCTCCTTCAACGTCTACAACTACGAGACGATCCGCGGCGTCGTCGAGTGCGGCCGCGAGGCCGGCGCTCCGGTGATCGTCGCATTCGGGGCCGGCTACCTGCCCAACATGGAAGTGGACGAGGTCGCTGCGCTGGTGCGCACCATGGCGGCCCAAACCGGCAGCCCGGTGGCGCTCCATCTCGATCACTGCAAGTCGTTCGAGGTGATCGTGCGGGCCGTGAAGGCCGGCTTCTCGTCGGTGATGTACGACGGCTCGACGCTGCCTTTCGAGGAGAACATGCGGCAGACGGCGCGCGTCGTCGAGGTGGCGCACGCGGCCGGGGTCGGCGTCGAGGCCGAGCTCGGCGCGCTCGCCCGCGGGGCGCACTCCAACGAGGAGGACGCCAGCGAGATCTACACCTCTCCCGAGGAGGCGAAGGTGTTCGCCGCCACCACCAAGGTCGACGCGCTCGCGGTGTCGATCGGCACCGTGCACGGGCTCTACAAGGGGGTCCCGAAGGTCGATGTCGGCGTGCTGAAGAAGATCGCCGCCGTGGTCGACATTCCGCTCGTGCTGCACGGCGGGTCCGGCACGCCGGAGCCGATCATCCGCGACTGCATCGCCAACGGCATCGCCAAGATCAACGTCAACACCGAGATCTCGGTCAACGCCGTCGGCAAGATGCGGACGCTGCTCGCCGGCGGCGAGGACCTGCATCTGTCGCAGATCAGCCGCGCCGAGGTCGGCTGGGTGAAGGAGGTGGTCGCCAAGTACATGGCGCTGTTCGCCGCCGGTTGACGGCGCACGAGCCGCGGAGTGCGGCGGGCCGCGCGCGCGACCAGCCGCGGACGGCGGCCACCGAGGCCGTCGACACCTCGCTGGAGAAGCGATCATGGAGAACATTGTCGTCGTCGACGTGGGCACGTCGAGCCTCAAGGCGATGCTGTATACCCGGGCCGGCCATCTGCTTCATGCGGCCGCTCGACCCTACGACTCGGAGTTCGGCCGCAAGCCCAATTATGTCGAGCAGGACCCGCAGACTTGGCGGTCGGCGCTGTTCGACACCCTGAAGGACGTCGGCGACCATGTCGCCGTGAAGGGGCTCGACGTCGCGGCGATCGCGGTGACGTCGCAGCGCGCCTCGGTGATCCCCGTCGACCGGGACGGCGTGCCGCTGCACAAGGCGCTGATGTGGCAGGACAAGCGCAGCATTCCGCAATGCGAGGCGCTGCTCGCCGAGCTCTCCCTCGACGATGTTTACCAGCGCACCGGCTTGCGGGTGAACCCGTATTTCTCGGCGCCCAAGATGATGTGGCTGAAGGCCGAGCGGCCGCAGATCCACGCCCAGACCCACAAGCTTCTCGGCGTCCAGGACTACGTCGCGCATCTGCTCACCGGGCGCTTCGTCACCGATGCGTCGCAGGCGTGCCGCACGCTGCTCATGAACATCGGCACCTTCGACTGGGACGAGGACATGATCCGCGTCTCCGGCATCGATCGTGATTTCCTGCCGGATCTGGTGCCGCCCGGCAGCCGCGTCGGCGGGCTCACGGCCGCGATGGCAGCCCATTGTGGGCTGCCCGAGGGTGTGCCGGTGATCCTCGGCGGCGGCGACCAGCAATGCGCGGCGCTCGCCCTCGATGTGCTCCAGCCGGGCGCCGCGGAGGCCAACACGGGCACCGGCTCGTTCGTCATCGCCTATTCGGACGAGCCGCGCTTCCATCCCGAGTGCCGCACGCTGTGCAGCGCCGGCGCGGTGCCCGGCACCTGGATCGTCGAGGCCGGCATCTTCACCACCGGGCTCGTGCATCGGTGGTTCAAGGAGCAGTTCTATCCCGAGGGGGCCGATGCCTACGCGGTGATGAACGAGGAGGCGCGGCGGTCGCCGCCCGGCGCCAAGGGCGTGCTGCTCGTCCCGCATTTCGAGGGCAGTGCGGCGCCATACTGGAATCCGCTCGCCCGCGGCCTGTTCTTCAATCTCACCATGGCGACCACGCGGGCCGACATGGCGCGGGCCGTGGTCGAGGGCATCGCGTTCGAGATCGCCAAGGACGTGCAGCTCCTGGAGAGTCTCGGGGTGCCGATCGAGTCGGTGCGGGTCGCCGGCGGCCTCACCACGCTCGATCTGTTCAACCAGATCCAGGCCGATGCGTTCGCCAAGCCGGTGCTGCACTACGACAACAGCGAGGCTTCCTCGCTCGGGGCGCTGATGAGCGCGGCCGTGACACTCGGCCTCTATGCCGATCATCCGCAGGCGTTCCGCACCATCGTGGCGGACGAGCCGGAAACCTATCTGCCCGACGACGCCGTCACCCGCCGCTACCGCCGCATCCTCCAACGCAAGGATGCGCTCTACGACGCGCTCGACGCCCACGGCATCTACGCGACATTCAACCAAGTCCTCGACTGACGAACCACCAGAGCGGCGCCCGCGTGATCCCGCGGGGCGCGGGCGGCCGTGGGGGATACCGACATGAGTAGTGGATTCGCGCTGTCGATCCTCGGGATCTCGGTCCTGATGATCATCGTGATGTGCGTCCGGTTCAAGATCAGCGCCTTCCTGGCGCTGATGTTCGCGTGCTTCTTCATCGCGCTCGCGACCGGCATGCCGCTCGACAAGATCAGCAAGTCGCTGGAAACCGGCATGGGCAACACGCTCGGCTTCCTGGCGCCGATCCTGGCGTTCGGCGCCGTCATCGGCAAGCTGATGGAGGTCTCGGGCGGCGCCGAGCGGCTCGCCCGCACGCTGATCGGGGTGCTCGGCAAGTCGCAGGCCCACTGGGCCATGCTGATCGTCGGCTATGTGTGCGGCATCCCGGTGTTCTTCCAGGTCGGCCTGGTGCTGCTGATCGCGCTGATGTTCAGCGTCGTCAAGGAGTCCGGCCTGCCGGTGCTCCAGGTCGGCCTGTCGATGGTGGCGGCGCTGCTCACGGTGCACTGCATCGTGCCGCCGCATCCGGCCGCCATGGCGATCGCGCTCACCCTCAAGGCCGATGTCGGCAAGGTGATCTTCTACGGCCTGCTCGTCGGCCTGCCGGCCGCCGCGCTCGCCGGCCCGATCTTCGGCAAGTTCATCTCGCGCTACTACGAGGTGGAGCCGGCCGGGGTGTTCGCCTCGACGGCGCCGCGGGACGACGCGGAGCTGCCGCCCTTCGGCCTCACGCTGTTCACCATCCTGTTCCCGCTGCTCCTGATGATCAACAAGACGTTCTTCGACCTCCTGGCTCCGAAGGACGCCGTCTACATGCCGGTCGTCGCCTTCATCGGCAATCCGATCGTGGCGCTGTTCCTGTCGTCGATCCTCACCTACGTGGTGCTCGGGATCGGGCGCGGCTTCACGCTGGAGGACCTGGGCAAGAAGACCGAGGCGAGCTTCGGCCCGATGGCCTCGATCATCCTGGTGATCGGCGCCGCCGGCTCGTTCAACAAGATCATCATGGACTGCGGCATGGGCGACGTCCTCAAGGACGTGCTGACCGCCATCCAGGTGAGCCCGCTGATCATGGCGTGGCTGATCGCCATCCTGATGCGCTTCGCCATCGGCAGCGCGACGGTGGCGATGATGACCGGCGTCGGCTTCATCATGCCGGTGCTGGCGAACTATCCGGGTCTCGATCCGGCGCTCGTCGCGGTCGCCACCGGGGCCGGTGCCATCGGGGCTTCGCACGTCACCGACTCGGGCTTCTGGTTCGTCAAGGAGTGCCTCGGCATCCCGATGCGGGCCATGTACGCGACCTTCACGCTGTCCACCACCATCGCGGCGGTCGGCGGCCTGATCGGGGTGCTGATCCTCGCCCAGCTCGTGTGAGCGGCGGCGCACGATCTCTCGTCCGATCCCCGCCAAGTCGATCGGACGTCGCGTGGAAGGGCCGGGGCGGCGACGCTCCGGCCCTTCTGCATCGGCTCAGGGCCGCACCGCCGTCGCGTTGGCGGGCGCGGGGACCGGGACGTCGCCGCCGCGCGGGCGCCAGCCGTAGATCCAGTCGTGGCGGGCCAGCAGCCGGTCGCCGCCCAGCATCCGCATGCCGAGATCGCGGACTGCCGCGGCCGGCCCGCCGAGGTGATAGGCGCGGTCGTTGCGCCGCGCCCCGGCCCGCACCGCGGCGGTGCGGCGGCGGCGGCGCGTCTCGTAGTCGGCGAGCGCCGCGACCGGATCACCGGGCCGCAGGGCGAGCGCGTCGGCGAGCTCGGCGGCGTCCTCGATCGCCATGGCGGCGCCCTGCGCCAGGAACGGCAGCATCGGATGGGCGGCATCGCCCAAGAGGGTCACCGGGCCGCGGCTCCAGCGGGCGAGGGGTGGTCGGTCGTACAGCGCCCAGCGCAGCCACTGCTCGGGCCGCGCCAGCAGGTCACGGGCCGCCGGCGCCCAGGCGTGCGCCGGGAGGCGCGTCAGCAGCGCGGCGCCGTCGCCCGGAGCGCTCCAGCCGGTCACCGCCTCGCGATCATGGGCGATCGCCACCACGTTGATCAGCCGTCCGCCACGCACCGGGTAGTGGACCAGATGGGCGCCAGGCCCGAGCCACAGGTCGACGATCGGGGCGCGCAGGGCGGGCTCCACCGCGTCGGCCGGCAGCAACGCCCGCCAGGCGGTGCGGTAGGCGGGGCGGGGCGGGGCGTCGCCGATCAGCCGGGCGCGCACCCGTGACCACAGGCCGTCGGCGCCGATCAGGGCGAGGCCGCTGTGCTCGCTCGTCCCATCGGCGCCGCTGCACGCCACCGTGACGCCGTTGCGATGCACCGCGTAGTCGTCGACCCGCATGCCGAGCACCAGGGCGATGTCGGGCCGCTGGCGGGCGAGGGCGAGCAGCACCGCCTGGAGGTCGCCGCGATGGATCACCCGGTAGGGGGCGCCGTAGCGCAATTCCGAATTGCCGACCGGCAAGCGGACGATCTCGCTCCCGGTGGCGGCGCGGCGCACCCGCACGGCCTCGGGGGCGACCGTCACGGCATCAAGCCGCGCGGCGGCACCGAGGCCGATCAGCACCCGCATGGCGTTGGGGGAGAGCTGGATGCCGGCGCCGGTCGCCTCCAGCACCGTGGCTTGCTCCAGCACGACGACGCGGAAGCCGCGGTCGGCGAGCGCGATGGCCGCGGTCAGCCCGCCGATGCCGGCGCCGGCGACGACGATGGTGCGGGAGGCCGGCGGCACGGTGTGACTGATCGGTCGGAACGCGAGGTCAGGCAGCCTTAGCGTCCCGCAGGGCGCATTCGGGTGGGCGGGCCTCGAAGCCGTGCAGGGCGGGGTCGTGGCGGTAGAGGGTAGAACAGTAGGGGCAGACGATCTCGTGATCGTCCCCCATATCCAGGAAGACGTGCGGATGATCGAACGGCGGGGTGGCGCCGATGCACATGAACCGCTTGGCGCCGATGGTGATCGCCGCGACGCCGGGATCGTTATGGAAGTGGGGTACGATCTTGTCCGCCATGATTCCACCTTTGCGGCAGCGTTTCGTGGTCGCCCGGCCGGGGCGCCGGACGGACGCGGCGCGGTCGCCGGCGCTCCGACGGCGCGGACCATAGCGGGCCTGTCATGACTTTCCTAGTGCGGGCCACGTCCGTCGGGGCCGAACCAGCGAAGCGGGGAGCCGAGCGCGCCCGCCGCGCGGGCGGGGGCGCGTCGTCGCGGCGCCGTCGGCATCTCGCGCTGCCGGTGCTAGTGGCGGCGTCGCTCGCCGGTGCCCTGTGGCTCGCCGCGCCGCGGGCGCTCGACTCGGTCGGCCTGCTGCTCGACCAGAACGATCCCGTCCGGCTCGCCGACCGGATGGTCGCCCGCAGCCTCGATGCCGATGTGGCCCGCCGCGAGATCGCGGCGGCGCTGGCGGCCGGCGATGTCGAGCTGGCGCAGAGCTTCGTGGAGCTGTCGCGGGCCCGCGGTGTCGCCCTCGATCCCGCCCAGGTGACCGCGGTCGAGGCGGCCGCGGCGCCACGGGCGACCGCGCTGCGCGCCGCGCGGAATTTCGGCCACGGCCTCGTCTCCGGCGAGCCCGACGATGCCGCCGGCGTCGCCGGCATGCTGCTCGGCGACCTCTTCGTGTTCGGTGACGTGCGCGACGCCGTGCGCGAGGGCGGCCGGCTCGTCACCGGGGCGGAGGCCGACCCGCTGGTGCTCGGCCTTGCCGGCGTCGGCCTCGCGGTCACGGCCGGGACCTACGCCTCGCTCGGCGCCGGGGCGCCGGCCCGGGCCGGCGTCTCCGTCGTCAAGGCGGCGTTGAAGACGGGACGGATGGGGGCGGGGCTCGCGGCCTGGACTGGGCGGGTGTTGCGCGGCGCCGTCGACCTGCCGGCGGCGCGCCACGCCGTGGCCGGCGCCGTGCTGCAACCGGCCGCCGCGGCCCGCGGGCTGCGGGCGGCCGTCAAGCTCGACAAGGCGAAGCCGCTCGCCGATCTCCTCCAGGACGCCGGCCGCATCCAGGCCAAGGCCGGCACCCGCGCCGCCATGGACGCCATGAAGATCGCCGAGGGGCCACGCGACGTCGCCAAGGCCGCCAAGCTCGCCGAGGCGAGCGGTGGCAAGACCCGGGCGATCCTCAAGCTCGGCGGGCGGGGGGCGATCGCGCTGACGACCGGCGCCCTGACGCTGTTCCAGTGGTCCGTCTCGGCGCTGCTGTGGCTCCTGTGGGGGCTCGGGCTGGTGAAGAGCCTGACCGAGCGGATCACCCGCCGCTGCCTGGCGATCGGCCGCCAGCGGTGTTCTCGTCGGATCACCCGGGCGGCGGCGCCCGGCGCCCCGAGCCTGGTCTTGCTCCGGGCCTCCTAAGTCACCTCAAGAAGAACCTTCAACGTACTGTCATATCGATGCAATCCTTCAAGAACGGTCCCGTCGACATCGCCTATCTGGACAAGGGCGAGGGCGAGCCCATCGTGCTCGTCCACGGCTTCGCCTCCAGCAAGGAGGCCAACTGGGTGCATCCGCGCTGGGTCGCCACCCTGACCCATGCGGGGCGGCGGGTGATCGCCCCGGACATGCGCGGCCACGGCGCCTCGTCCAAGCTCTACGATCCCGCCGCCTACCACGCCGACGCCATGGCGGACGACGTGCGGGCACTGCTCGACCATCTCGGCATCGGCCGGGCCGACGTGATGGGCTACTCCATGGGGGCGCGGGTGACGGCGTTCCTGGCGCTGGACCATCCGGAGCGGGTGCGCTCGGCCATCCTGGGCGGGCTCGGCCTGCACCTGGTCGACGGCGTCGGCCTGCCGGAGACCATCGCGGACGCCATGGAGGCGCCGTCGCTCGCCGACGTCCACGACGCCCAGGGGCGGACCTTCCGCTCCTTCGCGGAGCGCACCAAGTCCGACCTGCGGGCGCTGGCGGCCTGCATCCGCGGCTCGCGCCAGACCCTGACGCCCGTCGAGGTCGGCCGGCTGGAGCCGCCGGTGCTGATCGCGGTCGGCACCAAGGACGACGTCTCCGGCTCCGGGGCCGGGCTCGCGGCGCTCATCCCGGGCGCCAGGCTTGTGGACATTCCGGGGCGCGACCACATGCTGGCGGTCGGCGATCGCGTCTACAAGGCGGCGGTGCAGGAGTTCCTGGCCGAGCGGCCGTGACGCCCCGCGAGGTGCGGTGCGTCGTATCGTGTATGATGGCGGTGGGACCGCCGAACCGAGGAGGGCAGCATGGCCCAGCTATCCACTGCCACGCGGCCGCGCAACCGCATCGATCCGGTGTGGGACCGCCTGCGCGGCGAAGCCGAGGCGGTGGTCCGCCAGGAGCCGGAGCTGGCCTCCTTCCTCTACGCGGCGGTGCTGCACCACGATCGGCTGGAGGAGGCGGTGGCCCACCGCGTGGCGTCGCGGCTCGACCATCCCGATCTCGGGGCCGAGCTGATCCGCCGGGGCTATCTCGACGCCCTCGAGGATTCGCCCGAGATCGGCGAGGCGTTCCGGGCCGATCTCGTGGCCGTGTTCGACCGCGATCCGGCGACCGGGCGATTCATCGAGCCGCTGCTGTACTACAAGGGCTTCCACGCCATCCAGGCACACCGGCTGGCGCACTGGCTGTGGACGCACGGCCGGCGTGACTTCGCCCTCTACTTGCAGAGCCGCTCGTCCGCCGCCTTCCAGACCGACATTCATCCGGCCGCCCGCATCGGCCGCGGCGTCTTCCTGGATCATGCCACCGGCCTGGTGGTGGGCGAGACCGCGGTGATCGAGGACGACGTCTCGATTCTCCACCACGTCACGCTCGGCGGCACCGGCAACGAGGTCGGCGACCGCCATCCGAAGATCCGCCATGGCGTCATGATCGGGGCCGGCGCCAAGATCCTCGGCAACATCGAGGTCGGCCACTGCGCCCGCATCGCGGCCGGCTCGGTGGTGCTGCGGCCGGTGCCGAACAACACCACGGTGGCCGGGGTGCCGGCCCGGATCGTCGGTGATGCCGGCTGCGCCGAGCCCTCCCACACCATGGACCAGATGCTGCGCGACGTCGGCCTCTGAGCCGGGGCGCGATTGCCGGGCTGTCTCTCCGCCGCCTCCCGTCGCGTCGCACGCGGGTCCGCGCCCCCTCGCGTCACCGAGAGGAGCGGGGCCTGCCGCATGACGGCGGATCGCGGGGGGCAAGCGGCCGGTGCGGGTTGCGCGACCGCCGCAGGCCCCGCTATGCACTGCGCAGTTTCGGCGCGCCGCTCCCGGTGACGCCCAGCCCGATCCGAGAGGAGCCGCACCGTGGACGCCCAGGAAATCCGCAAACTCGAAGGCTATCTGCGCCGGCTGTTCGGCAATGCCCGGCTGCGGGTGGTGCCGCGGCCCAAGAAGGAAGATTCGGCCGAGGTCTATCTCGGCGAGGAGTTCATCGGCGTGCTGTTCGTCGACGACGAGGACGACGACCGCTCCTACAATTTCCAGATGGCCATTCTCGGCACCGATCTCGAATAGGGCGGCGCGGCCTCATCCCGCCTTCGGCCGCAGGGCGACGAGCAGCCGCTCGAAGCCCTCGGCGACGGTCCGCCAGTCGGCCAGCCAGTCGCGCGGGAATCGCATGGTCACCACGGCGCCGCCGATCAGCCGCTCCGACAAGCAGGTGGCCGGCGGTCGCCCCGGCGCCGGCCGCTCGCAGCGGGCCAGGAATTTCTCCGGCGCATTCTCCTCCCAGGCCGCATCCTCGCCCTGATAGGGCGTGCCGTCACGGAACTCGACCAGCGCCAGGCCCTCCGGGGCGGGGTCCAGCTCGGCGCGGGTGTAGCGCAGCCAGATGGTGCGCAGCCGCTCGGCCGGATCGAGCGCGCCGGCCGCCGGCGCGATGGTGACATAGACGCGATCGGCCGTCGGGGGTGGCGGGGTGCCCGGCTCGGTCGGTCGCGGCGGCGTCAGCCCCGGCCACAGATAGACGAGGTCGAGCCGTTCCTGCGGACCGGAGTGGCGTTGCATCGCCATGCGGATCGCGGCGGGTGCGACCGTGAAGGTCTCGCCCGCGACGACGACGGGCAGATGCGGCGCCTCGGGCGCCGCCACCGCGGGCGTGGCGGGCCAGCGCGCCCACAGCGACCACAGCGCCGCCGCCACCGCGACGGCGCCGGTGAGCAGGAAGGCGCCGAGCGTCAGCGCGGTGCGCAGGCTGCGCCGCGGTCCGCCGATCGGCTCCCGTCGTGTTCCGTTCACCGGCTCGCCCGTTCCGTGTCCCAGATGTCGCGAATCGCGCGCGGAGTATGGCACGCGCGGCGGGTGCGCCAACGGCACGTCGGTGCCGTGCCGCGCGTCGACGAGCGGGCGGCTCGTGACGTTAACCCTTCTTTAACGATGACGTGGCGGGCCCGGCGGATCTGCGGCACAACCGAACGGTCCGAGCCGCGGAGCCCGCGCCATGTCGCCCGAATCCATCCAATCGTTCCTGGCCGTCGCCATCGGCTTCGCGTTCGCCGGCGTCCTGTGCACCGGCTATCAGCTCGTCGCCCATCGGCCGGCCTCGTTCCGCCTGCTGGAGCAGGGCGCCTCGTCGGCGAGCTTCGCGGCGGTGCCTCTGCTGGTTTTCGCCGCGCCCTTCATCATCATGCGCAACACCGTGCGGGGCCGCATCATCGAGCGCCGCCGCTTCGAGTTCGTCATGGTGGCGACCGTCATCGCCGGGCTGTGGAGCCTGATGTCCGGCACCATCGTGGTGATGACCGTCGAGGTGCTGGCCGAGCTGCTCGGCCGCGTGGTCGGCTGACGCCGTCCCGTCCGTCCCCTCGCTCGATCGCGTCGCTGTCGTCGACCTCTTGCTTCACAGCCGTGTGCGGGCGCGCTTAACTCGGCGGGCCGCGCCCGGCGTGCCTTTGGGAGACCCGCGATGCCGATCTACGCCCTCGACGATCTCGTTCCGGACCTGCCGGCACCCGGCCGCTGCTGGGTCGCCGACAGCGCCGTGCTGATCGGCCGCGTGCGCCTGCGTGAGGAGGCGAGCGTGTGGTGGAACGCGGTTCTGCGCGGCGACAACGAGTGGATCGAAATCGGCTTGCGCTCGCAGGTGCAGGACAATGCCACGCTGCACACCGACATGGGGTTCCCGCTCACCATCGGGGCCGACTGCGTGATCGGCCACAATGTCGTGCTGCACGGCTGCACCATCGCGGACGAGTGCCTGATCGGCATGGGCGCCATCGTGATGAACGGCGCGCGCATCGGCCGCGGCTCGATCGTCGGGGCCGGCGCCGTGGTGCCGGAGGGCAAGGAGTTTCCCGAGCACGCCCTGATCGTCGGCACGCCCGCCCGCGTGGTGCGCAGCGTCGACGACGCCGCCGTGGCCCGCATCCGGGCGGGTGCCGACGGCTACGTCCAGCGCGCCAAGCAGTATGCGGTGGGGCTGCGGCGGATCGGCTAAGCGATCGCTGCGCACGCGGGATCGGGCCGGCGGGGATCAGCCACCGAACGACGGCGTCGCCCGCGCCGCGAGGTCGGCGAGCCCGAGGCCGGGGCCGAGGAGCTGGCGTCCGCGCACCAGCGTGGCCCGCGCCGCGCGGGCATCGAGCGCCGTGCGGACGAGGGCCGGCAGCTCGCGCGGCTGCCGCATCACCTGGCGCAGCATGGCGAGAATGTCGGTGGTGCCGTTCGACCGCATGGCGGCGAGCGCCGCCTTGGGCAGGGCGCGTGCGGCCGGATCGGTGATCACCCGGATGGCCGCCACCGGCAGGCCGTGTGCCGCGCCGACGGCGGCCACCACATGGGACTCCATGTCCACCGCGAGCGCCCCGGTGCGCTGGTTCAGCGCCTGCTTGCCGGCGGGATCGGCGACCGGCGCCGCGACACCGGCGATCGGGCCGCATACGGCGCCCGGGATGGTGCCGGCGAGGTGCCGCACCCACTCCGGATCGGTCGTGTAGGTCGTCGTCTCCGACAGGACGTCGGTCGCCACCACGCAGGTCCCGGGCGCGAGGGCCGGATCGAGCCCGCCGGCGACCCCGAAGCTGAGCAGCCCGCGACAATCCTCGTCCACGGCGCGCGCCAGCGCGGCGGCTAGGTTGCGACCGTCCCCGCTACAGATGACACGCATGCCCGCGTCCGCGACGATCCTCGCCTCGAACGCCAGTCCCACGACGACGATCAAGTCCCACCCCCAACGACGCTCCGTCGGCCCGCGCCGAACGTCGTCCGCGACTCTCATCGAACCGGCATGACCCTACCATTGCAAGGGGGCGGAACGTTTGTACAGGCCGTCGACGGCGCCGCCGCGCAGCGGCGCGACCCTCGCTCGCGGGCGGTGCAAAACTCTCGTGGTGCTTTCAGAGGAGAGTAGGCCGGGACACGAGCGGGCGCCCGGGTCGGTTCCGGCTGGCGGTTATGGCGTCGAAACGCGAACGGCCCTCTCCGAGGAGAGGGCCGCACGGGACGTCGCGTCGTGCAATGGGCGGTCAGCAGACGCGGCGGAGCCGCCAGGCCCCGTGCCGCCACACCCGCCGCACGCAGGAGGTCGCGTAGCCCGGCGCCGCCGCATAGCCGTAATAGCCGACCGGCGCATAGCCGTAGCTGTAGCCGGGCGCGTAGGCGTAGCCGCCATACGGATAGCCCCAGCCGCCGCCCCCCCAGCCCCACGGCTGGCTCGCCGCCGCCAGACCGAGCCCGAGGCCGAATGCGGCCGCACCGGCACCCCAGCCACCGCCACCCCAGCCGCCGCCACCCCAGTGGCGGTGACCGTGCCAGCCGGCGTGGCGCCAGCCGCCACCCCAGCCGCCGCCACCCCAGCCACCACCGCCGTGCCAGCCGCCATGACCGCCGTGCCAGCCGCCATGGCCGTGCCCGAAGCCGAGGCGTTGAGCCTCGCCCGGGGTCGCCGACAAGGCGAGGCCGAGCGCAGCCACCCCAGCCATGGCCGCCAGAGACGTCTTCCGCATCATGTCGATCTCCTTTCCGACTCGAGCCGGCGCCCCGGTCGGATCGGACGGCGGCGCGGCTCCTGGTTCGCCAACGCTCGACCGCGAGGAATGTGCCGCGCCGTCAGCACAAGCGACGCCATGTCCACCGCGTCTTGCTGAGCCAGACCTTCTTGAGGCACGGCATGTCGTCGACCTCGCTGAAGGTCGGGTAGGAGCCGGTCCACGCCCACGGCGGCCCGAAGCCCCACGGATAGACGCCGACGCCCCAGCCGGGCCCCCAGCCCGGACCCCAGCCATATCCCCAGCCGGCCGGACGGTGCCGCCACCCCGGTCCCGGGTGCCAGCCGCCCCGCGGCGGCACGATCACCCCGGGCCGAGCCCCCGGGACGACGACGCCCGGTCCCGCATGAAAGCCCGCCCGGCCCGGGATGGGGGTGCCGGCGCGCTGCGCCGCGGCGGGGGCGGCCGCGAGGGTGAGGCCGAGGAGGGCGACGGCCGCGAGGGTCGGCAGCGAGGCAAACGGGCTAGTCATCGGCAGCTCCTGTGCGGGTTCGATGGCCGGGCCGGTCGCGGCGGCCCCTCTCGGGCGCCGGCGCGTTGGCCGGAGCGGCCTCCCGGCATAGATAGGAATCCGGCGACCCGTCCAGGCGGGAGCATCGCGACGGCATCTCCAGGCGGGAGCATCATGGCCACCTTGTTCGACGACTTCTTCGCCGAAACCCCCATCGACCCCACCGACCCCAACGAGGCGGCGCGCCGCTCCATGCGGCCGCTGCGGCGCCGCTTCTACACGATGGCCGACATGCGGCCGGGCGGGGAGGGCTTCGCAGTCGAGCTCGACGGCAAGCCGGTCCGCACCCCGGCGCGGCGGACCCTGGCGCTGCCGACCGCGGCGCTCGCCGAGCGGGTCGTGGCCGAATGGCGCGACCAGGTCGAGACCATCGATCCGGCCCGCATGCCGTTGACCCGGCTCGCCAATGCGGTCATCGACGCGGTCGCCGACAAGGCGGCCGAGGTGGCCGACGAGATCGCCCGCTACCTGCGCTCCGACCTCGTGGTCTATCGGGCCGAGGGTCCCGAGCGGCTGGTCGAACGGCAGAGCCGGGCGTGGGACCCGGTGCTGGCCTGGGCGCGCGACGCCCACGGGGCGCGCTTCGTGCTGGTCGAGGGCGTGGTGTTCACCGAGCAGCCGGAGCCGGCGGTCGCCGCCATGCGGGCCCTGCTGCCGGCCGATCCGTGGCGGCTCGGAGCGCTGCATGTGGTCACCACCCTGACGGGCTCGGCCCTGCTGGGGCTGGCGCTCGCGGCCGGCGTTCTGACCGCCGACGACGCCTGGGCGGCCGGCCATGTGGACGAGGATTGGAACATGGCCCTGTGGGGGCACGACGACGAGGCGCTGGCGCGCCGCGCCCACCGCCGGGCCGAGTTCGACGCCGCCGCCGCGGTGCTGGCGCTGGTGCCGGCGGGGTGAGGCTCAGCTCGTCGCGTCGCCGCCGGCCGGCAGCACGACCACCTTGGTGCCGACCGGGACGCGGCGGTACAGATCGATGATGTCCTGGTTGATCAATCGGATGCAACCCGATGACACCATGGTGCCAATGGTCGCCGGCTCGTCCGTGCCATGAAGCCGGTAATAGGTGTCCTGGCCGTCGCGGTAGAGGTAGAGGGCGCGCGGGCCGAGCGGGTTCTCGGGCCCGCCCGGCAGCCCTTGGGCGTACTTGCCGTAACGCTCGGGCTCGCGGCGGATCATGTTGAGGGTCGGCGTCCAGCGCGGCCACTCCGCCTTGCGGGCGATGACGGCGCTGCCCCGGAAGTTGAACCCTTCCTCCTTGCCGACCCCGACGCCGTAGCGCATCGCGCGGCCACGCTCGAGCACCAGATAGGCGTAGCGGGCCGCGGGATCGACGACGATCGTGCCGGGCTGCTCGGTGGTCCTGAAGGTGACCTCCCGGCGCAGGAATCGCGGCTCGATCTCCGAGAGATCGACGGCCGGAATCGGGAACGGCTCGGTGTCGATCGCCCCGTACATGGCCGCGTACTCGCGCGAGACCGGGCGGAGCGGCTGAACGAGGGCCGCGTTCTGGGTGCTCGCGCAGCCGGCCAGCAGGCCGGAGCCCGCCGCCGCCATCGCTCCGCCCAGAAACCTGCGTCGGTCGATCGTCATGCGGTCTCGGCTCCTGTCGGGTTGTCCGGCCTCCTGTATGCCTGCTGGCCCCGACGGCGTATAGTTGTTATGGGTGATGGTTCCCATAACCATGAGGAATGAATGGACTTGGCGGCTGCCCTGCGGGCCTTCGTGCGGACCGTCGAGCGCGGCTCGGTGACCGCCGCGGCGCGGGACCTTTCGATCTCCCAGCCGGCCGTGACCAAGCATCTGCGCAATCTCGAGCAGCATGTCGGTGCGCGGCTGCTCGATCGGTCGGCGCGCCTGGTGCGTCCCACCCCGCAGGGCCAGTCCCTCTACGAGGCGAGCCGCTCGGCGCTCGCCACCATCGACTCGGCCCTCGAAGGGGTGCGGCGGGACATGGGCGCCATCGAGGGGCCGCTGCGTGTGCATGCCCCATCCTGTATCGGCGTCCAGCATCTCTACCCCCTCGTGCTGGCGTTCCAGGCCGAGCATCCCGGGGTGGTCGTCGATCTCGTCCTGGAGAACCGCAGCGTCGATCTCGTGCACGAGAACTACGATCTCGCCGTGAAGTACGGCCGGCCCGGCGGTCAGGAGTTGGTGGTCCGCCGCCTGGGTCTGATCCGGCGCATCGTGGTGTGCGCGCCGTCCTTCCTCGCCCGGGTCGGGCCGATCGACACGCCGGCGCGGCTCGCCGACCTCGATCTCGTCGTCACCGCGGCGGTGTCGCCGGGCGATGTTCTGACCCTCCAGCGCGGCGACGAGACGATCGAGGTTCCGGTGCGTCCGGTGCTGCGGACCAACAACGCCGACGTGATCACCCGGACGCTGCTCGGCGGGCGTGCGGCCGGGCCGGTGCAGCGGCTGCTGGTGACCGAGGCGCTGGCGGAGGGCCGGCTGGTCCGCATCCTGGCCGATTGGGAGGTCAAGCCGACCGAGGCGTTCCTGGCCTATTCATCGGCGCGCTTCATGCGTCCGGCGGTGCGGGCCTTCACGGACTTCGTCGTTCCCGCGCTGCGGGCCGTTGACGGCATCGACGGCCCCGTGACGGCGAAGCCCGGCCGCGAGCCGGCCTCGGTGCAACCGAGAGGTTAACGTTTGGTTTACGGACGTCCGCTAGGCTGCGATTCGGAGCAGTTCAACCGGACGCGACCCGTGGACCTCGTCGTCTCTCCCATCGCGGTGACGTTGAACACCCAGTCGGGGGGCAACGCGCCGACCTTCACGCCGGGCCAGGTGGTCGACGCGCTGGTGATGCGCCTGATCGACCAGACCCATGTGCAGCTCGCCATCGGCAATGCGCTGATCGACGTGCAGACCGCGGTGCCGCTCCAGCCCGGCGCCCATGTCCAGCTCGCCGTGCGGGCCACCCCGGAGGGGCTGCGGCTGGTGCTGCTGCACCCGGACGAGATCTTTGCCGGCGGCGCCCCGGCCGATGCGGCGACCGCCCGCGCCGCGGCCGCTCGCCCGGCGGTCGAGACCGCCACCGCCAACCCCGCCGGATCGCCATCGACGACGGCCGCGAGCCCGCAGGCGGCGCTCGCCCAGGCGGTGCGCAGCGCCGCCGTCCAGCAGGACGGGCTGGCGCCGCTGCTCGCCAACGTGGCCGCCGCCATGAAGCTCGCCGGCCTGCCGGACCCGGTGCGCGCTGCGGCCGCGCAGCTCCTCGCCTTCCGCCTGCCCACCGACGAGCCGATCAAGGCCGACGACGTCGCCCGCGCGCTCGCCCGCTCCGGCCTGTTCCTGGAGGCGGGGTTGGCCGGCGGTGCGGCCGCGGCCCGGACCTCGCCGGCCGGCGACATGAAGGCCGCCCTGGTGGCGCTGCGCGCCGCGCTCGCCGCCATGGTGGGCCGCGACGGCGCTGCCGCGGGCGGCGCCGAGAACGGACGCTTGCAGAGCTTCGCCGAGGCGGCGATCGCCGGTGCCACCACCGGAGCGGCCGGGAGGCCCGACGCGGGCGGCGCTCAGGCGCTCTACCGGGCGCTCGCCCAGACGCTGGCCCAATCGATGCCGACCCCGCCGGGGCCGGCCGCCGCAAGCGGAGCGACCCTGCCGGGGGCGCCGGGCTCGCCCGATCCGGCGGGTGCGACTGCCGCGAGTCCGTCGAAGCCGCCGCCGCCTTATCGTGGAGCCGCGCCGGCCGCGCAGCCGCCGCTGCCGCCGACGCTCGGCGACGACCCGTCGCCCCAGGCGGCCGCCCGCACGCTGCTCGCCGAGACCGATGCGGCGCTCGCCCGCCACACGCTGATGCAGGCCGCCTCGCTGCCCGATCCCGGCGCCGCCGGCGGGCCCGACCAGGCGGCCGGCCGCTTCGTGTTCGAGATCCCCTTCGCCACGCCCCAGGGCACGACCATCGCCCAGTTCGAGATCGCCCGCGACGGCAAGTCGGCGCCCGGCACCGAGCGGCAGGAGGCCGTGTGGCGCGCCCGCTTCGCCCTCGACATCGAGCCGGTCGGAGTGGTGCATGCCCAGATCACCGTCGCGGGCGCCCGGACCGGCGTCACCCTGTGGGCCGAGCGGGGAGCGAGCGCGGCGCTGCTGCGCGACCACGCCGCCGATCTCGCCGAGCGCCTGCGCGCCGCCGATCTCGATCCCTCCGAGGTGCTGGTACGTGACGGCAGCCCGCCGCGGCCGCGCGACACGGCGGCGCCGGCCGGCCGCTTCCTGGACCGCGCCTCATGAGCGAGCACCCGCCCGGTGACCGGCCGAAGACGCCGCTCGCGGTGGCGCTGCTCTACGAGGCGCCGGGCGCGCCGCGCGTCGTCGCCAAGGGCAAGGGGGCGATCGGCGAGAAGATCATCGAGACGGCGCGCGCCGCCGGAGTCCCGCTCGAGGAAAATCCCGGGCTGGCGGCGGCGCTGTCGAACGTCGAGATCGGCGACGAGATTCCGGAGGAGCTGTACCGGGCCGTGGCCGAGGTGCTGTCGTTCATCCTGCGCCTGTCGGGCCGGTTGCCGCCTGGGCCTGCGGCCGCGCCGCTGCGACGCTGACGCGCCGTCAGTCGATGCCGGGCAGGCGGCGCGACAGCGACACCGATTCGACCGCCGGGTCGGCTTCCAGCCGGGTCAGCGTCTCGGCCTTGATCTCCGCCGAGAACAGGCTCGGACCGAACTCCGCACGCGGCGAGAGGTAGGCGGGCCGGTTCGATCCTTTCCGCAGCTTGACCATGACCACCAGCGGATCGTCGTCGGCGTGCGGCTTCGCCGTGGCGGAGGCCGGGAGCGATTCCAGCTTCGACAGCGACTTCAGGTCGATGGGCATGGCGATCGGCTCCACGAGGCGGTTCGCGGTCTCTCGCTCGGATCTGGGGAGCCGGCGGCTCCGGTCAAGGGCCGCCGGCCGGTCGCTCAGGCGACGCGCCGCCGGCGGACCCGGGCGGCCCCCGCCTCGGCGACCGCGCCGCCGCTCGCCCGGCCGAAGCCGTAGCGGGCATCCCAGCCACCGGCGTCGAGTGCCGGGGGTGCGGTGAGGACGTGATCGATGAGCCGCTGGCGCAGGTCGTCGATCGACAGGTCGTGGCCGTTGCGCTGCGCCTCGGCATAGACGAGCGCGATCAGGCCGGTCACGGCCGGCGCCGCCATGCTGGTGCCGGACTTGCGGGTCACCCCGCCGCCGGTGCGCGAGCGCGCCGCCATCACGTCGTGGCCCGGCGCCGACACCTCCGGCTTGCTCCGTCCGTCCCGGGTCGGGCCGGCACTGGAGAAGTAGGACAGCGGCAGGGTCGGCTTGTGGGCATCGTAGGAGCCCACCACGATGGTCTCGTGGCCGGTGGAGATCGAGCCCAGCGTATGGGTCGGCACCGGCGCCGCGAAGGACGACTGCGCCCGGTCGTCACGCTCGATCCAGGCGTGATAGTCGACCGGCTGGCCGTCGAGCGAGCGCAGCCGCACCGTCCAGGCGCCGGTCGGCAGGCCGGCCGCCAGCCAGATGCCGATGACGTTGTCGCGGTTGTTGGGGTCGGCCAGGCGGCTGCTGAGGAAGATCGCGATCTGCCCGGGCGAGCCGACCGGCAGGCTGGCGCCGGGGGCGAGGGGGCCGAAGGTCGTGCCGTCGGGCGCCAGCAGCGTCACCTCCAGACGACGATCGCCCGCATACCAAAGCTCCAGCTCGCCGCCGCCGGAGACCCCGTGCGACCAGACGACGTCGTGATTGCCGGCGCCCGGCACCTGCCCGCTGGTGTGGATGCCGTCGTCCTGCGAGTTGCTGGCGGCGATCACCACGGCACGGTTCGGCTTCTCGCGCACCAGGGCGTCCAAGCCCTGCTCGACCAGCGAGGTGCCGTCGTGCGGCCCGCCATTGGTGCCGAGGCTGAGATTGCAGACGCAGGGGCGGTCACCGGCGGTGTCGAAGACGAAGCGCACCGCCTCCAGGAGCTGCACCGAATCGCCGAAGCTCTGGCCGACCATGTCGGGCCCCTCCCAGGCGATGTCGGTGCTGGCCACCTCGACGAACACGATGTCGGCCTGCGGGGCGAGGCCGGGCTGGCCCGAGCCGTTGCCGTTGCCGGCCGCGATGTCGGCCACATGGGTGCCGTGGGTGCCGATCTGATAGGGCGAATCGGGCGGCGGGCCGTAGCCGAGGGTGGCGTAGGGGTCGCGGGATCGCAGCGCCGCGTCGATCTCGGCGCGGCCGTACACCCGGCCGTAGCCGAACGGGCTGTCGGGGCGGGCGATGCCGCTCTGGTCCCACAGCGCGATCAGCCGCGTCGCGCCGTCGCGGGTGCGGAAGTTGCGGTGGGCGAAGTCGCAGCCGAAATCGACGACCCCGACCACCACGCCGGCGCCGCCCTCGGGTGAGGCGGTGGGCGGCAGCAGATCCGGCCGGCAGCCCATCGCGGTGACGGTCTGGGCCAGCGCCGGATGGACGGGCTGCGACGCCTTGAGGCTGAGCACCGGCGCGGCGGCGTGGACCGCCTCGATGCGGCCGATGGGAATCCGCCCGGTGACGATGAACGAGCCGTCGGCCGCACGGCCGAGCTCGCTCGCTGGAAACACGTCGGGCAGGGCGCGCCAGTCCTCGACCGACGTCACCCGCGCCACCACGGCGATCTCGTCGCCGCCCGGGGTGGAGCTGAGCGCCAGCATGCGCTTGCCGCTGCGCTGATTGAGCAGCGCGAGCTGGAGGCGGGGGTCCATCGCGGGCCGGGTGCGGACCGCCAGCTCCTGCATGGCGGCGGGCTCGGCGGCCGGCATCGCCGACAGGCGGGTCGCCAGCCGATCCGACGCCATCAGGGCGGCCATCGCGCGCGGCCGCGGGGCGGCGGGCGCCGTGAGCCCGGTGAGCGCGATCGGCCGCACGGCCGCGAGGATCTGCTGGAGCAGCGCGTCGGTCGAGGCGAGCTCCGCGGCGGTCGGCATCGCGGCGCGCGGGCGGATGGCCCGGGTCTTGGAAGCCTTGCTCGCCGTCGCCTTCCGAGGGGCCGCCTTGGCCTTGGTCGGCTTGGCGCTGCGCGTATCCCGTGTGGTGGCGCGACGGGGCTTGGTGTCGCGGGCCGGCCGACGTGGCGTGCGTTGTCCTGGGGGGCGTTTCTCGGGCATTCCCGTGTCCTCCTCGGTGGCTTGGCGGATACGCGGGACTCAATTTTCACGCGAGTATTCTGCGGGCTGTCGCATTTCGGCAATTCGCGTCTCCGTGATCCGCGTCAGCTCCCCGCCGTGTCGCGCTGCAACGAGATCGAGCGGCGCGCCGTCGGACGCGGACGGCCGGCGCTGCTGAGCCGCGACCACAAACGCCGCCGTGCGGTCTCGCTGTCGCGCCACCGTCATGCTATGGAGCCGAAGACGCGGTACCCGGCGGCGACGGTCCGGACGGGGCGCACATCCATTGGCGTGCGGGTTTTGATCCATGAAAAGCATTTTGGAGAAGCTGGAGCAGCGGCGGTCCGGAGCGCGGCTCGGCGGGGGTGAGCAGCGCATCGAGGCCCAGCATCGGCGCGGCAAGCTGACGGCGCGCGAGCGCATCGGGCTCCTGCTCGATCACGGCTCGTTCGAAGAGTACGACATGTTCGTCGAGCATCGGGCGAGCGAGTTCGGGGCCGACCGCTCGAAGATTCCGGGCGACGGCGTGGTCACCGGCTGGGGCACCGTCAACGGCCGCACCGTCTTCGTGTTCGCCAAGGACTTCACCGTCTTCGGTGGCTCGCTGTCGGAAGCGCACGCCCAGAAGATGACCAAGATCCAGGACATGGCGCTGAAGGCGCGGGCCCCGATCATCGGTCTGTTCGACGCCGGCGGCGCCCGCATCCAGGAAGGTGTCGCGGCGCTCGCCGGTTACGGCGATGTGTTCAAGCGCAACGTCCAGGCGTCCGGGGTCATCCCGCAGATCTCGGTGATCATGGGGCCGTGCGCCGGCGGCGACGTCTACTCGCCCGCCATGACCGACTTCATCTTCATGGTGCGCGACACGAGCTACATGTTCGTCACCGGCCCCGAGGTGGTGAAGACGGTGACCAACGAGATCGTCACCGCCGAGGAGCTGGGCGGCGCCAGCGTCCACGCCACCCGCTCGGCGGTCGCCGACGGGGCCTTCGAGAACGACGTCGAGTGCCTCTTGCAGATGCGGCGCTTCATCGACTTCCTGCCGGCCCATTCGGGCGCCGGCGTGCCGGAGTGGCCGAGCTTCGACGACGTCGAGCGGCTGGAGCCGTCGCTCGATACGCTGATCCCGGACAATCCGAACAAGCCCTACGACATGAAGGAGCTGATCCAGAAGGTCGTGGACGAGGGCGATTTCTTCGAGCTGTCGCCGCAGTTCGCCAAGAACATCCTGACCGGCTTCGGTCGCATCGCCGGGCGCACCGTCGGCTTCGTCGCCAACCAGCCGATGGTGCTGGCCGGCGTGCTCGACTCGGACGCCAGCCGCAAGGCGGCGCGCTTCGTGCGCTTCTGCAACGCCTTCGACATTCCGATCGTCACCTTCGTGGACGTGCCCGGCTTCCTGCCCGGCACCGCCCAGGAGTCCGGCGGCCTCATCAAGAACGGCGCCAAGCTGCTGTTCGCCTACAGCCAGTGCACGGTGCCGCTGGTCACCCTGATCACCCGCAAGGCGTTCGGTGGGGCCTATGTGGTGATGGCCGCCAAGCACATCGGCGCCGACGTCAACTATGCCTGGCCGACCGCCCAGATCGCCGTCATGGGCGCCAAGGGCGCGGTCGAGATCATCTTCCGCTCCGACCTCGGTGATCCCGAGAAGATCGCCGAGCGCACCGCGGAGTACGAGTCGAGCTTCATGTCGCCCTTCAAGGCGGCCGAGCGCGGGTTCATCGACGAGGTGATCATGCCGCACTCGACCCGGCGCCGCATCGCCCGGGCGCTCTCCATGCTGCGCACCAAGACGCTGGAGATGCCGGCCAAGAAGCACGACAACCTGCCGCTATAGAGCATTGTCCGGCGACGTGGACGCCGGTTCGCCGTGGACAATGCGATCACGCCAGCAGGTCTGGAGCGGAGTCCGATCCGGTTCGATCGGAGTCCGCTCCGACACAGGCGGCGACGGCCGGCCGCGATGGCCGGCCGGGTCGTATCGAACCGTCCGGCTCGCAATCGACACGGAACGGCGTAGTCTCGTCCACGTCGTTTCCGCGGGCTGCGCCGGCCCGAATTCGCCGCCTCGCCGCCCGCTCGGTCCGAGGGGGTTTTTGATGATCACGACAGGAAGGCTGACAACCGCCGCGGTCGCCATCGCGACCATCGCCGCCGCGACGCTCGTGCTCGCGACCGAGGGCGCCGTCGCCCAGGGCCTGTGCGAGCAGCTCTGGGTCGAGCGCAACTCGATCTACAAGGCGCGCGGCTACTGCTTCAAGACGCAGCGCGCCATCGCGTATTTCGGCAATGCCGGCTGCGTCTACGACGTCGAGGCGATGGTGCCGCTGATGCCCGGCGAGCGCGCCCGGGTCAACCAGATCCAGGCGATGGAGCGCCAGAACGGCTGCCGGTGACAACCGGGGAGAGGCTGGACGGCGCGCTCGGGCGCCTCTCCTCCGCTCGTTCCGGGGGCGCGCCGGGGTTTCTCCCGCTCGTCCTCGTGGAAGCGGGGACCCAGGAGCCTAAACCGCAGGGCGGTGGGTTATGAAAGCTGGATTCCCGCTTGCGCGGGAATGAGCGGAGTTTGTGGCCCGAGCCTTCCGCTTGCGCGGGACTGAGCGGAGGCGGACTCTGGGGACCAGCCCTCCCGCCGCTGGGCCGCGGAGGCGCCGGGATCGGCCGCCGCTTCAGAACTCTTCGGGGCAGGGATCGACGATCTTCCACAGATCGTAGCCGTTCTTCAGCTTCTTCATCTCGGCCGTGAGGCCGCCGACGCTGGCGATCCACTGCTTCACGGGATTCGGGTAGACCGACATCAACTCGGCGGTGCCGGCCGCGCTCGTCACCTTGACGCCGGCGGTCCACGCCTTGTCGTAATAGGCTTGGTGGAAGCCGAGGCTGGCGCGCGGCGTCACGCAGATGCGGTTGACCGGCACGATGCCGAGCACCAGGGTGCAGGCGGAGTTGCAGATGCCGTCGATGATCACCCGCTCGCCGCGATCCCGGATGCGGGCGTACTTGGCCTTGTACTCCTCGACGTAGCCGCCGAAGTCCTTCTTGATGTGGTAGTCGGCCGCGGCCGGCAACGTGCCGGCACCGACCAGCGCCACCCCGAGCAGAATTGTCGCAAATCGAAGAGACGCGAGCCGAAGAGACGCGAGGCGAACCATCGCCGCCAACCCCCCATAAATCCCCGGCCCGTGTTTTGTTCCGCGGACCTGGCGGAAATTTGACGGAGGTTTGTTGGAATTTCGTTAACCAGCGGTTTCTGCGGCTCCGTCCCACGACCACGGCTCGTGTCGGTCGCTTCAGTCGATCAATCCGGGTGATAGCCGGGATCAGAATCATTCGCTTCCGTGAGCCGGGGCGTGATGGCACTCTGGCGATATCGGCCGAAGATCCGGAGTGTGCAGCCCCTTCCGGGGGGCGCCGTCGAACGCCCGATTCGGGGCGCGCGAGGCGGCAGACGCGGCGGTCACGGCGTGCGGGGAGGCGCACCATGCCGCGCAACATCGAGGCCACGGTGGCGTGGCTGGCGCCGGGGGTCTTCGTCGTCCTGTGGGCGTCGGGCTTCATCGGGGCGCGCCTGGGGCTGCCCCATGTCGAGCCGCTCACCTTCCTGGCGCTGCGCATGGCGGCCGTGGTGCTGCTGCTCGCCGGGGTGATCGTGGTGACGCGGCCGCGCTGGCCGGGGCGTGTCGCGGTCGGCCACAGCGCGGTGGCCGGCCTTCTCATGCACGGCGGCTATCTGGGCGGCACCTTCGTGGCGATCGGCAAGGGCATGCCGGTCGGCCTGACGGCCCTGGTCGTCGGCTTGCAGCCGATCCTGGTGTCGACGCTCGCCAACCGGGTGCTCGGCGAGCGGGTGACGCCGCGCCAGTGGGGCGGCCTCGTGCTCGGCGTTCTCGGGGTCTACCTGATCGTCCAGGACAAGACCGGCGGCAGTGCGGGTCTGGGCGCGTGGATCGCCGCCGTCACGGCGCTGCTGTCGATCACCGCCGGCACGCTCTACCAGAAGCGGCACGGCGGCGAGATCGACTGGCGGCCCGGGCTGCTGGTGCAGTACGGCGCCGCCGGCGCGCTGTTCGCGGCTGGCGCGTTCGTTTTCGAGACCCGGGTGGTGAGCTGGACCGGCGAACTCGTCTTCGCGCTCGCCTGGCTGGTGCTGGTGCTCTCGCTCGGCGCCGTCTGGCTGCTGTACTTCCTGATCCGGCGTGCCGCCGCGACCCGCATTTCCAGCTTGTTCTACCTGACCCCGCCGACCGCCGCCGTGATGGCCTGGGCCTTATTCGACCAGCGCCTCGGGCCGGCCGCGATGGTCGGCATGGCGGTGTGCGCGGCGGCGGTATTCCTGGTCAACGCGCCGAGCAGGACATCCAGCAAGACGATATAAATCAGTATACTTGTAGAGCGATCTTCGAGTCAGACTAGAGGGGCTGTCGATCGCCTGAGCCGGGCGCGGGGCGCCGGACCGGACATCGGCCGGCCCGACACCCGCGGCGCCCGGCAGCGTCGTCAGCGAGCCGGGTCGGCCGACCGCTGGCTCGACGGATTGTTGGTGCCCGGCACGCTGGACGAGCCGGAGCCGGCCGGCGGGGCCGCACCGGACGATGTCCCGGCCGACGAACCGGTGGTGGCCGCGGGGGCGTTGCGGTCGTAGGCGACGTCGTTCGGGTTCTTGCTGCTCACGCCGTACACGATGGCGATGATGAACACCGCCGCCACGGCGCCGGCGAGCCACGCCCACATCGAGCTGCCGCGGCGGCCGTCCGGCACCGGCGGCTCGGTGGTGCGGTCCGCAAAGGCGGGGTTTTGGATGCCGCGCGGGTCGTCGAAGCGGGCGTCGCGCTCGAAATCGCGGGGTTCGGCCATCGGGATGCCTCCTGTGTGATGGTCTCGGAGAGGCAATCCGGCGGCTCCCGCCTCGGTTCCGCAGCCGACATCGGGCCGGGATAATTTCTCGATATATCTCAGGGAGGTAGGGAAAAACCTCGGAATCGTTCGAGGACCGGCGCCCGCGCGCTGGCGCGGGGGCGACTCAGTTCGCCTTGATGCCGGCCGCCGCGATCACCGGACCCCAGCGCCGCAGCTCGGCCTCCACCCGCCCCCGGAACGCCTCCGGGGTGGAGGGGATCGGCACCATCACCTGGGTGGCGAGCTTGTCGCGCACCGCCGCGGTGGACAGCACCTCGCGCACCGTGTCGCCGAGCCGCTCGACCACGGCCGGCGGCGTGCGGGCCGGCGCGACGAGGCCGTTCCAGGCCTCCGCCTCAACGTCGATGCCGCTCTCTCTGAGGGTCGGCACCCCCGGGATCAGCGGCGAGCGCTCCGGCGTCGACACGGCGATCACCTTGAGATTGCCGGCCTCCGCCTGCGAGGTCGCGGCGACCGCCGGCAGGCACCCCATCTGGGCGTCGCCGCGGATGATGGCAGTGGCGGCCTGGGGCGAGCTCGCATAGGCGATGTGGACGATCGAGGTGCCGCTCGTCCGGGCGATCGCCTCCATGGCCAGATGCGACAGCGAGCCGTTGCCGATCGAGGCATAGTTGTACTTGCCGGGATCGCGGCGCAGCTTGTCCATCAGCTCGGCCACCGTGGCGACGCCGAGGCCGTTGCTGACGGCGAGCGCGCAGGGCTGGGTGGCGAGCGTCGTCACATAGGCGAAGTCGCGGCTCCAGTCGTAGGGCAGGCGGCCCTGGATCAGCCCGTTGACGGCGAGCGGGCCGGCGATGCTGACGCCCACCGTGTAGCCGTCGGGCTCCGCCTTGGCGATCGCCTCGGTGCCGAGATTGCCGCCGGCGCCGGCCTTGTTCTCGACCACGAAGGGCTGCCCGAACCGCTGCTGCAACGCCTCCGCCACCACCCGGGCGATCAGGTCGGGAGTGGAGCCGGCGCCGAACGGCACGATCACCCGCACCGGGCGGCTCGGCCACTCCTGGGCGACGGCCGCGGGGGCGGCGCCGAGCAGGGCCGGGACCGCGCAGGCGAGGAGGGCGGCGAGGCGGCGGACGGTCGTCATCGGGGCGGCTCCGGGCGTCAAAGAGAGGCGGCTTCTGGTAGTCCGGGGCGGGCGCCTTGTCACCTCCTCCGGTCGCGTCCTCCGGCCGCCGCAGCGTGCGCCGTCGGCGCTCATCGCGGCCTGCGCCGTGCGGTCGCGGCAGGACGGTCCGGCGGCCGACGCTCTTGCGTCGGCAGGGCCGATCGCATCTACTCCGCCGGCCTTCATCGCATGCCGGGGGAATGCATGGGACTTGCGGTTCTGGTCCTGGGTCTCGTCCTGTTCATCGGGGCGCACGTTCTGGTGTCGCTGCGCGAGCGGCGCGCCGCCCTGGTGAAGCGGCTGGGCGAGTGGCCCTACAAGGGCGCGGTCGCGCTCGTCTCGCTCCTCGGCATCGTGCTGATCGGCTGGGGCTTCGCCGAGTATCGCGCCGGCGGCGGTTGGATCGAGCTGTGGAATCCGCCGACCTGGACGCGCCATCTCGCGGCCCTGCTGAACTGGCCCGCCATCGTGATGGTCACGGCCGCCTACATCCCCGGCAACATCAAGCGCACCCTCAAGCACCCGATGCTCAGCGGCGTGAAGCTGTGGGCGGTGGCGCATCTCCTGTCCAACGGCGATCTCGGCTCGATCCTGCTGTTCGGCTCGATCCTCGCCTGGGCGGTCTACGACCGCATCTCGCTCAAGCGGCGCAGCGATCCGGGCGGACCGCCGATCCCGATCGGTGGACGCCGCAACGACATCCTGGCCGTGGTGGTCGGGACCGTCATCTATCTGGCGCTCGCCTTCGTGTTCCATCCGCTGGTGATCGGCCGGGCCGTGTTCGGCAGCCCGGCGCTGGGGACCTGACGCCCCACCGCCTGCCGGCCACCCGCGATCCGACCCGGAGTTCCATCATGTCCGTTCACCGAGACGACCGGCGGCTCACCGCGCCCGACATCCGCGCCCGCAAGGGCGGCACGCCGATCGCGATGCTGACCGCCTATCACGCCCACACCGCCGGCCTGGTCGATCGCTACTGCGACGCCATCCTGGTCGGCGACTCGCTCGGCATGGTGATGCACGGCCTGGAGACCACCGTGCCGGTGACCCTCGACATGATGATCCTGCAAGGGCTCGCGGTGATGCGCGGCTCGCGGCGGGCGCTCGTCGTCGTCGACATGCCGTTCGGCAGCTACGAGGCATCCAAGGAGCAGGCGTTCCTGTCGGCCGCCCGGGTCGTGAAGGAGACCGGCTGCGGCGCCATCAAGATGGAGGGCGGCCAGCGCATGGCCGAGACCATCGCGTTCCTGGTCCAGCGCGGCATCCCGGTGATGGGCCATGTCGGCCTCACCCCGCAGTCGATCAACACCCTCGGCAGCTTCCGGGCGCAGGGCCGCGACGCCGCCGACTGGGGACCGATCGAGGCCGACGCCAAGGCGGTCGCCGAGGCGGGCGCCTTCGCCATGGTGATCGAGGCGGTGGCCGAGCCGCTCGCCGCCAAGATCACCCGCGAGGTGCGCATCCCGACCATCGGGATCGGGGCGAGCGCCGCCTGCGACGGCCAGGTGCTGGTGCTGGAGGACATGCTCGGCCTGTCGCCGCGGGTGCCGAAATTCGTCAAGCGCTACGGCGATCTCGGACCGGCGATCGAGCGGGCGGTGGCGGCCTATGCCGAGGAGGTGCGGACCCGCGCCTTCCCGGGCACCGACAACGTCTATCCGCTCAAGAAGTCGGGCTGAGCGGACCACGCGGCATGCCTGCCGGCGATGCGGGGGCGCCAGACGCCTTGCGCTCGCCACAAGCATGGTCTAGCGCCAGGATGGACGAGCGCAGCGCCGGCCGGGGCCGTCCGGCGCGATCGATCAGCCGACCCACGAGAACAGCCAGAAGCTCAGCGAGTGTAAGCGCGTGGCCGACATCTTTCAGGAAGTCGACGAGGAAGTCAGGCGAGAACGTCTCCAGCAGATCTGGAAGCGCCACGGCTGGCTGATCGTCACGCTCTGCGTGCTGATCGTCGCCGGGGTCGCCGGCTGGCGCGGCTGGCAGTGGTACCAGGCCAAGCAGGCCGCCGAGGCGAGCGTCGCCTTCGAATCGGCCGCCCGGCTCGCCCAGGACGGCAAGCCGGCCGAGGCCACCGCGGCCTTCGCCAAGCTCGCCCAGGATGCGCCGATCCCGGCCTATCGCCAGCTCGCCCGGCTGCGCGAGGCGGAGGAGCTGGTCACCACCGATCCCAAGGGGGCGGTCGCCGCCTACGACGCCATCGCGGCCGATCCGGCCGCCACGTCGCTGTTCCGCGAGGTCGCCGCGGTGCGGGCCGGCCTGCTGCTGGTCGACACCGGGCCCTATGCCGAGGTGGCGCGGCGGCTCGAGCCGCTCGCCCGGCCCGACGGCGCCTTCCGCCATTCGGCCCGCGAGGTGCTGGCGCTGTCGGCCTGGAAGTCCGGCGACGCCGCCGCGGCGCGCCGCTGGGCCGATGCGGCGGTCGGCGATCCCGACGCGCCGGCCGGCCTCAAGGCTCGCCTCGACATCCTCCTCGCCCTGCTGGGCGAGGCCGCCAAGAGCTAGAGCCGAGGAGCATCCCGAATGCGGACCCGTGCGCGCGTGATGCTGCTCGCCGTCGCCCTGGCGCTGCCGGTCGCCGGCTGTGATCAGCTCGACAGCATCACGGGCATGTTCGACCAGAAGAAGAAGCTCCCGGGCGAGCGCAAGCCGGTGTTCCCCGAGGGGGTGCCGGGCGTCCAGCAGGGCGTGCCGCCCGAGTACATGCCGGGCCGCAAGGACGAGCCGGGGGCCGAGGCTGCCGCAGCCGCGAGTCCTGCCCCCGAGGCCGCCGCCGAGCCCAAGCCGGACTCCAAGCCGCCGACCGAGAGCCGGCCGAAGCCGCGGCCGCAGCCACAGGCGGCCCAGACGCCGCGTCGTCCGCCGCCACCGCCGACCGAAGAGCCCGATGCCGAGCCGGCCGCCGCCGCGGCGGCCCCGCCGTCGCGCACCGCCCGGCCGGCCCCGGCCACCCCGGTCGGCTCCGTGCCGGTG
>WNKV01000027.1 GCA_009720755.1 Rhodoplanes serenus
CTCATCACGGCCCCTCCTCCAAGCCGTGAATCACAAACTCCTCGCACTGCCAACAATTTTATGGGTCCGGACCCTAGGGTAGGCAGCCGACGTGCTGCTTTCGGAGTTTGGAAGTATGTTTGCTCTTACGGTCGGAAAAAAAATCGGCATGATTTCGCTGCTTGCCATTTGTGCGTTATTGGGAATGGCGGCGTTATCCCTTTATGAGTTAAGAGAAGCGCTTGAAGTACAGAAGAAGGTCGAGCTTAAGCATTTGGGAGAGCTCGCACTCGGAATTCTCGCGGAGGAACACGCTGCGGTTCAGGAAGGAACGCGGACGGGTGAAGAAGCCAAAAAGAGCGCGGCACGACGCATTTCCCGCCTCCGCTATGGCAACGAAGATTACTTCTTCATTTTCGACAAGAAATTGAATCTTGTGGCTCACCCGCTCCGGGGTGGTGACATCGGCCGGGACATGTCGACGGCGAAGGATGCCGGCGGACGGCCCCTCTACAGAATGATGGCCGACGCTGCCGCAAGTACGGGCTTTGTCGGCTATGATCAGCTCAAGCCAGGAATCGACACGCCGCAGCCGAAACTCTCCTACACTGTCATGTTCGAACCCTGGGACTGGATCATCGCGACGGGGGTCTACCTCGATGATTTGCGTGCTCAGACCTGGGCTACCGCGCGTGATCTGGCCGTGACATGCGTTATAATTCTGGTGCTGCTCGGCGCCGTTACTACGTTTATTGCGCGGCAGCTATCGAAAGCGATCGCAATTCTGACCGAAGCGATGAAGGGCTTGGCCGGCGGAAACTTCGGCGTAGTGCTTCCAGGGCTCGGTCGCGGCGACGAACTCGGCGCCATGGCACGCGCCGTGGAGCAATTCAAGGTCAAGGCAATCGAAAAAGCCCGAGACGACGCGGCTCGGCAAGAGCGTGAGGCTGAGCGCATCCGGGACGAGCAGCGCCTCGAAGTGGAAGGAGCCATCGAAGCTTTTCGCTCGTCGATCGAGAATATGCTCGGTATGGTGACCAACGGCTCAGCACGTATGCGCACCAACGCACAGGCGATCAGCGCCGTCGCCAACCAAGCCTCCGGAGAGGCCGAGGCGGCGATGAGCACCTCGGAGCAAGCAGCTGGCAGCGTACAGACGGTCGCGGCTGCGACCGAGGAGCTGTCGGCCTCGATTCACGAGATCGGTCGCCAGGTCACCCAGGCAACCAACACGGTCAGGAGTGCTGGGATAAAGACCGGTCAGTCGGCGACTGAGATCGAGGCGCTGGCCGGCATGAGCGAACGTATCGGAACAGTCGTCAACCTGATCCAGGATATCGCCGGGCAAACCAACCTTCTGGCTCTCAACGCCACGATTGAGGCTGCGCGCGCCGGCGACGCCGGCAAAGGCTTTTCAGTTGTCGCGCAAGAGGTGAAGCAGCTCGCCGCCCAAACTGCCAAGGCGACCGCAGAGATCACGGGCGAGGTGGCAGCCATTCAGACGGCAACCAGAACTGCCGTCGATGCGGTTCGTAGTGTTGGTCTCGCGATGCGGGAAATCGACGAGGTGACAGCCTCTATCGCGACCGCCGTAGAACAACAAAGCGCGGCAACCAAGGAGATCGCTCATAACGTCCAGTCGGCAGCACAGGGGAACGTTTTGCTGGTCGGCAACATGACGTCGGTTAATCAGGCGGTTGCGCAGGCTCGTCAGTCGGCCGACGAGGTGTCGGTCGCGTCTGGAGAGTTGGATGCGCAAGCGCAGCAATTGTCCGGTGAAGTCTCCGAGTTCTTCCATAGCCTTCGTGTCGGCGTGCTGGATCGCCGGAAGGGCCAAGATCCGAACTACGACGGGCCCGAGCGGCGGACAAACGGTCGCGCAGTCGAACGGGCTGCCTAGAGCGAAGCCCGATTAGAGCGGATCTCGACCTGAATGAATCGCGAGAGATTGAACGAAGCCGCTTCGGGGCGGGGCTGGTAATCGCAGCGTTCCCTCCTGTCTGAGAGGATTGTGGTATCAAAGCCCAAACTTTCAGACAGGAGGTTCGAGATGGCTACGACGAACCCTCTGCGCCGTCGCATGATCCAGGACATGACGGTTCGCCATCTGCCGCCGGCGACGTCGCGATCTATCTCGGCGCGGTGTCGAAGTTCAGCCGGCATTTTGGCCGGTCGCCGGATGACCTGGGCCAGGATGACTTCCATGCTTTACAGGTCCATCTGGTGGCGAACGACGTGTCGTGGCCGGCGGTGAAACAGATCGTCTGCGCCCAGGGGCTCTTCTGCAAAGTGTCGCTCAAGCGAATTTGATCCCGGAGCGCATCGCCTATGCGAGTAGGCTGCAAAAGCTGCCGGTGGTGCTGAGCGCCGACGAAGCGTGCGGTTTCGTCCGGCGCTTCCGAGCCTAAAGAGCCGGACCGCATTGACGACGGTCTATGCGGCCGGCCTACGCGTGAACGACCGCGATGTACGCGGCAGTCGAGGTGGCGTACGTCTTCCGCCGCCACGGCGAGGCGTTCCGGCTTACTCACGCCGGCCACCTCGCGGCCGGCGAGCGGCGTGCCAGGGGCGTGATCACGGCCTGCCGGAACGCGGCGCTGGGCGGCCATGTCGAGCAGTGCGACGCCTGTGGCACGACACGGATCGCCTACAACTCCTGCCGCAATCGTCACTGTCCGAACCGCCAGGGCGGTACGCGGCAAGCCTGCCTCAGGGAGCGCCAGGCCGACCTGCTGCCCGTCCGTGCTTCCACGTGGTCTTCACGGTGCCGCCGCAGATCGCCGAGATCGCCCTCCATAACAAGGCCGTCGTTTACGGCATCCTGTTCCGTGCCGCGGCCGAGACTCTCGTCACCGTCGCCGCCGACCCGCACCGTCTTGGCGCCGCATCGCCGCATCGGCCTCACCGCGGTTCTCCACACCTGGGGCCAGACCTTGCTGCACCACCCCCAGGTCCACTGCGTCGTCCCGGGCGGTGGACCTTCGCTCGACGGCACCCGCTGGGTCGCCTGCCGCCGGCTTCTTCCTTCCCGTCCGGGTCCTCGCCCGTCGCTTCCGCCGGCGCTTCCTCAGCGAACTCCGCCACGCGTTCGCGGCCGGCACCCTGCGGTTCTCCGGAACCCTGGCGGTGCTGGCCAATCCTCGCGCCTTCGCGCGTCGGCTCGCACAGCTCCGCAGCTCCGACTGGGTCGTCTATGCCAAGCCGCCGTTCGGCGGCCCGGCGACCGTATTTGCCTATCTGGCCCGCTACACACATCGCGTCGCCATCGCCAACAACCGCCTGACCGCCCTCGACGACGGCAATGTTAGCTTCAACTGGAAGGACGATCGCGCCGACGGCAGGACCAAGGTGATGACGCTCGCCGCCGCAGAGTTCATCGCCGCTTCCTCCTCCACGTCCCGCCGAAAGGCTTCCATAGCAACCGCCCTTGCGGCTTCCTGGCAATTGGAGAACGCCGCGACAAATCTCGCCGGGTGCCGTCGCCTGATCGCCGCCAGTGACACGACCATGAAGCGGACGCCCGCGGTCGATCCCCCAGACGACGATCACGACCGATCCGGCGCTCTCCCGGCCTGTCCCGACTGGGGCGGCCTCATGCCTACAGCCCCGACTTCAATCCGATCGAGAACGCTTTCTCCAAGCTGAAGGCCATCTGCGCAAGACCGCCGGGCGAACCGTCGACGGCCTCTGAGCCGCGATCGGCGGCCTCGTCCGCAGCTTCAGCCCGGCGGAACGTGCCAACTACTTCGCCAACGCGCGCTAAATGCAACCTGATTGGATTCCGCTCTAGCGCGCATCGTATCCTGCGACACGGAAGAAATTGGCCCATTCTGCGCAAGTAAAAGGTGCGGGCGAGCTCCCTATTGGCGGGCCGCCGCTGGTTAAAAGTGCGCGAAGCAACCGCAATCTCAAATTCGATTCACTCGCTCGTGCGAGCAAGCTTCGATTGCATCGCAGCCGGCAATCTTCAACCCGAAAAGTTTTTTATGGAGTGCTTTCGATCACTTTCTCCGTTTCAACTTGTTCGGCGGATGAGATGAAGCCGCCGGCCGATCTGGACGGAAATTATAGGAACGGGGTCTCAATAGATCTCTAACAAGCGGGTTGGGAAAGCGCCGGTCGACCGTGACGCCATAAAAGGTTTCGGTCAGGGCGGGGAGCTTCGCCGCAATCGCCAGGAGCCTGCCAGCCAATTCGTCCTGAACAGCGATAGGTGGCAAGACGGCCAACCCAACTCCTTCGCGGGCGAGCAGTCGCATCATCGCGATGTCGTCGACCTCCGCGGCGATCTGAGGACGCACCTCGAACCGGGCGGCGAGCGCGTCGAATCCCATCCGCAGTCCGGTTCCGGCGGCCGGAAGGATCAGGGGCACCTGTGAGAGCCGATCAGGAAGAGACAGACGTGGTGCGCACAGGCGCGGAACTCCGATCAAGCTGATCGGCTGCTCGGCGAGACGGTGCGCGACATACAGTGTCGTCGCATCGAACGGTGGCGGGTGGTTGGTCAGCACGACGTCGAGATGATGGTCGGCCAGACCTCCATAGAGTTCGGCGGCACTCGCGGATCGGAGAGCGATCTCGACATCGACCCGTCCCAAGACGGGGCGTAGAAAAGCCATCTGAAAGTTGCGTGACAGCGTCGCGATCGCACCGATGCGCAGCGCCAGACGCTTCGCTCCCTTCCGCTTCAGCGTCGCCACCAGATCGTCGCCGATGCCGAACAGCGCGTCCGCGTGATCCAGCGCGATGCGGCCGGCCTCGGTCAGGCGCAAGGAGCGCTTTTCTCGATGGAAGAGGGCATGCCCGAGGCGCTTCTCGAGCAGCCCGATCTGAGTCGACACGGCCGACTGCGAGAGGTTCAGACGCCGCGCGGCACGCGTCACATGCCCCTCGTGAGCGACCACCTGAAAATAGCGGAGGTGCTTGAAGTTCAGCTCGGACGTCATGCGGGCCACCAGAAAAATAGATCGATAACCCCCATACAAAGTATTTTTCTTCCGAGCAGCTCCATCGGAGACTGAGGCGACATTCGACCGCAGGGGAGATCGCCGCCGTGTCACTGCATTCGCTTCCGCTCGTCGCCCCGGCCACGCTGCTGATCGCCGCGCTCTTGGCGAGCCGGTCGCGCGAGCGCCGGCCGCGCGTGGTTCTTCTGCTCACCGAGGTCGCATCGCTGATTTCGCTCGCCGTCGCGGTTCTCGCGGTGGCCGTTCTCGCCGCCCGCGGCCCCGGCGGCAGCCTCGCGGTCGGGTTCGCCGGCGCCGGCCTCGGCGTGCGGCTCGACGCGGTCGGCGCGACCATGATGCTCCTCGTGGCCTTCGTCGGCTGGGTCGTGCTGCGCTTTTCGATCAGGGCGCTGGACGGCGATGCTCGACAGGGTCCGTTTCTGGGCTGGACGCTCGCCACCCTCGCCGCGGTGCTGGTGCTGGTGATGGCGGGGAATCTCCTGCAGCTCGTCGTCGGCTGGATCGCGACGAGCCTCTGCCTGCACCGCCTGCTCCTCTTCCACCCGAAGCGACCCGGCGCCGTCCGGGCGGCACGCAAGAAGTTTCTGATGGCGCGGATCGCAGATGTCGCGCTGGTCTTCGCGGTGGCGCTGCTCGCTGTCGCCTACGGCACCGTCGACATCGCCTCGATCTCCGAGGCTGCGCGGAGCGGCACGGGAACGACGCTGACGGTCGCCGCCGCCGCCGCGCTCGCACTCGCCGCCTTTCTCAAGTCCGCGCAGTTCCCGACCCACGGCTGGCTCACCGAGGTGATGGAGACGCCGACCCCCGTGTCCGCCCTGTTGCATGCCGGTGTGATCAACGCCGGCGGCTTTCTCCTGATCCGCTTCGCGGACGTCATGCTGCTGGCGCCGGGCGTCCTCGCGGTCGTCGTCGTGATCGGCGCGTTCACGGCGCTGTTCGGCGGCGTCGTGATGCTGGCGCAGCCGGCGGTCAAGACCTCGCTGGCCTGGTCGACGGTCGCCCAGATGGGGTTCATGATGCTCCAGTGCGGCCTCGCGCTCTTTCCGCTCGCCCTGCTGCACATCATCGCCCATTCGCTCTACAAGGCGCACGCGTTCCTCGCGTCCGGAACGGCGGTCGACATCGTCGCGGCGGCGCCCCGGCCCGGCCCGGTCGCGGTCCCGAGCGGTCGTGCGGTGGCGCGCGCCTTCGCGATCGCGCTGGTCGTCTACGCCGTGATCGGTGCCCTGTTCGGCCTCCAGGCCAAGTCTCCGCAGGCCATCGCCCTCGGCGCCATCCTGATCTTCGGCGTCGCGTATCTGATCGCCCAGGGACTCGCCGATGCGGCACCTCGTGCCTTGACGATCCGCACGACGCTCGCCGCGCTGGCGACGTCGCTCGGCTACTTCGCCCTTCAGATCGGCGCCGATTGGGCCACGGCCGGGACGCTGCCCGCGGCGCCCGCGCCGGGGCCGTTCGAGTGGGCGCTGATCGTGCTGGTGGTGCTGGGCTTCGGTCTGGTCGCGGTCGCCCAGTCGATGTTCTCCAATTGGGCCTTCCATCCCGCCGCCGCCGGCCTGCGGGTTCACGTCGCCAACGGCTTCTACGCCAATGCCGTGCTGGACCGCCTGATCGGCGGTTGGGCCGTCCCGCGCAACCCGTGACGCCTCTCGATCACCCAGGAGATCCGCCATGATCGCCCCCGACGACGTCGTCGACATCCGCTCGGCCGAACTGCAACAGGCCGTCGAGGCGGCCAGCCGCCGAATTCCGCCGCTCTGGCCGCTCGCCTCCTCGGTCGCGGTCAATCCCTTCATGGGCCAGAGCACCGAGACGCTCGCCCAGGCAGGGACCCGCCTCGCACGGGTCGGCGGTGTGCCGGTGGTGATGCCGCGGACGTGGTTCCGCGATCGCATCGCTACCGGAGTCATCACGGATCGCGATCTCGCCGACGCGCTCGCCGCCAGCCCGCATGCCCGGAAGCCGGCCGATGTCGCCGGGCTGAAGGCCGCGGCGGCCAAGCCCGCGCCGGTTCCCCAGAGCCTTCCGACCATCGCGGATCTCGCCGGTCGCGCCTCGGGATTCGACTGGACGGGCCTGATGACGGACCGGATCGGCGTCTGGGCCGGATCGCATTTCGATCAGGGCCAGGCGCTCTGGCCGGCCTGGCGGGCGCGCAGCGCATGGTCGGCTTGGCGGGCTTTCGCGACCCACGATCTGACGGCCGAGATCCACGGCCTCACCGGCTTCGGCGCGTTGGTGGCCGCGACGCCCGAGAGCCCGATCGACGCGATCGCCGGCGCGGGCCGCCGGCTCGGGCTGACGGCGGCGGCGGCCGACAGCTACTTCCACCAGCTCCTCCTCTCGCTCGGCGGCTGGTCGCAATACGGGCGCTACGTGCTGTGGCGCGCCGAGCTCGAGGGGGGGACCGATTCTGTCCTGACCGAGCTGCTCGCCATTCGGTTGGTCTGGGAAGAGGCGCTGCACGCCCGCCATGCGGGGCTGATCGACGCACAGTGGGACCAGGTGCGCGCCGCTCATGCGGCGCCGGTCGATGCCGGCGAGGCGTCGATCGTCGACGAGATCCTGCAGGAGGCGGCCGAACGCGCCGCCCAGCGTCAGCTCGGGGAGACGCTGGCCGCGCCGGCCGCGACGACGCCGGACGCTCGGCCGATCCTGCAGGCGGCGTTCTGCATCGACGTGCGCTCCGAGGTCTTCCGGCGCGCGCTCGAGCAGGTCGATCCGTCGATCCGCACCCTCGGCTTCGCCGGCTTCTTCGGCGTGTTCGCCAAGCACCGCCGGTTCGCCTCGGATATCGACGAGCTGCGCCTGCCCGTTCTACTGAACCCGACCGTCACGTCCACGGCCGGCGGGCCGGACCTCGCCGAGGCTGACCGCAAGTCCCGCTACAAGGCCCGCGCCTACCGGGCCTGGGGCCGGTTCAAGCTCGCCGCGGTCTCGTGCTTCGCCTTCGTCGAGGCGATGGGGCCGGTGTATGTCTGGAAGAACGCGCGCGATGCGCTGGCGCTCGCCGGCGGGACCGCGCGCCCGGACCCGAGGCCGCGTTTCGACCCCGACCTCGACCCGGACACCCGGCTCCGGGCGGCCGAGACCGTGTTGAGGGCGATGTCGCTGACGAGCGACTTCGGCCACGTCGTCCTGCTGGTCGGGCACGGTGCCACGGTCACCAACACCCCCCATGCGAGCGCGCTCCATTGCGGCGCCTGCGGCGGCTACACCGGCGACGTGAACGCACGGCTGCTCGCCCTCCTGCTCGGCGATCCGGCGGTGCGCGACGGCCTCGTCGCGCGCGGGATCGTCGTGCCGAACGACACGGTGTTCGTCGCGGCCATGCACGACACCACCACCGACGAGGTGACGCTCTACGACACTGACGAGATTCCGGCGACCCACCGCCGGGACCTCGATCGGCTCCGGTCCTGGCTCGCCGCCGCCGGCACGGCGGCGCGGGCCGAACGCGCGCTGCGCCTGCCGGGTGCCGACTCCGAGAAGCGTGTCGCGTCGCGCGCGCGGGACTGGGCGGAGCTGCGCCCCGAATGGGGCCTCGCGGGATGCCAGGCCTTCATCGCCGCCCCACGGGCGCGCACTGCCGGACGCGGCCTCGCCGGACGTGCGTTCCTCCACGACTACGACTGGAGGCAGGACAGCGCGACGGGCTTCGGCGTCCTCGAGCTGATCATGACGGCCCCGGTCGTGGTCGCGAGCTGGATATCGCTGCAGTACTACGGCTCGACCGTGGCGCCCGCCACGTTCGGCGCCGGCGACAAGCTTCTGCACAACGTGGTCGGCGGAATCGGCGTCTTCGAGGGCAACGGCGGCGTGATGCGCACCGGGCTGCCGCTCCAGTCGGTCCACGACGGCGAGGACTTCGTCCACGAGCCGCTGCGGCTGACCGTGTGCATCGAGGCCCCGGCCGAAGCCATGACCGACATCCTGGCGCGCCACGACGGCGTCCGCGCGTTGTTCGACAACCGCTGGCTCCATCTGTTCGAGATGGATCAGGAGGGCCGGCTCGCCCGGCGCTACGCGGGCGACCTGACCTGGGAACCCATGGAGCCGACTCGGGCGGTTCTGCGGACCGCGAGCGCCGCATAGGGGCCGGCGCGTGAGGCGCAGCATCGCCGCGGAGGTGGCCCGGAGGCCAAACGACGACCGCTTCGACCTGCGGGGCGAGCGCGCGTCGCTGGCGACCATGCACGGCAAGGAGCGGGTGATCGCGCCGCTTCTTCGCCGTTTCCTGGGCCTCCGCGTCGAGACCGTCCACGGGCTCGACACCGACCGCTTCGGCACCTTCACCCGCGAGGTGCCGCGGCCCGGCTCTCAGCGGGACGCCGCACGGGCCAAGATCGCGGCCGCGTTCGCCGGGAACCCCGGCGTTCGCGTCGCCGTTGCGAGCGAAGGTCGCTTCGGCCCGCATCCGATCGTTCCGTTCGCGCCGCTCGGCGTCGAGATCGTGCTGCTGGCCGATCGTGACACCGGCATCGAGATCTTGGGGCAATTCGTCGACCTCGACGCCATGTGGACGCACGCCATCGTGACGGATATCGCCGCGGCTCGAATCTTTGCGGAGAGCATCGGGTTTCCGGTGCAAGGGATCATTGTCAGCGGCTGCAAGGACGAGGGTCCGTGTCCCGAGTCGGGCCTGTTCAAGGACGTTCAGGATCATGCCGATCTCGAACGCGCCGTCGACAACGTGATCGCCCGGTGCGGCGCCGCCGTCGTCGAAACCGACATGCGGGCACACTGCAACCCACGCCGGATGAAGGCGATCAAGCGCGCGACCGTGAACCTGATCCGCGAATTCGGCACGCGATGCCCGAACTGCGACCGGCCGGGCTTTGTAATCACCGAACGCATCCCGGGTGCTCCGTGCGCGCTTTGCGGAACTCCAACCCGTTTGATCCGGGCCGAGGCCTCGGCCTGCGCCGGCTGCGGTCATCGGGCCAAGAACTCTGTGGGTCCCCCTGCTGCCGATCCAAGCCTATGCGACGCCTGCAATCCGTGACTTTGAGCCTGCGAAGGAGGATGAGGTGTGCACAACCGATAAGTCATCAGATCCAGAACAAGAATCGCTTTGCCGTTTCCAATGGGTTCTTGATCATCCGCGCGCCAGTCCGTGGTTCAAGGAGGCGTTGCGCACCGCGCTGGTAGGCGACCCGATCCAAGTTCTCAACGAGGTCGAAATGCTGCGGGAACTCCTCCGGTCTCGTTCCGAGACAATGGTCGACCGGCTCTACTCTCTCATGAAAGGAGAAAACAAAAATAATTCATGAATCACTTTGGCGGTGGATGGTTTTGCTTATTTAAGATTATAGTGTTCTGATGATTATGCCTATGGTGACCTTCTCAGCTTATCACCACCGGAGCAAAAACGCGTTACGTAAAATTGTTTCTAATGATGCGGTGACCCTCGTGCGTCAGCGTCGAGAGCTCGGGCCAAATTGCTTTTCACAAAGGTGAGCGCCACACCAAGCCTGTGCCGCTGCTCCGCGGTCAGCCCGTCGAGCATCTCCGTCCGGGTTGCCAGGATCACCTCGGTCACCTGCGCGATCAGCGGTCGCGCCCGCTCGGTCAGGTGCACGCGCCAGAGCCGCCGATCGCTCGCCATCGGCCGGCGCTCGACGAGGCCGCTCGCCTCGACGTGGTCGATCAGCCGGCCGACCGTCGACTTCTCGATCTCCAGCGCGTCGGCGAGCTCCGACTGAGACAGGCCGTCCCGCCGGGCCAGCATCGCCAGCACGGCCCATTGGGCGCGCGTCAGGCCGAACGGCTGCAGGCGGCGATCGATCACCTTACGGAGCAACCGTGCGGCGTCGCCGAGCAGGAACCCCAGGCCTTTGTCGTCTTCTTGAATGATCATCGGACGGCTCCTGAGTACAGCCGGGCGGCGCCGACCGGCAAGCCCCGACCGGTCAGTCGCCGCAGCGTCGCCGGGGGAGTGCGGCAAGCATATAGTAAGCAAGCCAACCATTGCAGCGCCGACCAATTCATGCCCGCCGCGCCGGCTAGTCTGCCGAGTCGCGGCAAATGTACTGTTTCGATCTTGGATAAGGTCAGCGTATGCTGAATGTAATGGATCGGAACGAGCAGTCTATCTCGGCCGGATCCTATGTATAGTAATAATCGAAACCGTCCTGTCCTAGACAAAAGTCAATGATACGGACGCCCTGTGCCGGCACAATGCCGTCGGTTGCTCGACCGGCGGGACGATCTGCCGGGAGCCCGCAGGGAGATTTCGATGGATGCCGTCGTGACCGGCTCGACAGTCAATGCCAAGCTGCGTACCTGGGTCGACGAGATGGCGGCCTTGTGCAAGCCCGATCAGGTGGTCTGGGTCGACGGCTCGCAGGAGGAGTACGACCGCCTGTGCGACATGATGGTCGCGGCCGGCACCTTCATCCGCCTCGATCCCGCCAAGCGTCCGAGCTCGTTCCTGGCCCGCTCCCACCCGTCCGACGTCGGCCGGGTCGAGGACCGCACCTTCATCTGCTCGATCAACCGCGACGACGCCGGTCCGACCAACAACTGGAAGCCGCCGGCGGAGATGCGGGCGACCCTGCGCGGCCTGTTCGACGGCTGCATGGCCGGCCGGACCATGTACGTCATCCCGTTCAGCATGGGCCCGATCGGCTCGCCGATCGCCAAGATCGGCGTGCAGATCACCGACAGCCCCTATGTCGTGGTCAACATGCGGATCATGACCCGCATGGGCACGGCCGTGCTCGACGCACTCGGCCCCGACGGCTCCTTCATCCCGTGCATGCACTCGGTCGGCGCGCCGCTGTCGCCCGGCCAGCAGGACGTGCCGTGGCCGTGCGACGGCGACATCAACCGCAAGTACATCGTCCACTTCCCGGAGACCTACGAGATCTGGTCCTACGGCTCGGGCTACGGCGGCAACGCGCTGCTCGGGAAGAAGTGCCTGGCGCTGCGCATCGCCTCGGTGATGGCGCGCGACGAGGGCTGGCTCGCCGAGCACATGCTGATCATGGGCATCCAGGCGCCGAGCGGCGAGAAGACCTATCTGGGCGCCGCGTTCCCGAGCGCCTGCGGCAAGACCAACCTCGCCATGCTGGTGCCGCCGGCGGCCTTCGACGGCTGGAAGGTGCTCACCGTGGGCGACGACATCGCCTGGATCAAGAAAGGCCCGGACGGCACGCTGCGGGCCATCAATCCGGAATCGGGATTCTTCGGCGTCGCGCCGGGCACCAACACCAAGTCGAACCCGAACGCGATGAAGACGATCGAGAAGAACACGATCTTCACCAACTGCGCGCTGACCGACGGCGGTGACGTCTGGTGGGAGGGGATGACCGACCAGCCGCCGGCCCATCTGATCGACTGGAAGGGCGAGGACTGGACGCCGGGCTGCGACCGCCCCGCCGCGCATCCGAACGCGCGCTTCACGGCGCCGGCCGGCCAGTGCCCGTCGATCGATCCGGCCTGGGAGGATCCGGCCGGCGTGCCGATCAGCGGCTTCGTCTTCGGCGGCCGGATGAGCAAGGAGATGCCGCTGGTGTTCCAGGCCTTCAACTGGAGCCACGGCGTCTATCTGGCCGCCACCATGGGCTCGGAGGGCACCGCGGCGGCGATCGGCCAGGCGGCGATGAGGCGCGATCCGATGGCGATGCTGCCGTTCTGCGGATACAACATGGCCGACTATTTCGGCCACTGGCTCAATGTCGGGCGCAAGGTACCGAACCCGCCGCGCATCTTCCGGGTCAACTGGTTCCGCAAGGACGAGAACGGCAAGTTCCTGTGGCCCGGCTTCGGCGAGAACATGCGGGTTCTGAAGTGGATCGTCGACCGCTTGCACGGCCGCGGCTACGCGGTCGAGAGCCCGATCGGCTGGATGCCGCGGCACGAGGACCTCGAATGGACGGGCCTCGATTATCCGGCCGACACCTTCTACGCGCTGATGGCGGTCGGCCGCGAGGAGGGCGCCAAGGAAGCGCATGCCCACGAGGAGCAGTTCGACAAGTTCTTCGACCGGCTGCCCAAGGAGTTCATCTTCGAGCGCGAGCTGCTGCGCTCGCGGCTGTGGCGCTCGCCCGATCGCTGGGAGCTGGCGCACGAGGACGTGGTGCGGCCGGCGGTTTAAGGTCCGTTCCGGCTGCGTTGAATCGCAGAGTGTCCATGGAGGCGTGGGCTGCCACAGTCTGTCGACAGCGATTCGTCAGGCATTAGACGATCAATGTCACGATGGCCTACGCGCACGTATGATCGAGGCCTCGCGACGAGAGCGTAACGACGGGAGCCGCCGAGCTCTTTAGTGTGAGCGTCAGCTCGGCGTTATGGCGGTTGCAACGTTGACGCGATCAGGGCAGCGGGCGCGCCAAATGGCCCAGTGTCTAAACGGTTCCAAATGGTCCAGTGTCTAAACGGTTGGCGTCTTAACTTTCTGGGTTATCACCTCCACCATCCGAGCCGACGGCAGTGACCGCCGGTGCACAGGGTCGTCGCCGCCGCTCGGCGGCCTAGAAGTTGTTGTCAGAAGCTCTAGAGCGGTTCCCGATCTGAGTGAATCGCGAGGGATTCCCAAATCGGCGCGGAGGTGATTCAAGCTGTCTGCCGGAGAGGGAGGCCGGCAGGCATGTCGCGAGCCCTTTCTCTCGATCTGCGGACGCGGGTTCTGAAGGCGGTGGCCGAAGGGATGTCGCACCGGCAAGCCGGTGAGCGGTTCGGGGTCAGCGCGGCGAGCGTCAGCCGATGGCGCCGGCGGGCCGAGGTCCAGGGGGACGCCCGGCCGAAGGCGCTCGGGGGTGACCGTCGGTCCGGCCGCATCGAGGCCTGCAAGGACCTGATCCTGGGCGCACTCGCCGAGACGCCCGACATCACCATCGAGGAGCTTCGTCGGAGCCTCGCGAGCCAGGGGCACACGTTCGGCTTCGGCACGATCCAGCGGTTCTTCGAGCGTCACCGGATCACGCGTAAAAAAAGACCGGGCATGCCAGCGAGCAGGATCGTCCCGACATCGTGAGGCGCCGGCAGGCCTGGTTCGACGGCCAGCTCGACCTCGAACCCGAGCGGCTGGTGTTCATCGACGAGACGTGGGCCTCGACCAACATGGCTCGGCGCTACGGCCGGGCACCGCGTGGCGAGCGCCTGCGGGTCGGCATTCCGCACGGACACTGGAAGACGACTACGTTCGTGGCCGGGCTCACCTGTCGCGGCATGATCGCCCCGTTCGTCCTCGACGGCGCGATCAACCGCGAGGCCTTCGAGACCTATGTCGCGTGCGTTCTCGTGCCTGCGCTCAGACCCGGCGACGTCGTCATCATGGACAACCTCTCGAGCCACAAGGGCCCTGCGGTCCGCGCGATGATCGAGGCGGCGGGCGCGAGCCTTCTCTACCTGCCGCCCTACAGTCCCGACTTCAATCCGATCGAGAACGCCTTCTCCAAGCTGAAGGCCCATCTGCGCAAGGCCGCCGAGCGAACCGTCGACGGCCTCTGGGCCGCGATCGGCGGCCTCGTCCGCACCTTCACGCCGGCCGAATGCGCCAACTACTTCGCCGCCGCGGGATACGATGCAGCATGATCGGATTCCGCTCTAGATGACGCACTCTTGGCGCCTGCTGGAAATGCTTAATAGCAGGCATCAAGCGCATCACTTGGGTCTTTGATCAGCGCTGGTACTGCGCGTCGGTGACGTGCTCCAGCCAGTCGACGTTCTTGCCGTTCAGCGATCCCTGAATGGCGATGTGGGTCATACCGGTGCTGCGCGTCGCGCCGTGCCAATGCTTCTCGCCGGGCGGGAACCAGACGACGTCGCCGGGCCGAACCTCTTCGATCGGGCCGCCCTCGGTCTGCACCCATCCGAGCCCCGAGGTGATGATCAAGGTCTGGCCGAGCGGATGAGTGTGCCAAGCGGTACGAGCGCCGGGTTCGAACGTCACGTGACCGCCACTGACACGCCCCGGCTCCGGCGCCTGGAACAGCGGATCGATCCGGACCGAGCCGGTAAACCATTCGGCCGGGCCGACGCGCGAGGGGTCCGTGCCGCTGCGCTTGATCTGCATTCCGGGTCTCCTGTCCGTGTTCGGTGCACCACTCGCGGAAGCGACTACGGCCGATGCCAACGCCCCCACCGCCCGAATGGCTTCTCTACGTGTGAGCATGCGGCCTCCCCGGCCGACGTCGGCACGACGCTCGTCCGCGCCGGAATTTACGCCGTGCGGGCCACACGACTAGCCGCTACAATCAGCATGGACCTATAAGGCGGGGGAATGAATGGAGCGCGGGTATCTGGACGACCTCGCGGCCTTTGTCGTCATCGGGCGCGAACGAAGCTTCACCAAGGCGGCGGCGAAGCTGCGTGTCTCACAGTCGGCTCTGAGCCAGACAATCCGCCAACTGGAAGCGCGGCTCGGAGTCCGCCTGCTGACGCGCACGACCCGAAGCGTCGCCCCGACGGAGGCCGGGGAGCGATTACTGCGCACACTCGAGCCACGGCTCGAGGAGATCGATGCCGAGTTGGCCGCAGTGCGGGAACTTCGGGACCGTCCGACCGGCACGGTGCGGATCACCGCGACCGAGTTCGCGATCGACACGATCCTATTGCCGAAGCTCACCCGAGTGCTTCAGGCGAATCCCGACGTGCGGGTCGAGTTCGTCGTGGATTACGGCCTCACCAACATCGTCGAAGAACGCTACGACGCCGGCGTCCGCAGCGGCGAACAGGTCGCCAAGGACATGATCGCGGTCCGGATCGGGCCGGACATGCGGATGGCCGTGGTCGGCGCGCCGGCCTACTTCAAGCAATGTCCCGAGCCGAAGAAGCCGCAGGATCTGGTCGGGCACAATTGCGTCAACCTGCGGCTCCCGACCCATGGCAGCCTCTATGCGTGGGAGTTCGAGAAGGGCAACCGGGAACTCAAGGTCAGGGTCGAGGGCCAAGTCACCTGCAACGGCACGGCGCAACTCCTGAATGCGGCGCTCGCTGGGCTCGGGCTCGCCTATGTGCCGGAGGGGCTCGTCCAACCGCACATCGCGAAAGGTCGATTGGTGCGCGTCCTGGCCGACTGGTGTCAGCCCTATTCGGGCTATCACCTGTTCTACCCGAGCCGACGTCAGTCGTCGGCGGCGTTCAGCCTGGTCGTGGAAGCGCTGCGCTATCGGGGCTGAGCGGGTCGACCGCGGCTGCGATTGATAAGGTGCTCTAATCAGCGCATTCCGATTTTGGCGGATAGTCGCACATGAGTCCGCGGCTATATCAATCCGCATGCTCATGCGCCAAAACGCGGCTACGAACGATCCCGACCCGGCCGAGCGGCCTGGCGGCGTCCACTCGACCGCCGCGCTCGTCCCGCTCATGGCCGTGGTCTCGATCGCGTTTCTGATCATCGGGGTGGCACTGCCCGTGCTGCCACTACACGTGCATCAGGGATTGGGGTTCGGCCCGTTCGCGGTCGGTCTCGTCACCGGAAGCCAGTTTGCGGCCTCGCTGTTCACGCGGGTTGCCGCCGGACGCCACGCCGACCGGCACGGGCCGAAGCGAGCCGTGATGGCTGGTCTGCTGGCTGCGGTCGCCTCCGGGCTCCTCTACCTCGTCTCGCTCGGCTTCGTCGCCACGCCGTGGCTGTCGGTCGGCGTGCTGTTGGTCGGCCGCGCGCTGCTCGGCGGTGCCGATAGCTTCATCATCACTGGCGCCGCCGCTTGGGGCTTCGCCCTCGCGGGGCCACAGAACGCCGGCCGCGTGATCGCCTGGGTCGGCATGGCGATGTTCGCCGCCATGGCGCTCGGCGCGCCGATCGGGACGGCTCTCTATGGGTACGGGGACTTCGCCGCGGTCGCGATCGCGACGACGGTGGTGCCGCTCTCGACCCTCCTCGTCGTCCTTCCAATGCGCGCCATGACGTCGTCGCGAAGCGCTCCGGCCGGGTTTCAGCGGGTCGCGGGTGCGGTGTGGCTGCCGGGCGTCGGATCGGCGCTGAGCAGCATCGGGTTCGGCGCAATCCTCGCCTTCGGGCCTCTGCTCGCGACCGACCGCGCCTGGGACCCGGTGTGGCTGCCCTTCAGCGCCTTTGCTCTCGCTCTGGTCGCCGCTCGGCTGTTCCTCGGTCATCTTCCGGATCGGCTGGGTGGCGCCGCAGTGGCATTGCCCTGCGTGCTGGTCGAGGCGCTCGGGCTCGCCCTGATGTGGTTCGCCTCCGGCCGGATCGTGGCCGGGCTCGGAGCGGCCCTGACCGGCTTCGGCTACTCACTCGTCTATCCCGGCCTTGGCGTCGAGGCGGTCGGCCGAGCGCCGCAACAGAGTCGCGGGCTCGCAATGGGCGCCTACACGGTTTTCCTCGACGTAGCACTCGGCTTCGGGAGCCCGGCCCTCGGGCTGATCGCCGGCTGGCGCGGAACCGGGGCCGTGTTCGTCGCCAGCGCCGCCGTCGTCGTCTGCGCCGCGGCAATCACGGTTCCACTCCTTTCAACCTCTCGATTGGGAGAGACGTCATGAGTGCGCAGTCACGTCTCGTTCGGACCGCCCTGGCGGGCTTGGTCCTGTGCGGTCTGGCGGGCCGGGCCACGGCCGGCGCCGATCTCGTCGCGTTCCCGACCGATTTCGCCGAGGGTGTCCGCTACGCCACTGTCGAACGGGGCAGCATTCGCGAGGAGATCTTCACCAGCCGCAAGGTCCTGGAGGCGGCCCGGACGGGCCGGCCGTTGCCGAGCGGCACCGTGATCACCCTGGTCGATTATCGCGACGGCAAGCTGTTCCGCTACGTCGTGATGGAGAAGCGCACCGGCTGGGGCGCCGACTATCCGCCCGAAAAACGCAACGGGGAGTGGGAGTTCCAGGCGTTCAACGCGGACGGGAGCGTGAACAGCCGCGAGACCCTCGACCGGTGCTTCGGATGTCACCGCGGACAGGCCCTGCAGGATTTCGTGTTCACCCTCGATCGAATGCGGAGTGCGCGATGAGACGGATGCTCCGAACCCGCACCGCGGCCGCGATGACGATCGCCGCGATGACGCTCGCCTCGCTTGCCCTGCTCGCGATGTCGGACGCGCATGCACAGGAGACCCGAATGAACGCGGAGATCGAGGCGGTCGCGCCCGCCCTGGGCAAGTATCGCGACCAGACGCTGCTCGGGGGTGTCTGGAAGCGACCCGGTATGTCGACGCGCGACCGCAGCCTCGTCACCCTCGCGGCCCTGATCGCCCGCAACGCCGCCGGCGAACTTCCCTCCTCCCTCGCCATGGCTTTGGACAACGGCGTCACACCGCGCGAAGTGTCCGAGGTCATCACCCACCTCGCCTTCTATGCCGGCTGGCCGAACGCCATGACGGCCGTGACGGCGGCGAAGCAGGTCTTTGCTGAGCGCAACATCAGCGCCGAAGATCTCCCCGTGGCCTCGCCCACCCCGCTTCCCCTCGACGAGGCGGCGGAAGCCGATCGCGCCGCCCGGGTGAACACGCAGTTCGGTGCGGCTGCGCCGGGCTTGGTCCAGAACACCACCGATGTGTTGTTCCGCGACCTCTGGCTGCGGCCCGATCTCGCACCGCGCGACCGCAGCCTGGTCACCGTGAGCGCCCTCGTCGCCACCGGGCAGGTGGCGCAAATCCCGTATCATCTCGGTCGCGCCATGGACAACGGCTTGACGCAAGCGGAGGCCGGCGAGGTGCTTGCCCATTTGGCCTTCTACGTCGGCTGGCCGAACGCGTTCTCGGCGCTCCCCGTCATGAAGGACGTGTTCGAGAAGCGGCCCCGGTGACCGGAGACGAGGGAGACGTGCCATGCCGCATGTTGTCGTGAAGCTCTGGCCGGGAAAGTCGGAGCGGCAGAAGCAAAGGCTGGCCGACGAGATCGCCGCGTCCGTGACGCGGATCTTCGGCTACGGCGCCGACTCCGTGTCGGTCGGCATCGAAGAAATCGCCGCGAACGACTGGCAAGACCAAGTCTACGAACCGGACATCCTTCGCAAGCCGGCGACCCTCTACAAAAAGCCGGGTTACGAGATGTGATGTCGATTGCTCCGAGGCAAGAATGACGAGCTTCACGGTCAACGGCGCGATTCACAGCTTCGACGGCGATCCGGAAACAACGCTTCTCTGGTACCTGAGAGACGTTGCCGGGCTGACCGGGACCAAGTTCGGTTGCGGGCAGGCTCTTTGCGGCGCCTGCACGGTTCACATCGACGGCCAAGCGACCCGGTCCTGTCAGACTCCCGTCGCCGATCTCGAAGGCCGCTCGGTGGTCACCATCGAAGGACTGTCGGCGGACGGGTCTCATCCGCTCCAAGTCGTGTGGCGGGAGATCAACGTCGCGCAATGCGGATACTGTCAGGGCGGCCAGATCATGCAGGCCGCCGCGCTCCTCTCCGACAATCCGCACCCGACCGACAGCGACATCGATGCCGCGATGAGCGGAAACATCTGTCGGTGCGGAAGTTATCCGCGGATCCGGGCCGCCATCAAACTCGCCGCCGAGAGGACCTGAGCATGGCGCGCAGCGCGGACGCCATCAACGTCAGCCGCCGGGCGATGGTCTTCGGGATCACGGCCGGGGCTCTGGTTCTCGCGCTTCGGGCGGCCCCGCCGGCCAACGCTCAGGCGACGCGCTTCGGTGGCGCGGCGATGCGCGGTGGCATCAAAGACGACCCGAGACTGTTCCTCGCGCTGGACGAGAGCGGCACCGTGAAGCTCCTGTGCCATCGTGCCGAGATGGGGCAAGGCGTCCGGACCAGTTGGGCCATGGTCGTGGCCGACGAACTGGGAGCGAACCTCGATCGCGTCGAGGTCGTGCAAGCGCCGGGTGACGAGAGCCGATACGGGAACCAGGACACGGACGGATCCCGCAGCATGCGTCACCATTTCCTTCCGCTCCGTCGTATCGGGGCGGCCGCGCGTCGCATGCTCGAGGAGGAAGCCGCCGCTCGCTGGAACGTCGACGTCTCGACTGTCGCGACGGACCAGCACGCGGTGGTGCACCGAACGACCGGTCGGCGTCTCGGCTTCGGTGCTCTGGCGAGCGGCGCCGCCGCCCGCCCCGTGCCGTTGCCCGACACGCTGGTGCTGCGTCCCGCGAACGAGTTCCGCTTCGTCGGACGGGATCGCATTCCACTCGTCGACAACCACGACATCACGACGGGTCGAGCCGTCTACGGCATCGACGTCCGGCTCGACAACATGGCGTTCGCTGTCGTGGCTCGGCCGCCGGTCCATGGCGGCAAGGTGAAGCGCTTCGACGCGACCGAAACCATGAAGGTCCCGGGCGTGCTCGCCGTCATACCGATCGCGGCGCCCGCGCTACCCTCGGGATTCATGCCTCTGGGCGGCGTCGGGATCGTCGCCGAGAACACATTCGCGGCGATCAAGGGCCGCTCCCGACTCGAGATCGAATGGGACGACGGGCCGAACGGCACCTACGACTCGGCGGAGTACCGTGCCGCTCTGGAGGTTGCCGTGGGACGGCCCGGCGATGTCGTCCGCGACGACGGCGATGCCGACGCGGCGCTCGCGCGCGCGCCCCGTCGCGTCGCAGCGACGTATTACACGCCTCATCTCGCGCAGGCCCCGATGGAGCCACCGACTGCGACCGCCCGGGTCGGCGACGACCTCTGCGAGGTCTGGGCGAGCGTTCAGAGCCCGGAGGCGGTCCGCACCGACCTCTCCAAGCGTTTCGGTTTGCCTCGGGAGAAGGTGATCGTTCAGCCTCTCCTTCTCGGCGGCGGCTTCGGCCGGAAAGCGCAGCCGGATTTCGCAGCGGAGGCGGCGGTCCTGTCCCGGGCGATGAACGGCCGGCCCGTGAAGCTGATCTTCACGCGCGAGGACGACCTGCAGCACAGCTTCTTCCACGCGGTCTCGGTGGATCGGCTGGAGGCGGGTTTCGACCAGAACGGTCGAGTGGTCGCTTGGCTCCATCGCACGGCCGGGCCGTCCATCCGCTCCATCTTCGCGCCAGAGGTGACGCACAAGGCCGCTTTCGAACTCGCGATGGGTGCTGTGGACGTGCCGTTTGCAATCCCAGACATCCGGGTCGAAAATCCCGAAGCGACCGCGCACACCCGGATCGGCTGGTTCCGGGCGGTCGCGAACGTCCCCCATGCGTTTGCCGTGCAGTGCTTCGTCGCCGAACTCGCAGCGGCGGCCGGACGCGATCCGAAGGGCTTCCTGCTCGAACTGATCGGTCCTGATCGCCTGATCGCTCCGGCCTCATTGTCCGACCGATGGACGTATGGCGAAGATCCGAAACTCTACCCGTTCGATACGGCGCGGCTGCGGCGGGTGATCGAGACCGCGGCGCTGAAGGCGGACTGGGGACGGCGGCGGCCGGACGGCACCGGGCTCGGGATCGCGGCGCATCGGAGTTTTCTGAGCTACGCGGCGGCCGTCGTCGAGGTCGAAGTCGGCCGCGGCGGTGAGATCGTGGTGCGGCAGGTCGACCTCGCGTTCGACTGTGGCGCGTTGATCAACCCCGATCGTGTTCGATCCCAGTTGGAGGGCGCCGTGGTCCAGGGCATCGGCATCGCCCTTCTCGGTGAAATCAGCTTTAAGGCGGGACGGGCAGAGCAGTCGAATTTTCACGATTACGAGGTCCCGCGGATCGATGGGGTCCCGAAGGACATTCGTGTCCACATGGTGAAGTCGAGCGGCTACGACGCCCCGCTCGGGGGAGTGGGGGAACCCGGACTGCCTCCGGTCGCGCCCGCGCTCGCGAATGCGATCCATGCCGCGAGCGGCGCCCGCTTTCGCGCACTGCCGATCCAAGCTCGAACGAAGCCGCAGCTGCAGTAGTGAATGACGGGCGCTACGAAGCGCTGAGTGAGAGTCTTGCCGCTCTTCGCACACCGGCGACAGGCACCAACGAGGCGGCGCGGCCGACTAATCAAATCTTCCGTACCCCAAACCGTTCAGGAAACTCTCATGAGAGCAACCGTCATGCACATGGCAGGAGATGTTCGAATCGAGAACATTCCCGATGCGACCCTGATCTACTCGACCGACGCCGTCATCCGGATCACTCGCGCCTGCATCTGCGGCAGCGATCTCTGGCCATATAACGATCTCGTCCCCGAGGCAGGAGGTCGGCGGATGGGGCATGAAGCCATCGGCGTGGTCGAGGCGATCGGTTCGGATGTGCAACGGATCAAGGCGGGCGATCTCGTGATCATGCCGTTTGCCTACGCCGACGGGAAATGCATGTTCTGTGACGAGGGGCTACCAACCTCGTGCGTCCACGGCGGCTTCTTTGGCACGGGAGGTGCCGCGGACGGCGCTCAGGCGGAGGCTCTGCGGGTACCGCAAGCGGACGGAACGCTTTTCCCGATCCATGTCGCGCCGGACCACTCCCTCATGCCGTCTCTGCTGACGCTCTCGGATGTGATGGGAACTGGTCACCACGCTGCAGCTGCAGCTCGGGTCACGCGCGGATCTCGGGGCGCCGTGATCGGCGACGGAGCCGTGGGGCTGTGCGGAGTCATTGCTGCAAAGCGGCTTGGAGCCGAGCAGATCATCATCCTCGGGCGTCATCCGGATCGGATCGCACTTGCCAAAGTATTCGGAGCAACCGATGTCGTCAGCGAGCGCGGCGGGGAAGCGATTGAGGCCGTAAAAGCATTGACCGGCGGCTTTGGAGCGCATTCTGTCCTTGAATGCGTCGGCTCCGGCCCGGCGATCGACACAGCGGTCGGCATTGCACGACCCGGCGGAGCTGTCGGGCGCGTCGGGGTTCCCCATTACGAAGTTATGCCGGCTGGAAGGCAGACATTCTACAACAACATTGCCGTGGCGGGCGGTCCGGCACCGGTGCGCACCTACATTTCCGAACTGTTGCCCGACATTATGGAAGGACGGATCGAGCCTGGTCGTGTGTTCGATAGCCTCGTGACCCTCGACGGGGTTCCGGACGGCTATCGCGCCATGAACGAGAGGAAAGCTTTGAAGGTGATGGTGCGGCCGTGAAGTCTCCCCGCCACCCGCACGGGTGGTGTTCATCGACGAGACGTGGCCTCCATCAACAGGGCTCGGCGCCTACGGCCGTCACCGCGGGGCGAGCGCCTGCGGTCGGCATTCCGCACGAACACTGGAAGACCATCACCTTCGTGGCCGGGCTCAACTGTTGCGGCATCATCGCTCCCTTCGTCGTGAACGGGCGATAGAACGCAAGGCGCTCGCGACCCATGTCGAGCGCCTGCTCATGCCTGCGCTCAGACCCGGCGACGCCGTCATCATGGACAATCAATCGAGCCACTAAGGCGCCGTTGTTCGCGAGATGATCGAGGCCGTCGCCGAAATACCTTCTTTTCTTCCCGCGCGAGCGTCCCGACTTCAATCTGCTCGGGAACGCTTTCTTCAAGCTAAGGCTCATCTTTAAAAGGCCGCCGCGCGAACCATCGACAGACTCGGGGTCCGTGGTCACTAAAGCATTCTCGACTTCCAGAAACTCACGCTGTCTTTTCTCCCTGTGGATCGCGCCGGAGTGTCTGGAGGAAAGTCTTCACGGATTCGCCGAGACGATGTGACTGGGTGGCCAGGTTGGCCGACGCTCCCATGGTGAGGCCGGTCTGGCGCTCGGACTCCCCTGCATGATCACTGACGTCGCGGATCGTCGCCGTGATGTCACGAACGCCCGCGAAGGCCTGCTCGATGTTGCGGGCTATTTCCTCGGTCGCCTGAGATTGTGCACCAACCGCTTCTGCGACGTGAGCCGTGATCTGGTCCACCTCTGCGATGGTATTGCCAATCGCCGAGATCGCTTCGACGGCGTCGCGTGTGGTGGTCTGAACCTCGACAATACTCCGCGAAATGTCGCCGGTCGCCTTGGCGGTCTGGCCAGCAAGCATCTTCACTTCCTGCGCCACGACAGCGAATCCCTTGCCGGCCTCGCCAGCCCGGGCCGCTTCGATGGTGGCGTTGAGCGCCAGAAGATTTGTCTGTCCTGCGATTGTGTTGATCAGCTCGACGATCTCGTCGATCTGCGCCGTGGCGCTCGACAGGCTGGCGACGGCATGGCTCGCCCGCGCGACCCGTACGACGGCCTCACGAGCAATGGCCGCCGAACGGTCGACGTCCCGTCCCACCTCTCGCGCCGACGCCGCGAGCTCTGTCGTCGCGCGGCGACCGTTTCCATGTTGCTGCTGGCGTTTTCGGAGGAACGCTGGACCACCTTGGCGCCATCGAGCGTCGTGGCCGCGCCGCGGCCGAGTACACCCGCGGTCGATTCCATGTCGCCGGCTGCCGACGACATCGCATCGATAACGTTGCCGATCGCCTCCTCGAACTGCGACGTATTCGCGTTAAATGCGGCGACCCGCTGCTTGATCACGTCCATGGCCGCATTGATCGTCTCGGCGGCGAGGCGGACGCTGCCGTGCAAGCCACGCGGCAGGATGCGGCGGTGGTAGCGGTCGTCGCGGATCGCCGCCATGGCGGCGGTCGACTCTCGCACGAAGGCGTCACAGCGATCGACCGCGTCGTTGAAGGCGTGCTGCAGGCGGCCGAGCACGCCACCGTCGCGAATGTCAAGAATGCGGGCCTCGAAGTCGCCGCGTGCGATCCGCGCTGCGACCACCTCGATTTTCCGGCACGTGGCGCCGATACGGGCGAGTCGCCAGGCGACGACCGAGAGGGCGAGAGCGGCAGCGATGAGCGCGGCGGCCACGACGAGCGGCCTAGCAAAGGCGAGCGCCAGTGCCGAAGCAAAGAGTGAAACTGCGATGACGGCGACGCCGAGAGCAGCCTCAGAGAGCGAAGACGAGTTCATCGTAAGGCATGCCCTGGGCATCGACGAAGTCGAGGAGCCGGCGATAACCGGCGGCGAGCGCATCCTTGCCGTTGGCGTGGCGGGCCTCTTCCCGCAGCACCTCTGCATAGAGAGGCGCGACGGCCTCGACGGCCTGTCGCTCCGGCACCCGGCGGTTGGAATGATAGCCGACGATCGTGCCGGTCTCGTCGAAGGACGGCGTCACATGGGCGAAGACCCAGTAGTAGTCGCCGTTGCGCGCCATGTTCTTGACGTAGGCGAAGACCTCGCGGCCGTCCTGGATGGTGTCCCATAAAAGCTTGAACACGGCGCGCGGCATGTCGGGATGCCGAATGATGCTATGCGGCTGACCCATCAGCTCCCGCTCGGAGTAGCCGCACAGGTCGCAAAACACCTTGTTGGCGTAGGTTATGCGGCCCTGGAGGTCGGTCTTGGAGACGATCAAGTCATCGCGACTGAAACTGATTTCTCGATCGGTCGGCGTCGGACACTGCGCCACCTTGGCCTCCTATTCCAAAGTCCTACACTGTAAAGAACAAATGACTGTTTCGAGTAAATAAAGTTTTACGATCTCAATGCCATAATCTCTCCCAGCTGCAGAGTGCGCCGCTGTCATTGGGCCTCGGGACCCGTCTAGCACTGGCTTTGTTGGGGCACATCCCTGTCGTTTGGAAGACCTCTACGGTGATGCCAATCCTCTGGCAGCGTCGCATCGCTGACCTCCAGCGCCGTCTATCGGCCTCACCGGCGCACCCGTCTCGGCAACGGGCTCGGGCTGCGACGGGCAATGCAGTTCGACCGATCCGTAGGCCAGCATAACCGATTACGGTTGCTTTCGGTGGATGCGAACAGAACGAGACTGCCTATCCATACGGGTGAGGATAAACTGAGAATACGCATAGCCAGGTCCGCCCGAAGAAGGAACATCTTAGCACCAAATCTAGTCATCTAGCAGTAGATCTGATTCACGAGACCACCAGAATGGACATGATAACGGGAAGAGTGCTCTTTAAGGCCGGCCTTGAACCGCTGCCTCGGCTCGCCAGTCGCTGGACTATCACCCGCCCCGCACGTTTTGGAGGAAGCGGTGAACCTCGTCCTTAAGTCGGGTGCTATCCCGAGCGAGCGTCCGTGCAGCGGCCAAGACCTGAGTGGAGGCCGACCCCGTTTCTGTCGCGCCCCGCTGCACCTCGACGACGTGGCTGCTCACTTCGACAGTCCCTTGGGCCGCTTGCTGAACATTGCGTGAAATCTCCCGGGTCGCCGCCCCTTGCTCCTCGACCGCTGCGGCTATCGAAGAGGAGATTTCGGAAAGGCGGCCGATGGTGTCCCCAATTTGGCGAATTGCCATCACCGAACCCTGGGTCGCCGTCTGCATGCCGGTGATCTGAATCGAGATGTCACCGGTCGCTTTGGCCGTCTGAGCAGCGAGGGCTTTCACCTCCTGGGCCACGACGGCAAAGCCTTTTCCGGCCTCGCCGGCTCTCGCTGCCTCGATCGTCGCATTGAGGGCCAGCAGGTTGGTCTGCTCGGCGATCGCCGTGATCAACTTGACTACGTCGCCGATACGGGTTGCCGCCTGCGAAAGCTCCGCGACATGAGTGTCGGTCGTTTCGGCCTGTTGGACCGCGCCTTCGGCAATGCGCGCTTGGTCCTGCACCTGGCGCCCAATCTCGTTGACGGATGACGCCATCTCTTCGCTTGCCGAAGCGACGCTCTGGACATTTGCGGACGCCTGCTCGGCAGCGGCCGCGACCGAGATGGTGACGGATTGAGTGCGATCAGCAGTGGCGGCCAGCGTATGAGCCGATGCCTCGAGCTGCGTGGATGCGGACGACACCGTGTCGATAATCGCGCCGAGAGCATTCTCGAACTCGGCGGCAAGTCGATGCGTGTCCGCCCGGCGCTGTGCGACCGTCCGGCGTTCGATCTCCCTCTGCTCGGCGCGTTCGTAGCCGAGCTTCGCCTGCATGGCTTGAACATTACGAAGAGCGGTGCCGATCTCGTCGTCGCAATCGACGACGATCCGACTGTTGAACTCGCCCTGCGCGATGCAATCGAGAGCGGAGTTGAGCCGTTGGAGTGGCTGGAGCGTCGACTGGATGGTGCGCACCGCGAGCCAGCCGCCGGTCAGCAGAGCGGCGGCGACCACGGCGGATAATCCAAATAGGCCAACATGGGCTTCGCTGTCGCCTGCCGCGATGAGGCCGCCGGCCCCGGCCAGGACGACAAAACAGCTGAACACGGCGACTAATGTGATCAGACGGGCTTTCAGGGTACCGGTGAAGAGCGACAGCCGATCTAAAATGGAACGTGTCCGGATGACGCCTCCCGTCACGGAGTAGGCGCCAGCCTTATTATCGCGCAGCAGCCCATAAATGCGTTCGGCCTCGGTCCGCTGGTCAGCCGGAAGCTTCGTGCGAATGGACATGTAGCCTGAGACGGACCCGTTTTCGTAGACCGGTGTCACGCTTGCCATGACCCAGTAAAAATCACCGTTCTTTCGCCGGTTCTTGACGGCGCCGGCCCATGGCCTGCCGCTCTTCAGCGTGGCCCATAAATCCTGGAATGCTTCTGGCGGCATATCCGGATGGCGGACGATGTTGTGAGGCTTCCCGAGCAACTCCTCCTCGGAGAAACCAGATGCCGCGAGGAACTGATCATTGAAATACGTCAATCGGCCTTTGATATCGGTCCTGGAGACAATCACCGTCTCGTCGGAAAGGACATACTCGGTGCCCGTTACAGGAAGATTCATTCGCATGGAGGGGTCCCTTCAAAACGCGGGCGTCTCCTCCGGCGCATCGTCGCTCGGCAGGACAAGGCGAGAGCTCTGAGGAGGTGTCGGAGGGCGTCACGTCGGCGTTACGGTAGAGGTATAACCGAACTAGCAAAGAAAGGATTAACTGACGTGTAAGCGGACGTGCGGAGCTCCGCACCGCAGCATCGATGTTGGCTGGCCGGCGGGATTGAGCATGCTGCAACAGCTGTAAAATTATTTCGTCGTCCGTGAAGAAGACTGCGCGCGCCGGTTCGGGCGTAGCGTGGGGCGATTGTGGCGAGGAGAATTGCGGCCCAGAGGGCACGCAAAATCCCCTCGAACCACCGCAGGAGGAGGCGGAAGTTGAATCCGACGGCAGCGAGGAGCGGGTTGGCGCGGTTGCCGTGTGGGCCTTTGAGGTGGTTGCGGCCCATGCGGTGCTCGGCCTTCAGGTGGCGGATCACCGGCTCGACGGCGGCCCGGCGCTTCATCTCGCGACGGATCGACTTGGTCACCCGACGGACCTGGCCCGAGATGAAGACCCTGAAGCGGTCCGGGTGGCTGTGGCCGCGATAGCCGCGGTCGACATGGATGCGGCGGACGGCGACGCCGGTGAGCCGTTCCATACCGGCGATCACGGGTCCGAGCGTGTGGCCGTCGAACGGATTACCGTGCAGCGCCTTGCGTGCAGCACGAACTGGCCGCCCTTCGGCCGGGTGACCGGCGTCGTGATCGACACCTTGCAGCCGAACTCGTAGGGTTGACGGGCTTTGCCCTTGCCGATGCACTCGACCTCGGGCGCGTGCAGCGCATAGACCTTTCGGCCGCGCTGGGGATGGTCCTGATGGCGGACCCGGACGGCGAGATCGAGCAGCGGCCCGAAGCGTTCCTCACGCCCGGGATCGCCGTCGATCTTGCGGCGGATGTCGCGGATCACCCGGCCGAGCCGGGTGCGCAGGAACGCCAGCATGCGGCGGGCACGATTAAACTGATCGGCGTGGGTGTAGCGCCCCACCATGATGGCGGCCCGCTTGGCGACGCGCCGATAGCTCTGGCGCAGCACGACGCCTTCGCGCCTGGCCAAGCCGACCAGCGTCTCGATGGCGCGATGCACCAATCGTTTATCGGTCGGATGCGCGATGGTCTTCTCCTGCACGGTGGTGTCGACCACCACGCGTTCGAGATCCTTGGCCTCGATTGCCCCGGTCTCGTACGCCACCGACAGGCTCTCCTGCAGCAACGCCGCGAGCGCGTCCTCGCCGAGCCGCTGGCGCCAGCGCGTCAGCGACGAGCGGTCGAACGGCAGGTCGTGACGGAACACCACCTCGCCGCAGAAGAACTGGAAATACGGGTTCTCGATCCAGCGTGCGCACAGCGCCTCGTCGGAGAGGTCGTGCATGTGCTTTAGATCAGAAGCCCGGCAACCAGCCGGGTCGGCAGCGGCGGCTGGCCCCGGCCGGTCCGGCATACCGAGCCGAAGCGCCGCCCGACGAAATCCCAGTCGATCTCCCGCACCAGCCGCACCAGAGGATGGCGAAGATCGATGATCTGCTGCAGCGGCGGGCGGAAAAGGTCGTCCTGACGATCGTCGCGTGGTCGGCTCAACGAGCCCTCCCCGAAAGGCGAGTCTTCACCTCCAAGGGAATCACGATCGCTCGAATCCGGCATCCAAAACTGCAAGGAATCCACGGTCCAGGCCCGCCATTCCTGCAAAAACGAATACTTCGGGACCGGAAATACGGCCGCTCACTCAGTGGCTTCTGATAACTTCACGGACGACTATTTAGAGCCTATCCACCTCACTGACGTTCGCGGACCGGCCGAACGGTCTCTCGCACTCGTCACGGCGCGGCCGGTGTGGCGGAGAGTTCAGCCGCTGCGTCCTGCCGCGACAGATACCGCATCACCACGACGAAGAACACCGGCACCCAGAACACCGCCAGCACGGTCGCCGTGATCATGCCGCCGAGCACGCCGGTGCCGAGCGCCTGCTGGCTCGCGGCGCTCGCTCCGGTAGCGATCACCAGCGGCACCACGCCGAGGATGAAGGCGAGCGAGGTCATCACGATCGGCCGGAAGCGCAGCTCCGCCGCCGTCACGGTCGCTTCCACCAGCGGCATGCCGCGGGCCCGCAGATCCTTGGCGAACTCGATGATCAGGATCGCGTTCTTGGCCGACAGGCCGATGATGGTGACGATTCCGACCGTGAAGTAGACGTCGTTGGGCAGCCCGCGTAGCCACGCCGCCGCCACCGAGCCGACCAGGCCGAGCGGCACCGCGAGCATCACGGCGAACGGGATCGACCAGCTCTCGTAGAGCGCCGCGAGGCACAGGAACACGAACAGGATCGACAGGCCGAGCAGGAACGCCGCCTGCGACCCGGCGAGCTTCTCCTGCAGCGACTGACCGGTCCAGGCGTATCCGAACCCGCCCGGCAGGGTGCGCATCAGCCGCTCCATCTCGGCGATGGCGTCGCCGGACGTGTAGCCGGGCGCCGGGCTGCCGGTGATCCGCACCGCCGGATAGCCGTCGAAGCCGACCACCTGGGTGGGACCGATCACCCAGGCGACGCGCGCGAAGGACGAGAACGGCACCATCTCGCCGGCCTTGTTGCGGACGCTGTAGGTCAAGAGATCCTCGGGCACCAGGCGCTTCTCGTCGCCGGCCTGCACGATCACCCGCTGCATACGACCGCGATTGAGGAAGTCGTTGATGTAGCTGGAGCCGAGATTGGTCGACAGCGCGGCGTTGATGTCGGCGAAGGTGACGCCGAGCGCCGCCGCCTTGCGCCGGTCGATGTCGAGCCGCACCTGCGGGGCGGGCGGCAGCCCCTCCACCACCAGCTCGCCGAGCACCGGCGAGCGCTTCGCCGCGGCGAGCAGTGCATCCTTGGCGGCCATCAGGGCCTCGTAGCCGCGCTGCGAGCGATCCTGCAGGCGGAAGCTGAAGCCGCTGGTGGTGCCGAGATTGGCGACCGGCGGCGGCGCCAGCATCGACACCTCGGCGTCGCGGATCTTGGCGAACTCCGGGTTCAGGCGGGCGATCAGGGCCGCGGCGCTCTCGTCCGGGCCGCGCTCCGACCAGTCCTTCAGGGTGACGAAGGCCTGCGCCGTGTTGGCACCCTGGCCGAAGAAGCTGAAGCCGGTGACGAACGTGACCTTGTCGACGCCGGGCGTCGCCGCCAGCGTCTTCTCGACGCCGCGCACCACGTCGAGGGTGCGGGCGGCGCTGGCGTCGGCCGGGGCCAGCACGTCGACCATCACGAAGCCCTGGTCGTCGACCGGCACGAAGCCGCCGGGCAGTCGCCAGAAGGCCCAACCGAGGCCGGCTAGCAGCACGACATAGACCAGCATGAAGCGCCCGCCGCGCGCCACCATCCAGCGCGTCGCCGCGCCGTAGCGCCGGGTCGCCCAGTCGAGGCCGCGATTGAACCAGCCGAAGACCCCGCGCGTCGCGTGCCCGTGGCCCTTCTCGACCGGCTTCAGCAGGGTGGCGCAGAGCGCCGGCGTCAGCGACACCGCCAGGAAGGCCGAGAAGCCGATCGACACCACCATGGCGGCGGAGAACTGCTGATACATGATCCCGACCGAGCCGGGAAAGAACGCCATCGGCACGAACACGGCCATCAGCACCAGGGTGATGCCGATCACGGCCCCGGTGATCTGCTCCATCGCCTTCTCGGTCGCGGCGCGCGGCGGCAGCCCCTCCTCCGCCATGATGCGCTCGACGTTCTCGACCACCACGATGGCGTCGTCGACCAGGATGCCGATCGCCAGCACCATGCCGAACATGGTGAGCACGTTGATCGAGAAGCCGAGCCCCAGCAGCACGGCGCAGGTGCCCAGCAGCGCGATCGGCACCACGATGGTGGGGATGATCGTGTAGCGGATGTTCTGGAGGAACAGGAACATCACCAGGAACACCAGCACCACCGCCTCGGCCAGCGTCAGCAACACCTTCTTGACCGAGGCGGCGATCACCGGGGTGACGTCGTAGGAGACCTCGTACTTGACGCCCGGCGGGAAGAATGCGGCGAGCTCCGCCATCCGGGTCTTGACCGCCTCGGCGGTGGCGAGCGCGTTGCCGGTCGGCGCGAGCTGCACGGCGACCGCCGCGGCCGGGCGTCCGTCGAGCCGCGTCGCGAACGAATAGGACAGCCCACCGACCTCGATGCGGGCGACGTCGGCGAGCCGCACGGTCGAGCCGTTCGGATTGGCCTTGAGGACAATCTCGCCGAACTCCTCCGGCGACTCGAGCTGGCCCTTCACCAGCACCATGTTCTGGAGGCGCTGCCGGGCCGGCGACGGCTGCACCCCGAGCAGGCCGGAGGCGACCTGCGAATTCTGCGCCGCGATCGCCGTGTCGACGTCCTGGGCGGTCAGGCCGAGGCCGAGCAGCTTGTCGGGGTCGAGCCAGATGCGCATCGCCCGCTCGGTCGAGAACAGCCGCACCCGCCCCACCCCGGCGAGCCGGCGCAGCTCCGGCAGAACGTAGCGGGTGGCGACGTCGCCGAGGCCGACCTCGTCGAGGCTGCCGTCGGTCGAGGTGAGCGTGACGAACTGCAGGATGGCGCTGCTCGCCTCGGTGATGACGATGCCCTGCTGGCGCACCGCCTCGGGCAGGCGCGGCTCGATCCGCTTGATGCGGTTCTGCACGTCGACCGAGGCCTGGGCGATGTCGGTGCCGGGCTTGAACGCCGCGATGATCTCCACCTCGCCGGTGGTGTCGCTGGTCGACTCGTAGCTGAGAATGCCGGCGGCGCCGTTCAGCTCCTCCTCGATCAGCCGCGTCACGCCGTAATAGAGGGTCCGGGTCGAGGCGCCCGGATAGACGGTGGCGATCGAGATCGACGGCGGCGCGATGATCGGATACTGCGCCACCGGCAGGAACGGGATCGCCAGCGCGCCGGCGAGGCAGATGAAGATCGCCACCACCCAGGCGAAGATCGGGCGGACGATGAAGAAGCGCGACATCGGGATGGTCTCCGGAGACGGGCGTGGCGATCAGTTCGGCGCGGCCGGCGGGCCGCCGCCCGGACTGCGCCACGGCACCGGCGTCACGGCGTCGCCCGGCGCGAACTTCTGGAAGCCGTCGACGACGACGCGCCAGCCCGGCGTCAACCCATCCTCGATCAGCACGCCGGCGCCGAGCGTGCGTCCCGCCCGCACCGGCTGCAGCATCGCGCGACCCTCGCCGTTGACGACGAACACGGCGCTGCCGCCCGCCGTCGTCCGCTGCACGGCCTGGGCCGGGATCACGATCCCGTCGGTGTCGATCGCCTCCTCGATCTGCACCCGCACATACATGCCGGGCAGCAGGTCGGCGTCGGGATTGGGGAACTCGCCGCGCAGCGTCACCTTGGCGGTGCCGGGATCGACGCTGACGTCGGAGAACAGGAGCCGGCCCGCGTGCCGGTAGACCGCGCCGTTGTCGAGCAGCAGCCGGACCCGCGCCGCCTCGGGCGATACGCTCTTCAGGCGGCCTTCGGCGAGGTCGCGCCGAAGCTGGTTCAGCTCGCCGACCGACTGGGTGAAGTCGGCATAGATCGGGTCGAGCTGCTGGATAGTGGCGAGATGGGTCGTCTCGTTGGGATTGACCAGCGCCCCCTCGGTCACCAGCGCGCGGCCGATGCGGCCCGTGATCGGCGCCCGCACGGTCGCCCAGTCGAGATTGAGCTGGGCCTGGCCGACCGCCGCCTTCTGGGCTGCCACCTCGGCCTCGGCCTGGCGCTCGGCCGCGACCGCCAGCTCGTACTGGGCCTGGCTGGTGGCCTGGGCGGGCAACAGCGTGCGCAACCGATCCTCCTGGCGCGACGCCTGGTAGAGCACCGCCTCCGCCTTGGCGAGCGCCGCCTTCACCTTGTCGAGCTCGACCTGAAGGGGGGCTGGATCGATCCGGTACAGCACCGCCCCGGCCTCGACCACGCTGCCCTGCTGGAAGCTGCGCTCGACCACGATGCCGCTCACCCGCGGCCGCACCTCGGCGATGCGCATCGGCGTGATCCGGCCAGGCAACTCCTTGGTGAGCGTCACGCTGGCCGCCTGGACCGTGACGACGCCGACGTCCGGCGGCGCGGACGGGGCGACGGCGGGTGTGACGCTCGCGTCCCACAGGCCGTCAGTATCGCGGCGAGCGCAACGGTGATCGCGCAGAGGGACGGGCCGGCGGACCCGGCGAGATGGTGTCTCGGCATAGGCACGACCTCGGTCAGCCAATCGGCATCGGCTCAGAAATCCCAAGTCGCAGCGGCGCGCACCGCCATGCAGCCACCACGGCTCGTCGATCGTCGGACGGATCAGTCGCGCACGCAGGCCTCCTCGGCGGTTCGTCTGTGGTACGAAGATCGGGTGACGATGGATCACGCGCAAGTCCGGGCGCCCGGACGCAAGATGTCGCAGCCACTCGGCCGTCGGCGCCCGGCGTATCTGCGGCACCACGCGGTCGAGAAGATGGACCGCATCAGTTCCACGAGGAAAGTCGGTTCAAGAGGGCCCTCGGCCGCTGAGGAAGTCGACGCACATACGCGGGACGGTCCGTCGAATTCCGACGGGTATAGCAGAACAGCATTGCCGGCCGAACGTGCTAGGGTCGGGACTCAATTGAGCCACCAGGCGACGGTGGCGGCGAGGATTGCGCCGGCGAGGAAGTTTCTGGCGAGCTTGTCGTAACGCGTTGCGACGCGTCGGAAGTCCTTGAGCCGCGAGAACATCCGCTCGATGCGATTGCGGCGCCTGTAGGCGATGCGATCGTAGGGGATCGGCTGCTTGCGGCTGGTGGTCGACGGGATCACGGCCTTGGCGCCGCCCTCGGCGAGCAGGCGGCGGAGGCTGTTGGCGTCGTAGGCCTTGTCCGCGATGAGGCCGGTGATCGGCCCGACCCGGGCGATCAGCGTCGGCGCGAACGCGATGTCGTTGATGTTGCCGGGCGAGAGCAGCAGAACGAGGGGCCGACCGCAGTGATCGGTCAGGGCGTGGATTTTCGTCGTCCGTCCGCCGCGCGAGCAGCCGATCGCCTGCTTGAATGCCCCCCTTTTCCGCCCGCCGCAGAGCGGTGGGCCTTAATGTGGGTGCTGTCGATCGCGACCGTCGCGATGATGCCGGTCGAGCCCGTCAGGGCTTCGAAAATCTCGAACCAGAGGCCTTGCCGGCTCCAGCGATTGAAGCGGTTGTAGATCGTCGTGTAGGGGCCGTACTCCTTCGGACAGTCGCGCCAGCGGGCGCCGATCCGCAGCATGTGCACGATGCCGCTGATCACCCGTCGGTCGTCGACCCGGTGAGCCCCACGCCGTCCGCGCGGCAGGTGCGGCTCGATCCGCGCCCACTCGGAATCGCTCAGCCAGTAAAGCTGCTTGCTCATCAAGGGCTCCGTGCCCCCCGGAGCCCTTGAATCAGTCGACGCCCTGCCCCGCAAGCGAATTGAGTACGGACCCTAGAGCATCGGCGTGCGCCCCCGGGGGGGGGCCGCGGAATTTCTGCTTGCGTTTTCCGAGACGGAGGGTCAGGCCGCGAGCGACGTCGGGACCGGCGTCCAGTTCCAGGGAAGCAGCGCAGCCAGATATCGGATGGCGTGATCGTTGATGCGGGCGAGGAACGTCGACGAGCCAGACCTGCGGATCGACGTCGTTGAGGCGGGCGGTCGGGATCAGGGTGTAAATCAGTGCGACGCGTTCGCCGCTGCGCTCGGAGCCGGCGAACAGCCACGGCTTCCGGCCGAGCGCGATGCCGCGCAAGGCACGTTCCGCGGCGTTGTTCATCAGGCAGATTCGCCCGTCGTCGAGGAAGCGCGTGAAGGCGACCCAATGCTTCAGCATGTAATACCAAAGGCCTCTGTGACGGCGGCTGTTGTCGCAGGCGGCGGTCTGGTACGGCATGAACCGGACGGAGGCGGCCAGGATCGGCGGCATGAACCGCCAGACGCTGCGCGACTGGGTGCATCGATTCAACTCCCAGGGTCCGGACGGCCTGCTGGACATCCCGTCGCAAGGTCCGAGCTCGCGGCTGACCGCCGTCCAGCTCGCGGAGCTGGCGCAGATCGTCGAGATCGGCCCGGACCCGGCCGTGCATGGCGTGGTGCGCTGGCGCAGGGTCGATCTGAAGCGTCTGATCGCCGAACGCTTGGGGGGTCGAGTATCACGAGCGGACGATCGGCAAGATCCTCGACGCGCTCGGCTTCTCCCACATCAGCGCGCGGCCGCGCCATCCGGCGCAGGACGCCGGGACGATCGCAGCATTCAAAAAAAACTTCGCGACGACGCTGAGCGCTCATCTCGAAGGCGTCGCCGAGCGCAAGCCGGTCGAGATCTGGTTCCAGATGCTATGAGCGAAAACCGAGAGGATAATCCCCGGGGCTCGAGCAAAGCAAAGGAGTCGCCGACATGGAACCCGTCGCACCCATTGAACTCCATATCGATCTAGCGATCGAGCTCCGCGCCTCAACTTGGCTTGTCGCCGTTCGGATGCCGGCGAGCGACAAGGTCGGATTGCATCGACTGGAGGCTGGAGACACCGCAGCGCTTTTCAGCCTGTTCGAGAAACTTCAGGCGCGCGTCAGAGCAAAGCGTGCTTGCGAAGCCGTGACAGCCACGAGCTGTTTCGAAGCTGGCCGTGACGGCTTTTGGTTGCATCGGCTGCTGGTGGCGCACGGCGTCGAGAACTACGTGATGGAGGCGACGAGCATTCTTGTCAGTCGTCGCGCGCGACGTGCCAAGACGGATCGGCTCGACGCGCAAGGACTGCTGCGAGACCTTGCCGCTTACCGGCGAGGAGATCGCCAGATTTGCGGCATGGTCCGTGTGCCGACACCGGAGCAAGAAGACGCCAAACGCCAACATCGTGAGCGGGAGCATCTGGTCCAGGAGAGGGTGCGGATAGAAAACCGAATGGAGGCCCTTCTGGCGACCCAGGGCATCAAGAAACGTCCCTCGCTGCGGTCTTGGGGCCGAGACCTGGAGGCTCTTCGCACCGGTGACGGACGTCCCGTCCCCCCGCATCTTCGTGCTGAACTCGGTCGTTTGCACCGGCATCTTGTGACGACGCTCGAGATGATTCGCGAGGTGGAGACCGAGCTAGAGCATGAACTCGAACACGAGGCGGAAGACCCCGCAATCAAGATGATTCAAGCTCTCTGTCGCATTCGCGGCATCGGAGAGAATGTCGCAGCCATGCTGACCCGCGAGGTCTTGTATCGGCCCTTCAGCAACCGCCGGCAGATCGCAAGCTATGTTGGACTCGCGCCGATGCCCTTCCAAAGTGGAGAGATCGACCGTGACCGGAAGATCAGCCGAGCGGGGAACCCACGAGCACGAACCATGGTCATTCAATTCGCCTGCTGTGGTTGCGCTATCAGCCGACCAGCGCTCTGTCACTCTGGTTCCACGAGCGTGTCGGCACACTAACGGGCCGCGCCCGTCGCATCACAATCGTCGCGCTGGCGCGCAAACTGCTGATTGCGATCTGGCGGTACGTCACGCAAGGGATCGTCCCCGCCGGCGTTCAAATCGCCGCGTGAGTTCTCTGCCGACGGCGAAATATCGCCGCCATGTAATCCGGTAGGCGTGACCGTTTTGTACGCCCCCGGCATGGGCCGCGGGATTTCTGCTTGCGTTGTCCGGGGCGGAGGGTCAGGCGGCGAGCGACGTCGGGGCCGGCGTCCAGTTCCAGGGAAGCAGCGCGGCCAGATCCCGGATGGCGTGATCGTTGATGCGGGCGAGGACGTCGGTGAGCCAGGCCTGCGGATCGACGTCGTTCAGGCGGGCGGTCTGGATCAGGGTGTACATCAGCGCGGCGCGTTCACCGCCGCGGTCGGAGCCAGCGAACAGCCACGACTTCCGGCCGAGCGCGATGCCACGCAGGGCGCGTTCCGCGGCGTTGTTCGTCAGGCAGATTTGCCCGTCGTCGAGGAACTGCGTGAAGGCGGCCCAACGCTTCAGCATGTAATCCATCGCCTTGGCGACGTCGGAGTGGCGCGACAGGCGGGCCCGCTCGGCCCGCATCCAGATCTCGAGGTCGGCGACGAGAGGAGCGGCTCGCTCACGGCGCAGGGCGAGGCGCTCGGTCGCCGGCGAACCGTTGATCTCGCGCTCGACGTCGAAGATCGCGTCGATGCGCGTCACGGCTTCGAGGGCCAATGGCGCGACGGCAGATGGCTTCGCCCGGGCCTTCGTCGTCACGTCGGCCAGCACGAAGAACTTGCGGCGTGCGTGTGACCAACACGCGGCTTCCACGAGCGGCGTCGGCTTGCGTCCCGCCTCGTAGAGCCGATTGAATCCCGCATAGGCGTCGGCCTGGAGGATCCCGCCATAACCATGCAGGTGGCGCTCGGGATGATCGCCGGTGCGATCACGCGAGTAGAAGAACACGGCCGCCGGCGGATCATGCCCGCCGAACGGGCGATCGTCGCGCACATAGACCCAGGCCCGGCCGGTGTCGGTCTTGCCCTTCGCCAGAACCGGCATCGGCGTGTCGTCGCCGTGCACGCGGTCGCCCGCGAACACACGGGTTCTGATCAGATCGTAGAGCGGGCGCAGCAACGTGGCGCAGCCGCCGACCAGGTCGGCGAGCGTCGACAGGCTCAGATCGACACCCTCCCGCGCATAGCGCTCGGCCTGACGATTCAGCGGCTGGTGCTGCCCGTACTTCTCGAACACGATCATGGCGAGCAGGCTCGGTCCCGCGAAGCCGCGCGGCAGCACGTGGAACGGCGCCGGCGCCTGGCTGATCTTCTCGCAATCGCGGCAGGTGAACTTCTCCCGCACGATCTGCAAGACCTTCCAGCGTCGCGGCACCGACTCCAGCGTCTCGGTGACATCCTCGCCCAGCTTGGGGAGCCGTCCGGAGCCGCAGCACGTGCAGGTGGTCGGGCCCGGCACCACGATGCGCTCGCGCGGCAGATGCGCCGGGAACGGCTTGCGGGACGGCGTCCTGCGGATGTGCGGCCGAACCGGCGTCTCGCCTGCCGCCGCGCTCGCCGTCGCGGCCGCGAGCTCGTCCTCCGCCGCGGCCGCCTCGAGCTCCTCGAGCTGGAGCTCCATCTGATCGAGGAGGCGGGCCTTGCGCTCGCTACGCTGGCCGTAGAGCTCGCGCCGCATCTTCTCGATGGCGAGCCGAAGATGGGCGATCAGCGCCTCCGCGCTCGACACCTCGGCGCGGGCCCGGGCCAGCTCGGCGTCGCGCGCGAGCACGAGGCGCTTCAGCGTCTCGACGTCGTCGGGCAAGGGCGAATCAGCGGGGCGCATCACCCGCTGATCGAATCACACCCGAATGCCTTTGTGAGCCCCGGACGAGGCGCCGCGTCACCCCGCCGCGTCGGGCCGCCACGTGTACTGGGGGGCGCGCCAGTCGATCCCGGACAACAGATAGCCGAGTTGCGCCGCCGAGATCGCCACTGTCCCGTCCGCCGGCGACGGCCACAGGAACCGCCCGCGTTCGAGCCGCTTCGCGAACAGGCAGAAGCCCTCGCCGTCGTGCCACAGGATCTTGATCAATCCACCGCTGCGCCCACGGAAGACGAACAGATGACCGCTGTGCGGGTCCCGCCGCAGCGTCTCCTGGACCTGCAGCGCCAGGCCGTTGAAGCCCTTCCGCATGTCGGTGTGGCCCGTCGCCAGCCACACCCGCGCGCCACTCGGGATCGGGAGCGTCATCGGGGCCGCACCAACACGTCCAGAACTCGCGCGAGCGCGGCAGCATCCACGTCCCGATCGACTCGCACCAACAGACCCCGGCCCAGATCGATCTCGATGACCCCGCCGCGCGTCGTCGTCGGCTGACACCGTGCCTCTGTCGCCGCGGTCGTGCCGTCCGCCTCGGAGCGACCGCCCGCCGTCTCCGCCGCGATCAGGGACGGCAGCTCGGAGGCTCCGCGGATTCCGATCACTCCGAGTTCGGCCAAGCGCTTCCACTTGAACACCTGGCTCGGCATCAGCCCGTGCCGCCGAGCCACATCGGAGACCGTCGAACCGCGCTCGCTCGCCTCGGCGACGATCGCCAGCTTCTGCTCCGTCGAGAACCGCCGTCGACGCTCGACCCGACCTAATACTTCGACTGCCATGAAGGACATCGATCTTGCGCTACCGCTAGCTCCATCACCAGCCGCGATCCCGCACACCCTCGCGCCTCAACGCAAGACGGTCCTCGCCGGAGGGACACCCTACGACGACATCGTTGACGCCGCCTGCGACGCTTGGCGACGCCTCGTCGCCCAGCCGGAGACTATCACCTCGATCGGAATGCGAGCTTGGGCTCACATTGGTCAATCATGAGGCCGTTAGTATTATGGAGCGAAAATCGGCCGACTTGGCTGATGCAGATGACCTTCTCGCGCCCAGAGCCTAGCTTGCCACCACATCCTATGGGCTACTCCGCGCGGCCGCCATTTTCGTTCCGCCGGAGCCTCATTCGCTGAGCTGTCAGTCCCCCAGCATCTCGCCGATTCTCTCCACCAGTTGCTCGGCATCGAAGGGCTTGCCGAGAACCGCAGCGCTGCGGTCGAGGCGGCGTTGCACAAGCACTTCGTCCCTGGTGTAGCCTGTCGTGAACAGAACCTTGACGGTCGGATTGAACTGAGCTGCCTCGTCGGCCAGCGCCCGGCCGTTCAGCGGCCCCGGAAGGACAATGTCGGTGAACAGCAGGGCGACCTTCGGGCCATGCTCCCGCAACAGCTGGAGCGCCGAGAGACCGTCGGTTGCAACAGCAACCCGATACCCTGCCTCTTCGAGGGCCGTCGTGGAGAATTGTCGCACCATGGCGTCGTCCTCCACGACCAGGATCAACGCTCCGCTCGCCTCATGGACGACCCGTTCCCTCCGGACCTCGGTCCGGATCGGCTGCTCCAGCCGGTCGTCGCGCGGAAAATACATGCACACCGTCGTGCCGCTACCGACGGTGGAGTCCAACGTCACGTGGCCACCGGATTGCTTCACGAAGCCGTAGACCTGAGCCAGACCGAGTCCGGTTCCGACTCCCACCGGTTTGGTCGTGAAAAACGGCTCGAAGACACGAGCCTTCACGTCCGGCGTTATTCCCTCACCCGTGTCTGATACGCTGACCCTCACATAGTCGCCTGCCTTGAGATTCGGATCGAAAGCAGCGGCTTGCTCCTCACCCAGAGAGAGGTTCTCGGTTCGCAGACACAGCCTCCCGCCACCCGGCATCGCGTCCCGCGCATTGACCGCCAGGTTCAGGACGGCGTTCTCCAGAAGGTTCGGATCGACTTCGATTCGCCAGAGATCACCGGCCAGCTCAGCCTCGATCGTAATGCCCTCCCCGAGGGTGCGGGTCAGGAGGTCGGTCATCCCCTCGATCAACGTGTTGGCGCTGACGACGGACGGCAGCAAGGCCGACTGTCGCGAAAAGGCGAGCAGGCGGCTGGTCAGTTGGGCCGCGCGCTGCGCACCATCGACGGCGTTGTCGATATTGCGCATCAGCCTGGGGTCATCGAGCGTCGCCAGACGGTTGCGCAGCAGTCCGAGATTGCCGAGAACGACCGTGAGCAGGTTGTTGAAGTCGTGTGCAATCCCGCCGGTCAGGCGGCCGATCGCCTCCATCTTCTGGAATTGGCGCAGCTGGGCTTCGGCCTTGTTCCGGTCCGTCACCGCAGCTTCCACCCGTCGTTCGAGTTCGGCATTGAGATCCTTCAAGGCAGCCTCGGCCAGATCGCGTTGCCGTTCGCGGGAGCGAAGCTCCAGGCCAGCCCCGACCAACGCCCGGCTGATCTCGTCGACTTCCCGGACCGGCGTCGAAAGCAGCGTCGGCACCTCTCTCTCAGCAAGCGAATGCGCCCCTCGCCGCAACTGTTCCACCGCGGCGACGATCCGCTGCCGGGTGAGGTGAGCCAAGATCAGCGCCAGCACCCCCAGCATCAGGCCGAGCATCACCACCACGGCCAGGGACTGGCGCAGCGCCTCGTCGATGATCGCCTTGGGCGCGCTGACCGCAACGCGCCAGCCTGTGGTTCGCGACGTGTCGTAGGCCACCAGCGAGAGCACGCCTTCAGAGGTCGCTCCCTCATAGAGCCCGGCGCCCTGACGGGCATTGTCGATGAACTGTCGCGAGGCTGGCTTGCCGACGAAATCCGCATGATTGCGCAAGCGCGCCACGAACACACCCCGCCGGTCGACAATGGCGGCGAGCCATCCCTCCGGCAGGGGCGTCCGCGTCAGTACGTCACGGAAATAGTCCGGCTCCATGCTGGCACCGAGCACGAACTCCCGGCGACCGTCGATGGTGACCGGAACGACAAGCTGGATGTTCTCCCGCTGCGTGACGACTCCTTGAAAGACATCACTGACTTCGGGTTTGCCGCTCTCCCTGGCCTTGCGGTCGGTCTCCTGAACCTGTTCCGGAGTGCCTTCCAGGCGGTTCCCCAACGGAATCCGCGTCGCCAGGATGGCGTCACCGTTCCGGTCCCGTACGCTGAGGTGGTAATTTTGGGCCTGCCGCACCTCCTGGGCGTGCCGGTAGAACGTCGCCAGATCGCCGCCTCGAAGGGACGGCGTCACGGCCAGCGCCTCGAGGGTGGTGATGACGCTGATCGTGTCCCGGTCGATTGCGACCGCGAGGCTGTGAGCCTCGCTTCTCAGCCTCTCCTCCAGCCGCGTGCGCTCGGACCCGTAAAACTGGATGACGAGGAAGGACACGAAAAGCAGCGCAGGAACGACGAGTCCCAGTCCGTAACTGAGCAGGTGCCACGACAACGGCCGCGACTTGACAGGCCCATGCTCATTTTGAGCGTCAGGAGCGTGCACGGGAGCCTCTGTCAAACAGATCAGAATGACTGTGAATGTTCCATTACATGTTCTTGCAGAAATCGAGAAGAAGCAACGGCGCCCGGCGGCAACAGTCCTCAGGGCAGATTATCAGGCTACCGATGAGGGGCCTTCGAACGTCCTTCGTGTATGACATGGCGCCTGTCAGCCTTCGTTCGAAGGTGACCGCTCTGCCTCTTTCCACTCTGACTTTCAGTTTACTTCTTCCACACTCTAAATTATACGGGTGGGGGTCCGACGTTCCCCCATCCCGGTCCGTCCCTTGCGGAAATCGAGAGAATTTTGCAAATTCTTCTGGCGCCTGAATCCGTAATGAGTTCGCGTTTTAAAGATATTTCGGAAACTTGTGCTTCAATTGCCTAGAGTTACTCCTGCGTCAGCACGGTCGGTCAGACGATCGACGCCCATCTTGACCAGCTCCGTGTGGTAAGGTGCAGCAAGGTGTTCCCGGAGAAGGTCAGCGGCACCCGACCGGACCTCCCGGGCGTGACCCGAAGCAAGGCGCCGGATACCAGGAACCTTCCGGTTGGGGTGCCCGTTCACCTCCCGCACGGCCGTGTGGCCGGTGGAGAGGTTCCATGTATCACCACGTCAAAAAGCTGATGTACACGGTCCGGGTCGACGAGCCCGATCCCCGCTTCGGCAACATGCTGCTGGAGCAATTCGGCGGGGCCAATGGCGAGCTTGCAGCCGCTATGCAGTACTCGATCCAGGGGCTCAACTGCGAAGACCCCGCCCGCAAAGACCTTCTGATGGACATCGGAACGGAAGAGTTGAGCCACCTCGAAGTGGTTGGCACTCTGGCCCGGCTCCATCTCAAACCCCTGAAATTCGGGCGGGAAGCTGCGGAAGCCGATCCGCTGATCGCCATTGCCGGTGGGGGAGGCGTCAACCTCTTCAATTCCCAAGGCAATCCCTGGACTGCAGACTACCTGAAGATCACCGGCGAACTCGATGTAGATCTGCGCAGCAACATCGCCGCCGAGGCGCGCGCCAAGATCGTCTATGAGCGCCTGATCGATTTCTGCGACGACGCTGGCACCAAGGACGCCCTCCAGTTCCTGATGACCCGCGAAATTACCCACATGAAGGCCTTTGCGGCGGCGCTGGACAGCATGGGCAAGCCGCGCTTCTCCATTGGTCGGATCGCGCCGACCGAGAAGCTCGTCGACCAGTACTTCAACGACTCGACAGGCAAAGGGGACTACGGCGAGATCGACACCCGTGGTCCTTGGAACGAAGGGGACGCCTGGGAGGTCGTGGAGGCTCCCGCGTTCCAGGACATGAGGCAGGATCCGTCCTGGGACGGCTCCCCCGCCGTTCACCCCGAGAGTTCCTACGGAACCGATCCAGAGGGCTTGCAAGAGCTTTTGCTCGATCAGCTCCACGATCTCCTCCACGCCGAAAAGCAGCTGCTCAAGGCGTTGCCCAAGATGGTGAAGGCCGCCCGGACGATACGCCTTCAGGAGCTGTTCCAGCTGCACCTGCAGGAAACCGAGCTGCAAGTGGACCGCCTGACGGAGTGCTTCCGGCTCCTCGAAGCGCCTGCGCGGGCGAAGCCCTGCAAAGGGATGATGGGGCTCCTCGAAGAGGGCCAGGAAGTCATCAAGGAGGGCGTGAAGAAGGAGGATGTGCCCTCGGACCTCGCGCTCATCGGCGCCGCCCAGAAGGTGGAGCATTACGAGATCTCGGGTTACATCTGCGCGCGCAATCTCGCCCAGCAACTCCATATGTCGGCCATCTCCCAGCTTCTCGGGCTTTCGCTGGCGGAGGAGCAGAACGCCGACCAGTTGCTGGATCAGGTGAGCCGCACCCTGATGTCCGTCCAGATCATGCCCGCTCCGATCGAATAACCAGTCAGCAGGGGCAGTACGACAGGGCGGCATCTCTCGCGGGAACACCCCCATGCAAACAGATGCCGCCATTCTCCGAGGTTCACCTGTCCGCGCTGCCGGTCCCATTACGGGGTGAGTGTTCAGTTCCAGGCAGAAGGAACACCGGGCGCCGCCACATGCGTTGTGTGCGGCGCCCGCATGAGCATTTGGTGCGAGTCCGTCCTTCCCGTCTAGACGCTGGTTGAATCCTCCCGAAGCAATGAAGACCCGCCTGCGAACGGCACGCCTTCGAGAAAGGTAAGAAGGAAGGCAGCAGCAGGGCGGCCTTCGCAACCCGTGCTCCCGCTAACCATTGGCTGTGAGCAATGTCCCGCACTCTCTCTGGAGACCGTTATGACTAATGCAGACATGGGCAATCCCGCGCCCTCCCGCGATTATCACAACTACATTCTGCTTGTGGCAGGCCTGCTGTTCGCTCTCTTCGTCTTCTGGGACTGTAGCGGCCCGGAGGCTGCCTCTCAGGCGGCCCCTGTTAGCTCGTATGTCGGAACAGCGTCGCAGCGGGTGGAGGCAGCCGCTCCCTCAGAGGTCGCGTCCATTCCCGTCTCCACCCCAGAGTTCATCCGTAAGGTCGCCCTGAGCGATATGTTCGAGATCCAGTCGAGCCGGCTGGCTCGCGGCAAGACCGATCCCGGTATAGCGCGACAATTTTGATGGGAGGTTCGCGACAATCAGGATGGCGAGTTGGTGTCGCGGCGAGGTTATGATCGTC
>WNKV01000028.1 GCA_009720755.1 Rhodoplanes serenus
CGCGTCACCTCCGAGGCGAAGCCGTTGAGCTGGTCCACCATGGTGTTGATGGTGTCCTTCAGCTCCAGGATCTCGCCGCGCACGTCCACGGTGATCTTGCGCGAGAGATCGCCGCGCGCCACCGCGGTGGTCACCTCGGCGATGTTGCGCACCTGGTCGGTGAGATTGCCGCACATGGCGTTCACCGAATCGGTGAGGTCCTTCCAGGTGCCGGCGACGCCGGGCACCAGCGCCTGGCCGCCGAGCTTGCCGTCGGTGCCCACCTCGCGGGCGACGCGCGTCACCTCCGAGGCGAAGGAGCGGAGCTGATCGACCATCGTGTTGATGGCCTCCTTCAGCAATAGAATCTCGCCGCGCACGTCGACCGTGATCTTCTTGGAAAGGTCGCCGTTGGCGACCGCGATGGTCACCTCGGCGATGTTGCGGACCTGGGCCGTCAGGTTGGAGGCCATGGAGTTGACGTTGTCGGTGAGGTCCTTCCACACGCCGCCGACCTCGGTCACCTGGGCCTGGCCGCCGAGCTTGCCCTCGGTTCCCACCTCGCGGGCGACGCGCGTCACCTCCGAGGTGAACACCCCGAGCTGCTTGATCATGGTGTTGACGATGGTGGCCGATTCCAGGAACGCACCCTTCAGCGGGCGGCCGTCCACCTCGAGCCGCACCGTCTGCCGCAGGTCGCCCTGCGCCACAGCGGCCACCGCGCGCGTCACCTCCTTGGTGGGCCACAGGAGATCGTCGATCAGCTCGTTGACCGAGGTCTCCATGTCGGCCCAGGCGCCGACCGCGGCGCCGAAGCGCACCCGGTCGCGCGTCTTGCCCTCGCGACCCACCGCCTGGCCGACCCGCTCCAGCTCCTTCGCCATGCGCTCATTGGTGGCGGCGATGTCGTTGAACACATCGGCGATCTTGCCGGCGAGGCCGGCCTGATCACCCGGCATGCGGACCGAGAAGTCGCCGACCCGCATGGCCTGGAGGGCATGGAGCAGGGTCTTCAGCCCCGCCTCGTCGCTACCGGCGCTGCCGTTCGCCGGCGTCGGCGCCGCCTGCTCGGCGAGCGCGGCCGCCACCACGGGGGCCTCGACTGCGGCCTTGCCGCTGCGGCTCTCGCGCCTGGCCGTCATGCTGGAGTCCTCGGATAAAAGGGGCAGGAGACGGTGCAGGCCGACACGGAGTGCCGGTCTGCACGCCAGAGTACCGATTTCGCGAACGACATCGGGGTCGATTGGTTCCGTGGAAAAGAGCTAACCGCCGCGTCGGCGGCGGGTTCCATCCCCGAACGGCCGCTGATGTCCGGTCGGCCGGGCCTCCGCGGCCCCGTGCGCCCGGAGGCTCTCGGCCAGGGACCACGATCCATCGCCCGGTTCGCGGTATGAAGATGACGACAGATGTCGTCGGGCCCAGCCGGATCAGTGACGCGAGATAGAGAACGACGCGCACCGATGCCGACATGACCCATGGCGCCATGTTCGGATCGTTCACGGCGGCATTATGGAATCGGCTCGGTTCTCCAGACACGCCGGCGCCGCGCCAGGCCGCTCTGTCGGGAAATCCGTTACCGGACGGCGAGCAGGTTCCAGACGGAGGTTCTATCGTGCCGCCGTCCGCATCATATTGCGCATCGGACTGCGGCGACGCGATGTCATCGCCGCCGCTTCGGCTTGAAGCCGCCGCGCTGGCCCGGACGCCCCATGGTGGAGCGCGGACCGGACGAGCGATCGCCGTCGGCGGGCTCGCGGTCGCGTGTCGGCGCGTCGTGGCCGAACGGGATCGCTTCGACACCGGGTCCCATCTCGTCCAGCGTCGGCTTGCGTGGGCGTTTGGTCTCGCGGGATTTGGCGTCGGGACGGTGGACGCCGCGCTCGTGCCACAGCGCGATCCCCATTTCGTCGAGATCGGGCTTGTGCGGACGGGTGCGGCCCGCCGCGCCCTTGCCGCCGCGCGCCTTGCCGAGATCGACGGTTCTGGCGGTCGGATCGTCGGCGACGGCCAGCATGGTGGCGCGCAGCCGTTTCACCTCGTCGCGCAGCCGCGCCGCTTCCTCGAAGTTCAGGTCGGCGGCGGCCTCGCGCATCCGAGTCTCCAGATCCGCCACGACGGCTTCCAGATTGTGGCCGATGCTGGCAGCGTCCTCGAATCCACCTGCCGCCGAAAGGCCGCCCGTGCCGCGCCCGGTGGAGACCAGCACATGGTCGCGCTCGTAAGGGCTGTCGAGAATATCGGCGATGCCCTTCTTGACGCTCTCCGGCGTGATGCCGTGCTCGGCATTATACGCCTGCTGCTTCTCGCGGCGGCGGTTGGTCTCGGCGATGGCGCGCTCCATCGAGCCGGTGACGTGATCGGCATAGAGCAGCACCTTGCCGTCGACATTGCGGGCGGCGCGGCCGATGGTCTGGATCAGCGACGTCTCGCTGCGCAGGAAGCCTTCCTTGTCGGCGTCGAGGATCGCCACCAGGGCGCATTCCGGAATGTCGAGCCCTTCGCGCAGCAGATTGATGCCGACGAGGACGTCGAAGGCGCCGAGCCGCAGATCGCGAATGATCTCGATACGCTCGATGGTGTCGATGTCGGAGTGCATGTAACGCACCCGCAGGCCCTGCTCGTGCAGATACTCGGTGAGGTCCTCGGCCATCCGCTTGGTCAGCACGGTCACCAACGCGCGGTAGCCCTGGGCCGCCACCTGGCGCACCTCGCCGACCAAATCGTCGACCTGGGTGCGGGCGGGGCGCACCTCGACGGGCGGGTCGATCAGGCCGGTCGGGCGGATCACCTGCTCGGCGAAGACGCCACCGGCCTCGCCGATCTCCCAGCCGCCCGGCGTCGCCGACACCGCGACGGTCTGCGGCCGCATGGCGTCCCATTCCTCGAAACGCAGCGGCCGGTTGTCCATGCAGGAGGGTAGCCGGAATCCGTACTCGGCGAGCGTCGCCTTGCGACGGAAGTCGCCGCGATACATGCCACCGATCTGCGGCACGGTGACGTGGCTCTCGTCGATGAAGACGAGGGCGTTGTCGGGCACGTACTCGAACAGCGTCGGCGGCGGCTCGCCGGGGCGGCGGCCGGTGAGATAGCGCGAGTAGTTCTCGATGCCGGCGCAGCTTCCGGTGGCCTCCATCATCTCCAGGTCGAACAGCGTGCGCTGCTCCAGCCGCTGCGCCTCCAGCAGCCGCCCGGCGTCGTTGAGCTGGTCGAGCCGCCACCGCAGCTCGCGCCGGATGCCGTCGATCGCTTGCAGCAGCGTCGGGCGTGGCGTCACATAGTGCGAGTTGGCGTAGATTTTAACGAACGACAGCTCGTCGGTCTTGTGGCCGGTGAGCGGATCGAACTCCTCGATGCTCTCCACCTCGTCGCCGAACAGCGTGATGCGCCAGGCGCGATCCTCATAGTGGGCCGGAAATACGTCGACGGTGTCGCCGCGCACCCGGAAGGTGCCGCGGGAGAAGTCCGGCGTGCGCTTGTAATGCAGGGCGACGAGATCGGCGATCAGCCGGCGCTGATCGATGCGGTCGCCGCGCTTGAGCGAGAACGTCATCGCCGAATAGGTCTCGACCGAGCCGATACCGTAGATGCACGAGACCGAGGCGACGATGACGACGTCGTCGCGCTCCAGCAGCGCGCGTGTCGCCGAGTGGCGCATCCGGTCGATCTGGTCGTTGATCGACGATTCCTTCTCGATGTAAGTGTCGGTCCGCGGAACGTAGGCTTCCGGCTGGTAGTAGTCGTAATAGCTGACGAAGTACTCGACCGCGTTGTCCGGGAAGAAGCTCTTGAACTCGCCGTAGAGCTGGGCCGCCAGCGTCTTGTTGGGGGCCAGGATGATGGCGGGTCGCTGCGTCGCCTCGATCACCTTGGCGATGGTGAAGGTCTTGCCCGAGCCGGTGACGCCGAGCAGCACCTGGGTGCGGTCGTGACGGCCGATGCCCTCGACCAGGTCGGCGATCGCCTGTGGCTGGTCGCCCTTGGGCTGGAAATCCGACTTCACCACCAGGCGGACGCCGCCTTCGCTCTTCTCCGGCCGCGGCGGCCGGTGCGGGGTCCACGCCTGGTCGGCGAGCTCCGGTCGCCCCTCGCGCAGCAGCCGCTCCAGCGACTGCGCCGTCGCCGTGGTGCCGAGCTCGGACAAGGAGGGACGCGCCGGCCGGCGGCGGGTCGGCTTGTCGTCGGTGTCGGCTGTCGTGGGGTTGCCGGGCTCGCGCGGGCCGCCGGGCGGCTCCGCGTCGTCGCCGATCAGGCCGAGCGCGCGGGCGAGTTCGGGCGAGGCGTCGCGCAGCTCCTCGGCATCCAGATAACCGGCCTGCGGGGCCTCGGCGAAGCCGCTCCGTCCGGGCTCCTCGGTCGGTTGCAGCGGTGTCGGCCGGCGCTCGTCCTTCTGGTCCTCTCCGGTCTGCGGGGGAGCGAGACGGGGGCGGGCGCCCGTCGATTGCCGCGCCGTATGGGCGGCGGAGAAATCGGCGCGCCGGTCGCGCGAGTTTCCGGCCGGCGGCGTGAGGCGTGATTCGAGGCCGGTCTGCGAGCCGATTCCGGCCTCGCCCCGGGCGATGCCGGGATTGAGGAGCGATTCGAGTGCCGGCGCGATCGGCGGCAGCGCCTCGCGCGACGCCTTGGCCCGGGTAGGCCGGGCGGGGTCCTTGCGGGCCGGGTCGTTGCGGGGCGGACGCGACGGGTCCGGTGATTTCGGCGGCTTCGGCATCGGCGCAATATGGGCCGGCGACCGTGGCAGGGAAAGGGCCGGGCTGCCCCGTCGGCAGAGACGTCCTATATTACTCCCGGGGTGGTGCTCGCCCCGTACGTCAACCAGGGGACGCCCGATGATCACGCCTCCCGACGCCTATCTGGATCTGCTGACCGGCAAGAAGGCTTTCGCCAGCATCGCCACCGTGATGGCGGACGGCGCGCCGCAGGTGACGCCGGTGTGGTTCGACTTCACCGACGGCGTCGTCCGCGTCAACACCGCCAAGGGCCGGGTGAAGGCCCGGACGCTGACGCCGGGCGCCCGCGTCGCCCTCGCCATCATCGATCCCGACAACCCCTATCGCTATCTCCAGATCCGCGGCCGTGTCCGCCACGTCACCGAGGACGGTGCCGACGCCCACATCGATGCGCTGGCCAAGAAGTATCTCGGCGTCGATACCTATCCGTATCGGCAGCCGGGGGAGCAGCGCCTGTCGGTGGAGATCGAGCCCACCTCGGCGTCCGGGATGAGCTGAGTCGTATCGGCACCGCTCGCCGCCTGCCGGCGGTCACGTCACGGCGCCACCAGTGATGCCGACTGCCCGCTGGCCGCCAGCTCGCGGGCGACCAGCCCGCTGCGCTTCATCTCGTCGACCAGGCCGGTCAGGAAGGCGAGGGCGGCGGTGCGGCCCTTCGGCACGGCTACCGCCTGCTCGATGCCGACGAAGCGCCCCTCCATCACGCGCAGGCCCGGATGGGACGCCGCGAAGGCGACCAGCTCCTGCCGCACGCCGGCGACCGCCTCCAGCCCGTCGCGCAGGAACGCGGCACGCGCCTCCGGGCCGCTCGGCAGATGCACCAGGGTGGCGTGCTTCAGGGTGCGGGAGAGGTAGAGGTCGTAGGCGCTGCCGCGGGCGCCCGCGATGCGCACGCCCGGCTGATCGACATCGTCGATGGTCCGCAGCGGCGAGTCCTCCCGCACCACGCAGGAGGCTTCGATCAGCACATAGGGCGGCGTGAAGTCGAGCTCGGCGGCGCGCACCGGATCGATCGCCATGAAGGCGACATCCCACTCGTCGCCGGCCAGCGCGGCGAACACCTGGCCGGCTGCCGGATAGGTGGCGAAGGCGACTGGCACGCCGAGCCGGGCGGCGATCTCGCGGGCGAGCGCCGCCTGCACGCCGCGCGGCTCGCCGGTGGTGGGGTCCGGCTGGGCCAGCACCGAATTGCCGAAGTTGATGGCGGCGCGCAGGCGCCCCTGCGGGGCGAGCTGCTTCGAGACGTCCTGCATGCGGGGCTCCTGGGCTGGCGGATGCGTCGGCGGGAGGGGCGATCGTGGTTCGCCGGAGCGGGACCGCGCCGATCATAGGCCAAGCGGCGGCGTAGGTCGCGCCCGGCTGCCGCGCCCTCTTGCGCGGCGCGTGGCCATCGGGCACTAGACGGCGCCCCCGCTCCCTGAATGCCAGACTTTGGAGGCGTCATGCCGCTCTACGGCTATGCGTGCAAGAGCTGTGGCCACATGTTCCAGACGCTCGTCCGCTCCTCGGACGTGCCGACCTGCCCGGCCTGTGCCGGCGGCGATCTCGAGCAGCAGCTGTCGTTGATCGCGTCGCCCGCCAAGGGCGGCTCCGATCCCGAGCCGGTGTGCGCCGGCGGGGGTGGCGGCTGCGGCCAGTGCTGCGGCATGGGGGCCGGCATGGGACTGGGCGGCTGCGGCTGAGTGCCGACCCGATCGAGCCGCGGCGGTGTCGGAAGACACCGCGCCCCGCCTGCGCCAATGGTTATTTCGGAAGGCCATCCCCGTGCAGGAGCGATCCGCCGGCGTCAGGCGCCGGCGTGACAGACCGGCGCCCGTGACACCCGGTCAGAAGCCGTGCACGACCTCTCGGACGTGCTCCACCTCGGGCGGCGCCGCGAAGGTATGCCCGACGCAGGCGCGCCATTCCTGGAAATCGGGCGAGCCGCGGAAATCGACCGTGTGGTTTTCGAGGGTTTCCCAGCGCACGAACAGCCGATAGCGGGTCGGCTTCTCGATGCTCCGTTGCAGCGTCACGCCGGAGCATCCCTTGGCCCGGCCGAAGAGCGGCACCGCCTTGGCGACGCCGGATTCGAACTCGGCCTCCTGGCCGGGCTTTACCTCGATCTGAGCGATCTCCAGAATCATCACGGCCTCGTCGCGCTGCGGGAAAGGTATCGACAATTCGCCATGATGCGTCGGGTATCGGAACCGTGCAATCGAGCCGACGGGGCGGCTGCCATGCAGGCGGGGCGGCTCCGGCGCAGCGCGGTCCGAGTTCCAAATGGTCTCTTGGAGTGGAGTCCGACTCAACTGGATCGGATTCCGCTCAGAGATCCTTAGATGATCGCATTTTCGACGGCGAACCGGCGTCCACTTCGCCGGAAAATGCTCTCGGTCCGGCCGCCGTGCCATGGGGGAAAGCCGCGTACCGTGAGTTCCCGTCGGCGATGACGAATTCGCCAGCCAATAGCATTTTTTCGGCAAAGCCGACGCCGGCGACGGTCGGAATGCGATCGGGCAGGGACGTCTTCGGCTCGCATTCCACCCCAAGACGGATTCCTTACATGTAACTTTCAATCGTGCGCCGCCACGCTTTTTGGTTGCGAATTAGGTTGGTCATAGTACATTCCGGCCGGTGGGTGTTTCGTTGTTCGGCCCTGCATGTCCGACCGAGAGATTATCGTCATAGGACGATATGAACGGCTGCCGACGAGCAGCTTTCGGCAACCGAGGGTATGGCATTCCTCGGAACACAATCGAGCGGTGGGTTATTTGTCATGTTTTTTCTTGCGACGAGCCGAAACCCGTGACAGAGCTTTATCTGTCAAGTTGCCGCCCCCGGTTTTTTGCGACCGGATCACGTTCATCCGCTGAAACCGCCTCAATCCTTTTCAGGAGCCGAGAATGGCTGCCGTCAATCTGAAGGCCATGGATGTCGACGCCCTGCTGGCCCTTCGTGCCGAGATCGACAGCACGTTGGAAGAGCGTAGTCGCGAGCTCAAGAAGCAGCTGAGCGCGCTCGAATCCGCCCGCGGACGCCCGGCACGCAGCGCCGCGTCGGGGCGCTCCAGCGCCCTGAAGGGGGTCAAGGTGGCGCCCAAGTATCGCGGCCCCAATGGTGAGACCTGGGCGGGGCGGGGTGCGCATCCGAAGTGGCTCGCGGCGCTCCTCGACGAAGGGCACAGCCTGGAGGAGTTCGCCATCGACGGTGGCGGCGAGGAGGCTGCCGAGGAGGAGAAGCCGGTCCGCAAGGCCAGCCGCGGCGGTGGCCGTCGCAAGCGCGGCTGAGCGGACGAGCGGGCCGCCTCCGCCGCGGTGGCGGGACGATCCGGCACGCGGCTTTCGTACGTCGATCAGGGCGCCGTGCGCAGCACGGCGTATCGATGAGCAGCCGTGGCAGCACGGCGTGTCTATCAGCAGGCCGTGCGCAGCACGGCGCGCTGGGAATAGCCGCGATAGGGGCGGGTGACCGACAGGGTGGCACCGATCGTCGCCGCCGAGGCCGCCAGGTACTCTTCGAGACGATCGCGCGGCGTCACGTCGAACAGGGCCAGCCAGCGGCGCAGCGCCCTCCGCGCGGCGGCGGGCAGCCCCTCCTGGGTGCCGAAATCGACGATCTGAAGCTCGCCCCCGGGGGCCACCGCGGCGAGCGCGCGGTCCAGCGCCGCCTCCCAGTCCGGGATCATCGACAGCGTGTAGGAGAAGTAGACGCGCTCGAATGCCGGCTCGCCGAACACGGCGGCGGGATCGAGCAGGGTGGCATCGGCCCGGGCGAGCCCGATGCGCGATGCGAGGCCGGCACGGGCGACGCCGCGCGCCGCGCTCGCCAGCATCTCGCCCGACACGTCGACGCCGAAGAAGCGCGCCGCCGGATAGCGCCGCGCCGCCCGCACCAGGTTGCGGCCGGTGCCGCAGCCGATCTCCAGCACGCGGTGGCCGGGCGCCGGCGCGAGATCGCGAATCAGCCCGTCGCGGCCGAGCAGATAATACTTGCGCGTCAGATCGTAGACGTGGCGCTGGTGGCGGTACATCCGGTCCATGCGGTGGGCCGCGTCGGCCGCGATCGTGGCACCCATGCGGTCCGGCCCAGCGGCGCTCCGCTCCAGCATGGCGTCAGTCCGCCAGGACATAGAGATGGAAGCCGCCATAGATGGCGGAGCGGTCGCGTGCCGTGAAGGCCCGCGAGGCCGCCTCCTCGTAGCGCCAGCGCGCCAGGATCGCGGCGTCGAGGCGGCCCGGCAGCAGGCTCGGCTCGGCGGCGGTGCGGAAGATGACGCGGGCGCCCGGCCGGGCGGTGCGGGTGATCTCGCCCCACAGTGCATCGAGCTGGGCGTTTGTCATCCAGTCCTGGGCGTCGAGCAGGACGTAGCGGTCCACCGACGCGGCCGGCTGCGCGGCGAGATGCTCGGTCATCACCGCGTTGACGACGGCCACGCGATGAGCCCGCGCGCTCACCGCCGGGAAGTTCGCCTGTTCCAGATAGGGCGGCACCGGGTCGTGCTCGCCGCCGCCGTAGCGGCGCCCGAACGCCTGCCAGGCGAAGTAGTTCTGATCGAGGTCGAAGCCGCAGGTGAGGCGCTCGACGCGGCTGCGCAGCACGCTCGCCATGTCGCTGCCGGCCGAGGCCAGCGCGGCATGCTGGGCCGGCGGGATGCCGAGCCCGTAGAGTGCGAACGGCCGCTCCGCAGCCCAGCGCACGAATCGCTTCTCGAACAGCGGCGCCAGCAGCGTCTCGAAGGCGCGCGCCTGCTCGTCGCGTGAGCGAGCTTGCAGCACGGCCCGCAGGTCGACGCCATAGAGCCGTGCCACCGTGTGGCCGAGCCCGATGAAGCGGCCGAGCAGCCCGTGCCGATAGACATTGCGGGCGAACATCGAGATGCGCGGGCGGCCGATCCCGAAGGCGCCGCGGCCTTCCCAGTAGGCGCGCGTCGGTGCGTCGAGCCGCGGTGCGAGATGATTCCAATAGGCCGCGACATTGGCGGGGTCGTCGGCGCTGCCGAAGAAGCGATGGAAGGCGCGCCATGACGGCAGGTGCCGCGCTGCCGCGAGCTTGAGGCGCACCAGCGCCACATGCGCGGTGTTGACGTCGACCGCGGTGATGCGGGCCGGATCGGCGACCAGATACGAGAGCACGTTGCAGCCGCCCGACGCGATGGCGACGACGTGACAGCCGCGATCGATCGCCAGCGCCTCCATGTCGACGGCGGGGTCCTCCCAGATCTGGGGATAGACCAGACCACGAAACATCCAGGCGAACAGCGCCTCGGACAGGCCCTGACGCGAGAGCGTGGGCGTGCGGCGAACGGCGGCGCTGACGCCGCATCGAACCTTCGACGACGTGAGCAAACCGGGCCTCGATGTCTAAGAGCTCAGGGAAATGCCTGCCGACGGGGGAGCGGCTGCCGGCCTGTCTATCGGCTGGCCGATGACGGCTTGATGACGCTCGCCTGTGGCGACGTTTGCGGACCGCCAGCCGACCCCCGCTGCAATGGGTCGCAGCACCCCGCGAAGTCGTGATCGAATCGTTATGCCCTCTCAGGTTGTGTTTCGAATGAGTCTCCGCAATAGTCGCATCACCCGAGTGTCCTCGACCGTCGCGTCTTCAACCGATCGTGCTCCCGCAAGCTCTGCGGCACAGGCCCCGCCTGGCTCCGCGGCGGATCGCACGCCGGCACCAAGATGCATGTCTTGGGTGCTTCGGGCTTGCCGCCGATCCGTCCCGCGTCGCGCGGCCGGCGGCGGCGTGGATAAAAGGGGGATCCATGCGGCACAACTTCACGCAGACGATGACGCTCGCCGGCTCGGTCCAGGACGTCGACGCCGCCACGTCGACCTTCAGCCTGAAGGCGCGCACCGGCGACGTGTTTCGGGTGACGGTGGGCGAGACCACCACCTATCAGGTGCTCACCAACCTCGATCAGATCGGCCGCGACCGCGTGCCGGAGCCGACGACGGCGTCGCCCGACGACGTGCGCCGCGCGCTGGCGAAGTACATCGTGTCGGGGCGCCCGCTGTTCGTCGCCGGCCTCTATCAGCTCGACGGCGAGCGCGAGCGATTCGAGGCGCGCACCGTCTATCTGCTGCACTCCGATCCTGGCCGCTATCTGTTCGAGGAGACGCACTGGTGGCTCGCCCAGGTCACCCAGATGGCCGATCGCATCCTCGACCATCTGTTCGATCAGCGCCGCAGCTACACCATCGACGACTTCGCCAAGTTCTACCGCACCAACCTCAACATTCTCGGCCAGCCGGTGGACGACGACGTGCAGGAGAGCGCGGTGCTGTCGCGGCTGCTCTACGATCTCTCCACCGCCTTCCTGATCACCGGCGCGGAGCGCTACTTCCTCGCCGCCAACGCCGCGATGAAGTATCTGCGCGAGGCGTTCCGCTCGATCAGCCACGACGGCGAGTACTGCTTCTGGGCCTATGGCCGGCGGCGCCACGAGGAGGGCGAGAAGGGCGAGAGCCTGTTCTTCGCGTCCCAGGGACCCGACGACATCGGCACCATTCCACTCTATGAACAGATCTACTCGATCGCCGGGCTCACCCAATACTATCGCATCACCCTCGACACCGAGGTGCTGGAGGACATCCGGCGCACCATCAACGCCTTCCAGGCGTTCTGGTGGGACCCGCCGGCGGCCCGCGACAAGGGCTTTGCCGGCACCGGCGGCTACTACTCGCATCTCGATCCGGTGACCATGCGGCCCGATACTCCGGCGCTCGGCGACAACTTCCGCCGCAAAAACTGGAACTCGATCGGCGACCATATTCCCGCCTATCTGATCAATCTGATCCTCACCCTCGAGCCGCTGCCGCAGGGCACCGGGCGGGGCTATTTCGATGCGCTGCTGCGCACCTGCCTCGGCATCCTGGAGGAGACGACGAGCCTCATCGTCGAGAAGTTTCCCGATCCGAAATCGAGCTATGTCAACGAGCGCTTTCACGACGACTGGACGCCCGACCACACCTATCGATGGCAGCAGAACCGCGCCGTCGTCGGCCACAACCTGAAGATCGCCTGGAACCTGACGCGCTGCGCCAACTACTTCCACATGCGTGCGGCGCGCCGCCGCGCCATGGGCAAGGTGCCGGAGGCGGCGGGCGACGACGATCGCGCCGCGCGCTGTCTCGCGATCGCTCGCCAGCTCGCCGACCGGATGGCGTCCGTCGGCCTCGACGTGATTCGCGGCGGCGTCTTCGACTGCGTCGAGCGCGAGCCCTCGGGTGGCATGCCGATCCAGTTCGCGTGGGGCGCCACCAAGGACTTCTGGCAGCAGGAGCAGGGCATCCTCGCCTATCTGGTGCTGCACGGCGCGACGCCGAGCGACCCCCAGTATCTCGGGCTCGCGCGCGAATGCGAAGCCTTCTGGAATCTGTTCTTTCTCGATCGCGAGCGCCAGGGTTACTACTTCCGCACCACCGAGAACGGGCTGCCGATCATCGACGGCCAGTACGGCATGAAGAGCAGCCACGCCATCGGGTATCACGCTTTCGAGCTGGCCTATCTGGCCCATGTCTACACCCGCGCCTTCGTGGATGCGGGCCGCGAGGCCGACAACGGCTTCTGCCTGTTCTTCCGGCTGCGCAAGTCGTCGATCCAGACCAGCATCAACGTGCTGCCGGACTTCATGCCGCCCGGTCGCCTGTCGATCGAGCGCATCGTCGCCAACGGCATCGACGTGACGGCCGACAAGCGGCCCGCCAACCCGGACGACTTCCAGATCCATCTCGACGGTCTCGACGGCGAGCGGACCGACGGCACCATCTCGCTGGTGGTGCAGTTCACCGCCATCGCCCCGACCGGCGCCTGAACGTCACGTCGCGCAAGCCAGGAGACCGCGATGACCAACACGCCCCTCGCCGGCAAGAAGATCGCCGTGCTCGTCGAGTCCCAGTATATCCCGGGCGAGATCCGCCTCTACCGCGAACGCTTCGCCGCCTATGGTGCGACCGTCGATCTGGTGTCGCGCCTGTGGGGGCAGCCCAGCCTGCGCTTCTACTCGACGGTCGAGCCCGGCGTCGTCGACGAGATCGAATGGATCGAGGTCGACAAGGACGTCGCGACGGTGGCGCCGGAGGATTATGCCGCCGTCATCGTCTCGGCCAACTACACCAGCGTGCGACTGCGCTGGAGCGAGCGCGAGGACGTGACCGCCGCCAATGCCGCCGAGGTGGCGCGGAGTGTGCCGGCCGCGCACTTCTTCCGCCGTGCCATGGCGGACCCGCGGATCGTCAAGGCCGCCGCCTGCCACGGCCTGTGGCTGCTGACCACCTCGCCCGATCTGCTCGCCGGCCGCAAGGTGATCTGCAACAAGGTGGTGCTCGCCGACGTGGTCAATGCGGGTGGGCTCTACACGCCCTGCGTCGCCGGCACGCCGGAGGATCGCCAGGTGGTGGTCGACGGCGATCTCGTCACCAACAACTCCTGGCATGCCACCGAGGCGCTGATCGATGCGGTGAAGGATGCCATCGTGGCGGGACCCGCGGCGGGCGTGCCCGATCCGCTGCCCCCGCTCCCGGACCCGCGCGGAAAACGTCACGTCCTCGTGGTGCTGTCGGAATGGGGCTACTGGGGCGAGGAGCTGGTCGGGCCGCTGGACGAGTTCGACCGCGCCGGCTGGACGGTCGATTTCTGCACGCCGAACGGACGCCGGCCCAACGCGATTCCCGTCAGCATGGACCCGGACTTCTTCGACCCCGCCCTGATGCGGCCGGTGACGACGCCCGCGATGGCCGCCAAGGTGCGCGAGATCGACGATCCGTCGACCGCGCAGGGGCGCCGCCTGCAAACGCCGATCTCGCTCGCCGCCTGGTTCCCGGATCGGCCCTACTACTCGGCGCCGAGCTTCGTGCGCCTGCTCGAAGCCTACAATCGGGCCCTGGCGGCGGCGCGCGACAGCATCGCGCGTTACGACGCGGTGCTGATCGTCGGCGGCTCAGGGCCGGTGGTCGACCTCGTCAACAACCAGCGCGTCCACGACCTGATCCTGGCGTTCCACGACGCCGGCAAGCCGATCGCGGCGGAGTGCTACGGCGTCGCCTGCCTGGCCTTCGCGCGCGACATGAACATCCGCAAGAGCATCATCTGGGGCAAGCACGTCACCGGGCACTGCCTCGAATACGACTACAAAGATGGCACCGCCTTCGTGCGCGCCCGCAACACGTTCCTGGACTTCAACATGGGGCCGCCGCCCTATCCGCTGGAGTTCATCCTGCGCGACGCGACCGGGCCGGACGGTGGATTCCACGGCAATTTCGGGCATCCGACCAGCGTGCTGGTCGACTACCCGTTCATCACCGGGCGCTCGACGCCGGACAGCACGCTGACCGGCCGCAAGCTGATCGAGGTGCTCGACGGTGATCCGCCGCTTCGCCGCTGGGGCTGGTGAACTCACGCGCCGGTCGTTCCCGGGAGCGCGGCGAAGCCGCGAACCCGGACGCCAGCATCCGATTCCGAAGCACGCAACGGAAGTCCGGGTTCGGCGCGTCGCGCCGTCCCGGAATGACGGAGCAGGTCGCCGATGATCCAGCAGTTCATCTTCGCACATCCCAAGCCCGGGATGAGCGAGGCGGAGTTCCAGCGATACTGGGTCGAGGTGCATGCGGTGCGCTATGCGAGCCGCATCCCGCAGATCCGCAAGTACAAGGTGGATACCCGCATCGCTCGGCCGGGCGATCCCGCCGATCCGTTGTGGGACGGCGTCGCCGAGATCTGGCTCGATGACGAGGCGGCCGAGGTGGCCTCGCTGGAGTCGCCCGAGCTGATCCAGGGCGCCCGCGCCGACGAGCCCAACTGGGCGGCGTTCTGGCGCACCGTGGTGCTCGACACCACGGCGCATCCGCGGCTGCCCGGGCCGCCCGAGACGCGCGACGCCGCCGGCGTGCTGCTGCTGGTCCTCACCAAGCGCCGCGAGGGCCTGCGTCTCGCCGACTTCCGCGCCCATCTGCTGGGGCCGCACGCCGACAAGGCGGAGGCGCTGCCGGGGCTGCGGCGCTATCAGATCGGCCTCGTCCGCGACGCCGCCTATGCGATCAGCGAATCGCCGCTCGATGCCGTCGAGCAATTCTGGTTCGACGATGCCGATGCGGTGGATGTCGCGGAAGCGTCGCTGCCGCATGCGCTGCTCGCGGCCGATTGGCGCCTGTGCGCCGAGCCGCGCTGGCTGCATCGGATGCTCGTGCGCGAGCACTGGATCATCGGGCCGGAGCTACGGCCCTATCCGCCTGCATGACTTCTGCGAGGACCCCATGCCGCAGATTCCCGTCCATTTCGAGTATCGCACCGGCCTGCGCCATATCGTGCTTCGCAACATGCGCCTGACCGGGAGCTGGGACGCGGCCGGCCGGTCCTCGGCGCAGTGGTCGACGGTGCCGATGGAGGCCTTCACGGCCGACGACGGCTGCCCGGCGTTTCGCGCCACCATCGGGCTCGCCGCCGACGCCGTCGGCAACACGTTCCACTGGAGCGTCGTTGCCGAGACGGCGGCGGGCGAGAGCATCTCGGCCATTCCGACCGAGCCGAGCGAGGCGGATGCGACCGATCCGGTGCGCGCCTTCGTGCTCGCCGGCGCCGATCAGATCGAGCGATACCATCTCACCCATTGCCGACGCCTCGGCGCCAACCGGCTGGAGCGGCCGGGCGCGCCGCCGGCGGTGCGTTTTGCCGTCTGGGCGCCCTATGCCCAGAAGGTGGAGCTGGTGCGCGGCCTGCTCTCGGGCGCCGAGAACGACAAGGGCGGCTATATCTTCGACGACGGCCGCGGCATCAAAGAAACGGCACCGATGCATCGCGAGCCGGACGGCGTGTGGAGCACGCGGCCCGAGGATCTGCCCGAAGGCGGGTTGCTGACGGCCTACGATCACACCCTCTACATGTTCCGCATCACCCGCGACGACGGCAGTATCGTCTACCGAACCGATCTCTACTCGCGCTGCCAGATCGGCAGCGGCAATGTCGATCCGGCTCGCGATCCGTCGTGGTGCGGCTGCCGCCGCAGCCTCGACGGCACCAAGAGCTGCTCCGTGATGGTCGATCCGGCGCGCGGCGTGACGACCAACTTCGAATCGACGGTGTTCCCGGAGACCGAGTGGACCGCCGAAGAGGAGTTCTGGCGCGACGAGTTCGATCCGGCGCGGCCGGTGCCGCAGCGGCTGGAGGATCTCGTCATCTACGAGCTGCATGTCGACGGGCTGGCGGCCGGCCAGGCGGCGCGCGGTCGGTTGAAGGACGCCATGGCGCTGCTGCCCTATCTGCGCGACCTCGGCGTCAACGCGATCGAGCTGATGCCGCTGTCCGAATACGAGGGCTGGGCGAGCTGGGGCTACGGCTCGTCGCACTACCTCGCCATCGAGTATGCGGGCGGCGGCCGCGACCAGTTCAAGCATTTCGTTCGCGAATGCCATCGCCATGGCATGGCGGTGATCATGGACGTGGTCTACAACCACTACATCAAGGATGCCGAGCGGGCCGAATGGGCCTACGATTCGACCGCGCCCGAGCGCAACATCTATTACTGGTACGAGGGCAAGCCCGGCGACTATCGGTTTCCGGAGGGCGGCTATATCGACAACCAGTCGACCGGCTGGGCACCGCGCTTCTTCGAGGAGAACGTCCGCAAGCTGTTCTGCTCCAGCGCCGCCATGCTGGTCGACGAGTTCCATGTCGACGGCTTCCGCGTCGACCAGACGACATCGCTGCATTCCTATGCGGTGCTGCACGCCGACGGGCGCGCCGCGAACACCGCCCGGATCTTCGGCCAGAAGTTTCTGCGCGAATGGACCCGCACGGTGCGGCTGGTGCGGCCCGACGTGATCCTGATCGCCGAGGATCATTCGGGCTGGCCGGCGGTGACGCAGCCGACCGCGGCGGGCGGGCTCGGCTTCGATGCCGCCTGGTATGCCGAGCACTACCATCAGCTCATCGGCGACGCGACCAACGACAGCCAGCGCGCCCGGCTTCTCAATTTCGCCGGCTACGGCGACGACCGGCCGCTCGCCATGAGCTGGTTCGCCGGCACGCTGGCGGCGAGCACGCAGGGGCGGGTCGTCTATCACGAGTCCCACGACGAGGCGGGCAATTCGAGCTACGAGGAGAACGGCCGCAAGGTTTACTCGGCCCGCACCATCGTGACGGCGGTGAACGGGGCGCCGCTCGTCGGCGCGACCCGCGACGTGGCCGAGGCGCGGGTGCGGGTCGTCGCCGCGCTCTCGCTGCTCGGCCCCGCGACCCCGATGTTCTTCATGGGCGAGGAGGTCGGCGCGTCGCAGCCCTACCGCTATGACGACTTCATCGATCACCGGGAGAACTTCCCGGCGATGCGGGAGTCCTGGGGGGCGCGGCTGTTCGGCTTCTATCGCGACGTGATCGCGCTGCGGCGGGAGAGCCCGGCGCTGCGCTCGCATGCGATCGATATCCTCCACGTCCATGACGCCAACCGGGTGCTGGCGTTCCGCCGCGCCACCGACGGCGCCGCGCCGGGGGGCGAACTCCTGGTGATCGCCAGCCTCGCCAATCACGCCTACGCGGCAGGCTACCGCATCGCCCATCCGACGCTCGCCGACGGGCAATGGCGCGAGGTGCTGAACAGCGACGCCCCAATGTATGGCGGCAGCGGACTAGTCAATCCGGCGCTTGTCGAGTCGCAGCACGGCGCCGTGACGGTGCTGCTGCCGGCCACAGCGGTCGTGGTGCTGCAACGATCCTGAGTCCGTAGGAATACCGAGTGCGGCCTCCGGCTCATGATGGAGGTTTCAAGGTAACGCCAACGTTGAGGCCGCGGCCCTCGAACGCAGCCGATACCGCCGCTCATCCATTTGGATAATCTGACAAGATACGAGTCACGGGAGATTCCCCCGTCATCGGCGGTATCTCCCTATTGACTGATCCGGATCAACGATCCCGCCGATTTGCTCGGCTATCTGTCGGCTCGATGTCCCGCCGCGTCGAGTCCGCTCGTCGAAACGAAGCTCTCGTCCCGACCTCAAGTGATCCCCGTGTTTCGTAATCCGTTGCCGTCAACCGGCCACCGGGTGGCCGCCGTCGATCGTCGCCGCTTCCTCGGGGGCACGTGGAGCCGTGACTCGAGCGGAGCAGCCGGAGCGCGGCCGGGCGCGGCCGAACCCAGCAGGGCGGTGGCGAGCGCGGCGGCCGAGGACGACAGCCCGGCGGCTGCCTGCCTGCTGGTTCGTGCGCACCCGGCTCGAATCGATGCCGTCGCGGCGGCGATCCCCGACATCGATGGAGTCGATCGTGTCACCGCCGCGCCGGGCGGCCGCCTGGTCGCCACCGTGTGGTGCGATCACGTCGCTGCGGCGCTCGGCGCCATCACGGCGCTCCCCGGCGTCCTCGCCGTTTCGATCCGCGATACCTCGCTCGACACCCAGACCGACCCGGAGAACCGCGCATGAATGTCTGCGGCGTCCTCGTCCACACCGTTCCGGACCGCGCCGACGAGGTGGCGCGCGCGCTCGGTGAGATTCCCGGCAGCGAGCTGCACGGCGCCGCCGATGGCGGTCGGCTGATCGTGACGCTGGAAGACACCCCGCAGGCGACCGCGCTCGACGGTCTCGCGGCCATTCACCGGCTCCCCGGCGTCGTCGCCGCGGCGCTCGTCTATCACGGATTCGACCAGGACCGCGGCTCCGCCGCCCCGCACGTCATGGAGGCTTGAAGCAATGTCCGAGCAGACGCGACGCGACACCATGAAGCTGGCCGCCGTGGCGGCCACCGCGGCGGCCGCCGGCGTGGCGCTTCCCGACACCGAGGCTGCGGCGCAGGTGACGCGGCCGGACGGCATCCGCTGGGACAAGGGCGTTTGCCGCTTCTGCGGCACCGGCTGCGGCGTGCTGATTGGCGTCAAGGCCGGCCGCATCGTGGCGACGCAGGGCGATCCCGATGCGCCGGTCAACCGCGGCCTCAACTGCATCAAGGGCTACTTCCTCTCCAAGATCATGTATGGCGAGGACCGCCTGACCCGGCCGCTGCTGCGCATGCGCAACGGCAAGTTCGACAAGACCGGCGACTTCGCTCCGATCACCTGGGCGCAGGCGTTCGAGATCATGGCCGAGAAGTGGAAGGCGGCGCTCAAGAAGGGCGGCCCCTCGGCGGTCGGCATGTTCGGCTCCGGCCAGTGGACCGTGTGGGAAGGCTACGCCGCCGCCAAGCTCTACAAGGCCGGCTTCCGCTCCAACAATCTCGATCCCAATGCGCGGCACTGCATGGCGTCGGCGGTCGCCGGCTTCATGCGCACCTTCGGCATCGACGAGCCGATGGGCTGCTACGACGACCTCGAGCACGCCGACGGCTTCGTGCTGTGGGGCGCCAACATGGCCGAGATGCACCCGATCCTGTGGTCGCGCCTGACCGACCGGCGGCTGACCCACGACGGCTGCGAGGTGCATGTGCTCTCCACCTACGAGCACCGCAGCTTCGAGCTGGCCGACAACGGCATGATCTTCGTGCCGCAGTCCGACCTGGCGATCCTCAACTTCATCGCCAACTGGATCATCCAGAACGGCGCCGTGAACCAGGACTTCGTCGGCAAGCACGTCGCCTTCGCCCACACGGTCGAGGACATCGGCTACGGCCTGCGGCCCAGCCATCCGCTGGAGGAGAAGGCGAAGAACGCCTCTCACAAGGCCGGCAAGGACGGCGCGCTCGATCCCGCCGGCATGCGCGACATCACCTTCGAGCAGTACAAGGAGGCGGTGTCCAAGTACACGCTCGACTACACGGCCAAGCTCTCCGGCGTCGAGCCCGAGAAGCTGGTGCGGCTGGCCAAGCTCTATGCCGACCCGAAGAAGAAGGTGGTGTCGTACTGGACCATGGGCTTCAACCAGCATGCCCGCGGCACCTGGGTGAACAATCTCGTCTACAACATCCATCTGCTCACCGGAAAAATCTCCGAGCCGGGCAACGGCCCGTTCTCGCTCACCGGTCAGCCGTCGGCCTGCGGCACTGCCCGCGAGGTCGGCACTTTCGCGCACCGGCTGCCCGCCGACATGGTGGTGACCAGCCCGCAGCACCGGGCGATCAGCGAGAAGATCTGGCAGCTTCCCGAAGGCACCATCCCGGGCAACATCGGCTACCACGCCGTGGTGCAGCACCGGATGCTCAAGGACGGCAAGCTCAACGCCTACTGGGTCCAGTGCACCAACAACATGCAGACGGCCCCGAACATGAACCAGGAGGGGCTGCCGGGCTACCGCAACCCCGATGCGTTCGTGGTGGTGTCGGACCCGTACCCGACCGTCACGGCGCTCGCCGCCGACCTGATCCTGCCAACCGCCATGTGGATGGAGAAGGAAGGCGCATACGGCAATGCCGAGCGGCGCGGCCAGTTCTGGCGCCAGCAGGTCAAGGCGCCGGGCGAGGCGCGGTCCGACCTCTGGCAGACCATCGAGTTCTCGAAATACTTCAAGGTCGAGGAGGTGTGGCCCGAGGAGCTGATCGCCAAGAAGCCGGAGTATCGCGGCAAGACGCTCTACGACGTGCTGTACGCCAACGGGGTCGTCAACAAGTTCCCGCTGTCGGAGCTTCAGCAGGGCTTCGACAACGACGAGTCCACCGCGTTCGGCTTCTATGTCCAGAAGGGGCTGTTCGAGGAGTACGCGGTGTTCGGCCGTGGCAAGGCGCACGACCTCGCGCCGTTCGAGACCTACCACAAGGCGCGTGGCCTGCGCTGGCCGGTGGTCGACGGCAAGGAGACGCTGTGGCGCTTCCGCGAGGGCTACGACCCCTACGTCAAGGCGGGCGAGGGCGTGAAGTTCTACGGCAAGCCGGACGGCCGCGCGCGCATCATCTTCTGCCCGTACGAGCCGGCGGCCGAGAGCCCCGACAAGGACTTCGATCTGTGGCTGTGCACCGGCCGCGTGCTGGAGCACTGGCATTCCGGCTCGATGACGCGCCGGGTGCCGGAGCTGCATCGCTCCTACCCGACCGCGCAGCTCTTCATGCATCCGGACGACGCGATGAGCCGCGGGCTGCGGCGCGGCCAGCTCGTCAAGGTGGCGACCCGCCGCGGCGAGGTGGTGACCCGGGTGGAGACGCGCGGCCGCAACAAGGTGCCGCCGGGCCTCGTCTTCATCCCGTTCTTCGACGAGGCGCAGTTGATCAACAAGCTGACGCTCGACGCCACCTGCCCGATCTCCAAGGAGACCGACTTCAAGAAGGCGGCCTGCAAGGTGGTGCCGGTCTGAGCCGACGGCGGTGCGTCGCGAGCAGATGAGGCCGTCATGGCCGGGCCTGACCCGGCCATCCATCGAACGACGACGGCGAGCGTCGTCTTCACAGGATGGATGCGCGGGTCGAGCCCGCGCATGACGGGTGACAGAAGGCGAATGTGAGTCGAGATGGCGTCAGAGCCCCACCATAGCGTCAACCGCCGCCGCTTCGTGCAGGGCACCCTGCGCACCGCGATGGGCGCGGGTGTCGGCGGTCTCGCGCTCGCGCTGCTCGCCCGCCAGTCGCGATCGCTGCCGGCCGATGCGCTGCGTCCGCCGGGCGCGCTGCCGGAGCCGAACTTCCTGGCGGCCTGCGTGCGCTGCGGCCTGTGCGTGCGGGCCTGCCCCTACGACACGCTCAAGCTGGCCGATCTCGCGGCCGGCCCCGCCGGCGGCACCCCGTACTTCCGGGCGCGAAACATCCCGTGCGAGATGTGCGAGGACATCCCGTGCGTGAAGGCGTGCCCGACCGGCGCCCTCGACAAGTCTCTCGTCGACATCACGGCGGCCCGCATGGGCGTCGCTGTCATCGTGTCGCGCGACACCTGCCTCAATCTCCAGGGCCTGCGCTGCGACGTCTGCTATCGCGTCTGCCCGGTGATCGACAAGGCGATCACCCTGGAGCAGTCCCACAATCGCCGCACCGGCAAGCACGCGGTGTTCGAGCCGGTGGTGCATCCGGACGCCTGCACCGGCTGCGGCAAGTGCGAGAAGTCCTGCGTGCTCACCGAGGCGGCCATCAAGGTGCTGCCGATCGGGCTCGCGGCCGGCCGCCAGGATGCGCACTACCGGCGCGGCTGGGAGGAGAAGCGCAAGGCCGGCGAGGAGCTGGTGCCCGGGCTGATCGATCTGCCCGACCGGCTGCCGGAGATGAAGCCATGACGGCCCGCCGCATTCCCGGCCGCGCCGCCTGGGCACAGCACGGCTTCTGGCGGGCGCACCGCCTGCTGGTGCTGCGCCGCCTCACCCAGCTCGGCGTGCTGGCGCTGTTCCTCAGCGGGCCGCTCGCCGGCGTCTGGATCGCCAAGGGCACGCTGTCGGCGAGCCTCACCGTCGACGTGATCCCGCTCACCGATCCATTCGTGGTGCTGCAATCGCTCGCCGCGCGCCACTGGCCGGAGGCGACGGCGCTCACCGGCCTCGGCATCGTGGTGGCGTTTTATCTGGTGTTCGGCGGCCGCACGTTCTGCGCCTGGGCTTGCCCGATCAACCCGGTCACCGATCTGGCTGCCTGGCTGCGCCGCCGCCTCGGTATCGAGAAGGGCTGGGTGATGCGCCGCGAGACGCGGTGGCTCGCCGCCTTCGCGATCCTGGCGGCGTCGGCCGCTACCGGCACCATCGCGTTCGAGCTGATCAACCCGGTGACGCTCGTCTACCGGGCGGCATTGTTCGGCGGGCTCGCCGGGCTCGCGGTGGTGGCCGCGGTGTTCGCCTTCGATCTCGTCGTCGCCCGCGACGGCTGGTGCGGCCATCTCTGCCCGGTCGGTGCCACCTACGGACTGATCGGCAAGGCGACGCTGCTGCGCGTCGCGGCGCGTGGCCGGGCCCGCTGCGACGACTGCCTCGACTGCTTCGCCGTCTGCCCGGAGCCGCACGTCATCGCGCCGGCGCTGCGCGGCCGCGAGGGCGCCGGCCCGGTGATCGTCTCGGGCGACTGCACGGTGTGCGGGCGCTGCATCGATGTCTGCCCCGAGCGGGTGTTCTCGCTCACCCACCGTTTCGACACGCGCGTGGACGCGCCGCCGGCGTCTGCCCCGCGCCCCGCCGGACGGCCGGCGCCGGCCGCACTGGAAAGGGCCTGAACCGATGACCCCGTTTCGCCGATGGAGGACGATCATGATCGACGACACGACAGCCCGTCGCGGCGAAGAGATCGCCGGCTCGCGGCGGCGTCGACAGGCCGGAGTGGGCGGCTTCGTCGCCGTCCTGGTCGCCGGGATCGCGGTGGTCGCGCTCACGCTCGCCGGGCCGGGCGTCGCGCAGGACCGCTCGCAGACCGTCAAGACGCTGCGCGGCGACATCGGGCTGGAGGAGCCGGCGCCGCCCCCCGCGGTGGTCAAGCAGGATACCCCGGCCGACGGCATGTTCGGGCGCGCCTATCGGCAGCAGCCGCCGCTGATCCCGCACCGGATCGAGACCTATCAGGTCACCAAGGACTTCAACCAGTGCATGACGTGTCACGACTGGCCCGCCAACATCAAGGCCGGCGCGCCGAAAGTGTCGGAGACGCACTACAACGACCGCGAGGGCAACCGGCTCGACAAGGTGTCCGGCACCCGGTTCTTCTGCACCCAGTGCCACGTCCCGCAGCTCGACGCCAAGCCGCTCGTGCAGAGCACGTTCCAGAACGCCACCGAAGTGAAGTGATGACGGTGCGGCGCCGGGGTGCGGACCCGTGTCCGGCCGGCGCAGGAAGAGGATCGGACCGATGAACGACCAGTCCCCGAACCCGGGTCCGGCCGCGACGGGGCCGGTGCCCGCGGCCGAGGCGGCCGCGCCGCCTGCCTCCCGGCCCGGTGCCCTGCGCCGCCTGTGGCGATGGTTCTGGACGCCGTCCGGAACGCTGTCGCTCGGCGCGCTGCTGATTGTCGGCTTCTTCGCCGGCATTGCCTTCTGGGGTGGCTTCCACACCGTGGTGGAGGCGACCAACAGCGAGGCGTTCTGCATCTCGTGCCACGAGATGGAGGCGAACGTCTTCCGCGAGTATCGTCAGACCGTGCACTACACCAACCGCACCGGCGTGCGGGCGGTGTGCACCGACTGCCATGTCCCCAAGGATTGGCGCCACAAGATGGTGCGCAAGGTGCAGGCATCCAACGAGCTGCTGCACCATTTCCTCGGCAGCGTGAACACGCCCGAGAAGTTCAACGCCAAGCGGCTTCAGCTCGCCACCAATGTGTGGCGCACGATGAAGACCACCGACAGCCGCGAGTGCCGCAACTGCCACGACTTCATTCACATGGACTGGTCGGTGCAGGAGAAGCGCTCGGCCGAGAAGCACCAGGAGGCGGTGCGGAACGCCGGCACCTGCATCGATTGCCACCGCGGCATCGCCCATCGGCTGCCGCCGGGTGCCCAGGAGGCCGCCGACAAGCTGTGGCGCGAATTGTCGCACGGCCAGGCGCCGGCTGTGCCGGCCGCAGGGGGCTTCGCGGCAGCGCGCTAGAGCATTGTCCGGCGAAATGGACTCCGGTTCGCCGTCGAAAATGCGATCACGCAAGAACTTCTAGAGCGGGTCCGATCCAGTTGGATCGGATTCCGCTCTGACGGCCGCAGGCGGCGCCGGTGCCGGGCCGGCGTCGCTCCGAACACACATCCACGGCATTGCGGAAAGCGGCGGCGGTCCAAGAGGATCGCCGCCGCTGGCGTCTGCGGGCGCCGATTTGCGCGACCCTGCGCCGCACCATCTGCGTGTGCGACGACGTGACCGATTGTCGAGTCACACTTTTTTCAATACCAACATTCTGTTATGGGACCACTGCAAGTCGAATGTGATTCGCGGCCTGAAGAGCCCAAGTACAATTTCGATTTTCGTCGAGTTGTTCCTCATCCTTTACTGTAGGTATCGGCTTGTTGCACGGAGCGTCTCTCCCCTCGCCATGAGACGTGCAGCAAATTTCTGCCGTATTCGTGCTCTGAATAGGAAACTGAACGGCTGTTAATAATGCCGTAACGCCGTGGGCGGGACACTCCGCTGGAGGGGCCGCCGCGGTGGGGGGAGCCCGAGGGTGACGACCGGCTCGGTCGGAGGCCCGGAGTAAAGAGATCGATGTTCGTGGGATGACGACGCGGCGGCGGCGTGCCGCCCGGTTCGCCCGACCCTCTCGGTCACCATTTCGAGGGGCATGGCGAACAATCCCGTCATCCCGTGGGTTCGATCTCGGCGAGGTCCTCACGAGAATGACGCGACCCCGGCGGATGCGTATCCAACCGGGCACAACGAGCGGCCGTGATGCCGCACACGGCGTGGGCTCCCCGGCTCGCGTCCAACTGTTTTTGTGACTGGAGATGACGACGATGACCTTGCCCACTGTTCGGGCCTTCGCGAACTGGCGCTCCGTGGTGCTTCTCGGGGTGCTCGGCCTCGCCGCCTGCACCGAGGCGCAGACATCGCCGCCGGCCGCCCACTCCGGCCCGCCGCAAGTCTCCGTCGTCACCCTGCATCCGGCGCCGCGCCCCTATGTGCGCGAGCTGCCCGGCCGCATCGCGCCGATCCGCATCGCCGAGGTGCGCGCCCGTGTGGCCGGCATCGTGGTCGAGCGGCCGTTCCTCCAGGGCGCCGACGTGCAGGCCGGCGACGTGCTCTATCGCATCGATCCGCGCCCCTACGAGGTCGAGCTCGACGCCGCCAAGGCGGCGCTCGCCAAGGCCGAGGCGGTGCTCGAGCAATCCGAGAAGCAGGCCAAGCGCATGGACGAGCTGGCCAGCAGCCGCGCCGCCTCGCAGGTCCAGCACGAGACCGCGATCGCCACCTGGCGCCAGGCGCAGGCCGATGTCGCCGCCCGCAAGGCCGACGTCGCCCGCGCCGAGCTCAACCTCGGCTACACCAATGTGCGTTCCTCGATCCCCGGTCGCGTCGGCCGTGCCCTCGTCACCGAGGGCGCGCTGGTCGGGCAGGGCGAAGCGACCCATCTCACCACGGTGCAGCAGCTCGATCGCGTCTATGCCGACTTCACCCAGTCGGTGGAGGAGCTCCAGCAGCTTCGCCGTGACTTCGAGACCGGGGCGCTCGAGCAGGTGGCGCCGGACGCCGCCAAGGTGCGCCTGGTGCTCGGTGACGGCACCCTCTATCCGCATCCCGGCCGGCTGCTGTTCTCCGACGCCAGCGTCGATCCCTCGACCGGCCAGGTGACGCTGCGCGGCGAGTTCCCCAACCCCAAGGGCGAGCTTCTGCCCGGCATGTATGTCCGCGTGCAGATCGAGCAGGGCATCGACGGTGATTCGCTCGCGGTGCCGCTCCAGGCGGTGCAGCGTGGCGACGACGGCGACAGCCGCCTGTTCCTGGTCCGCGACGACAACCGCGCGCATCCGAAGCCCGTGCGGCTCGGCCGCGTCGTCGACGACCAGTGGCTGCTGCTGGACGGCGCCAAGCCCGGCGACCGGGTGGTCGTGGAGGGCTTCCAGAAGTTCGTGCCCGGCGATCTCGTCGATCCGGTGCCGTGGCAGCGCCGCCCGACCCGCGCGGCGGCCGTCGATCAGGCCGGTGACGCCACCGCCTCGATCACGCGCTGAGGGCGGTTTCGCACGATGCCGGCCTTCTTCATCGACCGCCCCATCTTCGCGGTGGTGGTGGCGCTGTTCATCTGCCTGTTCGGGGCGCTGGCGATCCCGTTCCTGCCGGTGGCGCAGTATCCGATCATCGCGCCGCCCTCCATCTCGGTGTCGACCAGCTATCCGGGCGCCTCGCCCGAGAACCTGTACAACAGCGTCACCCGGCTGATCGAGGAGGAGCTGAACGGCGCCAGCGGCATCCTCAACTTCGAGTCGACCTCCGATTCGCTCGGACAGGTCGAGATCCTCGCCAACTTCGTCCCCGGCACCGATCCGAGCCTCGCCTCCGTCGAGGTGCAGAACCGCATCAAGCGGGTGGAGGCGCGCCTGCCGCGCGCCGTGATCCAGCAGGGCATCCTGATCGAGGAGGCGTCGAGCGCCGTCCTCCAGATCATCACGCTGTCCTCGACCGACGGCAGCCTCGACGAGATCGGCCTCGGCGACTTCATGATCCGCAACGTGCTGGGCGAGATCCGGCGCATCCCGGGCGTTGGTCGCGCCACGCTGTACTCGACCGAGCGGGCGCTGCGCGTGTGGCTCGATCCCGCGCGGCTCGTCGGCTACAATCTCACGGCCGACGACGTCACCAAGGCGATCGAGGCGCAGAACGCCCAGGTCGCATCCGGCAGCATCGGAGCCGAGCCGAGCCGGACCGGCCAGCCGGTCTCCTCCATGGTGCTGGTCAAGGGTCAGCTCGCCTCGCCGAACGAGTTCGGCGCCATCGTGCTGCGCGCCAACGCCGACGGCTCGACGGTGCGGCTGCGCGACGTGGCGCGCATCGAGGTCGGCGGCCTCAACTACCAGTTCACCACCCGGCTGAACGGCCAGCCGACCGCCGGCCTCTCGGTGCTCTTGTCGCCGACCGGCAACGCGCTGGCCACCGCCCGCGCCGTGCAAGCCAAGATGGAGGAGCTGTCGAAGTTCTTCCCGCAGAACATCAAGTACCAGATCCCCTACGACATCACCCCGGTGGTGCAGGCGTCGATCAAGAAGGTGCTGATGACGCTGGCCGAGGCGGTGGTGCTGGTGTTCATCGTGATGTTCCTGTTCCTCCAGAACATCCGCTACACCATCATTCCCACCGTCGTGGTGCCGGTGGCGCTGCTCGGCACCTGCGCGGTGCTGCTGATCGGCGGCTTCTCCATCAACATGCTGACGCTGTTCGCCATGGTGCTGGCGATCGGCATCCTGGTCGACGACGCCATCGTGGTGGTCGAGAACGTCGAGCGCATCATGGTGGAGGAGCGCTTGCCGCCGCGCGAGGCCACCCGCAAGGCGATGCGGCAGATCTCCGGCGCCATTGTCGGCATCACGCTGGTGCTGATGGCGGTGTTCGTGCCGATGGCGTTCTTCCCCGGCTCGGTCGGCATCGTCTACCGCCAATTCTCCATCACCATGGTGGCGGCGATCGGCTTCTCGGCCCTGATGGCGCTGTCGCTGACGCCCGCGCTGTGCGCCACGCTGCTCAAGCCGGTGACTCACCACGGCGAGAAGCGCGGCGTGTTCGGCATCTTCAACCGCGGCCTCGACCGTACGCGCGACGGTTACGGCCGCTTCGTCGGCTGGTCGCTGGCGCGCTCGGGGCGGATGCTGGTGGCCTTCCTGGCCATCGTGGTGGCGATGAGCTGGATGTTCGCGCGGCTGCCCGCCGGCTTCCTGCCGGTGGACGACCAGGGCTTCATCACCACCGACGTGCAGACGCCGCCCGACGCCTCGTTCAACCGCACGCTCGACGTGGTGCAGCGGGTCGAGCAGTTCCTGATGAACCGCGATGGCGTCGACAACATCACCTTCATCACCGGGTTCAGCTTCCTCGGCCAGGGCGCCAACACGGCGCAGGCGTTCGTCACCCTCGACGACTGGTCGAAGCGCGGCCCGAACGACTCGGCCGCCGCCATCGTGGCCGACGTCAACCGCAGCCTCGCCGGCATCAAGGACGCCGACATCTCGGCGCTCCAGCCGCCGCCGATCGACAACCTCGGCAACTCGTCCGGCTTCAGCTTCCGTCTCCAGGACCGCGGCCAGAAGGGCTATGCCGAGCTGATGCGGGCCCGTGACATGCTGCTCGACGCGGCCCGCAAGAGTCCGATCCTCCAGGACGTCTATGTCGAGGGCCTGCCGCCGGCGCCGCAGATCGAGCTGATGATCGACCGCGAGAAGGCGGCCGCCCTCGGGGTCGCCTTCCAGGAGATCAACTCCACCATCTCGACCAATCTCGGCTCGTCCTACATCAACGACTTCCCCAATCGCGGCCGCATGCAGCGCGTCATCGTGCAGGCCGACAACGGCGCCCGGATGAAGGCCGAGGACATCCTCGGCTTCAATGTCCGCAACGACAAGGGCACGCTGGTGCCGTTCTCGTCCTTCGCCACCGTCAAGTGGTCGGTCGGGCCGAGCCAGGTGGTCGGCTTCAACTACTACCCGTCGGTGCGCGTCAGCGGCTCCGCCAAGCCGGGCTTCACCTCGGGCGACGCCATCGCCGAGATGGAACGGATCGCCGGCACGCTGCCGCGCGGCTTCGGCTTCGAGTGGACCGGCCAGTCGCTCCAGGAGAAGGCGGCGGGCTCGCAGGCGCCGTTCCTGCTGGCGCTGTCGGCCCTGGTGGTGTTCCTGGTGCTGGCCGCCTTCTACGAGAGCTGGACGATCCCGATCGCGGTGCTGCTGGTGGTGCCGCTCGGCATGCTCGGCGCCGTGCTGGCGGTGACCTCGCGCGCGATGCCCAACGACGTCTACTTCACCATCGGCCTGATCACCATCATCGGGCTCGCCGCCAAGGACGCCATCCTGATCGTCGGCTTCGCCCGCGACCTCAATCTCGCCGGTATGCCGCTCGCCCAGGCCACCGTCGAGGCGGCGCGGCTGCGCTTCCGCCCGATCCTGATGACCGGCTTCGCCTTCGTGTCGGGCGTCGCCCCCATGGTGATCGCCTCCGGAGCCAGCGCCAAGAGCCAGCAGGCGCTCGGCACCGGCGTCGCCGGCGGCATGATCGCCGTGGTGGTGCTGGCGCTTCTGATGGTGCCGATGCTGTTCGTCGGCGTGCAGCGGCTGATGGGTGGCGAGCGCGGCGGCAAGGGCTGGCTGCGCCTCCAGGCGCGGCGGCGGGTGCTGCGGCGCTATCGGCGGCAGCGTCGGCTGGCGGCCGCCGAGGCCGCCGCTGCGGAGAGCTGACGCCGAAACTCATCCGGCCGCGGCGACGCGGCCGGTCGTCTCTCCGCCGTCGGCACGGCGACGCCAGCGGCGGGCGGCGCTCCGTCGTCGCCCACAGATGTGCGCGACGCGGCGGGTCAGCAGCGAGAGCCGGGCGGTGGCGAGGTCGACCCGCACCGCCTCCAGCCGAAAGCGACCGCCGATCCGGTCCAGCACCGCGTCGGGCGCGAGCGGCCAATCGTCGGCGGCGATCTCGCAGCGGCCCAGCAGGGCGCCGGTCTCGGTGTCCCAGGCGGTGACCCGCCAGGCGGTGACCCGCCAGGTCGGCATTTCAGGCGGCGGGGCGGCGCCACGTTCCACGGTCAGCGCGATCCCGTCGCCACGCCAGGCCCGCCGGTCCGCCGAGTATCCCACGACACGCCTCCCCTGAGTTCGACAACACCGTTAGCGTGTCGCCGGCTCCCTCTCCGGTGCGATAAGGCGAGCCGTGCCGGGCGGCGAATTTGCAGGCCGCGGTGAGCGGACCGTGAGGGAAACTCCTAAAATCGTCGCGGTCGGGCGTGCTGGGCTACAGTGGCGCCGATCCCGTGCGAAGGAGCCGCCGTGCGCATCGACTTCCTCGGCCTGGAAGCGTTTCTCAGCATCGCCGAGCGCGGCAGCTTCCACCGCGCCGCGGCGCATCTCAACCTGTCGCAGACGGCGCTCAGCCACCGCATGCGCAAGCTGGAGGATGCGCTGGGCGTCAAGCTGCTGGCCCGCACCACCCGCCGGGTGGCGCTCACCCCGGCGGGGCTCGAGCTGCTGCCGCGGGCCCGCCGCATCGTCGAGGAGGCCAGCCAGTCGTTCGAGGATCTCCGGCGACAGGGGCGGGCCCGGCAGGCGCGGCTCGCCATCGGCTGCCTGCCGACCGTCTCGATCCGCTACATCCCGCGGGTGCTGGCCGAGTTCACGCGGCTCTATCCGGGCCTCGAGGTGCAGGTCTTCGACAACTCGGCGAGCGAGATCGCCGATCATGTGCAGGCCGGCCGCGCCGCGTTCGGCATCACCATCGTGTCGGCCAACCGCTGGGACTTGGAGATCACCGAGCTCTTGAAGGAGCCGTTCGTCCTGGTCTGCCCGGCCGAGCACGAGTTCGCGGCGCGCAAGAGCATCACCTGGGCGGATCTGGAAGGCCAGCCGCTGGTGCGGGTGAGCCCGCAGACCGGCAATCGCATCCTGATCGACGACGCGCTCGGGGCGCGGCGCGATGCGCTGGCGTGGCGTTACGAGGTGCAGCACCTCTCCACCGCGGTCAGTCTAGTCAGCGCCGGCGTCGGCCTCGCGGTGGTGCCGCGCCTCGCCGTCGAGGCGAGCGGCCGCACCGGCATCGCCACGGTGGCGCTGCGTCAGCCCGCGGTGTCGCGCTCGCTCGGCGTCGTGGTGAAGCGCGGCCTGCCGCTGTCGCCGGCCGCCGAGGATCTGTTGCGCATCATCCGCCGCACCCTGCGCAGCCGTCCCTGAGAGCTGCGGCGGGGGCGTGACCTCGTGGCGGGACCCCGTGCACCGCGTGCCGCGCATTGATTCCCAGATTGGTGAGCCGATCTCACCAATAGGCCCAATAATGTCATTTGTTCAGGGAGCGGCCCGGCGCCATGCTGCCGGTCGCGACGCGGCGATCGGCCGTGCCGGCCTCCGGTTTTCATCCCGCCCCGGATCGGCACGCCGATCGCCCGGCGCCGCGCCGGACTATCCGCGGGGCGGTTGCCCGTCCGTGCGGACCGCCAGGAAAGATCCCGATGAGTCCGATCCCGACCATCCCGCCGCCGCATCCCGATCCGCGGACGCCCCGCCTCGCCTTGCCGCCGCTCGCCTGCGATACCCACTGCCATGTGTTCGGGCCGGACGCGAAATACCCCTACGTGGCCGATCGTCCCTACACGCCGCCCGATGCGCCGCTCGCCAAGCTGCAATGGATGCAGGCGCGCATGGGCATCGCGCGCGCCGTGCTGGTCAACGCGACCCCGCACGGCTGCGACAACCTGGTGGTGACCGACGCGATCGCGGCGAGCGGCGGCCGCTACAAGGGCATCGCCAATGTCGACGCGAGCTTCTCGGAGGCCGAGATCGGCCGCCTCGCCGCCTCCGGCATCGTCGGCTGCCGCTTCACCTTCCTGGCCCGCCTCGGCGGCCGGCCCGACATGTCGCGCTTCGACACGGTGGTGCGCCGCATCGCGCCGCACGGCTGGCATGTCGACCTCTATCTTCCGGCCAAGGATCTCGACGGCTTCGCGCCGGTGCTGGACCGCCTGCCGATCCCGTATGTGATCGACCACATCGGCGTCGTCGAGGCCCGCCTCGGCGTCGACCAGCCGGCGTTCCGGGCGCTGTGCGACCGCTACGCCCGCGATCCGAAATGCTGGATCAAGCTCACCGGCGCTGAGCGCGTGTCGTCGGCGGGCGCGCCTTATCACGACGTCGTGCCCTTCGCGCAGCGGCTGATCGAGATCGATCCCAACCGCTTGCTGTGGGGCACCGACTGGCCGCACCCCAACGTGCCGGCGATGCCCGACGACGGCGACCTCGTCGACCTCGTCGCCCTCTATGCCCCTGACGCCTCCGTTCGGCAGAAGCTCCTGGTCGACAATCCGGCCCGTTTGTTCGGCTTCTCCGCGTGACCGGCGGCTTCACCACGAGGATTGAATCATGACCCGAGACACCGCCCCTTTCCTGAGCCGCCGCACCCTGCTGTGCGGCCTCGCGGGCGCCGCTGCCGGCGGCCTCGCGGCCCCGGCCGTCCTGTCCGGCCCGGCCTTCGCGCAGGCGAAATATCCGGTGCGACCCATCAAGGTGGTGGTGCCGTTCGGCCCCGGCGGCGTCGCCGACATCACGGTGCGAATCGTCACCGAGCGGCTCGGCGACAAGCTCGGCCAGCGCTTTGTGATCGAGAACGCGCCCGGCGCTGGCGGTTCGCTCGCCGCCAGCCGGGTCGCCTCGGCGGCGCCGGATGGCTACACGCTGGCGCTGTTCTCCAACGGCACCGCGGTCAGCGTCGGCCTGTTCAAGCAGCTTCCGTTCGATCCGATCAACGAGTTCGTGCCGATCTCGACCCTCGGCCTGTTCGACTTCATCCTGGCGACCAACAAGCAGACCGGCTACACCAAGCTGGCCGACCTGCTCGCCGACGCCAAGGCCCGTCCCGGCGCCCTCAACATCGCCACCATCACGGCCGGCTCGACCCAGCATCTCAGCGCGGTGCTGTTCAAGGCCGAATCCGGCATCGACGCCCAGATCGTCACCTACCGCACCACGCCGGACGCCATGGTGTCGATGCTGCGCAACGATGCCCAGCTCATCGTCGATTCCTACGCCTCGCTGAAGGGCTCGGTCGAGGACAAGAGCCTGGTGGCGCTCGCCACCTCGGGCGCCAAGCAGTCGGTGGTGCTGCCCGACGTGCCGCCGGCGGCGAGCACCGTGCCGGGCTTCGACGCCACCTCGTGGAACGCGCTGTTCGCCAGGAAGGGCACGCCCGAGGAGGCGTTGCGCGCGCTCAACGCCGGTCTCCAGGAGGTGCTGGTCGAGCCCGAGGTGAAGGCGAAGCTCCTGGAGCTCGGCATCGTGGCGACGCCGAGCACGCCGGCTGATCTCGGCGAACGCCTGGCGGTCGATATCCGCCGCTGGTCGGCCGTCATCGACAAGGCCGGCATTCCGAAGCAGTAGCCGCTCCCTGTAGCCTCTGCTCGCGGCGTCATGGCCGGGACAAGCCCGGCCGTGGCGAACTCTGTGATCCGGACCAGAGCCGTCATGTCAGGCAAGAACGAGGCTCCCATGAGCAAGACAGCACTCGTCGTCAGCGCCCATCCGGGCGATTTCGTCTGGCGTGCCGGCGGCGCCATCGCGCTGCACGCCAAGAAGGGCTACCGCGTCAAGATCGTCTGCCTCGCCTACGGCGAGCGCGGCGAGAGCCAGTTCGCCTGGAAGCAGCCGGGCATGACGCTCGACCAGGTGAAGGCCGGCCGCAAGGACGAGGCCGAGCGCGCCGCCGCGATGCTCGGCGCCGAGATCGAGTTCTTCGATGCCGGCGACTATCCGCTGCGCCTCGGCGCGCAGCATCTCGACCGGCTGATCGACATCTACCGCGAGCTCAATCCGAGCTTCGTGCTCACCCACGCGCTGGACGATCCCTACAATGTCGATCATCCGGAGGCGTCGCGCTTCGCCCAGGAGGCCCGCATCCTGGCCCAGGCGATGGGCCACAAGCCGCAGGCGAGCTACAGCTACGCGGCGCCGCCGGTGTTCCTGTTCGAGCCGCACCAGCCGGAGATGTGCAACTTCAAGCCCCAGGTGATCCTCAACATCGACGAGGTGTGGGAGATCAAGCGCAAGACCTTCGAGATCCTGGCGGCCCAGAAGCATCTGTGGGCCTATTACGAGCGCGTCGCGCTCCAGCGCGGCGTCCAGGGCGGCCGTAACACCGGCAAGCCGATGACCTATGGCGAAGCCTATCAGCGGCTGTTCCCGATGGCCCTGGAGGAGCTGGCATGAAGCCGGTCGTCGTTCGCAACATCTCGCGCGCGGAGTCGTCGGTCGTCGCGACGCTCGCCGGTCTCGGCGTCGCCACCGTGCACGAGGCGATGGGCCGCGTCGGTCTGATGAAGCCCTACATGCGGCCGATCTATGCGGGAGCCGGCATCGCCGGTTCGGCCGTCACGGTGCTGGCGCAGCCGGGCGACAACTGGATGATCCATGTTGCCATCGAGCAATGCCGGCCCGGCGACGTGATGGTGGTGGGCGTCACCGCCGACAACACCGACGGCATGTTCGGCGATCTGCTCGCCACCTCGCTGAAGGCGCGCGGCGGCGTCGCGCTGGTCATCGATGCCGGCGTGCGCGACGTCAAGACCATCACCGAGATGGGCTTTCCGATCTGGTCGCGGGCGATCTCGGCCAAGGGCACCGTCAAGGCGACGCTCGGCTCGGTCAACATCTCGGTCGTCTGCGCCGGTGCGCTGGTGAACCCGGGCGACGTGATCGTCGCCGACGACGACGGCGTCGTGGTGGTGCCGCGGGCCGACGCTGCCGCGGTCGCCAAGGCCGGCGCGGCGCGGGTCGCCGCCGAGGAGGAGAAGCGTCGTCGGCTCGCCTCCGGCGAGCTCGGCCTCGACATGTACAAGATGCGCGAGCCGCTGGCGAAGGCCGGATTGCGCTGGGTCGATTCGGCGGACGAGATCTAACACCGGCGGCGGTGCTCTCGGACTGCATCCTCCGTCATGGCCGGGCTTGTCCCGGCCATCCACGTTTTTGCTGCCGCTCGGCTCGAAGTCGTGGAGGCTCGGCACGACGAGTCTCGTCCGCCCGCCGTGCCGATCAGCCTCCGGCGGCGGCGCGCGCCGGCTCCGGCGGCTGTCGCGACGCGCCGATCAGGTGCTGCGGATAGCGATTGCACAGCGTCGTCACCAGGGTGGCGAGCTCGGTGCGCAGCGGATCGCTCGGGCCGACCAGCGGCAGCCGCACCGTCGGGGTCATCAGCCCGAGCAGGCCGAGCGCGTATTTGAGCGGCGACGGGCTGGTCTCCTGGAACAGCGCGGCGGCGATGCGGGCGACGACGATCTCGTGGCGCTGCGCCCGCGCCATCTGGCCGAGCCGCAAGGCCGGGATCATCTCGCCGTAGAGCCCGGGCGCCAGGTTGGCGACCACCGAGATGCAGCCGTCGCCGCCGCGCAGCAGGAAGCTGAACACCGTCGCGTCGTCACCGGAGAGCAGGCGGAAGTCGCGGCCGAGCCGCGGCCGCAGCCGTGCCGGCCGGGCGATGTCGCCGCTGGCGTCCTTGAGCCCGATCACGGTGGGGCGCTCGGCGAGCCGCACCACGGTGTCGTCGGCGAGGCTGCATGCGGTGCGCGACGGCACATCGTACAGAATCACCGGCAGCGCCGTGGCGTCGGCGATCGCGCCGAAATGCGCCATGAGCCCGCCCTGCGTCGGCTTGTTGTAGTAGGGCACGACCGACAGGATGGCGTCGGCGTCGAGATCCTCGGCGGCGCGCGCCATCTCGATCGCCCGGGCGGTGGCGTTGGAGCCGGCGCCGGCGATCACCGGCACGCGGCCGGCCGCGACGTCGACGGCGCGTCTGATCAGCTCGCGGTGCTCGGCCGCCGACAGCGTCGCCGACTCGCCGGTGGTGCCGCAGACGACGAGCGTCGCCGCACCGGCCTCGATCTGGAGATCGCAGAAGCGCTCGAAGGCGGCGTAGTCGACCGCGCCGTCCTGGTCGAACGGGGTCGGCAGCGCCGGCGAGGCGCCGGCGAGCTGGGCGCGAAGGTCGCCGAAGCTGGTCATCGGTGCGGCTCCGTGTCGGTGGCGGGCGGTGTGGCTCAAGCGACGCGACGGCTGGCGAGCCGTGGGGTGACGGGCGAGACCGCGCAGGGCATGACTGCGCAGGGCAGCGGCGCGGCGGCGCGGCCGCTGAGGTCGAGCTCCAGAACGCCCGGCACCATCATCACGGCTTGCGGACGGCGGCCGTTCTCGAACAGGGCGTAGCGCAGCGCCTCGGCGCGATCGACGAAGAAGCCGCCGCGGCGGCCGCTGTGGTCGCGCACCACCCAGCGGTTCCGGCTGTCGCGGCCGATGAGTATTGGGGAGGCTCCGTGGTGCGCTCGCTGGCGGTCTGCGGGTTCATGGTGAACATCCTTTCGGATCGAGACATCGGATCGACGCGGCGGGCTCGGTCGGGGGCTTGGCGCGCCGCTCCGCGTGCCGGCACGATCCCTTGCGTCTGTGCCAAGATGTGCCGCTCCCCGCATATGAAATCGAGACCGCGGCCGCCCCCTCCGCCATAAAGCCCGCATAGAGATGCGTCGCCGGTGCATGGACAGGACGTCGCAGCGGCGGTGCGGGCTCAGAGCCGCGAGAGCAGGCCGGCGCACAGGGCGTAGACGGCGGCCTCGTCGACATGCGTGAGCACGGGTCCAAATGGTGCCTCGCGGCGTTGCACCGCCACCAGCAGGCAGTAGAAGGCGGCGAGCGCGAGCAGTGCCGCGAAGGTCGCCGCGAAGCCGCGGGTGCTCATCGCCGCGACGGCGGCCAGCCCGACGAGCCGCATGGCGAAACGCAGCAGCACATGCGCCGAAGGGAGGGGGTGCGGGACGAAAGAGGGGCGGTCCATGGGTGTGTCCATGTCGATCGGCCGGACCGGCGGAGGTGCGGCCGGCGGGTCGCCGGACCGATAGGCGGGCACCACATAGGAAAACAATGGGGAGCCGACAGCCGGCCCGTAAAGGCCGTGTGTCACGCCGGCCCCGTGACCCGGCGACGAGGTCGGCGCGTTCGGCCGGCCTGTCTCCCGCGTGGGGCGCATTGCGTGCCGGGACGCCGCCGTGTAGGGCTCGGCGATCCGGGTCCTGCCGGACGCGGACCCGCCCCATCGACGACGCTCCCCAAGAACCAGAAAGGAACCGAGATGGACCTCGGACTCGCGGGCAAGACGGCGCTGGTGCTCGGCGCCGGCGGCGGCCTCGGCGGCGCCATCGCGCTGGCGCTCGCTCAGGAAGGCGCCCGGGTCGCCATCGGCGACATCGACGGCGAGGCGCTGAAGAGGACGGCGGCGGCGATCGAAGGCGCCGGCTCCAAGGCGCTGCCGCTGACCTGGGACCTCGCCGATCTCGCGGCGATCGAGGGCCATGTGGCGGCGATCGAGACGACGTTCGGCCCGGTCGATGTTCTGGTCAACAACACCGGCGGTCCGCCGCCCACGCCGGCCAGCGGCCAGGACCCGGCGGTGTGGTCGAAGCACTTCCAGGCGATGGTGCTGTCGGTGATCGCGCTCACCGACCGCGTGCTGCCGCAGATGCGGGCGCGCAAATGGGGCCGCATCATCACCTCGACGTCGTCGGGGGTGATCGCGCCGATCCCCAATCTCGGCATGTCGAACGCGCTGCGCCTGACGTTGGTCGGCTGGTCGAAGACGCTGGCCCGCGAGGTCGGCCGCGACGGCGTCACCGTCAACATCGTGCTGCCGGGTCGCGTCGCGACGCCGCGCATCCGGTTCCTCGACGAGCAGAAGGCGAAGCGCGAGAGCCGCAGCGTCGACGACGTGTCGGCCGAGAGCACGGCGTCGATCCCGGTCGGCCGCTACGGCGAGCCGAAGGAGTACGGCGACGTGGTGGCGTTCCTGGCCTCGGCCCGCGCCTCCTATGTCACCGGCTCGGTGATCCGCGTCGACGGCGGCTTCATCCCGAGCATCTGATCACCCGCGTCCTGCGGCGGCGGCGCTCACGGCGCCGCCGTCGTCGCCAGATAGGCCACGATGGCGGCGCGTAGATCGGGGTCGGCGAGCGGCGGCAGGCTCATGCGGGTGCCCGGCACCACCGCCTGCGGGTCGGCGACGAAGCGGTCGAGAGTCGTGGCGTCCCACACTAGGCCGGCGTCGCCGGCGGCCCGCATGGCGTCGGAGTAGTCGAAGCCCGGGCGCGTCGCGGCGCGCCGGCCGACGATCCCGGCGAGCATCGGTCCTTCCAGAGTCGCGGTCTCGGCCGGATCGACCATGTGGCAGGAATAGCAACGCTGGAAGGCGCGGGCGCCGCGCGCGACCGCGTCCTCGGCGCCGGCTGGGCCGTGCCCCGACACGGCGAGGACGGCGCCCAGCACCGCGGCCGCCGTGATCGCGGCGGCCCGACGCGGACGGCACATCACTTGGCGTCGTAGCGGATGACCCGCACCCGGTCGGTGCCGGATTCGGCGATCCACGCCTCGCCCTTGCGGCCGAGGAGCTGGCGCACATTGGCGCCGGGCCGGTCGCTCGGAAAGCTCTCGAACCGCTCGGTCGCCGGATCGAAGCGCAGCACCGCGTTGGCGCCCCAGTCGGTCAGCCACACGCCGTCGTCCGGATCGACCCAGACGGCGTAGGTGCGCGGCTTGTCGCCCGGCAGCCGCCACGTCTTCCAGCTCGCCGCGGCGGGATCGTAGACGCTGACGTTGCCGCTGTTCCACTCGCTGATCCACAGGCGGCCCTTGGAGTCCGACCACACCCGACGGGCGCCCTGGTTCCTGGTCGGCGGCTCGTGGACGGTGGCGGCGCCACTCTCCAGGTCGACCTGCGCCAGATAGCTGCCGGCGAGCGACACGAACCAGATGTCGCCGCGCGGCGTGCCGGTGATGCCGTAGGGGCCGCGGCCTTTCGGCGCGTCCCACACCCGCATGTCGCCAGTCATCGGGTCGAGCCGGCCGTAGACGCCGTTCTGGCCGGTGAACCAGATGCGGCCCTTGCCGTCGAACGCAGCGGTGTTGAGGTTGACGTAGGGCATCCGCTCGGGCGGCAGCGGCCACACCTTCACGGCCTTGGTGGTGGGATCGACCCGCACGATGGCGTTCTGGCCGCCGTCGGTGAACCACGGGGCGCCGTCGGGGCCGACGATGACGCCGTGCGGCGACGAGCCCTGACCGAGCGGGATGCGCTCGATCGCGCCGGTCTCCGGATCGAGCCGGCCGGCGATGCCGAGGCGCTGGCCGGCGTACCAGACCTCGCCGGCGGGACCGACCGCGACGTCGTGCGGATAGTCGCCCTTCGGCAGCTCGTAATAGCGCTGGGAGGGCCGCTCCTCGGCATCCGCCCGGGCGGGCAGGAGGGCGAGCGACAGGGCTGGGACGAGGACGAGCGTCAGCGCGAGCCGGACCGGCAGCCGCATGAAAGCCTCCGACGAGAGCGTGATGGTGTCGTCCGTACCTTAACGGCCGACCGCCCCGCGGCCGTCTTCACAAGAACGGGATCGCACGTCGTGCGATCCCGTGAGCCTCACTTGCGAGGAGGCGGTGCAGGTCCCGTCGGGTCGGCGAAGGACCGTCGCACCGCCGATGTCAGCGCATCGCGGCCGTCACTGCGGCTGCGGCTGGGCCTGGCCGGTGAGCAGCGGCGTGATGCGGCGGACGGTGACGCGGCGGTTCTCCCGCAGCGGTCCGTCGGTCTGCACCTTGAGGTACTGCTCGCCGTAGCCCTGGGTGGTCAGGTTCTCGGCCGGCACCCCGAACTGCTGGGTGAGGACGAGCGCCACCGATTCGGCGCGGCGATCCGACAGCGACAGGTTGTCGACGTCGGCGCCGACCGCGTCGGTGTGACCCTCGATCAGGTACACCTCCTGCGGGTTCTGTTGGATGGCGCGGTTGAGGCCGTCGGCGATGCCGGCGAGGAGCTGGATCTGCGCCGGGCCGAGCTCCCACGAGCCGGACTCGAACGTCACCGTGTCGAGATCGATGCGGCGCATGCGGTCGCGGATCGGTGCGTTGTAGCGGATCTCGTCGAGCGTGTAGGCGCGCTCGATGGTGTCGACCGGCGGTGCCGTCAGCGTCTCGTAGAGCAGCGCCGGATCGGCCCGCTCGGTCTCGACGATGTAGCGTTCGCGCGGGATGCGCACCACCGGCGGCGGGACGTCCACCATCACGGCGCCGAGGCCGAAGCCGACCGCGGCGCCGACCGCGAGCCCGGTGCCGAAGCCGGGACCGCGCGGGCCGGGGCCGGGAGGTCCAGGCGGGTAGCCGGCGCCGCCGCCCCAGCCGTGGCGCGGCCGGTTGTCGATCAGCACGTATTCACGGCCGTCCGGCATCACGCGCGTCCGGCGCAGCAGGTAGCCGTTGTCGTCCACCACGGTGACGACGCGGTCGCCACTCGGCCGCTCGATCACGGTGACGTGCTCGCCGCCGCGCCGCTCGACGCGGACGTCGCGGGCGCCATAGCGGAAGCGGTCGATCTCGTTGTGGCGGATGATCGTCCGGTCGCCCTCGCGGATGATGGTGCGGTCGGGCTCGCGGATGATGGTGCGGCCGCCCTCGACGATCTCGCGGCGCTCGCCACGCAGGTCGTCCATGCGGCGCAGCGGCTGGCCTTGCGCCGACTGCGGCACGAAGCCCGCTGCGGCGCCGCTCGGGGCCACCGGGATCGGGCGTGCCTGCTGGGCCGTCGGCGCCGGCACGCCGGCGGGTGTCAGCGGCTGCCCTTGCGTCGACGGCACGACGACGGGGGCCACCGCCTGGCCCGGAGGTGGTGCCATGGGCTGGCCCTGAGCGGCGGGCGGCGGCAGCGGTGCGCCGGGGCGCTGGCCTTCGGCGGCCGGGGGCGGAGCGACCGGGCGACCGGGCACGCCGGGCGGCTGCTGGCCCTGGGCGGCGGGCGGCGGCAGCGGTGCGCCGGGACGCTGGCCCTCGGCAGCAGGCGGCGGAGCGACCGGGCGGCCGGGAACGGCGGGCGGC
>WNKV01000029.1 GCA_009720755.1 Rhodoplanes serenus
CCGGTCGGGCTACGCCCTCCCTCCGCAACGAGCCCGGCGACCTCTCATCCTGATTGACGCTCCCACCTCATCTTGATGCGTTCGGCTGGATGAAGGCGGCGGCCGGGCAGGACAACACCCGGTTCAGAGGCGTCCCCCGCGTCGGCTTCGCCTTCACGCTGGCCGCCGCGGTCTACGACCTCGTGCGCCTCCCCAAGCTCCTGGTGCCGGCATGACCGAGTCGAACACGGAGGGCCTGAAGGGCAAGTGGCGCATCGTCAAGATGCCCGGCTTCGCGCTCGACTGCGCCGCGCCGGCCTACAGCGCGCTCGATGGCCGAGGCGGTGGCGCGATCGTCTTCAACGCTTTCACGGCGGCGCTCGATTGCACCATCGCGACCGATGCCGCCGACTCCGACTGGCAAGGATCCGACGAGGGCGACGAGGTCCGTGGCGACGGCTTCGTCGAACTCCAGCCCGACGGCTCCTTCCAAGGCGAGTTCGCCTACGACAACGGCGACGATTCCACCTTCAAGGCAAGGCCGGAGTGATTTTCAACGGCCTGATAGAAGGAGATCTTAATTTCCCTTCCGACACCACCGACCGCAGCGGGAAGGCATGTCGGTGACTGATTTATTGTGTCCGCCTTCGTCTCAGCGTTGAGCCATCAAGCGAAGGGGCAGTTCGGCCTCTGTTTGGATTTCCGCCAGATACGGCTTCATTCTCTGGTCTGATTCGGTGATGTGGGCCAATATCCAGCGATAGAGAAATGACTTGACTTCATCAGGGTCAGAATACTCGCGATCTCCCGGAAGGTCCGCAAGCTGATTCACAATCTCATCAAGCTTCCTGATGATTTCCCTGTGTTCTTCGCAGTGCTTCCGATGACAGGGATAATTGGATTGCTTCTGCAGTTTTTCCTCGCGCTTGAAGTGCAGTTCGGCAACCCCTCGGACATGGGAAATATTTCTCAATAGCGCACACACAGGAATCTTCTTGCGAATCTGATCTATGATCATGCTCAACGCTGCGATGAGAAACCGGTGGTCGTCGTCGATGACGCCGTCATCAATGGCATAATGGTCCTTCCACCCGATCAACATGTCCCGGCTCCGTCCTGTAACGAGCCTCGACGAATAACAGCATAAAATTACCAAGTGGTGGGCAGACACCTGCATACTGCCCCTTTTCCTTGCGCATGCCCGAGAGCGCGGTGGAAGGCTTGCCGAGCTTCCCATCATCGCATTGACTGCGGTCACCACCACGGGCGCCTCGGCGGAGCCGTCCTTGAACCTGAAGCTCTTCATCGAGGCCGAGGCCTCGACCAGGGCGCCGTCCACCGAGAAGTGGTCGCTCGACAGCAGAACCTTCACAAGTGGCTGGGCCAGCGCGGCCGGGACGAGCTTCGAACCAAGGTTGCCTAGCGCCGTTCTGCATTCTGTCAGCCACTTGCCGGCAGGTCGGATATGCGAGGTATCGTGGACTTGGCCGCATTGCGGCGGAGCGAACGGATTTTGTTCATCGTTCTGGCCGTCCTGATCTGGCCGTTCATCGCGGTCGGTGTGGTGGCAGGGTGGGGCTTTTTGGTTTGGATGTACTATTCGTTCACTGGGCCGCCGGGGCCAGTGTGATGAGTCCGGGTCCGTCCAGACGCGATCTACTCACCGGCGGTCCCTCGAAATTCGCGACCGAGGAGCACATCTCCAGCCTCGTCGTGCACGTGCGACCGGAGCATCGCGCCGGGTTCGGTGCCGCGCTCGCCGCCATGCCGGGCATCGAGGTCCATGCTGAGACCGGCGGCAAGGTCGTCCTTACCCTCGAGACCCGCTCCGAGTCCGACATCGTCGAACGCCTTGCCGTGCTGTCGGCGCTGCCCGGCGTGCTCTCAGCCGCGCTCGTCTTCCATCACGTCGAGACGGATGTCCCTCTCGCCACCTGACGAGCTCGCAATCGCCAGCCACAAGGATTGATCGGATGGATGTCTCCCGCCGCGCCTTCCTGAAACAGCAAGCCGCCGGCGCGGCGATGGCCGCCGCCGGTCTGCCCGCCACGGCCGTCGCCCAGAACATGCCGACCGGCGACGCAATCCGCATCAAGTGGTCCAAGGCGCCGTGCCGCTTCTGCGGTACCGGCTGCGGCGTGATGGTGGGCGTGAAGGATGGCAAGATCGTCGCCACCCACGGCGACATGCAGGCCGAGGTCAACCGCGGCCTCAACTGCGTGAAAGGCTATTTCCTCTCCAAGATCATGTACGGCACCGACCGGCTGACCGTGCCGCTGCTGCGCATGCGCAACGGCCGCTTCGCCAAGGACGGCGAGTTCCAGCCGGTCTCCTGGGAGCGCGCCTTCGACGAGATGGCGGCGCAGTGGAAGCGTGTGCTCAAGGAGAAGGGCCCGACCGCGGTCGGCATGTTCGGCTCCGGCCAGTGGACCATGTGGGAGGGCTACGCCGCGACCAAGCTGATGCGCGGCGGCTTCCGCTCCAACAATCTCGACCCCAATGCGCGCCACTGCATGGCCTCGGCCGCCGTCGCCTTCGTGCGCACCTTCGGGGCGGACGAGCCGATGGGCTGCTACGACGACATCGAGCTCGCCGACGCCTTCGTGCTGTGGGGCTCCAACATGGCCGAGATGCACCCGATCCTGTGGACCCGGGTGACCGACCGGCGGCTCTCGGCCGAGCACGTGCGCATCCACACGCTGTCGACCTACGAGCACCGCACCACCGACCTCTCGGACGTCGCGATCGTGTTCAAGCCGAGCACCGATCTCGCCATCCTGAACTACATCGCCAACTATCTGATCACGACCGGCGCGGTGAATCGCGCTTTCACCGACAAGCACGTCAACTTCCGGCTCGCCAACACCGATATCGGTTACGGGCTGCGGCCGGATCATGTGCTGGAGCAGCGCGCCCAGCACGCCAACGACGCCCAGGTCTCCAATCCCTCGACCTTCGAGGCGTATGCGAAGCAGGTCTCGGAGTACACGGCCGACAAGGTCTCCGCCCTCACCGGTGTCTCGCGTGAAAAGCTGGAGGCGCTCGCGAAGCTCTACGCCGACCCGAAGATCAAGCTCGTGTCGTTCTGGACCATGGGGTTCAACCAGCACGTCCGCGGCGTGTGGTGCAACCACCTCGTCACCAACCTGCATCTGCTGACGGGAAAGATCTCCGAGCCCGGCTCCGGCCCGTTCTCGCTGACCGGCCAGCCCTCGGCCTGCGGCACGGCGCGCGAGGTCGGCACCTTCGCGCATCGCCTGCCGGCCGACATGCAGGTGACCAATCCGGAGCACCGCAAGACTGCCGAGCGGATCTGGAAGCTGCCCGAGGGCACCATCCCGGCGCAGCCCGGCTATCACGCCGTGCTGCAGGACCGCATGCTGCGCGACGGCAAGCTCAACGCCTACTGGATCCAGGTCAACAACAACCTTCAGACCGCCCCCAACACCAACAACGAGACGTTCCCGGGCTATCGCAACCCGGACAACTTCGTCGTCGTCTCGGACGCCTATCCGACCGTGACGGCGCTCGCCGCCGACCTGATCCTGCCGGCCGCCATGTGGGTCGAGAAGGAGGGCGCCTACGGCAATGCCGAGCGGCGCAACCACTTCTGGCACCAGCTCGTCGACGCGCCCGGCCAGTCGCGCTCCGACCTGTGGCAGCTGATGGAGTTCTCCAAGCGCTTCACTACCGACGAGGTGTGGCCCGAGGAGCTTCTGGCCAAGGCGCCGGCGCTGCGCGGCAAGACGCTGTTCGACGTGCTCTACCGCAACGGCCAGGTCGACCGCTTCCCGGTCTCCGACATCGAGGCCGGCTACAAGAATCACGAGAGCGAGGCGTTCGGCTTCTACGTGCAGAAGGGCATGTGGGAGGAACTCGCCGCCTTCGGGCGCGGGCACGGGCACGACTACGCGCCGTTCGAAACCTATCATCAGGTGCGCGGCCTGCGCTGGCCCGTGGTCGACGGCAAGGAGACGCGCTGGCGTTATCGCGAGGGCCAGGACCCCTATGTCGAGAAGGGCAGCGGCTGGCAGTTCTACGGCAACCCCGACAAGCGCGCCAACATCATCGGCGCGCCCTACGAGCCGCCGGCGGAATCGCCCGACCAGGACTACGATCTCTGGCTGGTCACCGGCCGCGTGCTGGAGCACTGGCACTCGGGCTCGATGACGCTGCGCGTGCCCGAGCTCTACAAGGCCTTCCCGGGCGCCATCCTGTTCATGCATCCGGACGATGCGGCGAAGCGCAACCTGCGACGCGGCCAGGAGGTGCGCGTCGTCTCGCGCCGCGGCGAGATCCGCACGCGGGTCGAGACGCACGGTCGCAACCGCATGCCGGTCGGCGTCGTGTTCGTGCCGTTCTTCGACGCCAGCCAGCTCGTCAACAAGGTCACGCTGGACGCCACCGATCCGATCTCCAAGCAGACCGACTTCAAGAAATGCGCCGTCAAGGTGGTGGCCGCCGCCGTCGCCGAGAACCTGCCGGCCGGCGGGCCCGGACAGGGAATCGTGCGTTGAGGCGCGCGCTCGTCCTCGTCGTCGCGCTGGCCTTCGGCCTCGCCTTCACGGGCAGCCTGGTGGCGCAGCAGCAGGGCGGCATCGGCGGGCCGGGGCGCGACGCCCCGCGCCTGCGCGGGCCGGAGCCGTTCACCCGCGAGACGCCGGCGCCACCGATGCAACGCGCCATCACGGACGACGTGCGGCGGCGGCGCAACTACCCGGACCAGCCGCCGCTGATCCCGCACGCCATCGAGGGCTACGCGCTGGTTCTCAACGCCAACAAGTGCCTGTCGTGCCACTCGCGTCGCTTCACCGAGCAGAGCCAGGCGCCCATGGTGAGCGTGACGCACTACCAGGACCGCGACGGCAACTTCCTCGGCGGCATCGCGCCACGCCGCTATGCCTGCCTTGGCTGCCACGTGCCGCAGACCACGGCGCAGCCGCTGGTCGACAACAGCTTCACGGATCTCGACGACATCTCCGAGCCCGAGCGGCGGAGCCGCTGATGACCGACATTCTCGCACGCGCCGGGGCGACGCGGGTCGGCTCCTGGGTGCGCCAGGCGTTCACGCCGGCCCGCACGCTGAGCCTCGCCTTCCTCACGCTCGGCGGCTTTCTCGCGGGCGTGGTGTTCTGGGGCGGCTTCAACACCGCCCTCGAGGTGCTGAACACCGAAAAATTCTGCACCAGCTGCCACGAGATGCAGAGCAACGTGTTCGAGGAGCTGAAAGGGACGATCCACTTCACCAACCGCTCCGGCGTGCGGGCGACCTGCCCGGACTGCCACGTGCCGCACAACTGGACCGACAAGATCGCCCGCAAGATGCAGGCTTCCAAGGAGGTGTGGGGCCATCTGTTCGGCTCGATCGATACCCGCGAAAAATTCCTCGGCCTACGGCGCACGCTCGCCGAGCACGAGTGGGAACGCATGAAGGCGAACGATTCGCTGGAATGCCGAAACTGCCACAGCGCCGTCTCGATGGATCTCGCCAAGCAGAATCCGCGCGCCGCCGACGCGCACCAAGCCTTCCTGTTCACCGGCCAGAAAACCTGCATCGATTGTCACAAGGGCATCGCCCATCGCCTACCCAACATGCAGGGCGTCCCGGGATGGCAATGATCATGCGTCGCGTTTTCGTCAGCGCGGTCCTGGCGAGTGTGGCCTTCGGAGTATTGGTGCCGCACTTCGCTGTGGCGCAAGTGCCCGCGCCCGCCGATCCGAATGCGGGTGCCGCGGCCGTGTTGCGGCTCGCCCTGAGCTCGGCCCGCATGCAGGCCCGGGTTTGCGAGATCGTCCTGGCCAAGGACGTGCGTCCGGAGCTCCGCCGCCTTGCGGAGACGATCGTAGCGTTCCGCCGCGAGCAGGTGCCACGGCTGGAGACGGTCGCCCGCGAGAACGGCGTCGCGGTCGTGCCGGTGCTCGAGTTCGAGCACCAGGTGGCGTTAGACAACCTTGCCCCGCTCGACTTCCTTGCGCTCGGGCGGCGCTTCGTCGAGCTGGAGCAGCAAGCGCTGGAGCAGGAGATCACCATTTGGCGCCGGGGGCAGCGTGCGGCGGAGCCGTGGCTCGCGGCGCTCGCCGGCGAGATTCTGCCGCGCATCGAGACGTTGCTTGCAGACGCCCGCAAGGGTGCGGTCGGCGTCGTGCCGTGAGCCGCCCGGGGGGAGCGATCGCGCCCGAGTAAGCAGCTATAGAGGCCGAACAGATGCATCAGCCGCTCCTGCAGCCGCACCTAACGGTCACCTCGATAGCGCCAAGCGCGAGCAAATCGGCGAGAGTGTGAAAGCCGATTCGCCGACCTCTGGATTGCTCGGTGCTATCAATTGTAGTGTGTAATCCGAACGGGACTTCGGAACTATCAGCCTGTCGGCTCGCCGATCACCTGTCATCCCACTCCATGCCACTACGCCTATGACTTGCTTGTTGCGCCTCGCAGTGAGTGGCCTTTCTTAATTGAACCCGGTGCTCGCCCTTGTCGGCGAGTCTGACCGGGGGGCGAAAGGGTGGGGCGGCAGGAGAGCAGAACCGAAGCTTCAGCGCGGCAGGCGCGGATGCTGCGGACCGCGCTGGGATCAGCGATTGCCGGTTGGCTCGTCGACCCGAACGTCGTCGAGGTCATGCTCAATCCCGACGGCCGGCTGTGGGTCGATCGGCTCGCCGAGGGGCTGACGGACACCGGCGAGCATCTGTCTGCCGCCGATGGTGAACGGATCGTCCGTCTCGTGGCGCATCACGTCGGCGCCGAGGTCCATGCGACCTCGCCGCGGGTCTCGGCGGAGCTGCCGGAGACCGGCGAGAGGTTCGAGGGCCTGATCCCGCCGCTGGTCGCGGCCCCCGCATTCGCGATCCGCAAGCCGGCCGTCGCGGTCTTCACGCTCGACGATTACGCCGCGGCCGGAATCATGACGGCCGAGCAGGCGGGAATGCTCCGTGACGCCGTCGCGCTACGCCGCAACGTGCTGGTCGCCGGCGGCACCTCGACCGGCAAGACGACGCTCGTCAACGCGCTCTTGGCCGAGGTCGCGAGCACGACCGACAGGGTCGTGCTGATCGAAGACACGCGCGAGCTGCAGTGCAGGGCCCAGAACCTGGTCGCGCTGCGGACCAAGGACGGCGTCGCGTCGCTCGCCGATCTCGTTCGCTCGTCGCTGCGGCTTCGCCCCGACCGCATCCCGATCGGCGAGGTGCGAGGCTCCGAGGCGCTCGACCTCCTGAAGGCCTGGGGGACCGGTCACCCGGGCGGGATCGGCACCATCCATGCCGGCACGGCGCTCGGGGCGCTCCGGCGCCTCGAGCAGCTCGTGCAGGAGGCGGTCGTCACCGTCCCGCGCGCCCTGATCGCCGAGACCATCGACGTGATCGCCGTTTTGGCCGGCCGCGGCAGCGAACGCCGCCTGATCGAGCTCGCCGCGGTGACCGGCATCGGCCCGGCCGGCGACTACGTCCTCTCACCCGCCACCACGCTCACGACAGGAGAGTCTGCATGACCATCTCGACCACGGCGAATCCCATCCGCAGCTTCGTTCTCACGACGACCTCGGCCGCCGTGCTCGCGCTGATGGCGGCTCCGGCCCATGCGGCCGGCTCGAACATGCCGTGGGAGCAGCCGCTCCAGCAGGTCCTGCAGTCGATCGAAGGGCCGGTCGCCAAGATCATGGCCGTGATCATCATCATCATGACCGGCCTGACGCTCGCCTTCGGCGACACGTCGGGCGGCGTTCGCCGGCTGGTGCAGATCGTGTTCGGCCTGTCGATCGCCTTCGCGGCGAGCTCGTTCTTCCTGTCCTTCTTCTCGTTCGGCGGCGGAGCGCTGCTGTGACGACCGGCGCCGACCTGGTCCCCGGCTTCGAGGCACCGGTGCATCGCGCCCTGACCGAGCCGATTCTGCTCGCCGGGGCGCCGCGCGCCATCGCCATCCTCAACGGGACGCTCGCGGCCGCGATCGGTCTCGGCCTGCGCCTGTGGATCCTCGGCCTGATGCTTGGGCTCGCCGGGCACGGCGCGGCAGCCTGGGCGGCGAGGCGCGATCCGCTGTTCGTCGACGTCGTGCGTCGGCATCTGCGCTACCCCACCCACCTCGGTGTCTGAGCTGTTCGATGTTCAATCTGGCCGAATACCGCAACAAGCCGCAGCGTCTCGCCGACTTCCTGCCTTGGGCGGCCCTGGTCGCACCCGGCGTCGTCCTGAACAAGGACGGCTCGCTCCAGCGCACGGCGCGGTTCCGGGGCCCGGACCTCGAGTCGGCGACCCCGGCCGAGCTGGTCGGCGTCGCCGGCCGGCTCGACAACGCGTTGCGTCGGCTCGGCTCCGGATGGGCCGTGTTTGTCGAGGCGAGCCGCATCGCGGCGCAGGACTATCCGGCCAGCAGCTTTCCGGACCCGGCCTCGGCGCTGGTCGACGCCGAGCGCCGCGCCCAGTTCGAGGAGGAAGGCCGCCACTTCGAGAGCGCCTACCATCTCACGCTTCTGTTCCTGCCGCCGGCCGAGGAGGCCGCGCGCGCCGAGGCCTGGCTGTACGAGGGCCGCACCCCTGACGGAAGTGCGTCTGGGAACGAGGTGCTCACGACCTTCATCGACCGCACCGATCGGGTGCTCGCCCTGATCGATGGATTCGTGCCGGAGGCCGCCTGGCTGTCGGACGGCGAGACGCTGACCTGGCTGCATGCCTGCGTCTCGACGCGGCGGCACCGGGTGCGGGTCCCCGAGGTGCCGATGTATCTCGATGCGATCCTGGTCGACGAGCCGTTCACGGGTGGCCTCGCCCCGCGGCTCGGCAGCGCGCATCTGCGGGTCCTCACGGTGGCGGGCTTCCCGTCGGCGACGTGGCCCGGAATCCTCGACGAGCTGAACCGGCTCGCCTTCCCGTACCGCTGGTCGACCCGGGCGATCTGCCTCGACAAGACCGATGCCGCCAAGGTGCTCGGCCGCATCCGCCGCCACTGGTTCGCCAAGCGCAAATCCGTCGCCGCGATCCTGAAGGAGGCGATGACCAACGAGACGTCGACGCTCCTCGACAACGACGCTCACAACAAGGCCCTCGATGCCGACGCCGCTCTCCAGGAGCTCGGCGCCGACCTCGCCGGCGAAGCCTACGTGACCGCGTCCGTCGTCGTTTGGGATGATGACCCGAGCAGTGCCGACGAGAAGCTGCGGCTCGCCGCCAAGGTGATCGAAGGCCGCGGCTTCACCTGCATGCTGGAGGGCCTGAACGCCGTCGAGGCCTGGCTCGGCAGCCTCCCCGGGCACGTCTACGCCAATGTGCGCCAGCCGCCGATCTCGACCCAGAACCTCGCCCACATGATCCCGCTGTCGGCGGTCTGGGCCGGACCGGAGCGGAACCAGCACCTCGACGGACCGCCGCTCCTGTTCGCCCGGACCGAGGGCGCGACGCCGTTCCGGCTGTCGCTTCATGTCGGCGATGTCGGGCACACGCTGGTGATCGGCCCGACCGGCGCCGGCAAGAGCGTGCTGCTCGCGCTCATGGCGCTGCAGTTCCGCCGCTACCCAGACGCCCAGGTGTTCGCCTTCGACTTCGGCGGCTCGATCCGCACGGCCGCGCTCGCCATGGGCGGCGACTGGCACGATCTCGGCGGCGGGCTCTCCGAGGACGCGACCGAGCCGGTCGCGCTGGCGCCCCTGGCCGCGATCGACGATCCGGCCGAACGCGCCTGGGCGGCCGAATGGCTCGCCGCGATCCTCGACCGGGAGGGCGTGACGGTCACGCCCGACGCCAAGGAGCACGTCTGGTCGGCCCTCACGTCGCTCGCCTCGGCGCCCGTGAACGAGCGGACCCTCACCGGGCTCACGGTGCTGCTGCAGTCCGCTGCGCTGAAGCAGGCGCTGAAGCCGTATTGCCTCGGCGGAGCGTGGGGGCGGCTCCTCGATGCCGAGTCCGAGCGGATCGGCGCGTCCGACGTCCAGGCCTACGAGACCGAGGGGCTGATCGAGACCGATGCCGCCCCGGCCGTCCTCACCTACCTGTTCCACCGGCTCGAGGCTCGCCTGGACGGCCGGCCGACCCTTCTGATCATCGACGAGGGCTGGCTCGTCCTCGAGGACCCGACCTTCGGGTCCCAGGTCCGGGAATGGCTCAAGACGCTGCGCAAGAAGAACGCCAGCGTGGTGTTCGCGACCCAGTCGCTCGCCGACATCGAGACCAGCACGATCGCGCCGGCCATCGTCGAGAGCTGCCCGACGCGGCTATTCCTGCCCAACGATCGCGCCGTCGAGCCGCAGATCGCCGCCATCTACCGGCGCTTCGGCCTCAACGAGCGCCAGATCGAGATCCTCGCCCGGGCGACACCGAAGCGCGACTACTACTGCCAGTCGCGCCGCGGCAACCGGCTGTTCGAGCTCGGCCTCGGCGAGGTCGCGCTCGCCTTCTGCGCGGCGTCCTCCAAGTCCGATCAGTCCGCCATCGCCGAGACTCTCCGCGAGCACGGCCGCGCCGGCTTCGCCGCCGCCTGGCTGCGGCGCAAGGGGCTCGCCTGGGCCGCCGATCTTCTGGCCGAGCAGACATCCCAGGACATCGCGACGCCATCCGCCACGGAGGTCAGCCCATGAGCCGGCAGTGCTCCCGCCGTTCGTTCTTCGGAAGCGCGATCCGTGTTTCGGCCGGGGTGGGCGTGCTCGCCGTCGTGTCGACGGCCGGCTCCGCCCAGATGCTCGTCTATGATCCCTCGAACTATGCCCAGAACGTGCTGCAGGCCGCCCGCTCGCTCGAGCAGATCAACAATCAGATCACCGGCCTGCAGAACCAGGCCCGGATGCTGCTCAACCAGGCCCGGAACTTGGCGAGCCTGCCGTACTCGTCACAGCAGACGATCCAGCAGTCGTTCCAGAGGACGCGGCAGCTCCTCGATCAGGTCCAGCGCATCTCCTTCGACCTCGACCAGATCGACCGCAGCTTCACGCGGAGCTACCCGCAAGCCTATTCCGGCACCGCCTCGTCGCAGCAGCTCGCCTCCGACGCCAAGGAGCGCTGGCAGACCTCCCATGCCGCGTTCCAGGATTCGCTGCGGGTCCAGGCCGGCGCCGTGCAGTCGCTCGACACGACCCGCGGCGAGACCGACACGCTCGTCGCCGCGAGCCAGGCCGCCGTCGGCGCCCTGCAGGCGGCCCAGGCCGGCAACCAGCTCATCGCCTTGCTGATCCGCCAGCTCGCAGACCTGACCGCGGTCCTCGCGGCGCAGGCCCGGGCCGACAGCCTCTCGGGCGCCCGCAGCAGTGCCAGCCAGGAGCAGGCACGCGCCCAGCTCGACCGCTTCCTCACCACGGGCCAGGGCTACCAGGCCCAGCCCGTCCGCATGTTCAGCCCGTAGGGGAGGATGGAATGACCGCCAAGACCCTGGTTCGTGTCGTCGTGGTCGCGCTCGCCGGCGCCTCTGTCGTGACGGCCGTCGCCGTCACGGGCCGAATGGCCGAGGAGCCGGGCCGCGCGCCTGAGATGCCGGCCGGCCCGGCCGGCGATCCGCTGGCGCGCGAGCTCGCCCGCTGCAAGCGGTTGCGTCTGGCCGAAGCCGACGATGCGGCCTGTCGGGCGGTCTGGGCCAAGAACCAGGACCGCTTCTTCGGATCGAGCCGGAGCACGGAGGTACCGACCGGGTCCGTTCGACCGGAGACGAGCGTCCGGTCTCCCGGCTCCCCGGGCGACGAGCCATCGCCATTGGCGCCCAACGCCGAGCCGCGGCGGCCCGCGAGCCACGGGGCGGTCGACTGACATGAACACCGGCATCATCGACCGCTTCACCGAGGTGTTCTCGCGCTACATCGATTCCGGCTTCGGCCTGCTCGGCGGCGAGGTCGCGTTCCTCGCCTCCACACTGATCGTCATCGACGTGACGCTGGCCGGCCTGTTCTGGGCGTCCGGCAATGGCGAGGACGTCATCACCCGCCTGGTCCAGAAGACCCTCTATGTCGGGTTCTTCGCCTTCCTCATCGGCAACTTCAACCGCCTTGCCGGGCTGGTGTTCGAGTCCTTCGCCGGGCTCGGCCTGAAGGCCTCCGGGTCGAGCCTCTCGGCCGACCAGTTCCTGCAGCCGGGCCGCATCGCCCAGGTCGGCATCGACGCCGGCAAGCCGATCCTCGCCGCTGCGGGACAGCTCGTCGGCTACGTGTCGTTCTTCGAGAACTTCATCCAGATCGCCGTGCTGCTGATCGCCTGGTTCGTCGTGCTCGTCGCCTTCTTCATCCTGGCGATCCAGCTGTTCGTGACCCTGATCGAGTTCAAGCTGACGACGCTCGCCGGCTTCGTGCTCGTCCCGTTCGGCCTCTTCGCCAAGACCGCGTTCCTGGCCGAGCGCGTGCTCGGCAACGTCGTCTCCTCCGGCATCAAGGTGCTGGTGCTGGCCGTCGTGATCGGCATCGGCACGACCTTGTTCGGCGAGTTCCCCCGCGGCTTCGGCGGCGGCCAGCCGACCTTCGAGGACGCGATGGCGCTCGCCCTCGGCGCATTGGCGCTGCTCGGCCTCGGCATCTTCGGGCCCGGCATCGCCAACGGTCTCGTCAGCGGCGGCCCGCAGCTCGGCGCCGGCGCCGCGGTCGGCACCGCGCTCGCGGCGGGCGGCATCGGTGCCGTCGGCGCGATCGGTGTGCGCTCCGGTATCGGCGCGCTCGCCGGTGCCGCGCGCGGCGGAGCCGGTGCGGCCGGAGGGGCCGTCTCGGCCTACCGGACGGGCGCCGCAGCCTCCGGCGCCACCGGCCTGAAGGCGGCGGCCGCCGGGGCAGGGGGCGTCGCCCGCGCCGGGGTTGCTGCCGTCGCCGATCGCTTCGGTGCGATGGTCCGGCCTTCCGGCGGGGCCGCGTCCGCAGGAGGCGGCTCGTCAGCCGGTCCCCCTGCATGGGCGCAGAACCTGCGCCGCCATCAGACCGCCGCCCATGGCGCCTCGGTCGCTGCACACGCCGTCCGCTCCGGTGATCACGGCGGTGGCGGCAGCTCGATTCCCTTGTCGGAGGATCGCTGATGATCGCCTTCCGCCGTCCCTCGGTGCGTTACGGCCGTACGCCCGAGCCCGAGACGCCCTACCAGAAGGCCGGACAGGTCTGGGACGAGCGGATCGGCTCCGCCCGGGTGCAGGCTCGCAACTGGCGGCTCATGGCGTTCGGCACTCTCGCGCTGGCCGGGGGCCTTGCGATCGGCCTCGTCTGGCAGCACGCCCGCGGCGCCGTCACCCCCTGGGTCGTCGAGGTCGACCGGCAGGGTCGGGCCCAGGCCGTCGCCCCGGCTCTTGGCGACTATCGCCCCAGCGACCCGCAGATCGCCTGGCACCTCGCCCACTTCATCGAGAACGTGCGGGCGCTCCCGGCCGATCCGGTCATCGTCCGCCAGAGCTGGCTCGCGGCCTACGACTTCGTCACCGACAAGGGCGCGCTCGCCCTCAACGACCATGCCCGGGTCCACGATCCCTTCGCCAGGATCGGCAAGGTCCAGGTGACGGTCGAGATCGCGAGCGTGGTGCGCGCTTCGCCCGACAGCTTCCGGGTCGCCTGGATCGAGCGGCGCTACGAGAACGGCAGCCTCGCCGTGACCGAGCGATGGGTCGCCATCCTCACCATCGTGCTCGACCTGCCGCGCGACGCCGAGCGCCTGCGCAAGAACCCGCTCGGCATCTACGTCCATTCCCTCGCCTGGTCCAAGGAGCTCGGCTGATGCGGCCTCGTTCGCTCGTCCTCTGCGTCGTCACCGCATCCCTGCTCGCGGGCTGCGCGACCTTCAAGCCGCCCGGGATCGCGTATGACGATCCGCCGGAGCCCGCCTCCCTGGTCGCCGAGCCACCGCGACCCGTGGAGGTGGTGGAGCTGCCCAAGCCGCTGCCGCTCCCGGGCCAGCTCAAGCCGCTTCCGGGCGGCAGGTCGCCGCCGGAGCCGCGCGATCCCCGCCAGCGGGTCGACCGTGCCAACACGGCGGCGCGGGTCGAGCCGAGCCGGGCCGGCTACATCAATGCCGTTCAGGTCTATCCCTTCTCGGAGGGCGCCCTCTACCAGGTCTATGCCGCCCCCGGGCAGGTCACCGACATCGCCCTGCAGGAGGGCGAGCAGCTCGTCGGCTCCGGCCCGATCGCGGCCGGCGACACGGTGCGCTGGATCATCGGTGACGCCGAGAGCGGCACCAGCGCGGCGAAGCGGATCCACGTTCTGGTCAAGCCGACCCGGCCCGACCTCGTCACCAATCTGGTCATCAACACCGACCGCCGGACCTATCACCTCGAGCTGCGCTCGACCGAGAAGACCTACATGGCCTCGGTCTCTTGGGACTACCCGCACGACCGGCTGATCGCGCTGCACCAACGCAACGCCGTCGCCGAGACAGCTGCTCCGGTCGCGACCGGGCTCGAGGTCGACGCCTTGCGGTTCCGCTACGTGATCGACGGCGACGCGCCGCCCTGGCGGCCGCTGCGCGCCTTCGACGACGGCAAGAAGGTCTACATCGCGTTCCCGCGCGGCATCGGCCAGGGCGAGATGCCGCCGCTGTTCATCGTCGGCCCGGAGGGCAAGACCTCGGAGCTCGTGAACTATCGGGTCCGCGGCAATCACATGATCGTCGACCGCCTGTTCGCGGCGGCCGAGCTGCGCCTCGGCGACGGCGGCTCCGAACGGCGCGTCCGTATCGTGCGCACCGACGGGAGAGCCGGGTGGTGAGCGAGCGCGCCGACCATTCCTCCGGCACGAACGACCTCGAGGCCGGGCTCCGCCTCCGGCCCGAGCACCCGCCCGTCATGCGGCTCTCCCGCAAGGTGCTGGTCGGGCTTCTCGCCGGCGCGTCGATCGTCGTGTCCGGCGCGCTGATCTGGGGACTGTCCCGCGACAAGCCCAAGCCGACCGGCGGCGGCGAGCTCTACAGCACCGAGCACAAGCCGCTGCCCGACGCGATCGCCGCCTTGCCCCGCGATTACGCGGCCGTCCCCAAGCCGGCTGCGTCGGCTGTCCCTGCCGGCGTGCCCCAGCTCGGGCCGCCGCTGCCGGGCGATCTCGGCCGGCCGATGCTGAGCGCCGGCGTCACCCCGCCCGACCCGTCGCACGCGGCGGATCCGGCCCAGCAACGCTCCGCCCAGGAGCAGGAGGCGGCGCGCACCAGCCGGCTGTTCGCTTCGGCGACCACGACAGCGCGGGTAGCTGCGCCGACTGCACCGGTGCTCCAACCGGCGGACCCCGCCGCCGCGCCGGCGGCGCATTCCGACACGCAGCCGCTCGACGCCGACTGGGGCCAGAACCTTCAGGACCGCAAGCTCGCCTTCCTCAATGCCGCCGTCGACCGCAAGACCGTCAGCCCCGATCGCCTCGCCGCACCGCCATCGCGTTACGTCGTCCAGGCCGGCGCCGTGATCGCGGCCGCGCTGATCACCGGCATTCGTTCGGATCTGCCCGGCCAGGTCACGGCCCAGGTGACCGAGCATGTCTATGACAGCCCGACCGGCCGATACCTGCTCGTGCCCCAGGGATCGAAGCTGATCGGCGTCTACGACAGCCAGGTCGCGTTCGGACAGGATCGCATCCTCCTGGTCTGGACCCGGCTCATCCTCCCGAACGGCCGCTCGATCGTGCTCGAGCGACAGCCCGCCGCCGACCCGCAAGGCTTCGCTGGGCTCGAGGACGAGGTCGACCACCATTGGGGCCGTCTGTTCATGGCGGCGGCCCTCTCGACGCTGCTCGGCGTCGGCTCCGAGCTCGGCGCGAGCGACACCGAGAGCGAGCTCTTCCGCGCGCTTCGGCGCGGCGGCAGCACCAGCCTGAACCAGACCGGCCAGCAGATCGTCCGCCGCAACCTGAACATCCAGCCGACCCTGACGATCCGGCCGGGATTCCCGGTCCGTGTCATCGTCAACCGCGACCTCGTCCTCGCGCCGTATCGGGGATGAGTTGGACCACGCTCACGTGAAGAGGACCACCATGGACAAGTTGAAGCTCTCGGAGCTGCTCGACGACAAGCCCGTCAAGCTCACCCTCGATCTGCCCGCCCAGGTCAACCGCGATCTCGTCGCCTACGCCGAGCTGCTCGGCCGCAACACCGGGCAGGCGGTCGAGCCTGCGCGTCTGATTCCGCCGATGATCGCACGCTTCATGGCGACGGATCGGGCGTTCATCAAGACGCGAAAGGCCAAGTAGCCGTGTTGCTCTGGGTCCGGCGTCGTGTTGCGCGCCGAGCCTGGGTGTGGGGCAGGTTGGTCACCGTACTCCGTTCAGGAGGCAAGGCGCATATCGTGCCTCGACCGCGCTGTTCAGAGGAAAGGACGCCCGTCGAGTCCAACATGACCAGAAAACAGGTCGCAGCCCCGTTATGCCTGAACGCCATCGATCGCACCGCCAGCCTAATTCGATTGCTGCGAGTGATGCCTGGGATCACCTTGCCGGAGATGATGCCTCACGCGTCGATCCGCGTGCGTTCGGTCTGCTGAAGGCAACCTACAGCGTCGCCGAGACCCTGGAGCTGCTCAGTGTCGGCCGAACCTCTCTGTACGCGGCAGTCAAGCGCGGCGACCTCACACCGATCAAGTTCGGCAGGAAGACCCTGTTCTGCGCCATGGACCTCGCGGCATTCCTGATACGATTGAAGGACGAAGCGGCGGTCTCCCACACTCTTGGCTTTCGACGACGACGAGTTTGACCCGAAACGTCGAGGGGTTCTTCGCGAAGTCGACCATCCCTATCGGCTTGCTATCAACTGCCTCATTGAGCGGATGTTGTCTGTGCAGTCTGCCTCGGCAGTGACGCGGGACGACACGGAATCCAAAGTCTCAGCCGACGATTTGCGGGGCCGTTTGTGGGTTTCGCTCCTAGCGGTCGGCCATGAAATTGAAATTCAAGAAGAAAATGAAACTCCAGAATCCCACTCCCTCCGCCAGCGAAATTCCCGTCTTGTATCTTTCTTAAATTCAGCAACTTACCGCGACGCACAATGCAGCGTACCCTAACGCTGCCCAACGAGCGCAGAGCGCCCCCAACGCAACATGTGGCAGTACCGCTGTATCCCGTGCTGATCGCGGTCGGGTTCCTGGACTTCGTAGCGGTCCGGCGAACTGCGACGACGGACGACACCACACGGCTGTTCCCCGGCCTGGAGCCCGCGGCAAGAAGGCTGGCCGGTGGGGAGCGGCATGGTCGAAGTGGTTCAACCGTTGGCGCCGCGTCCGCCTCGGGATCAGCGGCGAGGACAGCCGCAAGGACTTCCATTCGCTGCGACACAGCTTCAAGGACATGTGCCGGGCGGCCCGGATCGAGGAAGAAGTCCACGACGCGCTCACCGGGCACAGCTTCAAGGGCGGTGGCAAGGGCGTGGGTCGACGCTACGGCTCCGGGGTGCCGCTCCGGGTGTTGGCCGACGCTATGGCGAGCCTGAAGCCTCGGCCAGCTTCTCGGCCGAACCGATCCGCCGAACGAGGGACACGAGCTTCGGATCGGACTTGCGGTCCTGAAGCCAAGTCGCCACGGCGCCCCGCAGGACGAGGTCGCGTGCCGCATCCCAGTTGCCGGCTTCCGCCCCAGCCAACGCGAAGGCATCCGGCCGCGCGAAGCTTCGCCCGGCCAGGGTCAACACGGGTCCGACCGGCTCGGTGTCGGAGGTCGGAAGTGCCGGAGCCTCGACGGGTTCTCCGGCGAGCCACGCGCGAACCTCGCCCGCGGACCACCGCTGAAGAGGATCCCGCGCGAGAAGCCCCCGCAGCAGCTGCCGGATGTTCGGATCGAGATCCTCGGGCAACGGCACGCCGCGGGTGACGACGTGAAGCCGGAACGCCTGGTCGTCGACGCCGTCGAAGCAGCGGCCGGCCGTCGCCTGCTCGAGGACGATCATCCCGAGCGACCACCAGTCGGAGGCCGCGCTCACTGCGCCGACGATCGCCTCGGGCGCCGAGTAGCGCGTCAGCTCCAGCGTCGCGACGGATTCTAGGTCGAAGTCCGCGAGCCGCGCGGAGCCGAAGCCCGTGACGACGAGATCGAGCGGCTTGGCATTCCGAACGCACACGGTCGTCGGATTGAGGTCGCGGTGCCGCAGCCCGACCTCGGCGAAGCTCGCGAGGGCCCGGCCGAGCTCATCAATGATCCGCCGCAGCCGCTCCGGGTCATCCGATCCGTCGAACCCCGCATCCGCCAGCGTCCCGCCGTGAACGAGTTCGGTCACCTCGTAGGCGCGACCCTCGTGGCGGCCCGTCTCGATCAGCTCCGGAATGTGATCGAGCGGCATGCGTCGGAGCACGTCGTGAACCGCCGGGTCCGGCTCGGCGCCCGACCGATAGATGTCGCCTGGACCATCCGCCCGTCCGGCCCGCGAGCGTCGAAGCACTCGAAGGGCGGGTCCGGGACGACATCGGGCCGGCGACGCACCAGCTGCCAATCGCCGATGGCGCCAAGGGGGTGTCGGGGGCGTAAGGCGCTTGGCCGCCCTCTCCGAGCCCGCCCGGATTGGGGGTTGCGGGACCCGCGTCGGCGCCGCATTCGAGGCACATCTCGTCCCCGGCGTCCATCGGATGGCCGTTGACGCACTGCCCCGTCGCCGCCGCGGGCCCGGCCGGTGCGGGCTGCGGATCGGGCGCCCCTTCCTCGCGGATTTCTGCTCGGCATCGGCGTCGGAGTCCTGCCCTATGGCCGGCCGGTGGGCGAGGCGCTGGGGGCGCTCGACAGAATGTGGCTGGTCCTCGCGATCGCCGGCCTGCTCGGGTTGCTGGTCCGGGCGAGACCGGCCGAGAGACATCGGTGCAATGAGAGTTAGACAACATCTCGTTTGATCAGCACGATCTGCTGCTCGTGCGACAACCTATGTCGGTGGCACCACGCCCGAGTGCCTGTAGAGCGAAGAGCAGGGGCGCGCTGGACCAGAAGCACCACTATTATCCTTAAAGGATCTATTGCTATCCATTACCTTGCAGTGTCAGGGTATGAGCAGGAGACGCGGTTGTGGTGAGTCTCGGGTTTCGACCACGATCGAGACTCGCTTATCGGCTCGATGTGCGATACCTCCACGCTTGTTAGGATCTTGAAGTGGCTACTGTCGGCAGACCGGATCGATGACTATATGCGGTACAGTACTGTCTCCGCGCCGAGGTATTAAAAGAAATCCGTGAAGTTGAAGACACACAGGAAGCCACCTAATAAAACCGCCGCTAGGATCGCGAGCGCGACAAGACTGCGGCGCTCGACTATCGCCGAGCCGGAGGGGGTGGCCACTGGTTCCATGGGTCCTGGTCCGGTGAGGTCGCGACCCGCATGACGAATCGGCTGGACCGATCCGTTGCGGTTCAGAAATCATCATCGCTGAGCGCATGCGCTCCGCTACCGCCGCGCGCATAGGCCTTCACGGCTGCGGCCTGGATGCGGTCGCGATGGACGTCGAACGCCTGCAGCACGCTCGGCTCGTCCGTGGACATGCCGGGCTGGAGCCGTCGAAGAATTCCTTCCGCCACGAAGAACGCGGCTTCCATGGCCTGGTCGTAGGCCCAGAAGCCCACGGCGCGGCCGGTCGGGTCGTAGTAGCGGGAGCGGTTCGGGAAGCGCAGCGAGGCGGTCATCCGACGGCTCCGTCTGACAGGACGGCGAAGTCCTTCAAGACATCGGCGATCAGGCGTTGCCGGCGCGGGTCCATCGCTGCCGGTGTGGTGGCGAACAGAGAGAGCAGATAGTGCGCCTTCTCGGCCGCCTCCACCCAGCTCTGGGCAGGCGAGGCGAGAAGGTGGGACTCCAACGCCTGCTCCCGTTCGCGCAAGGCCTTCGCGTTCGCTTCGACGTCGGTGCGCAGCCGCCGCAGCTCGGTCGCCTGTTGGGCGATCATTCCACGATGCTTGTCGAGCTCGACGGGCTGGTCGGTCATTCGGATCTCCGGGGGATGTTTGCCGCGGATGCGTGCCACAGGAGCGCGCTGCGCATTCGCCTCGACGGCAACCGTTTGCGATGACACCTCCGCGAAAAACGTCTGCGAGGACCGTCAAGCGAAGAACCGCAGGCGGCGTCCGGGAGCCGGCATCCACCGATGTCGAATGTCACGAGGCAACCTCTGCGAACGCCCGGACACGATCGCCGTCCTCGTCGCAGGGCTCCGTCGATCGTGTCGCAGTCTCGATCGAACGGCGGCGATGGTCGCGTTCGTCATCGCTCACGATGCGTCTGTGGCCACTATGGACCTCGCCGGCACCATAAGCGAGACAATTCGTCGTCTCCCGATGTCGCAACGGCCCGCGCAGGGGAGCGCCCCCGTCTCGCCACTGCCTCGTCGTAAGAATGCGCCGGTCGTGCAGAACGACGATCTCGTGAGAGCGACAGCTGTCCCAGAAAAAAGACGGCTGGCCGTAAAATGAGGCCGCCGTGTGAACGGTGCCGTGATAACATCGATCCGTCGGCGTCGCAGTTGAAACGTCGACTGGCGCGAAGTCCCTCGTCACATGCGTTCTTTCGCGCCGCTTAACCACCGGAACATTCTCCTTCGCGGGGCGTTGGCCTTTTGCCTCAGACCGCGACGCTGAACTCCCTTCGGGGGGCAGGAAGGATCCCATGACGACGTTCCTGCGAGTCGAGAAGCCGGACGACGATTGCGTGACGATCGTGTTCTGGAGCGAAGCGGGGATCACGCGCTGCCGCATGCTCGGTCCGACGAAGATGATCTTCGGGCAGCCGTTCGAGCTGCACGGGCCGGTCGCCGGCTCGGCCGCCGTCGCGCGGGCCCTCGAGGTCGGACGTCGGTTCGCGGACGATCTCGGCGTGTCGATTGTGATCGTCGATCCGGCCCGGCTCTGGAACGAGGAGTGGGGCACGCTCACCGAGCGCGGCGAGCCGGGTCCGCTCCTGCCGAGCGAGACGATCGACTTGGTCAGAATTTGAGACGCGCGGTCGAAGTTCTCGCGGCGATGGTCACCGCACCCGTTAGCGGTCTGGTCGCGCGGCCGCGCATCGGCCTCGCCGCTCTTCTGGTGGCTCTCGCGCTGCCGGTGCCGGTCGCTACCCCGGTCGCCGCCGCCGGTGAGCTGGTGCTCGGACACGGCAACGTCGCCTGCCGGACCTGGAGCTACGACCGACGCAACCAGACTCCTGCCGGCGAGCCGAGGACCGCCTGCGTTCTCGGATTTCTCACCGCCTATAGTCAATACGGCGAAGCGCCGGCGATAGATGTGTCGCGCGGCAAGAGCACCGAAGAAATCGTGGCAGCGATCGATCAGTATTGCGCCACGCACCCCGACAACTCCCTCCACAAGGCCTCGTCGATGTTGATCGAAACCTTGCGCCAGCAGGCGAAGCCGTGACGACACGAGAGCGCGGCGCGGCGATCGAAGTGACGTCACGCCCCGGGGACGGGCCGTCGGAACGGCGGCGCTCGTGGAGCGCTCTGCCGGCCGGGCGCTGTCGCCCGTGATCAGGAACACCGAAGCATCAGGCCGGACTTTGCCGGACCCCTTGGAGATCGATCAATGAACACACGAGCCGTTCGCGTCCGTGAAGATGCCGAGAAGCGTTTCAAGAGGAAGATCGAGGACGTCGCGCTCGCCAGCCGGGCGGCGTCGGACTATGCCGCGGCTCACCAGAGCGCGCTCACCAACATGGCGCGGTTGAAGGCGTTGCGGATGGCGCGCGACGCCGGAGCGGCCGCCACGAAGACTCCTGCCCCCGCACCCAAGATGGTGGCGCCCGCCGCGCCGCGCGCAACGCCGGCACGGCCTGCGCCGCTCGGCCATCGACGGAAACGTGTGAGCCCATCCGAGCGGGCGACATCCTGATCGCCAAGACGGCCGCCCCATCGGCCAGCACGACACATGCCACGCCGAAACGTCCCGTGGACCACGCCCGCGAGGCCGGATCGATCCGGACGTAACTCAGCGAGGGCCAGGGCGGATATGATGCGAGCGGCAGCCATGGCATCGCGCGGTGGCGGTGCCACGGCAGGCCGCCGAGCGGCTCAGGCCTTGCTCTTTCTGAACAGCTCGCTCGTCGAGACGACCGTCGGGCTGCCCTTGGGCGCACCCGTCGGCGCGCTCGTGGCGATCGCGCCCTGCGCCTTGTTCTTCTTCGGCTTCTTCTGTTCCCGATTGCCGCGCCGCTTCTCCTTAGACATGCCGTCCTCCTCGAGGTTTTTCGGGCCGCTCGGCTCGTCTTCAAACAGAACGGCCCCGCACCTCCAAGAGGCACGGGGCCGCGACGAGGCGACGCGCGCCTCCTCGAGGGTGACTGTCGCCGCATCCTTCGTCCGGGCCGCCAGTACATCCGTGGTCGGCCGATCGGAACGATGCGGTCTGTGCCGGCGGCGCGGTGATGTCCACCGCGGCCACCGAGACAATCAGCCCAGCAGTTCGAGCTTGGTGGCCGTCATCTTGCCGGTCTTGCCATCGGGGACGAGGTCGTACACGACCTTCTGCCCCTCCCGCAGGTCGGAGAGGCCGGCGCTCTCCAATGCACTGATGTGCACGAAGGCATCGGTGCCGCCGCCCTCCGGGGCGATGAAGCCGAAGCCCTTTTGGGAATTGAACCACTTCACGGTTCCATTGGTCATGGCGACCGCCTTTCATGAGCTGAAACGGGGAGCGCCCGCTCGCACACGGGGCGTCGAAATCGCATTGTCAGGAAAGAGGAGCGGGCGTGACGCTGATCCATCAGCGCAAGGCCAGTCGTCCGGCCGTCTATCGACCTCCTCTATATGGGAACCGCGAGCCGGCATGACAAGGGACGCGTTTCACGCGCCCCGTGCTTGTGAGAACGGCACGGCCCACCTTTCCACGCCGCACTGCAGCAACGATATCTCTCGTGAGTGTTTGACGATCAGACCCATCACGAGACGACAGCTCTTCGAGAGGATGCTCCCTTGCCCAGGCTCCCAGAGACGATGGCGGAAATCAAACGACGCCGGCACGAGTGGCAGGAGCGGATGTGGCGCGTCCGGCGTCCCTCGCCCGGTGCGGGATCTACGGGAGACAGAGAGCTGACCGAGGAGCACGACTTCGGCTCCGATCCGGGGCATCTGCGCATGCTCTCGCATGTTCCGCGACGCCTGGCCGCCGATCCGCCGCTCGTCGTCGTGCTGCACGGCTGCACACAGACCGCCGCCGATTACAGCACCGGGGCCGGCTGGGTTACGCTCGCCGATCGCTACGGCTTCTGCCTGCTGCTGCCGGAGCAGCGCAGCAGGAACAATCCGGGGCGCTGCTTCGACTGGTTCTCGCCGGCCCAGACCCGTCGGGACTGCGGCCAGGTCCTGTCGATCCGGCAGATGATCGAGGCAATGGTGATCCGCCACGGCATCGATCGCAGTCGCATCTACGTCACCGGGCTGTCGGCGGGCGGCGCCATGACGTCGGCGGTGCTCGCCTGCTACCCGGAGGTGTTCGCCGGCGGCGCGATCATCGCCGGCCTGCCTTACGGCGCGGCCGGCACGGTGCAGCAAGCGCTAGACTCGATGACCCGATGCCCGTCGCGCAGCGCGCAGGAGTGGGGCGATCTGGTGCGGGCCGCGGCGCCGCGCGGCCTGCGCTGGCCCCGCATCTCGGTCTGGCACGGCACGGCGGACCGCACCGTGATCCCGGCCAACGCACGTGAGATTCTCAAGCAGTGGACGAACGTCCACGGCCTGTCCGAAATGCCGTCGGGAGCCGCCACGGTCGACGGCTACGACCGGAAGGTCTGGACCGATGCCGCCGGTGACGAAGCGATCGAGTTCTACGGCATCGCCGACATGGCGCACGGCACGCCGCTCTCGACCGGCGAGGCCGACAACGAATGCGGCATCGCCGGTCCGTACCTGCTCGATATCGGCATCTCGTCGTCCTATCACATCACCAAGTTCTTCGGGCCCACCACGGCGACGGTGCGCCGTGCCGCCCAGCCGGCCGGCGCACAGCCGGTCGCCGCACAGTCGGCCGCCGCGGCGAGCGCGTCGGTCGGGGCGAGCCCGTCGCGTGCCGTGGTGGAGCACGTCTACGACGGCGAGGTCCTCGAGGAGGACTCTGCCGACGGACGAAGCTGGTCGTTCTCGGACGACGCCGCGCGAAACACGTCCGGACGTGAGGACACGAGGCGTGAGGGCACGGGACGACAGGATTGGAGGCGCGAGCGCCAGAGCCACGGCCGCGGCCCGGAGGCGCCATTCGGACGGTTCGTGCGGGTCGACATCGACGCCGTGATCACCTCGGCTCTCAAAGCGGCCGGGCTGATGAAGGGTCGTTAGGATGGCGGGCCGGTCGCACGCCGGTGACGTTGCCAAGACGACGCAGCGCCACGCCGGCGGTGCGCGGTGGCGACGGGAGTGACGCTTGGTCGATCTCTGCATCCGCCACCGGACGACCTACGATTATCGTGTGCCCGTGACGCTGTGGCCACACCGGCTGATGATGCGGCCGCGCGAGAGCCACGAGCTGCGTCTCGTCGACCACGCGCTCGAGGTGAGCCCCGATGCGTCGATCGGCTGGGCCCAGGACGTCCTCGGCAACACCGTGGCGACCGCGACATTCGCGGCCGCGACCGACCGGCTCGTCGTCGACAGCGTCGCGACCGTGCGGCTCGACGTCGCCGCCTGGCCGGTTTTTGCCATCGCGGCCTCGGCGACGTCCTACCCGTTCAGATACGCCGACGAGGAGTGGCTGGACCTCGGTCCCTTCACGGTGCCGCAGCACGACGACCCAGACGGCCGTCTGGGGCGCTGGGCGCGCGGCTTCGTGCGCAGCGATCCGACCGACACCCTGAGTCTGCTGAAGGACCTCGCGGCCGGCGTGTCGTCCGCGATCGCCTACGAGACACGCGACGAGGAGGGAACGTGGCCGCCGGGCGAGACCCTCGACCGTGGGTCGGGATCGTGCCGCGACCTCGCGACCCTGCTCATCGAGGCGGCGCGGCGGCTCGGCTTCGGCGGGCGCGCCGTGTCGGGCTATCTGCACGACCCGGTCGGCGACGGCGCGCCGGCGATGACGCCGCGCGCGAGCGCCTCGACCACCCATGCCTGGGCGGAGATCTACCTTCCCGGCGCCGGCTGGGTGACGTTCGACCCGACCAACCGCAACATCGGCGGCGCGAACCTGATCCCGGTCGCAGTGGCGCGCGACATCCGCCAGGCAGTTCCGGTGGCGGGCACGTTCGGCGGCCCCGCCGATGCGCTCGTCGCGATGACCGTGGAGGTCGTGGTGAGGGAGGAGCCGGTCGTCTCGCCGTCGCGAGCCGGTGCCGGATGACGCGCAGCACCGGCGGCTCGTACGACCACCGACCGACCGGTGGCGCGTGAGCAGTATGGAACAGAACCGGCCGGGCCGGCCGCGGCATGATAACACTGTCGAGCGCGTAGGCCTTTCGGCCACATCGCCGACACGAGAATCGGTCTGTCTGCGGTGCATCTCCGCCCACGCTCGTCGGTCGGTGACGAGCGTCTCCTCTTCGACCGGCCGATCTTCGGCCGGCCGAGCGACCCGGCGCGACCCGGCGTTCGCGACCACGCCCTCACCCCTGGAGCACCTCCGTTGCCGATTCAAATCGACCGCAGAGCCGAGCACGACGACATCGTCTATCCGGCCACCGTCCCGTTCCTGCTCGTCCATCTGGCGTGCTTTGCCGCGATCTGGACCGGCGTCACCGTCGAGGCGGTGATCCTGGGCGTCGGCCTGTACTGGCTGCGGATGTTCGGCATCGGCGCCGGCTATCACCGCTACTTCTCGCACCGCGCCTTCTCGAGCAGCCGGCCGGTCCAGCTCGCCCTCGCCGTGCTGGCGCAGAGCTCGGCACAGCGCAGCGTCCTGTGGTGGGCCGCCAAGCACCGGCATCACCACCTGCATTCCGACACCGAGCAGGACGTGCACTCGCCGGTGCGGTGCGGCTTCCTGTACAGTCATGTCGGCTGGATCTTCGCCCGCCGGCACGACGACACCGACCTCTCGAAGATCGCCGACTTCGCCCGCTTCCCGGAGCTGACGTGGCTGCACCGCTTCGAGCTGGTGCCGGCCGTGCTGCTGGCCGTGCTCTGCTTCCTGGTGGCCGGGTGGTCGGGGCTGGTGATCGGCTTCTTCTGGAGCACGGTCGCGGTCTATCACGCCACCTTCTGCATCAACTCGCTCGCCCATGTGCGCGGCAAGAAGCGCTTCGTCACCGGCGACGAGTCGCGCAACAACTGGGTACTTGCGATCATGACCATGGGCGAGGGGTGGCACAACAACCACCACGCCTATCAGAGCAGCGCGCGCCAGGGGTTCCGCTGGTGGGAGATCGACCCGACCTACTATATCTTGCTCGGCCTGTCCCGGCTCGGGGTCGTCTGGGACCTGAAGACCCCGCCCGCCCAGGTGCTCCGCAACGAGCAGCGGCTCGGCACCAAGGTGGTGTATCGGGCGGCCGAGCAGCTCGCCGCGCGCTTCAACGTCGAGCGCATCGCCGCGGCGACGGCGGCCGCGCTGCACGGCCCCGATCTGGCGGCGTTGCGGGCCAGCTTCGCCTCGGCGCAGCATCGCGCGGCCGACCTGCTCGCGAGCCTCGACCTGCCGCATGTTCCCGATCGCGACGAGCTGCTGGCCGAGGCCCGGGCGATGTTCGCGAAGACCCCGTCGCTGGACACGATCGTCGACCGCGCCTACGCCATTCTGCTCGCCTCGGTCGCGTCGCGGCTGGTGAACGCCACATGATCGATCGTCCGCCGGAAGCTCCGCGGCGGCCTGTCGCCGGCCCGTCGTCGGCCGTCTGATCAGAACGGCCAGACAAGGGGTATGAGGAACGACCCGACGCAGAGGACGATGAGCGAAAGCGGCAGCCCGAGGCGGGCGTAATCGCCGAATCGATATCCGCCGGGGCCGAACACCAGGGTATTGCACTGATGCCCAATAGGCGTGATGAAATCGCATGCGGCGCCGATCGCCACGGCCATCAGCAACGGTTCTGCCGACGCCCCGAGCTTGTGTCCGATACCGGCGGCGACGGGTGCCATGATGAGGACCGTGGCGGCGTTGTTGAGGACCGGCGTCACGGCCATGGCGGCGATCATCACGAGCGCGAATGCCATCATCGCCACGATGATTGCGACTGGCAGCACTTGGCTGGACGTCCACCGCGCCTCCTTGGATGCCCCCCTGGTCTGCACGGGATCTCGACAGTCACTCGATCACGAGCGGATCGAGTCCTTTCCCTTCTCCGGACCATTGCCGAGATCCCTGTCTATCGATCGATGTCTTGACGGCGATTCGAAGCGCATGGGGATATCCGTCCAAGGGGACGCGAACCGGCCTTCCCCGTCGCTCCATGACGACGCCGTCGAGCGAAGCCTGCGCCGGGGCACCGGGCGGCGCCGCCTCGACCCGGATCTCGTAACGGGTCGACCCGACCGTCACCCGTGCCTCGAAGCCCGGCCAGGCGGCCGGGAGGCAGGGATCGACGACGAGTTCCCCGCCCTCCCGGCGCAGCCCGAGAATCCCCTCGACGCCGGCCCGGTACATCCAGCCGGCCGCGCCCGTGTACCAGCTCCAGCCGCCGCGCCCGACATGCGGCGCCACCGAGTAGACGTCGCCCGCCACCACATAGGGCTCGACCTTGTAGCGGGCGACCGCGCCGGGCGTGCGGGCGTGATTGATCGGGTTGAGCATGGCGAACAGATCGACGGCCTTGTCGGCGTCGCGCAACTTGGCGAAGGCCAGGATCGCCCACATGGCGGCATGGCTGTACTGCCCGCCGTTCTCGCGCAGCCCGGGCGGGTAGCCCTTGATGTAGCCGGGATCGCGCACGGTCCGGTCGAAGGGCGGGGTAAACAGCAGCGCGAGCCCGTCGCTTCGGCGGACGAGGTGCTCGTCGAGCGATGCCATCGCGGTTGCGGCCCGGGCCGGGTCGGCGGCCCCCGACAGCACCGCCCAGGACTGCGCGATGGAATCGATCCGACATTCGTCGCTCTGCTCGGAGCCGAGCCAGGAGCCGTCGTCGCAGGTGGCGCGGCGATACCACGCGCCATCCCACGCCTCCTGCTCGATCGCCGCCCGCACCGTGGCCGCATGCGCGGTCCAGCGCCGTGCCCGGTCGGCGTCGCGGTCCTTGGCCAGCGGCGCGAACAGCGCGACGGCGCGCACCAGGAGCCAACCGAGCCATACGCTCTCGCCGCGGCCTTCGTGGCCGACCCGGTTCATGCCGTCGTTCCAATCGCCGCTACCGATTAGCGGCAGCCCGTGCGTCCCGGTGAGCGCGACGCTCTGGTCGAGCGCGCGGGCGCAGTGCTCGAACAGCGTGGCCGGCTCGTCGCCGATCGTCGGCTGGAACAGCGCGTCGTGCTGGCCCGGCGCGAGCGCCGGTCCCTCCAGGAACGGCACCGGCTCGTCGAGCACGCCGGTGTCGTGCGACCACGCCACATAGGTTGCGGTGGCGAAGGCGAGCCAGGCGCGGTCGTCGGAGATACGGGTGCGCACGCCGAGGCCGGAGGTCGGCAGCCACCAATGCTGGACGTCGCCTTCGACGAACTGCCGTGCCGCGACCCGCAGGAGGTGGCTGCGCATCGCGCCCGGCTCGGCGAAGGTCAAGGCCATGCAGTCCTGGAGCTGATCACGAAACCCATAGGCGCCGCTCGCCTGATAGAAGGCCGCGCGCGCCTGGATGCGGCAGGCGATGGTCTGGTAGAGCAGCCAGCCGTTCAGCATGATGTCCATGGCGCGGTCGGGCGTCTTCACCCGGACGGCGCCGAGCACCCGGTCCCAATGCGCCGTCACCTCGACCAGCACCGAGTTTAGATCGGCGGTCCGATAACGGACGATCAACGCCCGTGCCGCCTCGGCACTCATGCACTGGCCGAGGATCATCGGGATCTCGACGGTCCCGCCCGGCGCGAGATCGACGACGCGCTGCTGGGCGGCGCAGGGATCGAAGCCGGCGCCGGTGGTGCGCGACAGCGGTCTGTGGCCGATGAGCGCCGCCGGCGCGGCGAGCGAGCCGTCGCGGCCGATGAACTCGGTCCGGTCCGCCGTCCAGGCGGTCTGAAGGCCGGCCATGTCGGCGAAGGCGACACGGCCGGCGAAGGCGATGCTCCACGGATTGCGGGCCAGGATGGCGCCGGTCTCGCGGTCGAGCTCGGTGGTGACGAACGGCCCCGACGCCGACCGCGAGGCGCCCAGCACCCATTCGGCATAGCGGGTGACCGAGAGCCGGCGCGGCCGGCCCGACAGGTTGCGCAGCGTCAGCCGTGAGATCTTCACCGGATCGACGAGCGGCACGTAGTGCAGGAGATCGGACGCGATGCCGCCGGCCTGATGCTCGAAGCGGCTGTAGCCCCAGCCGTGGCGCGCCAGATAGATGCCGCCGTCGTCGATCGGCCGCGCCGTCGGGCACCACAGCTCGCCGGTCTCCTCGTCGCGGATGAAGATCGCCTCGCCGGCCGGATCGGCCACCGGATCGTTCGACCACGGCGTCAGCTGGTTCTCGCGGCTGTTCTCGGCGAAGGTGAAGCCGGTGCCCTCCGCCGCCACCTGGAAGCCGAAGCCCGGATTGGCGATCACGTTGATCCACGGCGCCGGCGTCGTCCGGCCGCCGTCGAGCACGATCACGTACTCGCGGCCGTCGCGGTCGAAGCCGCCGAGGCCGTTGAACAGCTCCAGGGTCGTGGGGACCCGCAGCTGCGTGTGCCGCGGCGGCAGCGACGGCTCCCGCCTCGGCTCGGCCGGCGCCCGGCGCGGCGGTACCGGCAGGCGCGCGATCTGGGCGGCGATCGACCCGCGCCGCGCCACCAGCACGACGCGGGCGACCGACTGGAGGAGTGCCCGTGCCTCGCTGCTCATCAGGTCGGCCCGCAGCGTGTAGACCGACCCCTGCGCGAGCGCGTCGCCGAGCCGCGGTCGGGTCTGGCTGCTGCGCACCGCGGTCTCGATCGCGACCTGCAAATCCTGCAGATAAGACGAGGCGTGTTCGTTGACGATGACCAGGTCGACGGCGAGCCGCTTGATGCGCCAGTATTCGTGCGCCCGCAGGAGCTGGCGGACCTGGGCGATGTCCTCGACGTCGTCGATGCGCAGGAGGACGATCGGCAGGTCGCCCGAGATGGCCAGCGGCCATAGCGCGCTCTGCGGGCCTGCGCCGCGCAGGATCGCGTCCGGTGCGGCCCGGAACCGACGGTCGGCATAGATGATCGGCGCGACCAGGGTCTGGAAGTCCGCGGCCTCCTCGGCGTCGATGCCGAGATGGCGAAGCTGGACCTGCGCCTGCGTCCAGGCGAGCATCCGGGCGCGATCGTAGGCGTTGCGGTCGTGCAGCGTGTCGACGAGGTCGAGCAGCTCGGCCCGGGTCGATGCCACGACGGTCCAGAACGCCACCCGCGCGGTCCGCCCGGGCGGCACCACGACGCGTCGTCGCAACGCGAACACCGGGTCGAGCACGGTGCCGACCGTGTTGGACAACGGCCGGCCGTCGAGGAAGCCGGCCGCCGTGGCGACGCAGCGGCCGCGGCCGACGAAGCGGGCCCGGTCCGTCTCGTATTGCGGATCGGCGGCGATCTCACCCTCCACCACGGCGAAGTGCGCGGCGAACACCTGCAACTCTCCGTGCGCGCGTGGGCGGCGCGTCGCCACGAGCGCGCCGAATTCGGCGACGTGCTCGGTCTCGACGAACAGCTTGGTGAAGGCCGGGTGCGCCGCGTCCGCGGCCGGCGTCGTCAGCACCACCTCGGCATAGGAGGTGAGCTCGATGTCGCACGCCTGGCGTCCGTCGTTGGTCAGCGTGACGCGGCGGACCTCGCCGTCGTGCTCGCCCGAGACCAGCACCTCCATGGCGGTCGTCAGCGCGCCGTCGTGGCGGACGAACGCGGCGTGATCCTCGCCGAACAAGACGTCGCCACTGCCGGCCGCGCCGATCGGCTGCGCACCGGCCGACCAGACGCGCCCGCTGCGCACATCGCGCAGGACGATGTAGGAACCCCAGTCGTCCAGGGTCGCGTCCTCGCGCCAGCGGGTGACGGCGATGTCGCGCCAGCGGCTGTAGCCCGAGCCGGCAGCCGTCAGCATCACGCTGTAGCGGCCGTTGGACAGGAGATGGGTGATCGGGGCCTGGCCGGTCGTCGCCGACACGCGGCGCACCATCGGCACCGTGGTGCGGCTCTGCAGGGTCGCGGCGCTCGGCTCCTCGGCGCGCGGCCGTGCCACGACGACCTCACGCGGCACCCGCTCCTGAAGCAGAAGCTCGCTCGCTTGGATCATCGGCTCGCGGTGGAACCGGTCCCGCATCCGGCCGCCCTGGAGCGTGTTGGCGATCGCCACGATGGTCATGCCCTGGTGGTGGGCCATGACGGTGCGGACGACGGCGACACGGTCGCCCTCGGGCAGACGCGACGGGGTGAAGTCGAGCGCCTCGTAGAAGCCGTAGCGGCCGCGCCCGCCCATCGCGGCGATCCGCGCATAGTTGTCGCAGGCGCCGTGCGGATCCACCATGGTCGCGAGCCCGGTCGCGTAGGGCGCGATCACCACGTCGTCGGACAGGCCGCGCTTCAGGCCGAGGCCGGGGACGCCGAAATTGGAGTACTGGTAGGTGAACTCGACGTCGCGGGCGTTGTAGGCCGATTCCGAGATGCCCCACGGGACGCCGAGCGAGCGCCCGTAGGCCTGCTGGCGTGCCACCACCAGGCGGCTTGTCTGCTCGAGCAGGCTGCCGGCCGGCGCCCGCATCACCAGCGCCGGCATAAGATACTCGAACATCGAGCCCGACCAGGAGATGAGCGCCGAGCCGTTGCCGAGCGGTGTCGCAGTGCGGCCGAGACGGAACCAGTGGCGGGTCGGGACATCGCCCTTGGCGATCGCGAACAGGCTTGCGAGCCGCGCCTCCGAGGCGAGCAGGTCGTAGCAGCTCTCGTCGAGCCGGCGGTCGGCGACCGAATAGCCGATCGACAGGAGCTTGCGGTCGGGATCGACCAGGAAGGCGAAGTCCATCGCCATCGCCATTCTTCGCGCGGAGTCGGCGAGGACCGTCAAGCGCGCGTCGAGGTCGTGACTAGCGTGGTGGTCCCAGTCGCTTTCGTGCGCGGTCACCGATCGGCCCAACGCCTCGATCCAGAACACCAGATCCGGCGGGTCGTCGCTCGCGGCGGCCGGCACCAGCGCGTGGGCCATCCGGCCGGCCTTCTCGGCGAGCCGCTTCACGGCCGGCGACGCCGTCTCGATCGTCTGCCTGCCGTCGAGCTGGGCGTCGATCTCGTCGAGCGCGGCGAGAAGGCGCCGGCCTGGCTCGCTGCCCGTGGCGGGCACCAGCGCGGCGGTCTCGCGTGCCAGACGGAGGTGATCGCGCATGCCGCTGCGCGCATCCGGCGACCGGACGGCGTCGATCCACTCCTCGCAGGCATTGGCGAGCGTGAGCAGGTAGCCGGCGAGATTGCCGCTGTCGACCGACGAGACATAGGCCGGCTCCAGCACCTGACCGTCGCGCGTGCCGTACCAGTTGTAGAAGTGCCCCCGGAAGCGCGGCAGCGCCTGCATGGCGCCGAGCGTCGCCTCCAACCGTTCGATCGTCTCGGTGGTGCCGGCCCAGCCCAGGTCGCGTGCCGCGACGGCGGAGAGCAGATAGAGGCCCATGTTGGTCGGCGAGGTGCGGTGGGCAACGACCGGCCGCGGATCCTCCTGGAAATTGTCCGGCGGCAACATGCCGTCTTCCGGCGTCACGAAGGTCTCGAAGAATCGCCAGGTCCGCCGCGCCACGAGGCGCAGCGCCCGCGCGTCCTGATCGGAGGCAGTGGCCCGCCCGGCGATCCGCGGCGATCGGCTGGCGCGTTGCGCCAGCGCCGGCGCCCCGAGCCACAGGAGCCCGAACGGTAGCGCCAGCGACCACGATGAAGGCGCGAGCAGGACGGCACCGGCCGCGACCGCGGCCCCGAGCGCCGTGCCGCCCGCCATGTCGTGATAGAAGCCGCGGACGCCGAGGCGCGGTCTGCCGGTCGACTGTGCCGCCGTCGTCCATTCGAGCAGATGGCGGCGCGTGATCAGCAGCCGGACCAGCGTCCGCACGATCGCATCGCTCGCCCGCCACGCCTGGTCGGCGACGAGCGCGACCGTCATGACGGTCTGCATGCCGGCGAGGCGCAGATCGTCGGCGAGCGTGCCGAGATGGTTGCGGACCCGGATGCCGCTGCGGCGCGGCAGCACCGCGAAGGCGGTGGGAAGAAAGGCCGGCACGGCGAGGGCTGCCAGCAGCATCGCCGTCGCGGTCGCGGCGGCGGGGAGCGGCAGCAGCCAGGCGGCCCCGAACGCGGCGAGCGTGAACGGCGCGAGCAGCGAGCGGCGGAGATTGTCCAGCATCTTCCACCGCCCGACCGTCGGCACGGCGCGCGCTCCGGTGCGTCGGCCGAAGATCCAGGGGAGGAGCTGCCAGTCGCCGCGAATCCAGCGATGCTGGCGCCTGGCGGCGACGTCGTAGCGGGAGGGGAAGTCCTCGACCACCTCGATGTCGGAAGCGAGGCCGGCGCGCGCGAAGATGCCCTCGAACAGGTCGTGGCTGAGCATCGTGTCGTCCGGCACGCGGCCCGCGAGGGCCGCCTCGAACGCATCGACGTCGTAGATGCCCTTGCCCGTGTAGGACCCTTCGCCGAACAGATCCTGATAGACGTCGGAGACGGCGGCCGCGTAAGGGTCGATCCCGCCCGGCCCCGACACGATGCGCTGATAGAGCGAGCCCTCGCGCCTGACCGGCAGCGACGGGGTGACGCGTGGCTGGAGGATGGCGTAGCCGCCGACGATGCGCTGCTCCGCGGCCCCGAACTTCGGCCGGTTGAGCGGGTGCGCCATCTTGCCGATCAGCCGCAGCGCGGCATCGCGCGGCAGCCGCGTGTCGGCATCGAGCGTGATCACGTAGCGCACGTCGGCGGGAACGTGGGGCTTCCGTCCGCCGACCGGCATGAACGTGGTGTCGGTCGCGCCGCGCAGCAGCCGGTTCAGCTCGTGCAGCTTGCCGCGCTTGCGCTCCCGGCCCATCCACTTGCCCTGGCCGGGATCGTAGACGCGACGGCGATGCAGTAGCAGGAAGCGGTCGCCGTTCGGACCGGGGCCGTGCCGGCGATTCAGGGACGCGACGGCGGCGGCCGTCACGTCAAGCAGGGCGGCGTCGCGGGCAGCGACCTCGGTGTCGGCGTCGGTGCCGTCCGACAGGAGCGCGTAGGTGAGATCGCCGCCGGTGGCGAGGTGATGCACCTCCATCCGCTCGACCTGCTCCATGAGATCGGCCTCGCCGGTCAGCAGCGTCGGCATCACCACGAGTGTTTTGAGCGACGGCGGCACGCCGTCGGTCAGGCCGAGGCCGGGAAGCGTGACGGCGCCGAAACTCCAGGTGATGGTCCGGTCGACGAGGGCGACCGCGGCGGCGCTCGCCGGCAGCGCGGCGACCAGCGCGAGGACGGCGAGGAGGAGGGGACCTGGGGCACCCGGGGCCGCGTCGGCCGCCACCATCCAGAGCGCCCCGGTCAGCAGGGCCATGGTGACGAGCAGGATGGCGCCGACATAGCCGCCGATCCCGAGCCGCACGTTGAACCGGTTGATCCGGAGGCGCAGCGGCGGCCGGAACCCGATGGTGTGCTCCAGCGCGCGACGGCCGTCGGCGATCAGATGATAGCCGGGATCGCCGGCCCGCTCGACGTCGACGGCGTCGGCCGGATCCGCCGCGCCGCGGTGCACGGCGGCGAGCGCGTGATCGGTGACCTCGAGCTCGGTGCAGGCCGATCCCCGCGCCAAAAGCTCGATCGCGCTCCGGTACAGGTTGCGGGTCGGGAAATCCATCGCGGCGAAGTCGCTCGCCGCCCGCAGCCGCGCATCGACGAGGCTGACGCTCTCGAACAGCTCGGACCAGTCGACATCGGAGATCCGCCGCATGCTGGTGATCACGTTGCGCACCGAGACATTCGACGCGCCCTGCCGCTGCTGGGCGTGCGTGACCGCTTCGCCGATCGAGCCCCCCTGGCGTCCGAGCCGCTCCTCCAGCCAGTCGAGTGTCGGGGTGGTGCGCGGATCCTGGTCGCGCAGCCGCTTGGCGAGCTGCGCGGCGAAGATCTCGGACAGTGCCGCCGACGACCGGGCGGCGATGTCGAGATCGAGGGCGGAGCGGGCGCCACCCGGGGCGAGCAGGCGGTCCGCCAGCGCGTCGGCGTCGGCCCGCGCGGCGCGGCCGGCGGTGATCTGATCGGAGAGGCGCCGCAGGTTCTCGACCAGGACGATCCGCAGCGTGATCGCGACGGCCCACAGTTCGCCGATGGTCAGCGGCTGCACCCGCTGATAGGCGACGATGAAGCGGCGCAGCGTCTCCGGATCGAAATGGCTGTCGGTGTGAGCCGTGTACGCCCAGGCCAGCCCGAAGACGCGCGGGTACCCGGCGAACGGGCCGGACGACAGCTTCGGGAGCTGGCGATAGTAGCCGGCCGGCAGGTCCTCGCGGATCTCCCGGATCTGATCCTCGACGAGATGATAGTTGTCGAGCAGCCACTCCGCCGCCGGAACGATGCCGCGCCCGCCGTCGAGCTCGGCCGCGCTCGCACGATAGGCCGCGAGAAGAGCGGCGGCGTTGGTGTCCAGGCGCGTCCGCAGCGGCAGGACCCGCGGCGGTCTCGGGGTGACGGTCTGGGCCTTGGCGAGGCTCTCGGCATGCTGCTCGAGGCGCTCGACGCCGAATAGCTCCTCGCGCACCGGTGCCGCGTCGTTCCATGGCGAGCCGACGCGGCCCGCTCCGAGCGTGCGCGAGAGACGTGTGATCATGTCTGCCTTTCAGGCGGGGATCGACGCGCGGGTGAGCGGCCGCTCGGTCGGAGGCGGAAGGATGTCCGGTTCCGAGGAGGCCCGAGGAGGAAAGCATGAAACGCGGCTCGGGGTGGGGCCGCGGGACGGTATCGCTGGTCTCCGGGACGCGAGGGCTGGAGGCCGCGTCCCGCGACGACACGAGTCGGATCACAAATCCTTCGATGCGATATCGAAGTCGCGTCGATGCATCTCGGATCCATGCATTTCGGATCATACGCGAGTCGGAGCGAGCCCGAACGTCGACCCGGCGGCCGGCTCGAAGCGGCACGAGTCAGTCGAGGGCGGTCAGCCTCTCGGCCCAGGTCCTCCCAGTCTCGAGATCGGTGACGATCTCGAACGTCACCATTTGTCCTTCGCGCAACTCTGTGAGGCCGGCGCGCTCGATCGCATCTCTATGAACGAATGTCTCGATCTCGGCGCCTTCCATCATGATGAAGCCGTAACCCTTCTGGGGGTCAAACCACTTCACGGTGCCGTTCATCGCCGGGCCCACCTCTGTGGAAGGAACGCCGTCCCTGCGTCACAGCCAATCGCTATCTGGTGTTCAGCAGGGCTGTCCGGGCGTGGATCTCGACGGTCGTGCGATCAGTTCCGTCAGATCATTCACCACAGGCTTCATGATAATTGGGGTCGATTTCCGGAATTACAACTGCGTCGGTGCTCGAACGTCTCGTGGCGGGTGACGCGGTCGCCCTGCGCTCGAAGGGTCGTTTCGAGCGACGCACTCGATGGGCCGAGCCATGCGTCGTGTGGCGAGCGCCTGACAGTCCTGTCTCTTTCGCAGCCGGTCTGCCCGAACCGGCAGCGGCATGAGCAGAATATCGGCGGGGTCGGCCGAGAGTGGGCGGTCCGTGCTTTGGTCCTCTCGTACAAGCAGTCGGGTGCGAGGGAACAGGTTGTGATGCTTGTGCACCGCGCGGCGCTGAATCGGCGAACTGTCACACAGGATGACCATGGTTCGGGGTCCGGCTGTCAGGCGACACGACAAAACGGCCCCCTGACGACACGAGGAACTGATACCAACGGCCCTCATATTTGACCGATGTTAGCCCATGCTCGCATTCTGATGGACGTGATGGTCTCGGGCTGGGCGACGAGGCGTCGCCAAGCGTCGCAGGCGGCGTCGACGATGTCTTCGTAGGTGTCGAATACGCGGTTGGAGAGCCAGTTGCCGCGCAGGTGCTGCCAGACGTTCTCGACCGGGTTGAGCTCCGGCGAGCGCGACGGCAGGAACAGCAAGGTCACGTTCCTCGGCACCTTCAGAGCCGGCGTGGTGTGCCAAGCACGACAACGTCATGCGCAGTTCCGCCGCGAACGCCGAGACCATCATCTTGGGCGCGTGCGCTTTGCCGGCCTCGTAGACGTGCTTCACGGCCTTCCGGTCGATCACGACCACCTCGCAGCGCTCCGACGGGGGCGCCAGCGTTGCCCCGAAGGCCTTCGGGGCCAGCATCCGGAACACGGCGGAGAAGGTGTCGTGCGACGGGACGCCGTGTGCAAGCCCGAGCACGTTCTTGAAGAAAGGCGTCTTCGACCGACCGAACTCGGCCATCTCGAAGAAAGTCTTGGCGCCGCACAGCACCGCCACGAACGCGATGAACAGAAGCTCGACGAGATCGTGCCGCGCGTTGCGGCCCGGGGATCCGGAACTTGCACGAATGACGTGATGAACACCTCCATGTCGACCTCCCTGATGCGGCGGGAGGCCCTCAAAGAACCCATAACTCACTGAGCTGCAATCGCAACTCTGTGCCGATCCAAGCGCGGTTCCTGCCGATAGACCAGACGATGATCCTGGGCAATGATCGACGCGTTTCTCGGTGATGGGAGAATGGTATGTGCTTTGCTTGTAGTCCAATCGCTGGAGCCCTCGCCGACGCCATGTCCTGCCGCGCGCTCGGCGGCGAGCGCGATCGGGGCGCCGCCGCGCCAGTCGACCAGGCCGGCCCGCCCATAGGGCACCAGGGCTAGCAGCGTATCGAGACCGTTCAGGAGTAGGCCGAGCGGGATCGCGACGGTCTGAAGGTCGTGGCCGGCCCAGTGCAGATTCGGCACGAACAGGATGCCGCCGCCGAGCCCGAGCGTCACGAAGCGGCGGAGACGATGAGGATTGCGCCGGTGGCGAATGCTGTGACCATGACACGGCTCGCAGATCGCGGCGCAGGGACAGATTGCGCACCACCGAACCGTCGCCATTCCTAGGGTCCGGACCCATAAAATTGTTGGCAGTGCGAGGAGTTTGTGATTCCCGGCTCTCGGGGAGGAGCCGTGATGAGTCGAGACTTCTTCTGGCTGACCGAGGCGCAGTTTGATCGTATCCGTCCGCATCTTCCGAC
>WNKV01000002.1 GCA_009720755.1 Rhodoplanes serenus
GCGGAGCGCGGGGCCGCGGCGGGCTGGGACTGGCGCGGCTCGCCGGCCCGGCCGGGCGGCGATGCTGGTGCGGCGGCGCCCGCGGGGGGCTTCGCCGAGGCCGTGCAGGCGGCCTTCGCGATCGGCGGGCCGAGCGCCGATGCGCGGGCCGCACTCGCGCCGGTGCCAGCCGGCACGGCGGATGCGGCGACGCCCGACGGGCTCGATCGGCCGCTCGGCGCCGCCCGCGCTCAGCTCCACGAGACCTATATCGTGGCGCAGACCCGCGACGGCGTCGTCATCGTCGACCAGCACGCCGCCCACGAGCGCATCGTCTACGAGCGCATGAAGGCGGCGCTCGCGGCCGGCGGCATCGCCCGCCAGATCCTGCTGGTGCCGGAGATCGTCGAGCTCGACGACGCCGATGTCGATCGCCTGGCGGCGCGCGCCGACGATCTCGCCCGCTTCGGCCTGGTGCTGGAGCCGTTCGGCCCCGGCGCGGTGGCGGTGCGCGAGACGCCGGGCCTGCTCGGCCGGCTCGACGCCGCCGCCCTGGTGCGCGATCTCGCCGAGCATCTCGCCGAATGGGACGATCAGTTGCCGTTGGAAAGGCGGCTCATGCACGTCGCCGCCACGATGGCGTGCCACGGCTCGATTCGCGCCGGGCGCCGGCTCAAGCCCGAGGAGATGAACGCGCTGTTACGCGAGATGGAGACGACGCCGAACGCCGGCCAGTGCAATCACGGCCGGCCCACCTATGTGACGCTGACGCTCGCCGACATCGAGCGCCTGTTCGGGCGACGGTGAGGCGCTGCCGATCAGCGGGATGCCGGCATTCCCGCGTCCTGATCAGCTCCGGAAATCCCGGTAGATCGTGCGGACCTGCTCGCGCAGCCAGGCGTGCGCCGGGTCGCGGTCGAAGCGGGCGTGCCACACCATGCGGGTCGGCAGCCGGCCGACGTCGAGCGGCACCGGCCGGGTGGCGAGGCCGAAGGCGGAGTCGAACACCCGCGCGGCGAGCCGGGTGAACACGCCGACCATGTCGCTGCCGGCGAGAAGCTGCGGCACCGCCGTGAAGTTCGACACGGTGACGAGGGCGCGCCGCGACAGCCCGCGCGCCGCCAGGAGATCGTCGAAGATCGCGGTGCGGGTCCCGGTGGCGCTGACCACCACATGCGGAAACGACAGCACGCCGGCGATGTCGAGGCGCCTGCGCCGGGCGAGCAGCGGGTGCCCGCGGCGGAACACGCAATACAGGCTCTCCTCGATCAGCACCTCGTGGCGCAGATGGTGGGGCTCGCCGTCGATCCAGCCGAGCGCCAGGTCGGTGCGGTCGTCGTCGAGCAGGTCGAGGGCGTGCTGGCGGTCGGCGGTCATCACATGCAGGGTGGTGGCGGGCGCCAGCTTTTGCAGACGGGTGACGAGCGACGGCACCACCGCCAGGCTCTGGCGGTCCGGGGTGCTGATGCGGAACAGCGCCGAGGACGCCGCCGGATCGAACGCGGCGCCGGCGCGCAGCACGTCCGCCATCAGGGCCATGGCGTCGCGCAGCGGTCCACGCAGCGCCTCGGCGCGCGGCGTCGGCACCAGGCCGTCCGGTCCGCGCACCAGGAGATCGTCGCCGAGCGCGGCTCGCAGCCGTTGCAGCGCATTGCTGACTGCCGGCTGCGACCGGCCTAGCACCTGCCCGGTGCGGGTGACGCTGCGCTCGGCGAGCAGCGTGTCGAGCACCCGCAGGAGATTGAGATCGATGTCGCGCGCCATGGGGCGGCCCCTGAGCGGTATTCATTTGGTCAATGAGGGTGATTGATAGGATCGATTTCACAAATAAACAAGCAGCGCCTAGTCTCGGCGCCTCGCCGTCTCGCGTCTCTTCCCGGAGCCCGCCATGCTGCCGCCCGTCCTGACCCGCCGCACCGCGCTCGCCGGCCTCGCCGTCGGCATCGTCGGCGGCGCCGTGCCGTCTCCGGCTCCGGCCGCCGCGCCGCAAAACGGCCAGCAGGCGCCCGGCTTCTATCGTTACAAGGTCGGCGACATCGAGATCACGGTGGTGAACGACGGCGTCAGCCGCATGCCGTTGGTGGACGGCTTCGTCGCCAATGCCGGCAAGGAGGAGGTGCAGGCGGCACTCGCCGCCGCCGCCATGGACACCAGCGTCTATGCCGGCCCCTACAATCCGATCCTGATCAACACCGGGGCGCGGCTGGTGCTGGTCGACACCGGCACCGGCGAAGCCGCCTTCCGGACGAGCCAAGGGCTCAACGGCCGCTTCCTGATCAACCTCGCGGCTGCCGGCATCACGCCCGAGCAGATCGACGCCGTGGTGCTGACCCACTATCACGGCGACCACATCAACGGCCTTCTGCGCGCCGACGGCACGCCGGCCTTCCCCAACGCCGAGGTGCTGGCGCCGGCGCGCGAGCACGCCTTCTGGATGGACGACGGCGAGATGAGCCGCACCGGCCGGCCGCGCGTGCAGGACGGCTTCCGCAACGTCCGCCGGGTGATGGCCGGTGAGGTGCTGAAGCGGCTGCGCACCTACGAGTGGGACGCCGAGGTCGTGCCCGGCGTCACCGCGGTCGGCACGCCCGGCCACACGCCGGGCCACACCTCGCTGGTGGTCGCCTCGGCGGGCCGGAGCGTCTATGTGCAGGGCGACGTCACCCATGCGCCGGCGCTGTTCGCCCGCCATCCGGGCTGGCATTTCATGCTGGACGTCGATCCGGTGGCGGCCGAGGCGACTCGCCGCAGGGTCTACGACATGCTGGTCGCCGACCGGATGCTCGTGCAAGGCTTCCACTATCCGTTCCCGGCGCTCGCCCGCGTCGAGCGCAGCGGCCCCGGCTATCGCGAGGTGCTGGTGCCGTGGAGCCCGACGCTGTGACGGTCGTTCCGGTGTGACCGACTTTTCGTGACACCTGCTTCGTGACACCTGCTTCGTGACATTTGCCTTCCTGACACCGTTCCTCGTGTCACTCACCGTCCGCGATACCGACTGTTCGTGATGGAGATTCACATGCGACGATTCTTCGAGGCGGTGGCCCGGCGGGCTGCCGCGCTCGCGCTCGTGGCCTGGCTCGCTGCCGCCGGGCTTCCGGCGGCCGCTCAGGACGCGGCGACGAGCTGGCCGACGCGGCCCGTCACCCTGATCGTGCCGTTCGTGGCCGGCGGCCCGATCGACGTGATCGCCCGCGTGCAGGCGCAGCGGCTTGGCGAGATCCTCGGCCAGACCGTCATCGTCGAGAATGTCGGCGGCGGCGGTGGCGCGCTGGGGGCGCAGCGCATCGCCCGCGGCACCCCGGACGGCTACACCTTCGTGATGGGCAATGTCGGCACCCACGCCTATCACCCCACCCTGTATGCCAAGCCGCTCTACGATCCGGTGACCGACTTCGCGCCGGTCGGGCTGACCACCGAGTCGGCGCGCCTCCTGGTCGCCCGCAAGACGCTCCCCATCGACGATCTCAAGGGCTTCGCCGCCTATGTGAAGGCGAACCACGCCGGCATGAGCTTCGGCTCCGGCGGCCTCGGTTCCGCCACCCACGTGCCGTGTCTGCTGGTCAACCAGGCGATCGGTGCGACGGTGACGCATGTGCCGTATCGCGGCGCCGCGCCCGCCATGCAGGACGTCATCGGCGGCCGCATCGACTACATGTGCGACTCGATCCAGACGGCGCTGCCGCAGGTGAAGGAGAAGAACGTCAAGGCGCTCGCCGTCCTGGCGCCGACCCGCTCGCCGATCCTGCCGGACGTGCCGACCGCCACCGAGGCCGGCTTGCCGGGCGTCGAGGCCAATGCCTGGAACGCCATCTTCCTGCCGAAGGGCACGCCCGACGCGATCGTCCGCAAGCTCGCCGCCGCGGTCGCCCAGACGCTCGACGATCCGCTGGTGAGAAAGCGGCTGGACGAGCTCGGCCTCTCCATCGTGCCACCGGAGCGGCGCGGGCCGGAGGTCCTGGCCGCCTATGTGAAGGAGGAGATCGCCCGCTGGGCGCCGCCCATCCAGGCCGCCGGCCTCAAGGTGGAGTAGGGCAAGTGATCGTCCGCGGCGCGGCGGCGTGCCGGCCGCCGGTGTGCCGGCCCGTCACGCCGCGCGAAGAAAGCTGATCGCCGTGTCGTCGTAGACGCGGCGGTCGAGCGCCGCGAAGCCGTCGAGCGGCGGCAGCGGCGCGTCGGCCGTCTCCTCGACCACCACCAGGGCGGCGGGAGTGAGCCAGCCGCCGGCCCGCGCGGCGGCGAGGGCCGGGACCGCGAGGCCACGGCCATAGGGCGGATCGAGGAACACCAGCGAGAACGGCGCCAGCGGATGCGCGGTGCCGAGCTTGGTGGCGTCGCGGCGGAAGATGCGCGTGGTGGCGGCGAGCCCCAGCGCCTCGACGTTCTGGCGGATCAGGGCGCGCGCCTCGGCGCCGTCGTCGACCATCAGGGCGAAGGCGGCGCCGCGCGACATCGCCTCGAGCGCCAGCGTCCCGGTGCCGGCGAACAGGTCCAGCACGCGGGCGTCGGAGACCGGGTCGTCATAGGCGTGGACCAGGATGTTGAACAGCGACTCGCGCAGGCGGTCGCTGGTCGGCCGGATCGCCTGCGAGCGCGGGCCGGCGAGGCCGCGCCCGCGCAACCGGCCACCGACGATGCGCATCAGCCGCCCCGTGGTCCGGGCTTGCCGCCTGGGCGCCCGCCGGGACGGCCACCGCCACCGGGGCGGCCACCACCGGGACGGCCGCCACCCGGCTTGCCCTTGAAGCCACCCCCCTTGAAGCCGCCCCCTTTGAAGCCACCCGGGCGGTCGCTGCGGGGGCCACCCTTGAAGCCACCCGGCTTGCCGCCGAAGCCGCCGCGGGGACCGCGGCCCTCGCCGCGCGGCGGCCGGTCGTCGCCCGATCGCTCGCGGAACGGGCGGTCCCCGGCCGGGCGCTCGCGGAACGGCCGGTCACCGTCCTCGCGCGGGCGGAACGGCTTGCCGCCGCCCGGCCCCTTGCTGCGGAACGGACGATCCCCGGCGGGACGCTCGCGGAACGGTCTGTCTCCCTCCTGGCGCGGCCGGAACGGCCGGTCGCCCCGCGGCGGCCGGTCGTCGCTCGATCGTTCGCGGAACGGGCGGTCCCCGGCCGGACGCTCACGGAACGGCCGGTCACCGTCCTCGCGCGGGCGGAACGGCTTGCCGCCGCCCGGCCCCTTGCTGCGGAACGGGCGATCCCCGGCGGGCCGCTCGCGGAACGGCCGGTCTCCCTCCTGGCGGGGCCGGAACGGCCGGTCGCCGCGCGGCGGCCGGTCGTCGCCCGATCGCTCGCGGAACGGGCGGTCCCCGGCCGGGCGCTCACGGAAGGGCCGATCGCCGTCCTCGCGCGGCCGGAACGGCTTGCCGCCGCCCGGCCCCTTGCTGCGGAACGGACGATCCCCGGCGGGCCGCTCGCGGAACGGCCGATCGCCGTCCTCGCGCGACCGGAACGGCTTGCCGCCGCCCGGACCCTTGCTGCGGAACGGGCGATCGCCCCGCGGTCGGTCCTCGCGATCACGGAACGGCTTGTCGCGGAACGGCCGGTCGCGGAACGAAGGACGCGGGGTCTCCTCGACGGCCGGCTTGGGGTCGCCGAACCGCTCCACCGGCACGGCGCGGCCCTTGCGGTCGGTGAGCAGGCTTTCGCGCTTCTCGCCGGCCGGCGGCTCCTGGCGGATGGTGGCGCGATCGCCGCCCTTGTAGTGGCGGCGCACCGGGGCGTCGTCGGCCCGCCAGGTGTTGCCGCGGCGTGGCCGGACGAACGGCGTCTCCGGCCGCTCGTCGCGGTCGCGCGGCCGCCGGTAGGGACGATCGCCACCACGCTCGTCACGGCCACGCTCGTCACGGCCGCGCTCGGCGTCGCGCCGCCCGCCGCCGAAGCGGCGCTCGCCACGATCATCGCCGGAGCGGCGCTCGCCGCGCTCGTCGCGGCCGCGCCGGGGCGGCCGGCTGTCGGTGTCGGGCGCCGTCCGTGGCGGCGCTCCGCGGGGAGCCCGCGGGCCGTCGAAGTCGCAGCCCGCCTCGGCGGCCAGCCGCTCGCCGAGCTGCTCGCGTAGCACCCGGGTCTTCACCTCCTCGATCTCGCCGTCGACCAGCTCGCCGAGCTGGAACGGCCCGTACGACACCCGGATCAGCCGGTTGACCTGAAGGCCGAGCGCATCGAGGACGTTGCGGACCTCGCGGTTCTTGCCCTCGCGCAGCGCCATCGTCAGCCAGACATTGCTGCCCTGGGTGCGGTCGAGGGTTGCCTCGATCGAGCCGTACTGGATGCCGTCGACCTCGATGCCGTTCTTGAGGGCGTCGAGCGCGGCCGGATCGACGGTGCCGTGCGCCCGCACCCGGTAGCGGCGCAGCCAGCCGGTGGCCGGCAGCTCCAGCATGCGGGCGAGGCCGCCGTCGTTGGTGAGCAGCAGCAGCCCCTCGCTGGCGATGTCGAGCCGGCCGATGCTGATCAGCCGCGGTAGGTCGTCGGGCAGCGAGTCGTAGATGGTCGGCCGGCCCTCGGGGTCGTGGCTCGTCGTCACCAGCCCGACCGGCTTGTAATAGAGGAACAGCCGGGTGCGCTCGGCCTCCGGCAGTGGGTCGCCGTCGACCGTGATGCGGTCCTGCGGTGTCACGTCGAGGGCCGGCGAGGTGATGATCGTGCCGTTGACGGCGACGCGACCCGCCTCGATCCACGCCTCCGCGTCGCGGCGCGAGCACAGGCCGGCGCGCGCCATCACCTTGGCGATGCGCTCGCCATCGGGCGGGGCGGGGCGCCGCTCCGGCGCGGCGTCTTCGGGTTCGGGCTTGTCGGTCATGATCTCTGTCTTGGATAAGGAGCGAGCCTGATAGCAGAGTTCGGGCAGAGGAACGAGCGTTGACCACCTTCATGGACATGGCGCTGGCCGAAGCGCGGGCCGCACAGGCCGCCGGCGAGGTGCCGATCGGCTGCGTGATCGTGCGCGACGGCGCCGTGGTGGCGCGCGGCGGCAATCGCACGCTCCGCGACCGCGATCCGACCGCACACGCCGAGATGGTGGCGATCCGCGCCGCCGCGGCGGCGCTCGGCTCCGAGCGGCTGCCCGGCTGCGACCTCTACGTGACGCTGGAGCCGTGCCCGATGTGCGCGGCGGCGATCTCGTTCGCCCGCCTCCGGCGGCTCTATTACGGGGCGGCCGATCCCAAGGGCGGCGCGGTGGAGAGCGGCGTGCGCCTCTACGGCTCGCCGACCTGCCATCACCGGCCGGAGGTCTATCCGGGCATCGGCGAGACGGCGGCGGCGGAGCTGCTGCGGGCGTTCTTCCGCGCGCGGCGGTGAGCCGGCGGGGCGGACCTCTCACTCCTCCAGCAGAGCCGTCAGGTCGCGCTTGATGTCGTCCTTGATGGCCTCGCCGGCGCGGATCACCGCGATCGCCTGGAGGAAGTCGAGCAGCCGAAACACCTCGACATTGGGGCGGATCAGCAGGTCGGGCCGCACCCGGGCGAGCTTCTCGGTCACGATCGTGTGACCCATCAGGCCGAGGGTGGCGAACACCGAGTCCCATGCCTCCGGCACCGCGGCGGGCGGGCGCGGCCCCGACGAGCAGTCCACCGCCACCACCACGTCGGCACGGCCGGCGAGTTGGGTGAACGGCAGCGGGTCGACGGCGGCGCCGTCGACCAGCACCCGGCCGCCGTGCTCGACCGGGCGCAGCAGGCCCGGGATGGCCATCGAGGCGGCGACGGCGGGGCGCAGCGGCCCCTGTGAGAACACCACCTCGGCCTGGTCGAACAGGTCGGCGGCGACCACCAGCAGCGGGATCTGGAGCGCCGAGAAGTCCTCTGGCACCGCCTCGGGCAGGAAGGCGGCACAGAACTTGTCGGCGTCGAGCAGCACCGGGTTGTGGCCGAACGGCACCCGCAGCAGGCTCGACCAGGCGAAATCCGAGGCGCGGGCGCCGACCAGTCGGCGGATCAGCGCGGCGCGGTCGGTGACGGTGGCGATGACGTGGCGGCGCAGCGCCCGCGGGCTCATGCCGGCCGCGTAGGCGGCGCCCATCAGGGCGCCGATCGAGGAGCCCGAGATGGCGACGGGCTTGATGCCGAGCTCGTCCAGCGCCTCGAACACGGCGATGTGGGCGAGGCCGCGAGCCCCGCCCGCCCCGAGTGCGAGCGCGAAGGTCTTCACGCCGATCCCGTGAAGAAGGCGAGGAGGGCCGCGGCGGTCTCGGCGGGGCGCTCCTCGGCCGGGAAGTGGCCGCAGTCGAGCGGCTGGCCGCGCACGTCGTCGGCCCAGTCGCGCCAGGCCGTGAGCGGGCCGTTCTCGCTGGGGATGCCCTTGGAGCCCCACAGCACCAGCACCGGGCAGGCGATCTTCTTGCCGGCGGCGCGATCGGCCTCGTCGGCGGCGAGATCGGTGGTGCGGCCGGCGCGGTAGTCCTCGCAGGTCGCGTGGATGCGCAGCGGGTCCTGGAAGGCGGCGCGGTAGTGCGCGAGCGCGCGCGGATCGAACGGCGTCAGGTCCTGGGTGCCGCTCCAGCTCGCCAGCTTCCAGTCGAAGTAATACAGCGGGTCCTTGCCGATCATGGTCTCGGGGAAGGGCTCGGGCAGTGCCAGATAGGTCCAGTGCCAGACCTTGTAGGCGAGGATGCGGTCCATCTGGTGCCACATGGTGTAGATCGGCACGATGTCCAGCACCGCCAGGCGCTCCAGCCGGCCGGGATGATCGAGCGCCAGGCGGTAGCCGACGCGGGCGCCGCGGTCGTGGCCGGCGAGCGAGAAGCGGGCGTGCCCCAATGCCTCCATCAGGTCGATCATGGCGTTGGCCATGGCGCGCTTGGTGTAGGGCGCATGGTCGGGCCCCGAACGCGGCGCCGCCGACCAGCCGTAGCCGGGCAGATCGGCGACCACCACGCGGAACTGCTTCGCCAGGGTCGGCGCGACCTTGTGCCAGATGACGTTGGACTGCGGATAGCCGTGCAGCATGAGGAGCGGCGGGCCGCTGCCGCCCGAGCGGGCGAACAGCCGGCCGGCGCTGGTATCGATCCAGTGGGCCTCGAAGCCGGGATAGAGGTCGGCGAGATCGGACATGGGGCACTCCGGGCAATAAGACCAAGCTTCGTCGACAACGACCCGCCTCTCCTCCGTCATGGCCGGGCTTGTCCCGGCCATCCACGATCTTGTTCTGGCAAGCCTTTCAGGTCGTGGATGCCCGCGACGAGCGCGGGCATGACGAGCCGGGGGATGTGGCGGTTGGTATGCCGCTACGCGGCGGGTCTGGGGCGCAGCATAGCCGGAGAGCGGCCGCGGCCGTAAGACGGCGGCGAGGACGCAGGCGGACGCGGCCGCCGATCAGCTCCGCAGCGGCTCGGCCTTGGGCCAGGTCGCGGCCGAGGTCTCGATACCCTGGCTCTTCGAGTAGTTCGCGATGCCGAGATTGAACTCGATCGCGACCTTCACGATCAGCGGCCGCTCGCCGACGAGCTGCGGATACTGCTTCAGCACCATGCCGGCGATGTCGCGCGCCGCGGCCTCCGGGTCGGCCGGCCACTGCCGGACCACCGCGGTGATCACGATGGCCTCGCTCGCCTCGTCGCGGCCCGTCGTCTTCTGCCAGCGCCGCGCCACCGTGGCGTCGCGCACCGCCGGGTTCTCGCGCACGGCGTTGCGGACCACCAGAAGCTCGCTCAGCCGGACCGAGGACTCCACCAGCGAGGGCAGCACCAGCCCATAGCCGATGCTGACGGCGCACAAGAGGCCGACGACGATGCGGTGGACGAGCCGCAGCGGACGGCCCGGCAGCGCCGGCGCGGGCGCGGGCGTGGGCGCGGGCGCGGGCGTGGGAGCCGGCGCCGGGTTGACGTCGATCACCCGGGCGCCGACCACGAGATCGTGCAGCGACTGGCGGGTCGGCCGATTGAACAGCACGAGATAGAGCAGCGACAGACCGACGCCGATGACCAGGAAGCTCCACAGGCCGGTGACCAGCGGCGACATCTCGTCGAGATCGAAGTCGTTGAGGATGACCGGCGCCATCAGCACCAGCGCCCGCAGGGTGGCGGCGCCGATCGACAGTGGCGCCCCGTCCGGCCCCACCACGGCGAGGCCGAGCAGGCGCTTGCCGAAGCTGCGCCCGCCGGTCAGCCGGCTGTCGGCGAGGCCGAAATAGCCGAGCGCCAGCACCAGGCCGATCAGCCGCGCCGCCAGGCCGAGCCCGACCACCCAGTCGAACAGCAGCATGCCCACCCCATAGCCGATGGCGCCGAGCAGCGTGGTGTCCAGCGTGAAGGCGATCAGCCGGCGCCACAGCGGTGCCGGCCTGGCGGATGCAGGCTGGGCGGGGTCGAGGAGAGGGAGATCGGAGGGGGCCGGCGCGCTCATGGGATGGTCCGGGTGGTGAGAAGAGCAGGGGACGGCAGCGGGCGACGAGGCCATCGTCCGCCGCGGATCACGGGGGCGGCTCAGCCCCGCCGCGCCAGCCCCTTGGCGCCGATGTCGGTGCGCCAGAAGCCGCCCGGCCACTGGATCGCCGCGACCGCCTCGTAGGCGCGGCCGCGGGCCGTCGCCAGCGTGTCGCCGATGGCACAGACATCGAGCACCCGGCCGCCGCTGGCGATCACCGCGCCGTCGTCGCGTTGCGCCGTGCCGGCGTGGAAGATCTCGACCTCGTCGACCTCGGCGGCGGCGCGCAGCCCGCCGATGACGGTGCCCTTCTCGTAGGCGCCCGGATAGCCCTTGGCGGCCAGCACCACGGTGATGGCGGACTGCGGATACCAGCGCAGATCGAAGTCCTTGAGCTGCCCGTCGCAGGTGGCGAGCAGGGCCGGCACGAGATCCGACATCAGCCGCAGCATCAGCACCTGGCACTCGGGATCGCCGAAGCGGACATTGTACTCGATGAGCTTCGGCCCCTCGGCCGTGATCATCAGGCCGGCGAACAGCACGCCGCGGTAAGGTGCGCCCATCGCGGCCATTGCGGTCAGGGTCGGACGGATGATCTCGTCCATGGTGCGGGCGGTGATCTCCGGCGTCATCACCGGAGCGGGCGAGTAGGCGCCCATGCCGCCGGTGTTGGGCCCCTGGTCGAAGTCGAAGGCGCGCTTGTGGTCCTGGGCCGAGGCGAGCGGCAGCGCGGTCTCGCCGTCGCACAGCACGAAGAACGACGCCTCCTCGCCGGCCAGGAACTCCTCGACCACCACGCTGGCGCCGGCCTCGCCGAGGCTGCCGCCGAGCATGCGGTCGATGGCGGCTTCCGCCTCGGCGACGCTCTGCGCCACCACCACGCCCTTGCCGGCGGCGAGCCCGTCGGCCTTGACCACGATCGGGGCGCCGCGCTCGCGCACATACGCCTTGGCCGGCGCGGCCGCGGTGAACACCGCCCAGGCGGCGGTGGGGATGCCGGCGTCGCGGCACAGCGCCTTGGTGAAGCCCTTGGAGCCTTCGAGCCGGGCCGCCGCCCGGGTCGGGCCGAACGCCTTGATGCCGGCGGCGGCGAGGTCGTCGACGAGGCCGGCGACCAGCGGTGCCTCGGGGCCGACCACCACGAGGTCGACGGCGTTGTCGCGGCAGAAGGTGATCACGGCCGCGTGGTCGGCGGCGTCGAGAGCGACGCAGTCGGCCTCCTGGGCGATGCCGGCATTGCCGGGCGCGCACCACAGGCGGTCGACGAGCGGGCTCGCGGCGATCTTCCAGGCGAGCGCGTGCTCGCGTCCGCCGGAGCCGAGGAGGAGAATGTTCATGGGCAGCACGCCGAGGCTGGTTCTAAGGGGCAGGGTCGGGCGCCCTTATAGCAGCAATCGGCGGCGGCGATCGTCGAGCGGCGCGACCTGCTCTGGGGAAAACGGCGCCGCTGGGCTTCGGCCGCGTGCCCCGGACGAGGTGCGTCGGGCCGTAGGCCCGATGCGCCGCAGATCCGGGGTCCAGAGATCCGGGGTCCAGAGATCCGGGGTCCAGAGATCCGGGTCCAGGTCGGATGGGCAGGAGGTTCGGCAGGTCTTGTCCGATCGTGTCGCGGTTCGCAGCGCGTTGCGCCGCGCCCGGGACACGAAGCCTCTTCCGGGGAGCGGCGCCGAAGGCGCGCCTCACGCCTCGCCGACGGTCTCGAACATCACCGCTTCGAGCGCCTCGCGCGGGCTCTTGCCGGCCCACATGACGAACTGGAACGCCTGATAGTAGCGCTCGCAGGCATCGGTGGCGGCGGCGAGCAGCGACTCGCACTGCGCTCCCGAGGCGGTGACGCCGCCGGCCAGCACCAGCGCGTGGCGGAACATCACCAGGCCGTCGTTGGCCCACAGGTCGAAGTGGCCGACCCAGAGCTGTTCGTTGACCATCGAGACCAGCGCGATCATGTCGGCGCGGCGCCGCTCGGGCACCTTCAGATCGAACGCGCAGGCGAGATGCAGCGCCTCGATCTCGCTCATCCAGGTGAAGGAGACCTGATAGTCGGTCCACTTGCCGGCGATCACCAGCGTGACCTCGTCCTCGCTGGAGCGGGCGAAGGACCAGTCGTTCAAGGCCGCGATCCGCTCGACGATGTCGACCGGATTCGCCGTCCGCGGATTCGAGATCTCCATCAGCGACATGCCGCTTCTACCCCTTCTGTGCCGGACGCGCGAACGTACGCTCGGAACGCGCACGCCACGCGACGGCACGCGCCGGGTGCCCGAAGCGTCCGGGGCAGCGAGAGCGGCACCACCGGGACTTCCACGAACACCGAATCACTCGGTCCGTCGACTATAGCGGCTCGGCCCAGACGACCGAACCGCTTACGAGCGATCGTGGATTCTGCTGAATCGCGCAACGACGGAGCGTCGCCGGTCCACAGAGAACCGCGTTTCGGTCCGCGACAGTTTGACTCGGGGAGCGGGTGTGCGGCGCCGCTCTGAATCAAAAGTGGAACGGAGCGGAATCGGAGCGCGAACGGCGTGCATCGTCGCCACGGGAGACCTGGTCGATGGTGGCGGAGTCCGGAGCTGATCAGCAGACGTGATCAGATGGGGACGGCAGGGCTCGATACCGGCGGCGCGCGTCTCCCTCCGTGCTGCGCGGGCTCGTCCTGCACGGGTGCGTGCGCGCGTGACGGAGAGGCCGCCGTGAAGGCCGAGGCGGCGTCGGCGTGATCATGCCGGCCGCGCCGACGAGCGCCCACCGACGAGCGCCCACCGACGTGCGCCCACCGACGAGCGTCCGCCGACGGCGCCGGTCCGGCGCCGATCGAGCGTCGTCGCGCGAAGGTGGTCGACGGGATCAGTCGAACAGGCTGGAGACGGATTCTTCCGATGCGGTCCGGCCGATCGCCTCGCCCAGGAGAGTGGCGATCGACAGCACCCGGATGTTCTCGGCGACGCGGACCGCCTCGGTCGGCTGGATCGAGTCGGTGATCACCAGCTCCTTCAACCGGGAGGCGGTGATGCGGGCGACCGCGCCGCCCGACAGCACGCCGTGGCTGATATAGGCGTAGACGCGCTCGGCGCCCTGCCCGAGCAGGGCGTCGGCGGCGTTCACCAGGGTGCCGCCCGAGTCGACGATGTCGTCGACCAGGATGCAGGTGCGCCCCTCGACATCGCCGATGACGTTCATCACCTCCGACTCGCCGGCGCGCTCGCGCCGCTTGTCGATGATGGCGAGCGGCGCGTTGATGCGCTTGGCGAGACCACGCGCCCGCACCACGCCGCCGACGTCCGGCGACACCACCATGAGCTTCGACAGCTCGAACCGCTCCTTGATGTCGCGCACCATCACGGGCGAGGCATAGAGGTTGTCGGTGGGGATGTCGAAGAAGCCCTGGAGCTGGCCGGCGTGCAGATCGACGGTGAGGACGCGGTCGGCGCCCGCCCGGGTGATCAGGTTGGCCACCAGCTTGGCCGAGATCGGCGTCCGCGGCCCGGGCTTCCGGTCCTGGCGGGCGTAGCCGAAATACGGCATCACGGCGGTGATGCGCCGTGCCGACGCGCGCTTGAGCGCATCGGTGATGATCAGCAACTCCATCAGGTGATCGTTCGTCGGGAACGAGGTGGCCTGCACGACGAACACGTCGGCTCCGCGCACGTTCTCCAGGATCTCGACGAAGATCTCCATGTCGGCGAAGCGCCGCACCACCGCCCGAGTGAGCGGTGTCTTCAGATAAGCCGCGATCGCTTCCGCCAGTCTCGGATTGGAGTTGCCGGCGACGAGCTTGATCGCTCCATTCTTGCCAGGCATTCCCGACCTCCCGAAACGCCAACGCGAGCGAAACCTACCGGCGGCGCCTGAATACAAGGCGGTCGGGGTGTGTGCAATACGACGATTTGGTGTTCCGGCACTTTTGCCCAGGCATGGCTCCCGCCGGCCACGAGCTTTGCAACGGGAGACGGCCGGCGAGCGGCTGCCGATGCCGATCAGGGCGCCGGGCCGACGGCCGCGACCGTCACGGCAGCCTCGTCGCGGGTCGGCGCCGGCCCGGGCGCGGCCCCCGGAGCGGCGGCGGGAGCCGCAGGCGCCGATGCGGTCCGCGGGGTCGCCAGGAAGCCGGCGAGTCGCTCCATGCCGGAGGAGGCGATTCGCCGGATCACGGTCTCGTCGGCGGCCGCCCAGGTGTTGCTGCCCGCGCCGGTCACAGGCTCCTCGCCGGACAACCGGAAGGCGCGGCGCTGGTCGGCGTCGTAGACGTCCCACACCCAGTGGATGACGGCCTTCTTCGGATAGACCACGTTGGCCGTGTAGACCTTCACCCGGTAGGTGGCCGGGGTGGTGCGCGACACCACGGCGAGCTGGCGCGTCTGTGCCTCGGTGGTGAGCGACTGGACCAGGCGGGAGAACACGCTTTCGGGCGGGCCGTCGATGGATTCGAACGCGACGGTCGGGCCGCGGCCGGCGGCGGCCGGGGCGGGGCCCTGGCTCGCGGTGGTGCAGCCGGCGCCACCGAGCGCCAGCAGCAACGCCGCGCCGAGACCGATCGCGCCGGCGCCGCGTCCGCCACTCCGCCGTGACTGCGATCGCCGTGACTGCGGCCGCGCGAGCCGCCGTGCCGTGTCCCCGTGCATCCGAGCCCCCGATGCTGCCGTGGCCCGGTCGAGCGGGCCGGTCGGGCGGTCGTCCCGCCTCGGTCGGTAACCACTCCTTAACCGTAACCGCGACCGCGGTCCAGCCGGGGGCTGGACGGGCTGGGGACGGGGCTCGCGAGGGGCTCAGGGCATCAGGGCGATGGCATTGACGTGGCGGCCGTAATCCGGCTCGCCCCGGTGGGTGGCGCGGCGGAAGCTGTAGAACCGCGTCTCCTCGGCATAGGTGCAGACGCCGACGTCCTCCACCCGCCCGATGCCGGCGGCGGCGAGCCGGGCCGCCACATAGCCGGCGAGGTCGAACAGGGCGTGGCCGTCGCGGCTGCTCGGTGCGAAGAAGCGGGCATGGTCCGGGTCCTGGGCGACGAACTGCGCCTGCACCTCGGGGCCGACCTCGTAGTTCGGCTGGCGGATCATCGGCCCGATGGCGGCGACGATGCGCTCCCGGGCGGCGCCGAGGCGCTCCATCGCCGCGATGGTGGCGTCGGTGACGCCGGCAAGCGCGCCGCGCCAGCCGGCATGCGCCGCCCCGACCACGCGCGCCTCCGGGTCGGCGAACAGGACGGGGCCGCAATCGGCCGTCGAGGCGCACACCGCGAGACCCGGCCGGCGGGTCACGATGGCGTCGAGCTTCGGCCGCTCGGCCGGCGTCCACGGCGCCTCCGCGACGATCACGTCGGCCGAATGGATCTGGATGGCGCTCAAGAGGTTCTCGGGCACCACGCCGACCGCGGCGGCCATGCGGGCGCGGTTCTCGGCCACCCGGGCGGGATCGTCGCCGGAGCCGAAGCCGGCGTTGAGGCTGGCATAGAGGCCGTCGGAGACGCCGCCCTCGCGGGTGAAGAAGGCGTGGCGGATGCCCGGCAGGGCCGCGAGCGAGGGGGCGTGGAGCATCATGGTGTCAGTCTCGTCTGTCGGTCCCGATAGCGTCGTGTCGAGAGATCAGTCCAGGGCGGGCAGTGGCCCGAGGGCCGGGTCCGCGACCGCCAGCACCTTGAACAAGGCGCCCATCCCGGTACGGCCGGGATCGAGCAAGCGAGCGAGGGCGGCGTCGATGGCGGCGGCCTTGGCGGGGGCGGATGCCTTCAGTTGCGCGGCGCGCGCGTCGATTCCGAGGCGGCGGAGGAACTCGGCCTGGGTCAGCGGGCCGTGCACGCGGGCGCCGGCCGCCGCGGCGGCGCGGGCGAGGGCCGCAAAGTCCACATGGGCGGTGAGGTCGGCCTCGCCGGGAGCGGCGAGCGGGTCCGCGAAGGCATGGCCACGCACCGCCTGGAGGGTGTCGCCGGCACCGCTGATCGTGTGGCCGTAGTCGATGATCAGGGCGGCGCCGGGACTCTCCCGGTCGCCGGCCACCCGGGCGGCGAGCCGGCGGACGAACGCCTCGTCGCGCCACTCGACGATCATGTCGGGCGGGCTCGTCCGCAGCGCCGCCGGCACCGCGGCGGCGAGTGCCGGGTCGGGCGCCGCGAGATCGAAGGCGAGGCGGCCGTTCGGAGCCAGCGTCACCACTCGCTCGCGCCAGCCGGTAGCGGTCCGCACCGCCTGGCGGATCGGCAGGGCGTCGACGAACTCGTTGGCGAGCACGATGGCCGGACCCGGCAGCACCGCGCCGAGGTCGTCGTGCCAGGCGAGCGGCACGCCGGCGCCCGCCAGGGTGTCGCGCTGGCGCCCCGCCAGCAGCGGGCTGGTCTCGACGAGATGCACCGACAGCGCGGTGCGGAAGGCCGGCAGCACCCGGGCGGCGCGCAGCGCGTCCGCCATCAGGGTGCCGCGGCCGGGGCCGAGCTCGATCAGCCGCAGGCTCGACGGCTCGCCCATCTGCTGCCAGACGGCGGCGGCCCACAGCCCCAGAAGCTCGCCGAACATCTGGCTGATCTCCGGCGCCGTGGTGAAGTCACCGGCGGCGCCGAACGGATCGCGGGTCGCGTAATAGCCGTGCTCGGGGTGGCCGAGGCAGAGGCTCATGTAGTCGGCGACCGGCAGCGGCCCCGCGGTAGCGATGCGCCGGCGCAGCAGGTCGGCGAGCGGGCTCACGGGGACTCGGCCCGCGCCGGCCGCAGCGGCGGCCGCGACAGCGCCGCCGCCACGAAGCCGAGGCCGGCCAGGAACAGCGGCACCGACAGCACCATCCCCATGGTCAGCCCGCCCCACAGGAAGCCGAGCTGCGGATCGGGCTCGCGGAAGAACTCGCAGAACGAGCGGGCGACGGCGTAGAGGCAGGCGAACAGGCCGATCACCAGGCCGGGCCGCTTGAGCGCGCCCGCCCGCACCGCGATCGCCAGGATCACGAACAGCAGCAGCCCTTCGAGGCCCGCCTCGTAGAGCTGGCTCGGATGGCGCGGCCACGGCCCGGCCCCCGGAAACACCATGGCCCAGGGCACATCGGCCGGGCGGCCCCACAGCTCGCCGTTGATGAAGTTGGCGAGCCGGCCGAGGAAGATACCGATCGGCGCCACCGCGCAGGTGAGGTCCCCGATGGTGAGGATCGACAGGCCGCGCGAGCGGGCGAACAGCACGACGGCGGCGACGCAGCCGAGGAAGCCGCCGTGGAACGACATGCCGCCCTTCCACAGCTTCACGATCTCCAGCGGGTCGGCCAGGAAGTGCTCGAAGTTGTAGAACAGCACGTAGCCGACGCGGCCGCCCAGGATGATGCCGACCGTGACCCAGACGACGAAGTCGTCGAAGTCGAGGACGTCGAGGGGCGCCCGGCCGCCCCACGGCCGCGCCGACCGGATCAGGGCCCGGGCATACAGCCAGCCGAGCAGGATGCCGACGATATAGGCGAGCGCGTACCAGCGGATGGCGAACGGGCCGATGCTGACCAGCACCGGGTCGATCCGCGGAAAGGGCAGCACGGCGAGTGGCATCGGCGGTCCTCGGACCCTGTCGGGGTGAAGCGGCGCGGGCTGGAGCCTCGCAGGCTCCACGGCCGGCGCGGCCGGCGACTCGGGCGGTCGACTCGGGTGATGGGGCGGCGAGCCCCGCCGCGTCAAGCCGCCGGCGTCGTCGCGGGCGGTACCCTCGCGGCCGGCGCGCCGGCCTCCCTGCCGTGGACCTTGCGTCACCCCGCCGCCATCGCCATTGTCTGCGCCAACCCCGACAGTGTGCCGACAGGCTTCCGGAGACGAGAGTACATGGTCCAGACGACGAGCCGGTTCTTCGACGAGATGGCCCGCCTGATGAACGACGCCGCCGGCGTCGCCCAGGGCGTGCGGCGCGAGGCGGAGACCCTGATCAAGGCCCAGGCCGAGCGCATCCTGCGCGACATGGATGTGGTGCAGCGCGAGGAGTTCGAGGCCGTCAAGGAGATGGCGCGTCTCGCCCGTGAGGAGAACGAGGTGCTGAAGGCGCGGCTCGCCGCCCTGGAGGCGAAGATCGCGGCTTCCGGCGGCGGCCCGACCGACGCCACCACGGCGGTGGTCTGAGGCGCCCCGACCCAGGCGTTTCCTCTCCCGGCTGACGGGAAGACGCGGCGGGGGCCGGAAGGCCCCGGCTGGCCGAGGGGGGTGTCTCGGATAGCGCCGTGACGTCCCTTGCTCGGGTTCTGCGCCTTTGGCGCGAGTTTCTATCTTTTTGCACGCGGCGCCGCGAAGGCCGGCGGCTGCCGGCATGCCGTCGTTTCGAGCGAAAACCTCCGCTTCCTTGTCAATCCGGGCACAGGCGGGCTATAAGCCCGCGTTCCGCGGTCTGCACGCACCCCTGGAGGCCGGCCGCGCCGCCGCGACAGCGGCTTTTCCATCCGTGAATCGACCGGGAGGGCCGCGCCAGCGGCCGTTTCCGTCTGAGAGAGGACGACACCTATGGCGACCGTCAAAGAGCTGAAAGCGACGGCGCGTCCCCGGGCCGGCAAGGGGGCCGTCCGGGCCGTGCGTCGTGAAGGCCGCGTGCCGGGCGTGATCTACGGCGACAATCAACCCCCGCTCACCATCTCGGTCGACGAGGCGGAGCTGCGGCAGCGCATTTTTGCCGGTCACTTCCTGACCAGCATCTACGAGATCGAACTCGACGGCGCCAAGCATCGGGTCATCCCGCGCGACTACCAGCTCGAGCCCTTGCAGGACCGTCCGGTCCATGTCGATTTCATGCGGCTCGGCGCCGGCGCGACCATCCGGGTCCGGGTGCCGGTGCGCACCCGCAATCCCGAGGCGGCGCCCGGCATCAAGCGCGGCGGCACGGTCAACATCGTGGCCCACGCTGTGGAGCTGCGCTGCCCGGCCGAGTCGATCCCGGAGGCGATCGATGTCGACCTCACCGGCCTCGAGATCAACCACTCGGTCCATCTCAGCGACGTGACGCTGCCGGCCAACGTCCGGCCGATCGGCCAGCTCGACCCGACGCTGGTCACCATCGTGCCGCCCTCCGGCTATGCCGAGGATTCCAAGGCGGCGGCCGATGCGGCGGCGGCGGCTCCGGCGGCGGGCGCCGCCCCGGCGGCCGGTGCGGCTGCCGGCGGCGACAAGAAGGCTGCGGCCGGCGACAAGAAGGCCGCCGAGAAGAAGCCTGCCGACAAGAAGTGACAACCGGCGGCCCGGGACGGCATCGTCGCCCCGGGCCACCCATGAGGCTCCGCCATGCGGCTCGTGATCGGGCTCGGCAATCCGGGCCCCCGCTACGCGGGCAACCGGCACAACATCGGCTTCATGGCGGTCGACGCCATCGCCCGTCGCCACGGCTTCCCGCCGTGGCGCAAGCGATTCCACGGCGTCGCGACGGAAGGCCCGCTCGCCGGCGAGCGGGTCATGCTGCTCAAGCCCGAGACCTACATGAACGAGTCCGGCCGCGCCGTGCAGGAGGCCGCGCAGTTCTACAAGGTCGGCCTCGCCGACATCGTGGTGCTGCACGACGAGCTCGACCTGCCGCCCGGCAAGGTGCGCCTGAAGACCGGCGGGGGTGCCGCCGGCCACAACGGTCTGCGCTCCATCGGCGCCCATCTCGGCAACGACTTTCGCCGGGTGCGCATCGGCATCGGCCATCCGGGCGTCAAGGAGATGGTGCAGAACTACGTGCTCCAGGACTTCGCCAAGGCCGAGCGCGAGTGGGTCGAGACCCTGTGCGACACCATCGCGGACAATGCCGGGCTGCTCGCCAAGGGCCAGGACGCGACCTTCCAGAACAAGGTCCATCTCGCCATGCAGGCCAAGGGCTTCCTCGGCCCCGACAAGGAGCCGCCGGCGGCCGGTGACAGACCGGAGCGCGGGGCGGAGCGGGGCAAGGCCGACCGTGCTTGACACGGAAACACGGAAACACGAGATCCGTGTCGGGGGCGGTCGCGCGGACGAGAGCCATGAAGAACGTCACCATCACGCTGCCGGACGACGTGCTGGCGCGCGCCCGGGTCGAGGCGGCCAAGCAGGCCAAGAGCCTGTCGCGGTTCGTCGCCGACGCGGTGGTCGAGAAGATGGGCGCGACCGACGATCCGGCGGTGGCGCTCGACCGATTCCTGAGCGGCCCCGGCTATCCTGGAATTGCCGCGAACTTGCCGACGCGCGAGGAGCTCTATGCCGAGCGGGAAGAGGAGCTGCTTCGTCGATACGAATCTCATCGTCTACGCGATGGACCCGGGGGAGCTTCGGAAGCGACTGAGCGCCGCGGATTGGCTGAGGAGCCTGAGCAGGACCCGTATGCTGGTCCTCAGTCCGCAAAGCCTGAATGAAAGCTATCGCGTTCTCACCGAACGGCGGCGGCTGGACCGTCGGGACGTCCGCGACTTCATCGCGGTGCTGGTTCCGTTCTGCACGGCCCCGTGCGGCACCGGCGTGCTTCGCAAGGCGTGGCGCGTGCAGGATGCGACCGGCTTCGGCTGGTGGGATTGCCTGCTGCTGGGCTCGGCTCTGGCGGCCGGATGCGACGTCTTCCTCAGCGAGGACATGCAGCACGAGCGCATCATCGAGGGCATGACGATTCTGAACCCGTTCCGACTCGGCGAGCCCGCCTCCTTCTTCTCCTGACGAGAGCATCATGGGATTCAAATGCGGCATCGTCGGCCTGCCGAACGTCGGCAAGTCGACCCTCTTCAACGCCCTGACGGCCACGGCGGCCGCCCAGGCGGCCAACTACCCGTTCTGCACCATCGAGCCGAATGTCGGCGAGGTGGCGGTGCCGGACCCGCGGCTCGACATCCTGGCCAAGCTCGCCAAGTCGGCCGACATCATCCCGACGCGCCTCGCCTTCGTGGACATCGCCGGGCTGGTGCGCGGCGCTTCCAAGGGCGAGGGGCTCGGCAACCAGTTCCTCGCCAACATCCGCGAGGTGGACGCCATCGTGCATGTGGTGCGCTGCTTCGACGACGGCGACGTCACCCATGTGGAGGGCCGCGTCGACCCGGTGGCCGACATCGAGACCATCGAGACCGAGCTGATGCTGGCCGATCTCGACAGCCTGGAGCGCCGCGTCGACCAGCTCGAGAAGCGTGCCAAGGGTGGCGACAAGGAATCGAAGGAGACGCTGGATCTCGTCAAGCGTGCCCTCGATCTCCTGCGCGAGGGCAAGCCGGCCCGCTTCGTCCAGCGCCGCCCCGAGGAGGAGAAGACCTTCCGGATGCTCGGGCTCCTGTCGTCGAAGCCGGTGCTCTATGTCTGCAACGTCGACGAGGCGTCGGCGGCGACCGGCAACGCCTTCTCGCGCGCCGTCGAGGCCCGCGCCGCCGAGGAGGGCGAGGGCTCGGTGGTCATCTCGGCCCAGATCGAGGCGGAGATCGCCATCCTGCCGCCCGACGAGCGCACCGACTATCTGGCCGCCATCGGGCTGGAGGAGCCCGGCCTCAACCGGCTCATCCGTGCCGGCTATGCGCTGCTCGACCTCGTCACCTTCTTCACGGTCGGCCCCAAGGAGGCGCGCGCCTGGACGGTGACCCGCGGCACCAAGGCGCCGCAGGCGGCCGGCGTCATCCACACGGATTTCGAGCGCGGCTTCATCCGGTCGGAGACCATCGCGTACGACGACTACGTGTCGCTCGGCGGCGAGGCGGGGGCGCGCGACGCCGGCCGGCTGCGCCTCGAAGGCAAGGAGTACGTGGTCGCCGACGGCGACGTGCTGCACTTCCGCTTCGCCACCTGACGCGACCGGCGTCTAGCCGGGCTGCATGCGGCCGCGGCGCGACGGGCGCCTGCGGCCCAAAAGCCGCCCGCGGCCTACATGCCGCCGCGGTTGCGGATGGCGCCGAGGTGCTCGTTGATCCGGAAGACGATCAGCACCAGCTCGGCCGCGATGCGCGCCGCCACGATGGCGATCAGCATGCCGAGCAGGGTGCCGAGCAGCGCGAGCAGGCCGGCCACCACGCTCGTGCCCATCAGGGTGACGGCCGACACCAGGCCGGACATGCCGAACAGCACGGCGAGCACGACCGAGAGCCAGTAGAACACCTTGATGATCGACGGGGTGATGAACCGATCCCACTGGAACAGGTCGGTGAACGCAAACATGACGGCCTCCTCTGGCACGGAGCCGTTCGGCCCCCCTCCGCGGTCCGGGTCCGCGTCTCCTGCCGGATCGGACCCGCCCCCTCGCGTCAGCCGCCGTTCTGACCGTGAATTGTGGTGCGCTCGCGTCGAGGCCGCCGCCGGCAGGGCGCCGGCCCCGCATCCGGTTGCCGCGGTCCCCCTCGGCTCGCCGTCAGGGTTAACGAAACGTTCACGCTCCGTTGCGGTCGGTCCGGCCGCGGGGCGGCCCCCGCGACCGGATCGGGCGATTTGGGTGGGAGCGGCTGCGCCATAGGTCTTCGTTGCGGGTTCGTCCAGGCTTGTGGACTGCATTACGGTTTCCTAACTACGGCTCAAGCAGGAGCCGCCGCCATGGACCAACTCAAGCTCGTCGCTCTCGACCAGGACGATCTCGAGATCGTCGCCACCCATCTCCAGGATGCCCATGTGAAGGTGGGCGACATCCTGTGGCGGCCCCACGAGAAGCGGCTGGTGATGGCGGTGGATCGCTTCGACTGGGAGTGCGCGGTCTGTGGCGAGCCGCATTTCCGTCGCCGCCGCACCGCCCTGCGCTTCGACCGCGTGCTCGCCTGCAAGTGCCGTAACGTCCAGTCCCAGGCCAAGGACGTCGTCCTCAATCTCCTCACCATCGAGTTCGTCCAGACCGCGGCGCCGAGCGGCCATGTGGTGCTGATCTTCTCGGGCGGCGGCGAGATGCGGCTGGACGTGGAGTGCCTGGAGGTGGAGCTTGCCGACCTCGGGCCGGTATGGGATACGACCTGCTGTCCGGCGCACGAGGACCAGGTGAGCCCGGCCTGACGGCTGCGGCCCGCCACCCGTTCCGATTTCGGCCTGACGGCTTCCGGCCTGATGGCCGACACCCGACATTCCCCCGTTGCGCCGCCGTGTCCTCGCCTGCACCCGGGCGGCAGCAGGACCGGCCCGTCCCGGTGCGCCGGGCTCGCGTCTCGTCGCCCGCCGGTTCCCTGCCATGCCCGTCCGTCTCGACACCCGCGCCGCCGATTTCAAGGACCGCTTCGCCGCCCTGCTCGGGGCCAAGCGCGAGGCGGCCGCCGATGTCGAGGCGGCGGTGCGGGCCATCATCGAGGATGTCCGCGCCCGCGGCGACGCCGCCCTGATCGAGCTTTCGCGCAAGTTCGACGGTGTCGATCTCGACCGGCTCGGCCTGCGCGTCACGGCCGACGAGATCGCCGCCGCGGTGGCGGCCTGCGAGCCGCGCCGGGTGGAGGCGCTGCGCCTCGCCCGCGATCGCATCGACGCCTATCACCGCCGCCAGCGTCCCGCCGACGACCGCTTCACCGATGCGCTCGGGGTGGAGCTCGGCCACCGCTGGACGGCGGTCGAGGCCGCCGGCCTCTACGTGCCGGGCGGCACCGCCGCCTATCCGTCGTCGGTGCTGATGAACGCGGTGCCCGCCAAGGTGGCGGGCGTCGGCCGCCTGGTGATGGTGGTGCCGGCCCCCGGCGGCCGGCTGTCGCCGCTGGTGCTGGCCGCCGCCGATCTCGCCGGCGTCGACGAGATCTATCGGGTCGGTGGCGCCCAGGCGGTGGCGGCGCTCGCCTACGGAACCGCGACGATCGCGCCGGTCGACAAGATCGTCGGTCCCGGCAATGCCTATGTGGCGGCCGCCAAGCGCATCGTGTTCGGCAAGGTCGGCATCGACATGATCGCCGGCCCTTCCGAGGTGCTGATCATCGCCGACGGCACCGCCGATCCCGACTGGCTCGCCGCCGACCTGCTGGCGCAGGCCGAGCACGACACCGCCGCGCAGTCGATCCTGGTCACGTCGGACGCGGCGCTGGCCGACGCGGTCGAGCGAGCCGTCACGACGCAGCTCGCGACGCTGCCGCGGCAGGAGATCGCCGCGGCGTCGTGGCGCGACCACGGCGCCGTCATCCTGGTGCGCGATCTCGACGAGGCGGTGGGTCTCGCCGACGCGGTGGCGGCCGAGCATCTGGAGCTCGCGGTCGCCGATCCGGAGCCGCTCGCCGCCCGCATCCGGCACGCCGGCGCCATCTTCGTCGGCATGACCACGCCGGAGGCGATCGGCGACTACGTGGCGGGCTCCAACCATGTGCTGCCGACGGCGCGCTCGGCGCGCTTCTCGTCCGGGCTCGGCGTGCTCGACTTCATGAAGCGCACCTCGATCCTGCGCTGCGGGCCGGCGCAGCTCGCCGCGCTCGGGCCCGCGGCGGTGACGCTCGCCGAGGCGGAGGGGCTCGACGCCCATGCGCGCTCGGTCGCGCTGCGGCTCGGCGCATCATGACCGACGGGCGCGACGAGGAGCGGGCGCGGCGACGCCTCGTCGAGATCACGCTCGATCCGGAGACCATGGGGGCCGCCAACCGCGACGTCGAGCACGAGCGCTCGGTCGCCATCTACGATCTGCTCGAGGACAACCTGTTCGCGCCGCTCGGCCACGACGGCGGTCCCTACCGGCTGCGGCTGACGCTGTCGAACGACCGGCTGGTGTTCGACGTGCGCGGCGACGACGGCACGCCCGTGGTAGCCCATCATCTCTCGCTGACGCCGTTCCGGCGCATCGTGAAGGACTACTTCCTGATGTGCGAGAGCTATCATCAGGCGATTCGCATGTCCTCGCCGAGCCAGATCGAGGCGATCGATGTCGGCCGGCGCGGGCTGCACAACGAAGGCTCGGAGCTGTTGACCGACCGGCTCAAGGACAAGATCGAGATCGACTTCGACACGGCGCGGCGGCTGTTCACGCTGATCTCCGTGTTGCACTGGAAGGGGTGAGGGCGATGCCCCCGCCGGGCGTGAGCGCGCCGCCGGGAGCCGTGCTGTTCGTCTGCGCCTACAATTCGGTGCGCTCACCCATGGCGGCCGCGGTGTTCCGCCAGTATTTCGGCCATCGCAGTTACGTGGGCTCGGCCGGCGTGCGCAAGGGCGAGTTCGACCCGTTCACCGCCGCCGTGATGGACGAGCTGGGGCTGGATCTCACCGGCCACAAGCCGATCACCGTGGAGGAGCTGGAGGATCTCGAAGGGCTCAACTTCGACCTGATCGTGACGCTGTCGCCGGAGGCGCATCACCGGGCGCTGGAGCTGACGCGGACGCTCGCGGTCGACGTCGAGTACTGGCCGACCCAGGACCCCGGCGCCTTCGAGGACGGCAGCCGTGCCCAGCGTCTCGACGCCTATCGGTCGATCCGCGACCAGATCGTCGCCCGGATCGAGGAGCGGTTCGGCCGCGGCGGCTTCGGGAGCTGAGGGCGAGTAGGCTTCTTTGTAGTTTCTTTGTAGCCTGGATTGAGCGAAGCGAAATCCAGGGCTGTCTCGCCGCGGGGACCACGGTCGGACCCCGGGTTTCGCTGCGCTCAACCCGGGCTACGGGTGCTGACGGGGCAACAGTCCCGGATCACGGAGTCCCAGATCGCGCCGCCCCTACGGGACGAACCCGAACAGCCGCCGCGACGTCGCCGCCAGCGCGGCGCGCTCGGCCGGCGACAGCCAGGCGCGCAGCTCGGCGAGACCGTCCGCATAGGTCCGCACCGCCTCGAACTGGGTGAACGGCCAGTCGCTGCCCCACAGCAGCCGGTCGGTCCCGAGCGCGGCCAGCAGCGCGCCCGCATAAGGCGTGGCGTCGGCGCCGCCACAGCGATAGCTGCCGGAGATCTTCACATATAAAGGCCCATCCCGGCCGGCGGCGAGCAGGCGCCGAAAGCCGGGATCGCCGACGCCGAGGCGCGGATCGGGACGGCCGAAGTGGTCGATGACCAGCGGGGCGCCGAGCGGCGCGAGGCCGTCGATCAGATCCGGAAGGTCGCGGCCCTCGGCCTGGATCTCGATCTGCCAGCCGCGCGCTGCCACCCGGCCGAGCAGATCGGTCCACGGCGGCGCCAGCACCTCGCGAGGGTCTCGCCCGATCAGGTTGAGCCGCACCCCGACGACACCGGCCTTTCCGTAGGCATCGAGCGTGTCGTCGTCGACGTTCGGCGCCACCACGACGATGCCGCGCAAACGCTGCGGCGCGCGCGCCAGCGTGGCGAGGAGATAGCCATTGTCGGTGCCGAGGAAGGACGGCTGCACCAGCACGATCTCGCCGACGCCGTGCGGCGCCGTCGCGGCCAGGAGGTCGTCGAGCGTGAAGTCGCCGGTCGGGCTGTGGCGGCGCCCGCTCGCCAGCGGCAGCGCTCGCGTGAAGACGTGCACATGCGTGTCCACGATCGTCTCGACCGACGCGGTCTCGACCGGCGCGGTCTCGGCCGGCGCGGTCTCGGCCGCGGCCGAGCAGGCGCCGACAGGGGCGGTGGGGGTGGCAGGAGAGGGGGAAGTCGGGGAGGGCGGTCGCAGCGTCATCGGGGTCGTTGCCAGATGGGTCCGCATGTCTTATAGACCTATAGAGGACTATCTGACCAGGGGCGCCCTGCCATGCCGAACGCCTCCGATGTCGACCGTGCCGGCCGGCCCGATCCGCGCAACGATCCGCCGCGTCCCGATGCGGCGCGCGCCGAAACCGGCGCCGACCAGCGCCTGCCGATCTATCAGCGCCTCAAGGACGCGCTCGCCGAGCGCATCCAGGACGGCCATTGGCGGCCCGGCGAGGCGATTCCGGCCGAATCCGAGCTGGCCTCCGACTTCGGCGTCGCGCTCGGCACCATGCGCAAGGCGATCGAGGGGCTGGTGGCGCAGGGCCTGCTGGAGCGGCACCAGGGCCGCGGCACCTTCGTGCGCCGGGTCGACTTCGGCAACTCGCTGTTCCGCTTCTTCCGCCTCACCGGCAAGGGCGGCGGGCCACTCGCCCCGACCCAGCGCCTGCTGTCGCGTCGCACCGCGCCGGCCGGCCGCGAGGCCGGCGTGGCGCTCGGTGTCGGCGCCGAAGCCGACGTGCTGTGGCTGCGTCGTCTGCGCCTCGTCGACGACGAGCCGCTGGTGGTCGACGAGATCGCGCTGCCGCTGCCCCGCTTCGCGGCGGTCGCCGCGCTGCCGGCCGCGGCCTTCGCCGAGCTTCTCTATCCGCTCTACGAGCGCATCGCCGGTGTCACGATCGCCCGCGCGGTCGACCGCATCGGCTTCGGCCGCGCCTCGGTGGCGGTCGCCAAGACGCTCGGCGTGCCGGCCGGCGATCCCGTCGTGGTGATCGACCGCATCGCCTACGGACTCGACGGCGAGCCGCTCGAATGGCGGCGCTCGCGTGGCCCCGCCGACCGCTTCAGCTACGAGACCGAAATCCGTTGACCAGGGAGACTCCCATGCGTGGCATCCTGCGCGGCGTCGTCGCCGGCGTGCTCGCCGCCGGCCTGATGACGGGCCCTGCGGTGGCCCAGGACTATCCGGCCCGCCCCGTCACGCTGATCGTGCCGGCGCCGCCCGGCGGCGGCACCGACGTGTTCGCCCGCCAGATCGCCGAGGCGGTGGAGCCGATTCTCGGCCAGAAGGTGATCGTCGACAACCGCGCCGGGGGCGGCGGCACCGTCGGCACCACGCTGGTGAGCGCGGCGCAGCCGGACGGCTACACGCTCGGCTTCGTGTGGAACTCGCCGCTCACCACCAGCCCGCACAGCCTGACGGTCGCCTACACGCCGGACAGCTACGCCCCGGTGATGTCGATCGGCTACTCGTCCTATGTGTTGTGCGCGGCGCCCGACTTCCCGGCTGCGACCGCCAAGGAGCTGGTCGAGCGGATCAAGGCCGAGCCCGGCAAGTACACCTACGGCAACGACGGCATCGGCGGCACCATGCAGCTCGCGGCCGAGCGCGTGTTCGCCAAGCTCGGCGCCAAGGTGCGCCCGGTGCCGTTCGGCGGCGCCGGCGAGACGGCGCGCAACTTCCTCGGCGGCCACGTCACCTTCTACGGCGGCTCGCTGCCGCCGATCCTGCCGCATGTGGCGGCCGGCAAGGCCAAGTGCCTGCTGCTCACCTCGGCGGGCCGCAATCCGGCGCTGCCGCAGGCGTCGGGCCTCGACGACATCGGCCTCGGCGCGGAGGAGACCGTGCTGTGGTGGGGCCTGATCGCCCCGGCGCGGACGCCGCCCGCCGTCCTGGCCAAGCTGGAGAAGGCCTTCATGGCGGCGGCCGAGACCGACAGGTTCAAGGATGCGATGGACAAGCAGGGCGCCACCCGGCGCGTGCTCGGAGCCCGGGAGACCGGCGCCCTGATCCGCAGCGAGCTCGCCGCGCTCGGCACCGTCGCCAAGGCGATCGGCGTCGAGCGGAAGGCGCAGTGATGGGCGCGCGCCGTGGCCTGCGTCGAAACGGATCGGCGCAGCCCAAACCTCCGCTCATTCCCGCGCAAGCGGGAATCCAGAGTTCTTGCGCTGGGTCCCCGCTTTCGCGGGGACGAGCGGACGACGGGCGGTGCGTCGGGAGGCCCGCATGACCGGGCTGAGCGTTCCGCGCTGGGCCGGCGACGCCGCGGTCGGGCTCGCGCTGGCGCTCGGCGGGGTGGCGCTCCTGTGGCTCGCGGCGCCGATCCCGCGCGGCAGCGTCGGCACGCCGGGGCCGGGCTTCATGCCCACCGTCCTCGGTGTCGCGCTGATCGGCCTCGGGCTCGCCTGTGCGCTGCGGGCCTGGCGCGAGCGCGACGGCACCGCGGTGACGCTCGCCGACCGCAAGGCGGCGGTCTGCCTCGTCGCGCTCGCCGCCGCGGCGCTCGGCTTCATCCCGCTCGGCTTCGTGCCGACGGTGGCGCTGCTGCTCGCCGTCCTGTTCACGGTGCTGGCCGGCAAGCCGTGGTGGCGCGCCGCGCTGTACGGCCTCGGCGCCAGCCTGGCGCTGCACGGCGTGTTCCAGCGCATTCTCGGCCTCGGCCTGCCGGCCGGGATCTGGCCGTTCTGAGTGTCTGCGTTCTGGTCATTCCAGGGCGCACCGCAGGTGCGAACCTGGAATCCAGCCGCGGATTGAAAGCCTGCCGCGGGATTCCGGGTTCACGGGCTTTCGCCCGCGCCCCGGAATGACAAGAAAGCAAGTCGGGAGCAGCATCGTGGAGTCGCTCGGCTATCTGATGGACGGCTTCGCGGTCGCCTTCACGGGCCGCAACCTGCTCCTGTGCTTCGTCGGCTGCCTGTGGGGCACGGCGGTGGGCGTGCTGCCCGGGCTCGGCCCGCTCGCCGGCATGGCGCTCCTCCTGCCCCTCACCTTCAAGCTCGATCCGGCCGGCGCCGTCATCATGCTGGCCGGCATCTTCAACGGCGCCATGTATGGCGGCTCGACCACCTCGATCCTGATGCGCATCCCGGGCGAGGCGGCCTCGGTGGTCACCTGCATCGACGGCTACGAGATGGCGAAGCGCGGCCGCGCCGGCGCGGCGCTCACGATCGCGGCGGTCGGCAGCTTCGTCGGCGGCACGGTGTCGATCGTCGGCCTGATGGCGGTGGGGCCGCTGCTCGCCGACGCCATGCTGACGGTCGGGCCGGCGGCCGAGTTCGTGCTGATGCTGACCGCGCTGCTGGTGGTGAGTGCGGTATCCTCCTCGCCGCCCGTCAAGACGCTCGCCATGATCGTGCTGGGCCTGGCGCTCGGCACCGTCGGGCTCGACCAGCTCACCGCCTGGCCGCGTTTCACCTTCGGGTCGCTCGATCTCACCGACGGCATCAACTTCGTGGCGCTGTCGATCGGCCTGTTCGGCGTCTCCGAGATCCTGCTCAATCTCGACGAGGCCGCCCCGCAGGTGCCCCGCGCCCCGCGCTTGCGCGAGATGCTGCCGACCCGGCAGGAGATCCGCGAGGCGGCGCCGGCGGTGCTGCGCGGCTCCGGCGTCGGTTTCCTGTTCGGCCTCGTTCCCGGCGTCAGCCATATCATCTCGACCTTCGTGGCCTATGCGATCGAGAAGAAGGTGTCGAAGACCCCGGAAAAATTCGGGCACGGCGCGGTGGCCGGCGTCGCCGGTCCGGAGACCGCCAACAACGCCACCACCGGCGCCTCGATGATCCCGCTGCTGGTGCTCGGCATCCCGGCCATCCCGGCGACCGCGATCCTGCTCTCGGCGCTGCTGATCCACGGCGTGCAGCCGGGGCCGCTGCTGATGAGCGAGCATCCGCAGGTGTTCTGGGGGCTGATCGCCAGCCTCTATCTCGGCAATGCCATCCTGGTGGTGCTCAACCTGCCGCTGATCGGCATCTTCGTGTCGCTGCTGCGCACCCCGATGGGCGTGCTGGCGCCGCTCGTCCTGGTGATCTGCCTGATCGGCGTCTACTCGCTCAAGGGCTCGCCGCTCGATCTGGCGATCCTGGTCGGGGCCGGCGTCGTCGGGTATGTGCTCCGCAAGTTCTCCTACGACGTCGCGCCGCTCCTCCTCGCCTTCGTGCTCGGCGACCGCATGGAGCTGTCGTTCCGCCGCGCCCTCACCATCTCGGACGGCGATTACCTCGTCTTCGTGCAGGGACCGGCCGCCCGGGTGTTCCTCGCCGTGCTGGTGCTGATCGGCGGCTTGCAGCTCGCCGCCATGCTGCTGGGCTGGCGCCGGCGGGGGGCCGCGGCGCCCTGACGCCGCGCCCGCGCGCGGCTCCCGACAGGGCTTCGACGAGCGCTCGACCCGGCTGGCCAGGGACGGCGGCCCGCCGGTTGTCGACGCAGCCCGTTTCGGCTAGGGTCCGCGCCCATCTTGTGGCGTCAAACGAAAGCCTGACCTTCGCCCGCGGGCGCGTGCGGCCCGGTGCGATCACTGGGTTGCGAATGACGAAAGAAGAGCTGCTGGAATTCCCCGGCGTCGTGACGGAGCTGCTGCCCAACGCGACCTTCCGCGTCAAGCTCGAGAACGGTCATGAGATCATCGCCCACACGGCGGGCCGCATGCGCAAGAACCGCATCCGCGTGCTCGCCGGCGACAAGGTGCTGGTCGAGATGACCCCCTACGATCTCACGAAAGGCCGGATCACCTACCGCTTCAAGTAACCGCCGCGGCGCTCCGCCCCTCCGGGCCGGGCCGCTGCTCCCGCCCCGCTCGGCCGCGTCCGCGACATCCGGGCCGCCGTCCGGGCCAACCGTCCGCAAGCGCGTCGCGCGAGCGCAACCGAACCGCATCCCATGACCGGCCGTCCCAAGCTCGTGCTCGCCTCCGGCTCGCCCCGGCGGCTCACCCTCGTCAACCAGGCGGGCCTCGATCCCGACGCGCTGCGGCCCGCCGAGGTCGACGAGACGCCGAAGCGCGGCGAGCTGCCGCGCGCCTGCGCCAACCGGCTCGCCCGCGAGAAGGCCGAGGTGGCGCTCGCCGCCGTCAAGGCCGAGGACGATCTGCGCGGCGCCTACATCCTGGCGGCCGATACCGTGGTGTCGGTGGGGCGCCGCATCTTGCCCAAGGCGGAGCTGTTGGACGAGGCCGGCCAGTGCCTGCGGCTGCTCTCCGGGCGCAACCACCGCGTCTACACCTCGGTGTGCCTGGTCACCCCGAAGGAGACCTTCCGGCAGCGCCTGGTGGAGACCCGGGTGCGGTTCAAGCGGCTGTCCGAGCAGGACATCGAGACCTATCTGGCGTCCGGCGAATGGCGCGGCAAGGCCGGCGGCTACGCCGTGCAGGGGCTGGCCGGCACCTTCGTGGTGAAGATCGTCGGCTCCTACACGGGTATCGTCGGCCTGCCGCTCTACGAGACGGTGACGCTCCTGGCCGGCGAGGGCTTTCCCATCCACCAGGGCTGGCTGAACCCGACCAACCCGATGCCGGCGTGAGGCGGGGACTCTCGCTCGGCCTCTCCTCGCGTGCGGGGAGAAGGACCCTGATGCCATGTCCGGCTTTCGCGGCTCTCGCTCTCCCGGTCCACCACCGTCGTCCCTATCTTGAGTTCCATGCCCTCGCTCGCTCCCGGAAGACCCTGCCCGATCTGTCGCAAGCCGGCGTCCGAGCCGCACCGGCCGTTCTGCTCGCAGCGGTGCAAGGACGTCGATCTCCACCGCTGGCTGTCCGGCGTCTATGCGGTGCCGGCCGTCGAGGCCGAGGAGGACGAGCTGGGGCTGGCCGAGCCGGAGGACGCGCCGCCGCTCGGCCGCCGCAGCCCTGCCGACGGCACCTGACCGGGCCATCGCGACGTCGCCCTGATTTCGGGGCGCACCCTCGGTGCGCTCCGGATTGACAGAGCGGGATGGGGCCGCCTGCCGCTCTTCCATCGCTGCCGAATATGGGCTAAGGGTCGCGCGCCCCGGCTGACCGCGCGCGGGCAGGCCACAACCCGGTCGAGTTCGCAAAGGCGGCGCGCCGACGACGCCTTTTTTTGTGTGCCCAGACCAGCCTGGCGAAGACACGGATGCCCAAACGGACCGATATCTCCACCGTCCTGATCATCGGCGCCGGTCCGATCGTGATCGGCCAAGCGTGCGAGTTCGACTACTCCGGCACCCAGGCCTGCAAGGCGCTGCGCCAGGAAGGCTACCGGGTGGTGCTGGTCAACTCGAACCCGGCCACCATCATGACCGACCCGGAGATGGCCGACGCCACCTATGTGGAGCCGATCACCCCGGAGGTCGTCGCCAAGATCATCGAGAAGGAGCGCCACGTCGTTCCCGGCGGCTTCGCGCTGCTGCCCACCATGGGCGGCCAGACGGCGCTCAACACGGCGCTGTCGCTGCGCAAGATGGGGGTGCTCGAGAAGCTCGACGTCACCATGATTGGCGCCACCGCCGAGGCGATCGACAAGGCCGAGGACCGCGAGCTGTTCCGCGAGGCGATGAAGAAGATCGGCCTCGACATCCCCAAGTCGTTCCTGGCCAACGCCTCCGATCTCAAGCAGGCGGACCGTGAGAGATACCTGGCCGAGCTCGCCCGCATCGACGCCGCCACCGATTCGCCGGCCGAGAAGGCGGCGAAGCGGGCGAAGTTCGAGCGGGAGTGGGCGGCCGGCGAGGAGGAGCGCAAGAAGCGTTATGTCCATGGCGCGCTCGGCGAGGCGCTGATCGCGCTCGCCGAGATCGGCCTGCCGGCGATCATCCGTCCGTCCTTCACGCTCGCCGGCACCGGCGGTGGCATCGCCTACGATCTCGACGAGTTCATCGAGATCGTCCGCGGTGGCCTCGACGCCTCGCCGACCAACGAGGTGCTCGTCGAGGAGAGCGTGCTCGGCTGGAAGGAGTACGAGATGGAGGTCGTTCGCGACAAGAACGACAACTGCATCATCGTCTGCTCCATCGAGAACCTCGACCCGATGGGCGTCCACACGGGCGACTCGATCACCATCGCGCCGGCGCTGACGCTCACCGACAAGGAATACCAGGTGATGCGCGACGCCTCGATCGCGGTGCTGCGCGAGATCGGGGTGGAGACCGGCGGCTCCAACGTGCAGTTCGCCGTCAATCCGGCGGACGGCCGCCTCGTTGTCATCGAGATGAATCCGCGCGTGTCGCGCTCCTCGGCGCTGGCCTCGAAGGCGACCGGCTTCCCGATCGCCAAGGTCGCCGCCAAGCTCGCGGTCGGCTATACGCTCGACGAGATCGCCAACGACATCACCGGCGGCGCGACGCCGGCCTCGTTCGAGCCGACCATCGACTACGTCGTCACCAAGATTCCGCGCTTCGCCTTCGAGAAGTTCCCCGGCGCCGAGCCGCTGCTGACCACCTCGATGAAGTCGGTGGGCGAGGCGATGGCGATCGGCCGCTCGTTCCAGGAATCGCTCCAGAAGGCGCTGCGCTCGCTGGAGACCGGGCTCACCGGTCTCGACGAGGTGGTGATCGAGGGCATCGGCGACGGCGACGACAAGAACGCCATCCGGGCGGCGCTCGGCCGGCCGACGCCGGACCGTCTCCTCAAGGTCGCGCAGGCCATGCGGCTCGGCGCCTCCGACGAGGAGATCTTCCGCTCCTGCCGGTTCGATCCGTGGTTCCTGGCGCAGATCCGCGGCATCGTCGACACCGAGGCCGAGGTGAGGGCCAAGGGCCTGCCGACGACACCGGGCGCGCTGCGCCGGCTCAAGGCCATGGGCTTCTCCGATGCGCGCCTCGGTGCGCTCACCGGCCTGTCGGCCGACACGGTGACGCAGCGCCGCCGGGCGCTCGGCGTGCGGCCGGTCTACAAGCGCATCGATACCTGCGCGGCCGAGTTCGCCTCGCCGACCGCCTACATGTACTCGACCTACGAGGCGCCGTTCGCCGGCGCGCCCGCCGACGAGGCGGCGCCGAGCGACCGCAAGAAGGTGATCATTCTCGGCGGCGGCCCGAACCGGATCGGGCAGGGCATCGAGTTCGACTACTGCTGCTGCCACGCCTGCTTCGCCCTGAAGGACGTCGGCTTCGAGACCATCATGGTCAACTGCAATCCGGAGACCGTGTCGACCGACTACGACACCTCGGATCGCCTCTACTTCGAGCCGCTGACCGCCGAGGACGTGCTGGAGATCGTCGCGACCGAGCAGTCGGCCGGCACGCTGCACGGCGTCATCGTGCAGTTTGGCGGTCAGACGCCGCTGAAGCTGGCCGAGCCGCTGGAGAAGGCCAAGGTGCCGATCCTCGGCACCTCGCCGGACGCCATCGATCTCGCCGAGGACCGCGACCGCTTCAAGCGGCTCCTGGAGAAGCTGGGGCTGCGCCAGCCCAAGAACGGCATCGCCTACTCGGTGGAGCAGAGCCGGCTGGTGGCGGCCGAGCTGGGGCTGCCCTTCGTGGTGCGCCCGTCCTACGTGCTGGGTGGCCGCGCCATGGCGATCATCCGCAATCAGGAGCAGTTCGACGACTACCTGCTCGGCACCCTGCCGAGCCTGGTGCCGTCCGACGTCAAGGCCCGCTACCCGAACGACAAGACCGGCCAGATCAACACGGTGCTGGGTAAGAACCCGCTGCTGTTCGATCGCTACCTGTCGGACGCCATCGAGATCGACGTCGACTGCCTGGCCGACGGCAAGGACACTTTCATCGCCGGCATCATGCAGCACATCGAGGAGGCCGGCGTGCATTCCGGCGATTCGGCCTGCTCGCTGCCGCCCTATGGGCTCGCCTCCGAGACCATCGCGGAGCTGGAGCGGCAGACCCGCGCGATGGCGCTGGCGCTCGAGGTCGGCGGCCTGATGAACGTGCAGTACGCCCTGAAGGACGGCGAGATCTACGTGCTGGAGGTCAATCCGCGCGCCTCTCGCACGGTGCCGTTCGTCGCCAAGGTCATTGGTATTCCGGTCGCCAAGATCGCGTCGCGCGTGATGGCGGGTGAGAGCCTGGCGAGCTTCGGGCTCACGCCGCCGAAGCTCGACCATGTCGGCGTCAAGGAGGCGGTGTTCCCGTTCGCCCGCTTCCCCGGCGTCGACACGCTGCTCGGGCCGGAGATGCGCTCCACCGGCGAGGTGATGGGCATCGACCGCTCCTACGAGATCGCTTTTGCCAAGAGCCAGATCGGCGGCGGTGCCCGTCTGCCGCGCGCCGGGACGGTCTTCGTGGCCGTGCGGGACGTCGACAAGCCGCGCATCCTCGAATCGGTCAAGCTGTTGTCGGAACTTGGATTCCGCGTCATCGCCACGTCCGGGACGCAGCGTTATCTGCAAGAGCACGGCGTGCCGGCCGAGAAGGTCAACAAGGTGCTGGAAGGCCGGCCCCACATCGTCGACGCGATCAAGAACGGCGAGGTTCAGCTCGTCTTCAATACAACCTCCGGAACTCGTGCCATCTCGGACTCGCGTTCCTTGCGCCGTGCGGCCCTCTTGCATAAGGTCCCGTACTACACCACTCTTTCCGGAGCCGTTGCGGCGGCGCTGGGCATCCGGGCCTATCTCGCGGGCGACCTCGAGGTGCGCACGCTGCAAAGCTATTTCCCTGACCGAGTCTCCTGAGACGCCGGCCGGGGAAATTCAGGCACACGGGCTCGTCCCAGTCTCGAACGGTTGCGCGCCGGACCGACCGGCACGCGATCGAGTTTTTTTCTGTCGGAGAGGAACCGATGGACAAGATTCCGATGACGGCTGCGGGGTATGCGGCGCTGGAGACCGAGCTGCGCCACTGCCAGCAGGTGGAACGGCCGCGAATCATTCAGCAGATCACCGAGGCGCGCTCGCACGGTGACCTGTCGGAGAACGCCGAGTACCACGCGGCGAAGGAGTCGCAGTCGCTCAACGAGGGCCGCATCGCGGAGCTCGAGGACAAGCTCGCCCGCGCCGAGGTCATCGACGTGTCAAAGCTGTCGGGCGACACGATCAAGTTCGGCGCCACCGTCACGCTGATCGACGAGGACACCGAGAAGAAGCACGTCTGGCAGATCGTCGGCGAGCCCGAGGCGGACGCCAAGAACGGCCGCATCTCGATCGCCTCGCCGCTCGCCCGCGCGCTCGTCGGCAAGAAGAAGGGCAGCCAGGTCGAGGTGGTGACGCCGGGCGGCGCCAAGGCCTACGAGGTGCTCGAGGTCGAGTGGCGGTGAGCACGTCCGCGACCGTCGACGGGACCGCGCCAGCGACGCGCGCCACCCGGATCGAGATCGCCGTCTCGGTCGGCGAGCTGGTCGACAAGGTGACCATCCTGGAGATCAAGGCGGAGCGCATCGGCGATCCCGCCAAGCTGGCCAATGTCGGCCGCGAGCTGGCAGTGCTGCGCGGCTCGCTCGACGGGCTGATCGCCGCCGAGCCCGGCATCGCGTCGCTGAAGGGCGAGCTGCGCCGCGTCAACGAGACGCTGTGGCAGATCGAGGACGATATCCGCGACTGCGAGCGCAGCAAGGATTTCGGCCCGCGCTTCGTGACGCTGGCCCGCAGCGTCTATCGCACCAACGACGCCCGCGCCGCCCTCAAGCGGGCGATCGACGACCTCGTCGGCTCCGAGCTGGTCGAGGAGAAGTCCTACAGCGCCTATTAGAGCATTTTCCGGCGAAGTGGGACCCGGTTTGCCGTCGAAAATGCGATCAAATAAGGACGCTGGGAGCGGGGTCGATCCAGTTGGATCGGATACCGCTCCAGAGCATTTTTCGCTCTGAGCGGGACGCGCCCGCTCCGTCGCGCCGCCCGTCCCCGCCAAATCCTCCCGCGGCTCGCCGCGATCTCACCGCCGGTTCGGGCTGCCGCCGTGTGCACCGTCGCGGCTCTCCACCAAAAGCCGCTCGGCCGCCGCGAAGGCGGCGTCGACCGGGATCGCCTCCATGGCGGTGCCGCCGAACTGCGTCGCCGACACGATGACGCCCTGCTCGGTGAACGGCGCCCAGCGGCCGATGTCGGTGGGGCCGAACAGGCTGACCAGCGGCGTGCCGATCGACGCCATCAGGTGGCCGATGCCGTTGTCGTTGGCGACCACGGCGGCGAGCCGCTCGCCGACCGCGATGGCGAGCTCCAGCCGCTTCAGCCCGAGCCCGGGATCGACCGGCTCGACCTCCGGCAGCAGCGCCTCCGGCACCGCGCGGCGGATGGTCGCCACCATCTCGGCCTCCTGCGGGCCGATCATGAACACCGGCACGCGGCCGCTTTCGGCGAGCCGGCGGGCGAGCGCCACGTAGCGGTCGATCGGCCAGTTCTTGCGCGCCTCGCGGCTGCCCGGGGCGAGCCCGACATAGACGGGGCCTTCCGGCAACCGCTCCGCCGCCAGCCGCCGCGCCGCCTCCGCGATGTCGAGCCGGCCGCGCCAGTCGGGCTCGCCGCCGATCGCCGCCGCCGCCAGGCTGAGCATCCGAGCCGCGATGCCGGAGGGGCGCGCAAAGCGTCCCGGCGGTCGGCGTGACGAGAGCATGTAGCCGGGCAGGCAGCAGTAGAAGCCGCGGTGGCGCAGGAACAGGCGGGCCAGCAGCACGGTGAGGCCGCGGGTGCGCGAATCGAACACCATCTCGAACGGCGGCAGCGCCCGCAACCTGGCGATCACGGCGCGCGGCGGCGTGGTCAGCCCCGCGTGGTCGATCACCCGCGCGATCAGCGGTCGCACGAAGGGGGCGAGGTCGTTCGCCATGGCGGTCTGGTGGCTCGAAATCCACCAGATGGGGTGGTCCGGATAGGCGCGGGCGATCGCCCGCAGAAACGGCAGCTTGAGCAGCGAATCGCCAAGACCCTCGCGGTCGACCAGGACCGCGATGGGGCGAGGAGGGGCGGAGGAGGCCGCGGGCGAATCGGCGGCCGCGGCAGCCGGCGGAGCGGGAGGCGGGCTCATGGCGTCACTCGGGCGGGGGCGGTCAGCCGGCCAGCCGGTCGAGCTCCATCGGGACGACGGGCGCGTTCTTGGCGTTGCGCAGCGTCAGGGTGGTCTTGACGTTGCGGACATTGGGGGCGGCGGTCAGCTCGGCCACCAGGGCCTGGAAGGCGGACAGGTTGGGGGCGACGCATTTGAGCAGGAAATCGATCTCGCCGGACAGCATCCAGCACTCGCGGACCAGCGGCTCCGATCGTACGAACGCCTCGAAGGCGACGAGATCGGCTTCGGCCTGGCTCGACAGATGCACCATGGCGAAGGCGGTGACCTCGTAGCCCAGCCGCTTCTCGTCGAGCAGCGCCCGGTATCCGGTGATGAAGCCGGCCTCCTCCAGGGCCCGCACACGGCGCAGGCAGGGCGGCGGCGAGATGCCGACCCGGCGTGCGAGCTCGACATTCGTCATGCGGCCGTCGTCCTGCAACTCTTTCAGGATCCGGTGGTCGATCGCATCCAGGCGGTATGGCACGGGGCTCTCCAGGAGATCGGCATGACTCGCTGACAGCATTATCGCAAGAGCTGTGCCGCCGAAACGATCTTGCGTAGATCCGTGTGGTCGACTGTCGTTAAGCGAAATGCACATCCGGGGTTATGCGTGGCTTGCATGACTCACCGGAACGACTACATTCAGGAAAACCCGCTCGAATCTCGTGGCGGGCTCCCTCCGCATGTATTTTCGACGAGGCTTCGCATGGCCGACACCGCCCATGCCCGCGTGGTGATCATCGGGTCCGGTCCTGCCGGTTATACGGCAGCGGTGTACGCGGCCCGCGCCATGCTGGAGCCGGTGCTGATCCAGGGCATCCAGCCGGGCGGCCAGCTCACCATCACCACCGACGTCGAGAACTATCCGGGCTTCGCCGAGCCGATCCAGGGCCCCTGGCTCATGGAGCAGATGCAGAAGCAGGCGGAGCATGTCGGCACCCGCATCGTCACCGATCACGTCACCACGGTCGAGCTGTCGCAGCGTCCGTTCCGGGTCGTCTGCGAATCGGGCGCCGTGTACCTCGCCGAGACGCTGATCGTCGCGACGGGAGCGCAGGCACGCTGGCTCGGCCTGCCGTCCGAGGAGACGTTCAAGGGCTACGGTGTTTCGGCCTGCGCGACATGTGACGGCTTCTTCTATCGCGGCAAGCGCGTCGTCGTGGTCGGCGGCGGCAACTCGGCGGTCGAGGAGGCGCTGTTCCTCACCAACTTCGCCGAGAGCGTGACGGTGGTGCATCGGCGCGACGGCTTCCGGGCCGAGCGCATCTTGCAGGACCGGCTGTTCCGCAACCCCAAGGTCAAGGTGGTGTGGAACCACGTCGTCGACGAGATCGTCGGCACCGCCGAGCCCCGCAAGGTCACCGGGGTGCGGCTGCGCCATGCCCAGACCGGCGCTCCGACGCTGCTCGAGACGGACGGCGTGTTCGTCGCCATCGGGCACGCGCCGGCGACCGAGCTGGTCGCCGGGCAGCTCGCGCTGAAGCCGTCCGGTTACGTCGAGGTCGCGCCGTTCTCCACCGCGACCTCCGTGCCCGGCGTGTTCGCGGCCGGCGACGTCGCCGACGACATCTACCGGCAGGCCGTCACGGCTGCCGGGATGGGCTGCATGGCGGCCCTGGAGGCGGAGCGCTTCCTGGCCGCGCACGCGGAGACGCGCGCCGCGGCCGAGTGAGACGTCGAGGATCGTCGGTCATGGGATTCGGCATCGGTGCGGGGCGTTGCGGAGCGGTCGTGACCGTTCTCTCGAATCGAGCCAGATCAACACAGGCTCGCGCCGCATGCGGCGGGGCTGGCGCCCGTGTGCAACCGCGGGCCGGGATGGGAACGGGCGGCGCCCGCGAACGATCATGGATTGGGATAAGCTGAAGGTCTTTCACGCTGCGGCCGAGGCCGGCAGCTTCACCCATGCCGGCGAGCAGCTCGGGCTGTCGCAGTCGGCGGTGTCGCGCCAGGTCAGTGCGCTCGAGCAGGAGCTGAGCGTGGCGCTGTTTCACCGCCATGCCCGCGGCCTGATCCTCACCGAGCAGGGCGAGCTGCTCTACCGCACCGCCCACGACGTGTTCATGAAGCTCGAATCGGTGCGGGTGAAGCTGACCGACAGCCGCGAGCGGCCGCATGGCGATCTGCGTGTCACCACCACGATCGGCATGGGGGTGCACTGGCTCACGCCGCGGCTCGGCGAGTTCACCGACCTCTATCCCGACATCCGCATCACGCTGATCACCACCGAGGAGGAGCTCGACCTCGCCATGCGCGAGGCCGACGTGGCGATCCGCCTGCGTCAGCCGACCCAGCCGGACCTGATCCAGCGCAAGCTGTTCTCGGTGCACTATCACGCCTATGCGTCGCCCGATTACCTGAAGCGTTTCGGCACGCCGCGCTCGGTCGACGACCTCGACAAGCACCGGCTGATCGTGCTCGGCGGCACTGTGGTGCCGATCAATCTCCAGAGCGCCCGCTGGCTCCTGACCACCGGCCGCGAGGGCAAGGATCTGCGCCAGCCGCATCTGATCATCACCAACATCGCCGGCGTGCTGCGGGCCTGCCAGCGCGGCATCGGCATCGCCATGCTGCCCGACTACATCCTGGAGGACGACCAGAGCCTGGTCACGCTGTTCAGCGACGACGAGGCGGTGTCGCTCGACGCCTACTTCGTCTATCCGGAGGAGCTGAAGTCGGTCGCCCGCGTGCAGGCGTTCCGCGACTTCCTGGTCAGCAAGGCGCAGCGCTGGGCCTACTGAGCCGCCGCGCTGGGGGTGTGGGCGCGGACCCGGTGGGCGTGGGCGGCGTGAGCACAGGATGCGGCCGAGCGTCGCGTCCGCCTCGGCGTGGGCCCTCTCGTTCGAGCGGTGTCGCGGACCTGACGGCTCCCGTCTCGCCCATTGTGGCGCAACGTAAGGGGTGGTGGGCCGAGTCCGATCCACTGTTCCGGCGCGGCGTGGCGGGCGAGCTCGGCCTGCTGTTCGCGAGGGCTGAACAGCCCTGCGGGACGGGCAAGGGTGACATGTGCTGGTCGGCATTGTGGATGAGCGCCGGTCAAGACATGCTGATCCGAGCTGCTGGCAACGGCTTCCTCCCACACTCCAACCGTCGCCGCCAGCTGTCCCTCTGGAAGGTGTTGTCGGCGTTAGCCGACGAAACTACGCCGGGTCGCGAGACCCGGCGTTTTTTATGAGCGATGGGACCCCAACGTTGAGCGTCCTCACGCCCACAGGCGCTCGCCGTCGAGCCCCTGGTAGAGATGGGCGACCTGGTCGCCATAGCCGTTGAACAGCAGGGTCGGGCGTCGCTCGTCGGTGCCGAGCACGCGCTCGCTCGCCTGGCTCCAGCGCGGATGCGGGACCTGCGGGTTGACGTTGGCCCAGAAGCCGTACTCGCTCGCCTGGAGCGCCTCCCAATAGCTGCGCGGCCGCTGGTCCGTGAAGGTGAAGCGAACGATCGACTTGATCGACTTGAAGCCGTACTTCCACGGCACCGCGAGGCGCAGCGGTGCGCCCATCTGCTTGGCGACCGGCTTGCCGTACGCGCCGGTGACCAGGAAGGCCAGCTCGTTGGTGGCCTCGGCGATGGTCAGTCCCTCCACATAGGGCCACGGGTACCATACCTGGCGCTGGCCGGGCGCCACCGTCGGGTCCTTGAAGGTCTCCATCCGGACGTATTTGGCGCTGCCGAGGGGCTTGGCCAGCGCCACCAGCGCGGCCATCGGGAAGCCCGTCCAGGGAATTGCCATCGACCACGCTTCGACGCAGCGATGGCGGTAGAGGCGCTCCTCCAGCGTCACCCGCTTGAGGAGATCGTCGATCCCGATCTCGAACGGCGTCTCGACCATGCCGTCGATCGCCACGGTCCACGGCCGGGTCTTCAGCGCCTGGGCGGCCCGGGCGATGGATTTCGACGGGCCGAACTCGTAGAAGTTGTTGTAGTTGAGATTCACGGCTTCATCCGTCACCGGCCGGTCGAGCGCGTAGGCGGGGTTGCGTCGCGCCGGATAGAGCCCGGCCGACGGGTCCGGCACGTCGCCGATCCGCTGCGCCGGTGCGGCGGTCGGGAGGAAGGCGCCGGCCGCCAGCGCGGCACCGCCGGCGAGCAGGCGGCGGCGGTCAAGGAAGACGGCTTCGGGGGTCGCGGCGCTGTCGGGCAGCGCCCAGGGGCGGCGGCGGATCACCGGCATGTCGGGCTCCCGGGGGGGCGTGGCGGGGCAGGGCCCGCCACACAGGAGAGATACGAACGAGGGGCGCCGCTTGTTTCAGCGTGGCGTGCGCCCCCGAGAGCTAGGGGCGGTGCGACGCCCCGGCAAGTCACGGCTTCGGGAGGCGCCGGGTGCCGCCTGCGGGCGGGCCGAGCGAAAACCGGGGTGACAGCGAGCGGGATCAGCGCACGCCAAGGTGGAGCCGGGCCGTCGCCCTCCTGTGGAAGACGTGTCGACCGTTGCGTTTTCGGCCCGTATGAGCGATCACCGGCCGAGGTCTCCGCGACAGGTCGCCCGGTCAGGCCGCCCGCCCGGCAGGCCGCCGGCGGTCGACGCGGTCGCGGGCGAGTTCGGATTGCGGGCAAGTTCGGTCGCAGGCAGGCCCGGCCGCAGGTGCGAGCCGGTCGAGGGCAGGGATGCTGGACATCTTGAACTGGAGCACGGTCGGACGATGGCTTCAGACCGGCGCGGCGCGTCCGCAGCCGCCGCTCTGGCGCACCGTGCTGCTTGGCCAGGCCCGCAATGCCGAGGCGTACCGCCGGACTCTCGCCGACGCCGGCATCCAGGTCAGCGGCGATGCCGACCGCCTGCTCGCCCGTCCCGGCCTGCGGGTCGCCGAGCGCAAGCGGCCGGTCGAGCTGGCGACCGTGTCGCCGGCGGAGCTCGGCTTCGCCCATGGGGCCCGCTACGACGAGCTTCGCGACCGCGCCCGCAAGCTGCGGTTGGGGCCGTGCCCGGCCGAGACCGGGGCGGCGCTCCGCCTGGCTTATCGTGACCAGCCGGTGGGCGAGCGGCTGGTGGTCGCCATGCCGCCGGTCGGTGATCCCGAGGACCCGCTGCTGTTCACGGTGGACTGTGACGAGGATGGGCTCTGGCTCGACGTCCACGACGGCCATGCCGACGTGCTGTGGCGGCCCGACGACCGCTTCGTGTTCGTCCGCCGGCCGCCGCGCTGGCGGTTCTGATCTGGCCCGGCTGATCTCCGGCACCCGCCGGATCAGTCGATCTGCGCGTTGAAGTGCTTGCGGATCGTCTGGGTGAGCTCGATGAAGCCCGGCTTGCCGAGCACGTCGAGCTGGCGCGGACGCTCCAGCGGCACCGTGTAGATCGCCGCGATGCCGCCCGGCCGCTCCGACAGCACCACGATGCGGTCGGCCAGGAACACCGCTTCCGGGATCGAGTGGGTGATCAGCAGCGCCGTCTTCCTGGTCTCCAGCTGGATGCGCTGAAGCTCGGCGTTCATGCGCTCGCGCGTCATCGCGTCGAGGGCGCCGAACGGCTCGTCCATCAGGAGGATCTTGGGATCGTGCACCAGCGCCCGGCAGATCGCCACGCGCTGCTGCATGCCGCCGGAGAGCTGCCACGGATGCTTGCTCTCGAAGCCGGCGAGGCCGGCCATCTTGAGCAGCGCTTCGGCGCGCGGCCGATACTGCTCGATCGGCAGCCCCTTGACCTCCACCGGCATCATCACGTTGGCCAGCACGGTGCGCCAGGGCAGCAGCAGGGCCGACTGGAACACGATGCCGACATCGCTGTGCGGGCTGGTGACGATGCGGTCACCGACCCGGATCTCGCCTTCGCTCGGGGCCATCAGGCCGGCGATCATCCGCAGCAGCGTGGTCTTGCCGCAGCCCGATGGGCCGACCACGACGACGAACTCGCCGTCGGCGATCGCCAGGTCGATCGGACGCAGAGACGGAATCTCGCCGTCCCTGGTCCGGTAGGTCTTGGCCACGCGCGTGATCTCGATCATCGCGCGCGCAGCCGCCGGTTTGTCGGTGGCGAGCATCACAGCCCCGGAGCCGGAAGGTAGTCGTTGGTGTAGAAGATCTTCAGCTTGTCCTTGGCGGTCGGATCGAGACCGCCATACTCGACCATCAGGTCGACCGAGTCCTTCATGTTGGCATCGGCCACCCGGAACGGCTGCTTGGACTGGCCGGTCGGGTCCTTGTAGAGCGGGATGGTCAGCTCGAAGCCCTCGGTGAGGGTCGGCAGCTTGCCGCCCTTCGGATTGGCGTCGAGGATCGACTGGGCGGCCGCCTTCGGGTCCTTCACGGCCTCCTCGACCGACTTGATGCTGGCCCGCATGAAGCGCCGCACCAGGTCGGGGTTCTCCTTCACGTACTCGGTGTTGGCGATGATGCCGGAGGACACCAGATTGACCCCGTAATCGGAGAACTTGATCGGGGTCACGTCCTTGCCGGTGGCGTCCTTGATCTTCATGCTCTGATCCATGACGTAGCCGAGCAGGAGATCCGCCTGGTTGTTGATGACGGCATTGAGCTTGGTGGTCGCGTCGCCCGACACCACCTTGAAGTCGCTTTCCTTGAGGCCGGTCTTCTTGAGGAACAGCGGCCAGATCTGCGACATCGAATCGCCCGGCGTGGTGGCGACCGTCTTGCCCTTGATATCGTCCGGCTTGCGGATGTTCTTGTCGGTGAAGCCCATCACCGACATCGGGCTGGTCTGGAGCAGCACGCCGGTGGAGATGACCGGGGCGCCCTTGATGACCGCCCGCATCATGGTGGGCACGTCGACATAGCCGAACGGGATGCTGCGCGCGGCGACCACCTGGGTCACCGTGCCGGAGCCGCGGCCTTCCTGGATCTCCAGGTCGATGCCTTCCGCGGCGTAGTAGCCCTTGGCCTTGCCGTAATAGAAGGGCGCATGCTCCCCATAGACGTACCAGTTGATCATCAGGGTGACCTTGTCGGCCGCCAGGGCGGGGCCGGCGAGAAGCACGGCGAAGATCGTCGTCAGAAACCGGATCACGATGAACCTCCCTTCGATGATGGGCTCGATCACGCGGCCACGATGAGGTCCTGGCGCTGGCTGGCATGCCAGGGGATCACCAGGCGTTCGATGAGGTCGAGAATCCAGAACAGAATCACACCGATCAGCGCGAGGACGACCAGGGCGGCGAACATGGTCGGCAGCTCGAAGTTGCCGATCGAGCGTTGCAGCACGTAGCCGATCCCCGAGTTGGAGCCGACGAACTCGCCCACCACGGCGCCCACCACGGCCAGCGTGATCGACACCTTGAGGCCCGAGAAGATCGCCGGCATCGCATAGGGAAGGCTCACCATGCGGAAGATCTGAAGCCGGCTGGCCTCCATGGCGCGGGCGAGATCGAGCATGTCGGGCTCCACCGACTTGAAGCCCTGCACGGCCGACACCACCACCGGGAAGAAGCCGAGCAGGAACGCCGACAGCACCTTCGGCAGCATGCCGAAGCCGAACCACACGACGAACAGCGGCGCGATGGCGATCTTCGGAATCGACTGCGAGAAGACCAGCAGCGGGTAGACATAGCTCTCGACGGTGCGCGAGCTGGCGATCAACATGGCGACCGGGATGCCGAACACCGCCGACAGGAGGAAGCCCCAGACCGTGGCCTGCGTGGTTGGCCAGGCTTCCGCCAGGAGCTTGGGCCACTCGGCCCACAGGGTGTGGACCACGTCGATCGGGGCCGGCACCTGGTACGGCGGGATGTTGAACACCCGGATGGCGACGTCCCACAGGGCTATCAGAACGACCAGGAAGATCAGCGGGCGCAGCCACGGCGCCTGTAGGATCGTCTGCAATCTCCGCATGGCCGACCTCATCCGATGTCCTTGCCGAAGCACCTTGCGAGGGTGCCGTCCCGGATGTAACCATCCGGTTATTAATTAAAGGAGCCGGCCGTCATGGGGTCAAGTCGTTCGCGCAAATTCGGCCGGCCGGACGACCCTGCCCTGCGACCAGAGCATGATACCGGGCCGGACGGGCTGCGGTGTCGGCCGGCGGAGGGGACCAGGGAGCGATCATGACAGCAGCGAGCAGCGACAGCGTCGTGTCCCGGGCCGCGGTCGCGCCCGACGCGCCGAAGCTCCGGGTTCTCGAGGCGACGTTCCTGGAGCGCCCGGTGCGGCTGCGGCTGCCGTTCCGGTTCGGCGTGGTGACCCTGCGGGAGGCGCCGCAGGCGTTCGTCCGGGTGCGGGTCCGCACCGCCGACGGCCGAGAGGGCGAGGGGATCACGGCCGAGCTCCTGGTGCCCAAGTGGTTCGACAAGTCGCCCGACCTCTCCAACGAGGACAACTTCGACCAGCTTCGGCGCGCCCTCGCGATGGCGCGCGATCACTATGTGGCGGCGGGGCCCGACACCGCCTTCGGCCTCTCGGCCGGCCTCGAGCCCAGCTACCGGGCGGCCTGCGCGGCGGCCGGGCTCAACGATCTCGTCGCCTCCTTCGGGCTCGCCGAGCTCGATCGCGCCATCCTGGACGCCCTCGCCCGGCTCGACCAGGCCCCCGCCTTCGCTCTGGTGGCGGCCAACCGGATCGGCCTCACCACACGCCCGACGCCCGATCTCGCCGGCTTCGATCTCGACGGCTTCCTGCGCGGCCTCGCGCCGTCGCCGTCGATCTTCGTGCGACACACCGTCGGCATGGTCGACGCGCTCACCCGGGCCGAGACGCTCGGCCACCGCCTCGACGACGGTCTGCCCGAGAGCCTCGAGGAGGTGATCGAAGCGTATGGCCACCGGCATTTCAAGCTCAAGGTGTCGGGCGACGCGGGCGCCGACATCAATCGTCTGTGTGGCATCGCGGCGGTGCTCGATCGCATCAGTGATCCTTATGTCGTCACCCTCGACGGCAACGAGCAGTACCAGACCGTCGAGGCCGCGGTGGCGCTGTGGCGGCGCATGGGCGAGGAGCCCCGGCTCGCCCGGCTGGTCGCCTCCACGCTGCATATCGAGCAGCCGATCACCCGGGCGCGGGCGCTCTCCGAGCCGGTCCACGCGCTCGCCGATCTGGTGCCGGTGGAGGTGGATGAATCGGACTGCGACATCGACGTGTTCCCGCGGGCGCGGGCGCTCGGCTATCGCGGCGTCTCGGCCAAGTCCTGCAAGGGCATCTACCGCGCCCTGCTCAATCGGGCGCGCGTCGCGCACTGGAACGCCGAGGAGCGCGCCGCGGGCCGCGACGGACGCTTCTTCATGTCGGCCGAGGACCTCACCACCCAGGCTGGCGTCGCGGTGCAGCAGGATCTGGCGCTTGCCACCCTGGTCGGGGTCCGTCATGTCGAGCGCAACGGCCATCACTATGTCGACGGCATGGCGGGGGCGAGCGAGGAGGAGCAGGCGCGCGTCCTCGCCGCCCATCCGGACCTCTATGCCCGCAGCCACGGCCGGGTGCGCCTTGCCATCCGGGGCGGTGCGGTTGCGCTCGGCTCGCTCGCCGCGGTGCCCGGCCTCGCGGTCGGCGCCATGCCGGATTGGGCGTCGATGCGCCCCATGCCGATGTGAGGCGCGCCATGCCAACCTGCATCCGGCGCAATCGCTCCTCTGCCGGCGGCCGGGGCGGGCCGCCGGTCTCCCGGCCGGGGCTCCCGCCTGTTCTCACGGCCCCGGCAAAAGCACGATCCGTCCGCCGAAATGATCGATGACATCAGCCCATCGATGATCAGGGAGAGACTTCGCATGAAACGAACCTTGCTCGCGGCCGCCGCGGCGATCCTCGCCGTGACCGGCGTCGCCGATGCACAGACCTATCCGTGGAAGCCCGAGCGGCCGATCACCGTCATCGTGCCGTGGGCGGCCGGCGGCTCCACCGACCAGGTGGTCCGCGTCACCGCTGGCGAGATCGAGAAGGTGCTCGGCCAGAAGCTGGTGGTGATCAACCAGCCGGGCGCCTCCGGCTCGATCGGCACCCGCAACGCCATGGAGGCCGCGAAGGACGGCTACACCTGGGCCTCCGGCGCCGCCAAGGACGTCGGCACCTATGCGGTCAGCGGCCTGCTCGACACCAAGGCGGCCGACTGGCGCTTCTACCTCTCGGTGATCAACGTCTCGATCCTGAGCGTGAACGCCAACTCGTCCTACAAGACCGCGGCCGACGTGGTGAACGCCATGAAGGCGAAGCCGGGTCAGATCGCGGTCGCGACCGCCGGCATCAACTCGTCCGGCCATTCGGCGGTCGAGACCTTCACGCGCGCCCTCGGTGTCACCTACAAGCATGTCACCTACGACGGCGGCAACCCGGCCGTGAACGCCACGGTGGCGGGCGAGACCGAGATCACCACCCAGCTCGCGGTCGAGCAGGCGTCGATGATCCGCGCCGGCCGTCTCCGGCCGCTGGCGGTGCTGTCCGACAAGCCGCTGGAGATCGAAGGCTTCGGCACCATTCCGCCGATCACCTCGCAGGTCTCCGGCTACAAGCCCGACGCCAACTACTTCGGCATCTTCGTGCCGAAGGGCGTGCCCGCCGAGGTGACCCAGACGCTCGACATGATCTGGAAGGACGTGCTGCCGAAATCGGAGGCGCTCGCCGCCTACGCCAAGCGCAACGGCGCCATCTTCGCTCCCGTCGGCGGCGACGACGGCCTGAAGGCGGCGATGCCGGCCATTCAGACCTATGGCTGGCTGCTGCACGACGGCGGCAAGTCCAAGGTCTCTCCGGAGACGGTCGGCATTCCGCGTCCGTGATCGACAGAACCGTCCCGCGGCGGTGCGCCGCCGCGGGATTCCTCGGCACCCGCCATCGGCCCGTGGCTGTGCGGGCGCGCCCGACGAGAGCCTCCCATGAGCGACGATCCCAATCTCCCGCACGCTGCCGCCGTCGGCGATGACGACCGGCCCTCCGCCATTGCCGATCTTCTCGCCGGTGCCGTCTGGTTCGTGGTCGCCATCGCCATCGCCATCGCGGCGTGGCGGATGGATCGGCTGGAACACCTCCAGGTGTCGATCTACAGCGCGCCGGGGCTGGTGCCCGGCATTCTCGGGCTCTCCATCGCGTTCATGGCGCTCCTCTTGATGTCGCGGGCCATCCGGGGCGGGGCCTTCCGGCAGCTCGGTCTGCCGCGCCTGCGGCTGGCCGACCACTGGCGGCTCGGTCTCACCCTCGTTCTCTGCCTGGTCTTCTCGGTCGGGCTGATCGGGCGCGGCCTGCCGTTCTGGCTGGCTGCGGCGATGTTCGTCTCGACATTCATCTTCGTGTTTCAGTTCGAGGACCGTCGCGACGACGGCACGCTGCTGCGCGGCGGCGCCATCGCGATCGCGAACGGGCTGATCTCGGGGCTCGCCATCCATTACCTGTTCCAGGATCTGTTCCTGGTCCGCCTGCCTTAGAGGCGCATCATGCTCGACGGCCTCATCGCGTTCGGCCACTCGCTCGCCGGCTTTCTGGCGCCCGAAACCATCGTCTATGCGCTCCTGTCCTGCTTCATCGGGTTCGTGATCGGCGCGTTGCCGGGGCTCACCGCCACCATGGGGGTCGCCCTGATGACGACCCTGACGATCAAGTTGCAGCCCAGCGAGGCGCTGCTGATCCTGATCTGCACCTATGTGGGGGCGATCTACGGCGGCAGCCGCAGCGCGATCCTGCTCAACATTCCCGGCACGCCGGCCTCGGCTGCCTCCTGCCTGGATGGTCATGCGCTCGCCCGCCAGGGGCTCGCCGGCCGCGCCATGGGCATCGCCACCTCGGGCTCGGTGCTCGGCACCTGGATCGGCATGCTGGCGCTCGCCTTCTTCACGCCGGTGCTGGGCGAGATGGCGCTGAAGTTCGGTGCCTACGAGTTCTTCTGGCTCGCCGTGTTCGGCGTGGTGATCTCCGGCAATCTCACCGGCAACGATCCGCTCAAGGGCTGGATGGCGGGCTTCGCCGGCCTGTTCATCGCCACCGTCGGCCAGGACGCGCTGTTCGCCTACGACCGCTACACCTTCGGGGTGAAGGACCTGTCGGGCGGCATCTCGCTGGTGCCGGCGCTGGTCGGCGCCTTCGGGCTCGCCGAGATCCTCACCGTGATGAAGGACCGGCTCGGTCCGGTGACGGTGAACACCTACGACACCGTCATCCCCCGCATCCGCGACGTTCTCCAATATTGGCGCACCGTGATCCGCTCCGGCCTGATCGGCACCGGCATCGGCATCGTGCCCGGCGTCGGCGAGGACGTGGCGGCGTGGAGCAGCTACGCGGCGGCGCGCCGCGCCAGCAAGGAAAAGGAGAAGTTCGGCAAAGGCTCGATCGAGGGCCTGATGGCGGCCGAGACCGGCGACAACGCCTGTGTGCCGGGCGCCGTGATCCCGGTGCTCACGCTGGCGGTGCCGGGCTCGGCGCCGGCCGCCGTCCTGCTCGCCGCCATGCTGATCCACGGCGTCAATCCGGGTCCGCTGATCATGGTGGAGAACCCGAAGTTCGTCTATGACGTGGTGGCGATGATGTTCATCGCGAGCGTCGGCATCCTCATCTACGGCCTGACGCTGACCAAGCTGCTGATCAAGATTCTCCAGTTCCCGCAGGTCTACATCCTGCCGGTCATCTTCGTCCTGTGTGCGGTCGGCTCCTATGCGATCGCCCAGCGGATGTTCGACGTCTACGTGATGCTCGGCTTCGGCATCGTCGGCTTCGCGCTGCGCCAGCTCAACTTCCCGATGGCACCGCTGGTGCTCGGCATCGTGCTCGGCGACCTGATGGAGAAGAGCCTGCGGCGCGGCCTGCTGCTCACCGACGGGGATCTCACGCCCTTCTTCACCCGTCCGATCAGCTTCGTGATGTTCTCGCTGGTGGCCATCACGGTCCTGATGAACATCCGGGCGTTCCAGAACGGCGTCGCCTTTGTGTGGGCGCGAGCGAACGGGCTGCTCCGTCGCCGCGGGGTCGAGACGGGACAGTGATCGCCATGCGCCTCTCGTTGTGCAACGAGGTGATCGCGGGGCTGCCGTTCGCGGTGCAGTGCGATTTCGCCCGGGCGGTCGGCTACGACGGCGTCGAGCTGGCTCCCTTCACGGTGTCGGACGCGCCGCACCGGATGCCGGCGGCGGAGCGCGCCGCGCTGCGGCAGGCCGCAGCCGATGCCGGCATCGCCATCACGGGCCTGCACTATCTGATGCGTGCGCCGGCCGGGCTGTCGATCACCACGGCCGATCCGGCCGTGCGGGCCGGGAGCCTCGACGTGATGCGGGGCTTGTGCGAGCTGGCTCACGATCTCGGCGCGACCGTGCTGGTGCATGGCTCGCCCGATCAGCGCCGGCTCGATCCCGGCGCCGAGGTCGAGGGAACGAAGCGCGCCGCCGACGCCTTCGCGGTGGCCGCCGAGGCGGCCGCGGCGGCCGGTGTCGTCTACTGCATCGAGCCGCTGTCGCCGGCGCAGACCAACTGCATCAACACGGTGGAGCAGGCGGCCGCGATCGTTCGTGCGGTCGGCAGCCCGGCGTTGCGGACGATGATCGACTGCTCGTCCGCGGCGGTGAGCGAGGCGGAGCCGATCCCCGATCTGATCCGCCGCTGGGTTCCGGCCGGCGTGATCGGCCATGTCCACTTCAACGATCCGAACCGGCGCGGGCCGGGCGAGGGGGACCTCCCCGTCGCGCCGATCGTCGCGGCGTTGCGCGAGACCCGCTATTCCGCCGATGCGGCGATCGAGCCCTTCGTCTACATCCCCGACGGCCCGGCCTGTGCGGCGCGCGCCGTCGGGTTTCTGCGCGGTGTTCTGCAAGCGGCCGGCTGAGGCGCCGCCGCAGCCGGCGACCCGCCGCCCTCGTTCAGTCAGGATCAGCGATGCCCAACCAAGGTCTGTCCGTCAATCTCGCCACGGTGCGCCAGCAGTGGAACCTGGGCGAGGCGGTCGCCGCCTGCGCCCGCCATGGCATCCGCGCCGTCGATCCGTGGCGCGACCAAGTGGCCAGCTTCGGCCTCGCCGACTCCGCCAAGGTCATCCGCGACCATGGCATGACGGTCACCGGCTATTGCCGCGGCGGCATGTTCCCGTCGGCCGATCGGGACGGGCGGCGCGCCGCCATCGACGACAATCGCCGCGCCCTCGACGAGGCCGCCACGCTGGGTGCCCAGTGCCTGGTGCTGGTGGTGGGCGGCCTGCCGCCCGGCTCGCGCGACATCGCCGGCGCCCGCGAGATGGTGGCCGAGGGCATGGCGGCGGTGCTGCCGCACGCCCGCGCCGTCGGGGTGCCGCTCGCCATCGAGCCGCTGCACCCGATGTATGCGGGCGATCGCGCCTGCGTGAACACGCTCGGCCAGGCGCTCGATCTCTGCGATCGGCTCGGCCCCGACGTGGGTGTCGCCATCGACGCCTACCACGTCTGGTGGGACCCCGATCTCGCCGCCCAGATCGCCCGGGCCGGCCGCGACAAGCGCATTCTCGCCTATCACATCTGCGACTGGCTGGTGCCGACCCGCGATCTCCTGCTCGATCGCGGCATGATGGGTGACGGCGTCATCGACCTGCCGGCTATCGGCCAGATGATCGAGAACGCCGGCTATGCCGGCTTCCACGAGGTCGAGATCTTCTCGGCCGAGAACTGGTGGAAGCGGCCCGGCGACGAGGTGCTGGCGACCTGCCTGGAGCGCTTCGCCACCGTCTGCTGAGCCGGCGGCGCGACATCCACCATCGGCGCGAACCAGCGCCGCCGCGATGCGTTCACCCGGCAGGCGCCGATCGCGCCGGCGCAGGCCGGACGTGACCGGCGCATCCGGCGCGCCCGCGGGGGCGCAGCCTGTTCGAGCGAACAGCGACGGTGAGGGTGAGCGGGCACCGCGAGCGGGGCTCGCGCCAACTCGCGCGCCGTCGGCCGGTACCGTCCGGTGCCGTCGGTGCCGGCCCGTTCCGGCCGCCACGGCGGATCGATCGACGGGCGTTCGGCCGGTGAGCCCCCGCGGACCCGCGTCTCCCCCGAAACAGGAGACGGAACCCATGGCGAACACGCTGAAAGGCTGCAAGGTGGCGGTGCTGGCCACCGATGGATTCGAGCAGGTGGAGCTGACCGAGCCGGTGAAGGCGTTGCGCGAGAGCGGCGCCGAGGTCCAGGTGGTATCCCCCAAGGCGGGCCGCATCCAGGGCTACAACCATCACGACAAGGCCGACACGGTGGCGGTCGATCGCACGTTGGACGAGGCGCGGCCGGACGACTACGCGGCCCTGCTGCTGCCCGGCGGCGTGATCAACCCGGATGCGCTGCGGCTGGAGCCGAAGGCGGTCGACTTCGTGCGTCACTTCGGCAAGACCGGCAAGCCGGTCGCCGCGATCTGCCACGGCCCCTGGATGCTGATCGATTCGGGCATCGCCAAGGGGCGGACGGTGACGTCCTGGCCGTCGTTGCAGACCGATCTGCGCAACGCCGGCGCGAAATGGGTCGACCAGGAGGTGGTGGTCGATCAAGGACTCGTCACCTCGCGCAAGCCGCAGGACATCCCGGCCTTCAACCGCAAGATGATCGAGGAGTTCGGCGAAGGCCGCCACGCGCGCACCGCGGCTGAGTGAGGCGCCACCTTCATAATCCTGCCCCGATCCGGTGGTAAGTGCACTGCATCAATCGAACCCAAGACGGTCGCGGCGGCCCGGTCTCCGGGCCGCCGTCGTCGTCTCCGTAACCACCATGACGTGTGCCGGCCGCTTGCCTCGCGGCGGGTCGGTCTCGCGTTCCTGAAGACCGCAATACGAGTCCGAGTTCCGATCTCCCCCATGTCCGTTCGTCCTTCCGTCTCCGATCGCGCGCTGGTGCCGACGCACGCGCGCCGGCCGCAATCGTCCGTCCCTCGCTTCACCTACCGGCGGGCCTGGCACGCCGCCCGCGATCTCTCCCGCCGTGCCGTGCCGGATGGGCCCGGACGCCGGCGCTCCTGGCTGTTCCTCGTCTCGATCGGTATCCCGTTCGCGGCCGGCACGCTGATCGGTGATCCGCGCGGCGCCGTCATGGGCGCGCTGGTCGGCATGATGTGCGGCTTCGCCGACGAGGACGAACGCGGCCTCGGCGCGCGGCTGCTGATTCTCGCCCAGATCGCGCTGGGCATGCTGGTCGGCACCACCATCGGCACCCATCTGCGCGGCTATGCCGATCCGTTCTGGCTGGTGTTCGGCATGGCGCTGTTCTTCGCCGGCTGGCTCACCGAGTTCGGCAAGGGGCCGCATCTGGCGGCCCGCTACGCCGCGATCTCGCTCGGCCTGTCGGCCGGCTTCCCGGATGTCGAGCCGCACCACCATCTCTATGCGGCGCTCGCCGTCGTGGTGGCCGGCGTGGTGCGCACCGTCGATCATCTGTGGCACGGCGCCATGCCGATGCCGCACGGCTTCGTGCCGCCGCGGCTGGAGCGCCGCGTCGAGTGGCTGCGCTTCGCCGTCGCCTATGCGCTGGTCGGCGCCCTCGGCCTATGGATCGGCATCGCGCTCGGCATGACGCGCGCCATCTGGATCACCATCGCGCCGCTCGTCGTGATGCAGCCGGGAGCCGAGATCACCTATCGGCGGATCGTCGAGTTCATGTTCGGCACCACCATCGGGGTGGTGGTCGCCTGGGTGCTCATCCACTCGCTGCCGTCGGCGCCGCTGGTGGTGATCGCCATCGCCATCGCGCCCACCATCCCGCTGTTCTTCCCGCATCGGTTCTGGTTGCAGACCGCGCTGATCGCCGTGATGCTGCTGATCGCCTTCCGGCTGGCGCTGCCCGATCCGCGCTCGGTGACGGCGCTGATCGTCGAGCGGCTGGAGGACATCATGCTGGGCTGCGGCCTGGCGCTGGTCGGCGCCGTGATGGCGTTCGGCCGGGCCGGCTGGGAGTCGTTCCGCGAGACCATCGCGGACGCCAATGTCGACGCCCGCTGATCGACTGCTCGGCGGGCCTCAGTGCCCGCCGAAGAAGCCCAGCCGGGCATAGACCCGGCGGGCATACTGCGCGAACGCATCGGTGGTCTTGACGTCGAAGGCGCGCGGCTGCGGCAGTTCGATCGGGAAGAACTCCGCCATGCGGGCCGGCCGCGCCGTCAGCACGGCGCAGTGGGTGCCGAGAAAGATCGCCTCGCCGATGTCGTGGGTGACGAACACGATGGTTTTGCGGCTTTGCCGCCAGATGCGTTGCAGCTCGAGCTGCATCTGCTCGCGCGTGATGGCGTCCAGCGCCCCGAACGGCTCGTCGGCGAGGATCAGCTTGGGATCGTGGACGAGGGCGCGGGCGATGGCGCAGCGCTGCTGCATGCCGCCCGAGAGCTGCTGCGGATACTTGTCCTCGTAGCCGGCGAGGCCGACCATGGCGAGGAGGTCGCGGGCGCGCTCGCGGCTCGCCCGGCGCGGCAGGCCGATGATCTCGGCCGGCAGCATCACGTTATCGAGCACGGTGCGCCACTTGAGCAGCAGCGCTTGCTGGAAGATCATGCCGACGTCGCGCCCCGGATCGAAGCGCGTGGTGCTGTTGCCGATCTGGACGATGCCGCTCTCGTGGCCGTGCAGGCCAGCCAGGATCTTCAGTACCGTCGACTTGCCGCAGCCGGACGGGCCGACCAGCGACACCAGCTCGCCCTCCGCCACCTCCATGGTGACGTCCGAGACGGCGAGATGGGCGGTGCGGCCGCGGCCATAGACCTTGCGGACGTTCTTCAGCGTGATGAACGGCTCGCTCATGCCAGCCACCGCTCCAGGTTGGCGCGCACGAAGGCGTCGTCGGACAGATCGGCGTGCTCGCGCAGCACGCGGTCGATGGCTTCGGCCTGGCCCGGTCCGAGCCCTTCGCCCGGGTCCAGGCACCAGGTGCCGGCCAGCAGGCCCTGGCGGCGCAGCACCTCGTGGCAGCCGGCGATGCAGCCGTGGAACGCATTGGCGACGTCGAAGAAGGCGGCGTTGCAGTCGGTGACGCGCGCGTCGAGGGCGAGCAGATCGGCCTCGACGATGCCGGCGGCGCGGGCCGCCCGGCAGCGCTCGAACAGCGCCACGGCGCTCGCAGTCCACACCGACCAGTGGCCGAGCAGGCCGCCCTTGATGGTGGCCCGCACGGTGCGGCCGCCGATCCGCACGTCGAACGGCAGCACCAGGTCGAGCACGATGTGATCGTCGTTGCCGGTGTAGAGGGTGACGCGGTCGAGCGCGTCGGCCTCGGCGACGCCACGGATCACGTCCAGCGTGCGATAGCGGTCGAACGGCGCCATCTTGATGGCGACGACATTGTCGATGGCGGCGAAGCGCCGCCAGAAGTCGGCGGAGAGCCGCAGGCCGCCGACCGCCACCTGGAGATAGAAGCCGACCAGCGGGATCTCGGCCGCCACCGCCTCGCAGTGGGCGACGATCGCGTCCTCGTCGCGCCCCTTCAGAGCCGCGAGACTCAGCAGACCAGCATGATAGCCGAGCGCCACCGCGGTGCGTGCCTCGGCGACCGCCTGGGCGGTGTCGCCGGCGAGCCCCGCGATCATCACCAGCGGGCGCGACGTCCATGCCCGTGCCGTCTCGGCGGCGAGCCGCAGCACTGGCTCGTAGAGCCCGACGTCCCGGATGGCGAACTGGGTCGTGTGGACCCCGACCGCGAGCCCGCCGGCGCCGGCATCGACATAGTAGCGGGTGAGGGCGCGCTGGCGGCGGGTGTCCAGCGTGCGCGCCTCCGTCAGCGCCAGCGGATGCGCCGGAATGACGGTGCCCTCCGCCAGGAGACGGAGGACGTCGGGGTCGAGCCGAGACCGATGCAGGCCCATGGTGTGCTTCTCGTTCCTCGTGTCGGCGGGGCCGCTGCGGCGCCGTGGCGCCGCCGCTGCGGCGTTCCGCTCACCCGAACTCCGGTCCGGCGATCGCCATGGCGATCGTCGTGTCGCCGCGCGGGGCGGTGCCGCGCACCATCCGCTGCAACGGCCGCTCCTCGACGAAGCCGTTCGCGGCGAGGCGTGCCCGCAGGTCGGCCCGCTGTGCCACCAGATCGATGATCAGCGGCCCCGGCTCGTGGGCGATCACCGCGTCGAGCAGGTCTGCGGCGGCGGTCTCGTCCTCGGCGTAGAGCGGACCGATGTGGCGGGCGCAGCGGCCGGCCCGCACCAGGCAGGCGGCGCCCGGCCGGGCGTGCAGCACGGTGCCGGGCCGCGCCAGGATATCGTCGATCAGCGCCGCGCGGTCGGCCGCCAGGGCGCGCCGATCGAGGGCGAGCAGCACGTCGCGGCCGGCCGGATCGATGGCAGCTTCGCCGGGTCGCTCGTCGGTCGCGGGCCGCGTCCGCCGCAGCCGCACGAGATCGATGACCGGCACGAAGCCGAGCGGCCCGTAGACGGCGGCGCCCTGCGGCGTCGCGTCGAGCAGCGGCGTCACGCCCTCGGCCTCGGCGGTCTCGATGCAGCGGCGCAGCAGCGCCGAGGCGAGGCCGTGGCGACGCCAGGTCGCCGTCACCAGCACCATGCTGATCCAGGCGATGCGCGGCGCTTCCCCGAGCGGCGCGTAGGGCAGCAGCGCCGCGGTGGCGACCAGCCGGTCGTCCGCCCGCATCGCCAGTACCCGCCCGCGGGTGCGGAACAGCGTCCAGTCGTCGGCGGTCTGGTTCCACCGCGCCTCGTCGGACAGCGCCAGCGCGGCCCGCGTCTCGTGCGGCGCGAGCGGCGTCATGGCGCCGAGGTCAATAGCGCCCATCGCGCACCTCGAACTTGGTCGCCTTGCCGAGGCTCGGCATCGCCCGCCCGACCCAGTCGGCGGTCCAGTCGAGCATGCGCGCGATGTCGACCACCGGCCGCCCGAACAGCTCTTGCGCCGCGCGGGTGTCGGTGAGCCAGGCGGTCGCCGCCTCCTGCCCGGTGATCGCCGGGGCGCGGCCGAGACGCTGTCCCAGAGCTTCGGCGAGGCTGCGCACCGACAGCGTCTCGGGTCCGCTCACATTGATCGGGCTGGTCGGCGTGGTGGCGTGGCGCAGGCAGCGCAGCGCCTGCGCGGCGGCGTCGCCCTGCCAGATCACGTTGACATGGCCCATGGTGACGTCGATCGGCTGCCCCGCCGCGATCTTGGCGGCGATGTCGTGGAGCACGCCGTAACGCATGTCGATCGCGTAGTTGAGGCGGAACAGCCGGCCCGGCGTGCCGTGCAGCGCCGAGAAGTAGGAGAACAGGCGCTCGCGGCCGACGCAGGACTGGGCGTATTCGCCGGGCGGATCGAGCGGGGTCGCCTCGCCGGCGCCGCCACCGTCGACCGGCACGAACGGATATACGCAGCCGGTCGAGAAGGCGACGATGCGCGAGCGGGCGAAGCGGCGCGCCACCACGGCGGGGCTGTAAACGTTCATCGCCCAGGTGAGGGCGAGATCGCCCTCCGCGCCGAACTTGCGGCCCGCCATGAAGATGACGTTGGCGACCTCGGGCAGCGCCGCCACGGCGGCCTCGTCGAGCAGATCGCAGGCGAGTGTCTCGATGCCGCGGGCCTCCAGGCTCTCGCGCAGGCCCGGCTCGCTGAAGCGGGCGACGCCGATCACCCGCTTGGCCGGCGCCGCCGCCTTGGCGAGCCCCGCCACCGTCGGCCCCATCTTGCCGCCGACGCCGAGCACCAGGATGTCGCCGTCGACCTTCGCAAGATCGTCGATCAGCGCCCGCGTCGGCCGGCACAGCAGATCGTCGAGCGCCGCGAGATCGGCGATGCGCGCGGGCAGACCATCGTCGAGCAGCGGCGCGGTGGGCGGCGTGACGGACGGGGGGGCGGTCATGCGGGCCTCACTGGATGAAGCATCACTGAATGAAGCATCACTGGATGCGGGCGTCGCGCACGACGACCAGGCGCTCGAGCAGGAGCACCAGCCCGTAGAGGACGACGCCGATGAGCGTCAGCAGAATGACGGCCATCAGCATGCCGGCGGTGTCGAGCCCGGCCTGCACCTGGATCATCAGATAGCCGAGGCCGCGCTCCGAGGCGATGAACTCGCCCACGGTGGCGCCGGCGACCGCCAGGATGGCGCCGACCTTCATGCCCGAGAACAGGTAGGGCAGGGCGCCGGGAAGCTGGATCTTCTGGAAGAGCTGCCAGCGCGATCCCTTCAGCGAGCGCACGAGATCGAGCAGGTCGGGATCGACCTCGCTCAGCCCGCGGGCCGTCGTCAGCAGGATCGGGAAAAAGCAGATCGAGAAGGCGATCAGGATATTGGGCACGATGCCGTAGCTGAACCAGACGATGATCAGCGGCCCGAGCGCCACCTTGGGCACCATGTTGAGGGTGACGAACAAGGGCAGCAGGATCACGGCGATCAGCCGGAACCACGAGAAGGCGACGGCGCAGACGACGCCGACCACGACGCCCAGCAGATACCCGCCGAAGATCTCGATCGCGGTCACCGCCACGTTCGGAAGCCAGGCATAGTGCGGCTGTGCGAGCGTCGCCAGGGTGGCGCGCGGCGACGGCAGCACGAAGGCAGGAATCGCGAACAGGTCGACGGCGAGCTGCCAGACCAGGACGACGCCGAGATGGACGGCGATCACCGTGGCGGTCTTGGCGAGAGCCGCGCGGGTGGCGGCGGCGCGGGAGGGGTCACCACCCGGCGGCGCACCGTGGTCGAGCGCGCCGGCGTCGAGCACGCCCGCGTCGATCGCGCCGGCACCCGCGGCCTCGGCGGTCGCCGTGGCGGCGGAAGGATTCGGTACGTCGCCTGTACGATCCGCGTTCACCGGCCGTCCTCTCGTTCGGCCGCCCGTCGTACGGGCGTCGGCCTTCAGATGTAGCGCGGCCCGCGCCCCATATCAACCGTCTGGTTGATAGGCGTCACGGCCGCAGGGCGTTCATCACCAGGTCGACCACGTGGGCGCGGCGCGTCGCCACCGCGGCGCGACTGTCGAGCCGGCGCTTGAAGATGGTCGACAGCGTGGCGGCGTTGGAGAAGTAGAAGTAGCCGAGCGCCGCGATCGAGACATAGAGCTGGAGCGGATCGACGCCGGGCCGGAAGACGCCGGCCGCGACGCCCTTGTCGAGGGTCGCGGCGATCAGCGCGATCAGCGGCGAATGCATGGTCGGCAGCTTGCCGGAGCGGCGCACATGCACGGCGCCGTGGCGGTTCTCGTCGGTGAGGATCGACACGAAGTCCGGATGGGCCGCGAGGTGATCGAACGAGATGCCGATCAGATGCGCGATCGCCTCGGCGGGCGCCATGCCGGCGAGATCGACGGTGCGCTCGGCGGCGCGGATCTCGTCGTAGAGCCATTCCAGCACCGCGAGATAGAGCGCGTCCTTGTCGCCGAAGTGATGATAGACGAGCTGCTTGTTCACCCCGGCGCGGGCCGCGATCTCGTCGACACGGGCGCCGGCGAGCCCCTTGGCGGCGAACTCGGTGCGGGCGGCGGCCAAGAGGGCGCGGCGCGTCGCCGCAGGGTCGCGGGTTCGGCGGGCCGGGGCGGCTTCGGTCTTGCGAGGGGCGATGCTGCGGGCCGACGGGCCTTGCGCCGCGGCGTCGCGGCGCGTGGCGCCGGCCTGCCTAGTGCTGGCCTGCTTGGGACCGGCCTGCTTGGTGCGCGCGCGCGTGCCCCCGGCCGATGCCGCGCTGTCGCCTCGCCCACTGCCGCTTCGCCCGCTCTCGCCGCCGGGGCCGCTCCGTCGCCTCGCCATCCGAACCAACCAACCAGTTGAATGTTCATTGACGCGCTGTCACCTCGTTGGTACCGATTCCGTGGCGGCCTCACAAGCCGTGCCGGAGCGCGAGGCTCCTCCGGCGGAGTGATACGAGATCGGGGTGATCCATTCCGTGGCCGTTCCGGACGCCGCGAAGCGGCTGTCCGGAATCCAGCCGAGAGTCCGAAGTTTGCCGCGGGATGACGTGTTTCGCTGGGTTCCGGGTTCGCGGCTTCGCCGCGCCCGGGAACGACGGCGAGCTGATCACCCGGAAACAGTATGATCCGGCCGTCGCGGCGCAGGCGTTCAGCCGCGCAAGCCGCAGCGGGCCGGTCGTTCGGGCGGTCAACCAGGGGGGTCGGCCGAGGTGCCGCGCCGCCCGCAGCGGAGCTTGCATCATGGTCGAGACGAACGCGGCCCGGATTTCCGGGATCGGTCGATGGTCGGCGCGGGTCGCCGGCGCCGTCCTCGCGGGGGCTGCTCTCACGGCGCTCGCGCTGCCGGGCGTCGCGCAGGCGCAGGCCCCCGAGAAGGTGACGCTCGTCCTCAACTGGGTGCCGACGGCCGATCACGCCGCCTATTATTATGCCAAGCAGCAGGGTCTGTATGCCAAGGCCGGCATCGATCTCTCGATCGAGGTCGGGCGCGGCTCGGCGCTGTCGGCCCAGAAGGTCGGCTCGGGCGGCGCCGCGTTCGGGGTGTCGGATCTCGCCACCTCGCTGGTCGCCAAGGGCAAGGGCGCCGATCTCGCCGCCGTGATGATCGTCTACGCCAACTCGCCGCAGGGCTTCTACTGGCTCAAGAGCTCCGGCATCGCCGGCCCGAAGGACTTCGCCGGCCGCAAGATCGGCAACCCGCCGGGGGACGCGGCCCGCATCATGTGGCCGGCCTTCGCCAAGGCGGTGGGTCTCGATCCGGCCTCCGTCACCTTCGTCAACATTACGCCGCAGGCCAAGAACGCCGCGCTGAAGAGCCGCACCGTCGACGTCATCAGCGACTTCTTCAACGAGCACGACACCAAGGTGATCGAGATGGGCGAGGATCTCGTCCATCTGCCGTGGAAGCAGGTCGGCCTCAATCCGTACGGCAACGCCGTGATCGTCAACGGCGCTTTTCTCCAGGCCAAGCCGGCCGTGGTCGAGAATTTCGTCAAGATCTCGCAGCGCGCCTTCGCCCAGTGCGTCGCCGACTTCACGCCGTGCCTGAAGGCGCTGACCGAGGGCGTGTCGGGCCTCGACGAAGCCACCCAGCGGCGCCAGTGGGAGCGCATCAAGTGGCTGATGACCGATAGCTTCACCACCGAGAAGGGTCTCGGCTGGATCGACGGCGACCGGCTGAAGGCCGATTACGAGCTGGTGCAGACCTATATCGGCCTGGACAAGCCGTTCGATCCTGCGAGCGTGTTCACCACCCGGTTCCTCGACCCCGCCGTGAAGATGGACGCCTCCAAGGTCAAGAACTGACGGACCGGCCGGGGCGCCGGCGGGGGCGGACGGCTGACGATAGGGCTTGCGGGCGCCGCAGATCCGCCCCAAGTGTCGTCGAAGACTGATCCGCTTCCGTGGGTCCGCCAGCAAGGCCGCGCCATGCTCCGTCTCGTCGTCTCCGGGCTCGTCGTTTCCCGGTCGTTTGCCGCCATGGCGTCGCGGCTGCGCCCCGTCGCCATGCTCGCCGCTGCTGTCGTCCTTTCGGCGGGGCTGTCGCTCGCCGCGCTGTCGGCAGCAGGGCCGGCTGCCGCCCAGGCCACGGGCCAGACGCCGCCCCAGGCGCAGGCTGGCCGTGGTGGCGCCGACGCCGTCACCCCGGTCGAGGAGTACGCCAAGCAGGTCGAGGAGCTGAAGAAGGGCTATCCCGATCTCGGCAAGCGCATCGAGGAATCGGCCCGCACCATCGACGAGATGAGCGATGTCGGCACCGCCCGCAAGGAGATCGAGGAGCTGCGCGCCGTCGTCGCCGGCCTGCTCGGCGCCGTCTCCGACAACGGCACGGTGTCGCAGCTCGGCGCCAAGGCGCTGGCGCACGGCCGCGGCAAGCTGAAATCGATCGAGCAGGACGCCCGCTTCAAGCCGGAGGAGCGCGAGTTCCTGCTCGACCAGTGGCGCCGGCTGGTCGCCGAGACCGAGCGCGCCACCGAGGACCTGGAGAGCGCCCGCAAGGAGTTCGCCGATCTCCTGCGCACGCTCCAGACCCGCGAGGACTTCATCGACGAGCTGATGCAGGTGCGCCGCGCCACCGAGGCGTTGGCGGTGATGCGCAACCTCACCCGCGAGATCCGCGACGCCTCCAGCAAGCTGAAGTCCCTGATCGGGGGCCTCAAGCCGCCGGGAGTGTGAGCGATGCGCAAGGTCGTGCTCGCCGCCGGGGCTGCGGCGGCGCTGGCGCTCGGCGGCATCGCCGCCTGCAAGCTCGACGGCGGCGGCACCGGCTATGTGGAGATTCGCACCGTGCCGGTGACGCCGCCGCCCAGCATGACGCTGTTCCTCGGCGGCGCGAAGCTCGATCCGTTCAAGAAGGGCAGCGCCGTGCTGCGCCAGAGCGTCGGCACTCACAAGCTGGGCGTCGCCACCTCGGGCGATCCGATCCCGCTGTGCGAGCTGGTGGTGAAGAAGGACCGCATCACCACCGTCACGGTGTCGCTTTTGGAGCGGCCGCCGCGCTGCCAGTGCCGCGCCACGTCCGGCACCGACGCGGCCTCCAACAAGCGCTGCGAGGGGTGAGGACCGGACGAGCCAGGCTCCCGGCCTTGCAATTCCTCACGCCGCCAGCGGTTCGGCCAGCGACAGGCCGGCGCGGGCCGCCGCCAGGTTGAGATCGGCGAACTTCTCCGGCGTCTCGCGGCGGATCGCCTCGGCGAGCGCCTCCGGCCCGCACAGGCCCGACAGCGCCACGAAGGCGCCGAGCGCCACCATGTTGGCGATGCGTGGGCTGCCGGTCGCCACCGCCCGCGCCGCGATTGGCAGCCGGTGCAGGCGTCCGCCCGCCGGCCCGGTGGCGATGCTCTCGTCGACGAGGACGAGCGCATCCGGCTTGATCAGCCCGGCCGAGCGGTCGTAGCCGACCTGGTCGAGGGCGATCAGCACGTCGAGCCCGGTCACCAGCGGGAAGTCCGACAGGTCCTCGGTGACCACCACGTCCGAGTGGCAGAAGCCGCCGCGCGAGGTCGGCTCGTAGCTCTGCGACTGCGAGGCGCGCCGCCCTTCGACCGCGAGCGCCTCGAACAGGATGCGGGCACCGAGGATGAGGCCCTGGCCGCCGCTGCCGGCGAGGCGGATCTCCAGCCGGTCGGCGGCCGGCCGGCCTTGTGGGGTGCTCCGGGTCATCGCTCTGTCTCTCCGCGCAGGGCTGCCGCATGGGCCCGCCAGCGCTCGCCGTACTCGGGCAGGTCGCGCTCGACGAACACGCCGGTCGGCAGCGCGTTCGGGCGGAACGGCTGGTCGGGCGCGTCGCGCCGCGCCTCCGGCCGCATGTCGGCCTTCTGGCTCAGGATCATCTCGGGGGCCTCGCCGAGATCGTTCTTGCGTCCGTAGATCTCGGTGCAGTCCGACATCACCTCGACGAAGGCGAAGCCGGGGTGGCGCAGCGCCCGGGCGATCAGGGTCTTCAGCGCCGGCGCCTGGCGGGTCACCTCGCGGCCGACGAAGCCGGCCCCGGCGGCGGCGGCGAGCGCGCAGGCGTCGAACACCGGCTCGATGGCGCCGGACGGCGTCGTCGAGGTCAGGCGGGTGGCCGCCGTGGTCGGCGACGCCTGGCCGCCGGTCATGCCGTAGACCTCGTTGTTGAGCATCAGGCAGGTGATGTCGAGATTGCGCCGGGCGGCGTGGATCAGGTGGTTGCCGCCGATGGCGAGGCAGTCGCCGTCGCCGGTCACCACCACGACGGTGAGGTCTGGCCGCGCCAGCTTGAGCCCGGTCGCGAAGGCGAGCGGCCGGCCGTGGGTGGTATGGAACGTGTTGGCGTCGATGTAGCCGCCGACCCGGCCGGAGCAGCCGATCCCGCAGACGACGGCGAGCCGGTCCTTGTCGATGCCGCAGTCGTGGACGGCGGCGAGCAGCGCTCGCAGCGCGATCCCGTGGCCGCAGCCCGGGCACATGAAGTGCGGCATGGTGTCGAGCCGCAGATAGTCCTTGATGTCGAACGGCAGCGTTCGGGTGGCCTCAAGCATGGCGGGCGAGCTCCCTCACGGCGGCGGCGATCTCGCCGGGCGTCATCGGCTCGCCGTCGATGCGGCCGAGCGGGCGGACCGGCGGCGCGCGCCCGATCACGCGCTGCACCTCGAGCACGAGCTGGCCGGCGTTCATCTCCGGCACCAGCACGGCGCGGGCCGTCTCGGCGGCGCGCAGCAGCGCCCGCTCCGGGAACGGCCACACGGTGACGGGGCGGAACAGCCCGGCCTTGACGCCGTCGCGGCGCAGCTCGGTGACGGCGCGGCGGGCGGCGCGCGCCGTGATGCCGTAGGCGACGACCAGCACTTCGGCGTCCTCGGTGGCGAGCGTCTCGGTCTTCTCGATGCCAGCGAGATGCAGGTCGATCTTGCCGAGCAGGCGGCGCATCATGCGGTCGGCCACCGCCGGCGACTGGGTCGGGAAGCCGCTCTCCGCATGGGTCAGCCCGGTGGTGTGGACGCGGTGGCCATCGCCGGGCCGCGCCATCGCCGGCACCCCGTCGTCGTCGGCCGCGTAGGGCTGGAAGCCGCCCGCGCCGTTCGCCCACTTGCGGGCCGCGACCTTGACGGCCTCGGGCGGCGGAATGGCGACACTCTCCAGGAGCTGGGCGATCACCTGGTCGTACAGCACGGTGACCGGGGTCCGCAGCCGCTCGGCCAGATCGAAGGCGCGGATGGTCTCGGTGTAGATCTCCTGCACCGAGGCGGGCGCGAGGGCGACCACCGGGCGGTCGCCGTGGCTGCCGAAGCGGGCCTGCATCACGTCGCCCTGGGCCGGCCGCGTCGGCATGCCGGTCGACGGGCCGCCGCGCATCACGTCGATGACGACGCAGGGCACCTCGGTCATCGCGGCGTAGCCGATGTTCTCCTGCATCAGCGAGAAACCGGGGCCGGAGGTCGCCGTCATGGCGCGCATGCCGCCGAGCGAGGCGCCGATCACCGCCGCGATGGAGGCGATCTCGTCCTCCATCTGCACGAACACGCCGCCGGCGCGCGGCAGCGCGTGCGACATGTGCTCGGCGATCTCGGACGACGGGGTGATCGGATAGCCGGCGAAGAAGCGGCAGCCGGCCGCTACCGCGGCGAGCGCGCAGGCATGGTTGCCGTGCAGAGCGGTGAGCCGTGCGGTCATGCCGGCACTCCTTCGTTGCGGACCGTGACGGCGAAGTCCGGGCACAGCCATTCGCACACCCGGCAGCCGGTGCAGGCCGAGGGCGTCGCCACCACGGCGATCGGCCCGTCCATGGCGAGGCAGCGCTCCGGGCACAGCTTCACGCAGATGGCGCAGCCCTTGCACCAGGCCGGATCGATGGCGACGCTGATGTGGAGATCCGGCAGAGCGGCCAGCGGCGGTGACGCCACCGTCGCATCGGCCGTCCCGGGATCACCGATGTCGGTTCGTGGTGGCGTCCAGGCGCGGCCGGCGTCGAAGGCGCGGCGGTTGATCTCGGCGGTGCCCTTGGGGGCGATGGCCTCGACCACCGCATGCCAGTCGCCGACCGGATAGTCGAGCCAGGCGGAGAGGCGGCCGAGCAGCACCGTGTTGGCGGTGCGGGCGTCACCGAGCGCGGTGGCGATCTCGGTGGCGTCGAGGGCGCAGCCGTCGGCATGGCGGCCGACGATCTCGGCCGGGGTCTCGCGCGCATAGGCGGAGGGAGCGCCGGGCTTGCGGCTGCGGCACGCGAAGGGCGGCACGATGCGTCGGGTATCGGCGATGAACACGCCGCGGCCCGGGCGCAGGTGATCGAGCCAGCGCAGCCCCTCGGCCCATTCGAGCGCGATCAGCACGTCGGCCTCGCCCTTGGCGATGGTGGGCGACCACACCTTGGGGGCGAAGCGGACGTGGCTGAACACGATGCCGCCCCGCTTGGCCATGCCGTGAACCTCGCTCTGCTTGACCTCGAAGCCGCGCCGCTGCGCCAGCAGCGCGAGCGCCTTGGAGATCATCAGAACGCCCTGGCCGCCGACGCCGACCACCAGGATGTTGAGGCCGGTCTCGACGCAACGCGGGGCCGGGGCGAAATCGTCGTTGGGGAGCGGACGCATCACGTTGGTGCCTCACGCCGTGACGGGCTGGATGCAGTCGGTGGTGCAGACCTGCGCGCACAGGGTGCAGCCGATGCAGGTGGTGGCGTCGATCGCCACCTTGTGACGGCCCTCGAACAGCTCGCCCGACCAGGTGATCGAGGGACAGCCGAGGTTCATGCACGCCTGGCAGGCGATGCAGCCCTCCGGCCGCACCATCAGCGGGGCGCCCTTGATCTTCACCGGATCGAGCACGCAGGGCCGCTCGGCGATCACCACCGAGACGCCGCGCCAGGCGGTCGCCTCGCGCAATGTCTGCATCAGCCGGCCGACATCGTAGGGGTCGACCACCCGCACCCAGTCGATGCCGACGGCCCGGCACAGCGCCGCGTAATCGACCCTCGGGGCTGGCTCGCCGCGCAGCGTCCGCCCGGTGCCGGGATGGTCCTGGCCGCCGGTCATCGCGGTGATGTGGTTGTCGAGGATCACGACGGTGATGTCGGCCTTGTTGTAGACGGCGTCGATCAGCGGCGGGATGCCGGAGTGCAGGAAGGTCGAGTCGCCGATGGTGGCGACGACGGGCTTCTCGGCGCCCGCCTTGGCCATGCCGATGGCGTTGCCGATGCTCGCTCCCATGCACACGCAGGTGTCCATGGAGCGCAGCGGATCGATGGCCGCCAGGGTGTAGCAGCCGATATCGCCGGCCACATGCGCCCCGATGCTGCGCAGCGCCAGGAAGCTCGCGGTGTGCGGGCAGCCCGAGCACAGCACCGGCGGCCGCGCCATCGGGGCGATGGCGGCCGGCGGCACTGGCCCCGGCGGCGCCATCAGGCCGGCCTTGGCGAGCCCTTCGCGCAAGAGCTCGACCGACAGCTCACCGAGCCGCGGGAACAGGCTCTTGCCCTCGCACGGCAGGCCGAGGCCGCGGATCGCCTCCTCCAGCGCCGGCTCCAGCTCCTCGACCACGATCAGCCGGTCGACGGTCGCCGCGAAGGCGCGGATCGCCTCGGCGGCCAGCGGATAGCTGCCGGCGAGCTTGAGCACCGGCAGGTGCGGCGCCGCCTCCTTGACGTAGAGATAGCCGATGCCGGTCGTCACGATGCCGCAGCGCCCGCCGGCCGCGCCCTCCGGCGTGCTGCCGTCGCCGTCGCCGTCGTCGCGCAGCGTCAGCGGCGTCTCGGAGAACCAGCGGGCCAGCGCCGCCTCGCGGGCGATCACCTTGGGGTGCAGCCGGCGCGCATTGGCCGGGATCGTCACGGTGCGGGTGTGGTCGCCGACGAAGCCGCGCGATGGCGGCACCGTGCGGGCGCCAACCCGGACGACGCTGCGGGTGTGCGACAGCCGCGTGGTGCCGCGCAGGATCACCGGCGTCTCGAACTCCTCGCTCAGCGCGAACGCGACCTTGGTGTACTCCAGCGCCTCCTGGGCATCGGCCGGCTCCAGGATCGGCACGCCGGCCAGCTTGGCGAACAGGCGGGTGTCCTGCTCGTTCTGCGACGAGTGGATGCCGGGGTCGTCGCACACGACGATCACCAGGCCGCCATGGGCGCCGATATAGGACATGCTCATCAGCGAGTCGGACGCCACATTGAGTCCGACATGCTTCATCGCGGCGAGCGCGCGGACGCCCGCGAAGGACGCCCCGATGGCGGTGTCGAGCGCCACCTTCTCGTTGACCGACCACTGCGCCGTCACCTCGGCCGGATCGTAGTCGGCGAAGCTCTCCAGAATCTCGGTCGACGGCGTGCCCGGATAGGCGGCGGCGACCCGCACGCCGGCCTCCCAGGCGCCGCGCGTGATGGCCTCGTTGCCGGTCAGCGGCAGCGCCTCGGTGGTGATGGTCCGGCCGGTCCGGGAGACGGCCTCCAGCGTTTCGGCAGTCACGTTCGTCTCCCCTCCTGGCCCCTTTGGGCCGGCTTCGTCGCGCTTCGCGGCACGCCCGTCATTCCGGGCTGTCGCAGTGCCGGCGCCGAATCGGTCCGCACGGGCGTCCGCCCAAGCGGCCGGTTGCCCAATTCAGATCGGCGGATCGACCGCAGGGGGCGCGGTCAGGTATCCGGCGCGCACTCTGGTGCGTCTCGTCCGCGCCGGTGTTGAGAAAGGTCAAACCGATGCGGCTCAGCTCGTCTTGTGGCGCTCGTCCTTCACCCGCACCGCCTTGCCCTGGGAGCGCGGCACCTCGCCGGGCAGCATGGCGGCGACGCGGCAGCTGATTCCGATGGTCGACTTGATGCGGTGCTGGACGTCGCGGGCGATGCGGGCGCGGGCCGCGTCGTCGCGCGGCGCGTCCGGCGCGATCTCGACCTCGACCGCCATCTGATCGAGCGCCTGCTCGCGCGTCAGCACGATCTGATAATGCGGCGCGATGCCGGGCAGGCCGACCAGCACCGACTCGACCTGCGACGGGTACACGTTGATGCCGCGGATGATCATCATGTCGTCGTCGCGCCCGGTGACCCGCATGATCCGCACATGAGAACGGCCGCAGGCGCACGGCTCGTCGGTCAGGCGGGTGATGTCGCGGGTGCGGTAGCGCACCATCGGCAGTGCGACCTTCGAGAGCGTCGTGATCACGAGCTCGCCGGTCTCGCCGAGCGGCAGCGGCTCGAGTGTCTTGGGATCGACCACCTCGAACAGGAAATGATCCTCCCAGCCATGCAGGCCGGCCTGCTCGGTGCACTCGCAGGCGACGCCCGGACCGAGAATCTCGGACAGCCCGTAGATGTCGATGGCCTGGAGGCCGAGCCGTGTCTGGAGCTCGTGGCGCATCGCCTCGCTCCACGGCTCGGCGCCGAACACGCCGACCCGCAGGGCGAGGGCACCGCGCGGAATCCCGCTCGCCTCCGCCACCTCGGCGATGTTGAGGGCATAGGAGGGCGTGCAGCACAGGACGTTGGCGCCGAAGTCGCGCATCAGGGTCACCTGCCGCTCGGTCATGCCGCCGGAGACCGGGACCACCATGCAGCCCAGCGTCTCGGCCCCGTAATGGGCGCCGAGCCCGCCGGTGAACAGGCCGTACCCGTAGGCGATATGGACGATGTCGCGGCGCGTCACCCCGGCGCCGACCAGCGAGCGCGCCATCAGGTCGGCCCAGACCCGGATATCGGCGGCCGTGTAGCCGACCACGATCGGCTTGCCGGTGGTGCCCGACGAGGCATGCACACGGACGATCTCGTCGCGCGGCACCGCGAACAGGTCGAACGGGTAGTTGTCGCGGAGGTCCGCCTTGCCGGTGAACGGGAAGTGGCGGATGTCGGCGAGAGTCTTCAGGTGGTCGGGCGTCACGCCGGTCTCGGCGAAGCGCCGGCGCATGTGGGGGACGTTGTCGTAAGCGTGCCGCAGCGTCTTCCTCAGGCGGGCGAGCTGGAGGTCGGCGAGATCGCGCCGCGGCATCGTCTCGGCTTGTGGATCGTAGAGCGGCGCCGTGGCGCGGCGGGCGGCCTGCCGGTTCATGGTGGTCCCCTTCGGTCTTGTGCGCGCAGGCGTGGCCGGGCATCGCCCGGACGTCGTCGCGCGCGGAGGTGAGCGAAAATCGGGGAGCCGGCCGCCGTCGACCCGGTCTGCACTGCGGAACTCATTGGACTCACAGAAACAATCAGGAAATCCGCGGTGGCTGCGAGGCTCTCGCGTGATAATCTTATTGCCATAGGGGATAGAGCGGCGCAGCGCAATTGCGCAACAGTCCGGACAAGGGCCGGCAGCGTTGCGTGCTGATCAGATCGGATCGGCAAGTCTGATGAGAAATAACGTCGTGTTATAATGCGGGGTGTCGGCCGCGGCGCGTCAGCCGCGCCGCCGTTTCTCCGGCGTGCTCTGCGACGGCGATGCCGCCAGCGCCCCGAGGACACGGGCCGGCGTTAGCGGCAGCTCGCGGATGCGGGCGCCGGTCGCCGCCGCGACCGCGTTGGCGATGGCGGCCGCGGTGGGGCCGAGTGCGGCTTCTCCGACACCGCGCGACGGCGCCTCCGGGCGGTCGATCAGCACGACGTCGACGGAGGGCACCTCGGGCATGGTGAGGATCGGGTAGTCGGCGAAGCTGCGGCTGGTGATGCCGGTTGCGTCGAAGCGCACCGCCTCGCGCAACGTCCAGCTCGTCGCCTGGATGACGCCACCCTCGATCTGCGCCGCGGCACCGTCCGGATTGACGATGGTGCCGGCATCGACCGCGATGACGACGCGCGCCACCCGCACGGCACCGCTGCGGCGATCGACCGCGACCTCGGCGACCGCCGCCACATGGGCGCCGTCGTCGCGATAGCGGGCGAAGCCGATCCCCAGCCCCGGACGGTTGCCGCCGCGTCGCCCGGGCCAGCCGGCGCGCCGCGCCGCCGCCTCCAGCACGGCTCGGGCATGCACATCCGACAGATGAGCGAGCCGGAAGGCCAGCGGGTCGGCGCCGGCCGCCCGCGCCAGCTCGTCCATGAAGGATTCGCCGGCGAACACGTTGGCGAAGGCGCCGAGCGAGCGCAGTGCCGAGACCCGGAGCGGCATGTCGAGCACCCGGTGCTCGACGATGCGCCGGCGCGGCAGGTCGTAGGGCGGCACGGCGTTGCGCTCGGCACCGCCCCCGGCCGTCGCCGGTGCGGTGCGCGGCGGGGCCGCCTCGGCGGTGCCGTCGAGCTGCCAGGCCGCCAGAAGGTTCGGCTCGTCCGCCTCGCCGGGCCGCATCGCGTGGGTGTTGCTCCACACCGTGTGCGACCAGGTGGCGATGCGGCCGTCGCGGCCGACCTGTCCGGCGAGATCGACCATCATGGCAGGCCCGAACGGCGACCACGCGAAGGTCTCGTCGCGCTCCCATTGCAGCCGCACCGGGCGGCCCGGCACGGCCCGCGCGAGGAGCGCGGCGTCGAGCGCCGCGTCGTCGGCGCCGTCTTGGCCGAAGCTGCCGCCGGTCTCGGCATGGATGCAGCGGATGTCGGAGGCCGGCATGTGCAGCGCCGCGCCCAGCGCCTCGCGCAGCGCGAACACGTCCTGCGACGCGGTCCACACGGTGAGAAAGCCGTCGTCGAACACCGCGACCGCGGCCGGCGGCGCGATAGCGGCGTGCGCCACATAGGGCTTGCGGTAGCTCGCCGTCAGCGCCACCGCGCCGGCCGGTGCCGAGGCGACGTCGTCGCCCCGCTGGTCGATCACATGGGTCTGGGCCGGGGCTGTGCGCAGGTGCTCCCACAGCCGATCGGGCGCCGGCAGGGTGGTGCCGCCGGACCACGTGGTGGCGCGCCGCAGGGCCGCGCGCGCCTGCACGGCCTGCTCCTCGCGCTCGGCGAGCACGCCGAGAAAGCTGCCGTCGCGCACCAGCACGACGATTCTGGGCAGATCCTTCACGGCGTCCGCGTCGACGGTGTCGAGCACCGCGCCGTAGCGCGGCGGCCGCACCACGCGGCCGTACAGCAGGCCGTCGGGCGCGATGTCCTGCACGAAGCGGGCGGCGCCCGTCACCTTGGCGGGCAGATCGCGGCGCGGCACCGCGGTGCCGACGATGCGCCGCTCCGCGGCGGGCTTGGGTCGGACCGCCGGGGCATCGGCCCGGCGGGGCGCGGTGCTGCGGGGGGCGGCGTCGGCAGCGAGCGCCGCGTAGGCGAGGCTGCGGCCGTCCGGCGCGGTGACGACGCCGTCGCGCACCGTCAGGCGATCGGCCGGAACGTCGAGCCGCTCCGCTGCGCGATCGACCAGCAGGGCGCGCAGGGTGGCGCCGGCTTGGCGCAGTGCCGCCCCGGTCGTCTCGATGGAACGGCTGCCGGTGGTGGCGCCCTCGTTCGGCACCCGCTCGGTGTCGCCCGAGATCACCGTGACATGGTCGACCGGCAGGTCCAGCTCCTCAGCGGCGATCTGGGCGAGGGCGGTGAGCAGGCCGTGGCCCAGCTCGACCTTGCCGGTGAACAGCGTGGCCCGGCCGTCAGGGCCGATCCGCAGCCAGGCGTCGTGCGGCGGCGAGCCGGTCTGATCGGCGGCGATATCGTCGGCCGCGACCGGGGCCGCGGTGGGCTCGGGCTCGGCCGCGATCGCCGGCGTGAGCATGAAGCCGACGACGAGGCCGCCGGCTCCGGCCAGGACGGCGCGGCGGGAGATCGACGCGCGCATGTCAGGTCCTCCGCGGCGCGCGGCCGGCGCGCAGCACGGCACGGACGATCCGGTTGTGGCTGCCGCAGCGGCACAGATGGTCGGCGAGGGCGGTGCGCACCTCGCTCTCGGTCGCTTTGGGATTGCGGTCGAGCAGCGCCTTGGCGGCGACCAGCATGCCGCCGGTGCACCAGCCGCACTGGGCCGCCTGCTCGGCGAGCGCCGCCGCCTGCAACGGATGCGGGTGCGCCGCGGAGCCGAGCCCTTCGATGGTGAGGATGCGGGCGTTCGTCAGCTCGCCCACCGGGGTGCGGCACGCCCGCAGGGGACGGCCGTCGACCAGCACCGTGCAGGCGCCGCACTCGCCGGCGCCACAGCCGAACTTGGTGCCGGTGAGAGCGAAGTCGTTGCGCAGCACGTAGAGAAGCGGCGTGTCGGCCGCCGCCGCGGTCTCGCGGACGGTGCCGTTGACGTTGAGACGAAGAACCATCGTCGCGTGTGTCTCTCGAAACTCCGGGGCGGCGCAGCGGGCGCCGCAAAAAAATCCACGGGGCGACAATCGTCGCGCGCGCCCGGCAGGGTGCGTCGGGGGCCGCGTGGATGTTGCGTCGCCATGATGGCACCGCGGCGGCGCCGACGACAGCGTGTTTCGACGGATCGGGCGTGGAGGGATTCAGCCCGGGTGCGGATTCAACGGGAGGCGACGGCGAGCCTTTGGCACAGCCGGGCCACCGCCTCGGCCAGCACGGCGCAGCCGAGCACGATGTCGGCGCTCGCGGTGTTCTCGGCGACGTTGTGGCTGATGCCGCCGATGCTGGGGACGAACAGCATGCCGGCCGGGACGATGCGGCCGAGCACCATGGCGTCGTGGCCGGCGCCGCTCGGCAGCCGCACCGGCGTCTCGCCATGGGCGGCCGCCGCCTCGGCCAGCACCGCCACCACATCGCCGGCCATCGCGGTCGGCGTCACCACGGTGGTGCGCTCGATCGACACGGCGACGCCGCCGCGTCCGGCCGTGGCCACCTCGGCCGCCAGCGCCGCCTCCATGCGGTCGAGCACGGCGACGTCGAGATCGCGCATCTCCACCGACATCTCGGCCTCGCCCGGCACCACATTGGCGGCGCCGGGACGGAACGCCATCGCGCCGATGGTCCACACGGTCTCCGGGCCGCCGAGGGCCGGGAAGCGGTCGTGGACCCAGCCGGCGAGGCGCACCAGCGCGGCGCCGGCGTCGCGCCGCAGCGCCATCGGGGTGGTGCCGCCGTGATTGGCGGTGCCGGTGGCGACCACGCGGAAGCGCCGGATGCCGGTGATGCCGGTGACGACGCCGATGCGGCGGCCGGCGGCCTCCAGCCGCGGCCCCTGCTCGATATGGGCTTCGAGATAGGCGAGGTGGCGGGTGGGGTCGAGCCGCTGCGGCTCCGGGCCGTCCGCGAAGGCCGCCATGACATCGGCGAGCGCGGTGCCGTCCTCGGCGCGGGCGGCGGCGATCTCGGCCGCGTCGAGGGTGCCGCAGAAGGCGCGGCTGCCGAGGAACGGCAGATAGGTGCCTTCCTCGTCCTGGAAAGAGACGACGTCGACCCCGATCGCCCCACCCGCGGCGCCGGCGGCGCGCAGGCTGCGGGCGATCTCGATGGCGCAGATCACCCCGAGGGCGCCGTCGAGCCGGCCGCCGCGCGGCACCGTGTCGGTGTGGGAGCCGAGCAGGATCGCCCGGCGGGCGGCGGGATCGCGACCGATCACGTTGCCGACCCGGTCGATGGTCGCGTCCAGGCCGGCCTCGCGCATCCGCTCGGCGAGCCAGTGGCGAGCCGCCACGTCGGCGGCCGAGAAGGCGACGCGGTCGACCCCGGTCTCGCAGGCGCCGAAGCGGGCGAGCGCGTCGAGGTCGGCCAGCAGGCGGTCGCCGTCGATGGCGATCATGGGCGGGGGCTCCGGACGAAACATCGCGCTGCCGCCGCGAGGCCGCGACGGCGCGACGAGAGGTGGGACGGAGCGACCCGGCGGGCCGGTCAGGTGGTCGTCGGCACGACGATCCGCCGATAGAGGTGCCAGGTCGCGTGACCCAGCACTGGTAGCACGATCACCAGGCCGAGGAACCCCGGCAGCGAGGCGACGATCAGCAGCAGCACGATGGTCGCCGCCCAGCCGATCATCGGCAGCGGGCTCGTCACCACGGCGCGCACGCTGGTGATCATGGCGGTGACGAAGTCGACGTCGCGGTCGAGCAGCAGCGGGAACGACACCACCGTCAGCGAGAACAGGACGAGCGACAGCGCCGCCCCGACCAGATGGCCGATCACCAGGAACAGCCAGCCCTCGGGCGTCGTCGTCACCACGAGCAGGAACTCTTGCAGCGACGAGAAGCTGCGCAGCCCGAGAAACAGCGCGATCAGCAGGCGGACCTGGTACATCCAGACGACGAACACGAACAGCGTGACGAACGCCATCCAGCCCAGCTCGCGATGGCGCTGGGCCACGATGGTGCCGAGCACCGCTCGCCACGACAGCGGTGCGCCCGCCTCGCGCCGGCGACTGACCTCGTAGAGCCCGACCGCGACGAACGGGCCGAGCAGCGCGAAGCCGGCCGCCATCGGGTAGGCCAGATAGCCGACCCCGGCCGCCACCGTGAGAACGACGACCGCGAGCCCGCCCAGCGCATAGAGGGCGCCGAAGGCGAGACCGTAGAATGGCGCCGCCTGGAAATCGCGGAGGCCGGCGGCGACGGCTTCGGCGATGTCCCTCACGGCGACGGTGCGGATCTGCGGGTCGGCGCGGCGGACCGGCGCCACCGAATCGTTGGCGGCGGTCGGCACGGCGGTGGACAGTGGCGTGTCGGCGGTGGCGTGGTGCTGGCGGCTCATGGCGTCCCCCTTGGGCACGGGCGTTTCCTGGACACCAGCGTCGCGGCAATACCGGCGGCTGGCAAGCGCGACGGTGCCGCGGTCGATCACGCTCGCGCGAACTGCCGGCGCGTGGTTCTCGTTGCGGTGCAGCGAGATCGCGGGAGCGGAGCGCGCCCTGGCGGGAGAACCGTGCGGCCGGCGCCACGTTGTCGGGAAGGTGGGTGCCATGCCGCCGTCGGGCGGTTCGCCGGGGAGGGACGCTCTTGCACGATCGCGTGTCGACGCCACCACCGTCGCCGAGGCCGGCATCCGACCGTCACCGTCTCGGCGAGCCGCGGCCGCCGGCCGGGCCAGGCCGGCGCTTCGTGCGGGCGGCCATTCACTTCTTCTCGTATCACCTGTTCCTCAGGCGGCGGTCGCGGCGTGTCGTCGAGGCAGCCGGGTTTCGCCTCGCCGTGCTGCCTACCGTGTTCGATCCGCGGCGTTTTCTCACCAGCGAGTTCTTCGCCGACTTCCTCGGCACGCTGGACCTGCGCGGCCGGGCGGTCGCCGATGTCTGCACCGGCTCCGGCATCCTGGCGCTCGCGGCGGCGCGCGCCGGCGCTGATCGGGTGGTCGCTCTCGACATCAATCCGCAAGCCGCGCAAGCCGTGTCCGAGAACGCCGCCCGCAACGGGCTCGCTGACCGGGTGGTGGCGGCCGCGTCGGATCTCCTGTCGGCGGTGGCGGCCCGGCCGCTGTTCGACGTGGTGATCGCCAGCCCGCCGTCGTTCCCGGGCGAGCCGCGCGACATCGCCGATCGGGCCTGGGTGGCGGGACCGGATTATCGCGACATCGCCGGCCTGTTCGAGCAGGCGGGCGAGCGGCTCAACCCGGACGGCTGCATGTACGTGCTCTTCTCCTCCGACTCGGACCTGCATCGGCTGGGCCGCCTGATCGTCGAGGCGGGCTTCTCGGCCCGCCTGGTGGCGGAGCGCTCGATCGGGTTCGAGGTCTTCGTCGTCTACGAGTTGCGGCGGTGAGCTGCGCGCCGTCCCCGGCCGCGACTTCGACACGGTCAAGTCCAAGACAATAAACAGAATTCGACCCTGGCGGGTGCCCATTGCGGCCGGCGGCGTCACGCTTCCCAGCGCGTCGCCGACCCGATAGGGTCCGTGCCGCACCCCGGACCGCTTCGCCCGATCACCACGATGCCCATGACTGACCGATCTCCGCACCCGGCCGCCGGCTCGGCGCCGCCCCGACCGCCCGGTGCCGCCGGCCCTGCCGGCTCCGCGCTTCCTCGACTCGTGGTGCCGCAACGGTTCGCCGATTCGCGCGGCTGGTTCTGCGAGACCTTCAACGCCCGGCGGCTGGCCGCTCTCGGTCTCGCGGTGGACTTCGTCCAGGACAACGAGTCCTGGTCGGCCCGCCGCGGCACCGTGCGGGGCCTGCATCTCCAGGCGCCGCCGCACGCCCAGGCCAAGCTGGTGCGGGCGGTGCGCGGCCGCATCTACGACGTCGCGGTCGACGTGCGGCGCGGCTCGCCGACCTACGGCCGGTTCGTCGGCGCCGAGCTGTCGGCCGAGAACGGCCACCAGCTCTTCGTGCCGGTCGGCTTCGCGCACGGCTTCTGCACCCTGGATGACGACGTCCTGGTCGCCTACAAGGTGTCGGGCTTCTACGACCGGGCGAGCGAGGGGGGCATCCGCTTCGACGACGCCGATATCGGCATCCCGTGGCCGCTGCCGGAGGAGGGCGCCTGCGTGTCGGACAAGGACGCGCTGCTGCCGGCGCTGCGCGACTGGGTGAGCCCGTTCGATTACGATGGGGTGCCGCTGACGGCCCTCGACTCGGTCTGACGCAAGGGGGAGGGGGAGCCATGGGGACGCCGCGACGCATCCTGGTCACCGGCGGGGCCGGCTTCATCGGGTCCGCCGTGGTCCACCACCTCGTCGACGAGGTCGGGGCCGACGTCCTGGTGGTCGACAAGCTCACCTATGCGGGCAATCTCGCCTCGCTCGGCGGCCTCGACGGCCGGCCGGGCTATCGCTTCGTCCAGGCCGACATCTGCGATGCCCCCCGCATGGCGGCGCTGTTCGCCGCCTTCGATCCCGACGCGGTGATGCATCTCGCGGCCGAGAGCCATGTCGACCGCTCGATCGATGGGCCGATGGCCTTCATCGAGACCAACGTGGTCGGCACCTGCACGCTGCTCCAGGCGGCGCTCGCCCACTGGCGCGCCCTGCCGACGGAGCGCGCCGCGGCGTTCCGCTTCCATCACGTCTCCACCGACGAGGTGTACGGAGCCCTCGGCGAGGACGGGCAATTCACCGAGACGACGCCCTACGATCCGCGCTCGCCCTACTCGGCCTCGAAGGCGGCCTCCGACCATCTGGTCAGCGCCTTCGGCCACACCTACGGGCTGCCGGTGATCATCAGCAACTGCTCCAACAATTACGGCCCGCGGCAGTTTCCCGAGAAGCTGATCGCGCTGATGATCATCAAGGGGCTCGCCGGCCAGCCGCTGCCGGTCTATGGCGAAGGCCGCAACGTCCGCGACTGGCTCTATGTCGAGGATCACGCCCGGGCGCTCGCCCTCATCCTCGCTCGCGGCCGGGTGGGCGAGACCTACAATGTCGGCGGCGCCGCCGAGCGGCGCAACATCGACGTGGTGCGGACGCTGTGCGCCGTGCTGGACGATCTGGCGCCGCGGCCGTCCGGCCGGCACGCCGACCTGATCGCCTTCGTGCGCGATCGCCCCGGCCACGACTATCGCTACGCCATCGACTTCTCCAAGCTGGAGCGCGAACTCGGCTGGCGCCCGCAGGAGTCGTTTGAATCCGGAATCGCCCGGACGGTGCAATGGTATCTCGACAACCGCGCCTGGTGGGAGCCGCTGGTGAGGACGCACGACGCCGCCGCGCGGCGCGGGCTCGCCGGCGTCGGCCCTTGAGCATGTCGAGGCGAGGATCACGGTCATGAACATTCTTCTTCTCGGCGGCAGCGGCCAGCTCGGCCGGGAGATCCTGCTGCAAACGCCGCCGCGGGTGCGCGTCGCGGCGCCCGGCCGCGACGAGCTCGATCTCGCGGCGCCCGAGGCCATCGAGGCGCTGATCGAATCGCAGCCCTTCGACGTGGTGATCAACGCCGCCGCCTACACGGCGGTCGATCGGGCCGAAGAGGAGCGCGACCGCGCCTTCGCCATCAACGCCGAGGCGCCGCGCCGCCTCGCCGCCGCGGCGGCCCGCGAGGGCGTCCCGGTGCTCCATGTCTCCACCGACTACGTGTTCGACGGCCGCAAGGGCGCGCCCTATCGGCCGGACGATCCGGTGGCGCCGCTCGGCGTCTACGGCGCCAGCAAGGAGGCGGGCGAGCAGGCGGTCCGCGCCGCCGGCGGCCGCGCCGTGATCCTGCGCACCGCCTGGCTGTACAGCCCGTTCGGCGCCAATTTCCTCAAGACCATGCTGCGGCTCGCCGGCGAGCGCGACACCCTGCGGGTGGTCGACGACCAGCGCGGCACGCCGACCGCGGCCGCCAGCCTCGCGGCCGCCTGTCTCGCCGTGGCGGTGCGCCTCGTCGCCGATCCGAACCAGCCGGGTGGCACCTTCCACTACACCGACGCCGGCGAGACCACCTGGTGCGGCTTCGCCCGGGCGATCTTCGAGACCGCCGGGTCGCGGCTCGCCCGTGTCCCGGCCGTCGCGGCGATCACCACGGCCGAGTACCCCACCCCGGCGCAGCGTCCCGCCGATTCGCGGCTCGACTGCACCGACACCCTCACCCGCTTCGCGGTGGTGCAGCCCGACTGGCGGGCCACGCTCGCCACCACGGTCGAGCGGCTTCTGCGCAGGACCGACTCATGAAGGGCATCATCCTGGCCGGCGGCAGCGGCACCCGGCTCTATCCGGCGACGCTGGCGGTCAACAAGCAGCTCCTGCCGGTCTACGACAAGCCGATGATCTACTACCCGCTGTCGGTGCTGATGCTGGCCGGCATCCGGGACATCCTGCTGATCTCGACGCCCGAGCATCTCGGCTTCTACCAGCGGCTGCTCGGCGACGGCTCCACCTGGGGCATCCGGCTCGACTACGTGGTGCAGGACAAGCCGGTCGGTCTCGCCCACGCCTTCGTGCTCGGCCGCGACTTCGTCGGCGGCGACAAGGTGTGCCTCATCCTCGGCGACAACATCTTCTACGGCCACGGCCTGTCGGCCGCGCTGGCGCAGGCCACGGCCTCGCCGGCGGGCGCCACCGTGTTCGGCTATTACGTGCGCGATCCCAGCCAGTACGGCGTCGTCGTCTTCGACGCGGCCGGCCGGCCGGTGGAGCTGATCGAGAAGCCCGCGACGTTCCGGTCCAACTGGGCGGTGACGGGCCTCTACTTCTACGACAACCGGGTGCTCGACATCGCCGCCGACCTGAAGCCGTCGCCCCGCGGCGAGCTGGAGATCACCGACGTCAACCGCCGCTACCTGGAGCTCGGCGCCCTTGAGGTGGTGAAGCTCGGCCGCGGCTATGCCTGGCTCGACACCGGCACCCACGACGCGCTGCTGGAAGCCTCCGAATTCGTCCGCTCGATCCAGGCCCGTCAGGGCCTCCTGGTCGGCTGCCTGGAGGAGATCGCCTATCTCCAGGGCTTCATCGACGGCGACAGCGTGCTGCGAATCGCCCACCGCTTCGACAAGACCTCCTACGGCGCGTATCTGCGCCGGCTGGTCGAGGAGGGGGTCTCCGCGACTCGTTAGAATCCGACCGATCCGCCGAAGACGAGGCTAACCCTCGCGCCCGAAACGACGTTTCGTACGGTGTTGCGCCCCGGCGGGGTGTGGCCGGATGGCCATGTCCTTTAAGAATTGAAGGCGACAATAAGCACAAACAGCGCTGGAACCTTGGCGGGGCATTCGCGTTCTTATACACGGCGCGAAGCGGACATCGGCGCGCCGTTCAACACGGGGGGAGCTCGTGACCGATACGACGTGTGACGTGCTGCGTGCGTGCGGCCGGCTGCGCGGAAGCGCGACGTTCGGCCATGGCGGTCTCGCTGGCCTCGCCCTCGGGGCGGCGCTGACGGTTCTCTCGGTCGGCACGGCCGATGCCTCGTACTACTATTATTACGGACATCCGAGCGCCTATGCGCCGGGCAGCGTCTACCTGCCGGCGACGCCGCGCCCCGCCGCCAAGAAGGCGCGCCGCCCGGCCGCCGACCAGCCCCAGGCCGGCAAGCCGAAGGGTGAGGCCGCGGCGCGGGCGCCGCGCGGGCCGCTGCTCGTTTCGGTGTCGCTCGGCGACCAGCGGGTGCGCGTGTTCGATGCCGGCGGCCAGGTCGCCGAGGCGCCGATCTCCAGCGGCACCAAGAGCCACCCGACCCTGACCGGCGTTTTCAGCATCATCCAGAAGAACCGCCACCACTTCTCGAATCTCTACGCCAACGCGCCGATGCCCTACATGCAGCGGCTGACCTGGTCGGGCACCGCCATGCACACCGGCGCGCTGCCCGGCTATCCGGCCTCGCACGGCTGCATCCGCATGCCGAACTCGTTCGCGTCGCATCTGTGGGGCATGACCAAGCTCGGCACCCGGGTGATCGTGGCGCGAAGCACGGTGACGCCGGTCGAGATCAGCCACCCGCAGCTCGCCCGCTTCGACCGCAAGCCGGACGCCGCGACCCCGGTGGTGACGCTGCCGGCCGCGCCGATCAAGACGGCGGCGGCCGAGCAGACCCTGTCGGATGCCCCGAAGCCGGCGATGCCGCTGGCCACTTCGACGTCCGGTGCGGGCGAGGCGGCGCCGGCCGCAATCCCCGCTCCGGCGGACGCGCCGGCCGCGGCACCATCTGCCACGGCCCCGGCCGGGCCGCCGGCGCCGCTGGTGGAGTACGGGCCGCCGCTGCCGCAGAAGTCCGGCCCGATCTCGATCTTCGTCAGCAAGAAGGAAGGCAAGCTCTTCGTTCGCAAGAACTTCGAGCCGATCTACGAGACCCCGGTGACGATCTCCCAGCCGGACGCGGCGCTCGGCACCCATGTGTTCACCGCCATGGCGCTCGACGAGAACGGCCGCAGCCTGCGCTGGTCGGTGATGTCGCTGCCGGCCGAGCCGCGCGCCGAGCCGGTCGAGGGCCGCAAGGTCCGCGGCGCCGCCGCCAAGGCTGTGCCCGCAACGACGGCCGCCGGATCGACGGCCTCCGCCCGCGAGGCGCTCGAACGCATCGAGCTGCCCGCCGAGGTGGTGGAGCGCCTCGCCGAGATGATGGCGCCGGGCTCCTCGCTGATCGTCTCCGACAAGGGCCTCGGCCCGCAGACCGGACGCGGCACCGACTTCATCGTGCTGACCCGCTGACCATCGGACGACCGCATTGATCTCGTGACGTGAGACATGGCCGGGCATTCCGGCCATGTCTCGTTTCGGGTGGGCGGCGTGCGGCGCCGCTCGCCCGCTCGTCCTACGCGGGCTCGACCCGCCCGCATCTGCCCAGCCGCGTCATACGCGGGCTCGACCCGCGTATCCATCATCAGAAACGAGACTCCCGCCAGGGATGGATGGCCGGGTCACGGCCTGCGGCCGGCCCGGCCATGACGGAGAGAGCGGGTCAGCCGGGCCGAGCCCGGCCATGTTGCGCTTCTGAGCCTCGCCGCCCGGGTGGATTCGGCTGGACGGCGCTGCTGCCGCCAATTGGCGGCGGGTGGCCGGCCCGCCGCGCGCGCCGGCGGCGAGAATGACAAACGCTCGGTTGCTCGATCTCGTCCTCACGCCCTGTTCCGGGAAAAAAACCTGGCCGTCCGCGGTTCTGTGCGATAAGGAACCGCTTTCCGATCTGGCCGGACCGAGTTCGGATTCCGCGGTGCGACGTGCTCGCGCTGCGCGCAGGCCGTTCCTGCGATGCTCCTGCCCGGCCCGCACGGCGGCCCTCGCCGTGCCGTGATGGCCGCCGCCCTGGCGACCGTGGCTCCCGGATCGGCAAGGCGAGGTGGGCGGCATGCCTGAGGTCGCAGTCGCGCTGTGGTGCATCGCGGGCTTTCTCGGAGCGGGCGTCGTCGGCGCCGTCCTGGGGAACCGTCCGTTCGCCACGCCGCTCGTCTACGGGGCTTGCCTCGCGATCGCGCTGCTCGGCGTGCTGGTCGCTCTCGGGGTGCTGTTCGGCGGGGCTCCGGCCACGGCCGTTGTGCTGCCGGTGGGGCTGCCCGGCATCGGCGCCCATGTCCGCCTCGATCCGCTCGCCGCCTTCTTCATGCTGGTGGTCGATCTCGGCGCCGCCGCCGCGAGCCTCTACGCCATCGGCTACGGCCGCCACGCGGCCGAGCCGCGGCGGGTGCTGCCGTTCTACGGCGCCTTCCTGGCCGGCATGAACCTGGTGGTGCTCGCCGCCGACGCCTTCACGTTCCTGCTCTCCTGGGAGTTCATGTCGCTGGCTTCGTGGGCGCTGGTGGTGTCCGATCATCGCAGCTCCGCCAGCCTGCGGGCCGGCTACGTCTATCTGCTGATGGCGGGCTTCGGCACCTTCTGCCTGCTGCTCGCCTTCGGCCTGCTCGCCGGGACCAGCGGCGACTTCACCTTCGCGCATCTGCGCACCGCCGGGGCGGGCGAGACCGCGACGGCGCTGGCCACCATGCTGGTGATCGTCGGCACCGGCTCCAAGGCCGGTCTGATGCCGCTGCATGTGTGGCTGCCGCTCGCCCATCCGGCCGCACCGAGCCACGTCTCGGCGCTGCTCAGCGGCGTGATGACCAAGGTCGGCATCTATGCCTTCATCCGCCTCGTCTTCGATGTGATCGGCGATTTCAGCCCGTGGGTGGGCCTCGTCGTCGTGATGTCGGGCGGCGGCACCGCGGTGCTCGGCGTGCTCTATGCGGTGATGCAGCGCGACCTGAAGCGGCTGCTCGCCTATTCGACGGTCGAGAATGTCGGCATCGTGTTCATCGGCCTTGGCCTGGCGCTCGCCTTCCGGGCCAACGGGCAGGGGCCGGCGGCCGCGCTGGCGATGACCGCGGCGCTGTTCCACGTCCTCAATCACGCGGCCTTCAAGAGCCTGTTGTTCTTCGGCGCCGGCGCGGTGCTGGCGGGGAGCGGCGAGCGCGACATGGAGAAGCTCGGCGGCCTCGTCCACCGCATGCCGCAGACCGCCGTGGTGTTCCTGCTCGGCTGCATGTCCATCGCGGCGCTGCCGCCGCTCAACGGCTTCGTCTCCGAGTGGCTGACCTTCCAGGCCATCCTGCTCAGCCCGCAGCTGCCGCAATGGGGGCTCAAGTTCGCGGTGCCGGCGGTCGGCGCCCTGCTGGCACTGGCGGCGGCGCTGGCCGGCGCCTGCTTCGTCAAGGCGTTCGGGGTGGTGTTCCTGGGCCGGCCGCGCTCACCCGCCGCCGCGACGGCGCACGAGATCGACGCCTTCGGGCTCACCGCCATGCTGACGCTCGCCTGGATCTGCCTCGCCGCCGGCACGCTGCCCGGCTTCGTCATCGATGCGCTCGCGCCGGTCACCCGCGATCTCACCGGCAGCGCGCTGCCGGCGCAGGCCAGCCTGCCATGGCTGTCGATCGTGCCGATCGCCGAGAGCCGCAGCTCCTACAACGGCCTCGTCGTCTTCTTCTTCCTCGTCGCCTCCGGCTCCTTCACGGCCATCGCGGTGCATCGTGTGGCGAGCCGGCGCACCCGCCGGGCGCCCGCCTGGGACTGCGGCTATCCGCTCGACAGCCCGCTCACCCAGTATTCGGGAGCGAGCTTCGCGATGCCGATCCGCCGCGTGTTCGCCACCGTCACCTTCGGGGTGCACGAGACCGTCGACATGCCGCGCCCCGGCGAGATGCGGCCGGCGCGCTTCCGCCTGCGGGTGCGCGATCCCGCCTGGCGGTTCTTCTACGGGCCGCTCGCGCGCGGCGTCGAGCGGGCCGCCCGCCGGCTCAACCGGCTCCAGTTCCTGACCATCCGCCGCTATCTCGCGCTGGTGTTCGCGGCCCTGGTGGTCCTCATGCTGGTGGTGGCGGCATGGCGATGATGCTCGACCTCGCGCTCCAGCTCGTGCAGATCACCCTGTTGGTGGCGATCGCGCCGCTGATCGTCGGCATCACCCGCAAGGTGCGGGCGCGGCTGTTGCGCCGGCGCGGGCCGCCGCTGCTGCAACCCTATCACGACCTGTGGAAGCAGATGCACAAGGAGGCGGTGGTCGCCGACAACGCCTCGTGGGTCTATCGCCGCGCTCCCTACATGGTGTTCGCAGCGACCTGGGTGGCGGCCGGCCTGGTGCCGACCTACGCGACCGGGCTGTTGTTCTCGTGGTCGGCCGACCTGATCGCCGTGGTGGCGCTGCTCGGCACCGCGCGCTTCGCCCTGGCGCTGGCCGCCATGGATGTCGGCACCGCCTTCGGGGGCCTCGGCGCCTCGCGCGAGATGATGATCGCGTCGCTGGCGGAGCCCGCGATGCTGCTGATCGCCTTCGCGGTCGCGCTCATCGCCGGCACCACCCAGCTCTCCGCCATCGCGGCCTTGTTCGCCACCGGGGACGTCGGGCTGCGGGTGTCGCTCGGCCTGGCGCTGCTCGCCCTCGTCATCGTCGGCATCGCCGAGAACGCCCGCATTCCGATCGACAATCCGTCGACGCATCTCGAGCTGACCATGGTGCACGAGGCGATGATCCTCGAATATTCGGGCCGCCATCTCGCGATGATCGAGGCCGCCTCGCACCTCAAGCTGGTGCTCTACTTCTCGCTGGTCGGCTGCCTGTTCGTGCCGTTCGGCATGGCGACCGGCGACAAGACGTTGCCGGCGCTCGCCATCGGGCTCGCCACCTTCGTGGCCAAGCTGGTCGCCTTCGCGGTGCTGCTGCCGATCGCCGAGACCACCGTCGCCAAGATGCGGGTGTTCCGCTATCCGGCCTTCATCGGCAGCGCCTTCGCGGCGGCGGCGCTCGCGGTGTTCCTGCGCTTCGTCTCGCGGGGGTTCTGATGTCGACGTTGTGGTTCGATATCGCGCATCTGTTCGCCGGCGGCGTGCTGGTGCTCAGCCTGGCGCTGCTCTACCAGGACCGCATCACCGCGGTGATCAACGTATTCGCGCTCCAGGCGGTGGTGCTGTCGCTGTCGGTCGCCTGGCAGTCGGTGGTGCAGGGGGCGCCGCATCTCGTCGCCACCGCGGTGATCGCGCTGGTGGCCAAGGGCCTGATCATCCCGACCGCGCTGCATCGCATCGTCCGCAAGCTCGACGTGCATCGCGAGGTCGAGCGGGCGATCGGCGGCGGCCCCACCATGCTGGCCGGCCTCGGCCTGGTGGCGCTGTCGATCCTGCTGGTCGAGCCGGTGGTCGACACCGCCGATCCGGTGGCGCGCGAGGACTTCGCCTTCGCGCTCGCCGTGGTGCTGCTCGGCCTCCTGATGATGATCACGCGGCGCAACGCCGTCACCCAGGTGGTCGGCTTCATGTCGCTGGAGAACGGCCTGGTGCTCGCCGCCACCGGCGCCAAGGGCATGCCGCTGGTGGTCGAGGTGTCGGTCGCCTTCTCGGTGCTGATCGCCTTCATCGTCTTCGGGGTGTTCGTGTTCCGCATTCGCGAGCGCTTCGACACCGTCGACGTCAACGTGCTCGAACGCTTCCGCGGCGAGCGGCGGGAGCATCTGTGATGGGGAGCATCGCCACCATCGCCATCGGCCCGTCCCTGGTCATGTCCGCGACGCGCGCCGACATGGCGACTCAGAGTTCGACGAGGATGCGATGACCGACCTCGTCGCCGCTCTGCCGCTGCCGCCGGTGGCGCTGGTTCTGCTGATCCCGGCGCTCGCGATTCCGGTACTCGCGGTGATCTCGAACTACCGGCTCGGCGCCGGCCTCAACGTGCTCGCCTCCGGTCTCACGCTCGTGGCGGGGCTGATGCTGCTGGTCGCGCCGCGGGTGCGCGGCGATTTCCTGATCGTCGACGACTTCAACATCTTCCTCGTGGTGCTCACCGCCTTCGTCGGCTTCTCGACCAGCGTGTACAGCGCCAGCTATATCGGCCACGAGCTCGACATCGGCCGGCTGACGCCGGTGTTCCTGCGCTTCTACCACGCCATGTACCAGGCCATGATGGGCGCCATGAATCTGGCGCTCGTCTCCAACAATATCGGCCTGATGTGGGTGGGGCTGGAGGTGGCCACGCTCGCCACCGTGATGATGGTCGGTCTCTACCGCACCCCGGAGGCCATCGAGGCGGCGTGGAAGTACTTCATCCTCGGCAGCGTCGGCATCGGGCTGGCCTTCTTCGGCACCATCCTGATCTACATGGTGTCGTCGAGCGTCATCGGCGGCGGCGTCCCGGCGATGGCGTGGGACCAGATTCTCGTCAACGCCGCCAAGCTGGAGCCGCGACTCCTGTCGCTCGCCTTCGTGTTCCTGCTGGTCGGCTACGGCACCAAGGTCGGGCTGGCTCCGTTCCACGCCTGGCTGCCGGACGCCCATGCCGAAGGTCCGACGCCGATCTCGGCGGTGCTGTCGGGCCTCCTGCTCAACGTCGCCCTCTATGCGCTGCTGCGCTTCAAGATGGTGCTGGCCGGCAATGCCGGGGCCATCGACGTCGGCGCCATCATGATGACGCTCGGGCTGGTCAGCGTGCTGTTCGCCGCCCTGATGCTGTACCGGCGGCGCGACATCAAGCGGCTGTTCGCCTATTCGTCGATCGAGCACATGGGCATCGCCACCTTCGCGTTCGGCATCGGCGGGCCGCTCGCCAACTTCGCCGGCCTGCTGCACATGAGCATGCATTCGCTGGTCAAGTCGGCGATCTTCTTCGCGGTCGGCCACATCGCCCAGGCCAAGGGCACCCAGCGTCTCGCCGATCTCGGCGGCCTGTCGGCGACCCATCCGATGCTGGCGGTCGGCTTCGCGCTCGGCGTCGTGGCGATCGTCGGGCTGCCGCCGTTCGGCGTGTTCACCAGCGAGTTCCTGCTGATCTCCATCGCCTTCACGCACCAGCCGATCCTCACCGTGATCCTGGTCGTCGGCCTCCTGGTCGCGCTCGGGGCGCTCCTCTTGCGCCTCCAGCAGGTGGTGTTCGGCGAGCCGCGCGGAAAGGCCGATCCGGTGGAGGCGTCCTACGTGCCGCTGTTCGTCCATCTCGCGCTGGCGCTGGTCGCCGGCCTGTGGCTGCCGGAGGCGCTGGTGCGCTGGTTCCGCAGCGTCGCCTCGCTGCTCGGGTGATCGCGATGCGCCAGGATCGGGTTTCCGCTCTGCTCGCCGACGTTCCTGCCGGACCACTTCGTCCGTGGCCGCGTCACGAGGTCGACGCCGCCGTCTTCGCCACCATCGCCGAGGCGCTCGGCGCCGGCGAGCGCGAGCTTCTCGCCCTGTGGGGCGAGCCCGGCCGGGTCCACATGGCGATCCGCATGGTCGGCGAGATGCCGTGCGTGATCTCCACCGCGGTGGTCGACGGCCGCTTCCCGTCGGTCGGCCGCTGGCATCCGCCGGCGATCCGGCCGGAGCGGGCGATCCGCGACCTGTTCGGCTACGAGCCCGAGGGGGCGCCCGACATTCGGCCGTGGCTCGATCACGGGGCGTGGGACCGCTCGGCGCCGCTCGGTGCGGCCGGCCCGGCGGTGCGGCGCGATCCGGCCGACTACGAGATGCTGCCGGTGATCGGCGAGGCGCTGCATCAGATCCCCGTCGGCCCGGTGCATGCCGGCATCATCGAGCCCGGCCACTTCCGGTTCACCGCCAACGGCGAGACGGTGGTGCGGCTGGAGGAGCGCCTCGGCTACGTCCACAAGGGGATCGACGCGCTCACCACCGACGTGCCGATCGCCCGCGCCGCCGAGCGGGTGGCGCGCCTCTCCGGCGATTCCACCGTGGCGGCGAGCTTCGCGTTCGCGCGTGCCGTCGAGGCGGCGCTCGGCATCACGGCGCCGCCGCGCGCCGCCGCCATCCGCGGCGTGATGGCCGAGCTGGAGCGGCTCGCCAACCATTTCGGCGATGTCGGCGCCATCTGCAACGACGCCGCCTTCGCGATCGTGCTGGCCCATTGCGGCATTTTCCGCGAGCGCATCCTGGCGCTCTCCGCCGCCGTGTTCGGCCATCGGCTGATGATGGACACGATCGTGCCGGGCGGTGTCGCCGCTAACATCACGGCCGAGGCGGCCCGCATGATCGTCGCCACGCTCGATGCGCTGCTGCCGGCCTTCGACGAGATCGTCCGTCTCTACGAGGACACGCCGTCGATCCAGGATCGCACCTGTGGCACCGGCCATCTCGCCGCCGACCTCGCGGTGCGCTTCGCGGCCGGCGGGCCGGTCGGGCGCGCCTCGGCGCGCGACTTCGACGCGCGGCGCGATCTCGCCTATCCGCCCTACGAGGGCCGCGCCTTCGACGTGCCGGTGTTCACCGCCGGTGACGTCGACGCCCGCATCCGGGTGCGCATCGGCGAGATCGCCGCCTCGGCGACGCTGATCCGGGCGCTGCTGGGGACCATGCCGGAGGGGCCGATCCTGGCGCCGGTGCCCGAGGCGGTGGCCCCGTGCGAGGGCATCGCGGTCACCGAGGCGTTCCGCGGCGATCTGCTGGTGTGGGTGCGGCTCGCGGCGGGGGGACGGGTGGCGCGCTGCCATGTGCGCGACGCCTCGTGGTTCCAGTGGCCGCTGCTCGAAGCCGCCATCGAGGGCAACATCGTGGCCGACTTCCCGCTGTGCAACAAGTCGTTCAACTGCTCCTACTCGGGACACGACCTGTGAGGATGGCGCCGTTCTCAGAGGCCGGAGTCCCGTGACGAGGCCGCCATGCGCACGCTGATCCTGAAGTCGCTGTTCGCCAGGCCCGTCACCGTGCCGGCGCCGGACCCTGCGACCGCCGCGCTGGAGGAGGTCGGCCGTGCCCTGGAGGCGCGAGTGCGCCGCGTCTACGGTCGCTCGCTGGCGATCCGCGAGGTCGATGCCGGCTCCTGCAACGGCTGCGAGCTGGAGATCCACGCGCTCAACAATGCCGTCTACGATTGCGAGCGCTTCGGCCTGCGCTTCGTCGCCTCGCCGCGCCATGCCGATGTGCTGATGGTGACCGGCCCGGTCACCCGGAACATGCGGGTGGCGCTGGAGCGCACCTATGCGGCGACGCCCGATCCCAAGTGGGTGGTGGCGGTAGGCGATTGCGGCGCCGGCTGCGGCGTGTTCGAGGGCAGCTACGCGGTGGTCGGTGCGGTCGACAAGGTAATTCCGGTCGATCTCACGATCCGCGGTTGCCCGCCGCGTCCGATCGACCTGTTGCAGGGGCTCGTGGCGCTGATCGACCAGGCCGCCAAGGCCCGGCCGGGCGCGGAGACTATCCGGGCCCGCTGAGGGGAAGCGGCGGCAAAACTCTCGCCGGGGTTGACGATTGCGACCAAAGTTCTACCAAAACGGTCATTTCTACTGATGGACAGCGGCGCCGCGTCGCAGTGACTCTGCACCGCATTGTCAATCGATGCGTTCAATCCGGAGACCTCGATGTCGACCATGACCCTGCATGTGGAGGCGGGAACGCCGGCGCGCGCCCGCAAAGCCTTCTACAAGACCCTGTACGTGCAGGTTCTCTTTGCCATCGTGGTGGGCGGCCTGCTCGGCTGGCTGGAGCCGCAGATCGCCACCAACGAGTGGATCAAGGCGCTCGGCGACGGCTTCATCAAGCTCATCAAGATGGTGATCGGCCCGATCATCTTCTGCACCGTGGTGTCGGGCATCGCCCACATCCAGGACGCCAAGAAGGTCGGGCGGGTCGGCGTCAAGGCGCTGCTCTACTTCGAGGTGGTGTCGACCTTCGCGCTGGTGATCGGCCTCGTGGTCGGCAACCTGTTCCAGGTCGGCCATGGCATCGGAGCGCAGGCCAACGCCCAGGCGGTCGCCAGCTACGCCAAGCAGGCGGGCGAGCACCGCACCGTCGACTTCGTCCTCGGCATCATTCCGGACAGCGTGGTGGGCGCCTTCGCGCGCGGTGACATTCTCCAGATCCTGCTGTTCTCGATCCTGTTCGGCTTCGCCCTGATGCTGCTCGGCGATCGCGGCCACGGCGTGCGCACCTTGATCGACGAGCTGGCGCAGGGCGTCTTCGGCGTCATCGCCATCGTCATGAAGGCAGCGCCGTTCGGCGCCTTCGGCGCGATGGCCTACACGATCGGCAAGTTCGGCCCGGCCGCGCTCGGCAATCTCGCCGGCCTCGTCGGCCTGTTCTACATGACGGCGGCGCTGTTCGTGTTCGTGGTGCTCGGCACCATCGCCCGCATCGCCGGCTTCCGCATCGTGCGCTTCCTCGCCTACATCAAGGACGAGCTGCTGATCGTGCTCGGCACCTCGTCGTCGGAGAGCGCGCTGCCGCAGCTCATGCGCAAGCTGGAGGCGCTCGGCTGCTCCAAGTCGGTGGTGGGCCTCGTGGTGCCGACCGGCTATTCGTTCAATCTCGACGGCACCAACATCTACATGACGCTCGCCACCCTGTTCATCGCCCAGGCCATGGGGGTCGAGCTGAGCTACGGCGACCAGCTCACCATCCTGCTGGTGGCGATGCTGACCTCGAAGGGCGCGAGCGGCGTCACCGGCGCCGGCTTCGTCACGCTCGCCGCGACACTGTCGGTGGTCAATCCGGTGCTGGTGCCCGGCATGGCGATCGTCTTCTCGATCGACAAGTTCATGAGCGAGTGCCGCGCCCTCACCAACATCGTCGGCAACGGCGTCGCCTGCATCGTGGTGTCGTGGTGGGAGGGCGAGCTCGATCGCGGCAAGCTGCGCGACGCCATGGCCGGAAAAGCGCCGGCCAGCGATGCGGGAGCGATGCGCGAGGCGGTCTGACGGTCCCGGCCGAGCGACGACGAAAAAAGCCGGCCGCGAGCGCGGCCGGCTTTCTGGTGTCCCGTATTCGGGGAGACTGGAGCGGTATCCGATCCAACTGGATCGGCCCCGCTCTAGAAGTCGTTATTCGATCGCATTTTCGACGGCGAACCGGGTCCCACTTCGCCGGAAAATGCTCTAGCTGATCGTCACCAGCGGCTGGTCGGCGTCGACGGCGTCGCCCGACTTCACATGCACGCCGGTGACCTTGCCGGCCTTGTGGGCGCCGATCACCGTCTTCATCTTCATCGCCTCGAGCACGACCACCTGGTCGTCGACATCGACGCTGTCACCCACCGCGACGCTGACCTCCAGCACCACGCCGGCGAGCGGGGCGAGACGGTCGTCGGCGCCGCCGCTCGGGCCGGCCCCCTTGGCGGCGGGCGCGGCGGGAGCCGGTGCCGGCGCGGCGGGTGCCGGGGCGGGAGCGGCTGCCGGGGCAGGCGGCGGCGGTGCTACGGGGGCGGGCGCGGGCCGCGGGGCCACGGGGGCAGCGACCGGCGCCGGGATGGAGGCGTAGCCGGACGCCCCGCCGGACTCGGTGACGTCCTCGACGACGACGTCGAAAACCCGGCCGTCGACTGTGATCCTCAGGTGTCTCATCATGATTGGTCTCGTCCCGAGCGGCGCGATTCAATGGTTGGGGTGATAGGGGGCGTGGGAGCTGTGATGGCGGCTGCGCATCTGCGCCGCCCAGCCGGAGCCGGACCGCGCCTCGCCGATATAGACGATGCGGTGGGCCCCGAAGGCGGCCGCCGCGATGGCGGCGACCACGGCATAGTCGTCGGCGCTCGGGCCGGCCGCGACGGCCGGAGCCGCGGCGGGCACGGCTGCGGCCGGCATGGCCGCGGTGGCGGCCGGGGCCGGTACGGCCGCGGCGGCGCTTCGCTCCGCGTTGCGTCCCGTCATAATCCGCACCGTGACGATCGCGGTCAGGGCGGCGACGACGGCGCTCACCAGGAACGAGCCGTAGAGATAGAGAAGGATGCCCTCGAGCATCTCCGGATTCATGACCGGCGAACTCCGTTTGGCTGGACTGGCTGCGACATCGATCAGAGCGGGATCAGGCCGTGCTTCTTCGGCGGCCGCAGCTCGCGCTTGGTGAGCAGCTTGCGGAGCGACATCGACACCACGGCGCGGGTCAGCTCCGGCTCGATGATGTCGGTGATGTAGCCCTTGCAGGCGGCCAGATAGGGCGAGGCGAACTCGTTGCGATAGTGCTCGACGAACTCCTTGCGTTTGGCCTTCTTGGCCTCGGCGTCCTCGATCGCCTTCAGCTCCTTGCTGTACAGGATGTTGACCGCGCCCTCGGCGCCCATCACGGCGATCTGGGCGGTCGGCCAGGCGAACACCACGTCGGCGCCCATCTCCTGGCTGCACATGGCGAGATAGGAGCCGCCATACGCCTTGCGGGTCACGATGGTGATCTTCGGCACGGTGGCGCTCGAATAGGCGAACAGCATCTTGGCGCCGTGCCGGATGATGCCGCCGCGCTCCTGGTCGGTGCCCGGCAGGAAGCCGGGCACGTCCACGAAGGTCACGATCGGGATGTTGAAGGCGTTGCAGAAGCGGATGAACCGCGCGCCCTTGTCGGAGGAGTCGATGTCGAGGCAGCCCGCCTTCTCCATCGAGTTGTTGGCGAGGACGCCGACCACCACGCCCTGCACGCGGCCGAAGCCGACGATCAGGTTCTTGGCGAAATTGGCGTGGATCTGGAACAGGTCGCCGCCATCGAGCACGCGCCGCAGGATGGCCAGCATGTCCATCGGGTCGGAGGCGTCCGAACGCACCAGGGCGTCCATCCCCGGGTCCGGCTCCATGTCGAGCTGCGGGCTCGGATCGTGCGGCGGATCGTCGGTGTTGTTGCTCGGGAAGAACGACAGCAGCTTGCGGGTCAGCTCCACCGCGTGGCGATCGTCGTCGGCGAGGAGATGGACATTGCCGCTCACCGCGGCGTGCATCTCGGCGCCGCCGACATCCTCCATGCTGACGTCGCGCCCCGACACCGCCTTGATCACCTGCGGGCCGGTGATGAACATCTGGGCGTTCTTCCGCGTCATGATGATGAAGTCCATCAGCGCGGGAGAGTAGGAGGCGCCGCCGGCGCACGGGCCGGCGATGATGGCGATCTGCGGCACCACGCCGGAGAGCGAGACGTTGCGGTAGAACACCTCGCCGTAGCCCGAGAGGGCGTCGATGCCCTCCTGGATGCGAGCGCCGCCCGAGTCCTTGAAGCCGACCAGCGGAACGCCATTCTTCTCGGCGTAGTCCTGGGCCCAGACGATCTTCTGGCCGTGCGACTTGCCGAGCGTGCCGCCGACCACGGTGAAGTCCTGGCTGAAGGCGGCGATCTGGCGGCCGTCCACATAGCCGGTGCCGACCACCACGCCGTCGGCCGGGATGTCCACCTCGGACATGCCGAAGGCGGTGCAGCCGTGGCGGATGTGGGCGCCGTATTCCTGGAAGGTGCCGTCCTGGAGCAGGGCGGCGAGGCGCTCACGCGCCGTCATCAGCCCCTTGGTATGCCGATCGGCTGTCTTCTTGGCGCCGCCGGCCGCCATCACCTTGTCGCGTCGCCGCGCCAGCGTCGACCGTAGTTCCTCGTCGAGCGGCATGCTCGCCCCCCTGTTCCGCGATGCCTGATGAATGACGACGTCGCGTCGCGTGCCCCGTCCACCGCACCAAAGCGGCCTCGGCCAGATCAGTGTTCGTGAACCGCGGCCGGGGCGACTACACCATAAGGCCGCTGCTTCGTCGAATCCCCCGGCCTCGCGGCAGTTATGCACTAGCGCCATATATCCTAGACGAATCAATAAGCAGTGATCCGGGGCCGGGGTCTGCGGGACGCCGCTATGACGTCAGGTCGCGGGTCGGCCGACCGGCTGCGTCGGCATGCCGCTCGCCCGCGGCGAGGGTCGTGGCGTCTCGCACCGGCCCCGATTAGGGACTGGCTAGCCAGTCGGGCTTTCGAGCGATGAATCGTCGTGCCGACCGTGTTAGCCTTCCGATGCGCGCAGAATCGGGTGTGCGGGGCTGCCGCGCACGGGGCCGGGCCGGGGGCGGCGAGGGGAAGGCCGCGATCTCCCCGTGCGCGCGCCCGTGTTCGCGCGATGGGGCGCAGCCGGGTGTTGCAGGAAGGTCGCACCCGGGCCGGTATGCGGGGGGATGGGCCCATTCATGACGTTCGCGTTTGAACCGCCGACTTTTTGGTCGCGACTACCCTCACGAGCCGACCGTTGAACGCCGATCCCGCCACCTCGGATGCCGAGCTGATCGGCCGGATCGCGACTGGCGACCGGCTCGCCATGCAGGTGCTGTTCTCGCGGCACCATGTCCGCGTCTATCGCTTCGTACTGCGGATCGTGGGCAGCGAGACGATCGCGGAGGACATGATCGGCGAGGTGTTTCTGGACGTGTGGCGCCAGGCGGACCGTTTCGAGGGACGCAGCGCCGTGTCGACCTGGCTCCTCGCCATCGCACGGTTCAAGGCGCTGTCGGCCATCCGGCGGCGCGGCGACGAGGCGCTGGACGACGACGCGGCGGCGGCCATCGAGGACCCTTCGGACGATCCGGAGGTCGCGGCTCAGAAGAAGGACAAGAGTGCGGTGTTGCAGAAGTGCCTCATGTCCCTGTCGCCCGAGCACCGGGAGATCATCGACCTCGTCTATTACCACGAACGCTCGGTCGAGGACGTGGCGCGGATCGTTGGCATCCCGGGGAACACGGTGAAGACGCGCATGTTCTACGCGCGCAAGAGGCTGGGCGAGCTGCTGAAGGCGGCCGGGGTCGAACGAGGTTGGCCATGACGACGACGCACGAACGGGGTCTCGATCGGGCCGCCCTCGAGGAGATGCTGCCCTGGCATGCGGCCGGCACCCTGGGGCGGGCCGAGACCGAGGCGGTGGAGCAGGCGCTCGCCCGCGATCCGGAGCTCGCCCGCCGCTACGAGCTGGTGCGCGAGGAGCACCTGGAGACCATCCATCTCAACGAGAGCCTGGGAGCGCCGTCGGCCCGCGCCTTGGACCGCGTGATGGCCGCGATGACGCAGGACGCGGTGGCGCACGACCCGCGTGCCGCCTCGCGTCGTGGCCCGGCCGCGGTGCTGAGCCGGATCGCCGCCGTGCTGGACGTGCTGTCGCCGCGGGCGGTGGCCTGGGCCGGTGCCGCCGCCGCCGTGGTGATCCTGGTGCAGGCCGGCTTGATTGCCGGCCTGGCGGTCGGCGAGCGCGGCGGGGCCGTCCTGGAGATGGCCTCCTACGATGCGCCGGCCGGTTCGGCCGCTCCGGCGGCCGGGGCGTTCGCCCTGGTCCGCTTCGTCCCGCAGGCGACGGCGGCCGACATCGCCCGGGTGCTGGAGGCGCGCGGCGCCACCATCGTGGACGGGCCGAAGCCCGGCGGTCTCTATCGCGTTCGCGTCGCCGGCGAGGCGTTGACCGACGACGACTTCGCCCGCCTGCTGGCCACCTGGCAGGCCGAGACGGCGGTGGTCGGCTTCGTCGCCAAGGCCCAGTGACGTCGCCCGGGCGCGCCGGGCGGGATTCCCTCGTGGCCTTCCGCATGTCTCGCATGCGTCGATGAAGCGCCGCAGAACGGGGGGCGCCGAAAGCCCGCCAATCGGGGCTAAAACGGTTCTGCCCTCCGTCGCGATCGCGGCCGCCACGAAAAATTTTGCTCGCCTGTCCCGGCGGTATCGCCATAAAGTGGCCACAGCATCGCGTACCGAGTCGGTCGCTTTCTGTGCGCGTCCTTGTGCGCGTGTTCCACCATCAGAATCGTCAGCTCAGCGGGCGCACCCGATGCCCTCTCCGATTCCGCGTGCCATTTCGGCCGCTACCCTTCGCCGAGGCTTGATGCTGGCGGAGCGCCGCCGGGCGCATCTCGTCGAGCTCTATCGCAGCGGACGATGGCGCCGCTACTTCACCGAGCAGGAGCTCGTGCTACGCATGCGCGATGCGGTCCACGAGGTGGAGGTGTGGAGCACCGCGGCCGCCCGTTGGGACGGGGCGCCGGAGGGCAACCGGCCCGGTGACGAGGGGATCACCGCCGGCCTGCCGGTGGCTTCCGGCCTGCCGGTCGCCGAACCGGCGGACGCCGACCCCCACCCCGCGACGACGAGCGTCCCGACGCCGGCGGAGCCTGCCACTCAGGCCGGATCGCCGGCGCTTCTGTCGTAGCGCACCGGCTCCAGCCACGCTTCGCTGGTCCACACCACGTGTTCGAGCCCGCAGAGCGGGCAGCGCGTCACCAGCAGCGTGTCGGGCAGGCGGGCGAACTCCGCGTCCTCGATCTCAATTCCAGTGGACACCGCGCGCCCGCGATAGGGGCAGCGTACCGTCACGACCTTCACGTCTCGCCTCGCCAGTCTCTTGGTCTTCTTCGCAGGCGTCTTCTCGACGATGACGTCCGGCAGGAGGGAGCGGGCGGGATGCGCCCGGGCCGACGCCCTGCCGACGGAATCCGGAAACGACGGCCGCTCGCGCTGCGATGTCCCGCCTGCCGATCTCCTCGACCCGGCAGTGGTCGGGCTCATGCTCAGTATCGCAGCCGATGGGGCCTCGGCGCGCGCTGGTTGGATTACTTAGTCGGCCTGCCGACCGACGCGGCGCGCCGCGACCGCGGCGCAGACCGCCGGCGTCGATCGCCCGCACGGCGGTCCAGCGAGCCGTGGTTCTCAGATGTCCATGACGGGCGGGGTAAGGGGCGGGAGTGTGAAGGGTCATCACGGACGAACGCTGCGCCACCGGGCGGCGACGCGGCATTCGTCGCGGTGCCGAGTGTCCGGAGCAGAGTGACGCTCCGGACACCGGACGTGAGATCGTGATCAGGAGTGGCGGCTCAGCCAGTCGTCGACGTCCTTCTTCACCTGGTCGCGCGTGTAGCCGTAGCGGTCTTGCAGCTTGCCTTCGAGCTGGTCGCGGCGGCCCTCGATCGCGGTCAGGTCGTCGTCGGTGAGCTTGCCCCACTGCTCCTTGATCTTGCCCTGGAACTGCTTCCAGTTGCCTTCGATGCGATCCCAGTTCATGCGGTGCCTCCGTTGTTGCCTGATACCGCACCAACCGAAGGAGTGCGCCGAGGTTCCGCATGGTACCGCGCTCAAATGTCGGCCGCCGCCTCTTGATCTCGCGGGCCGACAGCCTACCGGAGGGCGGCCGCGATGCTCACCAGCAGGGCCTCCAGGGCGGCGAGCAGACGCGCCCGCTCGGCCGCGACGTGACACCGACGTGACAGTCGGCGCGGCGATGCCCGACCGAGACGATGCAGGCCGAGGCGATGCAGGCCGAGGCGATGCAGACCGAGGCGATGCAGCGGTGGCACATGCACGAAGACGACGAGCCGCGGTCCGCCGTCGCGGTCCGCCGCGTCGAGGGCGCGCCAATAGGCGAAGTTGCAGAGATAGGTGCCGGCGTTGCGTGACGAGGCCGCATCGATGCCGTGCGTCCGCAGCGCCGCCCGCAGGGCCGCCGCCGGGAAGCGGCCGCGGCGGACGAACGGCGCGCCCGCCGCGATGCCGAGATGCGTGCGGCGCGCCCCGCCCGCATCGGGAAACAGCACGCTCGTCCGGTTGCGCGCGACCTGCTCGATGCGCACGCGGTCGGCGCGGCCCGCGACGCCGAGCAGCAGCACGGCGTCGGGCTTCTCCTGTGCGACGAGGCGAGGCAGCGTGCCGTCGACCTCGTCCCAGCGGGTCGCGAACACATGGCCGACGAGCCGCACGCCGGCGAGCGCCGGGCGTCGCCGACGCACCAGCGCGGTGGCGAGATCGGCCGCCGGATTGAACTGTGCGCCGGGAAACCGTCCGAAGCCGGTGACCAGGATCGTCGCTGTCATGCGTCGCCATCCCCGCGGAGCGACGCGCCAGTCACCACCCGAGCGCGGCGAAAATCCGGTCGACCGCCACGGCGGGTGACAGCCGTCCGTCGGCGACATCCGCCTCGAGGCGCGGCAGCTTGGCGGCGAGCGATGGATCGGAGGTGATGCGGGTGCGCATGCGGTCCTCGACCATCGACCACATCCACTTCACCTGCTGGTCGCGCCGGCGCGCCGCCAGCTCGCCGGTCTTGGTCATGGTGTCGCGATGCTCCACCACCTTGGCCCACAGCGCCGCGAGGCCGTCGCCCGTGTAAGCCGAGTACGTGACGACCGGCACCTGCCAGTTCGGCGAGCGCGGCGACAGGATGTGCAGCGCCGCCCGGTACTCGGCCGCCGCGGTGCGGGCGCGGGGGAGGTTGTCGCCGTCCGCCTTGTTGACCGCGATCATGTCGGCGAGCTCGACCAGGCCCTTCTTGATGCCCTGGAGCTCGTCGCCGGCGCCCGGCAGCATCAGGGCGAGGAAGAAGTCGGTCATGTCGGCGACGGTGGTCTCCGACTGGCCGGTGCCGACCGTCTCGACCAGGATCACGTCGTAGCCGGCGGCCTCGCAGATCAGCATGGTCTCGCGCGTCTTGGCGGCGACACCGCCGAGCGTGCCGGCCGAGGGCGACGGACGGATGAAGGCGTGCGGATCGGCCGAGAGCTGCGCCATCCGGGTCTTGTCGCCGAGGATCGAGCCGCCGGTGCGGGCCGAGGAGGGGTCGACCGCCAGCACCGCCACCCTGTGGCCCTGGCCGGTGAGGTAGGCGCCGAGCGCATCGATGGTGGTCGACTTGCCGACGCCCGGAGCGCCGGTGATGCCGACGCGCAGCGCCTGCCCGGTGTCCGGCAGGAGCGCCTGCACCAGGGCACGGGCGGCGAGCTGGTGATCGGCGCGCTTCGACTCGGCGAGCGTGATGGCGCGGGCGAGCACAGCGCGCTGGCCGGCGCGGACGCCGGCGACCAGGCGGTCGATGTCGGGAGCCGACGGGGCGGTGTGGGTGCGCGGACTCATGGTGCCCCCGTGTAGAGCACAGGTCGGCGGCGAGCGGAACGCCCGCCGGGGCGACGGCGCCATGCAGGCCGCCAGAACAGGGGTTGCGCCGGGGCCGGCCGGGCGGGGGCGCGGCACCGCGCCCCGGGGGCCGGCCATCGCACCCGCCGCTCATGATCATTGATATCAATGGTTTATGGGCGTGGTTAACGAAACATGAACTTTCCTCTCCCCTTGCCCTACCAAACCGATATCATTCGAGAAATTTCCGCGGGGAGGGGATCTCATGCGCTCCGGATCGGTTCCGACGACCGCTGGTGCGAGGGGTTCGAGTGCGGCGATGACCCGAAGGGTCGCATCGGCCGCCGTCGTGACGCTCGCGCTGGCGGCATCCCCGGCGGCGGCCGCCGATCTCCTCTGGGAGGTCGAGAATCCGTTCCGCTTCTTCAAGCGCACCAGCGCGTTCGACCTGCACGAGCGGGCCTACAAGGCGGTGCGCGGCGCCGCCGAGGACCCGGTGCCCGGCAACATCGTGTGGCGCACCGAGCGCCGCCTCAACGATCCCGATTGCCGCGACGCTTCCTCGCCGGCCGCCTGCGCGGCGACCGCCGGCCGCAACTACGAGAGGAGCCGGCTCGGCTGGGCGGCGCAGACGCTCGACGTCAACTGCTACGACCGCAACGCCCGGCCGCGGCGCTATCTCGTTACCTGCGACCGCCAGTACTCCTGGGGCACCGCCAAGGAAGACACCATCCTGCCGGACGCCCACACGGTGATCGTGCGGCTCGCCCCGCAGCATCTGGCGTCTGCCGCCGGCGATTGCACCTGGACGTGGCGCCCGCGCCGCGGCGGCGCCGGCGAGACGGTGCGGCAGTCCTGCGCGGTGCCGCTGGTGATCAAGCGCGTGCCGTTCTCGACGCAACGCGCCGCCTCGGGCGTCGCGGTCGCGGTGCGGTTGCCGGACGGCCGCGAGCTCGTCGACTCCCACATCGTGGTCGAGGACGTGCTGATCGTCGCCATGGGCGATTCCTTCGCCTCCGGCGAGAGCAATCCCGATCGCCCGGTGGTGTTCAGCGCCGGCCGCGAGATGGTCTACGACCCGGTCAACACCCGCGACGAGGTGGCGACCCGCTCGATGCGCGGCGCTCCGACCTACGGCATCGCCTCGGCGCCCGAGGTCGTCAATCCGAAATCGCTGCCCAAGCGGCTGATGGAGGACGAGGAGAGAGGGCTGATCTACCGGCCGTCCTCGGCCGAGTTCCAGGCCGCCTTCGACAAGCGCGGGGCCCAGTGGCTGTCGGCCGATTGCCACCGCTCGCAATACGGCTATCCGTTCCGCGTCGGCCTCCAGCTCGCACTCGAGAACCGCCACCGCGCCGTCAGCTTCGTCAGCCTCGCCTGCTCGGGCTCCGACACCGTGGAGGGCCTGTTCGGCCCGCGCGAGCCGCGCGAGCAGACCACCGGGCCGAACGCCCAGCGCGTGGTGGTGCCGCAGCTCGATCAGCTCACCGAGCTGATCTGCCGGCCGGGCGCGCCGCGCGCGCGCGACGCCGTCTACACGCTGCCGACCTATGCGCACGGCTCCACCAGCATCGGCCAGCAGACCTTCACCAAGTTCTGGTGCCCGCCGGAGAGCCGCAAGCGGCCGATCGATCTGGTGCTGCTGTCGATCGGCGGCAACGACGTCGGCTTCGGGGCGCTAGTCGCCTACGGCATCACCGAGAGCGCCGCCGATCTCGCTCCCATCGCCGGGCTGGTCGGCCGCCAGCTCCGCTTCGAGCCGCACGTCGCCCGCGTCTATCTGGACGTGCTCGACCGCCGCATGAAGGCGCTGAAGGACGCGCTGGTCGACGGCTTCGGGGTCGATCCGTCGACGGTGCTGCACAATGCCTACGAGCCGGTGCAGTTCGACGAGACCGGCCGGGTCTGCGGCATGCAGCCGACCATCGGGCTCGACGTGCATCCCAAGCTGCATTACGGCAGCGCCCGGGTGCAGGAGGTCTCCGACTTCACCCGCGATCTGCAAGCCCGGATGGAGTGCATGGCGGATGCCCGCCGGCGTCCCGGCTGCCCGCGGCTCGCCACCGGCAGCGGCACCGGCTTCCGCTTCGTCGCCGAGCACACTGCGATGTTCGCGCGCCGCGGCGTCTGCGCCCGCGACCCGCAGCGCACTCTGGCCGACCAGATCAACATGATGATGCCGCGGCTGTCGCAACGTATCGACGAGTTCCAGCCCTACTCGCCGGCCGTGGCGCTGCCCTACGGCAAGCGGTGGCGGCTGATCCACAGCCCCAACGACGCCTTCCTCACCGCCAACACCCACCGCGAGGGCATCTCGCCCTTCGACATCCTCCAGCCGGCGTATGCGGCGCTCTATTCCGGCGCGTTCCATCCGACCGCCGAGGGCCATGCCATCGTGGCCGACGCGGTGGTGCGGCACGCCCGCGACATCCTCGATCGCCGCGCCATCGTCGACGTGCGGTAGGACGCCGCCGGCCCGGTCGCGCTCGCTCACGCTCGCCCCGCTCGCGGGGCGAGCGTCTCAGCCGTGGGGCGACCCAGACGCCGGACGAGAAGGTGCGGCCCGGCACCTAGACAGCCGCCCGGTTTCCCCCGAACATCGGCGGTATTGCGTGACGGCTGCGGGGGCGGCCGGACCGTCGGTCCGAGGGGCAAGCATTCGTGGCCGAGCTGCGTGATCGCGGGCAATTGGCATACTGGCTGGCCGCTCAGCCGATCGAGGCCGCGATAGCGCTCGCGGCCCGTTCGGCGTTGCGCGTCGTGCCGTCGCTACCGCCCTGGCGCGGGCTGCCGGAGCACGACCGCTGGAACGCCCAGCGGGTGCTGCTGTCCGAGATGGCGACGCTCGCGACCGCCTGGGCCGTGGCCGCCTATCCGGCGCATCGTCGCCGGATCTTTGGGCATCCTCATCGCCGCCCGGGAGGGGAGGCGGGCCTTCAGGTCCTTGCCGCGGTTGAGGCGCAGCTCTCGCTGCCAACCGATGCGGCGAACGAGGCGACCCGGGACTCGGTCGCTTTCGCCGTCGTCGCCTCGGCGCGCGCCGCCTCCGCGTTCGCGGCCGAGATGGCCGACCCCGCCGCTGTCGCGCTCCGCTCGGGCGGCGTCTGGCAAGCCGTCGGCGCCGATGTGCGCTGGCTCGAAGACCGCGGGATCACGCCCGAGAACGGCATGGCTCTGATGCATCTACCGCTGTGGTCCCGCGGCCCGCCCGACTGGGCCGCACGCCGGTGGACGGTGTTGCGTCGCGCGATGCTCTCTGCCCATCCCGACTGGACGGTGTGGACCGAGTGGTACGAGGCGCGGCTCGCCGGACATCCGGCCGACGAGCGGCTGGAGATCGCACGGGTTGGAGCGCTCGCAGCGCTCTGGGCCGAGGACCCCCGCCGCGTCAATGCCGAGATCCGCGACCTGGTCGCCCGGCACACGCTGGTCCCGCGGGAGCCGCAGCCCGATTCCGATCCCGCTCCGCCGCCCGCGCCCCCTCCCCAGCCGCCCCCGGACGGTCCCGGTCCGCGGCTGATGGCCACTCCCGACGGCTTCGACACCGTCCTGATCGGCCCCGGTCCGCGCGAGCGCGACGACCCGATGCAGCTCAGCCTGCACGCCCGGGTGAAGGCGCGGGTGGCCCGGCTCGCCGGGCCGATGGAGCGCGTGCAGAACACCCACAAGGCGCTCCACGACGAGTTCGTCGACTACATGGGTTTCGTGGCGCCGACCGTGGCGGAAATTGACGTGCCGTCGCTGTGGTCGGCCGGCGCGGCGCTGCGCGACATGGTCGAGGCGCTGGCGCCACTCGACGGCAGTGCCCGGCGCACTCTGCTGGAGCCGCTGGAGCCCGACGTGCTGGCGCTGCTCCGCGCGCTGCTGCGCGACCACACCGCTTTCATCATGGGCTTTCCGGAGGCCGAGGAGCTGGAGCGACGGGCGCGGGCGCTGGCGTTGCTCGACGTGCCGCTCGCCGAGCTGGCGCGGCGTGCCCGGGCGGTGTTGGCGCCGATGCTGCGAGTGCCGTCGCTGCTCACCTGCCGCGCCAAGGCGCTGGTGCAGATGCTGGACCGCGCCCTCGATCAGGCCGACGAGCGCACCGTCGCCCTGGTCGGCGCGGGGGTCGCGACCGCGACCGAGGGCATCGTCGCGTTCGGGCGCGCCGTGACGCCCTTCGTCGTGGTCGCGGCGACCGCGGCCGGCGTGTCCGGCTACACGATCAAGGATCTGGTCGGCGACCCCAACGCCGAGGCGCTGAAGGCGGCGCTCTCCTATCTGATCCAGAACGGCCGGACCCTGCTCGCCTTCGCGTGCCACAATCCACAGCTTCAAGCGTGGCTGGAATGGCTGATCGAGGAGGTGCGTCGGAGGGCGCCGCTCGGCGGCCGCGAGCCGGATCGTCGTCCACGGGCTTCGGCGGACTGAACCGCGGCGCCGGCTCGCGCTTCTCATGGAGAACGCAGCCCGCTCGCGTCGCCGGTCGGGCGCCCGTCGATCGCGTCCGCGTTGTCGGTCTGCCCGGCCCGGTGGTACCCTGATCGGCCGCATACCCATGACGTCCGGTGCCGCCGGGCGCGTGGAACAAGATCGCCACGATGCGGTCAACCGGGGGGAACACCATGGCCGAGTCAGCAGGGTCGGCGGGCGATGTCGTGGTCGGCGAGAACGACCATCGGCCGCTGGAAGAGTGGGAGGACGCCTTCGCGATGGCGCTGCGGGCGCGGCCCGACGACCGCGATGCGCTGATCGGCTGGGGCTTCGCCCTGATCGAGCGGGCGGGCCTCGCCGACGATCCCGCCGTGGCGGAGCGGATGCTGATCGACGCCGAGCGCAAGTTCGCCGAGGCGGCCCGCCTCGCGCCCAACCGGGCCGACGCCTTCAACGGCTTCGGCATCGCGCTCGCCGAGCGGGCCGAGCGGGCCACCGATGCCGCCGTTGCCGACCATCTGTTCGTCCAGGCCGAGGCCAAGTTCGCCCAGGCGCTGCGTCTGGCGCCCGACCAGGGCGACGCCATGGTCAACTGGGCCACCGCCCTGACCGAGCGGGCCGGTCGCACCGCCGACGCGGCTACTGCCGAGCGCCTGCTGCGCGAGGCGGACGTCAAGTTCGCGGCCGCTATGCGGCTCGATCCCGACCAGCCGGGCGCGCTGGTCGACTGGGGGGTGGCGCTCGCGGCGCTGGCGCGTCGCGCCGCCGACCCGGCCGAGGCGGACCGGCTGTGGGACATCGCCGCCGACAAGTACGCGGCCGCGCTGCGGCTCGATCCCGGCAAGGTCGAGGCGCTGGTCGACTGGGCGAACGCGCTCGCCGACCGGGCCGAGCGGACGGCCGATCCCGCCGTGGCGGCGCGGCTGTTCGAGGAGGCGGAGGCGAAATACGCCCGCGCGCTGGAGCTCGTCCCGGACCAGTACGAGGCGCTGACCGACTGGGCGAATGCGCTCGCCGAGCGGGCCGGGCGCAGCGCCGGCACCGAGGCGGAGCGGCTGCTCGCCGCCGCCGAGGCCAAGTATGCGGCCGCCCTGCGGCTGCGGCCGGACCGTCCCGAGGCGCTGATCAACGGCGCCGCCGCGCTGGTCGAGCACGCCCGCCGCACCTCCGATCCCGACACCGCGGATCGCCTGTTCGTCCAGGCCGAGGCGAAATACGCGGCGGTGTTGCGGGTCGATCCGGCCTCGCACGAGGCGCTGTACAGCTGGGGCGCGGCACTGACCGCGCGGGCACGGCTCGCCCGCGATGCCGAGACGGCCGAGCGGCTCTTGGGCGAGGCGGAGAAGCGCTATGCCGAGGCGGTGCGGCTGCGGCCGGACCGGCCCGAGGCGCTGATCAACTGGGGCACCGAGCTGGCCGAGCGCGCCGAGCGTACCGCCGACCCGGCGGCGGCGGAGCGGCTGTTCGCGCTGGCCGACGACAAGTATGCGGCGGCGCTGCGCATCGATCCGGGGCAGTACGATGCGCTGTGCGATCGCACCACCGGGCTGATGCGCTGGGCGCGCCGCGCCGCCGATGCCGCGACCCGCGCGGCGTTGCTCGACCGTGCCGAGGAGAGCTGCCGGGCGGCGCTGCGCACCGTGCCACACGAGACCTACAATCTCGCCTGCATCGCGGCGCTACGCGGTCGCCCGGACGATTGCCGCGCCGCGCTGGAGACCGCCGAAGCGGCCGGCATGCTGCCCGATGCTCATCACCTGCTCGCCGACGAGGATCTCACCGCGGTGCGCGAGACGCCGTGGTTCGCGGCGCTCGTCAGCCGCCGCGGCGCCCGCGCCGGCGGGCACTGAGCGGCGCGCCGACTCGCAGGGGGCCGACGCGACCACTATAGTCGTCGGGTCAACGAAGGGCTTGCCCATGACCGTCGCCGTCACCCGAGGTGCCGAAGGCTACCCCCGCCGCGCCTTCACGGTCGAGGACATCCGCCTGATGATCGAGGCCGGGGTGTTCGGCGAGGACGAGCGGTTCGAGCTGATCGAGGGGGAGATCGTGCCGATGCAGGCGAACAGCATCGCCCACGATCGGGTGAAGAACGCGCTGAACATCGCGCTGGTCCGGTCGGTGGGGCCGGGGTTCTATGTCGGGGTCGAGTCCACGGTTCAGCTCGCCCGCGACATTCTCGTCGCGCCCGATCTGTGCGTCATCGCGCAGTCCGTCTACGACGCCGACCCGAAGAGCTTCGCACAGCCGCGTGCCGACGACGTGCTGCTGCTGATCGAGGTCGCCGTGACCAGCCGGGCCTTCGACCGCAAGGTCAAGGCGCGGCTCTATGCGCGCCACGGCATCCGTGAGTATTGGGTGATCGACACCATGGAGCGCACCACGGTCGTGCATGCCGCCCCGCAGGGCGACGGCTGGTCGTCGGTGGTGGCGCACCCGGCCGACGCGACGCTCGCCTGCGCGGCGGTGCCGGGCTTCTCGTTCCGCCTCGCCGATGTGGCCTGAGCGGCGACCGGCTCATACGAGATCCGGCTGATCCAGTTGGTGGTCATTCCGGAAGCCGCGAAGCGGCTGTCCGGAATCCAGCCGAGAGTCAAAAGTCTGCCGCGGGACGACGTGTGTCGCTGGGTTCCGGGTTCGCGGCACTCGGAAGCCGCGAAGCGCCGATCCGGGGGCCGCGCCCCGGAACGACGGCGAACCGATCACCCGGACACAGGATCACTCGTCCTTCGGGGGCGGGACCGGATCGCCGGCGAACAGCGCGCGGCCCTCGTCCGACAGGAAGCGCTCGAAGGTGCGCCACGGCACCACCACGGTGTAGGAGCCTTCCGCGTAAGGGCCGACCGCGTAGGGCGAGAAGAACACCGCGAGCCCGCCGCTCTTGCCCGGCACCGTCGAGCCGATCGGCACCAGCGGCCCGAGGCCGAGCAGCTTCGGCTCGATCGCCGACACCCAATCGTCCTTGGCGGGATCGTCGGCGACCTCGATGCCGCGCGCCTTCTTCTCGGCCCGCACGGCGGCGCGGATCGCCGCCGCCAGCGCCGTCATGGTGGGGCCGCCGTCGCCCGTCTCGGTGAAGAACGGCCGCACGCTGATGCGCCGCTTCATCGCGCTGTCCCAGAGAATGGTGTCGAGCACCGTGTTGGGATGGGCCCCGCCGCTGTAGACGTAGTCACGCCGCAGCACGCCGACATAGCGGCCGACCGCCGACACCTGGGTGTAGGTGCGCTCGAAGGTCCAGCGGCGGCCGTCGGCGAAATCGGAGGGATCGTCCTTGTACGCCTTCTCGGCCTCGGCGCGGTTCTGCGACAGCCAGCGCCGGCCCTCGGTGGCGAGGTTCTCGTAGAGGCCCGGCGGCTTGGCGAGCACGTCGGCGACCTCGAGCTTGGCGGTGAGCGCCTTGGTGTCGGCCGTCGTCACGGTGGCGGCGGTGGCCGGAAGCGGCGCGGTGATCAGCACGACCAGAACGGCCGCGGTGCGCAGGCAGTTGGCGAACATCATGGACGGTCGAACCCGAACGGAAGGAGACCCGTCATCTCTGTGCCGGACGGCGCCGTGCTTGGCAACGCTGCGGTCACACCCGCCGGCGCCGGCGCGCTCGCTCGGGGCCGGCCCGATCAGCGCGCGCGTCCCGATCCCACCCGCACCAGCAGCACACCGCCGAGGATGAGGGCGAGGCCCGCGAGGGCGGCGGGACCGACCGGCTCGCTGAGCGCCACCGCGCCGACCACCAGGCCGAAGACCGGCACGAGGTAGTTGTTGAGGGACGCGAACACGGCGCCGGCGGTGTGGATCAGCCGGACATAGACCACGTAGGCGAAGGCGGTGTTGACGACACCGAGCACCACGAGCGCGACGATCGACGCGGTCGACACTGTCTCCAGGACCGCCGCAGCCGAGGCACCCCATAGGGCGAGCCAGGACGCCGCCGCGACGGCGGCCGACAGCGACATCGAGGCCGTCACGATCATGGTCGCGCCGACCTCGCGCGACAGGTTGCGGGAGACGATCGCCCCCACGGCGTAGCCGACCGCCGCCAGCAGCGCACAGAGGCGGCCGATCAGATGTCCGTCGGTGCCGCCGGGGAGCACGTCGACCGGCGGCGACAACGCGATCACGACGCCGACGAAGCCGAGGCCGAGACCCGCCGCGGCGCGCAGCGTCCACGGCTCGCCCGGCGGCACCACGCGGGCGATCAGGAAGGTGACGAGCGGGGCGGCTCCCATCATCAGCGCCATGTCGACACTGGTCGTGAGGTGTCCGGCGAGCCCGAGCATCAGGAACGGGAAGATCTGCCCGCCGAGCGACAGCATGACGATCTTGCCCCATGCGGCGCGCGTGCGTGGCCAGGCGACGCTGCGCACCACGGCAGGCAGCAGGAGACAGCACGCCGCCACCACCAGCCGCCCCGCCGCGATGCCGAGCGGATCGATGCCGCCGGCCGCCACCTTGATGAACAGGAACGACGATCCCCACAGCAGCGAGACGAAGACGAGCGAGAGGATCGCCCTCACGGGATCGGACCCGCCGGGCGCCGCACCGCGCCTCTCGGTCCGGTGTCGGCCAGGTCGGTCGCCGAGCTGCCGATCGCCGGACCGTCGATCGCGGCCGGGAGGTGGGCGAATGCCGTGGCGGCGAAAGCGGCGGCCGCCATGGTCGGAGGCGGTCGGACGAAAGACATGCGTACGGAATCCCGATCGACGAGGGTTCGTCGCGCTCCTCTGCACCACGACCCGACGGTTGGCAATGCGGACCAGCCGGTGGTCATTTCGCGTCGGCGTAGACGGTCGCCCGCGACACGCCGAGATGGGCCGCGATGATGTCGGCCGCGCGCCGGATCTCCAGGCAGCCGGCCTGGCGCAGCTCGCGCAGCAGCGCCCGCCGCTCCTCCGCCGCGAGGGCACGCGGCGTGGTGGCGCGTCGCGCCGCAAACTGGTCGATGCGGGCGCGGATCGCCGCGGCGCCGCCGGGGGCGAGCGACTCGGGCGGCCCCTCGCGGGTGCGCAGCGCGGTGAACTGCGCGAGCATGTCCTGGACACCGCGGAACAGCGTCACGTCGACATTGAGGCACAGGGCCGCGACGTAGTCGCCGGCGGCGTTGCGGATGCCGATCGACGTGCTCTTCGCCTGGCGCCCATCCGGCAGCATGTTGGCGTAGTTGGTGATCACCTGCGGATAGGCGGGATCGGCGATGCGGGCGAGCCCCAGCTCAGTGGCGGGGTCGCCGACCCGCCGGCCCGACAGGTTGTTGTGGATGGCCAGGATGGCGTGGTCCGGGGTGGTGAGGTCGTGCAGCACCACTTCGCAGAACGGCGCCAAGGTCTCGCCGAGCCCCTTGGCCACCTGCTCGAGCTGGTCGATCAGCGGGTCCCGCGGTGGCGATGTCGCGGCCGGTGATCGGGCCGCGGCGCGGCGCCCGCACGTCATCGCAGCAGATCCGCCACCGTGGTGGCCGCCTTGAGGCCGCTGCCGGTGAGCACCACGACGGTGGTCTCGCCGGGCGCGATCACGTCGGCGAGCGCGTCGAGCGCCGCCGCGGCGGTCGCGCTGGTCGGCTCGACGAACAGCCCCATTGCGGCGAGCCGGCGCAACGCCGCGACGATCGCCTCCTCGGGGATGGCGACGGTGCCGCCACCGCTCTCGCGCAGCGCCGCGATCATCTCGGCGAGCCGCAGCGGCCGCGCGATGGCGGTGCCCTCGGCGATGGTGGGGCGGACCGGGCGGTCGACCGGCGTGTCCGTTCCGGCCCGGAAGCTCGCATCGACGGGCGAGCAGGCGAGCGGCTGGGCGGCGAACAGGCGCGGCATCCGGGCGATCTGCCCGGCCGCGACCAGCTCCTTGAAGCCGAGATGGCAGCCGAGCAGGCTGCTGCCGGCGCCGACCGGCACCACCACATTGTCGGGCGCCACGAAGCCGAGATCCTCCCAGATCTCGTAGGCGAGCGTCTTGGTGCCTTCGAGGAAGAACGGGTGCCAGTTGTGGCTGGCGTAGAAGGTCTGGTCCGACTGCCGGATCGCCTCGGTCTGCGAGGCTTCGCGCGGGCCGTCGACGAGCTGCACCGCGGCCCCGTAGGCGCGCACCTGGGCGATCTTGGCGGGCGACGTGGAGGCGGGCGCCAGGATCTTCACCCGCAGGCCGCCGGCCGCCCCGTAGCCGGCGACCGACGAGCCGCCGTTGCCGGAGGAGTCCTCCAGCACCGCGTCGATGCCGAGCTGGCGCAGGAACGACAGCATCACGCTGGTGCCACGGTCCTTGAAGCTGCCGGTCGGGTTGAGCCAGTCGAGCTTGAACGCGGCGCGCCGGTCGCCCCATGGCCGCTCGACCAGCGGGGTGCAGCCTTCGCCCAGAGTGATCGGCTCAGCGATGGCGACCGGCAGCGCCGCCCGGTAGCGCCACAGCGAGCGGGTGCCGCGCTCGATGTCGTCCCGGCCGATGCCGCGCCCGGGCGTCACCAGCAGCGGCGTGCGGTCGTCCGAGCACCAGCGCGGCACGTCCAGCGGATAGCGGGCGCCGGTCCTCGGATCGAAGAAGCCGGGGGCGACCGAGCTGGGATCGGGAAAGCGGAGTTCGGCCATGCCGGCGGTCCTTCAACGGCCCCGCGCGAGACGACGCGCTGCGGGCGGGCTTTGGACTAGATGTAGGAAAATGGACTAAATGTCCAGAACGGAGCGCCGGCTGATGCCGTTCGATTGGCGCGGGGGGCAGCGAGTGGCACGGCTTTCACCTCTCCCCGCGTGCGGGGAGAGGTCGGATTTCGCGCGCTCGCGCGAGAAATCCGGGTGAGGGGGGCGCGAACACCATGCTTCGATGCTTATGGCCATCACCCCGGCTCGTTCTGCTCGCCGACCCTCTCCCGACGGGAGAGGGTCGGACCCCGAGCCGGCGCTGACCTGGCCGCAAACGACGACGGCCGGCATCCGTGGATGCCGGCCGTCGGGTTCGGTGCCCCGGGTCCGGGGCGGCAGGCTGCGCCAAAAACCTACTCGGCGGCCTCGCGCTCGTGGCCCAAGCGGCGGTTGAGCTTCTTCACCAGCTCCTCGGCCGCCTCCGAGATGACGGTGCCGGGCGGGAAGATCGCCTCGGCGCCGGAGGCTTTCAGGGCGTCCCAGTCCTGCGGCGGGATGACGCCGCCGACCACGATCATGATGTCGGGCCGGCCCTCCTGGGCGAGGGCGGCCTTCAGCTCCGGCACCAGCGTGAGATGGCCGGCGGCCAGCGACGACACGCCGACGATGTGGACGTCGTTCTCCACCGCCTGGCGGGCGGCCTCGCCGGGCGTCGCGAACAGCGGGCCGATGTCGACGTCGAAGCCGAGATCCGCGAATGCCGAGGCGATCACCTTCTGGCCGCGGTCGTGGCCGTCCTGGCCGACCTTGGCGACCAGGATGCGCGGCCGCCGGCCCTCGTCGCGCTCGAACTGCGCCACCAGCTTCTGCACCCGATCGATGCCCTGCGACATGGCGCCGGCCTCCCGCTTGTAGACGCCCGAGATCGCCCGGATCTCGGCGCGATGCCGACCGAACACCTTCTCCAGCGCCAGCGAGATCTCGCCGACCGTCGCCTTTTTCCGCGCTGCCTCGATCGCCAGCGCCAGAAGATTGCCCTTGGCCGGATCGGAGGCGGCGTGGGTGAGGGCGTCGAGGGCGGCCTCGACCGCCTTGGGGTCGCGCTCGCCGCGCAGCCGCGCCAGCTTGTCGATCTGCATCTGGCGGACGGCGGAGTTGTCGACCTTCAGGACGTCGATCGCGGCTTCCTGCTCGGGCTTGTGCTTGTTGACGCCGATGACCGACTGGAGCCCCGAGTCGATGCGCGCCTGGGTCTTGGCGGCCGCCTCCTCGATGCGCAGCTTGGGAATGCCGGCCTCGATCGCCTTGGCCATGCCGCCGAGCTGCTCGATCTCCTGGATATGGCCCCAGGCGGTCTTCGCCAGCTCGTAGGTGAGACGCTCGACATAGAACGAGCCGCCCCACGGATCGGCGATGCGCGTCGTGCCGCTCTCCTGCTGAAGGAAGAGCTGGGTGTTGCGGGCGATCCGCGCCGAGAAGTCGGTCGGCAGTGCCAGCGCCTCGTCGAGCGCGTTGGTGTGCAGCGACTGGGTGTGGCCCTGCGTCGCCGCCATCGCCTCGATCGCGGTGCGCACCACGTTGTTGTAGACGTCCTGCGCGGTCAGCGACCAGCCCGAGGTCTGCGAGTGGGTGCGCAGCGAGAGCGAGCGCGCGTCCTTCGGCTCGAACGGCTTGATCAGCTTGGCCCACAGCAAGCGGGCGGCGCGCAGCTTCGCCACCTCCATGAAGAAGTTCATGCCGATCGCCCAGAAGAACGACAGGCGCGGCGCGAACTTGTCGATGGTCAGCCCGGCCGCGAGGCCGGCCCGCACATACTGGACGCCGTCGGCGAGCGTGTAGGCGAGCTCGAGGTCCTGCGTCGCGCCCGCCTCCTGCATGTGATAGCCGGAGATCGAGATCGAGTTGAACTTCGGCATGTTCTGCGAGGTGAACGCGAAGATGTCGGAGATGATCCGCATCGAGGGCGAGGGCGGATAGATGTAGGTGTTCCGCACCATGAACTCTTTGAGGATGTCGTTCTGGATCGTCCCCGCGAGCTTCACGGGCGGCACGCCCTGCTCCTCGGCCGCCACGATGTAGAGCGCCATCACCGGCAGCACGGCGCCGTTCATGGTCATCGACACGCTCATCTGATCGAGCGGGATGCCGGAGAACAGCGTGCGCATGTCGTAGATGGAGTCGATCGCCACGCCCGCCATGCCGACGTCGCCCGACACGCGCGGATGATCCGAGTCGTAGCCGCGGTGGGTGGCGAGGTCGAAGGCCACCGACAGGCCCTTCTGGCCGGCCGCGAGATTGCGGCGATAGAAGGCGTTGGAATCCTCGGCGGTGGAGAAGCCGGCGTATTGGCGCACCGTCCACGGCTGCGTCACGTACATGGCCGGGTAGGGGCCGCGCAGGAACGGCGGGATGCCGGGATAGGTGTCGAGGAAGTCGAGCCCGTTCAGGTCGGCGGCCGTGTAGGCCGGCTTCACCGTGATGCCTTCGGGGGTCAGCCAGGGCGCAGCCTCGGCGCCGGTCGGGGCGGGGGCGGCGGTGTCGGCGAACGCGACCGTGGAGAAATCCGGAATCCTCGTCATGTTCGAGCCTCTCGCGCGAAGCGACCCGCCGGCCGCCAAAGTCTCAGGTCCTATCGGTCCGTCGCCGTCGGCGTGGTCGCCGTCGTGGCGGAAGGGCGATCGAGGCGGCTCGCCGGCACCTGCGTGACGGTGCCTCGGCCCGATCCTCGTCGCGCGGCCACCGGGCCGCTCGCCGGAGCGCGCGGTCGCGGCCAGGCCGCGTCCGTCGCTCCGGGGTCGTCACGTCGTCCTCAGCCGGCGGCGCCGGCGAGCTTCTGCGCCTCCGTGAGCGTCGCGAGCACATCGCAGCCCATGAAGATCGCGTGGCCGATGCCGGCGGCCTTGAACTCGGCCTCGCGCTCGCCCGGTCGTCCCGCCAGATAGATGTTGGCGCAGCCCGCCGCGATCAGCGCCTTCGCGGCCTCCACCGCCTCGGCGGCGTAGCCGTCGTCGGACGAGCACAGGCAGGCGAGCTGGGCGCCGGACGCCTTGAAGGCGGCCGCGAGTGCCGCGAGATCGGTCTTGCCGTCGACCTCGAAGCCGTCGTTGGTCACCGCCTGGATGCCGCCGGCCTCGAAGAAGTTCTTGGTGAAGGTGGCGCGCGCCGTGAACGCGGCGAGTCGGCCGAGATTGGCGAGGAACACCTTGGGCCGCGCCCCGGTCTTCGCCAGCATAGCGTCGGAGGCGTCGCGCAGCGCCTCGAACGGGCCGGCGAGCCGCATGGCGGCGAGCGGCTCCAGGGTGACGCCGGCGGCGAGCGCCGCGACGCTCGCCGGAGCGACGTCGAGCACGCCCGGCGTCCCCTCGGCGATGTTGGGGAACTCGCTCACGCCGGTGATCGGATCGCGCCGGCCGGCCACCGCCTTCTCGCGCGCGGCGCGGACGGTGGCGACCTTCTTCTGGAGCAGCCCTTGCGTCAACGCCGCCCAGATGCCGCCCGCCGCCTCGATCTCCTGGAACAGCGTCCAGGCGGTGGTGCAGAGGCCCTTGGTCAGCGCCTCGATGCCACCGGCACCGGCGGTCGGATCGGCGACCTTGGCCAGATAGGACTCCTCCAGCAGGATGAGCTGGGTGTTGCGGGCGATGCGCCGCGCCGGCCGGTCGGGCAGGCCGAGCGGGGCCGTCCACGGCAGCACCGTGACGGCATCGGCGCCGCCGACGCCGGCCGCGAACACCGCGACGGTGGCGCGCAGCATGTTCACGGCGGGATCGCGCCGCGTCATCATCCGCCACGCCGTCTCGGCCGACACCACCGCATGGGCGGGAGCGAGACCGCAGGCCGCCTCGACCCGCGCCCACAGCACGCGGAGCGCCCGGATCTTGGCGATGGTCAGGAACTGCTCGGCGTCGGCCGCGACCCGGAACGAGACGATGCGCCGCGCCGCGTCGAGCGGCACGCCCTCGGCCTCGAGCGCCCGCACATAGGCGAGCGCCACCGCCAGCATGTAGGCGAGCTCCTGCGCCTCCGAGCCGCCGGCGTCGTGCACGACGCGGCCGTCGGCGACCGCGAACGGACCCTTGAAGCCGCGCGCCGCCAGATCACGAACCCTGATCACGAACTCCTTGGCCATCTCGGGCCAGGCGATCCGCGCCTTGCCGAAGGCCGCCATGGCGCCGATCGGATCGATGCCGAAGCGAATGTCGAGGGCGGCCGGCGCGAGGCCGCGCGCCGCCACCAGCTCGGCGATGCGCTGCGGCGCCTCGCGGGCCTGCGGCGAGAGCTGAAGCTCGAGCGCGATGGCGTCCAGGCGGATGTCGTCGAGCACCCGGGCGATCGTGTCGGCGTCGGCCGCGATGCCGTAGCCGCGAGCGCCGAGGCTGCCGGCGAACACCAGCGATAGGCCGGTCGCGCCGTGCTCCAGATCGTGCAGTGCCTCGGCATTGGCGGCCTTGGCGTCGGGATGGTCGACCCGCTGCATCACCAGCCAGGGGGCTCCGCTGGCGCGGGCCGCGACGGGCTTGGCGGTGCGGTCGCTCGGATAGAGCGGCTCGATGCGCAGCCCGTCGTAAGTCTTCGACACCAGTCGCTTCTCGAACGGCGCGCCCTTGAGCGTGCCCTCGACGAGCGCGAGCCACTGCTCGCGGGTGGCCGGCGGGAACTCCGCGGCGAGAGTGAGGTCTTCGGCGGTCTGTGTCATGGCCGGAACATGCCACGACTGAGCCGCTTCGCCAAGAAACCGATCGTGAACGCATGGCAGAACCAGCCCGAGCGGGTGGCCCGGCCGAGCCTCCATGTCCTCGGATAAGTACACGTCCGGATGGACATTTCGTCGCCGGCTCGCGGACCCGTGAGGGCCGGCGCGTCGACTACGGATTTCTCGTTATCGGCTCGGTCTCGCCGGCTCCGGCCGGGTCGGCCAGACGGACGATGCCGCCGCTGTCGAGGCGGGCGAGGGCCTCGCCCACCCGCACGCCGGCGACCGGCCGGTCGGGGGCGATCTCGGCGAGCGGCATCAGCACGAAGGGGCGCTCCAGGGCGCGCGGATGCGGCAGCGTCAGGCCCGGCTCGTCGATAGCGATCTCGCGGCCGCCGTCGTCCGCGAACGACACGATGTCGATGTCGACGGGGCGCGGTCCCCAGCGCCGTTCGCGGGCGCGGTCGCGGCCGAGCCGCGTCTCCACGTCACGTGCCCGCGACAAGAGCGCACGCGGCGTCAGGGTCGTCGTGACGATGGCGCACAGGTTCACGAAGGACGGCTGGTCGGTGTCGCCCCACGGCGGCGTCTGGTAGTCGGCCGAGCGGGCGACGAGCCGCACCGCATCGTCCTCGCACAGGAGCGCGAGGGCGCGGGCGAGCGTCGTCCGCGGTGACCCGACATTGCCGCCGAGCGACAGGACGGCCTCAGCCATTCCGCGCGCGCCGGATCGACACGCCGACATCCGTGAAGGTGGCGGGGATGGGCGCGTGCGGCTTGTGCACTGTCACCCGCACCTCGGCGACCCGCGGGAAGTCGGCCAGGATGGCGTCCGCCACCGCGGCGGCGGCAGCCTCCACCAGGCGGAAGCGCTTGGCCGCGAAGGCGCGCGTGGCGCAGTCCACCACCAGATCGTAGGAGACGGTCGCGGCGTGGCGATCGGTGCGCGATGCCTCGCCGAGATCGGCCGTGAGGGTGAGATCGAGCAGGAAGGTCTGGCCGACCGTGCGCTCGTGCTCCATCACGCCGTGATAGGCGTGGACCGCTAGGCCGGTGACGAAGATGGTGTCGGAGGCGGAGGTCATCGGGCGTTCCGGATGGCGGCGGCGACCGTCAGGGCCTGCACCGTGGGGGCGACGTCGTGGACCCGCACGATGGCGGCGCCGTCGAGGACCGCGAGCAGATGCGCCGCGAGCGAGCCGCCGAGCCGCTCTTGCGGCGGGGCGGGCGAGACATGGGCGATGAAGCGCTTGCGCGAGGCGCCGACCAGCAGCGGCAGCCCGAGCGCGGCGAGGCGCGGCAGCGCCGCCAGCGTCGCGATGCTCTGGTCCGGCGTCTTGCCGAAGCCGATGCCGGGATCGAGCACGATCTGCGAGCGGTCGAGCCCGGCCGCGTCGGCGATCTCGAGCGAGCGGGCGAAGAAGGCTTCGATGTCGGCGACGATGTCGATCGCCGGATCGGCCTCGTCACGGTTGTGCATGACGACGATCGGCACGCGGCGCCGCGCCGCCAGCCGCGCCATCTCGGGATCGCGCTGGAGGCCCCAGACGTCGTTGAGGAGGGCGGCGCCGTGATCGAGCGCCCAGTCGGCGACCGCGGCCTTCATGGTGTCGATGGAGACCGGCGGGCCGAGTGCGGCGACCGCCGGCAGGACCGGGGCGAGGCGGGCGATCTCGTCGGCGGCCGACACCGGGGTGGCGCCGCCGTAGGGGCGGGTCGACTCGGCCCCGACGTCGATGATGTCGGCGCCCTCCGCCACCATCCGGTGCGCCTGGGCGATCGCCGCCGCCGGGTCGAGGAACTGCCCGCCGTCCGAGAAGGAGTCCGGCGTCACGTTGAGCACGCCCATCACCAGCGGCCGGCCGGCGCGCAGGAGATCGACGACGCTGTGGCCGGAACGGGTCGGCATGGCTGTGGCGGGTGCGGGGGAGGCGGGCGGAGCCGGGGCGACGGTGGACGACATGCCGCACGGGCTTTGCGCGGCGGCGGCGCGCTGTCAAGCGCCGAGCCCGAGCGCCACGTCTTAGAGCCCGTTTGGGAACTCGGACGGGACTGCGTCGCGGCGCGACCTGTCGGGCACCAGGAGAAAAGCGAGACCGATATCAGGGAGTATCGGCGAGCTTTTCGACGCCGTGGCCGGCGGTCGCCCCGCGACCCGAAGGGCCGGGCCGCTTTCGACCGCCCGGGGCGTCGCCGATCTCGCCGTACTCCCTGATATGCCCTTCGATCGGCTCCTGCCGGATCGGCCGAAATCGGCTCCGGCGCAGCCCGTCGGAGTTCCCAAACGGGCTCTCAATAGGAGATCTTCACCGGCAGGTCCTTGGCGGCCTCGATCCACCGCTCGATCGCCTTCTCGGAGGGGAGGGTGCGCACCAGCTTGCGCTGGCGGTTCACCTCGGCCATCCGCTTGGCCAGGTTGGCGGGGTTGCGGTACTTCAGCTCGCGCACGGTATCGACGCCGGCCGCCTCCAGCAGCTCGGCATAGTCCTCGCCGACCCCCTTGATGCGCATCTTGTCGGCATAGTTGGCGACCCGCAGTAGGCACTGCGGCGACAATCCGGTCCGCTCCGCCAGGGTCTTGCGTCCCTTGGGGGTCTTGGCGGCTTCGAGGAGGCGGGCGGTGGTGCGGATGCCGGCCGCCTTGAGGGCGACGGCGATGCCCGGAACCACGGTGTCGAGCTCCGCGATGGAGTACCGCATCGCGCGGTCCCGCGCGGTGCCGTCGAGCCCCACGCCCTTCGGCTCGAACGAATCCACGGCGTCGGCGTCCGTGACGCGGTCCGGACCCGCGTGCTCTCCCCCCGTGTCCCGGCCGGTGACCCGCCCCATGGCCCCTCTCGCCCCGTCGTCACGTCATCATTCTGACACTGCGCCTTCGAAACACAATCGCGCCACGATTGTCGGTCGCCATGTTGCAGGTCTGTGTTGCGGGGCCGCAACGTCAAACGGACGTGACGCCGCTGCGGCATCGTGCGGTCCGACCGGCCGAGCGGGGCGGCTCGCGCCGGCGCGTCGCACTCACTATAACCTTGGAATCGACCGATAACCTCGGAATCGACAGGCGATCGCGCCGCCCGCGGGCCGGCCGATCGGGCCGCAGCACGCCGCGGGAGATGCGACCACCATGGGCACCCTCGATCAGGACGGAAAGATTCTCGTCGGGACGAGCCGCAAGCCGGAATGCCTGTCCCTCGCGTTCGGCAACCGTCACGGCCTGATCACCGGCGCGACCGGCACCGGCAAGACGGTGACGTTGCAGGTGCTGGCCGAAGGCTTCTCGCGTGCCGGCGTGCCGGTGTTCGCGGCCGACATCAAGGGCGACCTGTCGGGCGTCGCGGCGCGTGGCGAGGCGAAGCCCGCCTTCGTCGAGCGCGCCAAGCAGATGGGGCTGGACTATGCGCCCGACCAGTTCCCGGTGGTGTTCTGGGATCTGTTCGGCGAGCAGGGCCATCCGATCCGCGCCACCGTGCACGATCTCGGGCCGCTGCTGCTCGCCCGCATGCTCGATCTCAACGAGGTGCAGGAAGGCGTCGTCAACATCGCCTTCAAGGTGGTGGACGAGGCGGACGGCACCGCCGACGGCGTCGCCCGCGATCTCGTCGACCTCGCCAATCTGCGCGAGCTGCTCGCCTATCTGGGCCAGAACGCCCGCGACATCGGCACCCGCTACGGCAATGTCTCGGCCTCGACCATCGGGGCGGTGCAGCGCCAGCTCCTGGTCATCGAGAACCAGGGCGGCGACAAGTTCTTCGGCCTGCCGGAGCTCGACCTCGCCGACTTCATGGCGGTGGACGCGCAGGGCCGCGGCCGCATCAACATCCTGGCGGCCGACAAGCTGATGCAGAGCCCGCGGCTCTACGCCACCTTCCTCTTGTGGCTGATCGCCGAGCTGTTCGAGCGGCTGCCCGAGGTGGGCGACCTCGACAAGCCCAAGCTCGTGTTCTTCTTCGACGAGGCGCATCTGCTGTTCAACGAGGCCCCGAAGGCGCTGCTCGACCGCATCGAGCAGGTGGTGCGGCTGATCCGCTCCAAGGGTGTCGGCATCTATTTCGTGACCCAGAACCCGCTCGACGTGCCCGACACCGTGCTGGCGCAGCTCGGCAACCGCGTGCAGCACGCGCTGCGCGCCTTCACGCCGCGGGACCAGAAGGCGGTGCGGGCCGCCGCCGAGACGTTCCGTCCCAACCCGCAGCTCGACACCGCCCAGGCGATCACCGAGCTCGGCAAGGGCGAGGCGCTGGTGTCGTTCCTCGAAGGCAACGGCACGCCCTCGATGGTGGAGCGCACGATGATCCGCCCGCCGACCGCCCGGGTCGGCCCGCTCACCGCGCAGGAGCGCCAGGCCGCGCTGGCGGCGAGCCCGCTGCGCGGCCGCTACGACCGGCTGGACCCGCACCGGCCGCTCACCGACCTGCTCGCCGGGAGCGCCACGGCGGGTGGCGACGCGGAAGCCGGATCGGGCCGCGCCGGCGCACCGGCCGAGCAGCCGGGTCTGGGCACGCGCATTCTCGGCGGCATCGGGGCGTTCCTGTCGCATCCGGCGGTGCGCCAGTTCGGCCGCTCGGTCGCCGCCGTGGTGGCCCGCACCGCCACCCAGGAGGCGATGAAGCGCATGGGCATGTCGACCTCCTCGCGCCGTCGTTCGAGCCGCGGCGACAGCGGCTACGGCCTGCTCGACACCGGCGCCGCCGCCGGGCCGTCCGAGCGCGGCCTGTTCGGCAATCCGCAGCGCCCCGGGCGGCGCTGAGCGACCCCGCCGCTCCGTCCCGATCGGGTGGAGCAATCAGAAGGATCAGATTGGAAATGACCGTTCTCGACCGGGTGCTGGCCCGTATCGACGCCGATCTCGACGCCAGCCGCGAGCGGCTGTTCGCGTTCCTGCGCATCCCGTCGATCTCGACGGTGCCGGACCACGCCGCCGACTGCCGCGCCGCCGCCGCGCATCTCGCCGCCGATCTGCGCAGCCTCGGGCTCGCCGCCGAGCTGAGCGAGACGGCCGGCCATCCGGTGGTGCTGGCGCGCAGCGACGGGGCGGACGACCGGCGCGTGCTGTTCTACGGCCACTACGACGTGCAGCCGGTCGATCCGCTCGATGCATGGACGACGCCGCCCTTCGCGCCGCGCATCGCGACGCTCGACGACGGCCGCGAGGTGATCGTCGCCCGCGGGGCCTCCGACGACAAGGGCCAGGTGATGACCTTCGTCGAGGCGTGCCGCGCCTATGTGGCGGTCACCGGCGCCCTGCCGGTGCCGGTCACGCTGCTGATCGAGGGCGAGGAGGAGTGCGGCTCGAAGAACCTGCCGGCCTGGATCGCCGACAACCGCGCCGCGCTGGCGGCCTCGCTGGCGCTCGTCTGCGACACCGGCATGTGGGACGCCGACACGCCGGCCATCACCACGGCGCTGCGCGGCCTCGTCTACGACGAGGTGGAGATCGAGGCGGCCGACCGCGATCTGCATTCCGGGCTCTATGGCGGGCCGGCTCGCAATCCGATCCGGGTGCTGACCCGCATCCTCGGCGCGCTGCACGACGACGCCGGCCGCATCGCCATCCCGGGCTTCTACGACGGCATCACCGATCCGCCCGCCGACGTGCTCGCAGCATGGCGCCGCCTCGATCTGACGCCGGAGAGCTTTCTCGGTCCGGTCGGTCTCGGCGTGCCGGCCGGCGAGCGCGACCGCAGCGTCATCGAGCAACTGTTCTCGCGGCCGTCCTGCGACATCAACGGCATCTGGGGCGGCTACACCGGGGCGGGCTCGAAGACCGTGATTCCCGCCAAGGCATCCGCGAAAGTGTCGTTCCGCCTCGTGGCGGGGCAGGACCCGGCGCGGGTGCGCAGCGCCTTCCGCGAGTTCGTGACGGCGCGGCTGCCGGCCGACTGCTCGGCGCGCTTCACCGATCACAGCGGCGCGCCTGCCGTCGCGGTGCCGTGGGGCCTGCCGCAGCTCGCCGCGGCGCGGGCGGCGCTCACCGACGAGTGGGGCCGCGACGCGCTGCTGGTCGGCTCCGGCGCCTCGATTCCGATCGTCGCCGACTTCAAGCGGCTCGCCGGGCTCGACACGCTGCTGATCGGCTTCGCGCTCGACGACGACCGCATCCATTCGCCCAACGAGAAGTATGACCTCAAGTCGTTCCACAAGGGCATCCGGAGCTGGGCCAGGGTGCTGGCGGCGCTGGCCGGGTAGGGACGCGGCGCATCGACGTTCTGGTGGAGCGGGAGGGAGAGGCGCGATGGTTTGGCCGACGGCGCGCCAGCTCACGGCCGGATATCGGTGTCACATCGCGATCCCACAATCATCTGATACCGATGGCCGCTGATGCCTCGTCATGCCCGGCCTCGTGCCGGGCATCCACGACTTTTAGGCCGAGCAGCCACAAAGACGTGGATGGCCGGGACAAGCCCGGCCATGACGGAGGATTCAGTCAGAGAGTGCTGCCGTGGATATGATTGCCGCCGGCCTTCGGCTGCTCGATGTCGATCGACAGGCAGCCTTCGATGGCCTCGCGCAGGTTTTGCAGGAGCTCGTCCAAGGTCTCGCCCTGGGTGGCGCAGCCGGGAATGGCGGGCACCTCGGCCCAGAAGCCCCCTTCGTCGGCCTCGTGTACGACGGCCTTGATCTTCATGTCGGAGTTTTCATCGGGTCCCGAATGTATGCGATCGCGCCCCGCGCGCAAGCCCGCCTTGTCACCCGCGGCCGCAGCGGCGAGAGTGCGCGCCCCGATCCTGCCGGCGGAGGTGACGAGGTTCCATGCTCTACGGTTTCGCGACTCTTCTGGGCTGCCAGCTCGTCGGCGAGGCATTCGTGCGGGCGCTGGCGCTGCCGATCCCCGGCCCGGTGATCGGCATGACGCTGCTCGCCTCGCTGATGCTCGCTCGGGCGCCGCTGCCGGCCGGCGTCGGCGAGGTCGGCGACGGCCTGCTCAAGCATCTGTCGCTGCTGTTCGTGCCGGCCGGCGTCGGCATCGTGCAGCAGCTCGGCCGCGTCGGCAGCGAGGGCTTGCGCATCCTGCTCGTGGTGCTCGTCTCGACCGCGGTGACCCTGGTGGTCACCGCCGTGGTGTTCGCCGGCGTCGCCCGCCTGATGGGCGTGGCGGCGACCGAGCAGGCGACCCGGGAGGGCGAGCCGTGAGCCTCGTCGATCTGTGGGTCTATCTCGCCGGCGGGCCGCTGTTGTGGCTCACCACCACCTTGATCGCCTATGTGGCGGCGGATGCGCTGTTCGTCGCCGTGGGCCGCCGGCCGCTCGCCAATCCGGTGCTGATCGCCGTCACGGTGGTGTCGGTCGTGCTGGTGGTGAGCGGCACGCCGTTCCCGGCCTATTTCGCCGGCGCGCAGTTCGTCCATTTCCTGCTCGGCCCGGCGACGGTGGCGCTCGCGGTGCCGCTGGTGCGCTATCTGCCGCAGGTGCGCCGCCTGATGGTGCCGATGCTGGTCGCGCTGGTGGTCGGCTCGGTCACCGCCATCGTCAGCGCCGTGCTGCTGGCCCGCGCGGTCGGGCTCGACGCGACCACGGTGCGGGCCCTGGCGCCGAAGAGCGCGACCGCGCCCATCGCCATGGGCACCGCCGAGGCGGTCGGTGCCGATCCGGCCCTCACCGCCGTGCTGGTGATCCTCACCGGCATCGCCGGCGCCATCATGGTGACGCCGCTGATGAACGCGCTCGGCCTGAAGAACTTCGCGGCGCGCGGCTTCGCGGCCGGCCTCGCCTCGCACGGCATCGGCACCGCGCGGGCCTTCCAGGTCGATCCCTTGGCCGGCACCTTCGCGGGCATCGCGCTCGGCCTCAACGGCTTCCTCACCGCCGTGCTGGTGCCGCTGCTGCTGCCCTGGCTGCTCGGCTGAGGCGGCCTGTCCTCGGCCGCCGTCACCAGGGCTCGCCCGCATCAGCCCGTCAGCGCCGCGAGGCTGCGCAGCACGCGGATCGGGGCGAGCTCCGGATACTCCTCCGGCAGCCCGGCCCGATTGATCCACACGGCGCGGAAGCCGAACGCCGCGGCGCCCATCACGTCCCAGCGGTTGGACGAGACGAACACGACATCGCGCGGCGCCACCGCGAAGGTGTCGAGCACCATCTGGTAGACCTCGGGCCGCGGCTTGTAGAGGCGCACCGCCTCGACCGACAGCACGGCGTCGAGCGCATCGCCGAGCCCCGCCGCCTCGACGACGCCGGCGAGCATCCGCAGCGTGCCGTTGGACAGGATGGCGGTGCGCTCGCCGCGCGCCTTCAGGGCGTCGAGTGTCGCGCGGGCGTCCGCATAGGCGTCGAGCACCCGGTAGGCGTCGAGGAGCCGCGACCGCACCGCGGGATCGACCGACGGGTGGCGCGCGAGGGCGTGGTCGAGCGCCCGCTCGGTCAACGCCCAGAAGTCGACGAAGCGGCCGGCGAGCGTCAGCGTCCAGGTGTATTCGAGCTGCTTGGTGCGCCACAGGTCGGAGAGCCGGTCCGCCTCCGGGCCGACCGTCTCGCGATGGCGCGCGATGGCGGCGTGCACGTCGAACAGCGTCCCGTAGGCGTCGAACACATGGACCGGCATGGCGGCGTCTCCTCCCGAGGAGCCACCATCCTGACAAGCCGGGAGCGCGCCACCAAGACCGACGAAGGAAGGACGACCGCGGTCCGTCAGGGCGGCGCCAGGGTCAGGAGCGAGGGGATGTCGCGGCCGCGGATGTCGTAGATGCGGGCGAAGACGACGCCGTCGCGCACCACCTCGGCGATCACCGGCGCGTCCAGCGGAGCGCAGTAGAACTCGTTGAGCGAGATCGCGTAGTCGGCGCCCTGCGGCTGCCAGTCGGTCGGATAGTTCTTGCCGAGCGCCAGCCGCACCGGCCGCTGCGGGCCGCAGATGGCGACCTTGACCTTGTGCTCGCGCGTCGCCAGCTCGCCGCGCGCCGTCAGCGCGTCGAGCAGCGCCTGTGAGGCCTGCTTGAGCGACAGGCCCCAGTAGTCGCGCATGAAGCGGCCGTCGGCCGCCTGCAAGCCGCCGGCGACGGCGTTGAAGTAGGTATATTGATAGGGATGCAGCCGCACCATGCCGATCACCGCATGGGCGAGGCCGACCGCCAGCACGGCGGCGGCGATCAGCGCCTTGCGTCGGGCGCTGCCGCCGAACCGCTCGGCCAGCAGGGCGCCGACCAGGCCGCCGAGCACCGCCATCGGCGGCAGCACGAACACGAAGTGGCGCAGCCCGTTATACATGGCCGGCTTGGTCACCACCGTGAAGGCGATGGGGAACACCACCGAGACGGCGAGGAACACCAGGCTCGCACGGCGGTTCAGCGGGCGGTCGCGCTGCACGGCGCCGGCCAGCGCCGCCACGATGCCGGCGATGCCGAAGGCCCAGAACAGCTCGGGCGTGGTCAGCGCGAACAGCTCCGGCACGTAGCGGCGCGGCATCTCGGCGACCGACAGGAGCGCGCCTTCGAACAGCTCCTTCCACGGCTTCTCGAAGAAGTGCGAGAAGTACACCAGCGCCCGCAACGGATTGAGCGGCGACACCACCGACCACGGCCAGATCAGCGCCATCAGCGCATAGGCGACGACCAGCGCCGGGACGAGCCGCAGCAGGAACTCGCCGGCCCGCCACAGGGCGGAGCGCAGATCGCTGCGCCGCGCCTCGGCCGCGATGATCAGCAGAAAGGCGGCGGCGGCCGGCACCGCGGCGAGCGCTCCCATCACGCGGGTGCCGAACGACAGGCCGAGCCCGAGCCCGAGCAGCGCCGTCGTCGGCACCGTCGGGTGCGGATACTCCGAGAAGGCGCGCACGAAGCCGAGCGTCGCGGCCAGCATGGCGACCGCGAAGGGCACGTCCTTCGGGTTGATGAACATGTGCCCGACATAGAGCGGGCAGGTGGCGAGCAGCGTCACCGCGACGAAGCCGGCGAGCGGGCCGCCGAGCCGGCGGGCGATCCGCCACGTCATCGCCAGGCCGGCGATGCCGATCACCGCGCCGACCAGGCGGCGCGTCTCGAACAGCGGAAACGGCAGCACCTTGGCGGCGAGTGCGGCCAGCATGTCGAAGCCGCCGCCATAGGCGTAGAGATTGACGAAGGAGAGCGCGCGGCGGTCGGTGAAGCCGGAGCCGTAGAGGCGCAACAGCAGCCCGCCATACTCGGCGTGGGCGTAGTCGTCCCAGCCCATGCCGAAGTCGCGGAAGGTCAGCAGCGCGACCACGCAGGTCGCCGCCAGCACGATGACGGCCGCGACGTCGGCGGTGTGCAGCCCGCGGGCCGCGGCCGGGCGGGCAGGGGCGGTGGTGATCACGGCGGGCAGCGGGTGGCCGGCATGGGCACGGCGGTGGGGTGGCGGAGCGGGCGGGGACGATCGGTCGGGATACCGGGACTTGAAGCACCGGTACTGGAAGCACCGGGACTGGAGATGCCGGCAATGGAGATGCCGGGAATGCAAGGACCAGGACTCGACGCACGGGGAACCGGCAGGACGCCTCGCGTCGAGACGCACGGCGGCACCGGCCGGTGCCGATGCCGCCGCATCATCTCACACCCGAGAGGCTACTTGGAAGCGGCCTCGTAGAGCTCGGCCACGTAGTCCCAGTTGACCAGATGGTCGACGAACGCCTTCAGGTAGTCGGGGCGCCGGTTGCGATAGTCGATGTAGTAGGAGTGCTCCCACACGTCGGCGCCGAGGATCGGCACCGCGCCGTGCACCAGCGGGCTCTCGCCGTTCGGCGTCTTCATCACGGTGATCTTGCCGTCCTTGACGGCGAGCCACGCCCAGCCGGAGCCGAACTGGGTGACACCCGCCTGGATGAAGTCCTCCTTGGCCTTGGCGAGCGAGCCGAGATCGGCGGCGATCGCCTTCTCCAGCTTGCCGGGCAGCTTGTCGCCGCCGCCGTTCGGCTTCATCCACTTCCAGAAGTGCAGGTGGTTGTAGTGCTGGCCGGCGTTGTTGAAGAGGCCCTGGTTCTTGCCGTAAGAGCCCTTCACCACCTCCTCCAGCGACTTGCCTTCCCACTCGCTGCCCTTGAGCAGGTTGTTGCCGGTGTTCACATAGGCGAGGTGGTGCTTGTCGTGGTGGTACTCCAGCGTCTCGCGCGACATGTAGGGCGCGAGCGCGTCATGGGCGTAGGGCAGGTCCGGCAGCGAGAACGACATCGCGTGGCTCCTCGAGGGTTCGGGTGTGGATCGGGGGTGACCATCCTGGTCGCGGAACGGCATCCGACCCACCTCACCTAGAGATCGGCCGCCCCATGCGCAACCTCGCCGTGGTGCCAGGCTGCCGCGGCGATTGTCGCCGGCCGCACCCGGCCGGTGTTCCGGAGCTGCAAAATGGTTGAGACGGGTCAACGGCCTGGATAATGTTCCGGACGAACTGGATAATGTTCCGGACGAAACGGACGAGTCCGTTCGGTGATCCGGCCGGCGTCGTGTGCACCGCCGGTCGACGCTCCGTCGGACGCCCCGCTCCGGTCGACGCCTCGCCGTCGTGCCCGGCGTCGGCCTCGTCGGGCGGATGGTGCACGGGTCGGCGTAGAGGGCGTGGCGATGGTCGTGATCCTGATGGCGGTCGGCGCGGTGATGACGGTCGTCGGCCTCGCCGCCGTGGCCTACGGAATCCCGTATAACGACTTCGGGCTCGGCAACATCCTGGTGGTCTCGGGCACCACCGCGACGGTGGCCGGGGTGATCCTGATCGCGCTCTCGGCGATCCTGCGCGAGCTTCTGGCGCTGCGCGCCACCCTGGAGGCGGGCGCCGCCGAGCGCATGATGGAGCGCCCGCTGGAGCGCCCCGCCGCGCCGGTTCCGCCACGCGGCCTGGCGGCCGAGCCGCCGCCGGAGCCGCCGTCCGCCCTCGTGGCGGCCGAGCGCCTGCGGGCCGCCCCGCCGGACCGGCTCGATGCGCCCACGCTGTCGCAGCCCTCGCCGCCGCAACCGCTGCCGCCGCAGCCGCCGCTCCGCGCCCCCCAGACCCCGCCGCCGCTGCGGCGCGCCGACCTCGACGGCGGTCCGCCGCCGGAGCCGCCGCCCGCGCCGTATCGGCCCCCCATGGTGGCGCCGCCGCCCGCGCCGGGGCCGACCTCCGACATCGGCCTGCCCGATGCGCTGCGTGGCCGACCGGCGGCGTCGCGCGGCCTTGCGGCCGAGCGTGGGCCTGAGCGTGGGCCTGAGCGTGGGCCGCCGGAAGCGGTCCCGTCACCACCCGACTGGGTGCGCGACCCCTTGGGCGAGGCGCCCTCGGCCGAGCGCAGCAAGCGCTTCTTCGGCTGGACGCGCCGGCGCCAGACCGTCAGCCCCGATGCCGAGGCGCCGCTCTCCGAAATGCCGCCGCCCGGTTTTGAGCGCTCCGAGCCGGCCGAGCCGCCCGCCGCCGCGCCGCGCGCTCCGGCGCGCCCCATCCCGCCGCCGCCCCGGGCCGGTGGGCGCACCGCGCCGCCGGCACCGCCGGCCGCCCCGGCTTCCGCGCCGCCGGCGGCAGCTCCATCGGGGGGTGGCGAGGAGGCGCCCGCGGTGCTCAAGTCGGGCGTCATCGACGGGATGGGCTACACGCTCTACACCGACGGCTCGATCGACGCCGCCTTCGGCAACGACACGCTGCGCTTCGCCTCGATCGAGGACCTGCGCCGCCACCTGGAGCAGAACGCCGGCTGAGCGACGCGGCGTCGCGGCTCCCTGCGGGCGGGCCGCGGGGCGCCTACAGCCCGGCGAGCGCCATCAGCTCGCGCACATGCGCGTGTGACACCGCGAAGGCGGCCTGCTCCTCCGTCGTGAAGCGGCAGGCCAGGATGCGCTCGACGCCGCCGCGGCCGATCACGCAGGGCACGCTCATCACGGCGCCGTCGACGCCGTACTCGCCTTCGAGCAGCGTGCCGACCGGCAGCACCGAGCGCTCGTTGCCGGCGATCGCCCGGATGATGCGGAACACGCTGGCCGCGATGCCGTGATTGGTGTTGCCCTTGCCGGCGAAGATGTCGAGGCCGATCCTCAGCACCCGCTCGCGCACCGCCGCCCGATCGATCGGTGGCACGCCATTGAGGGCGCAATAGGTGTCGACGTCGAGCCCGCACACGTTGCACAGGCTCCACGGGATGAAGCCGGTGTGGCTGTGGTCGCCGAGCACCCAGCCGAAGATGTTCTTGGGGTCGATGCCGACATGGTCGCTGACGATGCGCATCAGCCGCGCCGTGTCGACGATGGTGCCGAGGCTGATGACGCGGTGCTTCGGGAACGACGAGCGGGCGAGCGCCACCTGCGCCATCACGTCGACCGGGTTGGTCACCATCAGCACGATGGCGCCGGGCGAGGTCGCGGCGGTGCGGGCGATCAGGTCGGCGACCACGCGGCTGTTGATCCCGACGAGAGAGTCGCGATCGTCACCCTGCTTGAGCTGGGCACCGGCGGTGATCACCACCACGTCGCTGCCGGTGGTGTCGGCCCAGTCGCCGGCGACGAGACGCGGATTCTTGGCGTAGATGAACGAGGTGGTGTGGGCGAAGTCCCAGATCTCCGCCTGCGCCTTGGCGGCGTTCTGATCCACCGCGACGATCTCGCTGGCCGCCGTGCTGGCGATCAGATGCGCCACCACCTCGGTGCCGACGGCACCCATGCCGATCACGGATATCTTCATCCCGAGCCCCCGCGCCTGCGGCGGTTATGCCGCGGCCGAATGCGCGGAGATTACCGCCGGTCCGACGAAATGTCCGGGCGAGTTGCAGGCCCGGCGCAGAACACCGCGCCGCCTGCGAGGGGTGTGGACGATCGAGAATTGCGGCTGTCGCGCAGACCGGGGCACCGGGCTCGGCGCACACCGGCGCGCCGGCCGTCCCGGTGGAGACGGCCGACCGCGTCGCGCGATCACGGATCGCCGAAATGCGCCATGTCGTGGGCGCGCGTCACCGCCGGCGGATTCCACTTGCCGGACAGCGCGGCGGAGCGCGGCGCGTAGAGACGCATCAGCAGATTGAAGGCGCCCTTCGGGGCCGGCAGCCAGTTGGACTCACGACCGGGACCCGGGCTGGTGTTCTGGATGTAGAGGTCGAGCGAGCCGTCCGCATTGTAGGCGAGCGGCATCCAACTGCTCAGCGCGAAGCGATCGAGCGGGTTCGGCACCTGAAAGCCCTGCGCGTCGTAGAGCGTCAGCGACCAGAAGGCGTCGACCGGCGGCAGCGCCTCCTTGTCGAAATGCAGAACATAGCGGTTGCCGCCGTCCAGCGGCTGCCCCGCGGCGTCGGCCAGGTTCATGGGATAGACGGCGTCCTCCGGCAGGTTGGCGCCGAGGCCGAGCTGCGCCACGATGGCGCGCTTTAGGTAGTAATTGCCGTACACCCCCATGGTGTCGGTGTTCATCGACCAGCCGTTCACGACCCGCGCCAGCGTCGGCACCTTCCAGTCCATCAGCCGCTGCGCCTCGGCCGGAACCTTGGCGAGCGCGGACCGCACCGCCGGCGCCGCCTTGTCGAGATCGAAGCTCTTGCCGGGCTCGAAGCCGATCCGCTTCAGCCGCGCCACCATGGGCTGGTCGGTGATGTGGGGCGGGTTGCTGCGCAGCAGCTCGGCGGCGAGCGCGAAGAAGCGATCGGCCGGCATGGTGTCGACCTGCACCTTGGGCGGCGTCTTCATGTCGATGGTGGGATCGATGGTCACGGCGGGTGGCGGCGCCGGCGGCTTGCCCCATTGGGACAGCGGCGTCACCTTGAAGCCGTCCTGGATGGTGTGGACGGCCGCGTAGTCGGCCGGCCCGTCGGTCTTGGTGCGTCCGATCACCCAGACGAGCGCTGTCGGTGCTGCAATGTGGGTCGTGTCGGCAGGCACCGTGCCGGTCCAGCCGGGCGGCGTCACCAGGAAGCTGGCCGGGCGGGTTCCCGTGGTGCGCCAGCCCGGCGAGGCGAACACGTCGGTCCACATGTCGAGCATCGGCAGCAGATAGTAGCGGCCGCCGGCGTCGGGAGCGGAGATCACCATCGGCTCCTTGCCGAGGTCCAGCCAGGCGCTGGAGTACAGCGTGTCGAAGTTGGGCCGCACGACGATGCGGAAGTCTGCCGCCGGATAGGTGCGAACGTGATTGAACTGATTCATCGGGCCGCGGCCGGGCTCCTTGCCGGGCGGGACATTGGTGGCCTGGCGGCGGGTGATCTCCATGGTGACGAGCGGATAGAAGTACAGGTAGGCGTCGAGGCCGATCGCCTGTGCCTCCTGCTCGCCGACCGGCGTCGGCGCCGATGCGCCCGCCCGAGCGGACGCCGGAGCCGAAGCCGGCGTCTGGGCGGCTGCCGGCAGCGCCAACGCGGCGGCCAGGAGGGTCGAACCGACAAGTCGTCCGAAACCGTTCCAATCAGTCATCACGTCTGCTCCATGCGCGCGCAACGGCGGCCCGATCGGGGGCGGTATCAGGGAGCAGCTTCGCGAAACCGATGCAAGCCAGGACGTGTATGTTTCGCCGTCCTCACGCGAGAGTGAACCGGCCGGCCGGCGACAGCGCGCCGGAGTGCCGACCGCGGCGCCTCATCCTTGCCGGATCAGCCGCATGGCCGCGCTGCCATAGGTCGCCTGGGCGTCGGCGAGAAGCGGCGCGACGGCGTCCACGAAGGTCGCGTGCTCGGCCGCGGTCGGGGTGATCAGCGTGCAGCCGGCCGCCGCGATGGCGCCGCGGGCGTCGTCGTCCTCCTCGGCCGTCAGGACGCGCTGCGCCACGACCGCCTCCCGCACGGCGGCCCGCATGGTCTCGCGCAGGGCCGGGGGCCAGCCGTCGAACTGATCACGACAGACGAACACCGGCCGCGACACGTAGAAGTGTCCGGTGAGAGTGTGGAACGGATGGAAGCGGTGCACCCCGTAGGTCACCGTGTTGGCGAGCGGGTTCTCCTGGGCGTCGAGGGTGCCGGCCGCGATGCGGGCGATCGCCTCGGTGAGATCGAGCCGCAGCGGCGTGGCGCCGAGCAGCGCGAAGCTGCGGGCATGCACGTCGCTCGGCAGCACCCGGATGCTCATGCGGGCGAGGTCGGCGGCGCTGTGCACCGGCCGCAGCCGGTTGGAGACGTGGCGGAAGCCGTTCTCGAACCAGCCGAGGATGCGGTAGCCGCACTGCGCCTCGATGCGGCTCGTCATCCAGTCGCCGAGGGCGCCGTCCATGGCGGCGCGCGCCGCGTCGTTGTCGGCGAACAGGAACGGCAGGTCGGCCAGTCCCAGCTCCGGCACCCGGTCGGTGAGATAGCTGGACGACTGGTAGCCGAGACTCAGCACGCCAGACTCGACCAGCCACAGGATGTCCTCGGCGCGGTAGCCGAGATCCATGATGTTCCACACATAGTGGACCCGCACGGCGTCCCCGAACGCCGCCTCGACGCGGTCGCCGACGAGCTTCAGAGCCTTGCTGAAGCAGGTGGTGGACGGACCGTAGCCACCCATCCGGATCTCGATCGGTCTGGTCATGCAGGTGTTCGGGCTCAGGTTGTCGGTGGATGCCGGGGCGGGACCGTGCAGGTGGGGCGAGCTTAGCGGCCCGGTCGCCGGGTGTCGAACCGCGCCGCGCGTTCCGTCCTGCGATACGAGACGGCGCGCTGCGGCCGCTTGTGTTTCACCATCGGCGGCGTCACTCTCGTGCGTGGTGGTTCTTCATATACAAAACAATGCGCCGCCGGCTTTGCGGCGCGTCGCCGATCAACACGGACGGGGAAACCAATGACGAGGGTTCTGACAGCCGTGGCGGTGGCCGCGGCGATGGTGGTGGGTGTGTCACCGGCCGTCGAGAGTGCCCGCGCACAGGGCTTTCCGACGCGCCCGGTCACCATGGTGGTGCCGCTCGGTCCCGGCGGCTCGACCGACGTGATCGCCCGCGTCGTCGCCGAAGGCATGCGGGCGGCGCTCGGCCAGCCGGTCATCGTCGAGAACACCACCGGGGCGGGCGGCACCGTCGGGGTCGGCCGGGTCGCCCGCGCGGCGCCCGACGGCTACACCATCGGCATCGGCCACTCCGGCACCAACGTGGTCAACGGCGCCATCTATCCGCTGTCCTACGACCTGATGGCGGACTTCGAGCCGATCGGCCTGATCTCGACGCAGCCGTTCCTGATCGTCGCCCGCAAGTCGATGGCGGCCGGCACGCTCGGCGAGCTGGTCGCCTGGATCAAGACCAATGCGGGCAAGGTCAGCGAAGGCACCTCGGGGGTCGGCACGCCGAGCCACATCTCGGGCGTGCTGCTCCAGAACACCCTCGGCGTCAGCTGGACGATGGTGCCGTATCGCGGCGCCGGCCAGTCGATGCAGGATCTGATCGCCGGCAACCTGGACATCCAGCTCGACACCCCGGCGACCTCGCTGCCGCACATCCGCTCGGGGCTGATCAAGGTCTACGCCGTCACCGCCAAGGAACGGCTGGCGGTGGCGCCCGACATCCCGACCACCGACGAGGCCGGCCTGCCGGGCTTCTACTACACGTTCTGGCACGGCCTGTGGGCCCCGAAGGGCACCCCCAAGGAGGTGGTGGCGAAGCTCTCCGGCGCGCTGCGCACCGCGCTCGCCGATCCGGCGACCAAGCAGAAGCTGGTCGAGCTGTCGCAGGTGATCTTCCCGGCCGACCAGCAGACCCCCGAGGCGCTGCGCGCCTACCAGAAGGCCGAGATCGACAAGTGGTGGCCGATCGTCAAGGCGGCCGGCATCAAGGTGGAGTGACGGACCGGCTGGCCGAGAACGCGAACGGCCGGGCGTGCCCGGCCGTTTTGGTGGGTGATACGGGCGCCGCGGCTACGACCGCCGCACCTGGGTGACGTCGCGCACGGCGCCGCGCGCCGCGCTGGTCGTGAAGGCCGCATAGGCTCGCAGCGCCGCCGAGACCTTGCGGTCGCGGTTCTCCGGCTGCCACGCCTTGGCGCCCTTGGCCACCATGGCGTCGCGCCGGCGCTTCAGCTCGTCGTCGGAGACGACGAGGCGGATCGTGCGGTTGGGAATGTCGATGGCGATCGTGTCGCCGTCTTCCACCAGCCCGATGGCGCCGCCCTCCGCCGCCTCCGGCGAGACGTGGCCGATCGACAGGCCCGAGGTGCCGCCCGAGAAGCGCCCGTCGGTGATCAGCGCGCAGGCCTTGCCGAGGCCCTTCGACTTCAGATAGCTGGTCGGATACAGCATCTCCTGCATGCCGGGGCCGCCGCGCGGCCCCTCGTAGCGGATCACCACCACGTCGCCGGCCTTCACCTTGCCGGTGAGGATGCCGGACACCGCATCGTCCTGGCTCTCGAACACCACCGCCGGGCCGGTGAAGGTGAGGATCGAGGCGTCGACGCCCGCGGTCTTCACGATGCAGCCGTCCTCGGCGATGTTGCCGGTCAGCACCGCGAGGCCGCCATCGGTCGAGAAGGCGTGCTGGGCGTCGCGGATCACGCCCTTGGCGCGATCGAGATCGAGATCGTCCCACCGCCGGTCCTGGCTGAACGCGCGGGTCGACGGCACGCCGCCCGGCGCGGCACGGAACAGGGTGCGGACGTTGTCGCTGTTGCTGCGGGCGACGTCCCAGCGGTCGAGCGCGTCGCCGAGCGTCGCGGCATGCACGGTCGGCACGTCGCGGTCGATCAGCCCGGCGCGGTCGAGCTCGCCGAGGATCGCCATCACGCCACCGGCGCGGTGGACGTCCTCGACATGCACGTCGGCGACCGACGGGGCCACCTTGCACAGGCACGGCACCCGCCGCGACAGCCGGTCGATATCCTCCATCGTGAAATCGACCTCGCCCTCGTTCGCCGCGGCGAGCAGGTGCAGCACCGTGTTGGTCGAGCCGCCCATGGCGATGTCGAGCGCCATGGCGTTGGCGAAGGCGGCGCGCGTCGCGATCCTCCGCGGCAGTGCCGTGGCGTCGTCCTGCTCGTACCAGCGCCGGGCGAGATCGACGATCAGGTGGCCGGCCTCGACGAACAGCCGCTCGCGGTCGGCGTGGGTGGCCACCAGCGTGCCGTTGCCGGGCAGCGACAGGCCGAGCGCCTCGGTCAGGCAGTTCATCGAGTTGGCGGTGAACATGCCGGAGCACGAGCCGCAGGTCGGGCAGGCGGAGCGCTCCACCGCGGCGACCTCGGCGTTGCTGCGGTTGGGGTCGGCCGCCATCACCATGGCGTCGATCAGGTCGACCGCGCGGGTCTTGCCGTCGACCACCACCTTGCCGGCCTCCATCGGGCCGCCGGAGACGAACACCGCCGGAATGTCGAGGCGCATCGCCGCCATCAGCATGCCGGGGGTGATCTTGTCGCAATTGGAGATGCACACCATGGCGTCGGCGCAGTGCGCGTTGACCATGTACTCGACCGAGTCGGCGATGATCTCGCGCGACGGCAGGCTGTACAGCATGCCGTCGTGACCCATGGCGATGCCGTCGTCGATCGCGATGGTGCCGAACTCCTTGGCGACGCCGCCGGCGCGGGCGATCTCGGCGGCGACGAGCTGCCCGAGGTCCTTGAGGTGGACGTGGCCCGGCACGAACTGGGTGAAGGAGTTGACGACCGCGATGATCGGCTTGCCGAAGTCGGCATCCGTCATGCCGGTCGCCCGCCAGAGCCCGCGCGCGCCCGCCATGTTGCGGCCATGCGTCGTGGTCCGTGAGCGATACTGCGGCATTGCGAAACCTCGGATGGAGGGGGAAGGGGCCGGAGACGGCCGACGGCCGCCGCGGATGACCAAGGTCCTTCTAGCGCGGCGCGGGGCGGCTGGAAACCCGCGGCGGCGTCGCGGCGCCTCTGCCGGTTTGGCGGGCCGTCTACCAGATCCCCGGCACCAGGCGGAAGCGCACCTGCTCGCGATAGGCCGCATAGCCGGGCAGGTGGGCGACGAGATAGCGCTCCTCGACCAGGAGCCGGGCCACCATGCTGGCCAGCACGGCGGCGGCCGGCACGAACGCCCACCACGAGCCGAGCGCCAGCGGCCCGAACAGCACCAGCGACACCGCGCTCGCATACATCGGGTGGCGCACCACCCCGTAGGGGCCGGTCGCGATCACCGCCTGGCCCTCCTCCACGGCGATCGTGCCGGCCGCGTAGCTGTTCTCGCGGAACACCAGGAAGCACAGCCAGTAGCCGGCCAGCACCCCGAGATTGCCGACGATCACCAGTGCGGGCGGCATGGTGGACCAGCCGAACTGATGGTCGAGGCCGGGCAGCCCCATCAGGGCGGCCCCGAACAGGCCGGCGGCGGTCTGGATGCGGCGCTGCACCGGGTCGCGCTCGGCCGCCGGGCCGACGGCGAGGCGGCGTTCCAGGAGTGCGCGGTCGTGGCGCAGCATCCACACGGCGATCGCCGCGGTGGCGGTGAGCGATCCGGCGAGGAACAGCCAGCCCGGCCAGAAACGCCAGGTGCCGGCGGGCCCGATCACCAGCAGGACCATGAAGACGGTGAGCTTGAGGAAGCCGAAGGCGGTGCGGCGGGCGAGGTCGGTCATGCGGGGCCGACCATACGATGCCGGCGGGGAAGGGGGAACGGGATCATCGGACCCTTGTGTCGACGCTTGCCCCTCACCCTGACCCTCTCCCCGCGGGCGGGGAGAGGGAGCGCGGGCGCCGTGCCCCGCCACCAGATCTCCCGGTTCCTGCTTGCGCGGGAGTTCACCTTTCCCCGCTGGCGGGGAGAGGTCGGTTCGGCAATGCTCGGCATTGTCGAACCGAGTGAGGGGGACACGTTCCATGCGTGGTGCCGATCTCGTCAGCACCCGGCGGGCGCGTCACCTCCGCCGCGCCGGCACTGACGCCGAAGCGGTGCTGTGGCGACAGCTGCGGGCACGCAGTCTCCAAGGCTTCAAGTTTGTCCGGCAAGAGCCGATCGGCCCTTACGTGGTGGACTTCGTCTGCCGCGAGAAGCGGCTGATCATCGAGGTGGACGGTGGCCAGCATGCCGGCGATCCGCACGATCGCATTCGCGACGCCTGGCTGGCGGAGCGGCAGTACCGCGTGCTGCGGTTCTGGAATAACGACGTTCTCGGTAACACCGCCGGCGTGCTGGAGCGGATCGTCGCCACGTTGCGCGACGACGGCAGGCGCACGACGTGAGGGGGCGCTTCCATAGCGACGGGACTTTCTTCGATCATCGGAACCTTGGCGCGATGCTGGCCCCTCACCCGTCTCGCCTCTTCGAGGCGAGCCACCCTCTCCCCGCTCGCGGGGAGAGGGAATGCGGGTGCCGTGCCCCGACCGATGTCTTTCCACTCCCGCCTGCCGTCTCGCCAGGGGCGAGAGGGAGCGCGGGCGCTCGCCTCACTTCCCCTCCAGCGTGAACACCGGCTCCCAGTCCGGCCCGGGCGGCTGCGCCGCGAGGGCTCGCGCCCGCTCGCGGAACAGCGCGGCCGGCGGATCGACCGCGGCGATCCGGTCGAACGCCACGCTGGCGCCGGCGAAGTCGCGGGCGCGGAAGCGGGCGAGGCCCTCCGCATAGGTGGCCGCGCAGTCGGCCTGCGCCGGTGTCACCCGGCCGGCCTCGGCGATCGGCTCCAGGATCTTCACCGGCTGCACGCGGCCCTTGACCCGGATGGCGTCCAGCTCGCGCCACACGAAGGCGTCGCCGGTGCGCCCCACCGTCGTCTCCGACGCCATGATGGACGTGCCGAAATACTTGTTGGCGCCTTCGAGCCGCGACGCCAGGTTCACGGCGTCGCTCATCACCGTGTAGTTGAAGCGCCGGCGCGAGCCGATATTGCCGACCAGCGCCTCGCCGGAGTTGAGGCCGATGCGGTGGGCGATCCGGTGGCCCTGGAACGCCGCGGTCTCGTTGAGGACGGCGAGCCGCTCGCGGCAGCGCAGCGCCGCCGTGACGGCGCTGCGCGCGTGGTCGGGATCGTTCGCCGGGGCGCCGAACACCGCGACGATCGAGTCGCCGATATACTTGTCGACGTAGCCGCCGCACGCCTCGATGATGTCGGTCATCTCGGACAGGTAGGCGTTCATCCAGGCGACCAGCGCCTGCGGCGTCATCGTCTCGGCGATCGACGAGAAGCCGGCGATGTCGGAGAAGAACACGGTGACGTCGCGCATCTCGCCGCCGAGCGCCGGCGGCTCGTCGGCGTCGAGCATGCGGTCGATCACCTGGGGCGCCAGATAGAGCGCGAAGCTTCTGCGCAGGAAGCGATCCTCGCGGTCGGCGGCGACCAGGCGCCAGCCGATGGTGCCGCCGGTGGCGGCCAGCGCCGCGAGGCCGGGACCGACGAGCGGGCAGGCGAAGCCGTACAGCATGGCGATGGCCGCGGCGCCGGTGACGAGGACGCCGAGCCCGACGATGGTGAGCACCGCGACCAGCGGCGAAAGCAGGAAGGCGGCGACGGCTGCCACCGACGCGGCGCCGACCGCGATCGCGGTGGCGCCGATGCGGCCGGGCTCCCGCAGCACGTCGCGGCGCAGGAGATCGTTCACCGCGGTGGCATGGATGTAGACCCCCGGGATGGAGCGCCGGACCGGCGCCTCGGCGTCGGCGTCGGCGCCGGGCGGCGGCAGCGCGCAGCGTGGCGCCCGGGCGCCCTCCGGCCCGGTGGCGAAGCGCTTGGAGGTGACCTTGCGGTCCTCGATGTCGAGCAGCGTGCCGAACAGCACCACCTTGCCGGCGAAGTGCTGCCGGAAGAACGCCGTGTCCCCCCTGTCGAGGCAGGCTCTGAGATCCGCGAACGAGAAGGTCGGCACGTCGTCGGCGCCGCCCTCGAAGGCGAGCATCTGGGTGTTTGGCACCGCGGCCGGGATGCGCCAGCCGGCCAGCCGGGTGCTGCCATCGGGCTCGCGCACCGGCGCCTCGCCGAGTGCGCGGGCGGCCAGCTCCAGCGCCATCGACGGCATCGGCTGGTCGCCGACCGTGAACCACAGCGGCAGCCGGCGCACCACGTCGTCGGGGTCCGCATGGGTGTTGAGGGCGCGGATGTTGGCCCCGTGCCCCACCGCCACCCGCTGGGCCGGCGCCGGCCGCACCGGGTTGGCGTGATGCAGCACCTCGCCGAGCACCAGCTTGCCGTCGCGGGCGGCGCCCGCCAGCGCCCGCAGGAAGTCGCGATCGAAGCCGCGCAGCCGGGTGCCCAGGGGAGCGTCGCCGAACGGGATCTCCGACTGCTCTATCGAGGCCGGGAAGACGATGTCGAAGCCGACCACGCGGGCGTCGGCCTCGACCACGGCGGTGAGCACGCGGCCGATCTCCCGCGTCCAGGCGAGCGTCGGCGAGCCCGCGAAAGGCGGGGTCTGGAAGGTCTGCTCGTCGATCACCACGACGACGGAGGGGGAGGTCGCCGGATCGTGTCGCGGCCCGAGCAGATGGAAGCGCAGCGCCGTCAGGAGATCGACCGAGACGCCGGCGAGCGGATCGAGCAGCGGTGATGCGAAGACGAGCCCGGACAGCATCGCGACGAGGGTGACGGCCAGCACGTCGCGTTTCCGGAACCGCCTCATCGCACCCGCACGCTCCGCCGCGGTCCTCCCCGCGTTTCTCCTTCGACGTCGTCAGTCGAACCGCACCAGCCGGCCGATCGCCGGGGTGGCGCCGGCCCGCGCGTCCGGAGCGATCCGGAACGCCACCTTGCGGCCGCCGAGGCTGGCCACATAGGTGCCGCCGGCCGCGAGCGCGGTGTCGCTCTTGGCGAGATCGTAGAAGCGGCCGCGCACCAGGGTCTTGCCGCGCAGCGCGATGGCCCGGCGCTCGCCCACCTTGTCGGTCCGCTCGATGACGAGCGTGTCGGGCTCCTTCACCTCGAACACCGGCGAGAGGCCGTAGAGAACCGGCGGCTGCGGCCCCTCGGCGCCCGGCGCCTGGCCGGGCGCCATGCCGCGGAACACGGTGGCGGCGCTCTCGGTCGCCTGGCGGCTGCCGAGCGTCGCCGCCGGATCGCAGGCGACCTTGACGCGGTCGATGGTGCCGAGATGGACGAGGCTGCTCTCGGTGCCCACCACCACGGTGCCACCCGTGATGGTCTCGCGCCAGCAGGACTTCAGATAGCCGAGCACGACCGTGTCCTTGGTGCCGAGCTTGATGACCCGCCCGGCCTCGACATAGTCCATGAACTCGAGGCCCGAGACCTTGCCCTTGACGTCCTCGACCACCGCGGCCGGGACGCCGGCGAGCGGCACGCCGGCGGCGCTCTGCGCGGCCGCGGGCGGCGGCGCCGCGACGCCGAGCCCGAGAAGCAGCGCGGCACCCGCCGTGACGGCGGAGGGGGCCGCGAGCCAGGCAAGCCATTTCGTCGACGTCAACCGTTTCATGGCGTGACCCTCGCCCGACCGCCGATCCCGTGCTTCACTGGATCGGTCGCGAACTCCATCGGCCGGACCTTGTTGGTCGCGACTATATCGGTCGCGCCTCGGATTGGAACCCGTTGGTCGTTTCACGCCCGGCTCGCGTTCACGAGCCGCACCGACTTTCGTCTCGGACCATGCCATTCTAGGTGGTGACCGGCCCGGGATATTGATTTGGATCAGCCCCATCGGGGCCGCGGCCCGCGATGCTGCCGGTCTCGCTCGAAGTGCATCGCCATGTTCGAATCCGCCAATCTCCGTCACCACGTTCCCAAGCCCGCCTACAAGCGCGAGGTGAGCGCCCTGCGCGAGGCGCTGCTCGAGGCCCAGTTCGAGCTGGCGGCGCAGCGCCGCTTCGCCGTGCTGATCCTGATCGCCGGGGTCGAGGGGGCCGGCAAGGGCGAGACCGTCAATCTGCTGAACGAGTGGATGGACCCGCGCCGCATCCACACCCGCGCCTTCTTCCAGCCGACCGACGAGGAGCGCGGGCGGCCGGACCACTGGCGGTTCTGGCGGGCGCTGCCGCCCAAGGGCGACATCGGCATCTTCTTCGGCGCCTGGCACACGGTGCCGATGGTGCGCCGGGCGCTGGGCGAGATCGACGATGCCGCCTTCGGCCAGGCGATCGGCGACATCCGCCGGCTCGAGACGATGCTGTGCGACGAGGGCGTGCTGCTGCTGAAGTACTGGCTCCATCTGTCCAAGAAGCAGCAGAAGCAGCGGCTGCGCGAGTTGGAAAAGAACCCGGCGACGCGCTGGCGGGTGACCGAGCACGAGTGGGAGTTCCACCGCCGCTACGACGACTTCGTCACGGTGAGCGAGCCGTTCCTGCGCGAGACCTCGACCGGCCCGGCGCCGTGGATCGTGGTGCCGGGCGCCGATCCGCGCTTCCGCGCCCTCACGGTCGGCCGTCACCTGCTCGCCGCCCTGCGCGAGCGCCTCGACCAGAAGCCGCCCAAGCGGCTGCCCGACAGGACGCCGCCGCTGCCGGCGCCGAGCGACCGGGTGACGGTGATCAGCGCGCTCGAACTCGACCAGGCGATGACCCGCGAGGTCTACGAGCGCGAGCTGGAGACCTGGCAAGGACGCCTCGCCGTCGCGGTGCGCGACGAGCGCTTCAAGTCGATGTCGGTGGTGGCGGTGTTCGAGGGCAACGACGGCGCCGGCAAGGGCGGCGCGATCCGCCGCGTCACCGGGGCGCTCGACGCGCGCCGCTATCAGACCGTGTCGATCGCGGCACCGAGCGAGGAGGAGCGGGCGCAGCCCTATCTGTGGCGGTTCTGGCGCCATCTGCCGGGCCGCGGCGGTCTCGTCATCTTCGATCGCTCGTGGTACGGCCGGGTGCTGGTGGAGCGGGTGGAGGGCTTCTGCTCCGAGGCCGACTGGATGCGCGCCTATGGCGAGATCAACGATTTCGAGAACGCCATGGTGCGCCACGGCACCGTGGTGGTGAAGTTCTGGCTGGCGATCAGCAAGGCCGAGCAGCTCCGCCGCTTCAAGCTGCGCGAGAAGGTGGCGTTCAAGCGCTTCAAGATCACCGACGAGGACTGGCGCAATCGCGACAAGTGGGGTGTCTACGAGACGGCGGTGTGCGACATGGTGGACCGCACCTCGACGGCGGCGGCGCCGTGGACGCTGATCGAGGCCAACAACAAGCTGTTCGCCCGCATCAAGGTGCTGCGCACCCTGTGCGGTGCCATCGAGACCGCGCTGGAGCAGCAGGGCGGCAGCAAGCGCTGCAAGGCGAAGGCGTGACGTGTGACGAGGTGACGGCGTGACGAGGTGACGCTCGCCCCGCCCATGGAGAATGTCGTCGTCGAGAGGTCGTGGTGACGTCCGAGAGTTCTACCGGGAAAAAGTCCGTCGCGCTCGCCCTGCCGGGCGGTGGCTCGCACGGCGCCTTCACCTGGGGCGTGCTCGACGCCCTGCTGGAGGACGGGCGGCTGATCGTCGAGGCGATCACCGCGACCAGCGCCGGTGCCATGAACGCCGTCGCCTTCGCGGACGGGCTCGCGGAAGGCGGCCCCGCGGGCGCGCGCGAGAAGCTCGCGTCACTCTGGCACGAGGTGTCGCGCATGGAGGCGCTGTTCGGCCTGTTCTGGGCGCCGCTCGACCGCTTCGCCCAGGCGATCGGCCTGCCGCCCGAATACATGCCGTCGCATGCCGCCGTGCATGCGCTGACCCACAGCCTGCCGCCCGACCTCATCAATCCGTTCCGCCTCAACCCGCTGCGCAAGCTGCTCCTCGACACCATCGACTTCGATCGGGTGAACCGCGAGACGCCGGTCGCGCTCTATCTCGGCGCCACCAATGTGCGCACCAGCAAGCTCGCGGTGTTCTCGACCCCCGACATCACCGCCGACACGGTGCTGGCGGCCTCCTGCCTGCCGCCCTACTTCCCGACCGTCGAGATCGCCGGCGAGCACTATTGGGACGGCGGCTTCCTCGGCAATCCGGCGATCTTCCCGGTGGTCTACCGCGACGGCACCCGCGACGTGATCGTCGTGCAGGTCGGCGCCATCGCGCGGCCGGAGCTGCCGCGCACTGCCGCCGAGGTGATGCATCGCATGGCCGAGATCGCCTTCAACTCGTCGATGATGCGCGAGATGCGGGCGATCGCCTTCGTGACCCGGCTGATCGACGCCCACGAGCTGGACGCCGAGCGCCATCACCGCATGTTCATGCACTGGATCGGCGACGACGACGTGATGGCGAAGCTCGATGCGGTGAGCCTGTTCCATCCGGCCTGGGACTTCCTCTGCCGCCTGCGCGATCAGGGCCGCGCCGCCGCGCGGGCGTGGCTCGCCGCCCATTTCGACGACATCGGCCACCGCTCGACTCTCGACATCACCGGCAAGTTCCTTTGAGGCGCGCGGCGCACCTGTTGCGCTTTGCGGCCGCGCATGACATCTCAAGGGACCTGGCCGTGCCGCCCGCCGTGCCGCTCCCGGCGCCGCCGCACTGCTACCCCCAGCGGCCCAGCCGCCACGCCGGTCCGAGAGCCCCATGTCCGATCCCGTGCCGTTCTGGAAGCGCAAGGCGCTCGCCGAGATGACCGCGGCCGAGTGGGAGAGCCTGTGCGACGGCTGCGGTCGCTGCTGCCTCAACAAGCTCGAGGACGAGGAGACCGGCGCCATCTACCACACCGATGTCGCCTGCCGGCTGCTCGACGACGTCACCTGCCGGTGCCGCGACTATGCGGACCGCCAGCGCCGGGTCGACAACTGCGATCGCCTCACGCCCGACAACGTGCCGCGGCTGAAGTGGCTGCCGAAGACCTGTGGCTATCGGCTGGTGGCGGAGGGGCGCGATCTCTACTGGTGGCACCCGCTGGTGTCGGGTGATCCGGAGACTGTGCATGCGGCCGGGGTCTCGGTGCGCGGCCGCGTCGGCCTGTTCGAGGACTCCATGGGAGCCGACGAGCTGGAGGACCGCATCGTCACCTGGCCGACCCGCATCCCGCCGCGCGCCCGCCACCGGGCGGGGTAGGGCGCCGGGCGGGGCGCCGGGCCGGGCTCCGCCAGGCGGTCGGCCAACGTTTGTGACTTTCATCCTCGTATCGGATTTTAATCCTTGACAGCGTCGCGCTGCCGAGGTACCTTTCAGGCACGCTCCCAAATTGCGTCGAGGCCCGGCGAGGCGGCGAGGCCGAAAGGCTCCGGCCAGGATGAGAGATTTGGCCGGACCTGCCCGTCAGGCGTCCTCGTCCGCTTCGATCTCGGGCTCCTCGGCGGGCTTCGGTGCGGCGCCGCCTGCCGCGGCGCGGGCGAGATTGAGCGCGAGCAGCCGCGCCAGGGCGTCCTCCTCGGCAATGTCGGCCGGCCAGCCATAGGCGGCGGCGACCGCCGCGTTGAGGTCGCGATGGGCATCGGCGAGCCACTGCGGCCGCTCGTTGTAGAGGTTGGTCAGCGTCCGCTTCTTCAGGATCGCGGCCGCCTGCGTGTCCCGGGGCAGGATGCGGTCCGGATAGCCAGGCACCACCTCAGGCTCGATCCGGACGAGGTCCGGCGGGTTGAGCCAGGCGTTGCGCAGCTCATCGAGTCGCTTGGCCGCCGCCGCGATAGCTTTCGCCCGCGGGTCGTCGGCATAGTCCTCCGCCGGAATGTTCGGCGTCAGGCCCTCGGGGAATGGGAAGGTTTCGAACGTGGTGGTCGGGGTGTAGCGGGGATCGTTGCCGACGCCGAGCCAAGTGCACAGTCGAAGCGACCACGCCTCGTGGAACCGCGAATGCAGGATGCCGAAGGTGGTGTCGTCATCGCGGGCGATGGCGACAAGTTGATGGTCTGGATGAATACGCGAATCGAGCCAAGCAAACAGCCTATGCTTCGCAACCGTCGGCGTCACGAGGTAGCGTGAGTGCTTTCCGATCTCCTTCCGCATCTTTGCGCATGGTTCGGCAAAAAGCCACCAGTAATCGCGGTACCGTTTTCGTCGGACCTGGTCCCGGAGTGGTTTCACGAACTTCAGGACGTGCTCGAAAGGCGTCTCGTACAGGGTGGCCTGATCAAGCGGCATCATTGAACCGAAATCGACCACCCAAACATCTCTGGGGCGTCGGACGATGTCGAGGGTGTTTACCCAGGGCACCAGGACATCTGAGTTTGGCCTCGCATTGGGGTTCCACTTGGTCGCGAGCCAGTTTCTGGCCGTCGAGCCTGGGATATCAAACCGTCCTGCTTTGACAGTGCCAACGAATCCGACCGATGAATTCTCCGAGAGGCGCTCAGCTCTCGTTAGGTCTGCTGAGTTCGATCCGTCGTTCGGGGTGAGATCCGAAAAGATCCGTGGAACGTGCTTGCCGTTCAGTATGGCCTGCTGGCTATCGTCTTTGCTCGTGAAGCAGATAAGCGACACTCGCACCGATGCGCCGTCGACAACCCACGGCTCGTCCGACCACGCCTCGAAGATGGTGAGTTCGCGGACGATATCCTCGAGGACGCGGCGGTTCTTTCCACCTCGAATCGAGTTTGTCGCGACCAGTCCAGCGCGGCGTGCTCTTCCGCAGAGGACGTGCTCCGCGGCCTTCTTGAACCACCAGCATACCAAATCTGAGAACCGCGAAACGCGATCGTCGTAAATGGTTCGGATTGTTTCGACGTAGTCCTCCCCCAGTCCCCCGATCAGCTTCTTGGTTCCCAAAAACGGCGGGTTGCCGACGATGAATTCCGCCGCCGGCCATTCGGCCTCGACATAGTGCTCTGGTTCACCTCTCCCCTGTGGGGTCGCGGCACTTGCCGCGACAGAGAGGTCGGAGCCGGCGCGCAGCGGCGGCTCCGGGTGAGGGGGCGCTGGCGGATCGAGAGGGCGGCTCCCCCTCACCCCGACCGCTTCGCGGTCCGACCTCTCCCCTGTGGGGAGAGGTGAAGAGGGCGCCGCGTCCGGGGTCGACGGCGGAGCGGGGACCGCCGCCGGTGCGACCTTGGTGATCAGCGCGTCGCGGCATTCGATGGCGTCGAGGGTGCGCAGGATCGGCTCCGGCCGCGCGTAGATGCCATTGCGGATGCCCCACTGGATGTCGCCGATCCAGATGGTCGTGCGGGCGAGCTCGGCAGCGAGCGGGTTGATCTCGATGCCGCGGACGATCTCGGGGCCGACGGCGGGCGCCCGCGGCGCCAGGCCGAGTGCTTCGCATTCCAGATTGGCGCGCAGCTCGAGGTCCTTCACGGCCTGCAAGGCGAGATACAGGAAGTTGCCGGAGCCGCAGGCGGGATCGAGGACCGTCACCGCCCGCAGCCGTTCGAGATAGCGCGAGCGCACCTCCTCGGCGGCCTCCACGGGGCTCATGGCGCGGCCCGTCCTGGCGCGCTTGGGCGGCTTCTGTTGTCGCGTCAACAGCGCCTCGATCTCGGTGCGCGCCGCGTCCCACTCCGCCGTCAGCGGCCGCACGATCACCGGCTCGACGATCATCATGATCTTCTCGGCGTCGGTGTAGTGGGCGCCGATCTGGCCGCGCTTCTCAGGATCGAGGAAGCGCTCGAACAGGGTGCCGAAGATGGTCGGGTCGATCTGGCTCCAGTCGAGGCCGGCGGCCGCCACCAGCAGGCCGCAGTCGCCCGCGTCGAGGGGCAGGGCGCGGCGTCCGTCGAACAGGCCGCCGTTGAAATGGGCGATGTCGGTGAGGTCGTACTCGCCGCCCTTTTCCATCGCGGCAAAGAGCCCGTCGAAATAGCGCTTGGCGTTCTCCGGCTTCTGCCCCGCGCGCTCGAGCAGCTTCGGGAAGAACCCGTTCGGCAGCAACTTCACGCTGTGGGCGAAGAAGCAGAAGACGAGCTGGTTGACGAAGTGGGCGACCTCCTCCGGGGTGCCGCGGCCTTGCAGGCGCAGCGCGATGGTGGAGAACTTGTCGGCCGCTTCCTTGGTGACGGCGGCGCGCGTGCGGGTCGGCCGCAGCTTATGCGGCTCGAAGAAGACGGCCCGCAGGATCTCCAGCGTCCTCGGCTCGGTAAGGTCGTCGAGGGAGAACTCGTAGGTCTTGGGGACCGCATTGGTCCACGCGGTACGGACCAGGAAGCGGTCGGTGTCGCACGCCACCTGGAGGGGCGGATTCTCCAGCGCCGCCGCGTAGCGGACCAGCTGTGCCATCGCGTCGTCGAGGTTGCGCTTCTTCTTCTTGTACTCCCAGGCGAAGAAGCCCCTTTTCCAGACATCGGCGAAGCCGTCACCCCCGCCCGTCTTGGTGACCCCCTTCTCGAACGCGAACCACTCTCCGGTAGGGTCTGCCGAGATCGGGTCGTCGTGGCCCACGAGCGCGCATAGATCGAGGAAGTGGGGCTGGGCCGCGGCTCGCTCGGTGAGGGCGACCGACTTCCACTTGGTGATGAACTGCTGCGGTGTCATGGCTCCGACCTATCAAGGATTCGCCATGAGCGGAATCTCGGAAGAGGCAGGCCTCTGACGACGAAGATCCTTTTATAAGAATATATTCCTTGACAGCGTCGTGCTGCCGAGGTACCTTTCAGGCACGCTCCCAAAACTGCGTCGACGCCCGGCGTCACCTCTCCCCGCCGGGCGGGGAGAGGGGGCACCCGTGCCCCCGCTTCCGGGATGGCACCCGGCGTCACCTCCCCGCCAGCGGGGCGGGGGAAGCACCGGCGCCGGCTCCCCGGCCGGAACACCGATCGCGCATGCCGCGTTGGTCGGCAGGCAGGTCCCGGCCGCGGCAGCCGTGCACCGCCTCCGTGCCGCTGCGGAGCCGGGACCCGGACAGGGAGAGCGACGGCGCAATGGCAGCACCGCACGACGACACCGTGATCGAGAAGCCGGCCACCGAGGCGCGGCAGGGCACCACCGGGCACAATGTCCGCTGGGTGCTGGCCACCAGCCTGGCCGCCGCCGTCGTCCTGATGGCCTTCGTCTGGTTCCTGTTCTTCTCGGCCTGAGGCGACGGCGCGGCGCGGGGCATCCGCGAGCGAACCGCCGGGCCGCACCCGACGTCTTCGCATCCACCGGAAACCACCGCCATGCTGAACCTCACGCGCCCGTGGCGCGCGCTGCGGCGCGCTCCGCCGTCCACCGCGTCTGCCTCTGCCACACCCGGGACGCCTCCCATCCATCACAAGGCGTCGCGGACGGCGCGGCTGATCCAGCTCGACAGCGGCGGCATGGCACGGTGGACGCCGCGCGACTACGCGGCGCTCGCCCGCGAGGGCTTCGTCGCCAACGCGGTCGCCCACCGGGCCGTCAAGCTGGTCGCCGAGAACATCGCGGCGCTGACCTTCCTGGCGAGTGCCGGCGGCACGCCGCTCGACCACCATCCGCTGCTCGATCTGCTGGCTCGCCCCAACCCGCGCCAGGACGGCGCCGCGCTGCTGGAGGCGCTGGTCGCGCATCTGCTGATCAGCGGCAACGGCTATGTCGAGGCGGTCGGCCTCGATGGCCGGGTGCGCGAGCTGCATGTGCTGCGGCCCGATCGCATGCGGGTGGTGCCGGGGCCGGACGGCTGGGCGGCCGCCTACGACTACACGGTCGCCGGCCGCACGGTGCGCTACGCCCAGCAGGGCACGCCGCCGCCGATCCTGCATGTCGCGCTGTTCCATCCGCTCGACGATCATTACGGCCTCGGCGCCATCGAGGCGGCGGCGGTCGCCATCGACATTCACAACGCCGCGGCGCGCTGGAACAAGGCGCTGCTCGACAATGCGGCGCGGCCCTCCGGCGCGCTGGTCTACGCGGCGCCCGACGGCGCCGTGCTGGCCGAGGACCAGTACGAGCGGCTGAAGAGCGAGCTGGAGGCGAGCTACCAGGGCGCCGCCAATGCGGGCCGGCCGCTGCTGCTGGAAGGCGGGCTCGACTGGAAGGCGATGTCGCTCACCCCCAAGGACATGGACTTCCTGGAGGCGAAGAACGGCGCGGCGCGCGAGATCGCGCTCGCTTTCGGGGTGCCGCCGATGCTGCTCGGCATCCCGGGCGACAACACCTATGCGAATTTCCAGGAGGCCAACCGGGCGTTCTGGCGCCACACCGTGCTGCCGCTGGCGACGCGCCTTTGCGGCGCGCTCGCCCACTGGCTGGCGCCGGCCTTCGGGGACGACGTGCGGCTGGAGGTCGACACCGACCGGGTCGATGCGCTCGCCGCCGACCGCGACGCGCTGTGGGAGCGCGTCACCGCGGCGCCCTTCCTGACCGTCAACGAGAAGCGCGCCATGATCGGCTTCGGTCCGGTCGACGACGGCGACCGCCTGTGAGGCGGTGCGCGCTGCCAAGGAGCCCGCCATGACCGAGCTGGTCGCCACCGTGGTCGAGCGCGGCGACCTCGCGCATCTCGCGCTGTTCCTGTGGGCGTCCTCGTCGAGCGCGCTCGCCGCCTATGCGCTGCGCGAGCTGGCGGCGGCGGCGCGCCGCTTCGACGGCTTCGTCCACGCCGTCGCCCACCTCAACGACCGCCTGCGGAGACGATCCTGATGGATACGCTGCATGCCGTGCTGCGCAGCCTGCGCGGCGAGACCAAGTCGCGGCCCGATCCGGTCGCGGTGTTCCGCGAGTTCGTCGATCATCTCGACCGCTTGGGTCGTCGCGAGCGCCAGGGGCCGCCGGCCCGCCGCGCCAGGCCGCGCCCGCGCCGCCGCGCCAAGTAGTGCCGCGCCAAGTAACGCCGCGGCGCGACCGGCTCAGGCGCTGAGCGCCTGATCGAGGCCGCCGACGGTGACGCCGAGGTCGTTCACCAGCCCGGTGGCGAGCGAGTAGACCCAGCCGTGCACCCACAGCGGCTGGCCCCGCGCCCATGCCTCCTGGACGAAGATGTCGGAGGCGACGTTGCGCACCTGACGGATGACGTTCAGCTCGCACAGCCGGTCGAGGCGGGTGCGCTCGTCGGCGATGGCGGTCAGCTCGGTGTGGTGGTCGTGCCAGACCTCTCGGATCGGATGCAGCCAGTGATCGACGAGGCCGCGGCGGATACCGTCCACCGCGGCCCTGACGCCGCCGCAGCCGTAATGACCCACCACCATGATGTGCTTCACCTTCAGCACGTCGACGGCGAACTGGAGCACCGAGAGGTAGTTCGCGTCCTGCGGCGGCGCCAGGTTGGCGACGTTGCGGTGGACGAACAGCTCGCCGGGATCGAGATCGACGATCTCGTTGGCCGGAACGCGGCTGTCCGAGCAGCCGATCCACAGGTACTCGGGCGCCTGCTGGCGCTCGAGCCGCCGGAAGAAGTCCGGGTCCTGCTCGACCATGCGCTGCGCCCAGGCGCGGTTGTTGGCCTTCAGATGTCTCAGCATGACGCGGCTCCCGGCGCGGGGCAGGGCGGGGTGGTTCGTCGTTCGAGACGCCTCGCCCACGGGGCGTTGTAGCGCCTCTGCGCGTCCCCCGAAAGGCCCGTCCGCCGATCGACGGCCGTTTCGCGATCCGACTTTCGTCCCACGTTCGTCCGCCCTCACATAGGTTCCGACGGAGCCGCCATGCTCGCGCCCGCGCTCTCGCCCCGTGCCGTCACCACCATCGACGCCGACGGCGTCGTCGAAGGCTATGCGTCGCTGTTCGGCGAGGTCGACCAGGCGCGCGACATGGTGATGCCGGGCGCCTTCGCGCAGACGCTGCGCACCCGCGGGCTGCGCCGCATCCCGATGCTGTTCCAGCACGATCCGGCCGAGCCGATCGGCATCTGGCTGGAGCTGGTCGAGGACTTTCGTGGCCTCAAGGCACGCGGGCGGCTGATCCCCGACGTGGCGCGGGCCCGCGAGGTGCTGGCGCTGGTCAGGGCCGGCGCCGTCGACGGGCTGTCGATCGGGTTTCGCACCGTGAGAGGCCGGATCGATCCGCGCACCCGCATCCGCAAGCTCGACGCCGTCGACCTGTGGGAGATCTCCATCGTCACCTTTCCGCTGCTCGCCGGCGCGCGGGTGCGCGCCGTGCCGCCGGCGCCGGCCGTGCGCGGCTCTCACCGAGCGTCCTGATCACGTCCACACCGGCACCGCGATGACGCGGCACCGCGCCGGCATGCATTCATCCCCACCAGCCAGGAGACACCATGGACATCGATCTCGACCGTGGGCGCGCCGCGCCGGAGACCAAGGCCGGGCCGGAGGCCCGTGCCGGGTTCGACGAGCTGATGCGGACCTTCGAGACCTACAGGCAGGTCAACGACGCCCGGCTCGATCAGATCGAGCGGCGCGGGGCCGCCGATCCCCTCACCGACGACCGGCTCGCCCGCATCGATGCGGCGCTCGGCGATCAGCAGCGGCGGCTCGACGAGATCGCGCTGCGCGGCGCGCGGCCGGCGCTCGGCGGCGACCCGCCGGCCGATCCGGCCGGGCGCGAGCACAAGGCGGCGTTCGACGCCTATGTCCGGCGCGGCGACGCCAGTGGCCTGCTCGCCATCGAGCGCAAGGCCCTGTCGGTCGGCTCGGCGCCGGACGGCGGCTATCTGGTGCCGGCCGAGGTCGAGCGCGACATCGGCCGCCGTCTCGTCGACGTGTCGCCGATCCGTGCGCTCGCCACCGTCCGCACCGTCAGCGCCAGCGTCTACAAGAAGCCGTTCATGACCTCCGGACCGGCGGTCGGCTGGGTCGGCGAGACGGCGGCGCGACCGCAGACCGACACGCAGACGCTGGCCGAGCTGAGCTTCCCGACCATGGAGCTCTACGCCATGCCGGCGGCGACCGCGACGCTGCTCGACGACGCCATGGTGGATGTCGACCAGTGGCTCGCCGCGGAGGTCGACCAGGTCTTCGCCGAGCAGGAGGGCGTCGCCTTCGTCAGCGGCGACGGCATCAACAAGCCGAAGGGCTTTCTCGTCTACACGGCGGTCGCCAATGCCTCGTGGAGCTGGGGCAGCATCGGCTATGTGGCCACCGGGACGGCCGGGGCGTTCCCGGCCAGCAATCCGGCCGACGTGCTGATCGATCTCGGCTATGCGCTGCGGGTCGGCTATCGCCGCAACGCCACCTTCGTGATGAACCGCAAGACCGAGAGCGTGATCCGCAAGTTCAAGGATCAGAACGGCCAGTATCTGTGGAGCCCGGGCGTCGCCGCCGGCGCTCCGCCGACGCTCCTCGGCTACCCGGTGGTGTGCGACGACGCCATGCCGGACATCGCGGCGAACGCGCTGTCGGTGGCCTTCGGCGACTTTCGCCGCGGCTATCTGGTGGTCGATCGCGCCGGCGTGCGGGTGCTGCGCGATCCCTACACCGCCAAGCCCTACGTGCTGTTCTACACCACCAAGCGGGTGGGCGGCGGCGTGCAGGACTTCGACGCCATCAAGCTGCTGAAGTTCGCCGCGAGCTGATCCGCCGTCGGCGGTGCGAGGCAAGCGAGAAGGAGAGCGGCGGTACCGGCGCCGCCGCTCCGGCTCGGAGAGTCAGCCCGGTTCGAGCGGCCGTCATTGCTGCACGTAGGTCTCGGTGCAGCTCAGCGAACCCCAGAAGCTGCGGGCGCAGACGCGCTCGGTGTTGTAGGCGGTGCGTCCCGGCATCACCTCGCGCTCCGGCACGGTGGTGCCTTTGGCGGCCGCATCGGCCTGGGCGGCGACGCCGCCCTGCGGCGGCACCGGATTGGGGCCGGGCGTCTGGGCGGCCTTCGGGGCGGCGACGGCGCTGTCCTGCACCGGGCCGGTCGCGGGAGCCGGAGCCGCGGGCGCCGGGGACGCGGGAGCTGGGGCCGGCGCGGCCGCCTGCTGCTGGGGCGGCGTGGGTGTCTGCTGCTGCTGCTGCGTCGCCTGCTGATGCTGCTGGACGGGAGACTGGGCGGGCTGCGCCGGCGCAGGCTGCTGCGCCTGCTGGCCTTGCGCCGATTGAGCTTGGGTTGGCTGAGCTTGCGTCGGCTGAGGTGCGGCCGGAGTCGTCTGGCTCGGCGCCGAGGCGACCGTCGGCCGGGTGTTCATGTCGTTGTCGTCGAACGGGCTGAGCCGGCCCGAGAGGACCAGCACCAGCACGCCGAGCACGGCGGCGAGCAGAATGGCCTGCATGACAGTCTCCTGTACGTCCGGGCCGAAGGGGTCGCGGCTCCAACCGGCCGTGGCCTTCGTCAGTTCCGATGGGCGGCAGCGGGTCGCAGGCGCCGCGCCGGCGACCGCTTGGCGGGCCGGCGCTTGGGAGTGGCTGGCGGGGCGGTGGAGCCCGCGGACGCCGCCGCATGACGCCGGGCGTCGTCGCGGCGCGGGGCACCGTCGTTGGCGGCCGCGCGGCGCAGGCTCTGCCGCAACTCGTCCCGCAGACCGACCGGCCGGTGATGCTTCTTCAGGAGATCCGCGAACGCTTCGTCGGCCAGCTCCTGAAAGTCCTTCATGCTGTCGCGGCCGAGCAGCACCAGGGCTTGCCACGTCTCGTCGTCGATCTGGACGCGCTTGCCCGGCATGCTTCGGCCTTCGTCTCGAGACGCGCAGCGAGCCGGCGCCGTGGCGCCGGCCCGAGATCTCCGGGGAGCAACGTCAGTTGCGGCCGCCCGGACCGCCGGCACCACCGCCGCCGGCACCACCACCACCGGCACCGCCAGGGCCGCCGCCCGGACCGCCGGCTCCTCCGGCGCCGCCCGGCGAAGCCCCGGTGGTGGCGCCGCCGCGGCCACCGCCGCGCTCGGCAGCCCCGCCGCTCTGACCTCCGCCGGGAGCACCGCCGCGACCGGCCGACGAACCGTCACTACCGCCGCGCCCGGCGCTCGCGCCCGCAGGCTCGCGACCACCGCGCTCGCTCGCGCCCCGCTCGGGGCCGCCGCGCTCGGGGCCGCCCCGCTCGCTGCCGGGAACGCGCGCGCCGGGGGCCCGGTCCGCCGTCGGCCCGCCGCGCTCGGCGCCGCCTCGCTCGGCGCCGGACCGCTCCGCGCCCTGCCGGTCGCTGCGCTCCGGCTGGCGCTGATCGCGGCGCTCGGCGGCACCGTCACGGCGCTCCTGCTGGCGCTGATCGCGGCGCTCGGCCGCATCGTCGCGGCGCTCCTGCTGGCGCTGATCCCGGCGCTCGGCGGCACCGTCGCGCCGCTCCTGCTGGCGCTGATCACGACGGGCGGCGGCATCGTCCGGCCGCTCCTGCTGGCGTTGATCACGACGGGTGGCGGCATCGTCCGGCCGCTCCTGCTGGCGCTGATCACGACGCTCGGCGGCGTCCTCGCGCCGCTGGTCCGGCCGATCGCCCGGCGCCCGCTCGCCTGTCGTCGGGCCGCGCTCGGTCGGGCCGCGCTCGCCGGGGCGACGCTCGGCCGGCGCGGTCGCGGTGCCCGGCGCCGCATCGCCCGGACGGGTCTCGCCCGGCCGCGTGTCGGCCGGCTGCCGACCCGCCGCGCCCGGAGCTGCATCGCGGGCGCCATCGCGTCCGCCGTCCCGCGCCGCTGCCCGCGGCGGGGTGTCGCCGAGGCGGCCACGATCGCCGGCGGCCAGCGGCTCCGGCCGCGGCACGGTGCGGGCCGGCTCGATGGTCGTGCGGCTCTCGCGGATATAACTGGTGTCGCGGATCACCCGGCTGCGCCGGTCGCGCAGATCGTCGACCCGTACCTCGACGGCACCCGGCACCATGCCGAAGCCGGCCAGCACTCGCGGCTGTACCGACCAGGTGCGGATCGGCCGGCCATAGGCGGCCGCGATGTAGGCCGGCGGGATGCCCGGATTGACCGCGAAGCGCGGCCCGCGGTCGTCCACCAGCACGGTGCGGTTCACCACCACGGTCTCGCGGATGAACACGTCGCGCTCGCGCGGCGGCAGGATCACGCTGGTGACCCGCTCGGCGACCAGATCGCGCGGCCGCACGAACACCCAGTAGTCGGGCCGGTCGCGCACCTCGACGACGATCTCGTCCGGCGGCAGCGGGGCCCAGCCGACCGCGCGCTCGCCGCGCCGCCAGTCGACCCAGGCCGGCCCCCATTCGCGGCCCGGCACCCACGCCCAGCCGATCTCGGTGTCCTGCACCCAGCGGCCATAGTGATAGACCACCAGGCCCCACGCGGCCTCCTCGTCGGCGGCGTTCCAGTACCAGCCGTAATCGTCCGAGTAGACCCAGCGGCCGTTGCGGTAGGGGCGCCAGTCACGCCCGGCATTGGCGGGCACCCAGACCTCGCCCCAGCGCTGATGCCGATGCCACTTGCCGTGCGGATCGAGGGCGCCGCGGAACTCCGCCGAGACCTCCACGCGCTCCTGCGCCGTGGCCATCCCGCTCCCGATCACCGGAAGCGCGACGAGCGGGGCCGCGACCGTGAGGACGGCCGCCAGGGCGGTCGAGCCGAGCAGGCGGACGCCGGCGGAGCATGCCCGGCCGGCGCGCGGGGAGGGGGACGAACGCATGACGACACTCCTTCGATGTGATGTGCCGCGCGGGCGGCCGTTCCGGTTGGGTGTTTGGGCACGCGACGTTTTGGGTCAGGCGACGGTGACCGGCTCCGGGTGGGACGCCGGTGCTCCGCCGGGCCAACGTGGCGGATCGGGGTCGGTTCCGTGACGGGCCGGGTCCCGGGGCGCAGGCCGATGGGGGCGGCGCGCGCGGCCTCAGCGCAGGCCGAAGAACGACAGGATCGCCAGGACCACCACCACCAGACCGACCAGGTAGATCACGCTGTTCATGCTCGCCTCCAGCATAGGATCACCGCCCTCGGCGGCGTTGGCTCAACCGGAGCGCCTGCCCGAAGTTCCAGGTCGCCGCGTCGACCGGCACGCGCCGCTCTTGACCACGGCGGATCACCCGGCTACGCCGAATCCGGAGTTGCTCGAACTTTTTTTCAAGGCGGCCGGCCGCGACCTGTCGCTATCCTGATTGAGCCGGACGCCCCTTTTGGAGAGTCCCATGCGCGCATTGTTTGCTTTGCTGGTCGTCGTCGTGATGCTCTTCGTTCTCGGCAAGCTGCCCTTCCCGGCCAAGCCGCAGTCGACCCCGGTCGTCCGCCAGGCCGCCGTGGCGAAGGCGACCGGCGCCGGCACGGCCGCCGAGGCGCCGCGCCCCACCTATGTGTCGACCCGCGAGTGTGTCCGCAGCCCGTTCGGCAGCATCAACTGCAAGGAAGTCACCACGCTGAAGCCGTGACGGCGGCGCGGTCGCGACCCGGCCGGTGCAGCCGGGTCCGCACGACCGCCGCCTGATCGTGCCGTGTTGCCGCCGGGGATGGGCCATGCGCCCTGCCGGCTGGTCCGACTGGAGCCGGCGCACCGCCCATGCGGCGCCGGGACGCGATGTTCGTCGCCACCGCTCCTCATCGATCGTCATCGTCCATCATCATCGTCCATCATCGACATCGTTTGCTCGTCGAGAGCATTTTCCGGCGAAGCGGACTCCGGTTCGCCGTCGAAAATGCGGTCACGCAACGACGTCCAGAGCGGAGCCGTCATGCCGGACCGAACCCGACCGCGTCGCCGCGGGCGGCGCCGACGCCCCCTCGCGGCGGCGGACCGTGATGTGCTGCGCCGCCGCTACGAGGCGGCCGAGGAGACCGTCGCGGCGCTGGCGGCGGCCTTCGGCCTGTCGCGCGACGCCGTCGCCGGGCTCGCCCGGCGCAACGGCTGGGTGCGCCCGCCGCGGACTGCCGTCCGCAAGCCCGCTCGCTCGTCCGCCGGCCCGGCGCTGTCGGATGCTGCGCCGCCGGATGCCGGAGCTGCGCCGGAGGTTGCGGTGCCGGATGCGGCCGTGGCCTCCGCCGATCCGCCGCCACCCCGCGCGCCCCGACGCCCGGCCGCCCGCCGGGCGGCGCGTCCGCTGGCCGAGCGGCTGGAGCGGGCGGTGGCGCGCGAGATCGCCGCCATCGAGCGGGCGCGGCGGGCCACCTCGCGAAAACCCGCCGCCGCGGCCGAAACCGAGCGCACCGTCCGCAGCCTGGAGCGGCTCACCGACACGCTCGCCAAGGTGCGGCGCCTGCGCGACCCCGCTGCCGCGAGCGATCCCGATGACGACCTGCCCCGAGACATCGACGAGTTCCGTCGCGTGCTTGCGCGCCGCATTGAGGAGCTTGTGCGGAGCCGATCTGACGACGGCAGCGATGACGGCGCTGCCGCCGACGGCGCTGCGGCGGCTGGCTGACGATTTCGCCCTGTTCGCCCATCCGCACCAGGAGCACGCCGAGGCCGGCAACGACGGCGGCCCGTGGACCACCTGGCTGGTGCTGGGCGGCCGCGGTGCCGGCAAGACCCGGCTCGGCGCCGAATGGGTGCGGGCGCTGGTGCACGGCACCGCGCCCTATGCGGCGCATCGCTGCGGTGCGCTGGCCCTGATCGGCGAGAGCGAGCGCGACGCTCGCGACGTGATGGTGGAGGGGCCGTCTGGCCTGCTGCGCGTCGCCCCGCCGCACGAGCGCCCCCTGTGGGTGCCGAGCCGGCGTCGCTTGCAGTGGCCGAACGGCGCCGTCGCCCAGGTGTTCTCGGCCGACGATCCGGACTCTCTGCGCGGGCCGCAGTTCGATGCGGCCTGGTGCGACGAGCTGGCCAAGTGGCGTTATGCCGAGCAGGCGTTCGACATGCTTCAGTTCGGTCTGCGGCTGGGACCGCGGCCGCGCCAGATGGTGACCACGACGCCGCGGCCGATTCCGCTGATCCGGCGGCTGATCGCCGATCCACACACGCGGGTGACGCGGGCCGGCACGGCGGCCAACCGGGCCAACCTGTCGCCAGCCTTTCTCGACACCGTGGTGGCGCGCTACGCCGGCACCCGGCTCGGCCGCCAGGAGCTCGACGGCGAGCTGATCGAGGATCGGCCCGACGCGCTGTGGTCGCGTGATCTGCTGGAGCGCTGCCGCGCGCGGGCGGCGCCGCCGCTCGGCCGCATCGTGGTCGGGCTCGATCCGCCGGGCTCGTCGCGCCGCGGTGCCGATGCGTGCGGGATCGTGGCGGCCGGCCGCGACGCGAGCGGCATCGTCCATGTGCTGGAAGATGCGACGGCGGCGGGGCTCACCCCGGCCGCCTGGGCGGCGCGCGCCGTCGCGCTGCTGCGCCGCCTCGACGGCGATGCCGTGGTGGCGGAGACCAACATGGGCGGCGAGATGGTGAAGACGGTGCTGCGCGAGGTCGATCCGACGGTGCCGGTGACGGCCGTTCACGCCACCCGGGGAAAATGGCTGCGGGCCGAGCCGGTGGCGGCCCTCTACGAGCAGGGCCGGGTGAAGCATGTCGGCGCCTTCCCGGCGCTCGAAGACGAGATGTGCGACTTCGGTCTCGACGGCCTGTCGTCCGGCCGCTCGCCGGATCGCCTCGACGCCCTCGTGTGGGCCGTGACCGCGCTGATGAGCGGGCACCGCGGCGCCCCGCGGGTGCGGACTCTGTGATCGTGCTTCCGGGGAGCAGTTCGCTGTCGTTCCGGGGCGTGGCACCCGGATCGGCGCTTCGCGCCGTCCGGGCGCCGCGAACCCGGAACCCCGCGGCACACTTCGAACGCTCGGCTGGATTCCGGACAGCCGCTTCGCGGCTTCCGGAATGACCGCCGAATTGATCGGCCGGATCGCGTCCGGCACGAGGTCGGCCGGCGGCAGGGCGCTACATTTCCTCGTCGCGGCGGCCGCGGCGGGCCTCGTCGAGCCGCACCAGATTTGAAGCGTCGCCGCGCGCCCGCCGGACTGCCGTCGCCACCGCGCGGTTCAGCTCGGCGAGATCGAACGGCTTGCGTAGCAGCGTGAACTCGGCATCGGCGCGAGCCGCCGCTTCGCTGTAGCCGGTGACCAGGAGGAGCGGCAGCCCGGGGCGCCGGTCGCGCAGCGCGCGGGCGAGCGCGAAGCCGTCCATGTCGCCCGCCATCACCACGTCGCTGACCACGAGCGCGAACTCCCGGCGCGCCGTCGCGTCCAGCGCGCCGGCGGCGTTGCTCGCCGTCTCGACCAGATAGCCGAGCTCGGCCAGCATGGCGGCGCTGATCTCGGCGACCTCTGGATTGTCCTCGACCAGAAGCACGGTGCCCTGGACATGATGCGCGGCGCGCGCCGGCTCACGGGCTTCCGGCGCGTCGTGGGAGCGCGGCAGATAGATGGTCACCGTGGTGCCGGCGCCGAGCCGGCTGTCCACCGTGACGGTGCCGCCCGACTGGTGGGCGAAGCCGTGCACCTGCGACAGGCCGAGCCCGGTGCCCTGCTGGGCCTGCTTGGTGGTGAAGAAGGGATCGAACACCTTGGGCAGGATGTCGGGCGCGATCCCGGTGCCGGTGTCGGTGACCGACAGCGCCACGAAGGCCCCGGCGAGCGTCGGGCCGTCACCCGGCGCCGTCTGCACATTCTCGCAGACGATCGTGATCATGCCGCCGTCCGGCATGGCGTCGCGGGCGTTGACCGCGAGGTTCACCAGCGCCAGCTCCAGCTCGCTGACATCGACCCGGACCGGCCACACCTCGCGCCCGACGTCGATGGCGAGCATCGCGGCGCCGCCGACCGAGCTTTCCAGCATGGTGCGGAAGCCGTCGAGATGATCGTCCAGCCGGATGGTCACCGGATTGAGCGTCTGGCGGCGCGAGAAGGTGAGGAGCTGGCGGGTGAGCGCCTCGCCGCGCCGGGTCGCCAGGGTGATCGCCTCGACGGCCCGCATGGCCTTGGGGTCGCCCTCGGCGATCCGGTGCAGGGTCTTCAGATGGCCGCCGACGATCATCAGCAGATTGTTGAAGTCGTGGGCGACGCCGCCGGTGAGCTGGCCGAGCGCCTCCATCTTGTGGGCGCGGGCGCGCTTCGCCTCGGCCTGCTGCAACGCCTTCTGGGCCTCGCGCCGCTCGGTGATGTCGCGGGTGATCTTGGCGAAGCCGATCAGCGTGCCGCTCTCGTCGTGGATCGGATCGATCACCACATGGGCCCAGAACAGCCGGCCGTCGCGGCGCACCCGCCAGCCCTCCGCCTCGTAGCGGCCCTCGGCCGCGGCGGTCTGGAGGGCGCGGGCCGGCAGGCCGGCGGCGCGCTCCGGATCGGTGTAGAAGCGCGAGAAGTGCTGGCCGACGATCTCGTCGGACCGATAGCCCTTGATCGCCTCCGCCCCGGTGTTCCAGTTGGTGACGATGCCGTTGGGATCGAGCATGAACAGGGCGTAGTCGGAGACGCCCTTGACCAGCAGACGGAACTGCCGCTCGCTCTCGCGCAGCGCCTCCTGGGCGGCGCGCCGCTCGGTGACGTCGCGGGTGATCTTGGCGAAGCCGACCAGCGTGCCGTCGGTGTCGCGCACCGGCTGCACCACCACCAAGGCCCAGAACCGGCTGCCGTCCTTGCGGACACGCCAGCCCTCGGCCTCGTAGCGGCCCTCGCGCGTCGCCGTATCGAGGACCCGCACCGGCAGGCCGGCGAGGCGATCCTCGCGGGTGTAGAAGCGGGAGAAGTGGTGGCCTAGAATCTCCGCCTCGGTCCAGCCCTTCAGCCGCTCGGCGCCGGCATTCCAGTGCGTGACGCTGCCGCTCGGATCGAGCATGTAGATGGCGTGGTCCGAGATGCTGTCGAGCAGCAGCCGATAGCTGCGCTCGCTGGTGTCCGTCGTCGTCTCGGTTCCGTCGTGTGCGGCGCGCTCGTGTCCGGTGTGGTCGCGTCCGACGTGATCGAGGGTGACGACCGCGAAGCCGATCGGCCGGCCGGCGTCGTCCGCCAGCGCGCGCACCCGGGTGGTCGCACGAAAGCGGCGGCCATGCGGGTGGAGACGCCAGCTCTCGGCGGCCGCCTGGCCGGTGCGCCGCGCCTCCTCCAGCAGCCGCTCGGGCAGGCCCTCCTGGCGTTCCTCGGGGGGGAACAGTCGAGCGAAAAGAAGTCCCTGCGCGGCGCCCGATGGGAGACCCGACTGGCGGGCGGCGCCCGCGTTCCACCCGGTCACCACGCCGCCGACATCCAGGATGGCGATCGCCTGCTCGGGAAGGGCATCGATGAGCTGGCGCAAGAGGTCGTCCTGCCGGCGAGGGCGCGCGGAGTCTGGGCTCGATGTCATCATCCGGACGGCGTTGGACTCGGGACCTGTGGCGGGACGGAGTGGCATGACGGACAGGGCGCCGGCATGTGGAGCGAGTGTGGCCAGGACCCCAACGCATCGCCCGGGTGCCGGTTCCGTCGGGCGCAACGGGATTGCGCCCCCCGAACCACCACGGCGGCACTCCGATGCCGCTGGAGCGGAATCCGATCCAATTGGATCGTGTTCCGCTCCAGAAGTCCTTGCGTGATCGCATTTTCCACGGCGAACCGGGTCCACTTCGCCGGACAATGCTCTTAAGGCGACAGCGCGACGCCGAGGCGTTGCGCCGAATCCACGATCCAGGCGCGGTAGCGGACGAGCGGCGTCACGCCGGTGAGCCCGCCGCAGCCCGCTGCGAGCTTCGGCCCGGTCGACCAGCTCACGACTCCCGCGACGGCGGCGCGGCCGTTCTCGTCCCGGAAGGCCGGTGCGCCCGAATCGCCGGTGCAGGCGCCGCGGCCCGGCCGCTCGCCCCCGGCGGCCGGATCGACGAGCCGTAGCTGGAGCGAGCCGGGCCGGCCGGTGGCGGCAAGCGTCGCCATGCGGGCGGTGCCGCCGCTGCGGCCGTCGCCGCGCACCGCGACGCCGAGCCCGACGACGGTGACCGGATCGCCCACCGCGATCGCATCGGTGCGGCCGAGAGGCGCGGCCACGAAGGGTGCCGGCAGCGGCGCCGTCGCGTGCAGCAGCGCCACGTCGGCGGTGGCGCGATGGCCGAGCAGGGCCGCCATGTCGAAGCCGGGATGGCGCAGCACCGCGGCGACGTCGAGCAGCGTCGGCCGGCGCGCCGCATCGAAGCTGACCAGCTTGTAGTCGGCGCCGGGCTGCACGCAGTGCGCCGCGGTGAGCACCAGCGTCGGCGCCAGCACGGTGCCGGTGCAGGAGCTGCCGCGCGAGCCGACGATCAGCACGACGTGGCGCGCGAGCGCCGGCGCCGCCGCCGGGCTGTCGCCCACCAGGGCAGCGGCCGGCCCCGGCCACGAGGCGAGGGCGGCCGCAACGGTCGCAAGACCGGCCGGCACGATTTGGACGGCCGAGAGGGCGGCGGCGAGGAGACGGCGCATCCGCGCGACAAGCCGCAGCGTCACAGGATTGTCAACCGAGCGGAGATCGCGATGTCCTCCATGCTTCTCGTGGCGCCGGCGGCCGAGCCGCTGTCGCTCGTCGAGGCGAAGCAGTTCCTGCGCGTCGATCACGACGACGACGACGCGCTGATCGCCGCGCTGATCGCGGCGGCGCGCCGGCTGGTCGAGACCGCGACCCGCCGCGCCTTGATCACCCAGACCTGGCGGATCGTCCGCGACGCCTGGCCGGCCGGTGGCCGCATCCGGGTGCTGCCGGCGCCGTTGCGCACGCTGGTGGCGGCGCGCATCCACGATGCCGACGGGATGCCGCGTCCGATCCCGGTCGGCGCCTTCGCGCTCGACACCGCCGCCGCACCGGGCGTCATCGCGGCCGCACCGGGCACGCTGCCGGCGCCGGGCCTGCGCGTCGCCGGCATCGCGCTCGATGTCACGGTCGGCTACGGCGCCGCCGCCGACGTGCCGGCCCCGCTCGTCCAGGCGGTGCGGCTGTGGCTCGCACATTTCTACGAGGCGCGCGGCGTCGATGCGGCGGCCGGCCCGCCGCCGGCGGTCGCCGCCCTGATCGCGTCCTATCGGGTGCTGGCGCCATGACGCCCGATCCCGGACGCCTGCGCTGCCGCCTGGTGATCGAGGCGCCGGCCGAGACCGCGGACGGCGCCGGCGGTGTCGTCCGCAGCCACGTCGCGGTCGCCACCGTGTGGGCCGCCATCGAGCCCCGCGCCGGGCGCGACGACGTCGCCGCCGATATGGCGGCGGCCGTGGTCAGCCACCGGATCGTGCTGCGGGCCGGGCCGGTGATCACGCTGCGGCACCGGCTGCGCCTCGGAGACCGCCTGTTCCGCATCGTCGCGCTGCGCGGCCTCGATCCGGCCGGCCGCTTCGTCGTGGTCGATGCCGAGGAGCGCATCGTCTGATATCCGCCCACCGGAGACGCCGACATGACCACCGCCGCCGCGGCGCTGCGCAGCGCCGTCCGCTCCGCTCTCGTGGCCGACGGCGCCCTCGTGGCGCTGCTCGGCGGCGCCCGCGTCTACGACGAGCCGCCGCGCCACGTCGCCCATCCGTATGTGACGCTCGGCGAGGCGCGCAGCACCGCCCATGCGCCGGGCGACGACGGCGGCGAGGAGCATCAGCTCACCCTGCACGCCTGGTCGAACCAGGGCGGCCACCGCGAGGCGCATCTGATCGCCGGCGCACTGCTCCAGGCGCTCGACGACGCGCCGCTGACGCTCGCCGGCCACCGCCTCGTCAACCTGCGCTTCGCGCTCGCCGACGTGCGGCGCGAGAGCGACGGCCGCACCTATCACGCCCTGGTGCGCTTCCGCGCCGTCACCGAGCCGGCGTGAGCCCACCCGCTGCCCGCATCATCGGAGGACGACGAGATGGCCGCCCAGAAAGGCAAGGACCTGCTGCTCAAGGTGCATGACGGCACCGGCTTCGTCACGGTGGCGGGGATGCGCTCGCGCCGACTCGCCTTCAATGCCGAGACGGTCGACATCACGCATGCCGAGTCGGCCGATCGCTGGCGCGAGCTCCTCGACGGCGCCGGCGTCAAGCGCGCCGCGGTGGCGGGGCGCGGCCTGTTCAAGGACGCGGCGTCCGATGCGTTGCTGCGTCAGATGTTCTTCGACGGCGCGGTGCGGAGCTGTCAGCTCGTGATTCCGGACTTCGGCACCATGACCGGACCGTTCCAGATCACCAGCCTCGAGTTCGCTGGCGAGCACGACGGTGAGGTCACCTGGGAGCTGGCGCTCGAGTCGGCCGGCGCGCTCGCCTTCGCGGCGGTGTGACGAGAGCCGCGGCGCGGGCGCCGCGGCGATCGGGTCGGGGCCGCAGCCTTACCGCAGCGTCAGGCCGGACACACCGAGCGCGACGTTGACGCCGACATAGTTTTGCAGCATCGCCGGCTGCAAGGTGATCGAGCGATAGGGGCCGCCGACCAGGACGTTGCTGCCCAGCCCGATGCCGACGGCGAGCGAGCTGCTGGCGCCGGTGTAGCTGCCGGCGAGGGCGCGGCGCGGCAGGCGCGGCGTCGGCGCCCAAACCGACCACACGATCGGGCCGCCCTGGCTGACGCCGACATCGAGGCCGACGCGCGAGACGGCGCCCACATAGGCGGTCTGCTTGCGGCCGCGATACGGCTTGAACACGCAATGCGCCTGCTGGGTCGAGCCGACCACCATGCCGATGGTCGGGGAGACCTGGCAGGCGAGCGTGCCGACATTGACGAGCGGCTGGGCCGCGGCGGGAACGGACGCAAACACGGCGCTGCCCGCGAGCAGGAGCGCCACCTTCAGTCGAGACATCGAGTCCTCCAGTAGTCCAGGCGGCCGCGGTGCGGGAGGCGCGACGCAGCGAATCCCGACACCGCGACTCGCGAGATCGCGAGTCGCGGGGCCGCAGCCGGCCGCCGACCATAGAGAAGCCTCGTGTCGGTGAGTCAACCGCACGGCGTGGTTGCGGCACCCGCGCGTCCCGCGCGGGTCCGGTGGTGGGCGGCACCGACGCGACGTCGCGTCAGCTCGCCCGCACAGTGGCGACGAAGCGGGAGGCCGCGGCTCTGAGGCGCTCGCTCTCGCCGGCGAGCGACTGCGAGGCGTCGCTGACGGCCGCGGAAGCATTGCCGGTCTCGACCGCGCGGGCATCGACCTCGGCGATGGTGACGGCGACCTGGCTGGCGCCGGCGGCGGCCTGCTGGATGTTGCGGGCGATCTCGCGCGTGGCGCCGCCCTGCTGCTCGGCCGCCGCCGCGATCGCGCCGACGATCTCCGAGATGCGCTCGATGGTGGTGCCGATCTCCTTGATGGCGGCCACCGAGTCGGCGGTCGCCGCCTGCATGCCGGAGACGTGGGCGCCGATCTGCTCGGTCGCCTCGGCGGTCTGAGCGGCCAGCGCCTTCACCTCGTGGGCGACGACCGCGAAGCCCTTGCCGGCCTCCCCGGCGCGCGCCGCCTCGATGGTGGCGTTGAGCGCCAGCAGATTGGTCTGGCTCGCCACCGTGTTGATCAGCTTGACGACGTCGCCGATGCTGGCGGCCGCCTGCGACAGGGCCGCGATCCGCTGGTCGGTGCGGGCCGCCTGTGCGACCGCCTCGGCCGCGATGCGGTTGGAGCTCTCGACCTGGCGGCCGATCTCCTGCACCGAGCACGACAGCTCCTCGGCGGCGGCGGCGACCGAGTCGACATTGGTGGAGGCCTCCTCGGAGCCGTGCGCCACGGTGCGGGCCAGGCCCTGGGTGCTGGTGGCGGTGCGTTCGAGCGACTGGGCCGCCCCGGCGAGATCGCCGGCGGTGCGCGACACCGTCTCGACGATGCCGCCGATGTCGGCCTCGAAGGCGCCGGCGATGCGGGCGAGCGCCTGCTCCTTCTCGCGCCGGCTGGCGTCGAGATAGACCGAGATGGCGAAGTCCATGTCGAGCATCGCGGCCTTGCACAGGGCGCCGAGCAGCTTGGCCTTGCGGGTCGCCGCCGCGCCGCCACCGCGCCAGCCGACGCCGATCTGGCGCTCGATCACCTCGACGAGGCGCACCATGACGAAGCTGTAGCCGCCGATATACCAGCGCGGTTCGAGCCCGAGCCGGCTGTGCGCCTCGCCGATGCGCCGGACCGACGACACGTAGGCGTCGCTGAACTCCGCCGCCGCGATCGTGTCCCAGTGGGCGAGCTGCTTGGTCTTGGCGTGCTGGATGTGATGCGGATCGGAGAACATCCGGTGTGTTTCGGGGAACCTGACGACCTGCCGATAGAAGTCGTCGAGAATTCCGGGCAGGTGCTCTGCGATCACAGGACGGAGGCTTCGAAGGAGAGACCGAGTCTCGTCATCGATCTGGACGAACGCGATGCGTGCACTCACGGCGGTGTCATCACTCATGCGGCATCTCGCTCAATCATCGCGAACAGAACGTATCTTCTTCGCGCATTAGGATGGGTCGCGAGTTAACCCGTTCTTAAGCGGGCGATCCGCTGTTATACTGATATCGACTTCGGCTATGCTTTCGGACGAGGCGTCGGCAGGCGGTCGCTCCGGCCCGGCCGCCCCTTGAGCGCCATCCTCCGCGTGCCTACGGAGTTGCAGAGGCGAGGCGATCCACCAAAGTCTTGGCAGGCTCGCCCGGGTACACCGCCGGACCGTGCGGGGCGAGCGGAGATTGGCGTTCGGGAAGTGACCGGCATGACATGCCCCCTTGTTCGGCACGGGTTACCGCGGGTTGCCGCGCCGCGGGGTGCCTCTCCGAGCATACGGCGGAGGCGCGGTGCCGGCGCGCTCGCGGGCCTCGTCGTCGCCGTCACGCTGGGGCTGGCGGCGCTGCTCGCACACGTCCCGCCCGCGGCCGCCGAGGGCCGATACGCCCTGGTGATCGGCAACGACATCTACGCTCATCTCGGGCCGGAGCGGCAGCTCCGCAACGCCGTGCGCGACGCCCGGCTGATGCGCGACACTCTCGCGGGGCTCGGCTTCGCGGTGGTCTACGGCGAGAACCTCGACCGCCGCGCCATGATCGATCGGCTGTCCGATGTGGCGGCGCGGCTCGGCCGCGACGACATCGCCTTCGTGTACTTCGCCGGCCACGGGGTGGCGCTCGGCGGGGCCAACTATCTGCTGCCGTCCGACATCCCGGAGCCGCGGGCCGCCGGACGCGGCGAGGAGGCGCGGCTCGCCGAGCATGCGCTCGCCGAGGCGGCGCTGGTCGAGCGGCTGGCCGCGGCCGGCGCCCGCGTCGCCGTGCTGGTGCTCGACGCCTGCCGCGACAATCCCCTGCAGGGCAGCGACCGCCGCGCTCTCGGGAGCGCCCGCGGGCTGGCCCAGAGCACGCCGCCGCACGGGCTGTTCGCGATCTACGCGGCCGGCTTCGGCCAGGCGGCGCTCGATCGTCTCGGCCCCGACGATCCGCATCCGAACTCGGTGTTCACCCGGGTGTTCGCCGAGACGTTGGCGACGCCGGGGCTGGACCTGAAGGCGGTGGCGACGCAGACCCGCCGAAAGGTGGTGGCGCTCGCCCGTGCGGTCGGCCACGAGCAGGTGCCGGCCTATGACGATCAGCTCCTCGGTCCCGACGTGTATCTGGCGGACGCGGCACCGGCCGCGCCGGCGGAGCCGCGCACCGCGCCGTCTCAGCCCGCGCCGCCTCCGCCGGTGCCGCCTCGGCCCGCGCCGCGGAGCGGGACCGGCGAGGCGGAACCGCGGATCGGCGAGGTTCTGCGCGATTGCGAGAGCTGCCCCGCGATGGTGGTGCTGCCGGCCGGCGCCTTCACCATGGGGTCGCCCGACCACGAGCCGCTGCGCATCGCCAACGAAGGGCCGCAGCACCCCGTGGTGGTGCCGCGCGCCTTTGCGATGGGCCGCTTCGAGGTGACGGTGGGGGAGTTCGCCGCCTTCGTGGCGGAGACCGGCCACGACACCAGCGGCCGCTGCTACACCTACGAGAACGGTCTCGTCGAGGAGCGGGCAGGGCGCGACTGGCGCAATCCCGGCTATCCGCAGACGAGCACCCACCCCGTGGCCTGCGTGTCGTGGCGCGACGCCGACGCCTATGTGGACTGGCTCTCGCGCAAGACCGGGCACGACTACCGGCTGCCCAGCGAGGCCGAGTGGGAATATGCGCTGCGCGGCGAGAGCCGCCCGGGCCCGGCGTCACGCTATCACTTCGGCGACGACCAGACGGCGATGTGCGGCTACGGCAACGGCGCCGACCTGTCGCTGCGCAGCGCGCTGGCGGCGCACGGTCCGTCGCTGATCTTCCCGTGCCGCGACGGCTTCGTGCACGCGGGGCCGGTCGGCCGGCTGGCGCCGAACGCCTTCGGCCTCTTCGACATGCACGGCAACCTCGCCGAGTGGACGGCGGATTGCTGGTCCGACAGCCATGCGGGCGCGCCGGCCTCGGCCGCGGTGGCACGGCGCGACGGCGACTGCACCCGGCGGGTGCTGCGCGGCGGCTCGTGGGTCGACGACCAGCGCCGGCTGCGCGCCGCCTACCGCACCATGCTGGGCACCGGCGACCGCAGCGCCATCGTGGGCTTCCGCGTGATGCGGACGCTCGACCGCTGACACGAGATCCGGCTGATCAATTCGGTGGTCATTCCGGAAGCCGCGAAGCGGCTGTCCGGAATTCAGCCGAGAGCTCCGAGTTTACCGCTGGATTCCGGGCTCGCCGCGGAGCCTGCGCCCGGACGGCGCGAAGCGCCGATCCGGGTGCGGCGCCCCGGAACGACGGCGAACCGATCACCCGAAAACAGTATGAGAGCGGCGCGTCACGACTCCGATGCGGTCACGATGCGCTCGCGCTTGCGCAGCCGCGCGGCGTCGAGCAGCATCTGGGCGGCCCAGCGATAGACGTTGCGCTGGCGCACCTGATCGCGCATCAGCCGCATCCGCTCGCGCTGCTCGGCCGCCGGCATGCCCAGCGCCCGCTCGATGGCGGCCGCCATGCTGCGGGTGTCGTAGGGATTGACGATCAGCGCCTCCGACAGCTCACGTGAGGCGCCCGCGAAGCCCGACAGGATCAGCACGCCGTGCTCGTCGTCGCGCGAGGCGACGAACTCCTTGGCCACCAGGTTCATGCCGTCGTGCAGGCTCGACACGATGCAGGTGTCGGCGGCGCGGAACAGCTCGAACACCTCGTGCGGCTCGTGGTGGCGGATCGACAGCACGATCGGCGACCAGCCGTCGCCGCCGTGGCGGGCGTTGATCTCGCCGGCGAGCCGCACCGTCTCGTCCTGCAAGGCGCTGTAGGCGCCGAGCTTGCTGCGGGTGGGCGAGGCGGCCTGGATGTAGACGAGCTTGCCCTTGAGGTCCGGGCTGCGGGTGAGGAGATCGTCGATGGCGGCGACGCGATCGAGGATGCCCTTGGTGTAGTCGAAGCGCTCGACCCCGACCGCGATGCGGGCGTCGGCCGGCAGGCCGTAGCGCGCCACCACGGCGGCACGGCACTGCTCGGGCGGGGCCTGGCCGGCGAGGGCGGCGGGCGGCCACTCGATGGAGATCGGATAGGAGCGGATCATGGTCTCGTGACCACCCAGGGTGATCGAGCCGTGCTCGCGGTCGATGCGGCTCTCCATGAAGCGGTCGGTCGCCTCCAGGAAGTTGTTGCAGTGGAAGCGGGTGTGAAAGCCCAGGATGGTGCTGCCGAGCAGCCCGTCGATGATCTCGTCGCGCCACGGGCAGATGCCGAAGGTCTCGGCGTTCGGCCACGGGATGTGCCAGAACGTCACCACGGTGGCGCGCGGCAGCCGCTCGCGAATCATCCGCGGCAGCAGGGCGAAGTGATAGTCCTGCACCAGCACGATCGGATCGTCGCGGCCGGCCTCCTCGACCACGCTGTCGGCGAAGCGGGCGTTGACGGCCTGGTACTGCTGCCAATCCTGCTCGCGGAAGGTGGGGCGCACGAAGGCGATGTGACAGAGCGGCCACAGCCCCTCATTGGCGAAGCCGTAATAGTAGCCGTCCTGCTCCGCCTCGGAGAGCCAGACGCGGCGCAGCGCATAGGCGGGGTCGGCGGGCGGCACGCGGACGCGATCGTGCGCGTCCACTGTCTCGCGATCGGCCGAGCCGCTGCCGTGGGCGATCCAGGTTCCGCCGCAGGCGCGCATCACCGGCTCGAGCGCCGCGACGAGGCCGCTCGCGGGCGTCTGGAGCGTGATGCCGGCATCGGTGCGGTTGTGGATGTAGGGCTCGCGGTTGGAGACCACCAGAACCTCGGCGTCCGGCAGCTCCTCGTCGAGCAGGCGATGCAGCATCTTGGGCGACCACTCGACATGGATGCCCTCGGCGCCGGCCTTCTCGCCGCGCAAGTCGTCGATCAGCGCGGCGATCTCGCGGCCGGCGGGCATGTCGCGGCCCTTGGTGCAGTCGATCAGGCGTCCGTGCCGTGCCTCCGACACCACCTCGCGCATCGAGCGTGTCCAGCTCCGCACCAACGCCAGCGCCATGCCGACCGCCAGCAGCCCGACGCCGCCGGCGACCGCGGCCACCGACAGGACGGTGTAGAGCCGCGCGGTGCGCACGCGGGCGTCCGCGAAGGCGAGATCGTGCAGCACCAGGAGATGGCCGCCGCCCGCCTCGGCCGCGAGCCGGAAGGCGCCGACATGGATGCGGCGATTTTCGTCCGTGAGCGTCGTGAAGGCGTCTGATTCGCCGAGCGCGAGGGCGCGGCAGGTGACGCTGCGCGGCATCTGCCGCGTCGCGTGGACGAGCGCGCCGGTGTCGTTGCAGATGCCGAGTGCCAGGATGCGCTCGTCCTCGGCGATGCGGTCGAACAGCGGGGCGAGGCCGGTGGCGTCGGCACGCATGCGGGTGGCGGCGATCTGATCGCGGATCGAGCGGAACAGCAGGCGGGAGCGCAGCTCGACGTCGCGCCGCGACCATCCTTCGATCACGGCGGTGCCGACCGGCACCAGCATCGCCATCACCAGAACGGCCGCGACAATGCCGAGCAGGGCGTAACGCACCATGGGATTGCGGGCGAGCCGGTGGGCCGCGTCGGAACGCGCCACCGCATGCGTGCGGTGCGCGACGGCGAACAGCGAGGCGATCATCGTTCGTCTCCTCTCGCGCCGAGACGGCAGCCGGCAGGGCGTCGCGCACCGCGGCCATTGTGGCCACGGAGGTCGCGGTCCCGGCGGTCGTCGCCGCGACGGGCGGCGCGTGTCGATGGGTCAAGGATTGCGGCGCGCGGGCACGGTGGCGCCGCGAGGCCGGTGCAGCGGGGCTGTGATGGACGCGGTGACGCCGGCCTTCGATGCACGCGCCCATGTCGGCGCGCGGCTCCTGCGTCGCAGCAGATGTCCAGGTGAATCGGCAGCGGGTCTGCCGACCGTCGGGTCGCGGGCATCCGTTCGCGGCCCGCGATCAGCCTCTTCTGCCAGAGGAGAGGGGCGACGTGTTCGCGATCATGCGTCGCGGTGCCGTGGGGCACGTCGTCATGACTGGCGCGACGTGACGAAACAGCATGTCCGTGCCGGCGGCCGGATCAGGATGCGCGCAGCGTGTGATGATCTGCATCGGTATCTCCCCAGTCCCCATCCCTGGCAGACCATCCGAGCGACGCTTTGTCAATGTTCCACGACGTGCGGTGCGTGCGGCGACGGTGGCAGGAGACCGCCGAAGGGTCGCATCGGCGCGCCGGACACGGCGCATGAACTGATCAGGAGGCGTGATGCCCAATCCATATCGTGGCGAAATCGAGGCGGAGATCGGCGGCACGCACCGGCGTCTCGTGCTGACGCTCGGCGCGCTCGCCGAGCTGGAGGCGGCGTTTGCGGCCGATGATCTGGTGGCGCTCGCCGAACGCTTCTCCGGCGGACGCCTGAAGGCGGCCGATGTCCTGCGCATCGTCGCCGCCGGGCTGCGCGGAGCCGGCGAGCGCGTCAGTGACGAGGAGGTCGCCGCGATGGCGACACCGGGCGGCGCCATCGGGTTCGTGCGCATCGCCGCCGATCTGCTCGCCGCGACGTTCGGGAACGACGACGTGATCACGACGGCGGCGCCGGGCCTGCAACGCCCTCGGGCGCCGCAGGACGCACGGTGACGGCGCGCGCTGCCGCCGTCTCGCCGTTTCCCTGGAACGAGGCGATCGGCATCGGCCTCGGCGTCCTGCGGCTCGCACCCGATGCGTTCTGGCGGATGACGCCGCGCGAGCTGGCGCTGGCATTGCGCGCCCGCGGCATCGGCGTCGCGGCGCCGCTCGGCCGCGCCGCCTTCGCGGATCTGATGAGGAGATATCCCGATGGTTGATCCCGGCGATCCCGGCGGCCTCACCGCCAGCTTCGACGAGACCGAGCGCAGGGCGGAGGCGCTGTCAGGGCGGCTGCTCGATCTGCGGCTCGAAGCCGATGCCTTCTCGCGCACCATGAGCCGGGCGCTGACCGGCGCGGTCGTGGGCGGCCGCCAGCTCGACGACGTGCTCAAGTCGCTGGTGCTGCGGCTCTCCGACATGGCCTTGAAGGCAGCGCTCACGCCGCTCGGCAACGGCCTCGCCGGGGGACTTCAGAGCCTGCTCGGTGGCCTGCTCGGCGGCGCCTCCGGCCCGGGGGCGGGCGGGATGCCGACCGTCACGCCGTTCGCCACCGGCGGCGTCATCGGGGCGCCGACCTGGTTCCCGCTCGCCGCCGGCGGGCTCGGGCTCGCCGGCGAGGCCGGCCCCGAGGCGATCGTGCCGCTCGCGCGCGGCGCCGACGGCCGCCTCGGCATCGCGGGCGGCACTGGCGAGGCGGCCGTTCGCGTCACCGTCAACATCACGGCGCAGGACGCCGCGAGCTTCCGCGCCTCCGAGGTCTATCTCACCGGCCAGATCGCCCGCGCGGTGGCGCGCGGCCGTCGCGGCCTGTGATCACGTCGCATCCGATCGGGCATCGCCATGGCGGCTTTCCACGAGGTCCTGTTTCCGCTCGACGTCGCGCTGAAGAGCGCCGGCGGTCCCGAGCGCCGCACCGAGATCGTCACGCTCGCCTCCGGCCGCGAGGAGCGCAACGCCCGCTGGGCGCATGCGCGCCGCCGCTGGGATGCCGGCTACGGGGTGCGCAGCTTCGCGGCGCTCGCCGTCGTGGTGGCGTTCTTCGAGGAGCGCCGCGGCCGCCTGCACGGCTTCCGCTGGCGCGATCGGCTCGATCACTCCTCGGCGCCGCCGGGCGTCGCGGCACCGCGGCCGGTCGATCAGCAGATCGGCATCGGCGACGGCACCACGGCGGATTTCGATCTCGTCAAGCTCTACGGCGGCGTTCACGCGCCGTATCGCCGACCGATCGGCAAGCCGGTGGCCGGCAGCGTGCGGGTCGCGGTCGGCGGCGTCGAGCGCACCGCCGGCACCCATTTCGTCTGCGATGTCACCCGCGGCCGCGTGACGTTCCTGGCCGGCCACCAGCCGCCGCCCGGCGCCGTCGTCACCGCGGGATTCCTGTTCGACGTGCCGGTGCGCTTCGACACCGATTACCTGGAGGTCGATCTGTCGGCCTTCGAGGCGGGCGCCATCCCCAAGATTCCGCTGATCGAGATCCGGCCGTGACGGCGGGGTCGATGTGACGGGAGCGATCTCATGCGACAGGTTCCGCCCGCCCTTCAGGCGCGGCTCGATGCGGGCGTCACCACGCTGTGCCGCTGCTTCGTGCTGCGCCGGCGTGACGGCGTCGTGCTCGGCTTCACCGATCACGACGAGGACGTGAGGCTCGACGGCACCGTGTGCCGCGCCGGCACCGGGCTCGATGCCTCGGAGGCGACGAGCCGCTTCGGCTTCCAGGTCGACGGCGCCGAGGTGTCGGGCGCGCTCGCCGACGACAGCCTGACCGACGCCGATCTCGCGGCCGGCCGCTTCGACGGCGCCGCGGTGGAGACCTGGCTGGTCGACTGGAGCGAGCCGGCCCTGCGCGTGCTCGTCGCCACCGCGACGGTCGGCGAGGTGCGGCGCGAGGGCGCCGCCTTCACGGCGGAGCTGCGCTCGCTCGCCGATCGGCTCGCCCAGGAGAGCGGGCGGCTCTACACGGCGGCCTGCGATGCCGATCTCGGCGACGCGCGCTGCGGCGTCGATCTCACGGCGCCGTCCCGGCGGGCGAGCGGCACCGTGGCGGCGCTCGTCGGCACCTCGGTGCTGCGGGTGACGGGCTGCGACGGCTTTGCCGACGGCTGGCTCACCGGCGGGCGGCTCCTCTTCACCGGCGGCGCCAATGCGGGCCTTGCTAGCGAGGTGAAGATCCACACCGCCGCGGCGGACGGCGTGACGCTGGCGCTGTGGCGGGCGATGCCCGAGCCGATCGCGCCGGGCGACGCCTTCACGGTCACGGCCGGCTGCGACAAGAGCTTCGCCACCTGCCGCGACCGCTTCGCCAACACGGCGCGCTTCCGCGGCTTCCCACACATTCCCGGCAACGACTATGTGATCGGCCATCCGTGAGGACGCCATGGTGATCGAGCGCGCGACGATCGTGGCCGAGGCGCGGAGCTGGATCGGCACGCCCTACCGGCATCAGGCGTCGGTGAAGGGCGTCGGCTGCGACTGCCTCGGCCTCGTGCGCGGCGTCTGGCGGGCGCTGCACGGCGACGAGCCGGAGCCATTGCCCGCCTACACGCCGGACTGGGCCGAGGCGACCGGGCGCGACACGCTGCTCGCCGCCGCGGGGCGCCATCTGATCACGATCGCGCCGGACACGGCGCGGCCCGGCGACGTGCTGCTGTTCCGCTGGCGCGCCGGCCTGCCGGCCAAGCATGCCGCCATCGTCACGGCACCCGACCTGATGGTGCATGCGCACGACGGCGCGCGCGTCGCCGAGGTGGTGATCGCGCCCTGGTGGCGCCGCCGCATCGCCGGCACCTTCGCGTTCCCGGACGTGATCGCCTGATCACGTCCGCCACGCCAGCTCCGACATCGGCCGTCGACTCGAGGCTTTCCCATGGCGTCGCTCGTCTTCTCCACCGCCGGCGGCCTGCTCGGCGGCGCCCTGTTCGGCCCCCTCGGGGCGATCGCCGGGCGGCTCGCCGGCGCCCTGGTCGGCGGCGCCCTCGACCGGGCGCTCGTCGGCGACGGCGCCGAGCGCACCCGCGAGGGACCGCGCCTCGCCGATCTCGACGTGATGGCGTCGACCGAGGGGGCCCCGATCCCGCGCGTCTACGGCCGCGCTCGCCTGGCCGGCCAGGTGATCTGGGCGACCCCGATCGAGGAGGTGGCGACCACCACGACGACGCCCGAGGAGGGCGGCGGCAAGGGCATGGGCGGAGGCGGCGGCGGCACCACGACCACCACCTACAGCTACTTCGCCAATCTCGCGGTGGGCGTCTGCGCCGGCCCGATCGGCCGCATCGGCCGCATCTGGGCGGATGGCGCGCCGCTCGATCTCGCCGGCCTCGCGGTCCGCCTCTACCGGGGCGACGAGGCGCAGGCCGCCGATCCGCTGATCGTGGCCAAGCAGGGGGCCGCCGGCGCGCCGGCCTATCGCGGTCTCGCCTATGTGGTGTTCGAGCGGCTGCCGCTCGCCCGCTTCGGCAATCGCATCCCGCAGCTCGCCTTCGAGGTGGTGCGGCCGGTCGGGGCGCTGGAGCGGATGGTGCGCGCCGTCACCCTGATTCCGGGCGCGACCGAGTTCGGCTATGCGCCGGACGCCGTGGTGCGCCAGATCGAGCGCAGCCAGTGGGGGGCCGAGAACCGGCACGTCGCGACCGCGGCCGCCGACGTGGAGGCGGCGCTCGACGATCTCCAGGCGGTGTGCCCGAACGTCGCTCGCGTCGCCGTGGTGGTCTCCTGGTTCGGCACCGACCTGCGGGCCGGCGTCTGCGAGGTCCGGCCGGCGGTCGATTCCGCCATCAAGCGCACCCATCCGGTCGCCTGGTCGGTGGCGGGCCTGACGCGCGCCGCCGCGCCCCGCGTCTCCGAGATCGACGGCCGCCCGGCCTATGGCGGCACGCCGTCGGACGCGAGCGTGCGCGCGCTGATCGCCGAGCTGAAGGCGCGCGGTCTCGCCGTCACGCTCTACCCGTTCGTGATGATGGACCTGCCGCCCGGCAACGGCCGTCCCGATCCGTGGACCGGCGCGGCCTCGCAGCCGGCCTATCCGTGGCGCGGCCGCATCACCTGCGATCCGGCGCCGGGACGGCCCGGCTCGCCGGACGGCACCGCCGCGGCGGCCGCTCAGGTCGATGCCTTCTTCGGGGCCGGGGCGCCGGGCGCCTGGCGCTATCGCCGCATGGTGCTGCACTACGCCCAGCTCGCGCTGGCCGCCGGCGGCGTCGATGCCTTCGTGATCGGCTCGGAGCTGATCGGCCTCACCCGGGTGCGCAGCGCGTCCGGCGTCTATCCGGCCGTCACGGCGCTGGCGGCGCTCGCGGCCGAGGTGAAGGCGATCCTCGGTCCCGGCACCCGCATCACCTACGCGGCCGACTGGACCGAGTACGGCGTCCATGTGGTCGATGCCGCGGCCACGGAGGTGCGCTTTCCGCTCGATCCGCTGTGGGCGTCGCCCGCCATCGATACCATCGGCATCGACTGGTACGCGCCGCTCGCCGACTGGCGCGACACCGCCGACCACCTGGACCGCGGGCTCGCCGACGCGATCCACGATCGTGCGTACCTCGCCCGCCATCTCCGCGCCGGCGAGGCCTTCGACTGGTTCTACGCAAACGCCACCGCCCGCGCGGCTCAGCTCCGCACCCCGATCACCGACGGGCTCGGCAAGCCGTGGGTGTTCCGCCAGAAGGACATCTGGAGCTTCTGGTCCAGTCCGCATCACGAGCGGGTGGGTGGCGTCGAGCTGGCGGCGCCGACCGCCTGGGTGCCGCGATCGAAGCCGATCTGGCTGACCGAGGTCGGCTGCCCGGCGGTCGACAAGGGCGCCAACCAGCCGAGCATCTTTCCCGATCCCAAGTCGTCGGACGGCGGCCGGCCGTGGTTCTCCACCGGACGCCGCGACGACCTGATGCAGCGCCGCTTCCTCGAAGCGGTGCTGACCCGCCTCGATCCCGCGCTCGGCGCCGTCGAGGCCGACAACCCGGTGTCGCCGCTCTATGGCGGCCGCATGATCGATCCGGCGGCCATCCATCTGTGGACCTGGGACGCGCGGCCGTGGCCGGTGTTCCCGGCCGCCGCCGACATCTGGAGCGACGCCGCCAACTGGGAGACCGGGCACTGGCTCTGTGGCCGGCTGGGCGGTGCTCCGCTCGATGGCTTCGTCGCCGCGATGCTCGCCGATGCCGGCGTCGCCGGCTGCGACAGCGGCCGGCTCGGCGAGGGGCCCGACGGCTATGTGATCGACCGGCCGATGACGGTGCGGGCCGCGCTGGAGCCGCTCGCCGCCGCCTATGCGTTCGACGCCGTCGCCGAGGGCGCCACCCTGGCGTTCCGGCACCGCGGCGGCGCGCCGGTGGCGGAGCTCTCGGAGGACGATCTGGTGCTGCCCGAGCGCGGCGCCCCCGTCCGCCTGGTGCGGGCGCAGGAGACCGAGCTGCCGCACGCGGTGTCGCTCGGCTTCACCGATGGCGCCGCCGACTATCGTCGCGCCGCCGTGCAGTCGCGCCGCATGGTCGGCGGGGCCGCCCGGGTGCTGCACGCCGATCTCGCCGCCGTCGTCGAGCGGGCCGAGGCGGAGCGCCGGGCCGAGATCCGGCTCCAGGATCTGTGGGCCGGCCGCGAGCGGGCGAGCTTCGCGCTGCCGCCGTCGCGGCTGGCGCTGATGCCGGGCGACGTCGTCGCCCTGACGGTCGCGGGCCGCCGCCGCCTCGTCGAGATCGGCGAGCTCGTCGACGGCGCGGCGCGGGCCGTGACGGCGCGATCGATCGATCCGGAGGTGTTCGCCCTGCCGCTGCGGCCGCGGCCGCGCGAGGCCCCGCCGATGCCCGATCCGGTCGGGCCGGCCGCCGTCGCGGTGCTCGACCTGCCGGGCCTGCCGGCCGACACCGCGCCGGTGCTGGCCCGCATCGCGGTCGTCGCCTCGCCGTGGCCGCGCGCCATGGCGGTGTGGCGTTCCTTCGACGGCGAGACCTTCGAGCGCGTCGCGGTGATCCCGGCGCCGGCCCTGATGGGCGAGACGCTGGACCCGGTGCCGGCCGGCCCCACCGGCCGGCTCGATCGCCGCACCGCCTTCCGGGTCCGCCTCGCCGGCGGGATGCTCGCGGCGGTCTCCGACGCGGCGCTGCTCGGCGGCGCCAACGCGGCGGTGCTGCAAGGCGCGGACGGCCGTTGCGAGGTGATCCAGTTCGCCGCCGCCGAGTTGGTGGACACGCGGACCTGGCGGCTGTCGCGGCTTCTGCGTGGCCAGGCCGGCACCGAGCACGCGGTCACGGCATCGCTGCCGGCGGGCGCTGGCTTCGTGATGCTGGACGCCGCCGTCACGGCGGTCGCCCAGAGCATCGATCTGCTCGGCCGTCCGATGACGCTGCGGGTGGCGGCGGCCGATCGCCACCACGGCGATCCGAGCGCCGTCACGGTGGATCTGACGGCGCAGCCGACGGCGCTGCGGCCGCTCTCGCCCGTGCATCTGCGGGCGCGGCGGAGCGTCGCCGGCGTGCATCTCTCTTGGGTTCGCCGCACCCGCCGCGACGGCGACTCGTGGGAGGCCGCCGAGGTGCCGCTCGGCGAGGAGCGCGAAGCCTACCGGATCGACATCCTGGCCGGTGCGGCGGTGCGGCGGTCCCTGGCGACCGACACCCCCGCGGTTCTCTACCCGGCCGCCGACGAGATCGCCGACTTCGGTGCCCCGCAGGCGAGCCTGACGGTGCGTGTCGCCCAGCTCTCGGCGACGGTCGGCGCCGGTGTCCCCACCACCGCGACCCTCGCGGTGTGACCCTCCCTCGTTCCTGGATCACCCGATGACCGACACGCCCCATCTCGGCCTGCCGACGCTCGCGGCCGCGCAGGCCCAGAAGCACATCACCCACAACGAGGCCCTGCACCGGCTCGATGCGCTGGTGATGCTGGCGGTCGCCGACCGCGACCTCGCCGCGCCGCCGGCGGCGCCCGCCGAGGGCGACCGCTATCTCGTTCCGACCGGGGCCGCCGGCGACTTCGCCGGCCGGGCCGGGCAGATCGCCCACCGGACCGATGGCGGCTGGGACTTCTACGCGCCGCGGCCCGGCTGGCTGTGCTGGGTGGCCGACGAGGGCGTGCTGCTCGCCTGGACCGGCGCGGTGTGGCGCCCGGTGGTGGAGACCGGGCTGACCGGCGCGGCGCTCCAAAACCTCGGGCGCGTCGGCATCGGCACCAGCGCGGATGCTGCCAATCCGCTCGCCGTGAAGGCCGACGGCGTGCTGCTCTCGCACAACGACGTGACGCCGGGCAGCGGCCATATAAGGATCGCCGTCAACAAGGCGGCTCCCGGCCGTGACGCGGCCTTCGTGTTCCAGGACAGCTGGAGCGCGCGTGCGCTGTTCGGATTGCTCGGCGAGGACGACTTCACCATCAAGGTCTCGCCCGACGGATCGGCCTTCAAGACGGCGGTCGTGGTCGACAAGGACGACGGTGCGGTGCACCACTCGGAAGGATCGAAGTTCTCGGCCTATCTGAACTTCGGCCAGGACTACGCGGCGGGAGCCTGGCGCGATCTCCTGTTCAACAACTTCCGGCACAACGATCAAGCCGATGCGGCGCTCGCCGCCAACGTGCTGACCTTCACGGCGCCGACAGCCGGCTACTATCTGTTCGGCCTGTCGGCCACCTACGAGGCCGGCAGCGGCCCGACCAAGATGCAGGTCGGGATCGCCGTTGGTGCGGCGCAGCCGACCCCGGACACGATCGGCACGACCGGCGACGCCACCGTGGTGTCCGGCGAGACCCAGTGCCGCGCGACCGCGCTGCTGAAGCTCGCCGCCGGGGACACGGTTCGCCCGAAGATCTTCTTCACCGGCGCCAACGGTCGCGTGCTCGCCAACGAGAACACGTTCTGGGGCGTGCGCATCGCCTGACCGATCATCCCGGTCTCCCGCCCGGCAGGCAAGCGACCCGGCGCTGCCGGCGCGGCCGAGCCGGCTCCCCTTGTCCCGCACCTGCGGAGATCCCCATGGCCACGCACACCTACGACGAGGCGCTGCGGCGCCTGCTCGTCCACGAAGGCGGCTACACGAACCATCCGTCCGATCCGGGCGGGCCGACCAAGCACGGCATCACCATCCACGACTATCGCCGCTTCATCGATCCCGGCGGTACCGCGGCCGATGTCCGCGCCATGACGGTCGATCAGGCCAAGGCGATCTACCGGGCGCGCTACTGGGACGCGCTGCGCTGCGAGGACCTGCCGGCCGGCGTCGATTACGCGGTGTTCGACTACGGGGTGAACTCCGGCATTGGCCGGGCGGGGCGCGTTCTGCGCCGGCTGCTCGGCCTGCCCGACCGCGAGCACACCGTCACCGCGACCGTGATCGCGGCGGTGGCGCGGCGTGATCCCGCCGCCCTGGTGGCGGCGATCTGCGACGAGCGCCTCGCGTTCCTGCGGCGGCTGAAGACCTGGCCGGTGTTCGGCCGCGGCTGGGGTCGACGGGTGGCCGAGGTGCGGGCCACGGCGCTCAGGATGGCGTCCGGACGGAGCGATCCGCCGCGGCGAGGCATCACCGGGGCGGCGGCGGCCGGCGGCCTCGCCGCTGCCGGTGGCGCCGCTGGTGCGGCGGGCGCGGCCGGATGGCTCGCCGATGCGCCGCCCTGGGCGCTCGCCGGGCTGGCGGTCGCGCTCGTGCTGGTCGCCGTGGCGATCGGGGTGGCGCTGCATTGGCGTCGGCGCGGCCGGCCGGCGGTCGCCGGGGTACCCGCCGCGGCGCCTGGAATCGACGGCTGAGAACGGGAGGAGTGGCATGGACTGGCGCGATCTCGGCGGAGCCCTGGTGAAGGCGGGGGCACCGATCATCGGCACCGCCCTCGGCGGGCCGCTCGGCGGGCTCATCGGGCAGGCGATCGGCGGCGTGGTGGCGGAGGCGCTCGGCGTCGAGCCAACCCCCGCGGCGGTCGACACGGCGTTGCGCACCACGCCGGGGCCGGCCCTGGAGGAGAGGCTCGCGGCGGCGGACGACGCCGTGCAGGCGCGCTGGCCGGCGCTCGCCGCCATCGTCCGGGCGGAGGCCGAGGCGCAGGCCGCCGCGGTCGCCGCCACCAACGCCACCATGCGGGCCGAGCAGGCGGCCGGCGATGTGGTGCAGCGGTGGTGGCGACCGCTCTACGCCTTCGAGCTGACCCTCGAATGCGCGGCCTTCTGGCTCGTGCTGATCGGGGCGCTCGCCCGCGGTGACGTCGCCCCGCTCAACGCCGCCATCAATGCCACCGGCCTGCTGACGCTATATTGGGGCGCCCGCTTCGCGGTGCTCGGCGTCTATGTCAACGGCCGCTCGCGCGAGAAGCAGGCGCTGCTCACCGGCGAGCCGGTGCCGACCGTGATCGAGCGGATGGCGCGCACCGTGCAGCGCCGCCGCTGAGCTCGACCGCCTCGCGGCCCGCCCGCCGCCGGGTCACCGCGGTGCCGTTCACGGCCTTGTGTCCATCCGGGATCGTCTCCATTGCGGACGACGGTGCCGTACCTACATCCTCCCGGTAGGGTGGAGCGACGCGGCGCCCACCGTAATGTTGACGCGGATCGGGCGCAGACCGGCTCCGGCGAGTCCCCGGCCGGAGAGGCAGACATGACGCGGCGACCAGTATGACGCGGCGAACAGCATGACGCGGCAGACAATCCCGGTGGCGTTCGGCATCGTGCTCGCAGCAGTGGGCGTGGGACTGGACCCCGCCGGTGCCGCCGATCCGGTGGGAGCCGCCGATCCGGAGGCGCGCACCCAGGCGGCCGCCACGCCGGGGGCTGCGACGCCGGCCAGCGGGGCGGAGGCGGCGGTCGGCTCGGCCGGCCTGCGCTGCCTCAGCCGTGCCGAGCAACGCACCCGCAGTGCCGCCAACACGGTGGTGCCGCTCGCCAAGGCGGCCGAGGCCGTCAAGGCGCGGCGCGGCGAGCTCCTGCGGGCGCGCCTGTGCGAGCAGAACGGCCGGCTGGTCTACATCCTCACGGTGCTGCCGCGCGGCGGCAAGCTGGTGCGGGCGACCGTCGATGCCGGTACCGGGACGCTCGTCTCGGCCAAATGACGGCGGCCCCCGATGACGAGCACGCGGCGGTGACCCGAGAAGCCATGACGCGAGCCGGATCACCACCGCGCCCGGACTTATCGAGCCCGCCGAACCCGCGACTGAACGCGGACCGGCCGCCCGGCCACCAAGACCCGGCCACCAAGATTTGGACAGGTGCGTCCCTTCGTCCTAAAAATGCGCCAGCCGCCCGCCGGGTCGCGGGCTGTGGCGCCGATCCTCCGGCGGAACGCCGAACCGGCTGACAGACGCCGAACGGACAGACACGACCATGCGGCTCCTCGTCGTCGAGGACGATCCCGACCTCAACCGCCAGCTCGTCACCGCGCTGACCGACGCGGGTTACGCGGTCGACCGCGCCGCCGACGGCGAGGAGGGCCACTATCTCGGCGAGACCGAGCCGTACGACGCCATCATCCTCGATATCGGCCTGCCCAAGATGGACGGCCTCTCGGTGCTGGAGTCGTGGCGGCGCTCCGGCCGCACCATGCCGGTGCTGATGCTGACCGCCCGCGACCGCTGGAGCGACAAGGTGCAGGCGTTTGACGCCGGCGCCGACGACTACGTCGCCAAGCCGTTCCATCTGGAGGAGGTGCTGGCCCGCATCCGGGCGCTGCTGCGCCGCTCGGTCGGCCATGCCAAGTCCGAGTTCCTGTGTGGGCCGGTGCGGCTCGACTCGCGGACCGGGCGGGTGACCGTCGATGGTGATCCGGTCAAGCTGACCTCGCACGAGTACCGGCTGCTCTCCTACCTGATGCACCACACCGGCCGGGTGGTCTCCCGCACCGAGCTGGTCGAGCATCTGTACGACCAGGACTTCGACCGCGACTCCAACACCATCGAGGTGTTCGTCGGGCGCATCCGCCGGAAGCTCGGGGTCGACGTGATCCAGACGGTGCGCGGCCTCGGCTACCTGCTGGCCCCGCCCGGCGAGACCCGCTGACCCCGATGCGCGCCAACTCGCTCGCGCTGCGGCTGTTCCTCTCCGCCACCGCATGGACCGTGGTGATCCTGCTGGCGACCGGCATCAGCCTGTCGTCGCTGTACCGGCAGGCGGTGGAGCGCTCCTTCGATCGCCGGCTCGGCGTCTATCTGCGCACCCTGGTGGCCGAGGTCGCGGCCCCGGAGGAGGGGAACGAGCGCGGCCCGCTGTGGCTCGGCGAGCCGCTGTTCGAGCTGCCGCTGTCCGGCTGGTACTGGCAGATCTCACGGCTCGGCGCCCCGAAGCCGGAGACCCGCTCGTCGCGCTCGCTGTGGGACTCGACGCTGCCGCATCTGGCCGACCAGGCGATCGTGCCGGGGGCGGACGGTAGCCGCCGCGCCTATGTGGGCGGCCCCGAGGAGCAGCGCCTGCGGCTGGTCGAGCGCACCGTCGATCTCGGCGAGGAGGGGCGGTTCCTGGTGTCGGTCGCCGGCGACCCGCAGGAGATCGACGAGGAGACCCGCTCGTTCGACAAGGCGCTCGGCATCACCTTCGTGATGCTGGCCGCCGTGCTGCTGCTGATCACCATGTTCCAGGTGCGCTTCGGCCTGGCGCCGCTCAAGCGCATCTCGGAGAGCCTGGCGGCGATCCGGGCCGGGCGCAGCGAGCGCCTCGAAGGCGACTTCCCGCACGAGATCGCGCCGCTCGCCCGCGAGACCAACGCGCTGCTGGAAGCCAACCGCGAGATCGTCGAGCGCGCCCGCACCCATGTGGGCAATCTCGCGCACGCGCTGAAGACACCGCTCTCGGTGATGGTCAACGAGGCGGCCGGCCGCGACGACCCCTTCGCTCGAAAAGTGCGCGAGCAGGCCGCCATCATGCGCGATCAGGTCACCCGCCATCTGGAGCGGGCGCGCCTGTCGGCCCGCCTCACCGTGGTCGGCACCGTCACCGAGGTGCGGCCGGTGGTCACCGCGCTCGCCCGCACCATGGAGAAGCTGCACCACGATCGCGGTCTCGTCATCGATGCCGAGGTGCCCGACACGCTGCGCTTCGTCGGCGAGCGGCAGGACCTCGAGGAGATGGTCGGCAACCTGGTCGACAACGCCTGCAAATGGGCGGAGGGGCGGGTCTCGATCGAGGTGAGGCCGGCGCCGCCGCCCGGCCCGCGCGCCCGCGCGGGCCTGCTGATCGTGGTCGACGACGACGGGCCGGGCTTGTCGGAGGACGAGCGCGAGCAGGTCGCCCGTCGGGGCCGGCGGCTCGACGAGTCCAAGCCGGGCTCCGGTCTCGGCCTCTCCATCGTCACCGAGCTGGCCGGGCTCTACGGCGGCAAGCTGACACTCTCCAACGCGCCGATCGGTGGCCTGCGGGCCGAGCTGGTGCTGCCGGCCGGGTAGGGGGGCCGGCGCGCCGCGGCGTCGCGGGACGAGCGCATCGGCCGCAGGATCGGCCCATTTTCGGCCTAGTTCTCGGGGCAGACGGAAAGTGGGGCGCTGCGCCCGGATCGGGTGCGCGCGGAGGAGCGGGGAATCCATGACACCGTTGTCGAAGGTGGCCGCGTCGGCCGCCATTGTGGTCGCGTTGGGGCTGGCGGGGTGTGCCGGCGATCCCTACGGAGCGGGGCCGCGGGAGAACACCGGGACCATGCTGGGGGCGCTCGGCGGTGCCGCGCTCGGGGCCGCCGTCACCGGCGGCGGGGCCGGCTCGAAGATCGCCGGCGGCATCGCGGGCGCCGCCATCGGCGGCCTGATCGGCAACCGCATCGGCGCCGCGCTCGACGACGAGGACCGCCGCCGCGCCTACGAGGCCCAGATGGCGGCCCTGGAGACCGGGCGCTCCGGCGCCCCGGTGAGCTGGCGCAATCCCGATTCGGGCCGCTACGGCACCATCGTGCCGGGCCCGGCCTACGACCAGGGCGGGATGAACTGCCGCCAATTCACCCACACGATCTATATCGACGGCCGGCCGCAGACCGCCCGCGGCACCGCCTGCCGCAACCCCGATGGATCTTGGACGCCGGTCGGGTGATCCGGGTCGGCTGATCGCGACCCCCTGCCGGCGCGGCGAGCCCGCTCCGGCAGCGCTTAACAGGTTCTTCAGACCGCGCTTCTATACCCGAGCCAGGACAGTCCGTTCGGCAAGGTGCGTGGATGGCGGGCGAGGAGCAAGCCTCCGAGAAGTTGCGTGCGTATCTCCGGGCTCTCTCGCCCCAAGCCCGCGCCATGCTGATGGCCGAGGTGGAGCGGGGCTTGCAGAACGGCCATGACCACTTGCCCGCTCCGGACCTGCTGCTGACCCATCTGCGCGAGGTGCTGCGCGACGAGGACCCGGTGCCGGATCGCACCGGCAGCCCGGCGCGCCTGTTCTTCGCCCCGGTCGAGCCGTTCATCGTCGACGACGAGCCGGAGATCGCCCACGAGGGGCGGCTGCCGCGCGCCGCCCTCGGCCCGATGTGGGAGTGGATCACCGGCGACATCGCGCCCGACGAGGCCAAGACCTACCTGGCCGAGGTATCCCGCCATCTCGCCGCCAAGGATGCCGGCCGGGCCGAGCAGGCCGCGCGCGCCTTTCAGGACCATGTGGTGCGCCGCCTCGACGAGGCCCTCCAGGCCGCCGGCCGCGACGACAAGGCGCGCCGCCGGATCGCCTTTCGGGTCGGCACCCCGCGGGCCGAGGACGATGTCCGGGAGGTTCACGGCATCCTGCGCCACCGCGACGCCATCGCCACCATCGGCGGCCGGCTGCCGTCGCGCATCCGCTCGTTCTCGGGCGATCAGCTCGACCAGATCGTCGCCGCGCTGGACGGCGCCCAGGCGCGTAGCAAGGAGCTGTTCCGCTTCGCCCTGGTGCTGACGATGAACCGCGTCGGGGCGCCCTGGCAGCTCGTCCGGGTGGCGGTGCGGGCGGTGCAATCCGACAAGGCCGACCGCATCGCCGAGAGCCCCTATGGGCTGGCGCTCACCATGGTGCTGGCCGACACCGAGCGCATGGTGCGCGATCTCGTGCGCGAGTTCCGGCGCGGCCACATGGACCGTGCCATCGAGCGCCTCAAGGAGATCCACGAGGCGGTGCGCGGCCTGCGCAGCGAGGTCAACATGGTGTCGGGCTCCGGGCCGGCGCGCCAGCTCGCCGCCGTGCGGGCCGGGGTGGCGGACACCTTCAAGTCCGAGCTGGAGACCATTCCGGGCCGGGTCCGCCGCGTCATCCGCATCGTGCCCGGGAAGCATCTTCCGCGCGGCGCCACCGTCGACCAGGGCGAGGTGAGCGAGATCGAGGACCTGCTTCGCTTTCTCTCGGCCTGCAAGAACTCCGCAAGCGAGCTCGCCCTCAACGAGATTACCCTGCGGGTGCTGTCCGAGCTGCAAACTCAGCTCGACAACGGCTCGCGCGCCATCCTGGACGTGCTGCGCGCCTGCGATGCGGCCGAGCTGCCGTACCGCCAGGCCCAGATGGACGCCGCCACGCGCTTCTGCGCCAAGATCCTCGGCGAGGACTACGCCGTGCTGCTGGGGCGTGCCGCCGAGGTGGCGGTCGACAGCGAGCGCAAGGCCAAGACGGCGAAAGCCTGAGCGGCTGCCGGCCGCCGCAAGCCCGCCCCGGGCCGGCGTTCCTGGCGCACGATCATCTCGTCCGCCGGACCTGCCTGCCCCTCGCGGCTCGGCCTCCCTCCTGCGTCCTCCCTCTACGTTCTCCCCTTTGCGTCCTCCCCCCCCCCTGGGTCCTCGCGACGGCTGGTCTCCCCGCCGTCGTCGCCCGCCCCGTCGAGCCTCCCCGCCGTCTCCTCCTGCCGCCTTCTGCCTCGTCCTTTGCCTCCTCCGTCTCGCGCCACGCCCAGCTCCGCCCGGACCCTGATGCCGCTCGCTCGCCGGGTCCCCGGTCGGCGTTCCGTCATCCCCCATTTTCGCCGCCTTCCCGCCCTATCGGGCGGCGCCCACCGCGGCCGGTCTGTTTGACATTTCCCAAGGTTGCGACCGGGCTCGTCATGGTCAATGACGACACCACCGGCTAGGGTCCCGCCATGACGTTTCCGTTCTTGCTCGCGTTGATGACCACGGTCGCGCTCGGTGCGGCGCTGTGGCCGCTGCTGCGGCGCCCGGCGCCGCCGCGCGCCGGCGACGACGTGGCGGTCTATCGCGACCAGCTCGACGAGATCGAGCGCGACCTCGCGGCCGGCGTGCTGGCGCCCGCCGAGGCCGAGGCGGCCCGCGTCGAGGTGTCGCGTCGGCTGATCGCCGCCGCCGAGGCGGCCCCGCCAGACAGCGCAGCCCCGCCGCGCGCCGCGCCGCTCGTCCGCCGGATCGCCGCCGCCGTGCTGGTGGCGCTGCCGCTCGCCGGCCTCGGCTACTATCTCGCCACCGGCTCGCCCGAGCTGCCCGGCCAGCCGTTGGCCGAGCGGCTCGCCCGGCTCCAGGCCGGGCAGGGGTCGGCCACCGACGAGAACGCCGCGATGGCGGCGATGATCCCGCGGGTGGAGGCGCATCTGCGCAGCAACCCCGACGACGGCCGCGGCTGGGCCGTGCTGGCCCCCGCCTACATGCGGCTGGAGCGCTTCGACGACGCCGCCAAGGCGTATCGCAACACCATCCGGCTCCTGGGCGAGACCGGCGACCGCGTCGCCGATCTCGGCGAGGCGCTGGTCGGCCAGGCGGGCGGCACCGTGACGGCCGCCGCCAAGCAGCAGTTCGAGCGCGCCCTGGTGCTCGACCGCGAGCACGTCTCCGCCGCCTACTATCTCGGCCTCGCCGCCAGGCAGGAGGGCCGGCCCGACGAGGCGCGGCGGATATGGGAGGGGCTACTGGCCCGCGCCCCGGCCGACGCGCCGTGGACCGGCTTCGTCCGCACCGCGCTCGCCGGTCTCGACGGCGCCGAGGAGGACGTGCCGCGCGCCCTGACCGACGAGCAGCGCGCCATGGTGCGCGGCATGATCGATCAGCTCGCCGCCAAGCTGCGCCAGAACGGCGGCGACGTCGACGGCTGGCTGCGGCTGGTGCGCGCCCATATGGTGATGCGCGAGCCCGACAAGGCCCGTGCCGCGCTGGCCGAAGCCCGCAAGGCGCTGGCCGATGCGCCCGACAAGCTGGTCCGTCTCGATGCCGAGGTGCGGTCCTTGCGCATCGAACCAGCCGCCCCCGCCGCACCGGCCGGTCCGCGGGTCGCGGCGCCCGCGGGCGCCCCCGCCGGCCTCGCCTTGCCGGCGCTGCCGGGTGGCGCGCCCGCCTCCGCCACCGCCTCGGCCGACCCGTCCGCCGACCACGACGCCGGCATGCGTGGCCTGGTGGCGCGGCTCGCCGACCGCCTCGCCGCCGACGGCTCCGACGTCGAAGGCTGGATTCGGCTGGTGCGCAGCCACGTCGCGCTCGGCGACCGCGAGCGGGCGACCGCCGCCGTGGTCGATGCCCGCCGGGCGCTGGCCGGCGCGGCCGACAAGCTCGCCCGTCTCGACACCGTCGTGAAGGAGCTGGGATTGCCTCTTGGATCGTCTGGAGACGCTCGATGACCCGTAAGCAGCGCCGCGTCGCTCTCCTGGCCGGCGGCCTCGCCGTGCTCGCGGTCGCGGTCGGCCTGGTGCTCACCGCGCTCAACGACACCATCGTGTTCTTCAACTCGCCGACCGACGTGGTGGAGAAGAAGGTGCAGGCCGGCACGCGGCTGCGGATCGGAGGGCTCGTGGCGCCCGGCTCGGTGGAGCGCGGCGACAATCTCGCGGTCCGCTTCCAGGTGACCGACGGGGCCAATACCATCGCGGTGGCGTATCGCGGCATCCTGCCCGACCTGTTCCGCGAGGGGCAGGGCGTGATCGCCGAGGGCGTGCTCGACGGCACCGGCGTGAAGGCCGACAGCGTGCTCGCCAAGCACGACGAGAAGTACATGCCGCGCGAGGTGGCCGACGCCCTCAAGAAGCAGGGGCACTGGCAGAGCGACTACGACAAGAAGGCATCGGAGGGCGGCGCTTCGCCCTCGTCCGCCGGCAGCGCCGCGGCGCCGCCGGCCCGCGCGGGAGCGACGCCATGATCGCCGAGCTCGGCCACTATGCCCTGGTGCTGGCGCTGGTGCTTGCAGTGGCGCAGGCGACGGTACCGCTCATCGGCCTGCGCAGCGGCGACCCGGCTCTGCTCGGCGTCGCCAAGCCGGCCGCATTGGTGCAGTTCGCCTTCGTGACGCTGTCCTTCGCGGCGCTCACCGCCTGCTACGTGCAGTCCGACTTCTCGGTCCTCAACGTCGCCGAGAACTCCCACTCGACGATGCCGCTGATCTACAAGATCACCAGCGTCTGGGGCAACCACGAGGGCTCGATGCTCCTGTGGGTGCTGATCCTGGCACTGTTCGGCGCGCTGCTGGCGCTCCTCGGCCGCAACGTGCCGGCGGCGCTGCACGCCGCCGTGCTGTCGATGCAGGCGATCATCGCCATCGCGTTCTATCTCTTCATCCTGCTCACCTCGAACCCGTTCGCGCGGCTGGCGCAGGCGCCCGTCGAGGGTCGCGATCTCAATCCGCTGTTGCAGGACATCGGCCTCGCCATCCATCCACCGCTGCTCTATGTCGGCTATGTCGGCTTCTCGGTGTCGTTCTCGTTCGCGGCGGCGGCGCTGCTGACCGGCCGCATCGATGCCGCCTGGGCGCGCTGGGTGCGGCCGTGGACGCTGATCGCCTGGATCTTCCTCACCCTCGGGATCTCGATGGGCTCGTACTGGGCCTATTACGAGCTCGGCTGGGGCGGCTGGTGGTTCTGGGACCCGGTCGAGAACGCCTCGCTGATGCCGTGGCTGGCCGGCACCGCGCTGCTCCACTCCGCCCTCGTGATGGAGAAGCGCGAGGCCCTGAAGGTGTGGACGATCCTGCTCGCCATCCTCACCTTCTCGCTGTCGCTGATCGGGACCTTCCTGGTCCGCTCGGGCGTGCTCACCTCGGTGCACTCCTTCGCCACCGATCCGGCTCGCGGCGTCTTCATCCTGATGATCCTGGTGCTGTTCATCGGCGGCAGCCTGACGCTGTTCGCCTGGCGGGCCCCGATGCTGCGCCAGGGCGGCCTGTTCGCGCCGGTGTCGCGCGAAGGCTCGCTGGTGTTCAACAACCTGTTCCTCACCACCGCCTGTGCCACGGTGTTCGTCGGCACGCTCTATCCGCTGGCCCTGGAGGCGCTGACCGGCGCCAAGATCTCGGTCGGCGCGCCGTTCTTCAACATGACGTTCGGGCCGCTGATGGTGCCGCTCTTGATCGCGGTGCCGTTCGGTCCGCTGCTCGCCTGGAAGCGCGGTGATCTGCTCGGCGTCGCCCAGCGGCTGCTCACGGCGCTCGCGGCCGCCGTGCTGGCCATGGCGGTGACCTTCGCGCTCCAGGGCCGGCCGGTGCTGGCGCCGCTCGGCATCGGGCTCGCGGTGTTCGTCATCGTCGGTGCCGCGATCGACATCGTCGAGCGCATCGGCTTGTTCCGGCTGCCGGTCGCGATCGCGTGGCGGCGCGCCGTCGGGCTGCCGCGCTCGGCCTGGGGCACCGCGGTGGCCCATGTGGGGCTCGGCGTCATGCTGCTCGGCGTCGTCGGCGAGTCGCAGTGGAACATCGAGCGCATCACCGCCATGAAGACCGGCGACGTGGCGACCGTCGGCCGCTACGAGATCGTCTTCGACGGGCTCGACCAGCGCCAGGGATCGAACTATCGCGAGCTGCTGGTGCGCTTCACGGTGCGGGAGGGCGGCGTGCCGATCGCCACGCTCACGCCGTCCAAGCGCGCCTTCACCAGCCGCGAGATGTCGACCACCGAGGCGGCGCTGATGCGCCATGGCGTCGGCCAGCTCTACGTGTCGCTCGGCGATCTCGAGCCGGACGGCCGGGTGGCGGTGCGCGCCTACGACAAGCCGCTGGTGCTGCTGATCTGGATCGGCACGCTGGTGATGTCGGTGGGCGGCGGCCTGTCGCTGTCCGACCGCCGGCTTCGTGTCGGTGCGCCGCGGCCGTCCAAGGCCCGGCTCGCAGCCCAGCCGGCGGAGTGAGACCGTGATGCGGACGCTGTCGCTCGTCGTCGTCGCCGTTCTGATGCTCGGCCTGGCCGCTCCAGCCGTGGCCGTGCAGCCCGACGAGATGCTGCCCGACCCGACGATGGAGCAGCGCGCCCGCGATCTCTCGCAGCATCTGCGCTGCCTGGTCTGCCAGAACCAGTCGATCGACGATTCCGACGCGGGCCTCGCGCGCGATCTGCGCCTGCTGGTGCGCGAGCGCCTGAAGGAGGGCGACAGCGACTCCGAGGTGATCGACTTTCTGGTGAAGCGCTACGGCGAGTTCGTGCTGCTGAAGCCGCGCTTCTCCTGGCACACCGCGCTGCTGTGGGCGGCGCCCGCCGCGGTGCTGCTGGCCGGCGTCGCCGGCCTGGTGGTGGCGCTGCGCCGCCGGCGCGTCGGCGCGCCCGTGACGGCCACCGCGGCGCCGCCGCTCTCCGACGAGGAGAAGCGCAAGCTCGCCGAGCTGACGAAAGGGTAGGGCGGGCGTATCGTCCGCTTGCCGCACGAACCGACAAGCACGAGCGTTCCGACGTCGGATGTGTGCCGGAACAGCCGATCGCGGCCGACCGGCACTTCAAGCAGAGACTGCGCGGCGAGCATGCCCTGATCAGGATGGTCCAGACGATCCAGATCGCCTCACTCTGACGCCGCGCCTGCCGGTGGCTCGCCGCCGCGAGTGCGTCGGCGGCCGCTGCGCCTCTTGCCGTTTTCGGTTTCTCCCTTATCCCTCCGCACGGTGCTAATGCTGTGCTGGACCCGCGCCGGGTCGCCGCTCGACGTGCGTGGTGTGGCAGCCCAGCCCTTGGCTGCGCGTCGTTGCGCTGCGTCGCGGCGACCGTCCGCGGCCCCGTCGGCCGCGAGCGGAGCAGAGTCGGCCGGCCGACACCACCGGCCGAGATCCGCCCACGCCAGCCGTCACACCAGCCGTCACACCGGCCGTGCGAACGCCGCGACGGCACGGTTGCGTGCCCACCGCCACGCGGTTCATCATCGATGAGGATTGAGAGGGGAGGCTTCGCGGAGAAGCATTCGGCCGTCCGAAAGGGAGCCGCATGGGCCGACTGATCCGCCTCACCCAGCTTCTCGCCGCAGCCTCGCTCGGCGGGATGGTGGCGGTCGTCACCGTCGACGTGTTCCTCCGCTACGCCTTCAATCGGCCGATCGCCGCCGGCATCGAGCTGGTCGAGCTCGCCATCGTGGGCACCATCTTCATGGCGCTGCCCGGGGCCTCGGCGCGGCGCATCCACGTATCGATCGACTATCTCGACGACGTGCTGCCGGCCGGCGCCGTCGCGGTGCTCGACCGCCTGGCAAACGGCGCGGTCGCGGCCGGCCTCGTCTGTCTCGTCTGGCATCTCGTGATTCATGGTCTGCGACTCGCCGAGCGCGGCGAGACCAGCGCGACGCTCCAGTTCTCCGCCGCGCTTCCGGTCTTCCTGATGGCGGCGGCACTGCTGGCAACCGCGATCGTTCATCTCTGCCTCGCCCTTCTCCCCCGCTCACCCTGACGAAAGCCGCCATGATCGACGCGCTGCTGGCGTTCCTGGTTCTGCTCGCGCTGGCGGCGTGCCGCGTGCCGCTCGCCTTCGCCATGGCCCTCGTCGGCTTCGGGGCGCTGGCGCTGACCCAGTCGCTGCCGGCGGCGATCTCCTCCACGGTGCAGACCGTGATGCAGACCGGCGGGCTCTACACGCTGTCGGTGATCCCGCTGTTCACCCTGATGGGCAACCTGGTGACGCGGTCCGGCCTGTCGAAGGAGCTGTACACGGCCGCCTACAGCTTCGTCGGCCACCGGCCGGGCGGGCTCGCCACCTCCACCATCGTGGCCTGCGCGGGCTTCGGGGCGATCTGCGGCTCGAGCCTGGCGACCGCCGCCACCATGGCGCGGGTGGCGCTGCCCGAGATGGAGGTGCGCCGCTACAAGCCCGGGCTCGCCACCGCCTCGATCGCGGCGGGCGGGACACTCGGAATCCTCATCCCGCCCTCGGTCATCATGGTCCTCTACGGGTTGATGACCGACACCAGCATCGGCGCGCTGTTCGCCGCCGGAGTCCTGCCGGGGATCGTCGCGACGCTCTTCTATGTCGGGGCGGTGCGGTGGACGACCTGGCGCGACCCCGCCGCCGGCCCGCGCGGCGAGCGGGTGTCGCTGCGCGACAGGCTGGTGGCCCTGCGAGAGGTGTGGCGCGTGCTCGCGCTGTTCGGCGTCGTGCTCGGTGGCATCTACGGCGGAGTGTTCACGCCGACCGAGGCGGCCGGGATCGGTGCGGCGGGCGCCTTCCTGATCGCCCTCGCGCGGCGCGAGCTGAGGCTCTACGACTACGTCGAGGTGCTGGTCGATTCCGCCTGCACCAGCGCGATGATCTTCGCGGTGTTGCTCGGCGCCCTGATCTTCGCCAACTACGTGAACTTCACCTCGATGTCGTCCGATCTCGTGGCGCTGATCGAGGCCCACCGGGTCCATCCGCTGGCCGTGATCTTCATGATGATCGCGATCTACGTGCTGCTCGGCTGCCTGCTGGAGAGCATCTCGATGATCGTTCTCACGGTGCCGGTGTTCTATCCGATCGTGCAGGGCCTCGGCTTCGATCTCGTGTGGTTCGGCATCCTGGTGGTGGTGGTCACCGAGATCAGCCTGATCACCCCGCCGGTGGGGATGAATGTCTTCGTGCTCCGCGCCTTCACGCCGCACGTCCCGACCGGCGTGATCTTCCGCGGCCTGGTGCCGTTCGTGGTGGTGGATTTCGTCCGCATCGCGATCCTGGCACTGGTGCCGGCGATCTCGTTGGCGCTGCCGACCTGGCTGAAGCTGATCCGCTGAAGGCCGTCGAGGCCAGCGGCCGGGCGAGACGGCGAGGCCGCGTCAGGCCACCCGGCCGCGCCAGCGCGCCGGGCCGAGCGTGTGGAGCGAGCGTCCGCCGCTGTCGACCGCCACGGTGACCGGCATGTCCTCGACGGTGAACTCGTAGATCGCCTCCATGCCGAGGTCCTCGAACGCCACCACCCGCGCCGCACGAATCGCCCGTGACACCAGAATGGCGGCGCCGCCGACGGCGATCAGATAAGCGGCGCGGTGACGGGCGATGGCCTCGATCGCCGCCGGCCCCCGTTCGGCCTTGCCGATCATGACGCGCAGCCCGGTCCGCGCCAGCAGCGTCTCGGTGAAGCGATCCATCCGGGTCGCCGTGGTCGGCCCGGCCGGGCCGATCACTTCGTCGCCCACCGGGTCGACCGGGCCGACATAGTAGATGGCACGGCCGCGCAGATCGACGGGCAGCGGTTCGCCGCGCGCGACGAGATCGACCATGCGCTTGTGGGCGGCATCGCGTCCCGTCAGCATCCGGCCCGACAGCAGCAGGGTGTCGCCCGGCACCCAGCGCTCGATCTCGTCCTGAGTGAGGGCGTCGAGATCGACGCGGCGGGCGAGCCCCGCGGTGCGGTCGAGCACGATCTCGGGCCAGTCGGCGAGATCGGGCGGCGTGAAGGTCGCCGGCCCCGATCCGTCGAGCACGAACGAGACGTGCCGGTTGGCGGCGCATTGCGGGATCAGGGCCACTGGCTTCGACGCCGCGTGGGTCGGAAAGGTGCGGAGCTTCACGTCGACCACGGTGGTGAGGCCGCCGAGACCCTGGGCGCCGATGCCGAGCGCGTTGACGGCCCGGTAGAGGCGGATTCGCATCTCCTCCTCGGCGTCCGCCGGTCCGCGCGCCAGCAGATCGGGCATGTCGATCGGCGCCAGCAGCGCCTCCTTCGCCATCAGCATCGCCTTCTCGGCGCTGCCCCCGACTCCGAGACCGAGCAGGCCGGGCGGGCACCAGCCGGCCCCGAGACTCTCGACCGTGCGCAGCACCCACTCCTCGACGTCGTCGGACGGATTGAGCATGGCAAACCGGCTCTTGTTCTCCGAGCCGCCGCCCTTGGCGGCGATCACCACCGTCACCACCTCGCCGGGGACCACCGCCGTATGGGTCACCGCCGGCGTGTTGTCGCGGGTGTTGCGCCGCGTGAACAGAGGGTCCGCGATGATCGAGGCGCGCAGCGGATTGGCAGGGTCCCGATAGGCGCGTCGTACGCCTTCATCGACCAGCTCCTCGATCGAGCGCGCCGTCGCGATCCGCGCGCCGAGCCCGACCCGCACGAACGCATTGACGACGCCGGTATCCTGGCACATCGGCCGGCGGCCGAGCGCCGCGAGGCGCGAGTTGATCAGAATCTGGCCGATCGCCTCGCGGGCGGCGGGGCTCTGCTCGCGCTCGTGGGCGGCGGCGAGCGCCCGCACGTAGTCGGCCGGATGATAGCAGGAGATGAACTGCGCCGCGGCGGCGACGCTCGCGACGATGTCGTCCTCGCGGATGACGGTCATGGTCGGTCTCCCGGCGGCGCCCTGGTCGCCGCGCCAGCGGCATTCAGGCGGCGTCGACCTGCGCGTCCGGCCGGGCCGAGGCGATGGCCGGATGCGCCGCGGCGGTATCGGCCACCCGGACGATGGTCGGAAAGGCGTCGAGCGGGCACTGGAAGCGCCGCGCGTTGAAGACCTGCGGCACCAGGAAGGCGTCAGCGAGTGTGGGGGTGTCGCCATGGACGTAACGGCCGGTGCGTCCGGCCCTCGTCATCAGGGCCTCCAGGCCGGCGAAGCCGACCGCCACCCAGTGGCGATACCAGGCGAGCTTCTCGTCTTCGTCATGGCCGAGCGTCTTGGTCACGTAGTGGAGCACCCGCAGATTGTCGAGCGGGTGGATCTCGCACGCGATGGTCGCCATCACGGCTCGCACATAAGCGCGGGCGACGGGATCGCGCGGCAGCAGCGGCGGCTCCGGGTGCGTCTCCTCCAGGTACTCGCAGATCGCCGTGGACTGCACCAGAATTGCGTCACCGTCGACCAGCGTCGGCACCAGACCGAGTGGATTGACGGCGCGGTATTCGGGGCGGTGCTGCTCGCCGCCGTCGCGCAGCATGTGGACGACGGAGGGCTGCCAGGCGAGCCCCTTGAGGGCGAGGACGATGCGGACCCGATAGGCCGCCGAGGAGCGGAAATAGGTGTACAGCGTCACGACATGCCTCCGGCCGGCGCGTCCGGCCTGCTGGTCGGCGGACCCGGCGGCCGCTCCGGGGCCGGACCGCTCATCCGGCCCCATATGATCCGGCGGGGTGGCGGCGCCAATCCTCACTCGTGAGGAATGCGGACCCGGGCGTTCGGCAGCTAGCATCCGGCCATCGTCCCGGAGGCTCGTCATGTCCGCCATGGTTCCGATCAACGGCCTGCACCACTTCGCCTATCGCTGCCGCGACGCGGAGGAGACGCGGCATTTCTACGAGGACATTCTCGGCCTGCCACTCGTCCACATCGTCAAGTCCGACCATGTGCCGAGCACCGGCGAGTACTGTCCGTTCGTCCACCTGTTCTTTCAAATGAAGGACGGCTCTCACATCGCCTTCTTCGACCTCGGCGACAACGTGAAGGCGGAGCCGTCGCCCAACACGCCGAACTGGGTGAATCATCTGGCGCTCGCGGTGTCGTCGACCGAGGAGCTGAAGGAGGCGAAGGTGCGGCTGGAACAGGCCGGCATCCCGATCCTCGGCATCACCGATCACACGTTCATCCACTCCATCTACTTCTTCGATCCGAACGGCATCCGGCTGGAGCTGACCACCGACGTCGGCCTCGCCGACTACAAGGAGGCGAAGCGCCGGAGCGCACGATCCGATCTCGACTCCTGGACGAAGGAGAAGTCGGAGCGCCTGGGGCTCGCCTCGTGACGGCGATGCGGATCGCGATCCTCGGGGCCGGTGCCATCGGTGGCGTGCTCGCCGCGCGCCTGGCGACGGCGGGCCATGCGGTCGCGGTGCTGGCCCGCGGCCCGCATGGCGAGGCGCTGCGGCGTGGCGGCATCGCGCTGGCGACTCCGCAGGGCGAGATCCGCGCCCGGGTGTCGGCGCTCGCCTCCGCGGCGGCGCTGGCCGAGCCCGACGTCGTGTTCCTGTGCGTCAAGGCGGCCGACCTCCCCGCCATCGCGGCGGTTCTGCCGGAGGCAGTTCGCCGCGCCGCCCTGATCGTGCCGGTGCTGAATGGCATCCCGTTCTGGTATCGGCCCGACACCCTCGCGGCACCGCTGCGCTTCGCCGACCCCGGCGGCCGGCTGGCGTGCCTGTTCGCCGGGACGCGCCTCGCCGGCGGGGTGGCACATTTCGCCGCCGAGATGACGGCTCCCGGGCGGGTGCGCCAGACCTCCGGCGGCCGCCTCGTGCTCGGCCCAGTGGGGCGCGGGCTGGCGGGGCGAGGCCCGGCAGGCGCCACCGCCGACGACTGCGCGCGGATCGTCGCGGCACTGAACGCCGCCGGCGTCGAGGCGGAGGTGACCTCCGACATCGCCTGCGCGATGTGGACCAAGCTGGTCGGCAATGCCGCCTTCAATCCGGTTTCGGCTCTGACGGGTGCCACCATGGCGCAGATTTGCGAGGACGAGACGCTGCTCGGCATCATCCGCATCGTGATGGCTGAGGTCATGACGGTGGCGCGTCACCACGGCGTCATGGTTCCGGTGAGCATCGATCAGCGCATCGCAATGGCGCGACGCATCGGCGGGTCGAAGCTCTCGATGCTCCAGGACCTGGAGCGCGGCCGGCCGATCGAGGCCGACACCCTGCTGGGCGCCGTCGCGGAGCTCGGAGACTGCGCCGGCGTCGCGACTCCGATCGTCGACATGCTGCGGGCGCTCGTCGTCATGCGAGCCAGCCGCAATCTCGCCGGGAGGGCGGCATGACGCTTCCGCGAGACGGCAGGGAGAACCGGCCGGACTGGTGTGGCGAGGAGGAATGGGCGCTGCGCCTGCAACTCGCCGCCACCTATCACGTCTTCGATCACCTCGGATGGATCGAGTCGATCTTCAACCACATCACCGTCCGGGTGCCGGGGCCGGAGGCCCACTACCTCATCAATCCGTTCGGCCTCAACTACAACGAGGTCACCGCCTCCAACCTGATCAGGATCGATCTCGACGGCCATGCGCACTCGCCGAGCCGCCATCCGGTCAACCGGGCGGGCTTCGTCATCCATTCGGCGATCCACGCGGCGCGGCCGGATGCCCACTGCATCGTGCACACCCACACCGACACCGGCATGGCGGTCGCCTGCAAGGACAGTGGCATCTCCTACGACAACTTCTATGGAGCCCAGCTCTACGGCCGCGTCGCCTATCACGAGTTCGAGGGCATCACGGTCCATGCCGAGGAGCAGCCCCGCCTGGTCGCCAGCCTCGGCGACAAGAGCATCCTGGTGCTGCGCAACCATGGCCTGCTGGTCGCCGAGGAGAGCCTGCCGAAGGCGTTCTGGTTGGCCTGGACGTTGCAGCGCGCCTGCGACGTCCAGTGCGCCGCCGAGAGTCACGCGGGCGCCTCGCGCGGCCTGTCGGCGGCGGTGAGGAAGGCCGCCGCCCACGACGGAGAGCATTTCGATCCCACCGGGGCGCTCGGCCGGACCATGCTGGACGCCGCGATCCGCCGGATGGAGATGGCGCGGGCCGGCCTCCATGTCGATTTCCGCCAGTGAGTCGACTTCCGCCAGTGAGGAGAGCGCGATGACCGCGAGCTGCCGGGGCGTCGAGTGGAACGGCAACGGCTACCGGCTGCCGGTGTTCCCCGCGGTGGTGCCGCCCTCGGCCGGACGGGCCGAGGTGGAGCGCGCCGGCATCGTCGTGGTCGGCGGCGGCGTCACCGGCCTGACGCTCGCGGCCGACCTGGCCTCGCGCGGCGTCGCCGTGCTGCTGCTCGACGATGACGACACCGTCGGGGTGCGCGGCGCCTCGTCGCGCGGCATGGTGTGGTCACAGAAGACGCTGGAGATCATGGACCGGCTCGGCGTCGCGCCGCGCATGATCGAGAAGGGAGTCGTCTGGTCGGTCGGCAAGACGTTGTCGGGCGAGGAGATCGTCTATGCGTTCAATCGCGCCGAGGGCAACGCCTCCCTCCAGCCGCCGTTCGTCAACCTCCAGCAGTTCTATCTCGAGTGGTTCCTGGTCGATCGTCTCGGCGCGCTCGACGGCGCCGAGCTGCGTTGGAAGAACCGCGTCCGTGCCATCGAGCCCGGCCCGGCGTCGGTCCGGCTGGAGGTCGAGAGTCCCGGCGGCGACTACGTCGTCGCGGCGGACTGGGTGATCGACGCGACCGGGGCCAACTCGCATCTGCGCGACTCGCTCGGACTTCCCGTCAAGGCGTCGCGCCACGTCGACTGCTGGTGCATCTGCGATGCCCGGCTGGACGAGGTCGAGCTTCCCGAGCGGTGGACCTGGGTCGACGCGCCGTTCAACGGCGGCCGCGCCGTCTGGCAGCACATGATGGCCGACAAGGTGTGGCGGCTGGACTATCAGCTCGCCCCTGGCACGGACCCCGAGGAGGCGGCGCGGCCGGAGATCGCCGCCGCGCGGGTGCGTGCCCATCTCGGTCCCGACGTCGCGTTCGAGCTGGTGTGGGTCGGGCCGTGGGCCTACCGCACCCAGATGCTGGAGCGGTTTCGGCATGGGCGCGTGCTGTTCGCGGGCGACGCCGCCCATGTGAAGAGCCCGTTCGGGGCGCGTGGCGGCAACTCCGGCATCGGCGACGCCGAGAACCTCGCCTGGAAGCTGGCGCTCGTCGTCCAGGGCAAGGCGAGCGAGCGCCTGCTCGATACCTACGACGAGGAGCGGCGCGCCGCCGCGGCCGAGAACATCCTCGTCACCTCGCGGTCGGCCCGCTTCCTGGCACCGCAGTCGCCGTTCGAGCGCCGGCTTCGCGACGCACTGCTGGGCCTCGCTCGCCAGCACGCCTTTGCCCGCGCCATGGTCAATACCGGCCGGCTCGCCGTCGCCAACCGTTATCCGGGCTCCGCCATCCTGGCGCCGGACGGCGGTTACGCGCTGCCCAACCTGAGGCTGGAGCGGGTCGACGGCGGTGCGACCTCGCTGTCGGCGGCGCTCGCCGATCTCGGCACGGCGGCGCTCGGGCTCTACCTGCCGCGGGCGGGGCACGATCCGGCGCGCGCCGCGATCAGCGGCATCGGCGGCGAAGGGCTTCCCTACGCGGTGCGCACGCTCGAGGCGGGGCAGGGGGCGGTTCGCTGCACCTATCGCGACGCCGGAGGTCATCTTCCGGCGTTGACCGGCGCGGAGCCGGGCGACCTCGTGGTCGTCCGCCCGGATCTCTATTGTGCCGCCGTCGTGCGCGGCGCCGCGGCGGCGGCGGCGGAAGCCGCGCTCCGCGCCGCGGTCGGATTCGGAGCCTGACATGCGTCTCGATCCCAATCTCGAAGACCCGGACGGGTTCTACGCCGCGCTGGTCGCCGCCGCCGAAGGGCTCACCGAGACGCAGTCGCAGGACCTGGCGCTGCGGCTGGTGTTCCTGCTCGCCAATCAGGTGGGCGCCAAGGCGGCGCTCGGTGCCTGCATCGACGAGGCGGCGCGGCCTTACAGGAAGGACAGTACGCATGGCTGAGGAGTTCGCGTCCACCCGGGACACGACCGAGCAGACGCCGCAGATCGTCGAGCTGGAGCGCGACATCTACGGATACTGCTCGGTGTCCGATCCGAACTGCGGCTTCGTGGTCGGTGAGGAGGCGGTGCTGGCGATCGACGCCCGGGCCACCCCGATGCTCGCCCGCGAAATGATCGCCGGCATCCGCACCGTCACCGATCGGCCGATCAAGTATCTCTTTCTCACCCACTATCACGCGGTGCGGGCGCTCGGCGCCTCGGCTTTCGGGGCCGATCTCGTGTTCTCCTCGCGCGACACCCTCGCGCTGCTGCGCGAGCGCGGGCAGGCCGACATGGAGTCGGAGATCGGCCGCTTCCCGCGCCTCTTCAAGGGGCGTGAGGAGATCCCCGGCCTCACCTTTCCGGACGCCACCTTCGAGACCGAGCTCTCGTTCCATCTCGGCGACCGTGAGCTGCGCTTCCTGCGGCTCGGCCGCGCCCACACGCGGGGCGACACGGTATGTCACATCCCGGACGCCGGCGTGGTGTTCGCCGGCGATCTCGTCGAGAACCGCTGCGGCGTCTACATGGGCGACGCCTATGTGCAGGATTGGATGACGACGCTCGAACGCCTGCGCGCCCTCGACTGCCAAGCGGCGGTGCCGGGGCGGGGCGCGCCGATGCGCTCGCGCCAGGAGATCGCCGACGCCATCGACACCACCAAGGACTTCATCGCCTCGATCGTCGGAGCGGTGCGGCACGGCCTGTCGCTCGGCCGCGATCTCAAGGGCTGCTACGAGGAGGCGGAGCGGATTTGCAATCCGCGGTTCGGCGACTGGCCGATCTATGTCCATGCGCTGGCCTTCGACGTCGCCCGTGTCTACGACGAGCTGCGCGGCCTCGAGCATCCCCGCATCTGGACCGACGCCCGCGACCAGGAGCTGTGGCGCACGCTGCACGGCTGACTGCCGGGCCGCGCGAGCGCCATGCCGATCGGCGGATTCCGAACACGAGCCCGGTCAACGGGCCGAACCCCCGAGGAGGAGACGATGAACAGACGCGAGTTTCTGGCAGGGTCCGCAGCCTTGTCGGTGGCCGGCCTCGCCGGCGGTGACGCGCAGGCCGGCACGGTGCTGCGCGCCTCCACCTGGATGCCGCCGCAGCATGTTCTCAACAGGAGCGTTCTCGCCGTATGGGCCAAGGAGATCGAGTCGGCCTCCGGCGGGCAGCTGCGGGTCTCGACGCTGCCGAAGGCGGTGGCGGCACCGCCCGGCACGTTCGACGCCATCGCCGATGGTGTCGCCGACATCGCCATGAACGTGCACGGCTACACGCCGGGCCGCTTCCTGCTGTCGACCCTCGCCGAGTTTCCCGGCGCCGGCGACAGTGCCGAGATCGCCTCCGTTGCCTATCAGCGCGTCTACGCCAAGCACCTCGCCCGGTTCGATCAGGATAAGAAGCTGAAGGTGCTGGCGGTCTTCACCAACGGGCCGGGGCACATCTTCAACGTGCGGCGGCCGGTGCGGAGCGTCGCCGACCTCAAGGACCTCCGCATCCGGGTCGGTGGCGGCGCCGCCAACGACATCGCCCGGCTGCTCGACGTCTCGGCGGTGCTCAAGCCGGCGTCGGAATCCTACGAGCTCCTGTCGTCGGGGATCGTCGACGGGGTGTTCTTCCCGTCGGAACCCATTGCCACCTTCAAGCTCGACGGCATCGTGAAGCATGGCACGCTGGTGCCCGGTGGGCTCTACAACACGAGCTGGGCGATGGTGATGAACCGCGCCAGCTACGACCGGCTGTCCGCCGATCTCCGCGATATCGTCGATGCCCGCTCGGGCGAGACCCTGGCCCGGCTGATCGGTCGCGCCCAGGACGAGACCGACCGCAGCGCCCTGGCGAAGATCAGGGCGAGCGGCATCGATCTCGTCACCGCGGATGCCGCCTTCGTGGCGGAGATCAAGGCTCGCATCCGCCCACTGGAGGCGAGCTGGTCCGAACAGATCAAGAAGCTCGGAGCCGACGGGTCGGCCCTGCTCGAGGCCTACAGGGCCGAGCTGGCCGTCGCCGCGAACTGAGTCGCCGTTCCTCCCGCCTGCCGCGTCCGGACCCGGCACCGGACGCGGCACTTTTTACGAGGCTGTCCATGAAACTCGCCACATTGCGCAACGGCCGTCCCGACGGCCGGCTGGTCGTCGTCTCGCGCGATCTCGCACGCTGCGGCGCGGCCGACGACATTGCGCCGACCCTCCAAGCGGCGCTCGACGCCTGGGACGATGCCGCGCCGCGGCTCGCCGAACGCGCGGCGGCGGTCGAGGCCGGCTCCGCCGGAGGTGTCGAGCCCTTCGATCCCCGCCTCGCGATGGCGCCGCTGCCGCGCGCCTACCAGTGGGCGGACGGCTCCGCCTATGTCAATCACGTCGCGCTGGTGCGTAAGGCGCGCAACGCCGACATGCCGGACAGCTTCTGGCACGATCCGCTGGTCTATCAGGGCGCCGCGGACTGCAATCTCGGGCCGATGGACCCGATCCCGCTCGCCGATCCCGAGCTCGGCTGCGACTTCGAGGGCGAGATCGCGGTGGTGACCGACCGGGTGCCGGCCGGCACCGACGAGGAGGCGGCCGCCGCGCATATCAAGCTCGTCATGCTGGTGAACGACGTGACGCTGCGCAACCTCGTGGCGCCGGAGATCGGCAAAGGCTTCGGCTTCTTCCAGTCGAAGCCGCAGACCGCGTTCTCGCCCGTCGCGGTGACGCCGGACGAGCTGGGCGACGCCTGGGACGGCGCCCGCGTCCACCTGCGGCTGCGCGTCCACCGTGGCGACGTGCTGTTCGGCGCGCCCGAGGCGGGCCGTGACATGGTGTTCTCCTTCCCGCGGCTGATCTCGCACGTGGCGCGCACCCGCCCGATCGGGCCGGGCGGCATCATCGGCTCCGGCACGGTGTCCAATGCCGATCCCGAGGTCGGCGCCGCCTGCATCGCCGAGCGGCGGGCCCGCGACATGCTGGAGTTCGGAGAGGTCCGCACGCCGTTCCTGGCGCCGGGCGAGCGCGTGCGCATCGAGATGCTGAACAATCGCGGACACTCGATCTTCGGCGCCATCGATCAAGTGGTAGCGTGGTATGTATGAGTTGCATATGTTGTGAGTTGATGTAGCGTTGACGACAGGAAACGCTTGGTTGGAGGGTCAAGTCTTGCAGATCATGCAAGCGCCCGATGACGCCACGTGCCTGTCTGCTCCCCCCGATGCGCTGTGCAGCCTGGTTCGCCAGGTCGGCAAGCCTGCTTTCGTCGGGGCGCTGCTCGCGTCGAGCCGGGTCTTCGCGCCGGTCGAGTTCGTCTCGATCTTTCTGTACCCGAACAAGAACACGCCGATCTTCGTCGGCACCGAGGGGCCGGTGGGCCGGCGCTACGCCAGCTCGGCGGCCGATCACTACATGGCCCGCCATTATCGTGACGATCCCAATCTCGGCATCATGTTCGAGCACGGCGGCGTCGACGGCAGCCGCATCACCTATGTGAGTCGGGACGACATCCCGACCGTGGGCTATCGGACGTGGTGCTACGACCGCGCCCATATCGCGGATCGGCTGTCGCTCGTCGGCCGCACCGAGCGGGGCCTGTCGTTCTCGGTCAGCTTCTACGGCGGGCGCGAGACGGGCGTCCTCTCGGAGAGCAACCGGCGGGCGCTGGCGGCCTTCTTCCCGATCGTGCGGGCGGTGGCGCTGCGGCACTTCGAGCTGTGGCGCAACGGTGGGATCGATCCGGTCACCACCCGGGTGCGGGTGCTCGAGCGCTTCCCCATGCTGTCGCCACGCGAGGCGGACGTCGCGGCCGGAGTCGTCGCCGGCATGACGGCCGAAGAGATCGGCGGCTGGCTCGGCATCGCCCCGACCAGCGTGATCACGCACCGCAAGCGCGCCTACGAGCGGGTCGCCGTCGCCAATCAGCGCGAGTTCCTGCGCGTCTTCTACGGCTCCTGAGCCGCTCGCGCCGCCTCCGTGCCGGGCCGGTAGCCACGGCCCAGGATGGCGAGCAGGGTGCGACGGAGCCAGCGGTTGGCCGGGTCGCGGTGAAATCGCTCGTGCCACAACAGCGAGATCTCGACGCTGCCGAGCCCGAGCGGCGGCGTCTCGACGATGGCGAGGTCGAGCGCGTCGGCGAGGTACTTGGCGAGATTGGCGGGCAGCACCGCCACCATGTCGGTCCGTCGCACCACCATGGCGGCGGTGGCGAAGCTCGGCACGCTCAGGCGCAGCCGCGATCGCGGCACGATCTCGGCGAGGCGCGCCTCGGCGTTTGCGTGCGCATGGCCGGCCTGCCGGGCCTGCACCAGCACATGGGCGGCGTCGAGGAACGTGTCGCGATCCGGCCTCGCCGCCGTGAACGGGTGGCCCCGCCGCACGATCGCGACATAGCCTTCCTCGAACAGCCTGCGGCGGCGGATGTCCTGCACGAGATCCGGGAAGGCGCCCACGGCGATGTCGGCCTCGCCGCTCTCCAGCATGGAATGGAGATGGCGGGCGTCCGGCGGTACGATGCGGATCGTCACGCCGGGCGCCTCGGTGTCGAGGCGATGCATCAGATGCGGTGCCAGGCGCTGAGCGCCGACGTCGGTGATCAGCAGGGTGAAGCTGCGCTCCGATTGCGCCGGCGCGAAGGCGGGCGGCGTCGGCGTCAGCGTAGCGCTGGCGGCCAGAATGGTGCGCACCGCGCCGGCGATCTCCAGGGCGCGGGCCGTCGGCGCCATGCCGCGGCCGGTGCGCACGAACAGAGGGTCGCCGAAATGCGCGCGCAGGCGCGCCAGGATCTTGCTGAGCTGAGGTTGCGACAGGTCGAGCTGATGAGCCGCCCGCGTCAGCGAGGTCTCGCGCAGCAGCGTCTCGAACGCCCGCAGATGCGACAGGGAGATCTCCATCTCATGTCAATGGCGCCATATCGACATGATGACAACGGAATAGTTCGGGCGCGCTCGCTCCGCTAACGTCTTTCGTCGCTGCGATCGCCCGCAGAGGCGATGCCGGTGCGGGAGGACGTCATGCGGATCTATTCCAACCGAGACCGTCCCAGTCATCTCGGACCTTATGCGCTCGAGCGGCTCGCGCGTTTAGACTCCGTCGAGCCGCGCTCGCTGCCGCTGTGCGTCGACGCTTGTGCGGCGCATCCCGACGCCATCGGGGCGGAGATCGAGACCTACGCGGCGCTGTTCCGCCGCTTCCTCGGCGGCGCGGTCGCGCCGCGCAGCCCCGCGGTGCCGGACGACCCGGTGCGCCGCGCCGAGAACCTCAAGGCGTCGGCCTACTTTCTCGACGCGGCGCTGGCCGGCACCTGCGTCGTTGCCGCGGCGGACCGGCTCGACCTCGGGTCCGGTGCGGGCGGCGATCCGGATCACACCCACGCGCTCGTCTTTGCGGTGCCGTTCGGGCGCGCGCCGGCGGCCGACGAGCCGGGCGGCATGTGGATACGCGGCACCAACGTGGCGCGGACCGACATGCGGGCCACCGAGATCGCCGTGATCCTCGCCGGCTATCTGCGCTGGATGGGTTTTCCGGCGCGCGGCCACGTGGCCGGCGACACTCTGGTCGATCTGTCGCGACTGGCGATCCGCGCCGGCATCGCGCGGGCGGAGGGTGGCCGGCTGGTGGCACCGTTCCTGTCGCGTGGCTTCCGCATCGGCGTCGTCACCACCGGCTTCGTGGTTGCGCCGGACCGGCCGCTGGCGCCGGACGGTGATCTCGGCGAGCACGCCCCGGAGGTCTATGTCGGCATCGACGGCACCCGGCCGGGCTGGGCCGATGCCGAGGAGGAGCAGCGGCCGCTCCACATGGGACGGTATCCGATGGAGACGATCCGCCGCGTCGACGAGCCGACCACGCTGGTGATCCGGCAGGAGATCGGGCGGGTGCCGAAGCGCGGCGACTTCTTCAAGCGGGCCGAGGCCGGCGACCTCGGCGACAAGCCGCGGCTCGAGAAGAAGCGATTTCCGATGAAGCACCCGCTGGCGCTCGGCATGCAGCCACTGATCCAGGCCATGGTGCCGCTCCAGGGTGATCGCGAGAAGCAGCAGCCGACGGGACGCGGCGGCGATCTGTCCGATCCGGAGCGCAACGCCGCGGCCATCAAGGCGCTCGGCTACTATCTCGGCGCCGACTTCGTCGGGATCTGCCGGGCCGAGCCGTGGATGTACTACGCGACCGACGATACCGACGGGCAGCCGATCGCGGCGTATCACGACTACGCCGTGGTGATGCTGATCGACCAGGGCTACGAAACCATGGACGGCGCCTCCGGCGACGACTGGATCTCGGCCTCCCAGTCGATGCGGGCCTATCTGCGCGGCGCCGAGATCGCCGGCGTGATGGCGGCGCACTGCCGGAAGATGGGCTTTTCGGCGCGCAGCCATTCCAACGCGCATTCGGAGATCATCCACAATCCGGCGATCCTGATGGCTGGGCTCGGCGAGGTGTCGCGCATCGGCGACACGCTGCTCAATCCGTTCATCGGGCCGCGCTCGAAATCGGTGGTGCTCACCACCGACCTGCCGATGACGGTCGACAAGCCGATCGACTTCGGCCTTCAGGACTTCTGCGACCGCTGCCGCAAGTGCGCCCGCGAGTGCCCGTGCAACGCCATCACGTTTGGCCCCAAGGTGATGTTCAACGGCTACGAGATCTGGAAGGCCGACGTCGAGAAATGCACCAAGTACCGCGTCACCCAGATGAAGGGCTCGGCCTGCGGGCGCTGTATGAAGATGTGCCCGTGGAACCGCGACGACACCGTCGCGGCGCGCGAGCTCGCGGCGCTGTCGATCCGCCATCCGGAGGCCCGGCCCGCCATCATCGCCATGGACGACGTCTTGCAGAACGGCAAGCGCAACCTGATCAAGCGATGGTGGTTCGACCTCGAGGTGGTCGACGGTATCGCCGCCGCGCCGGTCGCCGGCACCAACGAGCGTGACCTGAGCCCCGGCCGCGACGACAAGCTGACCGCGATGCAGCGGCTGGCGCTGTTCCCGCCGAAGCTCCAGCCGGCGCCCGGCACGACGCTGGCCGAGGTGGTGCCGGTCGACCGCGTCGCCGGCATGGACGAGTACCGGCGTGCCGAAACCCCGGACGCGGCGCGCCGGCGCCTGCGTGGCAGCGCGTCCTGATCCGGCCCGCCGGGCGATGTCGAGGACCCTCCGGCGCGTCAGCGCGTATCGACGATGTGGCGTCCGTCCGCCGGCAGCGTGCCGGGCCGCAGCAGGACGATCTCGCCGGTCAGCTTGGTGACGTCCCGCAGGGTGTCGGCGAGGGCGTCGCGCAGACCGTCGGATGGAACGGGCACCTCGGCCTCGAGCCGGATCGCATCTTGCTCGCCGCTCCGCAGCACGACGAGGCGCACCGCCCCGATGTCGGCGTGACGCCGGGCGATCTCGGCGACCTGGCTCGGGTGGACGAACATGCCCTTCACCTTGGCGCTCTGATCGGCGCGGCCGAGCCAGCCGGCGAGGCGGATGTTGGTGCGGCCGCAGTCCGATCGCCCGGGCCGCACGGCGGAGAGATCGCCGGTGGCGAAGCGGATCATCGGATAGTCGCGCGTGAAGGTCGTCACCACCACCTCGCCGATCTCGCCGTCGGGAACCGGATCGCCGGTGCCGGGTCGGACGATCTCGACGATGCGGTCCTCGTTCACCACCAGGCCGGCCTCCGCGATCGTCTCGTAGGCGATCAGTCCGACATCGGCGGTGGCGTAGCCCTGGAGAGCCGCGACGCCGTGATCGGCGAGGGCGGCGCGCAGCGACGGCGGCAGCGCCGCCCCGGTGGTGAACGCCTTGGTGAGCGAGCCGCAGTGCCGCCCGGTTTCGGCGGCGCGATCGAGGATGATCTTCAGGAAGTCGCCGGTGCCGAGATAGCCGACCGGCCGGTAGCGGCGGATCGCCTCGACCTGCTGGTCGGTGTTGCCCACACCTCCCGGAATCACGACCCCGCCCAAGGCCCGCAGCCCGCTCTCGGCCAGATAGGCGCCGGGGGTGAGATGATACGAGAAGCAGTTGAGCGCCACGTCACCGGCCCGGAAGCCGGCGGCGAACAGGCCCGCCGCCATGCCCCACCAGTCGTGCCCCTGGCCTTCGGGCTCCGCCACCGGACCGGGCGACACGAACAGGCGCCGGAACGCCGTCGTCGGCACACAGGCGAAGCCGCCGAGCGGCGGATCGGCCGCCTGGAGACCGACGAGATCGGACTTGCGCAGCAGCGGCAGGGCTCGCAGCGCCTGCCGGTCCGTCACCGCCGCCGGATCGATGCCGGCGAGATGGCGCCGCCAGCCCGGCGCCTGCATCGCATGAGCGAGGAGGCCGGGCAGCCGCGCCATCAGGTCGCGCTCGCGCGCCGTCGGCTCGATGCTCTCCCGCGCGTCGTAATGCTCCGGCGCCCTGGCCAGGAGGGTTGCTGCTCCCGTCATGCCAGCCACCGCTTGCGCCGCCGATACGACTTGGCATCGCGGAAGCTCCTCCGGCCGCCATCGGCGAGGCCGAGATAGAACTCCTTGACGTCCTCGTTCTGGCGCAGGGCTTCGGCCTCGCCGTCCATCACCACCCGGCCGGTCTCCAGCACGTAGCCGTAGGTCGCGTAGCGCAGCGCCACGTTGGTGTTCTGCTCGGCGACCAGGAAGGAGACCCCCTCGCGCTCGTTCAGGGTCTTCACGATCTCGAAGATCTCCTCGACGATCTGGGGCGCCAGCCCCATCGACGGCTCGTCGAGCAGGATCATCTTGGGCTTCGACATCATGGCGCGGCCGATGGCGCACATCTGCTGCTCGCCGCCGGAGGCGTAGCCCGCCTGCGCGTTGCGGCGCTCGCGGAGGCGGGGGAAGTAGGCATAGACGCGCTCCAGGTCGGCGGCGACGGCGGCCCTGCCGTCACGTCGCGTGAAGGCGCCGGCCAGCAGGTTCTCGGCGATGGTCAAGTGGCCGAAGCAGTGCCGGCCCTCCATCACCTGGATGCACCCTCGCTGCACCAGATCGCTCGGGCTCGCCGCGTCGATCCGCTCGCCGCCGAACGTGATGGTGCCCTTGGTGACCTCGCCGCGATCGTTGCGCAGCAGGTTGGAGATCGCCTTCAGGGTGGTGGTCTTGCCGGCGCCGTTGGCGCCGAGAAGGGCGACGATGCCGCCCTTGGGCACCGTCAGGGACACGCCCTTGAGCACGAGCGCGACGCGGCCGTAGACGACTTCGATGTTGCCGACCGAGAGCATCGGATCGGCGGCGGCCGGCGGTGGTTCGCCGCGGTGGAGCGGGAGAGGGACCGACATGGACGGGGGCTCCTGCGATCGATCGGGTATCGGTTCGGGCAGGTAGGGGCTGGGTTCCGGGCTCCGGCCTTCGGCCGGCCCCGGAACGACCGAGTTTCAGAACTCCGACGGCGAACCGGAATCCTGCTTCCCCGGAAAATGCTCTAAAGCTTGCCGCAGTCGACCGGCGTGATGCCCTTGCTGCTCGCATAGGCGGCCGCTGATTCCTTGACGAGAGGATCGAGCACCGTGCCGTCGACCTCGATCCAGTCGGAGATCACGGTCCAGCGCGCGCCGTCCCATTGCTGGACGCGGCCGAAGCGTGCCCCTTCGTGGTTCTCGCAGCTCGCCTTCAGGGGCTTGATCATGGTGGCGACGCCGAGCGCTTGCAGCCGCCCGGCATCGAGGTCGAGGTTCTCCAGGCCCCAGCGGACCTGCTCGCCGGTCAACGGCTTGTTGCCGAACTTCGCCTGGGCGGTGCGGATCGCCTCGACGCTGACCAGCGCGCTGATCAGGCCGCGGTTGTAGAGGATCTGGCCGACCTCCTGGGGCGTGGCCAGTCCCGCGCCCTTGCCGTAGACATGAGTCAGGATGTCCTGATGCACCTTGTCGCGCTCGGCGCCGTGCTGGAGCATCAGCGTCTTGTAGCTCTTGGCACGGTCGCCCGCCGGGATGACGTCGGGCTCGGCGCCCGACCAGGCGTAGCCGAGCAGGCGGTCGCGCGGGAAGTTGACCGCCGCCGCCTCCTGGATGGCGGCCGGGTTCATGCCGCCGTATCCCCACAGCACCACATAGTCGGGCCGCATCTGCCGGATCTGCAACCATTGCGACCGCTGCTCGAGGCCCGGCGCCGTCACCGGGATGGCCGTGAAGGTGTAGCCGTGCTTGGCGGCGAGCTTCTCGAACACGGCGATCGGCTCGCGGCCGGCCGGCGCGTCGAGGTGCAGGAGCACGATCTTCTTGCCCTTCAGCTTGTCCTTGCCGCCGACCTCCCGGCCCAGATACTCGATCGCCAGCCCGGCGGCCGTCCAATGACTGCCGATCAGCGGGAAGTTCCAGCGGAACACCGAGCCGTCGCGGGTGTCGGAGCGGCCGTAGCCGACCGTGACCATCGGGATCTTGTCGACCGGCGCTTTCTCGGTGAGCGCGAAGGTGATGCCGGTGGAGACCGGATGGAACATCGCCGCGCCGGTCGGCCCCTTGCCCTTCAGGCGCTCGTAGCACTCGACGCCGCGGTCGGTGCCGTAGGCCGTCTCGCATTCCTCGAACGCGATCTTGACGCCGTTGATGCCGCCGTCGCGCAGGTTGACGAGCTGCAAGTAGTCGACGAACCCGTTGGCCCAGGGAATGCCGTTGGCGGCGTAGAGGCCGGTCCGGTAGGACAGGACCGGGATGAACTGCTCGTTGGCCACCGCCATGGCCGATGGAGCGAGCGTGGCGAGCGCCATGGCGCCCATGGCGGCGAGCCGTGCCGGGTATCGCATGGGTATCCTCCCTCGAAGCTCTCGATTGTTGGCCCGCGGCGCGGGCGGCGTTGTCGTCACGTCAAGGTTCATGGAGCTCGCCCGGGTGTGCCGGATCGCCGGAACTAATGGGGGAACGGCCACAGGCGCAGCTTCTCCTTGGCCAGCGACCACAGGCGGGCGAGCCCGAGCGGCTCGGCGATCAGGAACACGATGATCAGCACGCCGAACACGGCGGTCTCCAGGTGCGAGATCGTCGAGGTCGACAGCGGGGTGCCGAGGGCGGCGGGGAGCCGGCTCAAGACGATCGGCACCAGGAGGATGAACGCGGTGCCGAGGAACGCCCCGAGGATCGACCCGAGCCCGCCGATGATGACCATGAACAGGAGGTGGAAGGAGCGGTCGATCGAAAAGGTGAGGGGCTCCCACGAGCCGAGATGCGCGAACGCCCACAGGGCGCCGGCGATGCCGATGATGAAGGACGACACCGCGAAGGCGGTCAGCTTGGCATAGACGGGGCGGATGCCGATGATCTCGGCCGCCAGGTCCATGTCGCGGATCGCCATCCACTGGCGCCCGATGGCGCCGCGCACGAGGTTCTTCACGCCGAAGGCGAACAGCACCACGATGGTGAGAACCAGAAGATAGCGCTCGACGCTCGCATCCAGGCGAAACCCGAGCACGTCGATCGGCGGAGCCGTGACCGAGCCCGACGGCGCGTAGTTGGTGAACCACTTCACCCGCAGGAACAGCCAGTCGAAGAAGAACTGCGCCGCCAGCGTCGCGACCGCGAGATAAAGGCCCTTGATGCGCAGGCTGGGCAGCCCGAAGGCGACGCCGACCGCCGCCGCCGCGACCCCGCCGGACAGCAACGCGACCAGGATGGGAAGCTCGGGCAGGCGCACCGCCGTGTTGTAGGCCGCATAGGCGCCGACCGCCATGAAGGCGCCGCTGCCGAGCGAGATCTGGCCGCAATAGCCGACCAGGACGTTCAGCCCCAGCGCGGCGAGCGAGAGGATCAGGAAGGGCAGCAGGATGGCGGAGAAGACATAGTCGGAATCGAACGGCGGGATGCCGAGAAACGCCATCGACGGCACCCCGACGAACGCCACCACCAGCAGGCCGGCGAGGCTCCACCGCTCCTGGGCGATCGGCAGCAGGGCCATGTCCTGCGCGTAAGTGGTCTTGTACTGGCCGGCCTCGTGATACAGCATGACGCTCTCCGCTCAGACGCGCTCGATGATGCGCTCGCCGAACAGCCCCTGCGGCCGCACCAGCAGAAACGACAGCGCCACCACGTAGGCGAACCAGTACTCGATGCCGCCGCCGAGCATCGGCCCGAGAAAGACCTCGGCGAGCTTCTCGCCGGCGCCGATCAGCAGGCCGCCGACGATGGCGCCCGGGATCGACGTGAAGCCGCCGAGGATGAGAACCGGCAGCGCCTTGAGGGCGAGGAACGCGATCGAGAACTGGATGCCGAGCTTGGAGCCCCACAGCAGCGCCGCCACCAGCGCCACCAGGCCGGCGATGGTCCACACCACGAACCAGATCCAGGCGATCGGGATGCCGACCGATTGGGCCGCCGCGTGGTCGTCGGCCGCCGCTCGCAGTGCGAGCCCGGTGCCGGTCCGGTGGAAGAACAGCACGAGAGCGACCACGAGGACGGCCGCGATGGCGGCGCCCCAGAGATCGAGCCCGTTGATCAGCAAGCCGCCGTCGAACACGCCGTCCAGGAGGAACACGGGGTCGCGCGGCAGTCCGATGTCGAGCGCATAGACCTCCGAGCCGAACACGAGCTGGCCGAGCGAGTCGATCACGAAGGCGAGCCCGATGGTCGCCATGAACAGCGACAGCTGGCTCTGGTTGAGGAGAGGCGTCAGCACGAAGCGCTGGGTCGCCCAGGCGACCGCCACCATGATGGCGGCCGCGAACACGAAGGCGCCGAGCGCGGCGAGCCAGAACGGCGCGATGGCGGCGAGGGCGGCCTGCGCCTTGACGAAGGCGAGCCCGGCCAGCAGCACCATCGAGCCCTGGGCGAAGTTGAGCACGCCCGACGCCTTGTAGATGAGCACGAAGCCGAGCGCCACCAGCGCATAGAGCACACCGGAGAGCAGGCCGCCGAGCAGCACCTCGAGGACGAACGCCATGGCTGGTTTCCTTCAGTGCGCCACGCCGAGATACGCCTTGATGACGGCGGGATCGCCCTTGACCTCGGCCGGCGTGCCGTCGGCGATCTTGCGGCCGTATTCGAGCACGACGACGCGATCCGACAGGTCCATCACCACGCCGATGTCGTGCTCGATCAGCGCCACCGTGGTCCGGAAGTGCCGGTTGGCCTCGACGACGAAGCGGCACATGTCCTCCTTCTCCTCGACGTTCATGCCGGCCATCGGCTCGTCCAGGAGGAGTAGATCCGGCTCCATGGCGAGCGCCCGGCCGAGCTCCACCCGCTTCTGGAGGCCGTAAGGCAGCCGGCCGACCGGCACCTTGCGGATGTGCTGGATCTGGAGGAAGTCGATGATCTCCTCCACCACCTGGCGATGCTCGATCTCCTCGCGCAGCGCCGGACCGACGCGCACGAGCTGCCGCCACAGGCCGCATCTCATCCGCAGGGCCCGTCCCGTCATGATGTTGTCGAGTGTCGTCATGCCGCGGAACAGGGCGACGTTCTGGAAGGTGCGGGCGATGCCGCCGCGGGCCGCCACATAGGGGCGCATGTGGGCGCGCCGCTCGCCCTTGAACGTGATGGTGCCGTCGGTCGGGTGATAGAAGCCGTTGATGCAGTTCAGCATCGATGTCTTGCCGGCGCCGTTGGGTCCGATGATGGCGCGGATCTCGCCGCGTCGGATGTCGAACGACACGTCGGTCAGCGCGTTCACGCCGCCGAAGCGCAGGCTGATGCGGTCGACGGCGAGCAGCACCTGGTCGGCAGGCCCGGTGGCGGCGGACCGGGTGGCGGCGGACCGGGCGGCGGCGGACCCCGCGGCAGGCTCGGCGGTGCCGGCCCGGTGGTGCTGGATCGTCGGTGTCTGCTGGGTCATCGCGTCCATCGCTTGCATCCCCGTCATGCGGCTCTCGCCACGCTCGCCGGGCCGGCGGGCGGCGCGACGATCTCGGCCTCGCGGACCTGGACACGGCCGCTGACCAGCCCCTTGCGGCCGTCCTCGAACACCACCTCGGTGGCGATCTCGTAGACGCCCGGCCCGGTGTAGAGCGCGTCCACCAGTGGCGCGTAGCGTTCGGCGATGAAGCTGCGGCGCACCTTCTGGGTTCGCGTCAGCTCGCCGTCGTCGGCATCGAGCTCCTTGTGGAGGATGAGGAAGCGCCGGATCTGGGAGGCCGCCATGCGCGGATCGGCGGCGAGGCTGCGGTTCACGGCCGCGACATGGCGCGCGACGATATCGTACACCTGCGGATGCGCCGCCAGCTCCTGGTAGCTCGCATAGATGACGCCGTTGCGCTCGGCCCAGTTGCCCACTGCGGCGAGATCGATGTTGATCATCGCGACGCCGTGGTCACGGTCGTGGCCGAACGCCACCGCCTCCTTGATCTCGGGGAAGAACTTGAGCTTGTTCTCGATGTATTTGGGCGCGAACAGGCCGCCGCCGGTGAGCCGGCCGACATCCTTGGCGCGATCGATGATGCGCAGATGGCCGCGATCGTCCAGATAGCCGGCGTCGCCGGTCTTCACCCAGCCGTCGAGGGTGCGGATCTCGTCGGTCCGCTCCGGTTCCTTGTAGTAACCGGCGAACACGCCGGGCGAGCGGAACTGGATCTCGCCCTGCTCGGTGATCCGGATGTCGACGCCCGGCGCCGGAATCCCGACCGTCTCGACGTCGACCGCATCGTCCGGGTGCATGGTGATGTAGACGCAGGCTTCCGTCTGGCCGTAAAGCTGCTTCAAGTTGACCCCGAAGGAGCGAAAGAAGCCGAACATCTCCGGCCCGATCGCCTCGCCGGCCGTGTAGGCCACCTTGATGCGCGACAGCCCGAGCCGGTTCTTGATCGGGCGGTAGACCAGAATCGATCCGAGGCCATAGAGCAGGCGGTCCGTGAGCGGCACCGCGGCACCGGCGTCGGCGGCTGCGCCGCAACGGCGCGCCACCGCGACGAAGTAGTGGAACATTCGCCGCTTGATCGGCATGGCGTCCTCGATCCGCACCATCATCATGGTCAGCATCTCCTCGAAGATGCGCGGCGGTGCGAAGAAGTAGGTCGGTGCGATCTCGTGACGGTCCTGCGCGATGGTGTCGGGCGCTTCCGGACAGCAGACGCAGTAGCCGGCGCAGTAGGACTGCGCGAGCGAGAAGATGTGATCGCCGATCCATGCCATCGGCAGATAGGCGACCACCTCGTCGGTCTCGTCCAGGCGATCGAAGCGGTTGGCGTTGACCGCAGAGGAGATCAGATTCTGATAGGTGAGCATCACGCCCTTGGGGCGGCCTGTGGTGCCCGAGGTGTAGAGCAGCACCGCCAGGTCCTCGGAGCGGATCGCCGCGATACCGGCCCGCCACGTCCCGTCGCCGGCCGGATCGCGCTCGAGTGCGGCGCGGCCGTTGGTGAGCACGGTGTCGAGGTGATGCAGCCTCTCATGGTCGTAGTCGCGCAGCCCGCGCGGCTCGTCGTAGAGCGTGTGCCGCAGCGACGGCAGCCGGTCGGCGAGACTCAGGATCTTGTCGACCTGCTCCTGGTCCTCCGCCATCACGAAGCCGACTTCGGCGTGGCCGAGCACATAGGCCATCTCGTCGGCGACGGAGTCGTGATAGACCGGCACCGCCACCCCGCCGAGCGACTGCGCCGCGGTGATCGCCCAGTAGAGGCGCGGCCGGTTGCGCCCGACGATGGCGATGCGGTCACCGGATCGGAAGCCGAGCTCGCGCAGCCCGAAGGCGAGCGCGCGCACCTCGTCGGCCACCTCCCGCCAGGTCCAGGTGTGCCAGATGCCCCGCGTCTTGAATCGATTGGCGGGCCGTTCGGCGAAGCGATCGGCGTTGAGAAGCAGGATGGCGGGGAAGGATCGGCAGTCCTGGAGCATGGTTCGGCACCTGGTGGGTCCGATGGCGACTGTCCCGGCGGAGAGCCCCGCCTGGACCGGGTCAGGAGGTCCGGCTCGGTGCGGCGGCTGCGGCCCGCGCCGCGGTGGCGAGGGCGGCGAGATCGGTGCCCGCGTCGGCCAGCAGGGCGGGCGTGACGGCGAGGTGCTCGCCGAGGCAGCGGCGCGCGAACAGGTGATCGCCGGGCCGCCCGAGGGATTCGGCGCCGATCAGACGTCCCGCGCGGAAATGGAACACCGAGAAGCGGCCGTCCTCCGCGTTTCCGCGCAGCACGCTTGTGTCAGGCTCGTCGACGAGGCCGGCGATCTGGATCTTGACGTCGTACTGATCGGACCAGAACCACGGCACCTTGTCGTAGGGTTGCGGCAGGCCGTGCAGGACGGCGGCGGCGGCGCGGGCCTGATCGGTGGCGTTCTGCACCGATTCGAGCCGCACCAGACGCCCGTCGGCGAACCGGCTCGGATGCCGGGCGCAATCGCCGGCGGCGACGATGTGCGGGTCCGCGGTGCGGCCTTCGGGATCGACCAGCACGCCATCCCGGCAGGGCAGACCGGCCGCGGCGGCAAGCTCGTCGTTGGCGACGGCGCCGATCCCCACCACGACGAGGTCGCAGGGCAGCACGGAGCCATCGTCGAGACGGACGGCGCGGGCGCGATCTCCGGCCCTGTCGATGGCGGTCACCCGCGCGCCGAGCCGGAGCCCGACACCATGGCGGTGATGGAGACGCATCACGGCGTCGGACACGGCCGGCGACACGGCGCGCTTGAGCAGCCGCTGCTCGGTCTCGACGACGGTGACGGCGGCGCCGGCGACCGCCAGCGTGGCGGCGACCTCCAGTCCGACGAAGCCGCCACCGACGATCACCACCTCGCGACAGGTCGCGGCGGCGGCGCGCAGCCGACGGGCGTCCGCCAGCGTGCGCAGCGTCAGCACGTTGTCGGCTGTGCCGGCGATCGCGAGGGTCCGGGCGCGGCTGCCGGTGGTGAGGGCGAGGTGGTCGTAGGCGATGCGGCGGCCGTCCGCGGTGATCACCCGGCGGGCGGTGCGGTCGATCGCGGTCACCGCCGTGCCGGCCACGATCTCGATCCCCAGCGATGCGAGCAGGCTCTCGGGGCGTAGCGCCAGCGTGCTCTCCTCCGCCTTGCCGGCGAGGAACGCCTTGGAGAGGGGCGGGCGATGGTACGGCAGGTCGGGCTCGTCGCCGACCAGCACGATGGGGCGCTCCGATCCGAGGTCGCGCGTCGCCATCGCGAGGCTGATGCCCGCACAGGACGCGCCGACGACGACCAGCGGGCCCTCGCTCACGTCTGCCGCTCCGGCAGCACCACGACGAGACCATCGAGCTCGGCCGTGACGCGGACCTGGCAGCCGAGCCGGCTGGTCGGGCGGCGCTCGGCGGCGACACCGTTCAGCAGCTCGTTCTCCATCTCCGATGGCGGCGGCAGGGCCGCGGCCCGCGCGTCCTCGATGTAGACGTGACAGGTCGCGCAGGCGCACGAGCCGCCGCAATCGCCGAGCACGCCGGGAACCGCATTCCCGGTCGCGCCCTCCATCAGCGAGGCGCCGACCGACAGGCCGAGCGAGCGTCGCGAACCGTCGGCCAGGACGTAGGTCACCTTCGGCATCGTCGGCCTTTCCTCCCGTCGCATTGTTCTTGTCGCTGCTTCGTTAAACGAGCGAGCGATCGATCGCATTATGAAGTGGCAGGTTGGCCTGTGCTGTCAAGTGCCGAGAGTTCCTCCGATCGCGAAAGAACGAGAGAAATGCAAAATAATGTTGTAAAACGGTAATTTATAACCTTGAGAGGGGATGACAGCGTGGCCGAACGGTTGTCAAATGCGCCTTGACAGCCTGCCGGGCGCGAGCAATAAAAAGCGATCACTCGCTCGCAATGCTGCTCAGGTCAGCGTGCGGGCTCAGACGAATGCGAGAGCCCATGGTCCAGCCCGGTGCAAAGAACGCGGAGCGGCAGCCGCCGTCCGGGGTCGAGCCCGACGCCCAGCCCGGTCGGCAGCAGCGCCGGAGCCGGGAGCGGCGCCGCCAGCTCGCCAAGGCGGCGGTCCGGCTGATCGAGGAGCGCGGCTTCGAAGCGCTTTCGGTCAACGACGTGGCCGAGGAGGCCGGCATCAGCATCGGCGGCCTGTACCGCTACATCCGCACCAAGAGCGATCTGCTGGTGATCGCCTGCGAGGACATCTTCGGGGGGCTTCGCGAGCAGATGCTCGCCGCGGTCGCGGCCGAGCAGGGGCTGATCAACAAGCTCACCGCGGCCATGCGGGTCTACTGGCTCGCCTGCCAGGACAAGGCCGACTTGGTCCGCCTCACCTACCGCGAGTATCGCTCGCTGCCGCCGGAGGCCAAGGCCGTCTACAAGCGGCAGGAGTTCGAGATCGCCGAGGTGTTCCGCGACATCATCCGGGCCGGCGTCATCACCGACGAGTTCCGCGCCGTCGACGATCGCGTCGTCGCCTACGAGATCGTCTTCCTGTCGCACATGCACGCCTTCAAGAGCTGGGTCTTCCAGGACATCGCGCCGGAGCGGCTGCTCGCCGAGCACATCGCCCTGTTCGTCGCCCGGCTGGAGCGCACCGATCGCCGTGCGGGCGAGCCGTGATGGGAACGATCGGGTTCGAGGGGCGGGTGGCGATCGTCACCGGCGCCGGCGGCGGCCTCGGGCGCAGCCATGCGATGCTGCTCGCCGCGCGCGGCGCGCGTGTCGTGGTCAACGATCTCGGCACCTCGGTGGATGGGCGCGGTAAGCCCTCCCGCATGGCCGAGCAGGTGGCGGCGGAAATCTGCGCCGCCGGCGGGATCGCGGTCGCCAACGGCGACGATGTCGCCACGCCGGCCGGCGCTGCGCGTCTTGCCGAGCAGGCGACCGATGCCTTCGGGCGCGTCGACATCCTCATCAACAACGCCGGCATCCTGCGCGACAAGACCTTCGCCAAGATGGATCTCGCCGACTTCCACCGGGTGCTGGAAGTGCATCTGCTCGGCACCGTCTACTGCACCAAGGCCGTGTGGGCCGGCATGGTGGAGCAGGGCCATGGCCGCATCGTCGTCACCACCTCGTCGTCCGGCCTGTACGGCCATTTCGGCCAGACCAATTACGACACCGCCAAGCTCGGCCTGGTCGGCTTCATGAAGGCGCTGGCCCAGGAGGGGCGGCGCCACGGCATCGCGGTCAACGCCATCGGCCCACTCGCCGCCACCCGGATGAGCGACGGCGTGCTCGATGCCGAGGTGTTCCGGCGGATGCCGCCCGAGCATGTCTCGGCCGTCGTCGCTTATCTGGCGAGCGACCGCTGTGGCGTCTCGGGCGAGGTCCTGGTCGCCGGCGGCGGCTATCTGGCGCGGGCGGCCGTCGTCGAATCGCACGGCGTGGTGCTGCCAGCCGACCGTCCCTCGCCGGAGGCCGTGGAGGCCGCGCTGGCGCAGGCGTCGGATCTGAGCCGCGCGGTGGCGTATCCGGATCTCACCTCGGCCTTCGCGGCCGCTGCCGAGCGTCTGAAGGCGGCGCACCGGGACCGTGCGCCCGAGGATTCCGTGCCGGCTGCTTCGGTGCCCTGAGCCGCCCGGCGGACGATCCCGCTGTTCCTCGGGCGCCCGAACGTGCCGCCCACCCCCGACGGAGGACACGATGGAGCTGCTCTACGATCCCGCCGATCGCGCCGTGATGTGCAATCCCCACGCGGTGTTTGCGCGGCTGCGGGCCGAGGACCCGGTCCACTGGAGCCCGAAGCTGTCGAGCTGGGTCGTCACCCGCCACGAGGATGCCGCGAGGGTGCTGGCCGAGGACGTGTTCTCCTCCGATCGGCTGTCGCCGTTCTACCGGCGCGCCCAGGACGCCGATCGCTCCACGCTCGCCGAGGTGATGCGCTATATCGGCCTCTGGCTGGTGTTTCGTGATCCGCCCGAGCATACGCGGCTGCGGCGGCTGCTCAACACCGCGGTCAATCCGGGTGTCGTCGCCTCGCTGCGGCCGAGCGTCGTCGCGATCGTCGACTTCCTGCTCGACGAGATCGAGCCCGACCAGGAGTTCGATTTCGTCGCCGACTTCGCCGTGCAGCTTCCCGCCATGGTGATCATGGACATGATGGGCGTGCCGCGCGACATGCTGCGCACCATCAAGCAATGGTCCGACGACCTGGTGAACTTCGTCGGCAGCCCCCGCACCGTCGAAGCCAAGTACGAGCGCGCCCGCACCGGCGTGCTGGCGATGGCGGAGTTCTTCGGCCGCTTGGTGGCGGAACGCCGCGCCGCCCCGCGCGGCGACATTCTCACCATGCTGATCCAGGCCCGCGACGAGCAGGGCACGCTGAGCGACGACGAGGTGGTGGCCAGCGCCATGCTGCTGCTGTTTGCCGGCCACGAGACCACCACGAATCTGCTCGGCAATGCCCTGATGGCCCTGCACGCCAATCCGGACCAGCAGGATCGACTGCGCCGGGAGCCCGCCATCGTCGACACCGCGGTAGAGGAGTTCCTGCGCTTCGACGGGCCGGTGCTCTCGGTCTCGCGCGCCGTCGCCAAGTCGCACGATCTCGGCGGCCGGCGGCTCGAGGAGGGCAGCCGCATCTTCGTGATGATCGCCGCCGCGAACCGCGACCCCGATGTCTTCGTCGAGCCCGATCGCCTCGATCTCGGCCGCATGCCGAACCGGCACGTCACCTTCGGCAAGGGCATCCACTTCTGCCTCGGCGCTCCGCTCGCGCGCCTGGAGGCGGGCACGGCGCTGCGCGAGATCCTGCGCCGTCATCGCACCATCGAGATCACCCGGCCGATCGAGGACCTCGACTGGATCGACGCGATGGTGATGCGCGGCGTCCATGCGCTGCCGGTGCGCTTCGGCCGGTAGAGCCGGCGGCGTCTCTTTCCGGCCTTCTGTCTCCCCCGTGACGGACCCCCGACCATGCCCGACGTCTACCTCCTCGGCAGCGCCTGCACGCCGTTCGGCAGGCTGCCGCACAAGACCTACAAGGATCTCACCCGCGACATCGTCGTCGACGTGCTCGCCGACGCCCGACTCGACGACGGCGGGCCGATCGGCTCGGCGTGGTTCGGCAACTGCGGCATGGGCGCATTCGAGCAGCGCAACATCCGCGGCCAGGTCTGCTTCACCCCGCTGGTGCGCGACGGCCGCTTCCCCGAGCGGGTGCCGATCGTCAATGTCGAGGGAGGCTGCGCCACCGCCTCGCTCGCCTTCTACGGCGCCGTCAAGGACGTCGCCTCGGGGGAGACCGACGTGGCGCTCGCGGTCGGTGTCGAGAAGACCTTCTTCGAGGATCGCGCGCGCACGCAGGAGATCTTCGACGGCGCCATCGATCGGTTCGATCCGCACGAATGGGAAGCCTACTATACGGCCATCGGCGAGCGGGCCGGTAAGCCGTTCACGCCCAAGGCGGGCGGCGCCACGGTGTTCATGAGCACCTACGCCATGCAGGCCGCCTACCACATGAAGCGGTTCGGCACGACGCAACGCCAGATCGCCGCGGGGGCGGCGAAGAACCACCATATGGGCAGCCTCAATCCCGGTGCACAGTATCGCTTCGAGATGTCGATCGACGAGGTCCTGAACGACCGCGAGGTGAGCTGGCCGCTGACACGGGCCATGTGCGCGCCGATCGGGGATGGGGCCGCCGGCGCGGTGCTGTGCTCGGAGGCGTTCCTGGCCAGCCGTCCGCCGGAGGTGCGCGAGCGCGCCGTGCGGGTCCTCACCGTGCAGATGTCGGGCGGCAAGTATCGCGATCCCGACGAGCCGGGGCTCAGCCGGGTCGCCGCCCGCAAGGCTTACGACCGCACCGGCCTGACGCCTGCCGACGTGGACATCGCGGAGGTGCACGACGCGACGGCGTTCTGCGAGCTCTACCAGTGCGAGATGCTGGGGTTCTGCCCGGACGGCGAGGGCGGCGCCTATGTCGAGTCGGGGGCGACGTCGCTCGGCGGCGAGCGGCCCGTCAACCTCTCCGGCGGCCTGGTCTCGAAAGGGCATCCGATCGGAGCGACCGGCCTGTCGATGATCCACGAGCTTGTCGTGCAGCTCCGTGGCGAGGCCGGGCCGCGCCAGGCCGAGCGGGCCCGCATCGCTCTCGCCGAGAACGGCGGCGGCGTGATCGGCTTCGACGAGGCGATCTGCGCCGTGACGCTGCTCGCAGCACCGCGGCGCTGAGCCGGCGGGAAGGGCCGAACGGAAGCGGTGTCGCGGCGGCCGTGACACCGACGAGAAGACGGACCCGGACAACCGGGCGATCGAGAGTCGGCACGGGTCCGCACCGCACCCGCAGCCGGCCAGGGGAAGGAGCGATCAGGCGATGAGCACGCGCAGGACCGACAGGCCGGCACCACCCCGGAGGGGGAGGACCCGGCCATGAACTTCGAGCCGACCGAGGACCAGCGGGCCTTTCAGGAAACGGCGCGGTCCTTCGCGACCGAGGCGATGCTGCCGCACGGCGCCCGCTGGGACGAGGACTCGATCTTTCCCGTCGACACGCTGCGCGAAGCGGCCGCGCTCGGCTTCGCTGCCATCTATGTGCGCGAGGATGTCGGCGGCTCCGGTCTCGGCCGGCTCGATGCCGCGCTGATCTTCGAGGAGCTGGCGGCCGCCTGCCCGTCGACCGCGGCCTATCTGTCGATCCACAACATGGTCACCTGGATGATCGACAGGTTCGGCAGCGACGAGCAGCGCCGCACCTGGATTCCCAAGCTGGTGTCCATGGACTGGCTCGCCAGCTATTGCCTGACCGAGCCGAATGCGGGGTCGGACGCGGCCGGCCTGGCGACGCGCGCGGTGCGCGACGGCGATCATTACGTGCTGGACGGCGCCAAGGCGTTCATCTCGGGCGGCGGGGTGAGCGACTTCTATCTGGTGATGGCGCGCACCGGCGGTCCGGGCCCCAAGGGCATCTCCTGCATCGCGGTCGAGAAGGGCACGCCGGGGCTGAGCTTCGGGGCCAACGAGCGCAAGCTCGGCTGGAAATCGCAACCCACCGCCGCGGTGTTGTTCGACGGCTGCCGTGTCCCGGTGAAGAACCGCATCGGCCGCGAAGGCGACGGCTTCGCCATCGCCATGATGGGGCTGGACGGCGGGCGACTGAACATCGGCGCCTGCTCGCTCGGCGGGGCACGGGCCTGCCTGGATCTCGCCACCGCCTACAGTCGCGAGCGGCGGCAGTTCGGCCAGGCGCTCGCCGACTTCCAGTCGGTCCAGTTCAAGCTCGCCGACATGGCGACCGCGCTGGAGAGCGCCCGCCTTCTTCTGCACCGGGCCGCGGTGGCGCTCGATCGGCAGGCGCCGAATGCCACGATGCAGTGTGCCATGGCCAAGCGGCTGGCCACCGACAACGGCTTTCGGATCGTCAACGAGGCGCTCCAGCTCCATGGCGGCTACGGCTATCTGCGCGACTTTCCGATCGAGCGCTATCTACGCGACCTCCGGGTCCACCAGATTCTCGAAGGCACCAACGAGATCATGCGGGTGATCATCTCCCGCGCGCTGCTGCGTCAATGACCGCGGCGATGCGAACCGGGGAGAGCGTGCAGATGAACGACGCAGCCGTCGCGGCCGACGAGATTCACTTCGATGTCCACGGCGCCGTCGGGATGATCCGCCTCGATCGGCCGAAGGCGCTCAATGCCCTCACGCTCGGCATGATCCGCGCCATGGCGGCGCGGCTCACCGACTGGGCCGCCGACCCGACGATTTCGGCCGTGCTGGTCACCGGCGCCGGCGATCGCGCCTTCTGCGCCGGCGGCGATCTGCGCAGTCTCTTCGCGGCGCGCGCCGCCGATCCCGGCCTGTTTCCGCGGTTCTTTCGCGAGGAGTACACCCTCAACGCGCAGATCCAGGCGTTTCCCAAGCCTTATGTGGCGCTCATCGACGGCATCACCATGGGGGGTGGCGTCGGCATCTCGGCGCACGGCAGCCACCGGGTGGCCACCGACCGCACGCTGTTCGCGATGCCGGAGACCGGGATCGGCATGTTCCCCGATGTCGGCGGCGGCTATGTGCTGCCGCGCCTGCCGGGCCAGATCGGGATGTACCTGGCGCTCACCGGGGCTCGACTGAAGGCAGCCGATTGCGTCTACACCGGGCTCGCCACCCACCACGTTCCGCACGACCGCACGGCCCCCCTGGTGGCGGAGCTCTCGACCCTCGATCCGGCCGAGGACGCCGTTGCGGCGATCGACCACATCCTCGGCGCGCACCATGTCGATCCCGGGTCGGCGCCGCTGTCGTCGCGACGGGCGCTGATCGATCGCTGCTTCGCCTTCGACACCGTCGAGGCGATCATGGCGGCGCTGGCGCGCGAGCGCGATCCGCTCGCCGCGGAGATCCTGGCCGAGCTCGCCCGCAAGTCGCCGACCGCCCTCGCCGTGACGGTGCGCCAGATCCGCCTCGGCGCCCACTTGGTGTTCCGTGAGGTGATGGCGATGGAATACCGGATGGCGCGGCGCATGATGGCGGGCCACGACTTCTTCGAGGGGGTTCGCGCCCTGCTGGTCGACAAGGATCAGCGCCCGGTCTGGCGGCCGGCCCGGCTGGAGGAGGTTTCGATCGCCGATATCGACGCCGTCTTCGCGCCGCTCGGCGACGACGAGCTGGTGCTGCCGCCACGGCGCTGAGGCGCCGGAACAACCAGAAAAACACTCAGGAAGGGAACGTTCCACCATGGCACGGATCGGCTTCATCGGCCTCGGCAAGATGGGCTCCCCGATGGCGCGCAACCTGCTCTCTGCCGGCCACGAGGTGATCGGCTTCGACGTCGTTCCGGCGGCGTGCGACGCCCATGCGGCGGCGGGCGGCCGGATCGCCGCGGGCGTGGCGGAGGCGGTCGCCGATGCCGACGTCGTCATCACCATGTTGCCGACGGGCCAGCACGTCCGCGACGTCTATCTCGGCGAGAGCGGCATCGTCGCGGTGGCGCGTCCGGGCACGCTGCTGATCGACAGCTCGACCATCGACGTGGAGAGTGCACGGGCGGTGGCGGAGGCGGCGGCCGCCGCCGGGCTCGCGATGCTGGATGCGCCGGTGTCCGGCGGCACCGTCGGGGCGGAGGCCGCGACCCTCACCTTCATGGTCGGCGGTCCCCGCGATGGGTTCGACCGGGCGGCGCCGATCCTGCGGACGATGGGGCGCACCGTCGTTCATGCCGGGGCGTCCGGCAACGGCCAGGCCGCCAAGATCTGCAACAACATGATGTGCGGCATCGCGATGATCGGGGTGGCGGAGGCGTTCGCGCTCGCCGAGAAGCTCGGGCTCGATGCCCAGACCCTGTTCGACGTATCGTCGACCTCGTCCGGCCAATGCTGGTCGCTCACCACCTATTGCCCGGTTCCCGGGCCGGTCCCGACCTCGCCGGCCAACAAGGGCTACGAGGCGGGCTTCGCGGCGGCCCTGATGCTGAAGGACCTGACGCTCGCCCAGCAGGCCGCCGCCGGAAGCGGCGCCGCGACGCCGCTCGGCACCGCGGCGGTGTCCCTCTACGCGCTCTATGTGGGTAGCGGCCGCGGCGACCGCGACTTCTCCGGCATCGTCGAGATGCTGCGCGGCGCCGCGTGACCGAGCGAGGACGACAGCCATGACCATCGCGATCGAGCCGGTGACCGATCCGCACGCTCTCGCCGAGGCCCTGTCGGGCCGCATGCTGATCGACGGCGCCCTGGTGCCGGCGGTCTCGGGCCGCACCTACGCGGTGATCAATCCGGCGACCGGACAGACCATCGCGACCGCGCCGTTCGGCGAGGCGGCCGATGTGGAGGCGGCGGTCGCCTCCGCGGCCGCGGCCCAGAAGGCGTGGGCGAAGCTGCCGGCGCGCCGGCGCGGCGCCCTGGTCGCCGAATGCGGCCGCCTGCTCGCCGGCCGGGTGGAGGAGCTCGGTCGCCTGGTGGCGCTCGAGACCGGCAAGGCGCTGCGCACCGAGAGCCGCGGCGAGGCGTCGGTGCTGGCCGACGTGTTCACGTTCTTCGGCGGTCTCGGCTCGGAGCTGAAGGGCGAGACCATCCCGTTCGATCCGGCGATGCTGACCGTGACGCTGCGTGAGCCGATCGGCGTCATCGGCGCCATCATCCCATGGAACGCTCCGATGATGCTGATGGCGATGAAGATTGCCCCGGCGCTGGTGGCCGGCAACGCCGTCGTGGTCAAGGCCGCCGAGGAGGCGCCGCTGGCGGTGCTGCGGGTCGCGCAGGTGATGAACACGGTACTGCCCAAGGGCGTGTTCAACCTGATCACCGGCTTCGGCCCAGAGTGCGGCGCCCCGCTGGTCGCCGCCCCGGCGGTCCGCAAGGTCACCTTCACGGGCTCGGTCGAGACCGGGCGAGCGGTCTACCGCGCCGCCGCCGACAAGCTGATCCCGGTGACGCTCGAGCTCGGCGGCAAGAGCCCGATGATCGTCATGGCCGACGCCGATCTCGACCGGGCGGTGGCCGGCGCCGTCGCCGGCATGCGCTTCACCCGTCAGGGACAGAGCTGCACGGCGTCGAGCCGCATCTTCGTCCACGACAGCATTCACGACGCCTTCGTGGACAGGCTGGCCGCGGCCGTCGACCGCATGGTGATGGGTGATCCCCTCGACGAGCGGACCGACATCGGCGCCATCGTGTCCAAGAGCCAGCACGAGCGCGTCTGCGGCTACATCGAGGCGGGCCGCGCGGCCGGTGCCACCGCCCGGGCCTGCTCGGCGCTGCCGGACGATCCGGCGCTCGCCGGCGGCCTGTTCGTGCGGCCGCACGTCTTCACCGGGCTCGGCAACGACAGCCGGCTGGCACGCGAGGAGATCTTCGGCCCGGTGTGCTGCGTGATCCGCTTCCGCGATTACGAGGAGGCGATCGCCGCAGCGAACGACAGCGACTACGGGCTCGCCGCCACCCTCTGGACTCGCGACCTGAAAACGGCGCTCGATGCGGCGCACCGGCTCGAAGCCGGCTTCGTGCAGGTCAACCAGAACCTCGTGGTGCAGCCGTCGCTCTCCTATGGCGGCATCAAGCAGTCGGGTCTCGGCAAGGAAGCCTCGCTCGAAGCCATGCTGGAGCACTTCACCCACAAGAAGACCGTCATTCTCAACATGACCTGATGCGCGTCGCGGCGGCACGGCCCGCCGCGGCCGCCCCGTCATGCATCGCCTGGGAGCTGTCGATGGCCTACGAGATGATCCTGTTGGAGAGGCGCGGCGGTGTCGCGCTGATCACCCTGAACCGGCCGAGAGTGCTGAACGCCCTGTCGCACCAGACGATGACCGAGATGGCGGCGGCGACGGCCGAGATCGACGCGGACGACACCATCGGCTGCGTGGTGCTGACCGGCAACGACAAGGCGTTCGCGGCCGGCGCCGACATCAAGGAGATGATCGAGCTGGGCTTCGTCGACGCCTATTTCGGCGATCACCTCGCGCTGTGGGACAGGGTCGCGGCCTGCCGCAAGCCGATGATCGCCGCGGTGGCGGGCTACGCGCTCGGCGGCGGCTGCGAGCTCGCCATGATGTGCGACTTCATCCTGGCGGCCGACAACGCCCGCTTCGGCCAGCCCGAGGTGGCCATCGGCACCATGCCGGGCATGGGCGGCTCGCAGCGCCTGGCCCGCTTCGTCGGCAAGTCGAAGGCGATGGAGATGTGCCTCACCGGCCGCCAGATGGATGCGGCCGAGGCGGAGCGCGCCGGCCTCGTCAGCCGGGTGCTGCCGCTCGCCGAGCTGCTGCCGGAAGCGCTGCGCACCGCCGAGAAGATCGCGTCGCTGTCGCGCCCGGCCGTGATGCTGATCAAGGAGGCGGTCGATCGCGCCTTCGACACGCCCCTCGATGTCGGCATCCGCTTCGAGCGGCGGGTGTTCCACGCGACCTTCGCGACCGAGGACCGCAAGGAAGGGATGACCGCCTTCGTCGAGAAGCGCCCGCCCGTGTTCCGTCACCGCTGAGGAGAGGACGAGATGGCCGATGCCGCGACCGAACGATCGCCGACCGAGGAGCAGGCCGCCGGGACGCCGACACTCGAGGCCGGCGACCTGCCGCTCGCCGGCATGCGGGTGCTCGATCTCAGCCGCGCCCTGTCGGGGCCGTTCTGCGCCATGATCCTCGCCGACCTCGGCGCCGACGTGGTGAAGGTCGAGCCGGCGCCCGCCGGCGACATGATCCGGGCGTGGGGGCCGTTCGATCACGGCGAGAGCGTCTATTATCTCTCCACCAACCGCAACAAGCGCAGCCTCGTCGTCGACTTCCGCTCGCCCGACGGCCTGCGGCTGCTGCGCGACCTCGCGCTCGCGTCCGATGTCGTGGTCGAGAACTTCAAGCCCGGCACCATGGCGGCCATGGGGCTCGATCCCGCCGGGCTGCGGGCCGAGCGGCCCGGGCTGATCGTCGCCAGCATCAGCGGCTTCGGCAGCCGGGGCCCGCTCGGTGCCCAGCCGGGGTTCGACCAGATCGCCCAGGGCTATGCCGGCTTCATGAGCTTCACCGGCACGGCGGAGAGTGGGCCGACGCGGGTCGGCGTCGCGATCGGCGATCTCGCGGCCGGCCTGTGGGCGGCGATCGGCGTGCTCGCCGCCTGGATTACGCGGCAGCGCAGCGGTCGCGGGCAGGGGGTCGAGGCGTCGCTGTTCGCCGGGCTGATCGGCCTCCTCAGCATGCAGGGCCAGCGCTGGCTCAGCCTCGGCGACGTCGCCGGCCCGGCCGGCAACCATCATCCGATCATTGCGCCCTACGGCGTGTTCCGCGCCGCCGACGGTGACCTCAACATCGCGGCCGCCACCCAGGACATGTGGGTGTCGCTGTGCGCCGTGCTCGGCGTGCCAGCGCTCGCCGACGATCCCCGCTTCCGCGACAATGCCGGCCGCATGCATCATCGCGACGCCCTGCACGCCGCGATCGACGAGCGGCTCGCCGCCCGCACCCGGGCCGAGTGGACCGCCCGCCTGGTCGCCGCCGGCATTCCGGCCGGGCCGATCAACGACGTCGCCGATGCGCTGTCCGAGCCGCAGGTCACCGAGACGAGCCTGGTCGAGACCGTGCAGCATCCGACCATCGGGGTGCTGCGCCAGGTGGTGACGCCGATCGGCCTTGCCGACCTCGAAGGCCGCTGCGTGCGCCGGCCGCCGCCGCGGCTCGGCGAGCACTCCGCCGAGGTCTTGGCCGAGTTCGGCTACACGCCCGATGCGATCGCGGCCTTGATGGACGGGCGGGTGGTGTTCGGCGGCGAGGCGGCGCGACCGTGACGGCGCGGATCGATCTGGACCGACGGGGCGACATCGCGGTGGTGACGATCGCCAACCCGGCGCGGCGCAACGCGCTGACGGTGCAGTTGTGGCGGGCGCTGCGCGACATCATGGTGTCGCTCGATGCGGCGTCCGACTGCCGCTGCGTCGTTCTGCGCGGGGCCGGCGACACCTTCGTGGCGGGCGCCGACATCAGCGAGTTCGAGCGCGAACGGTCGAGCCGCGAGCAGCTCACCCGCTATCACGAGGACTATGTCGGCCCCTGCGTGGCCGCCGTGCTCGAATGCGGCGTGCCGACGGTGGCGATGATCCGCGGCGCCTGCATGGGTGGCGGGCTGGAGGTCGCCGCCGCCTGCGACATCCGCATCGCGGCGCCGGATGGCCGCTTCGGCATCCCGATCGCCCGCATGGGCTTTCCGCTGGCGTTCGGCGAGGCGGAGCTGCTGTTCAAGCTGTACGGCCGCAACGTCGCGGCCGAGCTGCTGCTCGAAGGGCGCATCTACGACGTCGAGGCGGCGCTGCGGGTCGGCCTCGTCCAGCGGGTGGTGGCGGCCGAGGCGCTGGAGGCCGAGGCGATGGCGACGGCGGTGCGGATCGCCGCCGGCTCGCCGCTGGCCGCTCGCCGCAACAAGGAGCAGCTCCTTCGCCTGCTGCGCGACTGGAGCCCGGTGACGGCGGCCGAGCGGGCGCGGTCCTACGACTTCGCCGACTCGCGTGACTACCGCATCGGGTTCGAGGCGTTCCTGCGCAAGGAGACGCCGGTGTTCCGGGGCGAGTGAGGTTGCGATTGCCGGCCCGCAGCCTGGCTGGCGGGACCGCCGGGCGAGGCGGGCCGCCGTCGCTCCGCCACCTGGCGCGGCGCCGCCTGCGTGCGCGCGCCGTCGGTGATCCGGGCGAGGATCGTGCTCCGGCCGGCCTGTCGGCGAGGCGCCCGGGTGCATTTCGCGCGCAATAGACTAGAACATATTGCGAACATAGAACAGATGGTGTACATAAGGTCCGTGGGAGGAGCGGCGCGCGCGTTGTCGCCCTCGAGAATCACGGGCATAGAGGAGGCGTTGATGGCTTCGGCCCCGCTGCGTGTCGTAGAAGGTTCCTCCATGGACAAGACCAAGGCGCTCGATGCCGCCCTCACGCAGATCGAGCGGGCGTTCGGCAAAGGCTCGATCATGCGGCTCGGCAAGTCGACCAAGCCGCTGGACGTCGAGACGGTGTCGACCGGCTCGCTCGGCCTCGACATCGCGCTCGGCATCGGCGGGCTGCCGCGGGGCCGCGTGGTCGAGATTTTCGGGCCGGAATCCTCGGGCAAGACCACGCTCGCCCTGCACTGCGTCGCCGAGGCGCAGAAGAAGGGCGGCATCTGCGCCTTCGTGGATGCCGAGCACGCTCTCGATCCGGTCTATGCCAGGAAGCTCGGGGTCAATCTCGACGACCTGCTGATCTCGCAGCCCGACGCCGGCGAGCAGGCGCTGGAGATCGCCGACACGCTGGTGCGGTCCGGTGCCGTCGACGTGCTGGTGGTCGATTCGGTCGCCGCCCTGGTGCCGCGCGCCGAGCTGGAAGGCGAGATGGGCGACGCCCAGCCCGGCATGCAGGCGCGCCTGATGAGCCAGGCGCTGCGCAAGCTCACGGCCTCGATCAGCCGCTCCAACACCATGGTGATCTTCATCAACCAGATCCGCATGAAGATCGGGGTGATGTACGGATCGCCGGAGACCACCACGGGCGGCAACGCCCTCAAGTTCTATGCCTCGGTGCGGCTCGACATCCGGCGTATCGGCGCCATCAAGGAGCGCGACGAGGTCATCGGCAACCAGACCCGCGTCAAGGTGGTGAAGAACAAGCTGGCGCCGCCGTTCAAGCAGGTCGAGTTCGACATCATGTACGGCGAGGGCGTGTCCAAGATGGGCGAGATCCTCGATCTCGGCGTCAAGGCCGGCCTGGTCGAGAAGTCCGGTGCCTGGTTCTCCTACGACTCGACCCGCATCGGGCAAGGCCGCGAGAATGCCAAGACTTTTCTGCGCGCCAATCCGGACGTCGCCGCCAAGATCGAGGCTGCCATCCGGCAGAACGCCGGTCTGATCGCAGAGCAGATCCTGGCCGGCGAGCCCGAGGAGGAAGACGACGGCGGCGAGGCGTAGCGCCACTCCCCCACGCCGGTCGCAGAGCTCCGGCGCCTGGGGTCGCACCTTCTTGGGCTCGCACCCTTTGGGGGCTTGCCCTTGAGGGATGCGTCCTCGGGGGACGCAGCCGCCGGGGTCGCTCAGTCGCCGGGTCGTCGCGCGGGAGCATGGCGACCGTCCCGGGTGGCTCGTACGGCCGGTGAGAAGCGAGCCGACCGGATCGTAGGCGCCGTCCACTGCCGGGGCGGTTCGCCGTCGGGGATTGTTCAAGGGCAGGGGTGTGCCCCGCCGCGGGTGGTGTCCTGCCGCGGTGGTGCACGGGCGGACCATGCAGTCGATCGGACCGAGGTCTCGGTCTGCTCGATATCCACTCTCTGGTCCACGGTGGTGGGTCTGCGGGGCATGCCGGATCGTCCTCGACCCCGGCCGGGCGGCTCGTAGAGCCTGTGGGGATCGTATGGACCCCGGCCTCGATCGTATCGACCCGGCCCCGGCGGCTCGTGGGACGTGACGGATTATCCTCGCGCCGGCGCCGGTAAGGGACACGCCGAGATCGGCCTCGGCCTCGGCCTCGTTCTCGTCCTCGCCCTCGGTTTCGGCGGCCGGTGAGGGGCCGGCCGGTCGGCCCTGCGCGCCACTCGGGCGGATTCCCGCGGATGTCCCGCGGGCCGTCCTGGACAGGGCCCCGCCGCACCGTTAAAACCGCTTCGAATTACAAGGCAGGACCGTCGCTTAGCTCGCCAGTGGGGCGCGGTCGCGCGTCACCCAGGACCCATGAGCTTTCGATGAGCGGCGTCAACGACATCCGGTCGGCGTTCTTGAGCTTCTTCCAGAGGAACGGGCACGAGATCGTGCCCTCTTCTCCGCTCGTCCCGCGCAACGACCCCACCCTGATGTTCACCAATGCCGGGATGGTGCAGTTCAAGAACGTCTTCACCGGCCTCGAGAAGCGCCCCTACAGCCAGGCCGTGACGGCGCAGAAATGCGTGCGCGCCGGCGGCAAGCACAACGACCTCGACAATGTCGGGTACACGGCGCGCCACCATACCTTCTTCGAGATGCTGGGGAATTTCTCCTTCGGCGACTACTTCAAGGAGCGCGCCATCGATCTCGCCTGGCGGCTCGTCACCAAGGAGTACGGCCTGCCGGCCGACCGGCTGCTCGTCACCGTCTATGCCGACGACGACGATGCCTTCGCGCTGTGGAAGAAGATCGCCGGCCTGCCCGACCGCCGCATCATCCGCATCGCCTCCTCGGACAACTTCTGGGCCATGGGCGACACCGGCCCGTGCGGCCCCTGCTCGGAGATCTTCTACGATCACGGCGAGCACATCCCGGGCGGTCCGCCCGGCTCGGCCGACGCCGACGGCGACCGCTTCATCGAGATCTGGAATCTCGTCTTCATGCAGTACGAGCAGCTCGCCGACGGCCGGCGGCTCGATCTGCCCCGACCCTCGATCGACACCGGCATGGGGCTCGAGCGCATCGCCGCGGTGCTCCAGGGCACCCACGACAACTACGCCATCGACCTGTTCGGCGCCCTCATCCAGGCGGTGGTCGACCGCACCGGCGTCGATGCCGGCGGCCCGCTCAAGGCGTCGCACCGGGTGATCGCCGACCACCTGCGCGCCTCCGCGTTCCTGATCGCCGACGGCGTGCTGCCCTCCAACGAGGGGCGCGGCTACGTGCTGCGCCGGATCATGCGGCGCGCCATGCGGCATGCCGAGCTGCTCGGCGCCCGCGAGCCGCTGATGTGGACGCTCGTGCCCACCCTGGTGCGCGAGATGGGCCAAGCCTATCCCGAGCTGGTGCGCGCCGAAGCGCTGATCGGCGAGACGCTCAAGCTGGAGGAGACCCGCTTCCGCAAGACGCTGGAGCGCGGCCTCGCCATCCTGGAGGACGAGGCGCGCGACCTGCGCCGCGGCGACAAGCTCAAGGGCGACGTCGCCTTCACGCTCTACGACACCTACGGCTTCCCGCTCGATCTCACCCAGGACGCCCTCAAGGGCCGCGGCGTCGAGGTCGACACCGCCGGCTTCAACGCCGCCATGGAGCGCCAGCGCGCGATGGCGCGCGCCTCCTGGGCCGGCTCCGGCGAGGCGGCCACCGAGACGGTGTGGTTCGCGTTGCGCGAGAACCTCGGCGCCACCGAGTTCCTCGGCTACGAGACCGAGACGGCGGAAGGCGAGGTGCTGGCGCTGGTGCGCGACGGCGTCCAGGCCACGGCGCTGAAGGCCGGCGAGACGGGCGCCGTGATCGTCAACCAGACCCCGTTCTACGGCGAATCCGGCGGCCAGGTCGGCGACACCGGCATGATGACCGGCGACGGCGTGCGGGCGCGCGTCACCGCCACGCAGAAGAAGGCGGGCGATCTGTTCGTCCACCACGTCACCGTCGAGGAGGGCACCCTGACGCCGGGCCAGGCCCTCGCCCTCGCGGTCGATCACCAGCGCCGCGGCGATATCCGCCGCAATCATTCGGCCACCCACCTGCTGCACGAGGCGCTGCGTCAGGTGCTCGGCGATCACGTCGCCCAGAAGGGCTCGATGGTGGCACCCGATCGCCTGCGCTTCGACTTCTCGCACCCCAAGAAGATGTCCGACGACGAGATCGCCCGGGTCGAGGAGATCGCCAATGCCCAGGTGCTCGCCAACGCCCCGGTCGTCACCCGTCTGATGGCGGTGGACGACGCCATCGCGTCGGGCGCCCGCGCGCTGTTCGGCGAGAAGTATGGCGACGAGGTGCGGGTGGTCGCCATGGGCGAGGCGTCGAACGCGCTCGGCTGGTCGGTCGAGCTGTGCGGCGGCACCCATGTGCGGCGCACCGGCGACATCGGCCTCGTCTATATCGATCAGGAGGCCGGCGTCGCCGCCGGGGTCCGCCGCATCGAGGCGATGACCGGCGCCGCCGCGCGCCGCCGCCTGTCCGAGGCCGATCGCCAGCTCGCCGCGCTCGGCCAGCTCGTCCGCGTGCAGCCGGCCCAGGTCGGCGAGCAGGTGGTCAGGCTTCTCGACGAGAGGAAGCAGCTCGAGCGCGATCTCGCCGACGCCCGTCGCAAGCTCGCCATGGGGGGCGGCGCCGCCTCCGGCACGCCGGACGGCCTCCGCGACGTCGGCGGCGTCAAGCTGCTCGCCCGGGCCGTGTCGGGGATCGAGATCAAGGACCTCAAGAGCCTCGCCGACGACGGCAAGAAGCAGGTCGGCTCCGGTGTGGTCGCCATCGTGGGCGTCACCGGCGAGGGCAAGGCGGGCCTCGTGGTCGGCGTCACGGCGGACCTGACCGGGCGGTTCAGCGCGGTCGATCTCGTCAAGAAGGGTGCCGAGGCGCTCGGCGGCAAGGGCGGCGGTGGCCGGCCCGATCTCGCCCAGGCGGGCGGGCCGGACGGCGCCAAGGCCGAGGCGGCACTGGAAGCGGTGGCGGCCGCGATCGCGCAAGGGTGACGGCCACGCCCCTGCGCCACCACGGCCGCGCCCGGCACGGGAGCGGCGCATGCGGGGGCACGACAAGCGCACGATCGAGAAGCGCACCGGCGACCTGCGGCGGCGGGTTCACGACGTGCTGGAGCACGGCACCGGCTCGGACCGCACCAGCCTGGCGGTGGATCGGGCCCTCGTCGTCCTGATCATGCTCAACCTGGTCGGGGTCGTGCTCGAATCGGTGCCGGAGATCGATGCGGTCTGGCATTCGGCTTTCGTCGCGATCGAGATCGTGTCGCTCGTCGTCTTCTCGGTCGAGTATGGCCTGCGCGTCTGGTCGGCACCCGAGAACCCGCCGTGGCGCAGCCTGTCGCCCGGGCAGGCGCGCCGGCGCTACGTGACGAGCCCGGTCGGCATCATCGATCTCCTCGCCATCCTGCCGTTCTGGTTCATCTTCGCGGTGCCGGAGGATCTGCGCATCGTGCTGGTGTTCCGGGTGGTGCGCTTCCTCAAGCTCACCCGCTACTCGCCCGGCATGCGCTCGCTGCTCGATGCGCTCTACAACGAGCGCCGGGCGCTGCTCGGCTGCCTCGTCATCTTCTTCGGCGCCACCCTGTTCGCCGCCACGCTGATGTATCTGGCCGAGCGGCACGTCCAGCCCGACAAGCTCGGCACCATCCCGGATGCCATCTGGTGGGCCTTCGTCACCCTCGGCACCATCGGCTATGGCGACGTCGTGCCGGTGACGGCGCTGGGCAAGACGATCGCGGCCGCCACCATCCTGACCGCCATGGCCATGGTGGCGCTGCCGGTCGGCATCATCGCCACCGCCTTCGCGGACGAGATCCACCGCCGCGACTTCGTGGTCACCTGGGGCATGGTGGCGCGGGTGCCGCTGTTCGCCGGCCTCGACGCCGCCGCCATCGCCGACATCCTGCGTCACCTGAAGGCCCAGACGGTGGATGCCGGCGACGTCATCGTGCGGGTCGGCGATCCCGCCCACTCGATGTATTTCATCGCCCGCGGGGCGGTCGACATCGACCTCAGGGGCCGCCACATCACCCTCGGGGTCGGCCATTTCTTCGGCGAGATCGCGGTGCTGCGCCGGGCCCGCCGCTCCGCCACCGTGACGGCGCTCACCCGCGCCAACCTGCTGGTGCTCGACGGCAACGACCTGCACCGCCTGATGGAGCGCGACCCGCGCATCGCCGCGCGCATCGACGAGGTGGTGCGCGAGCGCATCGGCTCCGATCTGGTCAGCCGCCGCGGCGACATGGTGACCGAGGAGATCGCGCAAGGGCAGGAGCACGGCCCGCAGCCGTGATCCTTATCCGGCCTGCCGGACTAGAGGGCCGTGGCGGCGGCCAGCACCTCGTCGGCGTGCCCGTCGACCTTCACGGCCGGCCAGATCCGGGCGATCCGGCCGTCCGGCCCGATCAGCAGGGTGGCCCGGGTGATGCCCATGAAGGTGCGGCCGTACATCGACTTCTCGCCCCATACCCCGTACGCCTCGAGCATCGCGTGGGTCTCGTCGGAGGCGAGCGGGATCGTCAGCCCATGCTTGTCCCGGAAGCTGTTCTGCTTCTTCACCGGATCGGCCGAGACGCCGAGGATGTCGGTGCCGACCGCCGCGAAGGCGTCCCGCCGGGCCGAGAAGGCTTGCGCCTCCCGGGTGCAACCGGGGGTATCGGCCTTGGGGTAGAAGTACAGGACCAGCTTGCGGCCGCGGAAGTCGGCGAGCGACACCTCGCCGCCCCCGTCGCGCGGCAGTCGGAATGGGGGGGCGGGGTCGCCTTCGCGTAATTTCAACGGCATATGCCTTCCTTTCGACGCTTTCCCGGCGCTCTGTCTGTAGCCGGGGTCATCGGGAAACAAGTCCCTGTCGATCGACGCGACCGTCGAGCGGACGAAGCCGCTCCGGAGGCGAACGAAGGGGCACCTTGCAGGCATTGTGCGGATAGGGAACGGGGCCGTCCAGGGAGCGCATGGCGGAGAGGGATCTCAATCCGAAGCTCGCTGCCCTGCGCAGCCTGGAGGCGAGCCTGCATCTGCACAAGTGTGCAGAGGCCGCCCGGGCCGCCTCGGCGCGCGTCTGTTGCGAGACCCCGGCGACCGCCACGCCGACGTCGTCCGTCAGCGCTTCGTCCAAAACCGCTTCGGCCGCCGCCCCCTGCCCACCCGGCCGGCGCCTCGGCGCCATGCTGGGAGCGTTCGGGCATTGCCTGGTCGCGGCCACCCGCCGGGGCCGGCGAGCAGCACTCGATTCGCCTGCTTCTGACCGTCCGCGTCCGGCGTCGTCCCGCCCAGCAGGTTCCCGCTCCCACGCATCCGGCCGCGCGCGGCCGGGCCGTTCCCCGTCCTGGCACGATGTCGCCTGGGGCGTGCGGCAGAGCCTGGTCGCCGCCTTCGCGCATCGCGGCCTCCGCATCGCCCTGCTGGCCACCGGCATCCCGGTGGCGGTGCTCGGCCTTTTGGCTGGCGGCCTGTGGTGGCGGCTCGCCTCCGCCCCGATCCCGCTCGACATCGCGACGCCGTGGCTGACCGCCGCGATCGCCGAGAAGCTCGGCAACCGCTACGCCGTCGAGGTCGGCGGCACGCTGATCGAGCTCGACGAGACTCACCGCATGGCGGTGCGCATGCGCGACGTGGTGGTGCGCGATACCGACGGCACCGTGGTGGCCACCGCCCCCAAGGCGGAGGCCGGCATCACCCTGGCGGGCCTGTTGACCGGCCGGGTGCGGGCCGAGAGCATCAGCCTGGTCGGCGCCGAGATCGCCCTGCGGGTCGAGACCGACGGCAAGGTCACGGTGTTCGCCGGCGCCGACAAGCGGCCGATCGCCACCTCGCCGGTGCTGGCCGCGGCCGGCGCGGCGCCGGTCCCGCTGAAGGTCGACCCGGAGCCGACCTCCGCCGGTGCACCGGCCGCCGGGGGGCCGAACGCCGGCAGCACGGCCGCCACCCCGTCGACCCGCGCCGCCACCGAGAACGTCGCCTCGCTGCTCGCCTGGCTCGACAGCCTCGGCAGCCTCGGCCTCGACGGCGGCGCGCTCACCGAGCTCGGCCTCAAGAGCGGCAATCTCGTCGTCGACGACCAGCGCAGTGGCCGTCAGTCGCGCTTCGAGAACATCCATCTCACCATGACGCGCCCGCAGCCGGGCGAGCTGTCGGTGACGCTCGGCTCGCAGGACCCCGAACGCCCCTGGGTGGTGGTCGGCGCCGTGAAGCCGACGGCCGCCGGCGGCCGCGCCGTGCGGGTGGAGGCCCGCAAGGTCTCGGTGCGCGACCTCCTGATGGCGATGCGCCTCGACCAGGCGGTCGAGTCCGACCTGCCGGTGTCGGCGAGCCTGCGGGCCGAGATCGCCGCCGACGGCACGCCGCAATTCGCCAGCGGCCGCATGCTGGTCGGTCCCGGCATGATCGGCGAGGTCGGCGACGCCCTGAACCGGGTGACCATCGACCGCTTCGAGGCGAGCCTCGAATGGGATGCGGCGCGCGGCATGATCGTGTCGCCGTTCCAGCTCGTCTCCGGCGGCACTCGGCTCACCCTGATCGCCCAGGCCGAGCCGCCGGCCGAGCCCGGGCGCCCCTGGCAGCTCGGCCTGCGCGGCGGCAGCATCGTGGTGGCGGGCGCCGCCGGCGAGGCGCCGCTGCTCGTCAACCGGCTCCTGGTGCGCGGCCGCTACGATCCGGCGACCCGCAAGCTCGAAATCCAGCACGGCGAGGCGGGCGGCGGCGACGTCGCCATCGCGACGTCGGGCTTCGTAGACCTCGCCACCGCCGACCCGCGCCTCGTCGTCGGCATGGCGGCCCGCAACATGTCGGCCGCCTCGTTCAAGCGCCTGTGGCCACCCTTCATCAACGCGCCGGTGCGCGAATGGGTGATGGACAACATGGCGGGCGGCTCGCTCGATCGCATCGAGATCGCCACCAACGCGCCGCTGTCGACGCTGCGCACCGGCGGCCCGCCGCTGCCCGACGACGGGCTCTCCATCGAGATCGTCACCACCGGCACCCAGATCAGGCTGATCGGGGCGCTGCCGCCGATCCGCGACTCCGACCTGGTCATGCGGGTGCGCGGCCGCCAGGTCACGGTGGCGCTCGGGCGCGGGGTCGCCGAGCTGCCGTCGGGCCGCCGCATGACGGTGACCAACGGGCTGTTCGAGGTGCCCGATTCGCACGGGCCGCTGCCGCCCTCGCGGGTGCGCGCCCGGGTCGACGGCCCGGCGCCGGCGGCGGCCGAGTTCCTGGCGCTGGACGGCATCCGCGACGCCTCCGGGGCGCCGCCGCTCGATCCCGCCACCTGCCGCGGCACCGTCAGCGCCCAGGTGACGGTGACGACCCCGGTCGGCTCCGACCCGCCGCCCGGCTCGTTCCAGTACGCAGTGGCAGCCGACATCACCAATTTCGCCGTCGACCGCTTCGCCATGTCCCAGAAGGTCGAGGCCCAGACCCTCAAGGTCGCCGCCAACCAGCAGGGCTACCAGGTCAAGGGCGATGTCCGCATCGGCGGCGTGCCGGCGGCGATCGAGCTGCGCAAGGCGAACGGCGAGCCGGATGCCGAGCTGCGCCTGCAAGCGACCCTCGACGACGCCGCCCGCGGCAAGCTCGGCATCGAGACCGGGCCGACCGTCAGCGGCCCGATCGCCCTCAAGCTCGCCGGCCGGCTGACCGCCGCGCCCGACCAGGACAGCCGCTTCGCGGTCGACGCCGACCTGACCCAGGCGCGCATCGACAACCTGCTGCCGGGCTGGGTGAAGCCGGCCGGCAAGACGGTGCGCTCCGCCTTCACCTATGTGGGCCGCGGCAAGGCGGCGCGCTTCGAGGACGTCGTCGTCGAGGGCTCCGGCGCGGCCGTGAAGGGCGGTCTCGAGCTCGACGGCAACGGCGAGTTCCTCGCCGCCTCCTTCCCGGTGTTCGGCCTCTCGGACGGCGACAAGGCGAGCCTCAAGGTCGAGCGCGGCGCCGACGGCATCATGAAGGTGGTGCTGCGCGGCGACGTCTATGACGGCCGTGCCTTCGTCAAGTCGGTGATGGGGGGCTCCGCCGCCGACCAGAAGCGCCAGGGCGCCGGCATCGATGTCGACATCGACATGAAGATCGGGGCGCTGGCCGGCTTCCACGGCGAGGCGCTGCGCGCCGTCGATCTCAAGCTGGTGCGCCGCGGCGGCAAGCTCGAAGCCTTCACGCTCGGGGCCAAGATCGGCGCCGATGCGGCGCTGATCGGCGACCTGCGCGGCCGCGTCGGCGGCGGCGGCCAGGTGGTCTATCTGGAGAGCAAGGACGCCGGCGCGCTGTTCCGCTTCACCGACACCTATCCGCGCATGTTCGGCGGCCAGATGTGGGTCGCCATGGACCCGCCGAGCGCCGACCAGCGCCCCAAGGAGGGCCTGCTGAACGTGCGCGACTTCACGGTGCGGGGCGAGGCGTCGCTGGATCGCGTCGCCGCCTCCGGGGCGCCCGGCATGCAGAATCCGGGCGTCGAGTTCAGCCGCATGCGGGTCGAGTTCAGCAAGTCGCCGGGCCGGCTGACGATCCGCGACGGCGTGGTGCGCGGCCCGATCGTCGGCGCCACGCTGGAAGGGACGCTCGACTACGCCGCCAACGAGGTGCGGATGCGCGGCACCTTCGTGCCGCTGTACGGGCTCAACAACGCCTTCGGGCAGATCCCGATCGTCGGCCTGTTCCTCGGCGGCGGCGACAAGGAGGGGCTGGTCGGCGTCACCTACGAGGTGGTCGGCACGCCCGGCACGCCGATCCTGCGCGTCAACCCGATCTCGGCCGTCGCCCCCGGCGTGCTGCGCAAGTTCTTCGAGTTCCCGAGCGCGCTGTCGAACAGTTTCGGCAACGGCGGCGACCGGCCGGCCGGCGACGCCCGCTCCGCCGTGCAGTGAGGCTGTGAGCCGCGCCGCGTCGGCTCGCACGCGACCGGTCGGGCCGATGCGGATCAGGCCGTGACGAACTCGCTCGCGTGAAAACCCTGGGCATAGAGCAGCGCCGTCAGGTCGGCGTGCTCGATCCGGGCGTCCGCCGCCGCCGCGACGGCCGGCTTGGCCCGGAACGCCACGCCGAGGCCGGCTTCATCGATCATCGCGAGATCGTTGGCGCCGTCGCCGACCACCAGCGTGTCGTGCTGGGCGAGCCCGAGCTTCTCCCGCAGGCTCTGGAGCGTGGCGCGCTTGCCCTCGCGGCCGACGATCGGCGGCAACAGCCGCCCGGTGAGGCGCTTGTCGGCGCCCACCTCCAGCGTGTTGCCGACATGCTGATGGAAGCCGATCATCGCCGAGACCCGCGCCGTGAACAGGGTGAAGCCGCCCGACACCAGGCAGGTGTGGGCACCGTGCGCCGCCATGGTGCGCACCAGGGCGCGGCCGCCGGGCGTCTCGGTGATGCGGGTGTCGATCACCTCGTCGACGAGATCGAGCGGCAGGCCGGCGAGCAGCGCCACGCGCTCGGCCAGCGCCGGCTCGAAGGCGATCTCGCCCCGCATGGCGCGCTCGGTGATGGCCGCCACATGGGCCTTGCGACCGATCATGTCGGCGATCTCGTCGATGCACTCCTGGCCGATCATGGTGGAGTCCATGTCGGCGAGCAGGAGCCGCTTGCGGCGGCTTTCGATCGGCTGCACCACCACGTCGACGGGGAGCGGGGCCAAGAGGCCGCGCAGGCGCTCGGCGGTGGCGCGCTCGTCGAGCGGGCCGCGCGGCGCGAACGGCAGGTCGACCGCGACGCCGGGCGCCAGCCAGTCGGGCGTGCCGGGGAACGGCAGCGCGGCGCGGGCCAGCGCCGCCGCGGCGGCGTCCAGCACCGGCGTGGCCGGATCGACGATCAGGGTGGCGACGTGGGTCATGCGGGGGCCGGGTCACGGGTTCGGCCGCAGCGACAGGCGGCGGCAGGGGCGGGCGGCGGGTCGGGCTCTTCCTTAGGCGCCCATGCCGGCGGGTCCAAGCCGTACCATGGTCGTGGCCCGGCCGGAGCCGGGCCGGACCGTCAGTCCAGCACGTGGCTCACCATGCCGTCGGCCAGCTTGGGCTCGAACCAGGTCGACTTCGGCGGCATGATCTCGCCGGCGTCGGCTACCGCCATCAGGTCGGCCATCGGGGTCGGGAACAGCGAGAACGCCGCCGCCGCTTCGCCGGCCGTCACCCGCCGGGCCAGCTCCTCGACGCCGCGGCCGCCACCGACGAAGTCGATGCGCTTGTCGCGGCGCTGATCGGTGATGCCGAACAGGGGCTCGATGGCGTTGCGGCTGAGCAGCGTGATCGGCAGCCGGCCGACCGGATCGTCCGCCGGCACCCGCTCCGGATGCAGCGTCAGCGCGTACCACGCTCCGTCGACGAACAGGCCGAACTCGCTCGCCGTTGCCGGGCGCACCGGGCCGTCCGCCAGCCTCACCTCGAAGCGCTCGCCGAGCGCCGCCAGGAGGGCGGCGGGCGAATGGCCGTTCAGATCTTTCATCAGCCGGTTGTAGTCCAGGATCGTCATCTGGTGGTCGGGGAACATCACGGCCAGGAACCAGCCGTGCGAGCCGGCGCCGCCGCGCGCCGCCGCCACCCGGGTCGCAGCCGCCGAGCGGTGATGGCCGTCGGCGATGTAGAGAACCGGCAGCGCGTCGACCATGCGGCCGAGCTGCGACACCGTCTCGGGGCCGTCCACCACCCACATCTCGTGGCGCACGCCGTCGTCGGCGGTGACGTCGACGGCACGCTCCGTCTCGGTGACCTGGGCGAGCAGGGTGTCGAGGCCGGGCGCGTCGCGATAGGCGAGCATCACCGGGCCGGTCTGCGCGTTGACGGCCTCGATCTGGCGGACGCGATCGTCCTCCTTGGCGGGCGTGGTCAGCTCGTGCTTGCGGATGCGGCCGCTCTCGTAGGCGGCCACCGACGCGGTGAGGGCGAGGCCGACCTGCACGCGGTCGCGCCAGGTCAGCCGATAGACGTAGAAGGATGGCAGCGCGTCGCGGATCAGCACGCCCTCGGCCACCATGCGATCGAGGTTTTCGCGCGCCTTGGCGTAGACGGCGGGATCGTGCGGGTCGATCGCCGGGTCGAGATCGATCTCGGGCTTGGAGACGTGCAGGAAGCTCCACGGCCGGCCGTGGGCCCGCACCCGCGCCTCGTCGCTCGACAGCACGTCGTAGGGTGGAGCGAGAACCTCGGCGGCGCGTCCGGGAGCGGGACGAAGGGCGCGGAAGGGCTGAACGAGAGTCACGGGCGTCTCCGGACGGGGGTCGATGCGAGAGCCCTGGTTTAGCACCGGACGGCGGCGGCGAAAGGGCTGATCGGCGTCGCCGCCGGATTTCGCGGCCGGCGCGCGCGGCGGCCTCTCGATCGCGACGGCGTCGCCGGCCGCCGACGGGCCGATGGTCAGTAGCGCAGATGAGGCCGTCGCGCGTCCGCCCAGGCGGCCTCGTCGGGTCGCGTGAGGGCATCGAGATCGGCCGGCGTCGCGGCCGCATCGTCGACCCAGTCGCGCAATCCCGGGCCTCCGTTGATCACGTCGATGGCGAGCCGCTCGTGCTCGTACTCGTAGGGGAAGTCCCGCCACAGCGGATAGTCAGGGTGGAGCCGGCGGATCGCCTTGAAGGCGAGCGCCTGGAGCCGCCACGGCCGGAACCCCCCGTGGTCGTAGGCGGGGCCTTCGGGGTGGATCTGGAGGCCGTGGCAGAGCCGGCCGGCGTGCTTGTGGAAGGTCGGCTCGAACCACGTCTCGCGCAGCGCGCAGCCGGCCAGCCACTGCGGCGCCAGGCGGGTCATCTCGGCCAGCACCGCGCGGGCGTCGAGGTCGGGGGCGCCGAACAGCTCCAGCGGCCGGGTGGTGCCGCGTCCTTCCGACAGCGTCGTGCCCTCCAGCATCACGGTGCCCGCATAGGCGCGGGCCATCCACAGGTTGGGCGCGTTGGGGCTGGGATTGACCCACACCCGCTCGCCCAGCGGCCAGCCGAAGCCCGGCGCCGCGTCGGGGCGCCAGTCCTCCATGTCGACGACCCGGTATTCGACGTCGAGCCCGAGCGTGGCGACGAACCAGGCGCCGAGCTCGCCGAGCGTCAGCCCATGGCGCATCGGCAGCGCCCCGGCACCGACGAAGCTCTCGTGCCCGGGCCGCAGCGTCAGGCCCTCGATCGGCCGGCCGGCCGGATTGGGGCGGTCCAGCACCCACACGGCCTTGCGGTGGCGCGCCGCCGCCTCCAGCACGTAGCGCAGCGTGGTCACGAAGGTGTAGATGCGGCAGCCGAGATCCTGGAGATCGACCAGCATCACGTCGAACGCATCCATCATGGCGTCGGTCGGCCGGCGCACCGTGCCGTACAGGCTGAACACCGGGATGCCGTGCACCGGATCGGAGAAATCCGGCGATTCGATCATGTTGTCCTGCTTGTCGCCGCGCAGCCCGTGCTGCGGCCCGAACGCCGCCGTGAGCCGCACGTCGCCGCAGGCCGCCAGCGCGTCGAGCGCGTGGGTGAGGTCGGCGGTGACCGAGGCGGGATGCGCCAGCAGCGCGACGCGCCGGCCGGCGAGCGGCGCCCGCAGCGCCGGCTCGGCGAGGAGCCGGTCGAGGCCGAATCTCATGGCCGCACCGTTGCGGGCGAGGGCGCACCCACGGGCGCGAGCACGGGTGCGCAAATGGGGGCGAGCGTCAGGATCGCGCCGTCGGGGTGATGGAAGTCGGGCGGCCCGGGCGGATGCGCCAGCGCCCAGTGGGAGATGCCGTCGCGGTCCTCGATGACGGCCGCGAGGGCGAGTCGCCAGGCCGTATCGGGCGGCAGCGCCGGCACCGCGCCGAGCGCCAGTTCGGCGCGCAGCGTGAAGGTCTCCGCGCCGCGCTCCACCGCGATCGCGGGCGTCGAGAAGCCGGGCAGCGGGCGCATGCCGGCGCGATAGCCGTCGAACCAATAGGCCGCCCAGGCGGTCGACGGTGACAGGTTGATCTCGACATAGGGACCGCCCGGCACCGTGCCGAGGAACGCCTCGAAGCAGGTGTTCCGCCACAGCCCGTCGCGGTGCTCGGGCGATCCGGCCGGCGGCAGCCGGAGGGCATCGATGGCGCCGGTCACCGCATAGGACAGCAGCAGGCGGCCGCCATCATGCCGGGTGGCCTCCACGGCGATGCGGGCGGCTGCGCAGGGCGGCGAATCCGGGTGTCGTCTCAAGGTCTCGGGCATGACGGCACTGTAGAGCGTTCGGACGTGCGATGCGCACCGGAATTGCATCCCGCCCACGGCCAGTCCAGATTCGAGACCGATCGTGTGACCGCGCCCGGAGGGCCGCATGGCTCCACTGATCGCCCTCACGGGCGCAACCGGCTTCATCGGCCGCCACCTGCTGCGGGCACTGCCGGCGCAGGGGTTCCGGGTGCGGGCGCTGCTGCGGCGGCCGGCCGAGCTGCCGCCGGAGGCCGGCGGCGCGGTGATCGGCGACATCGCCCGGCCGCAGAACATGGCGGCGGCGCTCGCCGACGTCGACGCGGTGGTGCATTCGGCGGCGCTGGCGCCCGGCCTCACCGGGCGCCCGGCCGACGACTACCGGGCGATGAACACCGCCGCGACGGTGGCGCTGGCGCGGGCTGCGGAGCGCGCCGGGGTGCGCCGCTTCGTGTTCCTCTCCTCCATCCGGGCGCAGAGCGGGCCGACCGCGGCGGGCGTGCTCACCGAGGCGGATATGGCGGTGCCCGAATCGGCCTATGGGCAATCGAAGCTCGCGGCCGAAGAGGGGCTGGCCGGCCTCGCCATCGACTGGGTGGCGCTGCGGCCGGTGCTGGTCTACGGCGCCGGGGCCGGCGGCAACATCGCCGAGCTGGTGCGGCTCGCCGCCACGTCCTGGCCGCTGCCGTTCGGCGCCGTCACGGCGCGGCGCTCGCTGCTGGGGCTCGACAATCTCGCCACCGCGGTGGCGGCGGTGCTGCGGGCGCCGGGGCCGCTGCGGCGGCCGCTCGTGGTCGCCGACCGCGAGGCGCTGACGTTGGCCGAGATGATCGTGGCGTTGCGGCGCGGCCTCGGCCGGTCGCCCGGCCTGCTGCCCGTGCCGGTGCCGCTGCTGCGGGCCGGCTTCCAGGTCGCCGGCCGGAGCGAGACGTTCCGCCGGCTGGCCGAACCGCTGGTGGTCGACGCCGCGGCGCTCATGGCACTCGGCTGGACCCCGACGGTGTCGACGCCGGCGGGGCTGGAGCGGCTGGCCCGCGAGGGAGGTGCGCCGAGCGGGACGGCCTGATACGGCCCGTGGCGCTCACTCGGGCGGGGCGAGGCGGAGGATGCGGCCGTTCGGCTCGTCGGTGAGGGCGAAGACCTCGCCGTCCGGCCCGGCGACGACGTGGCGGATGCGGGCGCCGAGCGGGATGCGCTCCTCGCCCGTCACCCGCTCGCCGTCGAGGGTGAGGCGGACGATGCCGCGCGACGACAGCCCGCCGATCAGCATGGAGCCGCGCCAGCCGCGAATGCGGTCGGCGGTGTAGAACGCCATCCCGGACGGCGAGATCACCGGGGTCCAGTGGCGGACCGCGTCGGCGAACTCCGGTCGCGTCGGCGGGTCGGGGATGTCGCGGCCGTCGTAGTGCTTGCCCCAGCTCACCAGCGGCCAGCCGTAGTTCTTGCCGGCCTGCGGGATGTTCAGCTCGTCGCCGCCCATCGGCCCCATCTCGTGGACCCACAGCACGCCGGTGTCGGGGTGGAGGGCGCCGCCGAGCGGGTTGCGATGGCCGTAGGACCAAATCTCCGGCCGCGCGTCCTTGCGGCCGACGAACGGGTTGTCGGCCGGCACCGAGCCGTCCGGCCGGATGCGCACGATCTTGCCGAGATGCGTGCCGAGGTCCTGGGCGGGATCGAACTTGAAGCGCTCGCCGAGCGTCACGAACAGCGTGCCGTCGCGGCGGAACACGATGCGTGAGCCGAAATGGTTGCCGCCCGAGACCTTGGGCTGCTGGCGGAAGATCACCTTGAGATCGGACAGGCGATCCTCGCCGAGCACCGCGCGGGCGACCGCCGCCGAGGCGCCGCCATCGCCCGGCTCCGCATAGGTGATGTAGACGACGCGGCTGTTGGCGAAGTCGGGATCGAGGGCGACGTCGTGCAGGCCGCCCTGGCTCTGCGCCAGCACGGCCGGGACCCCGGCGAGCGGCGGCGAGACGCGCCCGTCCGGGCCGACGAGGCGCAGCCGGCCGGGCCGCTCGGTCACCAGCAGGCGGCGGTCGGGCAGCACCGCGAGGCCCCAGGGGTGGACGAGCCCCTCGGCGACGGTGTGCACCGCCAGCGGTCCGGCCTCGGTGTCGACCCGGCGGTCCGCCGGGGCGGCCGGTGCGCCGGCCTGGGCCTGCGCGGCGCCCGGCGTGGCGGCGGCCATGGACGCGGCGATCAGCATGAGCACGCCTTTCCGCATGGACGACTCTCCCTCGCTCGGCGACGCGACATCGTCGCGGCCCGCGACCTCACAGTATCGCGGTTCGCGACGCGACATCGTCGCAGTTCGCGACGCGACATCGTCGCGGTGCGAGCGCTCCGGCTCAACCCGGCGAGACCGTGACCGTTCCCGCGGGCGATCGGCTCCGCCGGTTTCCAGCGTGACGGCTCCGGCGGGCCGGTGCCGGCTGCGCTCTTCAGCGTTGATGCACGTAGGTGCCGGGCGCCGCGGCGAGCGGCGCGTAGCCCTTGGCGGGCGCCCCCAGCGCGGGCGGCGCCACCCGCTCGGCGGCCGAGTGGGTGGCGAGCCAGCCGGCCCATTCGGTCCACCACGAGCCCGGCTTGGGGGCGGTCGCCGCCATCCACTCGTCCGGGCTGATGCAGGGATCGGCGGCGCGCTTGAGCATCACGCGATAATGGCGATGCGGCCGGCCCGGCTCGCTGACGATGCCGGCATTGTGGCCGCCCGAGGTCAGCACGAAGGTGACGTCGGTGTCGCTGAGATAGTGGATCTTGTAGACCGAACGCCACGGCGCCACGTGGTCGCGCTCGGTCGCCACCGTGAAGATCGGCACCCGGATGTTCTGGATCACCGCCGGCCGGCCGTCGACCATGAAGCGGCAGGCCGCCAACTCGTTATCGACATAGAGGCGCCGCAGGTACTCGGCGTGCATGCGATAGGGCATGCGGGTCGAGTCGGCGTTCCACGCCATCAGATCGTTCATCCGGCTGCGCTCGCCCATCAGATAATCGTGGACGAGGCGCGACCACACGAGATCGGTGGTGCGTAGGAGCTGGAAGGCGCCCGCCATCTGGTCGGCCGAGAGATAGCCGCGGTTCCACATCATGCTTTCGAGCATATGGAGCTGGCTGTGATCGATGAACAGCGCGAGCTCCCCGGGCTCGGAAAAGTCCATCTGGGCGGCGAGCAGCGTCAGCGAGGCGAGGCGGTCGTCGCCGGTCCGCGCCATGGCGGCGGCCGCAATGGCGAGCAGGGTGCCACCGAGGCAGTAGCCGGCGCCGTGCACTCGGCGTCCCGGCATGATCGCCGCGATGGCGTCGAGCGCCGCCATCGGGCCGAGCCGGCGGTAGTCGTCGAAGGCGATGTCGCGATCCTCCGCGCCGGGATTGCGCCAGGAGATGCAGAACACCGTGTGGCCCTGCGCGACCAGCCAGCGGATCAGCGAGTTCTGCGGCGACAGGTCGAGGATGTAGTACTTCATGATCCAGGCCGGCACGATCAGGATCGGCTCGGCCACCACCGTGTCGGTGGCGGGCGCGTACTGGATCAGCTCGATCAGCGCGTTGCGATAGACCACCTGGCCCGGCGTCACCGCGACGTCGCGTCCCACCACGAACGCCTCGGTGCCGGCCGGCGGCCGCCCGGTGGCGGTTCGGCTCATGTCCTCGGCCCAGTTCTGGAAGCCATGGATGAGATTGGTGCCGAACGACTCGCGCGTCTTGTCGATCACCTCCGGATTCATGAACGGCAGGTTGGAGGGCGACGCCATGTCGAGGAGCTGGCGCACCGTGAACGCCACCATGTCCTGGTGATGCGGTGCCACCCCCGGCACGTCGTGGGTGAGATCGTGCCACCACTGCTCGGCCAGCAGGAAGGACTGTGCCCACAGCTCGAACGGCGGGGTGTGCCAGGCCGGGGCGGCGAAGCGGGGATCGTTGCCCGGAGCGACGACGTGCGGCGGCGGATCGCGCCCGGCGCTGGAGGCGGCGAGCTGGGCCTGGAACCGCATGGCGCGCCGGCTCGCTCGCCAGGCGAGCTCCATGCACTTTCCGGGAGCGGCGGCGAGATGCATGCCCCAGTCGAAGAAGGCGAGCCCGAGGGCGGTGGGGGAGAGGCCGCCGGTGGCCTGGGCGGTGAGAGCGATGCGCGTGCGGTCGAGCGCTCGGAACGCCTCGAAGCTGGTGTCGTCGTCGATGTGGGTCGCGGGAGCGGGGGGGCTCGCGGGATGGGTCATGGGATGCGCCTCGGCGGGCTGGTCCGGGGCGTCGGCGACGCGCGCCGGGTCGGTCCATTGAGCGCCGACGCCGCAGCGCAGCATTGACCTGGAACAAGAAGGGGCTGGAGCAAGAAGGCGACCTTGCGGGCTCGCGTGGTGGGCGGATCGCCGCGCCGGTGGGCCGGCGCGGCCTCGTCGGAGTTTCCAGACGGCTCTCAGTGCTGCTGATGGATCTGGAGCAGGTTGCCGCAGGTGTCGTCGAACACCGCGGTGGTGACCGGCCCCATGGTGACGGGTGGCTGGGTGAAGCGCACGCCGAGGGCGACGAGGCGCTCGTGCTCGGCCTTGCAGTCGCTCACCCCGAAGGAGGTGAACGGGATGCCGTCGCGCTTCAGCGCCGCCTTGAACGGCTTGGCGGCCGGGTGGGCGTCGGGCTCCAGCACCAACTGGGTGCCGTCGGGGGCGTCCTGCGACACCACGGTCAGCCAGCGGCTCGCGCCCAGCGGCATGTCGACCTTGGGCCGGAAGCCCAGGACCTCGGTGTAGAAACGGAGCGCCTTGTCCAGGTCGTCGACCATCACGCTCGCCAGCTCGATCCTCATGCGGGGGTTCTCCGTTGCGGTGGGGAGGGGGATGGCGCCGCGGCTGGCGCGGCGTCCGGCTGCGGCGCGGCCGGCTGCGCCGCCGACGGCTCCGCCGCAGACGGCCGGGATTCGGGCGCGCGCTCTCCGGCATGGCCGGCGAGCCACAGGGTCCAGGCGTGGCGCAGCGGCGTGAGGTCGAGAAAATGGTGCTTGCTGCGCCACTGCCATTCGGTGCGCAGGAGGCCGGCCTCCTCCAGCACCTGGAGGTGCTTGGACAGCGCCTGCCGCGACAGGCTGGCGCCATAGTAGGTGATCAGGCGGACATGCAGCTCGAACAGGGTCTGTCCGTCGCGCTCGGCCAGCTCGTCGATCAGCCGCCGTCGCGTCGCATCCGACAGCGCCCGGAAGAGCAGGTCGAGATCCATGCTAGAAGACTAATCTGATCGGATGGGTTCAGGCAACCAAAAAGTTGCATGAAGGCGGCAGGCGAGCGGCACCGGCCGAAGACCGCGGACGCGTGGTGTAGCGGCAGAAGGCGTCGCGCTCGATCAGAATGTCCGCATCATCAGCTTGCCGCCGCGGACCTCCCAGCTCTCCAGCCGGTCCAGGAACGTCATGCCGAGCAGGCTGACCTTGAGCTGGCCGGGCGGGGCGATGAGGGCCGGCACCGAGCGCTCGACGATGCCGCCGACCGTGATGCGGTCGAGCGTCACGGCGGCCGCCTGGGCGCGGCCGTTGGCGGTGTCGACATTGACGTTGTACTTGATGAAGTCGAGCGGCAGGCCCGCCGCCTTGGCGGCCTCGTGGGTCAGCACCACGGCGCTCGCTCCGGTGTCGAGCACCATCGGCACGGGGGCGCCGTTGACCTTGGCGGCGACCTGGAAGTCGCCGGCGCGTCCGCGCGCGATCTCGACGGTCTTGCCACGCGCCGCCACCCGGCCCGGCATCAGCTCGGCCAGCATCCGCTCGCCGGCGTCCTTCATCTCGAAGCGGTAGGTGTAGCCGGCGACCAGCACCAGGCCGATCACCGCCCAGATCAGCACCCATTGCACCGCCTGGGCGAAGCGGTCGCGGAACAGCGTCATCACGGCGCCGCTCAGGAGCGCGATCAGGCCGAGCTTGACCAGAAGCGCCGCCATGTCGCCGTCCGACAGGCCGCCGGCGCCAGGCCGCCGCGCCAAGAGCAGCGCGAGGCCCGCGAAGGCGGCGAGCAGGAAGAGCCAAACGGCGGAGCGGCGCATCGTCAACACGTCCCGACTTCCTCGATCATGTCCCGGGCCGGACCGCCGGAAAATAGGGCGATGCGCCGGGAAGGCAAGCAGGGCGGCCGTGCCGCCCGGATGGATGGACCGGCCCCGAACCCTGGCGACCCGCGCGCCGGCGGCGCGGACGCGAGCCCTCACGGCGTGGCGGCGGCCCGCGCCTGATCAGCCCCCCGCCTTGAACAGCCGTAGCCGGCGGCGCAGCGACACCGGCCCGTCGCTGCCGGCCCGCGCCGGCGGCGGCGTGTCGGACGGCACTGTCGAGCCGCCCTGCTCGGGAATCGGCTGGAGTGCCGCCATCACCCGCTCGGGCGGGAAGGTCACCACCACCTCGGTGCCCTCGCGCAGCTTGGAGCGCAGCGTGAAGGTGCCGCCGTGCAGGTCGATGATGCTCTTGACGATCGGCAGCCCCAGCCCGGCGCCCTGCTCGGCCGACTTGATGGCGTTGGAGCCCTGGCCGAAGGAGTCGAGCACGATCGGGATCTCGTCCTCCGGGATGCCGGGCCCGGTGTCACGGACGCCGAGATACTGGCCGCCCGAATGCGTCCACCCGACCTTGAGCCAGATCTCGCCGCCCTGCGGGGTGAACTTGATGGCGTTGGACAGGAGGTTGAGGCAGACCTGCCGGACCGCCCGCTCGTCCGCCCACAGCTTCGGCATGTCGGGCTCGAAGCTCTCGTGGATGGTGATGCCGCGGTTCTGGGCGCGCAGCTTGAGCAGGTGGTGGCACTCCTCGGCGGTCTGGGCGAGGCCGACCAGCTCCTCGTTCAGCTCGTAGCGGCCGGCCTCGATGCGCGACAGGTCGAGGATCTCGTTGATCAGGCCGAGCAGGTGGACGCCCGAATTGTGGATGTCGTTCGAGTAGTCCTTGTAGGCGGGCACCTGGTGAGGGCCGAAGATCTCGTTCTTCATCACCTCGGAGAAGCCCAGGATGGCGTTGAGCGGCGTACGCAGCTCGTGGCTCATCTGGGCCAAGAAGCGCGACTTGGCGATGTTGGCGGCCTCGGCGCGGCGGCGCGCCTCGTCGGACTTGGCCTTGGCCTGCTCCAGCTCGCCGATCAGCGCATCCTTCTCGGCGCGCGCCTCGAGCGTCGCCAGGTTCGAGGAGTAGATGCGGAACGACAGGAGCGCGAAGTAGATCTGCGCCGTCAGCGCCATGGCGGCGAGAATCCAGCCCTGCACGGTGCCGGCCAGCACGAAGTTGAGGGCGACCGCGACCGTCACCGGCGTGGTGCCGGCGAGCACCGCCACCGGCAGGGTGGAGGCCAGCATGCTGGCGATCGCCACCACCAGCAGCATGACGAACAGGTTGAAGGTCGCGGCGGTCTCGTGGGCGCCGACCTGCTGGGCGAGCTGGAACATCCAGGCCAGGCCGAAGAACAGGTCGAGCAGCACGAAGCGCAGGCGCCACGCGCGGCTGTTCACCGTGTTGGGCGGCTCGGCCAGGAATTTCCGGCACTTCAGGACGATCACCACATGGATCACCAGGGTGGCGGCCGTCCACACGCCGGCGGCGAGCGGATCGCTCCAGACGCCGGCGAGCACGCCGATCGAGACGATCAGCATGAGGATGACGAGCGAGCCCGACAGCCGGTTCTGGGCGTACTGGCGCAGCAGCTCGGCGTCGAAGGCCGGGCGGGTGCCGGTGGTGGAGGTCAGGCGGTCCCGCGCCTCGCGCACCCGCTGCGCCGCCCGTCGGCGGCGCGCGGCCTCGGTCCTGTCGACCGAGGTCGGGACGGGGGGATCGGCGGGGACGAAGGACATGCTGGCACTGCGGTCTCGCGTTCGCGCCCACCCTGCATCGAAATCCTTAAATTCAGGCTTAGGCGGTCATTAGCCTTGACGCATCGAGACCGACCGGCAGACGGTTCGGACGACCGGCGGTCGTGCGTCGCATCGGCCGTTCCGGGCGACGTGACGGCCGCGGCGCGCCGCGACCGTTCAATCGTTAAAATTCGGTCGCCGCTGCGCCGGCGCGACAGATAGCCGCAAAAGAGCTGGAATCTCGCGGGAGCTTCGCGTCAAATCGGTGGGCGCCGTGTCGGTGATGGCGGCCGCAGGGTGGGGACCATCATGATCAGGCGTTGGGTTTCGTTCTGGGCCGTCGTGCTGGCCACGGCGGCGACCATGGCGTGGACCGCGAGCGCGCAGCAGGATGCCGCCCCGCCGGCGGCGCCGTCCGGACCGCCGCGGATCGGCTTCGTGGTCGGCAACGCCAACTATCCGACCGCCCCGCTGCCCACCGCGCTCGCCGATGCCGGCCTGGTGGCGGAGGCGCTGCGCTCGGTCGGCTTCGAGATCGTCGAGGGCGCCGATCTGACACAGGCCGATCTCGTCCGCTCGTTCCGGGAGTATCTCGGCAAGCTGGAGCAGGCCGGACCCGACGCGGTCGGCTTCATGTACTTCGCCGGCTACGGCTTCGCGTTCGAGGGCGACAACTATCTCGCCGGCGTCGACGCCAAGCTGGAGCGCGACAGCGACGTGCCTCTCGATGCGGTCCGCCTCTCCGATCTCCTGCGCTCGCTCGGCGGCGCCCCGGCGCGCAGCAAGATCGTGGTCGTCGATGCCGCCCGCAAGCTGCCGTTCCGTCTCGCCGAGCAGGGGCTCGCCCCCGGCCTCGCCGCCGTCGAGGCGCCGCCCGGCATGCTGATCGGCTTCTCGGCGGCGCCTGGCCTCGTGGCGCCCGATCAGGCCGGGCAGGGCGCCTACGGGGCCTATGCGACGGCGATCGCCGAGATGGTGCGCGCCGCCGGGCTCGACATGCCGGACGTGTTCACCCGCATCCGCGCCCGCACCCACGAGATCACGGCGGGCCGGCAGACGCCTTGGCACGTCTCGGCGCTGACCGAGCCGCTGGTGCTGGTGCCGGCCGACGCGGTGGCCGACGCGCCGGCGCCCGTCATGCCGGCGGCGAGCCGCGGCGACCGGCCGTTCCGCGAGCTGTCGGACGAGGAGGCGTATGCGATCGCCATCGAGCGCGACCGCCTGCCCGTCTATGTCGAGTTCGTCGAGGCGTTCCCGAACAGCCCGTATGCCAAGCGCGTGTGGGTGATCATCCGGGCGCGGCGCGAGGCGCTGGCCTGGCAGCGTGCCGTCGAGATGAACACGCCGCAGAGCTACTGGACCTATTTGCGCCGCTACCCCAACGGCATCTATGCGCGCGACGCCGAGCGACGCCTCGGCCGTCTCGCGGCCCCGGTGGCGCCGCCGCAGGCGTTCGCCCCGGTCGAGTTCGCCGACGTGCCGCCGCCGCTGCCCGACGAGCCGCCGACCTATTTCTACGACGACTATCCGCCGGCGCCGCCGCCGCCCCCGGTGCTGATCGCGCCGCGGCCGCGCTACTGGGTGGACCTGCCGCCGCCACCGCCGCCCATCTACTACGGCGGGCTGCCGCCGGTGTCGGTGATGCCGGTCATCCCGCGGGTGCGCCCCGGCGTACGCATTCCGGTGGTGCTGCCCGGGCGGCCGCTCCCGCCCAACCTGCCGCCCAACGTGCGGCCGGGGTATCCGATCGGCCCCGGTGTCCGGCCGGGCGGGCCCGGTCCTGGCACGCTCGGTCCTGGCACGCCGGTGTTGCCGGGTGCTCCCGACGTCCGGCCGGGCGCTCCGGGCGTGCCGGTGGCGCCGGTCGGCCCCGGCGTTCGTCCCGGTGTTCGTCCCGGTGGACCGCCGCCTCAGGGCCTCGTCGGCGTGCCGCCCGGTGGCCCGCCTCCTGGTCCGTCGGTGGGCGGGACTCCGCCCGGTGGCGTGCCGCCCGGAGGACCCGGCGTGCGGCCGGGCCGGCCGGGAGGTCCCGTGATGCCCGGCGCTCCCGGTGTTCGTCCCGGCGGACCGCCGCCTCAGGGTGTCGTCGGCGTGCCGCCCGGTGGTCTACCGGCCGGAGGACCCGGCGTGCGGCCGGGCCGCCCGGGGCCTGGTGGCCTGCCGCCACCCGGTCCTGGGGTCCGCCCCGGAGGGCCACCGCCGCCGACTGTCGTGAATCGCCCGCCGCCCCCGACCGTGGTGAACCGTCCACCGCCGCCACCGGCCGTGCACCGGGCACCGCCTCCGATGGTGCGACCGTCACCGCCGCCGCCCACGATGGTGAATCGCCCACCGCCGCCGGCCGTGCACCGGGCACCGCCCCCGATGGTGCGGCCGTCACCGCCGCCGCCTCCGGTGGTCCATCGGGCGCCGCCTCCGATGGTGCGGCCGGCACCGCCGCCACCCCCGATGGCCCGGCCCGCGGCGCCGCCGCCCCGCCCGACCATGGCGGCACCACCTCCGCGGCCCGCGGCGCCACCGCCGCCGCCTCGGCGATGTGTCGTGGTCAACGGTCAGCAGGTCTGCCGCTGAACGTGGCTGAAACGCAGACGGGCGCCGCGATGGCGGCGCCCGCTCGGTCGGCTCGCAAGGGACGGCCGTCTCGCCTCAGCGCTCCAGCCGGGCGATCAGGCTGGACGTGTCCCAGCGCCGGCCGCCCATCGCCTGCACCTCGGCATAGAACTGATCGACCAGCGCGGTGACCGGCAGCGCCGCGCCGTTGCGCCGCGCCTCCGCCAGCACGATGCCGAGGTCCTTGCGCATCCAGTCCACCGCGAAGCCGAAGTCGAACTCGCCCGCCACCATGGTCTTGTGGCGGTTCTCCATCTGCCACGACTGCGCCGCCCCCTTGGAGATGGTGGCGACCAGCTTGTCGGTGTCGAGCCCGGCCTTCTTGGCGAAGTGCAGCCCCTCGGCGAGACCCTGCACCAGCCCGGCGATGCAGATCTGGTTGACCATCTTGGCGAGCTGGCCGGCGCCGGCCGGCCCCATCAGGGTGCAGGCGCGCGCATAGGCGGCAATCACCGGAGCGACGCGCGCGAATACGTCGGGCTCGCCGCCGCACATCACCGTGAGGATGCCGTTCTCGGCTCCCGCCTGGCCGCCCGACACCGGCGCGTCGATGGCGGCGAAGCCGCCCGCGGCCGCCGCGGCGGCGAGCTCGCGAGCGACCTCGGCCGAGGCGGTGGTGTGATCGACGAACACGGTGCCGGCGGCCATGCCGGCGAAGGCGCCGTCCGGCCCGAGGGTCACCTGGCGCAGGTCGTCGTCGTTGCCGACGCAGGCCATCACGACGTCCTGGCCCTCCGCCGCCTCGCGCGGCGTCGCCGCCGCGCGGCCGCCGTGCTGGGCCACCCAGCGGGCCGCCTTGTCGGCGGAGCGGTTGTAGACGGTGACGGCATGGCCGCCCTTGGCAACGAGATGGCCGGCCATGGGGTAGCCCATGACGCCGAGACCGATGAAGGCAACCTTGGCCATGCGCCGTGTCCTCTCTGTCGTTGAGGGTTGTCTTGCGGGGGACTCGATCGGCCGCCACTGTGCCGGCCGGGCGCGCCGCGTCAACCAGCACCGGCCTGCCGATTCCCGGACCGAGAGGACGTGACAGACGATGGCGTGGACGCTGCTGATACTGGCAGGACTGTGCGAGATCGGGTGGCCGGTCGGCCTCAAGCTCGGCTGGACCGAGCAGGGGCTGCGGCCGCTGTGGATCGCCTTCGCGGTGGTCTGCATGACGGCGAGCGGCGTCCTGCTGCTGCTGGCCCAGCGCGAGATCCCGATGGGGACCGCCTATGCGGTGTGGACCGGCATCGGAGCGGTCGGCGCCTTCGCGATCGGCATCGCGGCCTTCGGCGACCCCGGCACCCTGGTCCGCTTCGCCTCGGTGGGGCTGATCGTGCTCGGCATCATCGGGTTGAAGATGGGATAGGGCGACGGCCGGCCGCGGCAGCCGCCGTTGACCCGCATCCGCGCCGGCCTATGGTGACCGCAGACGACCCGGCCGCAGCGGCGGAACCGGGCAGGGGAGAAGCCGCATGAGCGTGAGCCAGGATGACGTCGTCGCGACCCTCGCACGGGTGAAGGGGCCGGACGGCGTGCCGCTCACCGCCGGCGGCACCCTGTCGGAGATCGTCGTCTCCGACGGCAAGGTGTTCTTCTCGATCACCGTCGATGCCGGCGCCGTGAAGGCATGGGAGCCGGTGCGGGCCGCCGCCGAGGCGGCCGTCCGGGCCATTCCGGGCGTCACCTCGGCCCTCGTCGCGCTGACGGCGGAGCGCAGCGCCGGCGCCGGAGGGGCTGGCGGGCCGGCGGTGCGGCGTGTCTCCGGCGCGGCCGGCGGAGCGCCCGGCGCGGCACCCGGCGGAGCCGGCGGTCATGCACACGGGCACGGCCACGCCGCCCCGCAGCCGGCGGTGCCCGGCGTCGAGACCATCATCGCGGTCGCCTCCGGCAAGGGCGGCGTCGGCAAGTCGACCACGGCGGTCAATCTCGCGCTCGGGCTCGCCGCGACCGGCCTGCGGGTCGGGCTGCTCGACGCCGACATCTACGGCCCGTCGGTGCCGCGGCTCCTCGGCCTCAAGGGGCGGCCGCAGATGGGGCCGGGCAACAAGCTGATGCCGATGAAGGGCTTCGGCCTGGAGGTGATGTCCATCGGCTTCCTCGTGGAAGAGGAGACGCCGATGATCTGGCGCGGCCCGATGGTGATGTCGGCGCTGACCCAGATGCTGCGCGAGGTCGATTGGGGGCGGCTCGACGTGCTGGTCGTCGACATGCCGCCCGGCACCGGCGACGCCCAGCTCACCATGGCCCAGCAGGTGCCCCTCAAGGGCGCCGTGATCGTCTCGACCCCGCAGGACCTGGCGCTGATCGATGCGCGGCGCGGCATCGCCATGTTCCGCCGCGTCGACGTGCCGGTGCTCGGCATCGTCGAGAACATGAGCTACTTCCTGTGCCCGAAATGCGGGGAGCGCTCCGACCTGTTCGGCCACGGCGGCGCGCGCGACGAGGCCGCGCGGCTCGGCGTGCCGTTCCTCGGCGAGGTGCCGCTGCACATGGACATCCGCGCCACCTCGGACGCCGGCCGGCCGCTGGTGGCGACCGCGCCGGATGGCCCGCACGCGGTCATCTACCGCGACATCGCCGTCAAGGTACGCGACCAGCTCGCCGCCGCCGGCCGCGCCGCGCCGCAGATCGTCATGGAGGGGTGATGGAGTTCGAGCGCCTCCGTGTTCTTTGGAAATCCGCAATCTGTAGTTGATCTGACCGGCCGCCAGTGGTTGTCTTTCGCTGTCTGAATCGGGACGGTGGAGACGATCGTGCCTGCCAAGGTGATCGCCGTCGCAAATATGAAGGGCGGTGTCGGCAAGACCGCCACCGTCGTCGCATTGGCCGAAGCGCTGGCGGCCGAGGGGGCGTCTGTCCTGGTGATCGACGCCGATGCACAATCGAACGCATCGATCTGCATCGCGGGCGACGAGGTGGTGCATGCGCTGATCCACGACGGGCGCACGCTGGACGGGTTTCTTGACGATTTCCTGCTCGGGGGCCGTCTGGTTCAGTTTCGCGACTGTATCCTGGAGTCGGCCAGCGGGGTGAGCCACGCCGGAACGAGATTGAACGTCTCGCTCCTCGCTGCCAGCGCGCAGCTCCGCCTGCTCGAACGCGATATCGTCTTCAAGCTGACCCAGAGGAACTTCGGGCTCAATGCGATTGTAGGCCGTGTGTTCGGGCTGCTGAAGTCGGAGCTGGAACGCCCGGAGATGAAGTACAACTACATCTTGATCGACTGCGCGCCCGGTATCTCGGCCTTCTCCGAGGCCGGCATCCGGCTCGCCCACCTGGTCGTCGTTCCGACGATCCCCGACTTCCTCTCGACCTACGGACTCGCCTCGTTCTGCAAGAGCCTGTGGGGCGGCGGCGGTCTCGCGGCCCACGGGATGGTGCCGCCGACCCGCTTGCCCCATGTGCTGATTACGCGGGAGCGGCCGATCCGAGAGCATGCGCGGACGGCCAGTCTCATTCGGAACGAGGCGCTCGTTCCCGATCCGAACTTCAGGCCGCTGGCGACGACCGTGAAGGAAGCCGCGGCCGTCACGACTGCGCTGGCGATGGGCGGCCTTGGAACGACCTTCACGAACAAGTGGGGCAAGGACATGGTGCCGGTGCTCGGCAGCCTGGCCAATGAAGTGCGGGAGGTCCTGAATGGCCCTTGAGCTCGATGGATTTGCGGTCCTTCACCGCATCGGTGCGAACCGTGCCGCGTTCGAAGGGATCTCGTCCGAGGTCGCCAAAGTGGCGCGGTCGCTGCTCGTCAAGTTGCTGAAAGACAAGAGGACAGGAGTGGACGGCGTGCGGGCCGTCCGTGCCGCGCTCGGCGCCGAGCCGTTCGCCCTCGTTGTGGACGGGCTGACGGATGCCGAGATCAAGTCGATTGCGAAAAGGCTGGATAAGCACAATCCCGTGCTGATCGACGGCGACGCCGCCACGGTGCGCAAGCTTGTCGGCGCACTCGCCGATGGCTCGACCGAGCCCGCGAGTCGACCGCGCGCGGCTTCGCGGGGGAATGCGAAGGCACCGAAGAGCAAGAAGGAACCGACCGCGCCGAAGACGATCGCGCGGGTCTCGTTCAAGTCCGCGGGGGCGACGCGAGGGCGTTGAGAACGCCGTCGCGCCGGGGCGCTCCGCCGTTGGCCCCACCCTACGAGCACACGTTCTTCTTCCGCGGCACGTCCTTGAGCGCCTCGGCGATCGGCTCGGGCACGCCGAATCCCAGGACCATGCCGAAATCCGATGTCCGGATGTAGCCCTCGCGGGCGAGCGCCCGCAGCGCCTCCATCAGCGACGGTTGCCGGGTGGCGTTCGCCATCGCGTCCAGGACTGCGGCGCCCACCGCAGCCTCGCCGCCGGCGGGCAGCGGCGGCATCGCGATCATTCCGGCAGGGCCGAGGCCGCCGCCTCCGCCCGCGACCGTCCTGGCGCTGACCTTCACGGTTTGCGCAAGCAGGAAATACTGCTTCACCTTCTCGACCAGGTGCTGCTTGTCGGCCGGGCGGCAGAAGCGGGCGGGCTCGGTGCGGGCCAGGCATTCGAGGAACTCGCCGACGGCGGCGATCCGGCCCGTCATGTCGCCGTAAATCTCGTTCGCGTCGGCTCGGCCGGGATGGTTCATCCCCGAACGAGCCTGGGCCGAGCAGTTCTGCTGGACCGTCTCCAGCGCGATGGTGACCCGCGGGCGCAGCACGGGGCTCGCGACCGGGCTGGGGGACTGCACCGCCGCGGACGAGCCGAAAAGCCCGAGCTGCTGGGCCAGGACGACGGCGCCGGCGCCGAGCGCCATGGCGAGCACGACGGCGACCACCATCCCGCCGATTCCACTCGGGGCGGTGGCCGACGGAAGCTCCATTCGCGGCATGCCCCGCCGGGTGAGCTCCAGTGGCGTCTCACGGCTGCCGAAGAGGTTGTCGGATCGCTGCATCGGGTCGGCTCCTGAGACCGGCTCGCCATCGTCCGGGGGGCGACGGCGGCCGGGTCGCTGTCCGGGTTCGCGTTGCCGCCGCCCTCTGGTGCTAAGCCTCTCCGTCGTACTAGCTCTGGATGAAGAGAGTCCAAACGGTCTCTCGTTACCGCAGTCATCGGGCCGGGGGTGCGGCGAGGAGTCTCCGTGGCCGCGGCCGTCGACCCCCGGTCCGGCCGATCGGCCGCCAGGACGGCCGCTTCGCCGGGATCGTCCACCGATTCGGCGTCGGTCGCGCTTGTCCAGCCGCCGGCGCCCGTCTAAGCCTGCGCGGGCCGTCCGTGGGCGGCGGCGCCCGCCGCGAGCCGGCGCGGCGTCGATCGAAACCTGGCCAGCCGACGGAGAGCCGAGATGTCCAAGCAAGAGATGCGCGAGGAGACCGAGCGCCTGGTCCGTGAGGCGATCGAGCGGCGCGGGCTCACCATCACCCAGGGCGAGACCCGCATCGAGGCCGTGTGCGGCAAGTGTGGCGGCAAGACCCGCGTGTCGCTGCCCAAGGGCAAGACCCGCACCCGCTACACCTGCAAGGAGTGCGGGCACGCGCAGGAGACGCTGTAGGCGAAGCGCGGCTGCTGTCTCGGCGCCGGCGCGCCGAGCGCGCGCCGGTCGGCTGGGCGGCTACTCCGCGCCTTCCTTCGCGCCCAGCCCGTAGTCTTGCAGCTTGTAGAGCAGGGCGCGCCGGCTGATGCCGAGCGCCACCGCGGTGCGGGCGCGGTTGCCGCCGTGATGCGCGAGGGCGGCGCGGATCACCTTGGTCTCGAACTCGGCCACCATCTCGCGCAGCGGCCGCCCGATGGCGACGCCGTCGATCTCGCCGGCGGCGGCGCCCGCCTCGACGCCCGCGAGGGCGCCGCCGGCCAGCATGGAGGCGCCCCGCACCACGCTCTCCGGCAGATCCTCGGGCAGGATCACGCTCGTCGTGCTCATCACCACGGCGCGCTCGATGGCGTTGGCGAGCTCGCGCACATTGCCGGGCCACGCATAGCCGAGCAGGCAGTCGAGCGCGGCCGGATCGAAGCCGCGGATCACCACGTCGTTCTGAGCCGCGAAGCGCTCCAGGAAATGGCCGGCGAGCAGGCGGATATCTTCCGGCCGCTCGCGCAGCGGGATGGTCTTCAGCGACACCACGTTGAGGCGGAAGAACAGATCCTGGCGGAAGGTGCCGGCCCGCACCATCGCCTCGAGGTCGCGGTTGGTGGCGGCGACGATGCGCACATGGCTCTTGATCGGCGCGGTGCCGCCGACCCGCTCGAACTCCCGCTCCTGAAGGACGCGCAGCAGCTTCACCTGGAGGCCGGTCGAGATCTCGCCGATCTCGTCGAGGAACAGCGTGCCGTTCTCGGCCTGCTCGAAGCGGCCGCGGCGCCGCCCGACGGCGCCCGTGAAGGCGCCCTTCTCGTGGCCGAAGAACTCGCTCTCCAGCAGCCCTTCGGGAATCGCCGCGCAGTTGACCTTGACGAACGGCCCGGTGGCGCGCGGCGAGCCGTAATGCACGGCGGCGGCGACCAGCTCCTTGCCGGTGCCGCTCTCGCCCTGGATCAGCACGGTGGCGTTGGAGCGCGCCACCTTGGCGATGGTTTGGCGCAGCTCCAGCATGCGCGGATTGTCGGTGAGGATGCCTTCGGCGCCGTAGCGTTCCGACAGCTCGCGCCGCAGCGACACGATGTCGGCCCGCATGGTGCGGATCTCGAGGGCGCGCCGCACCAAGAGGCGGATCTCCTCGATGTCGAACGGCTTCAGCACGTAGTCGAAGGCGCCGTCCTTGATGGCCTGGACGGCGGTCTCCACCTCGGCGAAGGCGGTCATCAGGATGACGGCGGCACCGCGGTCGATCTCCAGGATCAGCTTCATGGCGTCGAGGCCGTTCATCCGCGGCATGCGGATGTCCATCAGCACCACGTCGGCGTGGCGGCGGCGGAACGACTCGGCCGCCTCGACGCCGTTCTCGGCGACCGTGACGGCGACGCCTTCCTTAGTGAGCACGGCGGTCAGCAAGCGGCGGATCGCCTCGTCGTCGTCGACCACCAGGACGGTCGGGCCGGGGACGCTCATGGGGTGACCTCCGCTTCTCGGTGCGCAATCGGCAACCGCATCTCGATCGTGGTTCCGACACCGGGCTTGCTGTCGAGCGTGATCACGCCGCCATGGGCATCGACGATCCGATGCACCATTGCAAGACCCAGGCCAGTGCCGCTGGGCTTGGTCGAGAAGAACGGATCGAACACCTTGTCGAGATTCTCCGGCGCGACGCCGACGCCGTCGTCCTTCACGGTGACGACGACGTGGTCGTCGTCGGCGGCCCGCGCCGAGACCGTGACGGTGCCGCCGTCGGGAATTGCCTGGATGGCGTTGATGATCAGATTGAGAAGCGCCTGCTTGAGCGCCTCGCCGTCGGCCTCGATGGTCGGCAGGTCCGGCTCGAAGGCGAGCGCGATGCGCGCATCCGACTTGCCGCGCGCCAGGAACGCCATCTCCTCGACGAGATGGCGCACATCGACGGTGCCGATGCGCGGCGGATGCGGGCGGCCGAACGCGAGAAGCTCGCCGACGATGCGGTTGAGGCTGTCGACCTGGCGGATGATCAGCGGCCCGTAGGCGCGCCACTCCTCCAGGCTCTCGCACTCGTCGAGATACTGGATGAAGCCGCGGATCGAAGTGAGCGGATTGCGGATCTCGTGGGCGATGCCGGCGGTGAGCTCGCCGAGCGCGGCGAGCCGGTCGGCCCGCATCACCTGGATCATCAGACGCTCGCGCTCGCTGACGTCCTTGAGCACCACGACGGCGCCGATGCGCTTGCCGTCGCCATCGCGCAGCACGCTGGAGGTGGCGTTGATGCGCAGCGTCTGGTCGCCGCGCGGCAGGTCGATGGTGGTGGCGGCATGGACGCGGCCGGTGGCGAGCGTGTCGAGCAGCACGCTGTCGACGCGTGCATCCGAGGCGAACAGGCTGCGATAGGTCTTGCCGATCACGTCGGTCGAGACGACGCCATAGAGGTGCTCGGCGGCCGGATTGACGGCGGTGATGCGGCCGTCCGGATCGACCGCCACGATGGCGTCGGCGACGCTCGCCAGGATGTTCTCGTTGAGCGAGCGGGCATCGAGCAGCGCCTTGGCCATGGCGTTGATGGCCTCGACGATGGCGCCGAGCTCGTCGCGCAGCGGCGGGATCGGCCGGCGGAGATCGTGCTTCAGCCGCGCCAGCCCCTGCACGATCACGTCGACCTCGCGCGACAGGCGGCGGGACAGCAGGCTGATGATGCCGAACGCGACCACCAGGCCGCCGAGTCCGGCCACCACGGCGGCGAAGTCGATGGCGCTCGCCTGCTTCTCGATCGCGGCCGAGTACTCGTTCGACCAGATGTAGCCGATCGCCTCGCCGTTGCGGAGAATCGGCAACATGGCGTTGAGGATCGGCCCGCGCACCAGTGTGCCGACCGCCGCCAGCGGCGCCCCGGTGTCCATCACGATGCGGCCGGGATGATCCGCCGTGATCGACAGGCCGACCGTGTCGGCGTGATCGCGGCTCGGCCCGTAGGTGACGACAGCGTCGAGCTGGCGCGCGTAGTAGCCGACGCCGACTCCCGGTGCCGCGTCGGCGACGCGGTCGGTGACGGCGGCGAGCTTGCGGTTGAGATGCCGGATCGCCGCTGCACGGTCGCTCGTGCCGCTCGGCAGATCGGCGAGCAGCGCGTCGTAGCCGCCCGGTCCCAGCTCGGCATCGAGCACGCGGGCGAGGGCGAACAGCTTCGCCTCCTTCTCGCTGCGCAGCGCCTGGCGGCCTTCGCGCTCGATGGCGAAGGCGACGAGCGCGATCGGCAGCGCGACCACGATCAGCGAGGTGACCAGCAGCCGGACGCGCAGCGTCCGCACGGGCAACAGGCGGCGGAGATCGAGACGCACGGGGAGACGCCTTCGGGGGAATGGGCGTCGCGGCGACACCCGGAACGGCGATCTTATGACGTCGCCGATGCGCGCGGACAAGTCGTGCGGATGCGGATGCGCCCGCCCGGCGCGCCTCACGTCGCAGCGGTGGTGTGCAAGATCTTGCGCACCCGCGCACCGAAATGCGCGTCGACGGCACCAGTGCAGATGGACCTTGAGCGGCCGAGAGCCCGGTATCATTTGCTTTTCCACGATGGCACGCGACTTGCGCCAGGGCTGCCGTGGCACGCATCCGGCGCGCCGTACCGCCTGTGGACCGCGCCATGTGCGCCCCGCGGATCGGCGATGCGACGGCCGGGCATCAACGAAAGGGATCTCACATGTGCAAGCTCACCGCCATCGAGGAGGCGGTCGCGAAGATTCCCGACGGCGCCTCGCTGATGATCGGCGGGTTCATGGGGGTCGGCTCGCCGCACCGCCTGATCGACGAGCTGATCCGCCAGGGCCGCCGCGATCTCACCGTCATCGCCAACGACACGGCACGGCCGGGCGTCGACATCGGCAAGCTGATCCGCGCCGGCGCGGTGAAGCGGCTGGTCGCCTCGCATATCGGGCTCAACCCCGAGACTCAGAAGCAGATGATCGACGGCGCCATCGAGGTCGAGCTGGTGCCGCAAGGCACGCTCGCCGAGCGTATCCGCGTCGGCGGCAACGGGCTCGGTGGCGTCCTCACCGCGACCGGCGTCGGCACCACGGTGGCGGAAGGCAAGCAGACCGTCGAGATCGGCGGCCGCACCTTCCTGCTGGAGATGCCGCTGCGCGCCGACTTCGCGCTGATCAGCGCTTGGCGGGCCGACTACTACGGCAATCTCAGCTACGAGCTGACCGCCCGCAACTTCAATCCGGTGATGGCGCTCGCCGCCGATACCGTCATGGCCGAAGCCGGCGAGATCGTGCCGGTCGGCCTCATTCCTCCCGATCAGGTCGAGACGGTCAGCGTCGTGGTCGACTATCTCGTGGCCCGGAGCAACTGACATGGACGAGAAAACCATCATCGCCAAGCGCATCGCGCAGGAGCTGCGCAACGGCAATCTGGTCAATCTCGGCATCGGCCTGCCGACGCTCGTGGCCAAGTATCTTCCGGCCGGCATTCAGGTGTTCTTCCAGTCGGAGAACGGCGTCATCGGCATGCAGCCGCTGCCGGAGCCGGGTGCGGCGTCCGACGCGCTCACCGATGCGGGTGGCTCGCCCACCAGCATCATCCCGGGTGCGGCGGCGTTCGACAGCGTCACCTCGTTCTGCCTCATCCGCGGCGGCCATCTCGACGTCACCGTGCTGGGCGGCCTGCAAGTCGACGAGGCGGGCCAGCTCGCCAACTGGATGGTCCCCGGCAAGATGGTGCCCGGCATGGGCGGCGCCATGGACCTCGTCTCGGGTGCCAAGCGCGTCATCGTCGGCATGACCCACACCGCCAAAGGTGCGCCGAAGATCCTGAAGAAATGCACCCTGCCGCTCACCTCGATCCGCCGCGTCGACCTCGTCGTCACCGAGCTGGCGGTGATCCGGCCGACCGCCGAAGGGCTGGTGCTCCAGGAGGTCGCCGACGGTGTGTCGGTGTCCGACGTGATCGCCGCCACCGAGGCTCGCCTGATCGTTCCGCCCTCCGTTCCCACCATGCAGCTCGCCGCCTGACGGGCGCGATCCGACCCGATTGGAGACTCACATGTCAATCGAAACCGCCGGCGGCGTTCCCTTGAAGGGGATCGACGTCATCCCGCCGAAGCAGACCGACGACATCAACCAGGGCGCTCTCGCCCGCATGGCCTATGCGTTCACGCAGTGGGCCGAGAAGTGGTTCCCGGACGCCTTCGTGTTCGTCATCTTCGCCGTCATCGTCGTGGCGATCGCGAACTTTGCGACGGGTGCGTCGCCGGTGGCCGTCGCCAAGGGCTTCGGCAACGGCTTCTGGACCATCATTCCGTTCACCATGCAGATGGCGATGGTGCTGATCACCGGCTACGTGCTCGCCACGTCGCCGTTCTGCACCAAGCTGATCGACAGCCTCGCCCGCGTGCCGAAGTCGAGCGCCGGCGCGGTCGCCTGGGTGGCGTTCGTCACCATGATGGCGTCGTATCTGAACTACGCGCTCAGCCTGGTGCTCGGCGGCCTGCTGTGCCGCGCGCTCGCCCGCCGCACCGACGTGCGGGTGGACTACCGGGCCGCCGGTGCCGCCGCCTATCTCGGCATCGGTGCCACCTGGGCGCTCGGCCTGTCGTCGTCGGCCGCCATGCTCCAGGCGAACCCGGCGTCGCTGCCGAAGGCGATCTCCGACATCACCGGCATCATCCCGCTGTCCGAGACCATCTTCCTCTGGAACTCGATCGCCATGGCGTTGGTCATCATGGTGATGTCGGTCGCCATCGCCTACTACTCGGCGCCCAAGGGCAAGCATGCCCGCACCGCCGAGGAGATGGGTTGCGACGTTTCGGCTCCGTCCGAGGTGGCCGAGCGGCCGACACGTCCGGGCGAGTGGCCGGAGTTCACGCCGATCCTGCCGATCCTGGTCGGCATCCTGGCGGCGGGCTGGCTGGTCACCGAGTTCATGGCCAAGTCGCCGCTCCAGGTCATCGGCAACCTGAACACCTACAACTTCGTCCTGCTGATGATCGGGATGCTGCTGCACAAGAACATCCACAGCTTCCTGAAGGCCGTCACCAAGTCGGTGCCGACCACCGCCGGCGTGCTGCTGCAATTCCCGTTCTACGGCTCCGTCGCCATCATGCTGACCTCGGTGCCCGGCTCGGACGGCGTCACGCTCGCGCACCACATCGCCGACCTGTTCGTGTCGATCGCCAATGGCGAGACGTTCCCGATCGTCATCGGCGTGTACTCGGCGATCCTCGGCTTCTTCGTCCCGTCGGGCGGCGGCAAGTGGATCATCGAGGCGCCCTACGTCATGCAGGCGGCCAAGGATCTCGGCGTCCACATGGGCTGGGCGGTGAGCACCTACAACGCCGCCGAGGCGCTGCCGAACCTGATCAACCCGTTCTGGATGCTGCCGCTGCTCGGCGTGCTCGGCCTCAAGGCCCGCGACATCGTCGGCTTCTGCGTCACCCAGCTCGTGTTCCACATCCCGGTGGTGCTGTTCCTGCTGTGGATCTTGGCGCCGCGCGCGTCGTGATGCACGTCGCGGGGTCGGCATCCTCCGGCCCCGCTCCCACGGGACCCGCCGCCGGCCGCGGCGGGTCTCCGTCTCGAGACGACTGCAAGGAATGCTGACAATGACTGACGTCGTGATCGTGTCTGCCGCGCGGACGCCCATCGGATCGTTCAACGGATCGCTCAGCGCGCTCGCCGCCCATGAGCTCGGCTGCCTCGCCGTGGTGGAGGCCATGCGGCGCGCCCAGGTGGCGCCCGCCGAGGTCGACGAGGTGCTGCTCGGCCAGGTGCTGACCGCCGGGCAGGGGCAGAACCCGGCCCGCCAGGCGGCCATCGCGGCCGGCCTGCCGGTCGAGAAGACGGCGGTGAGCATCAACCAGCTCTGCGGCTCGGGCCTGCGCACCGTCGCGATGGCGGCCCAGGCGATCGCCCTCGGCGACGCCGCCGTGATGGTGGCGGGCGGCCAGGAGAGCATGAGCCGGGCGCAGCACGCGGCCTATCTGCGCAGCGGCGTCAAGATGGGAGCCCTGGAGTTCGCCGACACCATGCTGCGCGACGGCCTGTGGGACGTCTTCAACGGCTACCACATGGGCATGACGGCCGAGAACATCGCGACCAAGTGGACCGTCTCGCGGGAAGACCAGGACGCCTTCGCCACCGCCTCCCAGAACAAGGCCGAGGCCGCCATGACGGCCGGCCGTTTCGACGAGGAGATCGTTCCCGTCACCATCAAGGGCCGCAAGGGCGACGTCGTGGTCTCCCGCGACGAGTTCCCGCGTCCGGGTGTCACCGTGGAGGCGCTGGCCAAGCTGAAGCCCGCCTTCACCAAGACCGGCTCGGTCACCGCCGGCAATGCGTCCGGCATCAACGATGGCGCCGCCGCCCTGGTGCTGATGTCGGCGGCCACCGCCAAGGCCCGCGGCCTCACCCCGCTCGCCCGCATCGCCTCGTGGGCGACCGCCGGCTGCGATCCCGCCGTGATGGGCATCGGCCCGGTGCCGGCCAGCCGCAAGGCGTTGCAGAAGGCCGGCTGGTCGGTCGCCGATCTCGATCTCGTCGAGGCCAACGAGGCGTTCGCGGCGCAGTCGGTCGCGGTCGGCCGCGAGCTCGGCTTCGATCCGGCCAAGCTCAACGTCAACGGCGGTGCCATCGCGCTCGGCCACCCGATCGGCGCGTCCGGGGCGCGCGTGCTGGTGACGCTGCTGTACGAGATGCGGCGGCGCAGCGCCAAGAAGGGCCTCGCCACCCTGTGCATCGGCGGCGGCATGGGCATCGCCATGTGCGTCGAGCGCGCCTGAGGCGTATCGCACTGCGTCCGAGCGCCCGCTGCGCGCTCGTGCGCCCGCTCGGCGGCGCGCCCACCGTCCCTCGGTGTGCGCCGCCGATGCCGGTTCTCCCCGGGGGGCTGCGGTGACCCTCGGGGCCCTGGCGACGTACCGCCCTCCGGCGGCTCGCCGTCGCGGTCCGGGCCCGCCACGGCCCGGGCCGCCCCTCCCGCGACCGTATGCCGACCGGCCGTCGTGATCCCCTGCTTGCGCGTCGGTGCGGCTGTGCTAGAGCCAACACAAAGGCCCCGCGCGGCGTTGCTTTTCCGATCGCCTGCCGCTCGCCGGCCCGTTCGCCCGTCACGGTCCACAGAGGAAACGCAGGGATGAAGAGACGTCAGTTCCTCGGCGCGCTCGCCGCCGGCACCGCCGGCGCCGCCGCCAGTACGGTTGCGTCGCCGGCCATCGCCCAGTCGATGCCGGAGATCAAGTGGCGCATGACCTCGAGCTTCCCGAAGTCGCTCGACACCCTGTACGGGGCGGGCGAGACGCTGGTGAAGCAGGTCGCCGAGATGACCGACGGCCGCTTCCAGATTCAGCACTTCGCGGCGGGCGAGATCGTGCCCGGCCTCCAGGCGTTCGACGCGACCGCCAATGGCACGGTCGAGATGTGCCACTCGGTCTCCTACTACTATGTCGGCAAGGACCCGACCTTCGCGATCGCGGCTGCGGTGCCGTTCGGCCTCAACGCGCGCCAGCAGACCGCCTGGCTCTACCAGAACGGCGGCAACGACAAGTTCAACGAGTTCTACAAGAAGTACAACATCTACGGCTTCCCGGCCGGCAATACCGGCGCCCAGATGGGCGGCTTCTTCCGCAAGGAGATCAAGACCGCCGCCGATCTCGACGGTCTCAAGATGCGGATCGGCGGCATCGCCGGCCAGGTGCTCCAGAAGGTCGGCGTGGTGCCGCAGCAGCTCGCCGGTCCGGACGTCTATCCGGCGCTGGAGAAAGGCACCATCGACGCGGCCGAGTGGGTCGGCCCCTACGACGACGAGAAGCTCGGCCTCGCCAAGGTGGCGCCGTACTACTACTACCCAGGCTTCTGGGAAGGCGGCCCGATGGTGCACGCCTACATCAACCTGGAAAAGTGGAATCAGCTGCCGAAGTCCTATCAGGCCATTCTCCAGGCCGCCGGGCAGACGGCCACCACCCACATGCTGACCCGCTACGACGCGCTGAACCCGTCGGGCCTGCGCAAGATCCTCGCCTCCGGCGGTCAGCTCCGTCCGTTCTCCAACGACATCCTCGACGCCTGCTTCAAGGCCACCAACGAGCTGTGGGCGGAGATCTCGGCCAAGAACGAGACGTTCAAGACGATGATCGCCGACATGCAGGCGTTCCGGAACGAAGAGTATTTCTGGTGGCAGGTGGCCGAGTACAACTATGACACCTACCTGATCCGCAGCCGCACCCGCGGCGGCTGAGCTTGCGCGGCTGATCGGCGGCGGCGCGGTGCCGCGCGGTCTCGTCGATAGAACAAGCCCCGGAGCGCCGCTCCGGGGCTTTTTATATCAACGGCAGCACTCTCGGACTTCATCCGCCGTCATGGCCGGGCTTGTCCCGGCCATCCACGTCTTTGTTGTGGCTCGGCTTAAAGTCATGGATGCCCGGCAGGAGGCCGGGCATGACGAATCAGCATCACCGGCCATCGGAAAAAATCGCGCTCCGATCCTGCAAGTAGGCACGGCGCGTTCCGCGCCTTCGCCCACCCGATAGGGACGCGGCGCGCTATCTCAGATCCAGCGCCGGCGGCGTCTCGGGCGGGGCGATCTGGATCTCGATGGTCTTGGGATCGACCGCCGGGGCCGAGCCCTTGTAGTGCATCACGAGCTGCGGGAACAGGATCACCAGGCCGACCGCGACGAGCTGGATGATCACGAACGGCACGGCGCCCCAGTAGATCTGCGCCGTGGTGATCGGCGCCGTGAGCTGGCCGGTGAGGCGATCGTGATAGGGATGCTTCGGCGCCACCGAGCGCAGGAAGAACAGCGCGAAGCCGAATGGCGGATGCATGAACGAGGTCTGCATGTTCACCGCCAGGATGACGCCGAACCAGACGAGATCGATGCCGAGCTTGTCGGCCACCGGGGCGAGCAGCGGGATGATGATGAAGGCGAGCTCGAAATAATCGAGGAAGAACGCCAGCACGAACACCAGCAGGTTGACGAAGATCAGGAAGCCGACCTCGCCGCCCGGCAGCGAGGTGAGCAGGTGCTCGACCCAGACGTGCCCGTTGACGCCGTAGAAGGTGAGCGAGAACACCCGCGCGCCGATCAGGATGAACACCGCGAAGGCGGACAGCTTGGCGGTGGCGCGCACCGCCTGCTTGGTCAGATCGAAGGTGAGCCGGCGCTTGAGCAGCGCCAGCACCAGCGCGCCCACCGCCCCCATGGCGCCGCCTTCGGTCGGCGTCGCGACCCCGATGAAGATGGTGCCGAGCACCAGGAAGATCAGGAACAGCGGCGGCACCATCACGAAGGTGACCTGCTCGGCGATCTTGGAGAGGAACCGCAGACCGAACAGCCGCGCCGTCGCTTGATTGACCAGCGCCACCGCGAAGGCGAACACCACGCCGAAGAACATCGTCAGCACGATGAAGTCGGCGCCGCTCATGGTCGGCGGCGCGATCGCGGCCGCGAAGCCGGGGGCGACCGGCATCACCAGGCGCGCCAGGGCGCCGCTGATGGCGGCCCAGCCGAACGCCGCACTGGCGAGGGTGAGGATGGCGAGCGACGTCATGCCGCGCCGGCCGTTGTCCTCGCGGAAGCCGATCGCCTCCTCGGGCAGCCCGGGGGCCGACTTCGGAAACAGCGTCGAGACGATGAAGATGTAGAGGGCGTAGAGGCCGGCCAGCATCAGGCCGGGCAGGAACGCGCCTTCGTACATGTCGCCGACCGAGCGGCCGAGCTGGTCGGCCATGATGATCAGCACCAGCGACGGCGGGATGATCTGGGCAAGCGTGCCGGAGGCGGCGATCACGCCCGAGGCGACCCGGCGATCGTAGCCGTAGCGCATCATGATGGGCAGCGAGATCAGGCCCATCGAGATCACCGAGGCGGCGACCACCCCGGTGGTGGCGGCGAGCAGCGCGCCGACGAAGATGACGGCGTAGCCGAGGCCGCCGCGGATGCGGCCGAACAGCTGCCCGATGGTGTCGAGCAGATCCTCGGCCATGCCGGAGCGTTCGAGGATCAGCCCCATGAAGGTGAAGAACGGTACCGCCAGCAGGGTCTCGTTGCTCATCACCCCGAACACGCGCTCGGGCAGGGCGTTGAGGAAGTCCGGACGGAACAGGCCGAGCTCGATGCCGACCAGGCCGAACAGCAGGCCGTTGGCGGCGAGCGAGAAGGCGACCGGATAGCCGAGCAGCAGAAACACCACCAGCGACGCGAACATGATCGGCGCCATGTTCTGGGTAACGAGCTCGATCATGAGGCGAGGTCCGGCCGGTTCAGCGGCGTTCGGTCTGGTCGGCGACGGCCGCAGCGGCAGCGGCGGCGGGCTGCGTGTCCGTCTCGAAGGAGGCGAGGTGGCCACCCGGTCCGCCGTGCGGATCGGGAATGCGGCCGAGCATCACGGCGATGCGCTTGATCAGCTCCGACAGCCCCTGTGCGAACAGCGCCGTGAAGCCGGCGAACACCAGGAACTTGGCGGGCCACTGCGGCAGGCCGCCGGCATTGAACGATTGCTCGCCGAGCCGGATGAGCTGCGTCCACCAGGCGACGAGATTGGGCAGCCAGCGGCCCGGCGCGTCCGCGAAGGCGGCCGGGAAGCGGGCCAGCACGCCGACCACGGCGTCGAGGCTCGGGGCCGCCTTGAGGAAGAACGGCCAGCTCGTCACCATCATCACGAGGCAGAGCGGCAGCAGGAACAGCGCGTGCCCGACGATCTCGATCCAGTTGCGCACGGACCGCGAGAAGCGGGTGTTCACGATGTCGATGCGGATGTGCTCGTTGTCGAGCAGCGTCCACGGCGCGCACATCAGGAACACCGCGCCGAACAGCACCCATTGAAGCTCGAGCCAGGCGTTGGCCGATACGCCGAGGGTCTTGCGGACGACGGCGTTGACGGCCGACACCAGGACGGCCGCGAGGATGAGCCAGCTCAGGCTACGACCGAGGCGGGCATTGATCGCGTCGACGACGCGGCACAATCCGAGAAGCAGCTTCACCCCGGTCCCCCGAGCCGTCACCGAGTGTCGATCGCGGCGTCGCCTGACGGGCCTGTCCCGGGGCGCCGATGCCGCAAGCACGGCCCGATCCGGCCGCCGCGGCACATAAGCCGGTCCGTGTCCGGTGCGTCAATGCATTGTTTACCGGAGCAGGCTGTCGATTGTTGCAGCGCCGCATTGCGATCCGCGATGGTATCGCGACCCGGCCTGCAAGACTTGGGACGCGGGCGGGCATCGTCGGGCGCGCCGTTCGACCGTCGGCGGCGTGCTCAGCCGCCGGTCACGCTCATGTGGCGGGCGAGGGCCGGGCGCTTGCGGCGGCGGTCGATGACGAAGTCGTGGCCCTTCGGCTTGCGGGCGATGGCGGCGTCGAGCGCCGCGTGCAGCGTCGCCTCGTCCGGCGCGGCGCGCAGCACCGCCCGCAGGTCGGCGGCGTCCTCCTGGCCGAGGCACATGAACAGCGTGCCCGTGCAGGTGAGGCGCACCCGGTTGCAGGATTCGCAGAAGTTGTGGGTCAGCGGCGTGATGAAGCCGAGCCGTCCGCCGGTCTCCGCCACTCGCACGTAGCGGGCCGGGCCGCCGGTGCGGTAGTCGGTCTCGGTCAGCGTGAAGCGCTCGGCGAGCCGCGCCCGCACCATCGACAGCGGCAGGTACTGATCCAGCCGGTTCTCGCCGATGTCGCCGAGCGGCATCACCTCGATGAGCGTGAGGTCCATGCCGGCGCCGTGCGCCCACACCATCAGGTCGCCGAGTTCGTGCTCGTTGACGCCCTTGAGCGCCACCGCGTTGATCTTGACGGCGATGCCGGCGCGCTGCGCGGCCGCGATGCCGGCCTTCACCTGGTCGAGGTCGCCCCAGCGGGTGATGTCGCGGAACGTCTGCGGATCGAGCGTGTCGAGCGACACGTTGATGCGGCGCACCCCGCAATCGGCGAGCGCCGCCGCGTGCTTGTCGAGCTGCGAGCCGTTGGTGGTGAGCGTCAGCTCCTCGAGGGCGCCGGAGGCGAGATGGCGTGACAGCGTTCCGAACAGCGTCATGATGCCGCGCCGGACCAGCGGCTCGCCGCCGGTGATGCGCAGCTTGCGGGTGCCGCGCGCGATGAAGGCGGCGCACAGCCGGTCCAGCTCCTCCAGCGTCAGGATGTCGGCCTTCGGCAGGAAGGTCATGTGCTCCGACATGCAGTAGACGCAGCGCAGGTCGCAGCGGTCCGTCACCGAGACCCGGAGATAGCTGATCGCCCGACCGAACGGATCGACGAGCGGCGCCAGACCGGGGATGGCGGGCGTATCCGGCGCGGCCGGTGACGGCATCGGAGGCGCCGCGGTCGACAGGGGCTCGAACGCCATGGCGGGGGTCTCCTCGGTGCCGCTCTGGACGAAGCGGCTCTGGACGGGGCGGCTCTTGTTGGGCAGCTCTGGACGGCGGCACGACGGTGACGGTCAGGGGAGCGAGAGGCGGCGCCGCCGGCCGCGATCTCGATCTCGGATTATTCCATATAACGGTTGCGGTCGCCGTAAGGGAGGCCGATGGGAATGCTCCGGATGCTCGATCGGCCTGACGTCATCCCCACACCACCGCGGCGGGATGGCGGCCGCCGGCCGGCCCCACGACGCCGAACGTGAAACGGCAAGGTGCACGCGAGACAGCCATGAACACCGATCATTCCAAGCCTGCAAAGCCCTGGCCGACGGAGCTGCGCGTCCGGGAGGGCGGCACCGTGCTGGCGGTGACGTTCGACGACGGCGCCCGCTTCACGCTGCCGGCCGAGATTCTGCGGGTGCGCAGCCCCAGCGCCGAGGTGCAGGGCCATTCGGAGGCCGAGCGCAAGCTGGTCGCCGGCAAGCGCCACGTCGCCATCCTGGAGGTGCAGCCGATCGGCAATTACGCGGTGCGGCTCGGCTTCGACGATCTGCACGCCACCGGCATCTACAGCTGGGAGTGGATCTATGATTGCGGATGCAATCTCGCCGGCTATCAGGCCGAGTACGAGGCGGCGCTCGCGGCCGCCGGCCTGTCGCGTGATCCGCCGCCGCGACGGTGACGAGGGCGCCTTCGGCCGGGCCGCGGCGCCGTCACGGCGTCAGCGCAGCACCACCACCTTGGCGCCGACGCGCACGCGGCTGTAGAGATCGATGACGTCCTCGTTGGTCATCCGGAAGCAGCCCGACGACACCGCCTGCCCGATGGTCTCCGGCTCGTTGGAGCCGTGGATGCGATAGAGCGAGGAGCCGAGATAGAGGGCGCGGGCGCCGAGCGGGTTGTCGATGCCGCCCTTCATGCTGGCCGGCAGGCCCGGCTGCCGGCGGCGCATCTGGGCCGGCGGCGTCCAGGTCGGCCATTCCTTCTTGGCCGACACCGCCGTGGTGCCGGCCCAGGTGAAGCCGACGCGGCCGACCCCGATGCCATAGCGGATCGCCTGGCCGGGGGCGGTGACGAGATAAAGCCGCCGCTCCGCCGTGTTCACCACGATGGTGCCGGGCGCATAGCGACCGTCATAGGCGACGGTGGTGCGAGCCACCGGGGAGGAGCCGCCGGTGTAGCGGGTGGCGTAGTTGCCGCCGAAGAAGTTGGCGCTGCGTCCTTCCGGATCGAAGTTCTCGGCATGGGCGGGCGTCCAGGCGAGGACGGCCGCGAGCGCCAGGGCGGCGACGAGGGGGGTGCGCATCGATCAGCTCCTTCGGACGGGACGCCGCGATGTCGTCCCGGGCAGGGCGCCGAGAATACGGCATTGACCGCGAAATCGGGCGGTGCCGCGCCGGATTCGTGGGTTTTTCCAAGCCTGTGGCGGTGATGCAACACGCCCGCGAGGAATCCCGGCGGCGCTCCTGTGTGGCCCCACCACAAAATACCATCGCGCTCTAAAGAAGTTGAGAAGTTTATGAAATTATTAATGAAACCGTCAGACCGTCGAGGTCCGGCGGGGGCCGTCGCGGTTTTGCCCGGGAGGGCTCGCCGGGTGTATTCTCGACTGGGTGATGGTTCGCCGAAGGGGACGCGGCGGGCAAGGGGAATGGGGCATATCTTGGTCTATCGATCGCTGCGCTTCGCGGCCGCCGCGGCGGCTTCGCTCGCTGTTGCCGGAATGCTGGCGGGAACCGCCGTCGCGGCCGATGTCGGCGCCGCTCCAGGTGCGTATCCGCCTCCCGGCGCCTATGCGCCGCCGGCGCCGCCCGCCTGGATCGTCACCATCGGAGTGGAGGGGCGGGTCGAGCCGGAGTTCCTCGGCGGCGACAGCTTCACGGTGCGGCCGGCCCCGATCTTCGGCCTGCGCCGGGCCGGCACGCCGGAGCAGTTCCGGGCGCCGCGCGACGGCGCCGGCATCGCGCTGTTCGAGACCCAAAACCTGAAGATCGGCCCCAACTTCAAGCTGCGGGCGCGCCGCCAGGAGTCCGATTCGAGCGCCCTCTACGGGCTCGGCGACGTGAACTGGGCATTCGAGGTGGGCGGCTTCGTCGAGTACTGGTGGGCACCGTGGCTGCGCAGCCGCGCCGAGGTGCGCCAGGGGTTCGGCGGCCACACCGGCGTCGTGGCCGATCTGAGCGCCGATCTGGTGGTGCCGGTCACCCCGGCGCTGACGCTGTCGGGCGGCCCGCGCCTCTCGTTCGCCTCGGAGAAGGCGCTCGATCCGTATTTCAGCATCGATCCGTGGCAGTCCTTCGTGTCCGGCCTGCCCACCTATCAGGCCAAGGGCGGCTTCCAGTCGGTCGGCGCCGGCGCCCAGGCGCGCTACTTCTGGACGCCCGAGCTCGCCACCCACGTCTATGTCGAATACCAACGGCTCCTGGACGGCGCCGCCGATTCGCCGCTGGTCCAGCTCCGCGGCTCGCCCGACCAGGTGACGTTCGGGTTCGGTGTCACCCGCGCCTTCACGTTCCAGCAGTTCTGGTAGACGGACCGGCGGCGCCACGAGACCGACGACCGCCCGCCACCCCGGCGCGACGGCGGTGCGAGGGCGGGAGATGCGCTTCGTCAGGGTCGGCGGCGTGCTCGGGCTGGTGCTCGGCCTCGCCCTGCTGATCGGCCTCACGGTGTGGTCCGGCGCCGATCTGGTGCGCGCGGCGATCGCCGGCGTCGGCATCGGCATCGTCCTCGTTGTGCTGGTGCGGGCCGCCACCGCGAGTGTCGCGGCGGTCGGCTGGTGGGTGCTGTTCCCGCCCAAGGAGCGGCCGCCGCTTGCCACCTGCCTGGCGCTGCGCTTCGTGCGCGAGGGCGCCAACGCGCTCCTGCCGGTCGGCCAGGTCGGCGGCGATCTGGTCGGCGCCCGTCTTCTCACCTTCCGCGGCGTGCCGGGGCCGCTCGCCACCGCGAGCGTCGTCGTCGACGTTCTGGTGCTCGCCGTCACCCAGGCGGTGTTCGCGCTGATCGGCCTCCTCGTGCTGCTCGCGCTCGGGGTCGGCTCGGGGGTGGCGTGGAGCATTGCCGGCGGTCTCCTGGTCGCCGTCCCGGCGCTCGCCGGCTTCTGGCTGATGCAGCGGCGCGGTGGCCACCGCGTTCTCGGCCGGCTGCTCGATCGGTTCCGCGGCGACCGCGCCCGCCGCCTCGCCGCGACCATCGACCGGCTGTTCGCCGACATCGCCGCCCTGCATGCGGGCCGCGGCCGCATGGCGGCGAGCGCGGCGCTGCATCTGCTCGACTGGACCATCGGGGTCGGCGAGGTGTGGGTCGCCTTCGCGTTCATGGGCCATCCGGTCGGGCTCGCCGAGGCGCTGGTGATCGAGAGCCTGATGCATGCGGTGCGCGGTGCCGCCTTCGCGATCCCGGGGGCGCTCGGTGCCCAGGAGGGCGGCCTCGTGGTGCTGTGCGGGCTGTTCGGCATCCCGCCCGATCAGGCGATGGCGCTGTCGCTGGTCAAGCGCGTCGCCGATCTCGCCACCGGGGTGCCGGGGCTGGTGCTGTGGCAGTGGATGGAGGCGCGGCAGCTTCGTGTACCGCGCCGGTCCGGCGCTCCGCGGGGCTGACGCATGACGCTCCCGATTCTCGCCGTCGTGCTGATGGGGCTGGCCATCGTCGGCTGCCTCTATCTCGTCGTCGCCATCGTGCTGGTCGGCCGCTTCGCGACGCAGCCGGCGCCGGAGATGGCCCGGTCGGCGCCATCCGTCACGGTGCTCAAGCCCCTGTGCGGAGCGCCGCCCGGTCTCCTCGACGATCTCGCCACGCTGGCGCGCCAAGACTATCCGGGCGCGATGCAGATCGTCTGCGGCGTCGCCGACGCGGCCGATCCGGCCGTCGCGGTGGTGGAGCGGCTGCGAGCCACGCACCCCGGCGTGGCGATCGAGCTGGTGATCGACCCGGCGGTGCACGGCGCCAACCGCAAGGTCTCCAACCTCGTCAACATGGCGGGCCGCATCCGCCACGACGTGGTGGTGATCTCCGACGCCGACATCCGGTTGCGCCCGGACGACCTCGCCCGGGCGGTGGCGGCGCTCGCTGCGCCCGGCGTCGGTGCCGTGACGGGCCTGTACGGCGGCGTGGGCGGCGCCGGCGTGTGGTCGGACCTTTGTGCGCTCGGCCTCGTGTCTCACTTCCTGCCGAACGCGGTGGTCGGGCTCGCGAGCGGACGGGCGCGGCCGTGCTTCGGGTCGCTGATCGCGTTGCGGCGCGACACCCTCGACGCGATCGGCGGGTTCCGGCCGTTCGTCGACGCGCTCGCCGACGACCACGCGATCGGCGCCGCGGTGCGCGCCCGCGGGCTCGCCGTCGCGGTGCCGCCGCTCGCCGTGCTGCACCGTTGCGACGACATGGGCCTGGCGGATCTCTGGCGTCACGAGCTGCGTTGGGCGCGCACCATTCGGGCGCTCGATCCGCTCGGCTGGCTCGGCAGCGTCGTCACCCATCCGCTGCCGTTCGGGCTCGCGGCGCTCATGGCTGGCGGCGGGCGGCTCGCCGCCGCCCTGGTGCTCGCCGCCCTGGTGCTGCGCGGCGGGCTCGCCTGGCGGGTCGGAACGCTGTTTCGCCTGCCGCTTCCGGCGCCGTCGCTTCTCGCGCTGCGCGACCTCTTGACCTTCGCGGTGTTCGTGGCGAGCTTGGCGGGCCGCGATGTCGCCTGGAAGCACCACGACTATCGGCTGCGGCGCGACGGCACCATCGCGGCATGCGCCAGGGAGCCCGGACCATGATGCGCACGCTGTTTCTTCAGGGTCCGTCCTACGACGGCTATGACGGCGGCGCCGGTGCCCGCTATCAGTCGAAGCGCGAGATCCGCTCGTTCTGGTACCCGACCTGGCTGGCCCAGCCGGCCGCGCTGGTCGAGGGCTCGAAGCTGATCGACGCGCCGCCGCACCGGCTCGGCCTCGACGCGGTGCTCGCCGAGGCGCGGGCACGCGACCTCGTGGTGATGCACACCTCGACGCCGTCCTTCGCGTCCGACATCCGCACCGCCGAGGCCATCAAGGCGGCGAAGCCCGACGTGGTGATCGGTCTGGTCGGCGCCAAGGCGATGGTCGATCCGGCCGGCTGCCTCGCCGCCTCGCCGGTGATCGACTTCGTCGCCCGCGAGGAGTTCGACTTCACCGTGAAGGAGGTCGCCGAAGGACGCGAGCTCGCCGCGGTCGCCGGCCTCTCGTGGCGCCGCCGCGACGGCACCATCACCCACAATCCCGGCCGTGCCCTCCTGGAGGACATGGACGCGCTGCCCTTCGTCAGCCCCGTCTACCAGCGCGATCTGGTGATCGAGAACTATTTCTCCGGCTATCTGCGCCATCCCTACCTGTCGTTCTACACCGGGCGGGGCTGCAAATCGCGCTGCACCTTCTGCCTGTGGCCGCAGACCATCGGCGGGCACCGCTATCGCGTCCGCAGCATCGGCCATGTGATGGACGAGCTGCGCTTCGCGGTGCGCGCCTTCCCGCAGGTCAAGGAGTTCTTCTTCGACGACGACACGCTGACCGACAACGCCCCGCGCGTCGAGGCGCTGGCGCGCGAGATCGGCAGGCTCGGCATCACCTGGTCGTGCAACGCAAAAGGCAACGTTTCGCGCGACACCCTGACGGTGATGCGCGACAACGGCCTGCGGCTGCTCGTCGTTGGCTACGAGTCGGGCAATCAGCAGATTCTCCACAACATCAAGAAGGGCATGCGCATCGAGGTGGCGAAGCGGTTCACCCGCGACTGCCGCGACCTCGGCATCAAGATCCACGGCACCTTCGTGCTCGGCCTGCCGGGCGAGACCAGGGAGACCATCGAGGAGACCATCCGGTTCGCCACCGAGATCGATCCGCACACCGTGCAGGTGTCGCTCGCCGCGCCCTATCCGGGCACCGAGCTGTACGATCAGGCGATCCGCAACGGCTGGCTGCTCGACGAGAACGCGCAGCTTCTGACCGAGCACGGCACCCAGGCGGCGGCGATGAGCTATCCGCATCTCTCGCACACCGAGATGTTCGACTCGGTGGAGGCGTTCTATCGGCGCTTCTATCTGCGGGCCCCGAAGATCGCCGCGATCGTCGCCGAGATGGCGACCAGTCCGCAGATGCTCAAGCGCCGTCTGCGCGAGGGCGTCGAGTTCTTCCGCTTCCTGCGCGAGCGCAAGCATGAGGCGGCGTGAGCATGTTGCTGGTCGTCGCCGGGCCGGGCCTCTCCTTCGTCGTCGCGGGGCACGGCCTTTCCTTGGTCATCGCCGGGCTCGACCCGGCGATCCATCACATCGCCTGACGATCCTTGTTCGATCGGGATGGATGCGCGGGTCGAGCCCGCGCATGACGGGTTGGGTGCGCGGGTCGCGCCCGTGCATGATGGGCAGAGTTCTGGACGGACCCTCAGCATGTCTCACCTCGTGGTCACCGCCGACGATTTCGGGCTCTCGGTCGAGGTCAACACCGCGGTCGAGCAGGCACATCGCGACGGCATCCTCACCGCCGCGAGCCTGATGGTCGGCGCGCCGGCGGCGGCCGATGCGGTCGCGCGGGCGCGGCGGCTGCCGCGCCTGCGGGTCGGCCTGCATGTCGTGCTGCTCGAGGCGCGGCCGGTGCTACGGCGCGACGCGGTTCCGGATTTGGTCGATGCGTCGGGGCGCTTTCGGGCCGACATGGTGCGGCTGGCGATCGCGATCGCGGCGCGCCCGGCCGTACGGGCGCAGATGCGGGCCGAGGTGGCAGCGCAGTTCGCGGCGTTCCGTGATGCCGGCCTGCCGCTCGACCATGTCAACGCCCACAAGCATTTCCATCTGCATCCCTCGATCCTCGCCGCCGTGCTGGACGAGGCGCGGCGTGCCGGCGTGCGTGTCCTGCGGCTGCCGGTCGAGCCGGCCGCGGTGCTCGCCGCGACCGGGCAGGGCGCATCGCCGCTCGGCGCACGCGCGACGGCGTGGTGGGCGCGGCGTCTCGCCCGTGCGGTGCGGCGGCGCGGTTTCGCCGTTCCTGATCACGTGCTCGGCCTCGCCTGGTCGGGCGCCATGACGCCGTCCCGGCTCGCTGCATTGCTGCGCCATCTGCCGGACGGCGTGACGGAGATCTATACGCACCCCGCGACCGCCGATGCGTTTCCGGGCGCCGCGCCTGGCTACCGCTACACCGACGAGCTGGCGGCGCTGACCAGCGCCGACGTGATCACGATGGCGGCCCGCAGCGGCGCGACACGGGGCGGCTTCTCGGACGTCGAGGTCCGTTGATGGCCGGCGTTACCTGACCTTGCCGGCCTGCCGGAACCACGCCAGCGCGTCGGCGACGCCCTCGCGCCACGGCCGCGACACGTAGCCGAGATCGCGGCGCGCCTTGCGGTCGTCGAAGAACATGCGGTAGCGCGCGAGCCGCAGGCCGTCGACGGTGAGGAACGGCTCGCGCCCGGTGAGGCGGCCGACCGCCTCGGCCGCGGCGGCCAGCGGGAAGAGGGCGCGGCGCGGCAGCGCCAGCGTCGGCGGACGGCGACCGACCCGCCCGGCGATCTCGATCAGGAGATCGCGCAGGAAGACGTTCTCGCCACCGAGGATGTAGCGCTCGCCGATCTCGCCCCGGCGCAGCGCGAGCAGATGGCCGGCGGCGACGTCGTCGACATGCACGAGGTTGAGCCCGGTGTCCACGAAGGCCGGCATGCGGCCGCTCGCCGCCTCGACGATGATGCGGCCGGTCGGCGTCGGCTTGATGTCCCGCGGGCCAATCGGCGTCGACGGGTTGACGATCACGGCCGGCAATCGCTCGCGCGCCACCAGGTCGTCGACCACGCGCTCGGCCAGCACCTTGCTCTTCTTGTAGGCGCCGATCGCCCGCTCCGCATCGAGCCGCATGGTCTCGTCGGCCACGAGGTTGCCGGCGAGCCGCAGCGTCGCGACGCTCGATGTGTAGACGACGCGCTCGACTCCGGCCCGCAGCGCCTCCTCCATGACGAGGCGGGTGCCCTCGACATTGGTGCGGATCAGCGCCGCCGGGTCGGGCACCCACAGCCGGTAGTCGGCGGCGACGTGAAAGACGAACCGCACGCCGCGCATGGCAGCCGCGATCGAGTCGCGGTTGCCGATATCGCCGATCGCCACCGTGTCGGCGGGATCGAGATTTTCGCGGCGGCTCGTCGGCCGCACCAGCACCCGCACCGCGAAGCCGTCGCGGCGCAGCGCATCCGCCACGGCGGCGCCGAGAAATCCGCTCGCACCCGTCACCAGGACGATGTCGGCCGCCATGTCGCTTCCTCCGCGCGCCCAGCGGCGCGACCCTGTCGCAATCGGGGGAGGCGATCAAGACCCGCCAAACCGGACCCTGCCGGCGCACAGGTGCACGAAAAAGCCCGGCGCCGCGCGGGCGCCGGGCTGCACGCGGAGAGCGAGGAGCGACGCCGTCAGCCCGCGCTGGCGCTCTCCTGCACGGCGCGGAACTGCTGCGACTTCTTGAGGAGCGTCGGCAGGAACAGGAACAGCACCGCGCAGATCAGCAGCACCAGGGCGATCGGCTTTTCGAAGAAGATCATGTTGGAGCCCTTCGAGATGATCAGCGCCTGGCGATACGCCTGCTCCAGCCGCCCGCCCAGGATGAGGCCGAGGATCAGCGGCTCGACCGGATACTTGTGGACCCGCATGTAGTAGCCGAGCAGGCCGGCGGCCCCGGTGAGCACCAGGTCGACGGCGCTGTAGCTGAGCGACCAGACGCCGATGGTGGAGATCACCAGCACGGTCGGCATGAGGTACTTGGCGGGAATCCGCATCACCCGGGCGAAGACGTTGACCAGCGGCCAGTTGAGCAGCAGCAGCAGCGTGTTGCCGACATACATGGAGGCGATCAGCGTCCACACGATGGCGCCGTGCTTCTCGAACATCAGCGGGCCGGGCGTGATGTCGAGCATCATCAGGGCGCCGAGCATCACGGCGGTGGCGCCGCCGCCCGGCAGGCCGAGGGTGAGGAGGGGCACCAGCGAGGCGCCGCTCGCCGCGTTGTTGGCCGACTCGGGATTGGCGACGCCGCGGATGTCGCCGGTGCCGAGTCGTTCCGGATTCTTGCAGACCCGCTTCTCCAGGTTGTAGGCGATGAAGGTGGAGAGCGTCGCGCCGGCGCCCGGCAGCATGCCGATGACGAAGCCGAACACGGTGCCGCGCAGGATCGCTGGCAGGCTGTAGACGAACTCCGACCAGGAGATCCACACCCTGCCGGCCTTGACGATCTGGGCGCGGGTGCCGGCGTGCACTTCGCGGGCGGTGATCACCACCTCGGTGAGCGCGAACATGCCGATCGCCACCACGACGAAGTCGACGCCGTCCTGGAGGAACGGGTTGCCGAAGGTGAAGCGCGCGGCGCCCGACACGAGATCGATGCCGACGGTGGCGATCATCAGGCCGAGGCAGGTCGAGATGATCGACTTGGTCACGTTGGTGCCGGTCAGGCTCGCCACCGTGCACAGGCCGAACACCATCAGGGCGAAGAACTCGGCCGGGCCGAACAGCAGCGCGTAGCGGGCGATCGGCGCGCCCACGAAGGTCAGCATCAGCACCGAGAAGGTGCCGGCGATGAACGAGCCGATCGCCGCGATGGCGAGCGCCGGGCCGGCGCGGCCCTGCATCGCCATCTTGTGGCCGTCGATCGTCGTGATCACCGAGGCCGACTCGCCCGGGATATTGACCAGGATCGAGGTGGTCGAGCCGCCGTACATCGAGCCGTAATAGACCGAGGTCAGCAGGATCAGCGCGGTCGCCGGCGGCATGCTGAACACGAGCGGGATCAGCATGGCGAGCGTCGCGGTGGGGCCGAGGCCCGGCAGCACGCCGATGAGCGTGCCGACCAGGCAGCCGGCCAGCGCGATCAGCAGATTGAGCGGCAGCAGCGCGACCGCGAATCCGTTCAGGAGATGCTCGAACATGGCGCGGCCCTCAGTTGACCAGCGGCTCGAGGACGCCCCACGGCAGACGGACGTTGAGCCCGTACTTGAAGCCGAAGAACACCACGGCGGTGACGGCGAGCGAGAGGCCGAGCACCACATGCCAGCGCATCTCGCCGAGCAGCATGGTGAACAGCACGAGCAGCACGAAGGTGGCGACCGGGAAGCCGACGTCCGGCATGAACCACAGATAGCCGAGCACCACCGCCCACAGGGCGACGAAGTGCCAGTCGAGACCGAGACGGGCGAAGAGGCCGCCGGTCGGCGCTGCGTGGTCATCGGCGGCAGCCGGCGCCGCCGGGGCGGTTCCGGCAGCAGGGGCGGAGCGGGCCCGCAGGCGGGCCATCAGGTCGCGCGGTGAGACGAGGAGCCACAGCCCCATGGCGGCGAACACGATGCCGAGCAACTCCGGAAACGTCTTCGGACCCGGCGTGTCGGGGAGCTGATAGAAATCGGGAATGTTGAAGGTCTCCCACAGATAGCCGAGGGAGACCAGGAGAATGACCAGTCCTTCGATGCGGGTCCGCAGCGACCCGCGCGACGCGATGTCCATGGAGCGATTCCTTGCAGCCGACTTGCAGCCGAGCCGTGCCGCCGGGCGAGTGTCGCGGTCGGCCGATCGGAAGGCGATCTGTCGCCGACAGGGCGTCGACCATGAGGGTCGACGCTTCGGCGCTCTGGGCCGCCGGACCGTGCCGCGCCGGAGCGCCCGGCGTGGCGGCCCGGCAGGGGAATCACGGGGCTATTTCAGGAAGCCCAGCTCCTTGAGGAGGACGCGGTACTCGGCGGCCTCGTTGTTCACATAGGTGGCGAACTCGTCACCGAAGCGGGTGATCGGCTCCCAGCCGAGCTTGTCGCGCTCGGCGGCGAACTCCGGCGACTTCACCGCGGTCTTCAGCGTCTCGAGCCACCAGTCGTAGGCTTCCTTCGGCACGCCCGGTGCCATGTAGTAGCCGCGCCAGATCACGTAGGTGACCTTGGCGCCCTGCTCGGTGGCGGTCGGGATGTCGGGGAACTTGCTGGAGCGGGCATCGGCGAGCACCGCGAGGCCGCGGATCTTGCCGGCTTCGAGCTGGCCGGCCGCTTCCGAGATGTCGAGCGCCGCGACCTGGGTGTGGCCGCCCAGCATGGAGGTCAGCGCCTCGCCGCCGCCCTGGAACGGCACATAGACCGCCTTGGTGGGCTCGACGCCGATCGACTTGGCGAACAGCGCGACCTTCATGTGATCCTGGCCGCCGGGCGCCGAACCGCCCGAGAAGGTGACGGATTTCGGGTCGGCCTTCATGGCGGCGATCAGATCGGCCAGCGTCTTGTACTTGGAGTCGGCCGGGACGAAGAAGCCACCGAGCTCGGCGCCGATCTGGGCGAGCGGCATCACCTCCTTGAAGGTGTAGGGGGTGCGGCCGAGCGCCACCGTGAAGGTCAGGGCGTTGGAGGCCGAGACGATCAGGTTGGTGTCGCCCTTGCGCTTGGTCGCCACGTTGGCGATGGCGACCGCGCCGCTGCCGCCCGGCATGTTGGTGACGTAGATCGAGCCTTTGAAGGCGCCGGTCTTCTGGAGCACCGACGAGATCGTCCGACAGGTGATGTCCCAGCCGCCGCCGGGGTTGGCCGGGGCGATGCACTCGCCCTGACCTTTCGGCTCCCAGGCCGAGGCCGGGACGGCGGCCATCGGTCCTGCAAGGGCCATTCCTGCAAGAAGCAGCACCACGGATCTGGTCATGATGGTTTCCTTTCCAGCGGCACGGGCTGGAGCACGCGGCAGCGCGTATCAGTTCCGTTGCCGAACGGCATGACTTTCGTCAAGCAGTTGTCCAGCGAATTCCCGAGTTGTGAGCGTTGCATTGCTATGGTGTTCGCGGTCGCGAGATGGTGTCCGGGTCCGTATCGGCGCTCGCCGCGCGACCGACCTGCATGGTCGGTCGGCGGAGCACGATATGATCCTGGTTCGGTCATCGAAACGGCAGGGCCTCGGTGAGGTCCATCTCGGCCGCCAGCCGGGCGAGGTCGGCGCGGGTGTCGTCCGGCAGCGCGAGGCCGAGCCGGCGGTTCTCCGCATCGGCGCGGGCCTCGATCTCGCCCGGATAGTGCACCTCGTCGAAGCCCTGCGCGGTGGGCACGCGCTTGAGCGAGGCGATCAGCGCCTCCATGCGGGCGTCGAAGTCGGCGCGTGGCTGGATGGCGGCGATGTCGATGGCGATGGCCAGATGCCCGGCGCCGCTGCGGGCGCGGTCCTGATAAGGTCCGTGCACATTGGCCCCGAAGGCGCTGCCGGTGAGCACGCCGGAGAGCACGTCCATCACCAGCGCGATGCCATAGCCCTTGTGCTGCGCCATCGGCAGGATGACGCCGGCGATCGCCTCGGTGGGGTCGGTGGTGGGGCGGCCGTCGGCCGTGATGGCCCAGCCTTCGGGAATCGGCCGGCCCTCCTGGCGGGCCAGATAGATCTTGCCGCGGGCGACGCCCGTGTTGGCGATGTCGAGCACCAGCGGCGGGTGGCGGCCGGCTGGCGCGGCCCACGACCACGGGTTGGTGCCGACCGCCTTCTCGCGCCCGCCCCAGGGGGCCATCGCGGGGCTCGCATTGGTGGACAGGAAGCCGACAGAGCCCCGCGGCGGCGCCATCAGGGTGAAGTACATCGCGGTGCCGAAGTGATTGGAGTTGCGCACCGCGACGGCGCCGACGCCGTGCCGGCCGGCGCGCCCGATCGCCTCCTGCATGGCCTGCGCGGCCACCACCTGGCCCATGGCGTCGTGGCCGTCGATCACCGCGAGGGCACCGCCGTCGATGACGATCTCGGGCCGTGCCGCGGCGGCGCAGACGCCCGACTTCAGCCGCGCCGCATACCACGGCAGGCGCAGCACGCCGTGGCTCTGGTGGCCCCATAGATCGGCCTGCACCAGCGTGTCGGCGCACAGCCGGGCGTCGTCCGGGGCGAGGCCGAGCCGGGCGTAGACGGTGGTGCAGAAGGCCAGGAGGGCGTCGGGAGCGACTCGAGGCAGCGGCGACATGGGGCGTCCGGCGGTGGCGCCGCCGGTCCCCGACCGGATGCGACGCGCCGACGCACCCTAGGAGCAAGCGCGCCCGAACGCCATCGGGGACGTCACGGACGGTGCTCCGATCCGCCCGGATGCGAAGCCGGGCCTCCGGTCGAAAGACCGAAGGCCCGGTGATCATCGCGCAGAAGAGCCGGGCGTCGCCCGGCCGTCACCCTCTCACCAGCGGCGTCCGTAGTGGTGGTGATGCCCGTGGTGGTGATGCCGGTGCGGCCGCCAGTGCGGACGGACGTGATGGTGGTGCGGCCGCCAATAGTGCCGTTGAAAATGCGGCCGGTGGTGATGGTGCGGGCGCCAGTGGCCGTGCGGTCGGTGGTGGCCATGGAAGTGCTGCACCGGGATCACGTCCGCGTCCGCTGCCATCGGGGTCGCGGCGGCGGCGGGCAGCAGCGTGGTCGCCCGGGCGGGCGATACGGCAAGGCCGGCGACCAGCAGGAGAAACGCGAAGGCCGCTGGGATCGACAGTCTCGTTCTTGTCATTCGAACTTTCCGTTGCGGGGGTTGAGCCGGCATTCTCGGGCGACGGGCCAGCGGCCCGACCGATCCGGACACGACGCCGGCCATCCGGTATGCTGGGGTCAATGTGTCGATTTACTGGCGGTCCGGAATGAAGGTATTGGTTGCCACCGCGTCGCGCGCGCCGCGCGCCGCAGCGACGCGGTGATCGGCCCGGCACCGCAGGCGGGCCATGTGTAGCCCCGCGTGTCGCCCCCGCGTGTAGCCCCCGCGCCATGTGTAGCCCCCGCGCCATGTGTAGCCCTCGCGCGATGTGTCGCCGCCCGACATCGATGTCTCCGCCGCTCGCCGACCAGCCGCGCCTGGCGGACCCGCGCCGGTCCGTGCGCCGCTTCCTCCCGACCCGGTTTTTGCCAACCGATTTCCGCCGGACAGTTCCATGGTGATCTTCGAATCGTTGAGCGGCGTGTTCGCCTGCCTGCTGATGATCGCGCTCGGCTACGGGCTGACGGCGCGCGGCTGGTTCGACGAGGCGACCGGCCGGCTGTTCTCGCGGATGGTGATGGGCATCGCCATCCCGTTCTACATGATCGTCAGCCTCACCAAGTCGTATGGCCGCGACGATCTCCTGAGCATCGGTGTCGCCGTGGTGGTGCCGCTGTGCGTGCTCTCGGCGTCGTTCGTGACGGGGCTCGTGGTGTCGCGGCTCGCCGGCGTGCCGGCGGCGCGGTTGGGCACGTTCCGGGCGATGTTCTTCACCTCCAACAGCGGCTTCATCGGCTTCCCGGTGGTGGCGGCGCTGTTCGGCGAGGCGGCGCTGCCCTACGCGGTCATGTACTATCTGGTGCAGACCTGCCTGTTCTGGACGATCGGCGCCTGGGGTCTCGCCCGCGAGGGAGCGCGTGCCGAGGCGGCCGGCGCGGCCGCCGGCCAGGACGGCGGCAGAGCCGCGAACGCAGCGGCGCCCGCATTCGGCCTGGCGACGCTGAAGAACGTGGTGTCGCCGCCGCTGGTCGGCGCCATGGTCGCCATTGCGCTGATCCTCGGCGACATCCGCCTGCCGACCTTCCTGACTGCGAGCTTCGCGCATCTCGCCGCGATGACGACGCCGCTCGTCATGCTGTTCCTCGGCATCGCGATCTATTGCGTGAACCTGCGCTCGGTGCGGCCCACGCGCGACATGGTGGTGCTGATCGCCGGCCGCTTCCTGATCGCGCCGGCGGTGGCGCTCGCGGTCACGGCGCTGGTGCCGGTGCCGGAGCTGATGCGCAAGGTGGTGGTGATGGAAGCCGCGATGCCGGTGATGACGCAGGTCTCGGTGGCGGCCCGCGTCTACGGGGCCGACGCGCATTACGTCGCCGTCCTCACCGCGATCACCACCATCATGGCGGCGGTGACGATCCCGGCCTGGTTCCTGCTGCTCGAATTCGGTCTCGTGTGAGGTGCGCGACGTGCCGGTGCGCTGCGAGCCGCGGAACCGGCACGTTCGATGTCGTGGACGCCGCCCCGATCAGTCGATCCGCATGCCGATGACGCGGATCAGGCCGCCCCACTTGTCGGATTCGCTGCGCTGGAAGCGGGCGAACTCCTCCATGGTCATCGGCTTCGGCTCCGCGCCGAGCCGCGCCATGAACGTCTTCACCTCGGCGGAGCGCAGGCTGTCGGTGACGGCGCGGTTGAGCTTGGCGGTGACGTCGGCGGGTGTGCCGGCGGGCGCGAACAGGCCGTACCAGGCCGAGGCCCGGTAGCCCGGCAGGCCCTGCTCGGCGACGGTCCGCACGTCGGGCGCGGCGGCCGAGCGGGTCTCGCCGGCGAAGCCGATGGCGCGCAGCTTGCCGGTCTGCACATGCTCCAGCACCAGCGGCATGTCGGCGAACATCAGCTGCACCCGTCCGCCCAGAAGATCGGCGAGCGAGCCGGCGCTGCCCCGGTAGGCGACGTGAGTCATCTTGACGCCGGTCATGTGCATGAACAGCTCGGCGGCCAGGTGCTGCGAGGCGCCGATGCCGCCCGACGCGAAGTTGATCTCGCCGGGGTGCGCCTTCGCGTAGGCGACGAGCTCCGGGATGGTCTTCACCGGCAGGCTGGGATGCACCACCACCAGGAGCCCGACCTCCGCCACCAGGGTGATCGGCACGAAGTCGCGGATCGGGTCGTAGGGCATCTTGGCATAGAGGCTCTGGTTCACCGCGTGGGTGCCGATCGAGCCGACGATGAGGGTGCGCCCGTCGGGCGCCGCCTTGGCGGCCAGCGAGGCGCCGACATTGCCGCCGGCGCCGGTGATGTTCTCCACCACGTTCTCGTGACCCCACGCTTTGGTCAGCTCGCGGCCGACCAGCCGGGCCATGGCGTCGTTCGACGCCCCGGCCGCGAACGGCACGATGATCTTGATCGGGCCGCCCGGATAGTCGCCTGCGGTGGCGCTGCCGAGGGCGCCGGCGAGGCACAACGCGGCGGCGGCGAGGAACCGAAGAGGTCGTCTCATGGTCGCGTCTCCGATCTGAGAATACGGGCGAGGAGACGGCCGCCGCGGCGCGGCGGCCGCAGGGAGCCGGCGGCGCGGGCCGCCGGCCTCATCGGCTAGTGGGTGCCGTCCAGCACGGCGCCCTGCTGGCGCAGGCGGGCCTGGAGCGCCGGCACCGGCAGCGCGCGCACGTCGTCGTGGCCGGCCTCGACGCACATCGCGGCCGCGAGGCCGGCGGCGTGGCCGGTGCCGAGGCACTGGCCCATCATCCGGGTGGTGCCGTTGGCGACGCGGTCGGTGGAGATGCAGCGGCCGGCGACCAGCAGGTTGCGCACCGCCTTGGGGATCAGGCAGCCGAACGGGATGTCGTAGGAGCCGCCGTCCGCGATGGCGATGCGGACCTGGCGGATGCCGTCCTGGTGGATGTCGATGTGGTGGGCGCCCTTGGTGATGACGTCCTTCTGCTTGGTGGCGGACGCCGCTTCGTCGCCGGACAGCACGTACTCGCCCATCACGCGCCGGGTCTCGCGGATGCCGACGCGCGGCGCCAAGCCCGCGAAGCTCGCGTTCTCGAAGCCGGGGCAGCGGGTCTTGAGGAACGTGGCGGTCTGCCACACCTGATCCATCAGGGTCGCCACCACGCGGCTGACGCCGGGCGCGTCGAGGCCGCTGATGTTCTCGGCGACCCGGGTGGCGTTGACGCACACCTCCTTGCGGGGCTTCGAGGTCGGCATGATCATGATGAGCGCGGTCGGGAACATCTCGCCGCGCTGGATGGCGCCGCCGAGGAACGGCCCGTTGCCGCGGAAGAACACGGTGGGCTCGCCCTGCGCGTGGATCGCCTGCGCCAGCTCCTCGTCGGTGCGGCCGGCGCGCACCGCCTCGCTCTCGCCGACCGCGAGCGACGTCGGGTTGTCGCGGACGAAGTCGAGGAACGGCCCGGTCTCGACGCCCGACATGCGGAACATCAGCGACAGCGGCTGAAGCTCCCCGGTCTCGTCGGAGAACTCGGTCGGGGCGCCCGCCATCGCGGCGACGTCGCCGTCGCCCGAGGCGTCGACGAAGTGCTTGGCCGACAGCAGGGTCCGGCGGTTCTTGTGGGTCAGCACGATCGACCGGACGGTGCCGTTCTCGACCGCGACGTCGGTCACCTGGGTGTAGAGGATCGGCACCACGCCGTGGCGCGCCAGCACGCGGGCGATGGCGATCTTCATCACCTCGGGATCGCAGCAGACGTAGCAGATCAGCCGATAGTCGTGCAGCGGCCCGATGAAGCCGTCCATCTGCCGGCACTCCTCGAAGATCTCGTCGGCGACGCCGCGCACCACCCATTCGCCGCGGCCGTTGAGCACGCCGTCCACCGACATGCCGCTCAACAGCTCGCCGCCGAACATCGGTCCGGCTTCGATCAGCGCCGTGCGGGCGCCTGACTTGGCGGCCGCGATGGCGGCCCCGATGCCGGCGGCGCCGCCGCCGACGACGGCGACATCGAAGCTGAGGTGGTCGAGCGAGGGCATGGGCGGGGTCCTTGCTGAAGGTCGGGGATCAATGTCCGATATACGGACCTTGTGTGGCTCTGTGCGAATGGTAGAGCCGACTTTTCCGGCCTTTCAACTATCCATGGCTTGTTTTGGCGAATATCGTAGTCCATAAAGTGGACATCAGAGCATTTTCCGGCGAAGTGGACTCCGGTTCGTCGTCGAAAATGCGATCAAATAACAACGTCTAGAGCGGGGGCCGATCCAGTTGGATCGGACACCGCTCTAGGGGCGGATCGTCATGGCGAGTTCGAGCGGAACCCAGAGCATCAGCCGCGCCGCCGCCCTTCTACGGGTGATCGCGACGCGCAACGCGGCCGGCCTGCGGCTGTCGGAGCTGGTGACGGCGACCGGGCTGGAGCGGCCGACGGCGCGCCGCATCCTTCAGGGCCTGATTGACGAAGGGATGGTCCGGCAGGCGCCGGAGACCCGGCGCTACTTTCTCGGGCCGGCGCTGTTCGAGCTGGGCCTGGCGGCCTCGCCGGGGCTCGACCCGCGCGGGCTCTGCACCGAATCCCTGGAGCGCATCGCGGCGCAGACCGGCGACACCGTCTTCCTCACCATCCGCAGCGCCTTCGATTCGGTCTGCCTCGATCGCCGCGAGGGCTCCTATCCGGTGCGCGCCCTGACGGTGGAGATCGGCGCCCGCCGGGCGCTCGGGTCGACGGCCGGCGGCATCGCGCTGCTGATGACGCTGCCGGAGGACGAGGCCGAGCGCATCATCGACGCGAACACCCTACGGCTGCCGCGCTACGGCACCCTCAACGCCGCCCGGCTGCGCAAGATGGTGGCGCGCGGGCGCACGCTCGGCTACGCGCTCAACAGCGACGACATCATCCATGGCGTCAGCGGCGTGGCCATCGCGCTGCCGACGATTCCGGCTTTGCCCGCCATGGCGCTCAGCCTGGCGGCGATCTCCTCACGGCTCGGGCCGGAGCGGCAGCGCGAGGTGGTGGCGGTGATGCGGGCCGAGGTCGACGTGGTCCTGGAGCGGGCGCGGGCGTGGCGGCAGGGCCTGAGCGGCGCCGCCTGGTGAATTCAGGCGGGCACCTGACGAGCCGCCCGCAGCGCCGCCTCCAGCACGGTGGTGGCCGGGATGTCGCGCATGCAGGCGTGATGCCCCATCGCGCAGGTCGGCTTGTGGCAAGGCCGGCAGGGCACCGCGGTGGCGGTCTCGATGACGGCGGCGATCGGGTTGAGCGGCTTCCAGTGCCACGGGCTGGTCGGCCCGAAGATGCCGATGCTCGGCGTGCCGATGGCAGCGGCGACGTGCAGGAGGCCGGAGTCGTTCGACACCACCACGTCGGCGGCGGCGAGCGCCAGGATGGCGTTGCGCAGGTCCGTCCCGGTGAGATCGCGGACGCGGTCGCCGCCGATCGCGGCGATCTCGGCGGCCAGCGGCGCCTCGCCGGGGCCGCCGACCACCCAGACGTCGAAGCCCTCGGCGGCGAGCCGCCGCGCCACCTCGCCATAGGAGGCCGCCGGCCATCGCTTGGAGGGGCCGACCGCGCCGGGCGCCAGCGCCGCCACCGGCCGCTCGGCGGCCAGTCCGAGTCGGGCGCGCCACGCGGTCAGCTCGGCGGCCGGCACCACGAGCTGCGGCATCGGCCATTCGGCCGGCCGCGGCGCCCCCTTGGGGAGCGCCAGCACGGCGCACTGGTCGATCATCCGCGGCAGCGTCTTCTCGCCCCAGCGCAGGTCGTTGACGACGCCGAACCGCATCTCGCCGACCAGCCCGGTGCGGACCGGGATGCCGGCCAGGAACGGGGCGAGTGCCGCCTTCCACTTGCGCGACATGATCAGCGCCTGGCCGTAGCCTTCCGGCCGGAGCTGGTCGGCCAGCGCCCGATGCTCCGCATAGGCGAGCCGGCCGCGCGGCAAATCGCGGACGATTCCCTTGCGCACGCCCGGCATGTAGTCGAGGAGCGGCGCCACCATGGCGGTGGTGAGCACGTCCACGGGCCGCTCCGGGTCCTGCTCCTTCAGCAGCCGCACCACGCTGTGGCAGCGGACGAAATCCCCGATCCACATGTAGGGGACGAGGAGCACGGGGCGGTGTGGGGACGCTGCGGGGGTGGCGAGAGTGGGAGAGGACGGGGCCGTCATGGCACGCCGCTATCCCGCCCCGGGCCGGAAGTCCAGGGGGTGGTGGCGGGACGGTGGCGCCCATCGCCCGGTTGGAGGCGCCGGCGCCGAGTTGCGCGACGGCCCGGAACGGGGCTAGGGAACCCCGCCGGCGGCGGGTTCGACCGATCCCCCGGCGGGCGGGCCGTGGGGATCGACATGCTGCTGGTGACGGGCGGGGCGGGGTTCATCGGATCGAACGTGGTGGCGAGCCTCAACGAGGCCGGCCGCACCGACGTGGTGGTGAACGATCGTCTGGGTTGTGACGACAAGTGGCGCAACCTCGCCAAGCGGGAGATCGCCGACTTCGTGCCGCCCGCGGATCTCGGCCGCTGGCTCGACGACTGCCGCCGCGCGGGCCGCAAGCTCGGCGCCGTCATCCACATGGGGGCGAACTCCGACACCACGGCGCGCGACGGCGACGAGGTGATGGACAGCAACTTCCGCCTGTCGCTCCGCCTGCTCGACTGGTGCACCGAGACCCGCACGCCGTTCATCTACGCCTCGTCGGCCGCGACCTACGGGGGAGGCGAGGAGGGCTTCGTCGACGACGAGGACCTGCCGGCGCTGCGGCGGCTGCGGCCGCTCAACCTCTACGGCTGGAGCAAGCACCTGTTCGACCTCGCCCTCAAGGGCCGGCAGGCGCGCGGCGAGCCGCTGCCGCCCCAGTGGGTCGGCCTCAAGTTCTTCAACGTGTTCGGGCCGAACGAGTACCACAAGGGCGAGATGGCGAGCCTCCTCGCCAAGCGGTTCGAGGACGTCCGCGCCGGCCGTACCGTCACGCTGTTCAAGTCGCACCGGGACGGGATCGCCGATGGCGACCAGCGGCGCGACTTCATCTATGTGGAGGACGCCGTCGCGGTCCTGCGCTGGTTTCTCGACACGCCGTCGGTGTCGGGCCTGTTCAATGTCGGCACCGGCGAGGCGCGCTCGTTCCGCGAGCTGATCACCGCCGCCTTCACGGCGCTCGGCGCGCCGGCGAAGATCCAGTATGTCGACATGCCAGTGGCGATCCGCGACCAGTACCAGTACTTCACGCAGAGCTCGGTGGAGAAGCTTCGGCGGGCCGGCTGGAACGGCGGCTTCACGCCGCTGGAGCAGGCGGTTGGCCGCTACGTGACGGACTTCCTCGATCGGGCGGACCGCTACCGATAGACAGAGCCAACCTCCATCGTCGGTCCGGGAGGCGCCGCGGGGCGAACCCGCAATTCAGCGACACGCGCAAGCGTGCTTCCGTGGTCCGGGCCGGCGCGAGCGCACGTCCCCGACCGATGGAGCAACAGTCAGGACAGACGATGCTCGATTTCGAAACCTACCTGGCGCGTCTTCCCGATCAGTCGGTGCTCTGTGTCGGCGACCTGATGCTCGACCAGTTCGTCTATGGCGAGGTGTCGCGCGTCTCGCCCGAGGCGCCGGTGCCGGTGATCGCGGTGAAGCGCGAGGAGACGCAGGTCGGCGGTGCCGGCAACGTCGCCTGCAACATCGCCTCGCTCGGCGCGTCCTGCGTGTTCGTCGGCGTGGTCGGCGACGACGAGGCCGGGCAGACGCTGGCGGCGGTGCTCGGACGGCTGAATGGTCGCCTGTCGGCCGAGCTGGTGGCCGATCCCGAGCGGCCCACCACCCGCAAGCTGCGCTTCGTCTCAGAGCATTATTCGAGCCATTTGCTGCGCGCCGATTGGGAGCGCCCGCAGCCGCTCGGCGCGGCGATCGAGACGGCGGTGCTGGCTCGCGTCGAGGCCGCCTTGCCGCGCGTGACCGCGGTGGTGCTGTCCGACTACGCCAAGGGGGTGCTCACTCCGCGGGTGGTGCGCGGCGTCATCGCGGCGGCGCGCGGACGCGGCGTGCCGGTGGTGGTCGATCCCAAGGGGCGCGACTTCTCGGTCTATGCCGGCGCCACCCTGATCACGCCGAACCGCAAGGAGCTGGGCGAGGCGTCACGCCGGCCGCTCGCCGATCTCGACGCGGTCGCCGCCGCCGCCGAGGAGCTGCGCCGCGACAGCGGTTGCGAGGCGCTGCTGGTCACGCTCAGCGAAGACGGCATGCTGCTCAAGCAGGGCGGCCGGGCGGCCGTGCATGTGCCGGCCCATCCGGTGCGGGTGCGCGACGTCTCGGGGGCCGGCGACACCGTGGTGGCGGTGCTGGCCCTGATGCTCGCCATGGGGGCGCCGCTCGATGCCGCCATGCGGGCCGCCAACGCGGCCGCCTCGGTGGTGGTCGGCAAGCGCGGCACCGCCACGGTGTCGCCGCTGGAGCTGCGCTCGCGCGTGCTGCCCGCCGCAGCGCTCGCCTCCGAGGAGAAGATCGTCTTCGACGCCGCCCAGCTCGACGACCGGGTCGCCGCCTGGCGGGCGCAGGGGCTGCGGATCGGCTTCACCAACGGCTGCTTCGACATCCTGCATCCCGGCCATGTCCGGGTCCTGACCCGGGCGCGGGCCGCCTGCGACCGGCTCGTCGTCGGGCTCAACAGCGATGCCTCGGTGAAGCGCCTGAAGGGCGAGGGCCGCCCGATCCAGGACGTGGTGGCCCGGGCCGACGTGCTGGCGGCGCTCGAAGCCGTCGACCTCGTCGCGGTGTTCGAGGAGGACACCCCGATCGAGCTGATCCGCCGGCTGAAGCCGCAGGTGCTGGTCAAGGGCTCGGACTACCGCGTCGACCAGGTGGTCGGCCGCGAGGTGGTGGAAGCGAACGGCGGCGAGGTGGTGCTGGTCGATATCGTGCCGGGCCATTCGACGACCGGCATCCTGAAGAAATCCGGCCAGGCGCCGGCGCGGGCCGGCGGTCCGGCGCTGCCGGCCGGCCGGGAGCCTGCCTGAGCCTCAGCGCCGCGCCGCGTCCTCGGCCAGCACGAAATCCACCGCGGCGCCGATATCGGCGAACATCCGGTCCGGCACGTCGCCGGCGATCTTGCCGGTGCCGCGGCAGCCGTGGCCGGTGGCCACGCCATAGGCGCGCAGGCCCATCGCGTGGGCGGCCGCCATGTCGCGGCCGCTGTCGCCGATCATCCAGGCCCGCGCCGGATCGATCGGCAGCTCGGTCAGCGCCCGGCGGAACAGCAGCGTGCCGGGCTTGCGGCAGTCGCACCGGATGGTCAGCTCCGGCACGCCGTCCGGGAGCGGCCCCGGATGGTGCGGGCAGACATAGATGCGGTCGAGAATGCCGCCGTCCTCGGCGAGCCGCGCCTCCAGCCGGCCGAGAATGCGGTCGAGCTGGTCGAGACTCACGGTGCCGCGGGCGACCTGCGCCCGGTTGGTGATCGCCACGACGAGGAAGCCGGCCGCGCGCGCCCGGGCCAGCGCCGCCCCGGCGCCGTCCACCATCACCAGGTCGTCGGGCGAAAGCGTGCCCCGCGGGCCGGGCTCGTGGTTGAGCACGCCGTCGACGTCGACCAGCAGGGCGGGGCGGGGGTGCTCGCGCCGGAGCCCGGCGGGCCGGCCGGCCGCGAGGTCCGCCTCGGCGGCGGCGACATCGGCCGGGCCGTCGAGCCGGCGGATATACTCGGTCGTGGGATGGCAGGCGATCGTCTCGCCGGCGGCCATCAGGGCCGGCACCGCGTCGCGCAGCAGATCGGGGCGGTGGCCCGGCAGCCGCAGGCGGTCGACGAGGTCCGGCCGGGCGAGCCAGAGACCGGAGGGCGCCAGGTTGCGCTGGTCTTGCGGGTCCGGCCGGTCGTGCGGGAACACCGCCACCAGCCGGCCGTCGCGCTCGGCGACGAGATCGCTGTCGCGGGGCCGGGCGACCGGCTGGACGACCGCCGTCAGGGCGGCGGCGAGGGCCGCGTGGGTGTCGCGCACGGGGCCGAGGGCGACATCGAACAGCACCGGCCCGTCGACCACCAGGATCGCACCGTCCGCGGGCATTTGCCCGGCCGCCGGCACCGGCTCGATGGCGAGGCCGAACGTCCGCGCCCTGTCGGCAACCGTGGCGACGAGCCGGGCCGCCTCGGCGGGCTCCGGCGCCAGCAGGCCGACCCGGCCGATGCCCATGCGGGCCAGCGCCCCCACCTGGTGGAGCAGTACGGGCTCGCCCGCGACCGGCCGCAGCAGCGCCGCGGCCGCGACTTCCGACGCGCCGCCCGCGGGTGCGCCGCCCGCCACGATGATCGCCTGCATGGTCGTGCTCCGGAGGGTCGAGGGGCGGGGACGGCCGGGCGGTTCACCACGCCGCGGGAGGCGGTTTCCGTTCCGGCCGAAAATGCCTTAAGCAGTCGCCGGCGGGTTGGGAACCCCCTTCCGGCTGCATCGGCGGCGGTGCGCCCGGCACGATGATGCGTCCGGCACGATTCGGCTCCCGCTCCGATCGTGCGCTCCAGCTCACCCGTGGTCTCGCATGGCTCGTCCGAAGATCATTCCCCTGTTGCTCGCCGGCGGCTCCGGCACCCGCCTCTGGCCGGTGTCGCGCGACGCCATGCCCAAGCAGTTCCTGCCCCTGGTCGGCGAACGCTCGACCTACCAGCAGGCGCTGGCCCGGGTTTCGTCGCCGGCCCTGTTCGCTCCGCCCATCGTGATGACGGCGAGCGACTTCCGTTTCTTCGCCCGCAGCCAGGCCGAGGCGCTGGGCATCGACGCCACCGTGGTGCTAGAGCCGATGCGGCGCGATTCGGGGCCCGCCATCGCGGCCGGCGCGGCGCTCGCCCGCCGGCGCGACCCCGATGCGGTCGTCCTGGCGATCGCGGCCGACCACGTCATTCTCGATCAGGAGCTGTTCGAGGCCACCTGCGCGGCCGGGCTCGAAGCCGCGGTGGCCGGTCACATCGTCACCTTCGGGATCGCCCCGTCGGCCCCGAAGACGAGCTACGGCTACATCCGCCGCGGCGCCCCGCTGGGGCCGGCCGGCGTCGCGGCCGTCGATGCCTTCGTGGAGAAGCCGGACGCCGCCACCGCGGCCCGCTACGTCGCCGACGGCTACCTGTGGAACTCCGGCAACTTCCTGTTCGGTGCCGAGACGCTGCTCGCCGAGCTCGGCCGCTTCGAGCCCGAGATGGCGCGCGCCGTCGAAGGCGCGGTCGAAGAGGCCGCGCCCGATCTCGGCTTCGTCCGCCTCAATGCGGAAGCGTTCGGCCGGGCGCCGCAGAAGTCGATCGACTATGCGGTGATGGAGCGCACCGACAAGGCCGCGGTGGTCGAGGGCCGCTTCCGCTGGTCCGACATCGGGAGCTGGGACGCGGTGTTCGACATCGCGCCGCGTGACGACGCCGGCAATGTGACGTCGGGGCCGGTCGCCACCATGGACGCCGAGGGCTGCGTCATCCATGCCGAGGACCGCCTGACGGTGGCGCTCGGCGTCAAGGATCTGGTCGTGGTCACCACGCCGGACGCCGTGCTGGTGCTGCCGCGCGACCGCGCCGAGGACGTCAAGCCGCTGGTCGCCCGCCTCAAGGCCGAGCGGCGCAACGAGGCGACCGAGCACCGGCTGTGCCACCGGCCGTGGGGGCACTACGACTCCCTCGATCGCGGCGCCCGCTATCAGGTGAAGCGCATCGTGGTGTCGCCCGGCGCCCAGCTCTCGCTCCAGCGCCATTATCACCGCGCCGAGCACTGGGTGGTGGTGCGTGGCACCGCCGAGGTGACCACCGGCGACAACAACGCCATCGTGCACGAGAACGAGTCGGTGTTCATCCCGATCGGCGCCGTTCATCGGCTGGCCAATCCGGGCAAGATCCCATTGGAGCTGATCGAGGTGCAGACCGGCAGCTATCTGGGCGAGGACGACATTGTCCGCCTCGACGACGTCTACCGGCGCGACTGACGCCGGGGTCGGACGGGCTGTCAGGCCGGGCGCAGGCCGAACAGCGCGTCCTCGACCTCGGTGCAGATCGCGTGCCCGCGCACGCGCCGGTCGTTGATCCGTCCCGATCAGGCCGGGCGCGGGCCGAACAGTGCGTCCTCGACGCAGGTACAGATCGCGTGCGCCGCGACGATGTGGATCTGCTGAATGAGGGGCGTCTTGTCGGTCGGCGCCGCGAGCACGTGATCGCACAGTGCCGTCATCTCGGACGGCTTGTTGCCGGTGAAGCCGATGGTGACGACACCGAGCCCGCGGGCGGCCTTCAGGGCGGCCAGCACATTGGGCGAGCGGCCCGAGGTGGAGATCGCGATCAGCACGTCGCCGGCGCGCGCGAGCCCGCGCACTTGGCGCTCGAACAGCTGATCGAAGCCGAAATCGTTGCCGACGGCGGTGAGCACCGAGGTATCGGTGGTCAGCGCCACGGCGGCCAGCGGCGCGCGGTCGAAGTTCATCCGCGACAGGAACTCGGCCGCGATGTGCTGGGCGTCGGCGGCGCTGCCGCCGTTGCCGCACAGCAGCACCTTGCCGCCGGCCCGATACGAGCGGGTGATCGCCGCCGCGATCGCCGCCACGCTGGCGATCAGCGCCGGATCGGCCGCGGCCCGCTCCATCGCGTCGCGGGAATGCTGGAAATGCGCCGCGATCGAGTCTCGGGCCGGGTCCGTCATGGCGCTCTCCTGGTCGGGCCGGGGGTCGCCGCAGCGGCCCGGTCTAGGCGCCGGGATAAAGCGACCCTGCCGCCGGCCCGTCAAGGGCTCGCCCGGAATCCGATCCAGCCGGATCGGACACCGCTCTAGAAGTCCTTACGTGATCGCATTTTCGACGGCGAACCGGCGTCCACTTCGCCGGACAATGCGCTCGCCCGATCGCGGCCGGACCAGGGGCTCGCCCGCCGCGTGTGCCGAGCGAGAAATTCGTTTACGTCAGGCTGCTAGAGCATTGTCCGGCGAGGTGGAGGAGATCGCATGACGGCGAGGTCGGGGGCGGGCGGGCGCTCCACCGACGAGACCGAGGCAGGCCCGGCGCTGCGGCCGGCGCTGCGGCGCGCCGCCATCGTCACCGTGGTGCTCGCCGGGTTGTCGCTGCTCGCCGCCATCATCGCTCTCGGGGCGCGGAACGAGCTCGGCAAGGCGCTCCAGGTGCCGGCCGCCACGCTCGCCGGCTTGGTGCTGTTGGTGGTCGCCTTCGCGACCCTCAACTACGCGATCCGGATCTGGCGCTTCGTGTTCCTCGCTCGCCGGCTCGGCCTGTCGGCCGGGGTCGGGGCCATGTCGGTGTTCTACGTCGCCGGCTTCGCCCTCACCATGTCGCCCGGCAAGGTCGGCGAGATGGCGCGGCTGTGGTTCCTCAAGCGCCGCTACGGCTTCGACTACCGTCGTGGGGTGGCGCTCCAGCTCGGCGACCGCATCGGCGACGTCTACGCCATGCTGCTCCTGTGCCTCGCCGGGCTCGCCGGCTTCGAGCCTTATCGGGGCGCCGTGTTCGCCGTGCTGGTGGCGGCGCTCGCCGGCACCGCGCTGCTGGTGCGGCCGCGGCTCCTCGTCGCCGGCATCGGTGCAGCCTACGGCGTCGTCCGCCGCAAGCCGCGCCTGTTCGTGGCGCTGCGCCACATGGTGCGCCATACCGCCCTGGTGATGCGCGGCGGCGTGTTCGTGCCGGCGCTGGCGCTCGGCGTCGTCTCCTGGCTCGCCGAGGCGGTGTCGCTGTGGCTGGTGCTCCACCTGCTCGGCACCCCGGTCGATCTCCTCGCGGCGACCTTCGTGTTCGCCTTCGCGGCGGTGGCGGGCGGCCTCACCATGGCGCCCGGGGGCGTCGGCGGCTTCGAGATCGTCATGGTGATGCTGCTCGGCCTCCAGGGCGTGCCGACCGACATGGCGGTGGTGGCCACCGCGGTGGTGCGGCTCGGCACCGTCTGGTACGGCACCGTCGCGGGCTTCCTCGCGGTGCCGGTGGCGCTGCGAATGTCGGCGCCGCCGTCGGCTGTTCCGGCCGCGCTGGCACAGCCGACCATCTGACCGGAGGGGCGGGCGTCCGATGCATCCACACAATCGCCCGGAACGCGCCGTAGCCGCGGGGGCTGCCCCGGGCACCGTTTCGCGAGGGGCCGGAGACTTCGTCCGATCATGAGCACTGCGCCCGCCAGTCCCGCGCCGAGTGCCTCGCCGCGCCCGGTCCCGATGTCGTCCTGGGGGCGGCGGACCCGCACGTCGCACATGGTGACGCGCCCGGCCTTCCTGGACGACGCCACCGCGCAGGTGGCGACGCCCGGCACGGCTCCGGTTGCGCCGCTGCTCGCCCGCGGGCTCGGCCGCTCCTATGGCGACGTCTGCCTGAATACCGACGGGCGTCTGCTGATCACCGATCGGCTCGACCGCATCCAGTGGCTCGATGTGGAGGCCGGCGTAGTGCGCGCCGAGGCCGGCATCAGCCTCGACCGGCTGCTGCGGGTGATCGTCCCGCGCGGCCTGTTCCTGCCGGTGACGCCCGGCACCAAGTTCGTCACCCTCGGCGGTGCCGTCGCCAACGACGTCCATGGCAAGAACCACGAGACCGCCGGCACCTTCGGGTCGCATGTCCTGCGCCTCGGCCTGGTGCGCTCGACCGGCGAGGCGCTGACGCTGTCGCGCGACGAGAACGCCGCGCTGTTCGCCGCCACCATCGGCGGGCTCGGGCTCACCGGCTTCATCGCCTGGGTGGAGCTGCGGCTGGTGCCGATCCGCTCCGCCCTGCTGGAGACCGAGACGCTGGCGGTGCGCGACCTCGACGACTTCTTCCGCATCGCCGAGGCGAGCGCCGAGTGGCCCTTCACGGTCGCCTGGGTGGACTGCTTCGCGCCGGCGCGCGAGCTCGGCCGCGGCCTGTTCATGCGCAGCCGCTGGGCCGAGACCGGCGGCCTCTCCGCCCACCGTGCGGCCCGCGGGCCGGCGCTGCCGGAGCTGCCCGGCGTGGTGCTGAACAGCCTGACGCTGCGCGCCTTCAACGCGCTCTACCGGCGGCGCCCCCATGCGCTCGGCCGGCGCACGCAGCACTACGACCCGGCGTTCTATCCGCTCGATGCGCTGTCCGGCTGGAACCGGCTCTATGGCCGGCGCGGCTTCTATCAGCACCAGTCGGCGGTGCCGGCCGCGGTGGCGCCCGACACCGTCCGGCGGCTCTTGGAGACCACGGCGGCGCAGCGCCAGGGCTCGTTCCTGGCCGTGCTCAAGCGGCTCGGCGGCGTGTCCTCGCCGGGCGTGCTGTCGTTCCCGATCGAGGGCGCGACGCTGGCGCTCGACTTCCCCGACAGGGGCGAGCGCACCCGCCGCCTGATGCTGGCGCTCGCCGAGCAGGCGACGGCGGCGGGTGGTCGCCTCTACCCGGCCAAGGACGCCGTGATGAGCCCCGAGATGTTCCGCGCCGGCTTTCCGCGTTGGCGCGAGGTGGAGGCGTGGCGCGATCCCGCCTTCGGCTCCGACTTCTGGCGGCGGGTGACCGGAGACGCCGCATGAGCGCGCCCTGCCGTATTCTGATTCTCGGCGCCGGCTCGGCCATCGCCCAGGGTTATGCGCGTGCCCGCGCGGTGCGCGGGGCGAGCTTCGTGCTGGTCGGCCTCAACGCCACGCGGCTCGCCGCCATCGCCGACGACCTGCGCGCCTGCGGGGCGCAGGGCACCGAGGTGGTGACCGCCGACCTCGCCGATCTCGCCGGCATCGAGACGCGCGCCGCCGATCTGCGGGCGTCGTTCGGCGAGCCCGACGAGGTGCTGATCGCCTATGGCGAGCTCGGCGACCAGGCGGAGAGCGAGTGCGACCTCGACGCGGCGCGCCGCGCCATCGATGTGAACTTCACCAGCGTGGCGCTGTGGGTGCTGGCGCTCTTGAAGAACCGGCCCCCGCAGGTGCCGCTGTCGATCGCGGCGATCGGTTCGGTGGCGGGCGACCGCGGCCGTGCCTCGAACTTCGTCTACGGCTCCGCCAAGGGCGGGCTCGACCGCTTTCTCGAAGGGCTGGCGCAGAAGCACGCCGGCACGCCGGTTCACGTCCTCACCGTCAAGCCGGGCTTCGTCGACAGCCCGATGACCGACGGGCTCGCCAAAGGGCCGCTGTTCGCCAGCCCCGAGGCCGTGGGTGCTGCGATCGCGCGGGCCGTCGAGAAGCGCCGCCGGGTGGTCTACGTGCCGTGGTTCTGGTGGGGCATCATGACGATCATCCGCCACCTGCCGTGGGTGGTGTTCCGCCGGCTGCGGATCTGAGTCGCGCGACCGCTCAGATCGCCAGGAAGAAGACAACGCCGACGACGGCGCCGAGCAGCAGGCTGGTGCGGTCCTTCAGCGCGAACACGACGGGGTCGTCGTCGAGCTCGCGGCGGTGCGACAGGAGCCAGATCCGGCACAGCCACAGCGACATCAGCACCGGCACCGCATAGAGCCAGTATTGCCGCTGGTAGAAGCCGGAGGGTGCGGCGTCCTCGGCCAGATACAGCAGCATGATCACCAGCGCGACGAGCCCCGAGCCGACCCCGAACACCAGCGTCAGCGGCCAGTCGTCGCCGCGATAGCCGCGGCCGGCGATCTCGTCCCCGTCGCTCCGTGCCGCCGCCCGCATCACCTCGGCGTGGCGCTTGGCGAGCGCCAGCGACACGAAGAACGCGAACGAGAACGACAGGAGCCACGGCGACTGCCGAATTTCCAGCACCGCGGCCCCCATGGCGACCCGCAGGGTGAACAGGCCGCCGATCAGCACCGCATCGAGCAGCGGCTCGCGCTTGAGGCCGAACGAGTAGGCCAGCGTGAGCACCAGATAGGCGAGGAGCAGCGCCGCGAAGCCGGGCGACAGCAGGGCGCCGGCCGCGATCGCCACGGCGATCATCAGCGGCGCGGCGGCGAGCCCGGCGGCGAGCGGCAAGGCGCCGCTGGCGAACGGACGGTGCCGCTTGGTCGGGTGGCGGCGGTCGGCGGCGAGATCGGCGAGGTCGTTGACCAGATAGGTGCCGGAGACCATCAGCGACAGCAGCAGGAAGCCCGCCGTGGCGGTGGCGATCTGCACCGGGTCGGTGAAGGCGTGGCCGACGAACAGCGGCACGAACAGGAGGATGTTCTTCGACCACTGGTGCGGCCGCAGCGCCTTCAGCCACAGGCGGGCGCCGTGGCGTGACCGGGCCAGCGTCGCCAGCACCGGCGTGCCGCAGCGCTCCACCTCGGCGGCGACCGCGCGCGCGACGTCGCACAGCACGGCGCCGCGGGCGGCCGCGAACAGCGGCAGGTCGGCCGGGCTGTCGCCGGCATAGAGGAAGCCGTCCGGGAAGCGCCCGCGCAGATGCGCGAGCTTGGCGTCGCCCTTGAGGTTGCGCACGCCGTCGCTGCCGGTCGCCGTGTCGAAGACGCCGAGCGCCGCCGCGACGCCGTCGGCGATCGCCTGGTCGGCCGCGGTGACGAGATGCACGGCGCGGCCGCGGGCCCGTTCGGTGCGGATCAGCGCCACCAGGTCCTCGCGCCATGGCATGTCGGCCACATCGAGGAGAGCGTCGCCGGCGAGGCGGCGCTTGAAGGCGGCACGATCGCCGATGCGGCGCAGCGCGCCGGCGGCAGCGAGCGGCTTGCGGAACAGCAGCACCGCGAAGCACTCGACCAGCGAGTCGCCGAGGAGAAGCGTGCCGTCGAGGTCGACCACCAGCGGCAGGGCGGGATCGGCGGCGAGGCCGCGATGTGCTTCGGTGGTGGGCTCCAGCATGGCCAGGTCCGTCGCCTCGGAGGACGGGCCTCGCCCGTGCGGCGGACTATAGCAAGCCGGGTCTTAAGGGCCAGTAAGAGCGGTGGTGGCCGCCCGCGGGCTACGCTGTGAGGCCGAGAGGTGTGTCGCGGGTCACCAGCCCGCCATGGATGTCGACGAGCGTGCGGCGGATGTCGTGGGTGATGCGCCAGCCCGGATAGCGGTCCTGGAAGCGGCGCAGGTCGCTGACGTACCAGATGTGGTCGCCGACCCGGCTCTGCGGGTCGTAGCGCCAGGCGAGGCGGCGGCCGGCGATCTCCTCGCACAGCGCGATGGCCTCCAGCATCGAGCAGTTGGCAGCGCGGCCGCCGCCCATGTTGAACACCTCGCCGCGCGGCGGGTCGCGCCACACCGCGTCGAAGGCCGCGATCAGGTCGGCCGAGTGGATGTTGTCGCGCACCTGCTTGGCCTTGTGGCCGAACACCGTGTAGGGCCGCCCCGTCAGGGTGCATTTCATCAGATAGGCGAGAAAGCCGTGGAGCTGGGTGCCCGAGTGGTTCGGCCCGGTCAGGCAGCCGCCGCGGAACACCGCGGTCCTGAGGCCGAAATAGCGGCCGTACTCCTGCACGAGCACGTCGGCCGCCACCTTGGAAACGCCGAACAGGCTGTGAGTCGACTGATCGAGCGTCATCGTCTCGTCGATGCCGTGCGCCGCGTAGGGGTGCGCCGGGTCGATCTCGAAGCGGGTCTCGTGCTCCACCAGCGGCAGCCGGTTCGGCGTGTCGCCGTAGACCTTGTTGGTCGAGGTGAAGATGAAGACGGCGTCGGGCGCGTGGCGCCGCATCGCCTCCAGCAGCACCAGCGTGCCGTTGGCGTTGATGGTGAAGTCGGTGCGCGGATCGCGGGCTGCCCAGTCGTGCGAGGGCTGCGCGGCCGTGTGGACGATCAGCGACAGGTCGCGGCCGTAGGTGGCGAACAGGCGGTCGATGGCGGCCTCGTCGCGGATGTCGATGTCGTGATGGCGATAGCCGGGCAGGGTCTCGGTGAGGCGGGCGGAGAGCCAGCGGGTCGATGCCTCGGCGCCGAACAGGCGGGCCCGCATGTCGTTGTCGATTCCGATCACCCGGTCGACGTGCCGCCCGAAATGCAGGACCGCCTCGCTGCCGACCAGGCCGCCCGATCCCGTTACCAGTGCGACCGACATTCACGCCTCTCCGGACCCCGCCGTTCCGTCGACGGGCGTTCGTAGAAGCCGGAGCAGCAGAATACGTTCCTGACGGCCGGCCACCATGCCGAATGGACGGCCTCGGCTATCGCGGTGGTGGTGATGTCGATTGCGCCGGAACCATTCGGGGGCGAGATCGTTGACTCGCATCACCGGCTACGACCTGGGCGCCGGTGACTGAGAGATGCGTGTGCTCCCGCCCCCTGGGCAGACTGGAGCAGCGCCATGGGTGGTCGAGACCGCGATAGTGTCGCCGACGTGACACACGCCAGGACGAGCCCGACTGATGCACTCACTGATGCAAGGGTCTCGATCGACGCCACTCCACCCGGTGCGACTCTAGTCGACGCTATGCCCGGGGCGGGACAGGGCGTTCCGGGCCGAAGCTCGCGTCGCCGCCGCAACCGCCAGATCGCCATGCGCGAAGAGTCCCGGATGGCCTGCACCGAATCCAGGGTGCTGATCGACGGGGCGGCCGAGCGCGTCATCAGCTCGGACGAGGCCTGTGCGACCCATCACGAGCAGGTCGCCAAGAGCCGAGACACCATCGCCCACACCCGGGCGCTGATCCGACGCCTCGACGAGCGGTGAGGCGGCCCGTCAGCCGGTGCCCTGCATCAGCTTGAGCCGTGCCCGCAGCGCCTCGCGGATGTGGGCGCGGTCGGCTGGGACCGCAACGCGCCGGAGTTCGGCGGCCTCGCGGTCGGCGACAACTTCCAGAAGCACTCCTATCCGTGGGGCATCATGCTCAACGCGAACGGCGGCGCGACCGCCGGTGCCCGTGCGGCCGCCATGGCCTGACGAGAGTCTCTCGCTCAGCCGCTCCGAGCTTGCCATTTCGACGACGGCCGGACCCGGACATTACGACGCGGCGGGCGCGCCGGCCACGAAAAAGGCGGGCCGAAGCCCGCCTTTTCGTCATCGCAGTGGTCATCGCGTGCGACGTCAGCACTGGCTCCAGTCGGCCCGGTAGGCGCCGCGGACCGGGCAGTTGCTGCGGCCCCAGCCCCAACCGCCCCAGTCGCCACCCCACGTCGCCGCTCGATAGCGGTAGCGCGGCGCGTAGGCATAGCCGTCGTAGCCGGGCGCGTAGGCATATCCCGCGTAGCCGTAGCTCGGTGCGTAGCCCCACGACGAGTAGGTGTAGGTCGGCGCGTAGGCGTAACCGGGGGCGTAGGCGTAGCCGGGCGCGTATCCGTAGCCGCCGTAATAGCCGTTGTAGTAGCGCGCATTGCTGCTCGCGGCGGCGGCCCCGATCAGGGCCCCTGCGGCGAGCCCGACGCCGGCGGCGGCGAGGAAGCGGCCGTTGCGGGCTTCGGCCGTCGAGGTGGTCACCGCCAGCGCCCCCGCGAGAGCGAGAGCCGCGGCCGTCTTGGTGCTCAGATATCGCATGGTCTGCTCCTGGACGTCGTCTGCTCCTGGACGTCGTTCCGCGGCCGGCGGCCTCGGCCGGACCGCACCTGTGGCGACACCGGATCAATGCGAACGTCGGTCCGGCGTTCCGGGACCCGGTGCGTCGGTGGAGCGCGACGCGCCACCGGGGGCACCGATTGGTCGCCTCGGGTGGCACTCGGGTTCGTGACGGCGATCACGGATCGGCGCTCGGCCCATCACGAGGTCGCGATCGCCCTCGGGATCGCTCAGGGCGGCACCACGGCGACGGCCTGCTCGTCCAGCGCCACCGTCTTGATCAGGGCGAACACCGGACGGCCGGGCGCGAGATCGAGCTCGGCCAGCGCCTTGCGGGTCGCCGAGGCGAGCACATGGCCGTGGCCGGCGAGATCGACCGTGACGATGGCGAGCGGGCCGTCGCCCGCCTCGATGCGGCCGACGGTGCCGGCGAGCGCGGTGCGCACGCTCAGGCCGGCCGGATGGGCGGTTGCGAGCGTCACGTCGGTGGCCCGCACGATCACCCGGCAGTCGCGCCCTGGCGGACCAGCACTACCGGCGAGCCAGATGGTGCCGGCGGGATGCGACAGCTCGGTGAGCCCCCAGTGGGTGTCGTGCCGCGCCACCCGGGCGGTGACGAAGGAGGCGCGGCGGAAGCGGCTCTCGCCCGCCTGGGCGGCGCCCTCGCCGAACACGTCCTCGACCGCCCCCGCCATGGCGACCCGGCCGTTCGCCAGCACCACCACCCGGGCGGCGAGCCGGGCCACCTCCTCGACGGCGTGGGACACGTAGACGATCGGGATGCGCACCTCGTCGCGCAGCCGCTCGATCAGCGGCAGGATCTCCTGCTTGCGCTCGGCGTCGAGGGCGGCGAGCGGCTCGTCCATCAGCAGCAGGCGCGGCGACGACAAGAGCGCCCGGCCGATGGCGACGCGCTGCTTCTCGCCGCCGGAGAGCCGGCCGGGCCGGCGGCCGAGCAGATGGCCGATGCCGAGCGTCTCGACCACCGGCGCGAACGCGATGCGGCGCTCGGACCGCGGCGTGAACCAGCGGCCGAACAGCAGGTTCTGCTTCACGGTGAGATGGGGGAAGAGCTGCGCGTCCTGGAACACCAGGCCGATGCGGCGGGCGTGCGGCGGCACGACGACACCCTGGGCGGTGTCGACGAGCGGCTGGCCGTCGAGAACGATCTCGCCCCGGTCGGGGCGCATCAGGCCGGCGATCAGCGCGATGGTGGCGCTCTTGCCGGAGCCCGACGGGCCGAACAGCGCGAGCACGCCGCCGTCGCTCTCGAAGGCGATGGCCAGCTCGAAGGCGCCGAGGCGCTTGTGCAGGTCGACGCGGATCATTCGAACTGCGCCAGCTTGCGGCGGGCGAGCCGCTGCACCGCCTCGGACACCACCAGGGCGCCGAGCGCGATCGCCACCGATACCAGGGTGAGGCGCAGCGCGCCGGCGTCGCCGGCCGGCGTCTGGGTCAAGCCGTAGATCGCCGCCGAGATCGTCTGCGTCTCGCCCGGGATCGCCGACACGAACGTGATGGTGGCGCCGAACTCGCCGAGCGCCTTAGCGAAGCATAGGATGGAGCCGACCATCAGGCCCGGCAGGGCGAGCGGCAGGGTGATCAGCACGAAGGTCCACGGCCGGTTGGCGCCGAGCGTGCCGGCGGCGGCCTCCAGCCGCTGGTCGATCGCCTCGATCGACAGGCGGATCGCCCGCACCATCAGCGGAAAGCCCATCACGGCGCAGGCGAGCGCCGCGCCGGTCCAGCGGAACGAGAACACGATGCCGAACGTTTCGGCCAGGACGGAGCCGATCGGTCCGCGGCGGCCGAACAGCAGCAGCAGCACGTATCCGGTGACCACCGGCGGCAGCACCAGCGGCAGATGCACCAGCCCGTCGAGCAGGACCTTGCCGGGAAACCGCCAGCGTGCCAGCGCATAGGCGACCAGCACGCCGAACGGCAGGCTGGCCAGCGTCGCCACCACGGCGATCCGCAGCGACAGGCGCACCGCGGTCAGCTCTTCGGGCGAGAGTTCCATCATGGCCGGCCGAGGCCCCTGGGGCGTGCGTTCGGTTTGCCGGTCATCGTCGCCGGTCCTCGCTGGCAGGGCAGGGCGGGAGGTGTCGAGCTGTAGCGCCGCGAATATAGCGTGCAGGTTTGCGGCGTGCCAAGCGGTGAGGGGCGAGCGGACTTGCGCTCGCGGCGCCGGCGATCGACAGTGGCGGCGGGGCGCCAGCGCGCAACCCGAAGGACGGAGTGTGGTGTGTCGGCATCGGACGAGGTGTACTGCCGCCTCGACAAGCGGAACAGGATCGTCGGCGTCGGCGGCGCCTGGGATCGTTTCGCCCTGGCCAACGATGGCCAGTCGGTGATGGCGGCCCGCGTGCTCGGCACCGATTTCCTGTCCCATGTGAGCGGCGAAGCGACGCGGTCGCTGCTCGACAGGGTGCTTCGCGGGGCGCGCCGCAGCGGCGCTCCCGTGGTTCTGCCGTTCCGGTGCGACTCGCCCGAGTGCGAGCGACATATGGAGATGACCGTGCAGGCCGAGCCCGCCTCCGGCATCCTGCTCGCCTATCGGGTGTTGCGCATGGTGCCGCTGCCGGTGCCGCTGCGATTCGCGGGGAGCGGGCTGCCGCGCGGCCGCATGCTGTTTCGGTGCAGCACCTGCAACCGGCTGTTGCGCGACGGCCGCTGGCACGAGCCCTCCAGCGTCGACGCGCCCGCCACTCCGATCGCCGTGAGCTACGGCGTCTGCGACGACTGCCGGGACACGGTGGAGCGCCTGCTGCCCGCCGCCTGAGACCGCCGCCCGCGGGCGGCGGTGCGGTGGAGGCCCGGCCTTCAGCCGCGGCTCGGCTTGATATACCCGGTCGGCACCGCGGTGGTGTATTTCAGCTCCTCCATGGCGATGGCGGAGGAGACGTCGGCGAGCTCCACCCGCTCGATCAGCCGCTTGTACACGGCGTCGTAGGCATCGATGTCGGGCACCACGATGCGGAGCAGATAGTCGATGTCGCCGGTGAGCCGCCACACCTCGACGATCTCCGGAACGTCGGCGATGACCTTGCGGAAATGCTCCACCCATTCGATCGCGTGCCGCGTGGTGCGCACCGACACGAACAGCGTCATCGGCACGTTGACCTTGCGGCGGTCGACCAGGGCGACCCGCCGGCAGATGACGCCCTCGTCCTCCAGCTTCTTGATCCGCCGCCAGCACGGCGCCACGCTGAGCCCGACCTTCTCGGCGATGGCGGCGATCGCCAGGGTGGCGTCGGCCTGGAGCAGATCGAGAATTTTCTGATCGATGCGGTCCATGGGGATGCCGGTTGCGCCCGAAGCGTCGACATTGAAAACCCATTTCTTTCAGCCCGCAATCTCTAAAATGTAGTTGCGCGATGTCGAGGGCCGGCGCATGTCTTTGGGAGCCGGTTGCGGGCCGATCCGCATAGCCTCTCCGCAGTCGATACGAATCCCTGAGGAGAGTGGCGTGCGCACCATCGGTCTGATCGGCGGCATGAGCTGGGAGAGCACCGCCGTGTACTACCGGCGGATCAACGAGCAGGTTCGGGAGCGCCTCGGCGGGCTGCACTCCGCCGACGTGCTGATGCACTCGGTCGATTTCGACGACATCGTCCGGATGCAGCGCGCCGGCGACTGGGCCGGCGCCGCCCGCACGCTGGCCGGGAGCGCCCGCGGCCTCGAGCGCGCCGGCGCCGACTGCGTGCTGATCTGCACCAACACCATGCACAAGATCGCCGACGAGGTGCAGAAGGCGATCACCATCCCGCTGCTGCACATCGTCGACGCCACCGCGGCGCCGCTGACGCGCGACCGCATCACCCGGCCGCTGCTGCTCGCCACCCGCTTCACCATGGAGGAGGAGTTCTATCGCGCCCGCCTGCGCAGCCGCTTCGGCGTCGAGGCGATGGTGCCGGAGGCCGAGGACCGCCCCATGGTGCACGATGTGATTTTCGGCGAGCTGTGCTGTGGCATCGTTCGCGACGAATCGCGGGCCAAGTTCCGCGCCGTCATCGCCCGCGCCGCTGCGCGCGGCGCCGACGCCGTGATCCTGGGTTGCACCGAGATCGGCCTGCTGATCGGCCAGGAGGACAGCGCGCTGCCGGTGTACGACTCGACGCTGCTGCACGCCGACGCCGCGGTCGCGTTCGCGCTCGCCCCCGAGCCGGCGCTGGTTGCCTGAGGCGGCGGGCCGGTCCAAGCTCCGATCCGTAACCCCCGCGAGACGCAGAGCCCCCGTGACCATCTCCGCTCAGGCCACCCGACCCCGACGTCCCGTCGACCGTGTCCCTTCGCTCGCCCATTGGGGCGCCTTCACGGCCGTCGTCGCCGACGGCCGGGTGGTGCGTTGCGAGCCGTTCGGCCACGACCCGGCGCCCTCGCCGATGCTCGCCGCCATCCCGGCCATGGTGCATTCGCCGCTGCGTATCGCCCGTCCGGCGGTGCGCGAGGGATGGCGCGAGGGCCGGCCGCGCACCGGGCACGATACGTTTCGCGAAGTGTCGTGGGACGAGGCACTCGATCTCGTCGCCGGCGAAGTCTCGCGCGTTCGCGCGGCGCATGGCGCCGGCGGCATCTTCGGCGGCTCCTACGGCTGGTCGTCGGCCGGCCGCGTTCATCACGCCCGCACCCTGGTGCGGCGTTTCTTGGCGCTGGGCGGCGGCTTCGTCGATCAGCTCGCCAACTACTCGTTCGGCGCGGCCCAGTTCCTGCTGCCGCATGTGCTCGGCACCTTCCAGCCGGTGACCGGGCGCGCCACCGACTGGCCGAGCGTCGTCGCCGAGACGCGCCTGCTGATCGCCTTCGGCGGCCTCGCGCCCAAGAACAGCCAGGTCGGCTCCGGCGGCGTCGGCTCGCACGACTTCGAGACCTGGCTGCGCCGCGCCCGCGCGGCCGGCATCCGCATCGTCAATGTCAGCCCGCTGAAGAGCGACACGCCCGACTGGCTCGACGCCGAGTGGATCGCCATCCGGCCCAACACCGACGTCGCCCTGATGCTCGGGCTCGCCCACACGCTGCTCACCGAGAGCCGGCACGACGCCGCGTTCCTCGACCGCTACTGCGCGGGCTTCGAGACGTTCGCCGACTATCTGACGGGCCGCCACGACGGCACGCCGAAGTCGGCCGATTGGGCGGAGCGCATCTGCGGCGTGCCGGCCGACACCATCCGGGCGCTGGCGCGCGACGCCGCCGCGCAGCCCACCTACCTGACCGCGACGTGGTCGCTGCAACGCGCCCACCACGGCGAGCAGCCTTACTGGGCGCTGATCACGCTCGCTGCCATGCTGGGCGGCATCGGCCTGCCGGGGCAGGGCTTCGGCTTCGGCCACGGCTCGATCCACGGCACCGGCCTGCCGCGCGCCGCGCTGCCGGGGCCGGATCTGTCGCCGCCGCCCAATCCGGCCGGTCTCGCGATTCCGGTCGCCCGCATCGCCGACATGCTGCTCGATCCCGGCGGTACCTACGACTTCAACGGCCGCAGGCTCGTCTATCCGGACGTGCGGATGGTCTACTGGGCGGGCGGCAATCCGTTTCATCACCATCAGGATCTCAACCGCCTGCGACGCGCCTGGCAGAAGCCCGAGACCGTGGTGGTGCACGACTCGTGGTGGACGCCGACGGCGCGCCACGCCGACATCGTGCTGCCGGCGACGATGTCGCTCGAACGCAACGACGTCGGCGGCACCTCGCGCGATCGCTTCCTGTTCGCCATGCACCGGGCGATCGCGCCGGTGGGCGAGGCGAGGCACGACATCGACATCTTCGCGGCGCTCGCCGGCCGGCTCGGCTACGCGGACGCCTTCACCGAGGGGCGCGACGAGATGGCGTGGTGCCGTCTCGTCTACGATCGCATCCGCGACGGTGCCGCCGCCAAGGGCGTCGCGCTGCCGGCGTTCCAGCAGTTCTGGGCCGAAGGCTTCGTCGCGCTGCCGCCGCCCGAGCGCGACTTCGTGCTGTTCGAGGAGTTTCGCCGCGACCCGGACGTCCACCGCCTGGCGACGCCGTCCGGCAAGATCGAGATCGTCTCGGCCGCGGTCGCCGGCTTCGGCTACGACGACGCGCCTCCGCATCCGGCCTGGCTGCCACCGGCCGAATGGCTGGGGGCGCCCGCCGCGAAGCGTTTCCCGCTGCATCTGATCACCAACCAGCCGGCCCGCCGCCTGCACAGCCAGACTGATCCCGGCCCGGTGTCGGTCGCCGGCAAGATCTCCGAGCGTGAGCCGATCCGCCTGAACCCGCAGGATGCCGCGCGCCGCGGGCTAAGCGACGGCGACATCGTGCGGGTGTTCAACGATCGCGGCGCCTGCTTGGCCGGCCTGGTGATCGATCCCGACGTGGCGCCCGGCGTAGCCGTGATGGCGACCGGCGCCTGGTTCGATCCGCTGCCCGAAGGCGGCGGCCTCGACGTTCACGGCAACCCCAACGTTCTGACGCCCGACATCGGCACCTCGCGGCTCGCCCAAGGGTCGAGCGCGCAGAGCACGCTCGTCGAAATCGAGGGCTTCGTCGGCACGCCGCCGCCGGTGCGCGCCTTCGTGCCACCCCCTCTCGCCCCCCTTGCACCCACCGCGTTCGTGCGCACCGATGCGCCGATGTGATACCACCGTCCAGGAGTCTCCGGAGACCGCCATGTCCAGACAAAAGCTCACCGGCTCGTTCGTCGCGCTGATCACTCCCTTCAACCGCGACGGCTCGGTCGACTTCGCGGCGTTCCGCACGCTCCTGACATTCCACGAGGACAACGGCACCGCCGCGGTGCTGATCATGGGCTCGACCGGCGAGACCTCGATGCTGTCGCCGGAGGAGAAGAAGGCCATCATCGTCGAGACCGCCAAGATGAAGTCGGCCAGGATGCCGATCTTCTTCGGCTGCACCGGCGCCAACACCGAGGCGACCATCGCGATGGTGAAGTTCGCCAAGGACAACGGCGCCGACGGCGCCATCCTGGCGGCGCCCGCCTATATCTGCGCCCCCGAGGACGACATCGAGCGGTTCTTCCTGGAGGTCGCCGACGCCACCGACCTGCCGCTCGGCATCTACAACAACCCGCCGCGGGTGAAGAGCGATCTGCACTGGGATCACCTGCTGCGCATCTTCAAGCATCCGAACTACGTGGTGCACAAGGAATCGACCGGCCGGGTCGGGCAGGTCGCCCAGGTGCTGGCGGGGCGGCCCGACGTCTCGGTGATGTGCTGCGACAGCCCCAATCTCGGCCTCGTGGTGCCGACCATGAGCCTCGGCGGCCACGGCACCGCCAACATGACCGGCAACCTGGCGCCGCGCGAGATCGCCGCCATCTCGACGCCGTGGAGTGGCTGGGCCGATGCCGAGCGCTTCCGCGAAACCTATCTGCGGATGCTGCCGCTCCTCCACTTCACCTACTCGGCGATCAATCCGGTCGCGGTGAAGTCGCTGATGAAGGCGGTCGGCCTGCCGGCCGGCGATCTGCGCAAGCCGCTCACCGGGCTCGCCGCCGAGCATCTCGCCCGCGGGGTGCGCATCCTGGCCGAGCTGGGTCTCGACAAGACCTACGGCTACAAGCTGCCGTCGCCCGCCGCCGCCGTGGCGGCCTGAGCGCACGGTCCCGCGGGGCAGGGAGCAGGGGGCAGGGGCGCCATGGATCTCGGGATCGCCGGCCGCAAGGCGCTGCTGTGCGGGGCGAGCCGCGGGCTCGGCAAGGCGTGCGCGCTGGCGCTCGCCCGCGAGGGTGTCGCCGTCACCATCGCGGGCCGCACCGCCACGACGCTCGACGCGGCCGCCGCCGAGATCCGGGCCGCCACCGGCGCGCCGGTGACGACGGTGGTCGCCGACATCACCACGCCGGCGGGGCGCGACGCGCTTCTCGCTGCGTGCCCCGCGCCCGACATCCTGCTCAACAATGCCGACGGCCCGCTGCCCGGCGACTTCCGCGACTGGACGCGCGACGACTGGATCGCCGCGCTCGATGCCATGATGCTGGGGCCGATCGACATGATCCGCCGCGTCGTCGACGGCATGGCGGCGCGCCGCTTCGGCCGCATCGTCAACATCGTGTCGCGCAGCGTGAAGATCGCCCAGCCCGAGCTCGGCCTGTCGAACGGGGCCCGCTCGGGCCTGGTCGGCTTCGTGGCCGGGCTGGCGCGCCAGACGGTCGCCGACAACGTCACCATCAACAATCTGCTGCCCGGCATCTTCGACACCGATGCCCAGCGCCGCCACATCCGCGGCATGATCGACGAGGCGGACGGCCGCTTCGATGCGGTGTGGCGGGCGCGGGCCGCCGCCAATCCGGCGCGGCGCTATGGCGATCCCGCCGAGCTCGGCGCCTATTTCGCCTTCCTGTGCTCCGACAAGGCCGGCTTCGTCACCGGCCAGAATCTCCTGATCGACGGTGGAAGCTATCCTGGAACGTATTGACGGCCCGCCCGGCGGACGCCGCGCGTGCCACGCGAGGACACGATGACAGAATCGAGCTGGACGACATCGAGCTTGACCACACCGACGCACTGGACGCGACGCGGCGTCACGGCCGCGTTGCTTCTCGGCGCTGCGACCGCGATGGGCGCGGTGCCCGCGCCCGCGCAGGCGCAGCCCTATCCGTCGCGCACCATCACCATGGTGGTGCCGTATCCGGCCGGCGGCTCGGTCGACGGCGTCGCCCGCATCCTGGCGCAGAAGCTCCAGGAGTCGCTCGGGCAGACCGTCATCGTCGAGAACCGCGCCGGTGGTGCCGGCGGCCTCGTCGGTGCCAACTCGGTGGCGAAGTCGCCGGCCGACGGCTACACGCTGCTGCTCCAGGCGTCGATCCACGTCGTCTCGCCGTTCCTGTTCAAGAATGCGCCCTACGACGTGGTGAAGGACTTCACGCCGATCACGCTGGTGGCCGCCGGGCCACTGGTGGTGTCGACCACGCCGGGCGTGCCGGCCACCAACCTCAAGGAGTTCTTCGACCTCGTCCGCAAGGCGCCCGACAAGTACACCTTCGCGACGTCGAGCTTCGGCTCCGCCGGTCATCTCGCGGTCGAGATCCTCAAGCGCGAGGCGGGCGTCGATACCCTCACCATCGCCTACAAGGGCGGCGGCCCGATGCTGACCGACCTGATGAGCGGCCAGATCCACCTGATCGCCGACCCGATGGTGTCGTCGCTGCCGCTCGCGCAGTCCGGCAAGATCAAGGCGCTCGCCATCACCAGCCCCGAGCGGGTGAAGATCGCGCCCGAGATCCCGACCGTCGAGCAGTCCGGCATGAAGCCGCTCGACTTCGTATCGTGGTACGGCCTGTGGGGCCCGAAGGGCCTGCCGCCCGAGATCGTCGCCAAGCTCCAGAGCGAGACCGCCAAGGTGCTCGGCCAGGACGACGCCAAGGCGCGCTTCGGGACGCTCGGCTTCGAGCCCAAGCCGTCGACCGCCCAAGAGTTTGCCAAGTTCATCACCGACGAGATGGCGCGCGCCGAGCAAATCATCAAGGACGCCAAGATCAAGACCGAGTAGGGCGGTCGCATCGATCTCGTATCGGACGTGATCAGGGTCAGGGATCGCGACGCCGCCGGCCCGCGATCCCGGCCGCCTGAGATCGGTCGTCGCGTGTCGTCGGACAGCATCCCATGAATGTTCTCGTGCTCGGCGCCGGTGTGGTCGGCACCGCCTGCGCCCACTATCTCCACCGCGACGGCCATCGCGTCACCGTGCTGGAGCGCCGCTCCGGCCCGGCCCTGGAGACCAGCTTCGGCAATGCCGGCGGTGTGTGCCCCGGCTTCGCCGGCCCGTGGGCGGCGCCCGGCATGCCGCTCAAGGCGATGCGCTGGCTCACCGATCGCTACGCCCCGCTGGCGCTGCGGCCGACCGTCGATCCGCACCAATGGGCGTGGCTTGCGGCCTTCGCCAAGAACTGCACGGCCGAGCGCTTCGCCCGCAACAAGGCGCGCATGCAGCGCATCGCGCATTACAGCAAGGCGTGCCTGGTGGCGCTGCGCCGGGAGACCGGCCTCGCCTACGACCACGGCGAGGGCGGCGTGCTGCAACTCTTCCGCACCGACGAGGAGCTGGCCGGCGGACGCCGCGCCGCGGCGGTGCTGGAGCGGTTCGGTGTCGCCCATGAGGTGCTCGATGCCGACGGCGTGCTGTCGGCCGAGCCGGCGCTGGCGCGCGCCACAGTTCGCTTCGTCGGCGGCCTGAACCTGCCGGGCGACGAGACCGGCGACTGCTATCTGTTCACCGCGGCGCTCGCCGAGCGCTTGCGTGCCGCGGGCGTGACCTTCGCGTTCGACACCGCGATCACCGGATTGCGGGTGGAGGGCGGGCGGCTGCGCGCCGTCGAGACCGGGCAGGGCGCCTACGAGGCGGACGCCGTCGTGGTGGCACTCGGGGTCGAGGCACCCCGTCTGCTGCGGCCGCTCGGCCTCGCGCTGCCGATCTACCCGGTCAAGGGCTATTCGATCACGATCGATCTCGACGATGCGGCGGACGGCCCGCGTTCCGCCGTCATGGACGAGCACACCAAGGTGATGATCGCCCGGTTGGGGGGGCGCCTGCGCGCCGCCGGCATGGCGGAGGTCGGAGGCTACGGGCTCGACGTGCGGCCGGACGGCATCGAGGCGGTGCGTCGCACCGTGCGGGCGCTGTTCCCCGGCGCTGCGGTCGACGGCGACGTGGCGCCATGGGCGGGCCTGCGGCCGATGACGCCGGACGGGCCGCCCTATCTCGGCGCGACGCGGATAGCGGGGCTCTATCTCAATGTCGGCCACGGGTCCAACGGCTGGACGCAAGCCTGCGGCTGCGGCCGCATCGTCGCCGACGTGGTGGCGGGGCGGACGCCGGAGATCAATCTCGACGGCTTCGGCCTCGATCGCTGATCGGGGCCGGCGCGCCGTGCGGCCGCCGGCCCCGTGGTGGCGTCATGGGATCACGCCGCCCGCACGCCGGCGAGGAAGCGGGCCACCTCGACCTTGAGGCGGGCGCTCTCGCGCGACAGCGACTGCGCCGACGACAGCACCTGCGAGGAGGCCGAGCCGGTCTCGGCGGCACCGCGGTTGACGCCCGCGATGGTGTCGGCCACCTCCGTGGTGCCGCGCGCCGCCTGCTGGACGTTGCGGGCGATCTCGCCGGTGGCGGCCCCTTGCTGCTCGACGGCGGCCGCGATGGCGGTGGCGATCTCGGCGATGCGTGCGATGGTGCCGCCGATCTCCTTGATGGCGACGACGGAGTCCTGGGTCGCCTGCTGCATGCCGGCGATCTGGGTCGAGATCTCGCCCGTCGCCTTGCCGGTCTGGGCGGCCAGCGCCTTCACCTCCTGGGCCACCACCGCGAAGCCCTTGCCGGCCTCGCCGGCCCGGGCCGCCTCGATGGTGGCGTTGAGAGCGAGCAGATTGGTCTGCTCGGCGATGGCGGTGATCAGCTTGACGACGTCGCCGATGCGGCCGGCCGCCTGCGACAGCTCGCCGATGCGCACATCGGTCTTCTCGGCCTGGCGGACCGCCTCGCCGGCGATGCGGGTCGATTCCTGCACCTGCCGGCCGATCTCGCCGACCGACGACGCCATCTCGTTGGTGGCGGAGGCGACCGACTGCACGTTGCTCGATGCCTGGTCCGAGGCGGCCGCCACGGTGGTGGCCAGCCCCTGGGTGGTCTCCGCCGTGCGGGTCAGCGAGCTCGCGGCGGCCTCCAGCTCGTTCGAGGCGGACGACACCGTCTCGACGATCTGGCCGACGGCGCGGTCGAACTCGTCGGCGAGCCGGACCATCCCGGTCCGGCGCTCCGCCACGGCGCGGCGCTCCGCCTCGGCCTTCTCCTCCGCCTCGCGGCGGGCCTTCTCGGTGAAGGTCAGCTTGACGCCTTGCACCGCCTCGGCGACCTCGCCGATCTCGTCACGCCGGCCGGTGCCCGCCACTTCGACCTCCTCGCCCCGTGCCAGCCGCTTCAGATCGCCGACCAGGCGGGCGAGCGGCGCGGTGATGCCGAACCGGATGATCCCCACCGCGAGGGTGAGCACCAGCACGAACGCCCCGCCCACCGCGATCATGCTGAGCCGTGCGGTCGACAGGGTCGTCTCGGTGAGGGCGTCGGACCGCGCCTTGACGCTGCCGTCGACGGCGGCCGTGATGGCGGCCATCCGGCGGCGAAGCTCGCCTGTCCTCCCGGTCAGGGCCTCGGCGAGCCGGCTGGCCTCCGCGTTGCGGTTGGCCATGGTCGCCTTCTCGATGGCGGCGAAGTCGCGTCGATAGATGTCGTCGAACAGCGCCGCCGCCTCGTCGAGCTGGCCCGTCATCGCAGGCAGGAACTTGCGGGCGTCCGCCACCTCGGCGGCGAAGCCGGTCTGGTTGGCCGCGATCTCCCGGCTGGTCCCTTCCATCTGGGCCATCTCGGTCTCGGCGATCATGCGCCAGGACAGCCGGCCGAAATTGAAGACGCGCTGCTCGGCCTGCATCACGCGCTTCATGCCCTGCACGTCGCGATCGATCAGGTCGGAGTAATTCCGATCGATCTCCGTCATGCTCGATGTGGCGTACCAGATGCCGCCGCCGGTGATGATGCTCAGCAGGGCGAAACAGCCCAGGATCTTGTAGAGAATTCTGATGTCCGAGACCGCCATGAACTCCTCCTGGCAACGCGCCTTCGGCGTGTCGACGTGGTGTCGATGCCCAAATCGGGCAGGTCGTCACACCAGGGTTGTGCTCGGCTCCTCATGGGCAGCCGGACTGTGAGCTCCACCACAGCGCGCAAAGAATGCGTGATGGAGGTAAAATAAGCCTAAACCGCTAGTACATTTCGAGTATGCGACTGTAAGGCGAAACCCGCCTAACCTCTTAGGTCTAACCGGATTGGTTTATTTGCCGACAGCGCCCCAAGGGTTTGGAATGCCTGCCCCTGAAATCGCCGGCCGCGTGCCGGATCGGGTGTTTTGTCGGCCCGTCTCGAATCACGTTGCGAGTCGTTGCGACGAGCCCTGTGAGGACGCCTGACGCGAGGTCGGTGCGTCCCCCAGCGACGAGAGGGCGGGTCGATCGGTGGTACCATGAGGCCGAGAGCGGCCGCGCGGTGCCGCGCGAGGCTGGTAAGTGATTGAGACCGTTCGATGTAAGATCCTGAATCAAAACGTGTTTGAGTGTACGTCTTTTCACGTCGCCCGGCCCCGTGCCGGCATGCTACGACGGCCGCGGGACTGATTGATGGGGACGGAGGTCATGGTCGAGAGCGCCAGGGGCAGCGCGTCGAAGCCGTTGCGTGTCGGCGTCGTCGGCGTCGGCGTCATGGGCTGCAATCACGCTCGCGTCTTTGCGGGGCTGCCGGGCGTGCAGCTCGTCGGGGTTGCCGATCCGAATGTCGGGCAGACCGAGTTCGTCGGTCGCACGCTCGGTTGCGGCACCTTTCCGGACATCGGCAAGCTGCTCGACTTCGGCGTCGATGCGGTCACCATCGCGGCGCCGACTCATCTGCATCGCGAGCTCGCGCTCGCCTGCATCCGCCGCGGCGTCCACGTCATGGTCGAGAAGCCGATCGCCTCGACGGTGGAGCAGGGCCACGAGATCATCGAGGCGGCGCGTCGCGCCGGCGTCACCCTCATGGTCGGCCATGTGGAGCGCTTCAACCCGGCCACCCAGGCCCTCAAGGAGGCGATCCGCAACGAGGACATCCTGTCCATCGCCATCACGCGGGTGGGGCCGTTCCCGCCGCGGATGTCGAATGTCGGCATCGTCATCGATCTCGCCGTGCACGACATCGATCTGGTGCGCTGGTTCACCGATTCCGAGATCGTCGAGGTGCAGCCGCAGCTCTCCAGCGCCAAGGCGGAGCGCGAGGACATCGCGCTCCTCCAGTTCCGCACCGCCTCCGGCGTGCTCGCCCATATCAACACCAACTGGCTGACGCCGTTCAAGGCGCGCACCGTGCAGATCGCCACCAAGCGCAAGTACATCACCGGCGATCTCCTGACCCGCCAGGTCACCGAGTGCTTCGGCTTCCAGCCGGACGGCAGCTACTCGATGCGCCATCTCTCGGTCGGTCACGACGAGCCGCTGCGCGCCGAGCTCGGCGCCTTCGTCAAGGCCGTCTGCACCGGATCGCGGCCGCCGGTCGGCGGCGAGGAGGGCGTCGCCAGCCTGGAGATCGCCATCCGCTGCCTGGAGGCCGGCAACACGCCGTTGCAGTCGCCGGTGCGCCAGCCGCGGGTCGCGGTGCGCTGACGGCGCGCCGGCCCCGCTTGCCTCATCACGACAGGATTCCGCATGACCCAGCACGCCCGCTTGCAGCCGACGCCGATCCCGTTCATCGACGTCGCGGCGCAACGCCGTGCGCTCGGTGCCCGTCTCGACGAGGCGGTGGCGCGGGTGCTCGGCCACTGCCAGTTCATTCTCGGCCCCGAGGTGCAGACCCTCGAAGCCGAGCTCGGCGCCTTCTGCGGCGCCAGCCGCGTCGTCACCTGCGCGAGCGGCACCGACGCGCTGTCGCTGGTGCTGATGGCCAAGGGCATCGGTCCCGGCGATGCGGTGATCTGCCCGTCCTTCACGTTCTGTGCGACCGCCGAGGTGGTGGCGCTGCATCGGGCGACGCCGGTGTTCGCCGACATCGACGCGGCAACCTTCAACATCTCGGTGGAGAGTGCGGCCGCCGCGGTCGACGAGGCGAAGCGGCGCGGCCTGCGGCCGCGGATGATCATTCCGGTCGATCTGTTCGGCCTGCCGGCCGACCACGACGGCATCGCGGCGCTGGCGAAGGCCGAAGGGCTGTTCGTGCTCGACGACGCCGCCCAGGCGTTCGGTGCCACCACCAAGGGCCGCACGCTCGGGCGCGACGGGCTCGCCGGCGCCACCGCCACCAGCTTCTTCCCGGCCAAGCCGCTCGGCTGCTACGGCGACGGCGGCGCCATCTTCACCGATGACGAGGAGCTGGCCGGCGTGCTCAGGAGCCTGCGGGTGCACGGCCACGGCTCCGACAAGTACGACAATATCCGCATCGGCCTGACCTCGCGGCTCGACACCATCCAGGCCGCGGTGCTGAGCGAGAAGCTGCGCCTCTTCCCGGACGAGATCCGGGCGCGCGACGCGGCGGCGCGCCGCTACGCCGAGGGGCTCGCCGATGTGGTGACGGTGCCGCGGGTGCCGGAGGGCTGCACCTCGGTGTGGGCGCAGTACACCATCCGGATTCCCGCCGGCACGCGCGACGGGTTCGCGGCGGCGCTGAGGCAGGACGGCATTCCGACCGCCGTCTATTATCCGATCCCGCTGCACCGGCAGGTCGCCTATCGCGACTTCCCGACGGCGGCCGGCGGGCTGCCGGTCTCCGATCGCCTCGCCGGCGAGGTGATCAGCCTGCCGATGCACGCCTATCTGGACGCGGCGACGCAGGACCGGGTGATCGACTCGGTGCGCCGCGCGGTGGGGGCCTGAGAACGCCGCTTCCGAGCGCCGGGCTTATCGCCGGGCTCGACCCGGCGATCCATCGCCACGAAAGCAGCTTCTCCGTATCGGATGGATGCGCGGGTCGAGCCCGCGCATGACGGCGGAGGCGGGGCGGAACAACGCCATGCTCGGACGCATCGCGACGGTCGGCGGACTGACGCTCCTCTCGCGGGTCACCGGCTTCCTGCGCGACATCCTGCTGGCCGCGGTGCTCGGGGCCGGGCCGATCGCCGATGCATTCTTCGTCGCGCTGCGCCTGCCCAATCACTTCCGCGCCATCTTCGCCGAAGGCGCCTTCAACGCCGCCTTCGTGCCCGCCTATGCGCGCATCCGCCAGCAGGGTGGCGCCGATCCGGCCCGCCTGTTCGCCGACCGCGTCTTCACCATGCTGCTCGCCGCCGAGCTTCTGCTGCTCGTGCTGGCGCTGGTGTTCACCCCGACCGTGATCCGGCTCTTGGCGCCCGGCTTCGCCGACGATCCCGGCCGCTTTGCGCTCGCGGTCGATCTCACCCGCATCACCTTCCCGTATTTGGTGCTGGTCAGCCTGGTGACGCTGTATGGCGGCATGCTCAACGCGGTGCAGCGGTTCGCGTCGCCGGCGGCGGCGCCGGTGCTGCTCAACCTGTCCATGATGGCGACGCTGGCGCTCGCCGTGTTTTTCCCCACGGCGGGTCATGCCGCCGCCTGGGGCGTGCTGATCGCCGGCGTGCTGGAGGTGCTGCTGGTCGGCGCCGACACGGCGCGACGGACCGGCCTGCCGCGGCTCGCCCGGCCGCGCCTCGATGCCGACGTCAGGGCGTTCTTCCGTGCCCTCGGGCCGGCGACGGTCGGCTCCGCCGGGCTCCAGATCGCGCTGTTCGCCGACACCATCATCGCCAGCTTCCTGCCGGCCGGGTCGCTGTCGGCGCTCTACTACGCCGACCGGCTGAATCAGCTCCCGATCGGCGTCATCGGCATCGCGGTCGGCACCGTGATCCTGCCCGAGATGGCGAGCCGCCTGGCCGGCGGCGACGACGCCGGGGCGCGCGCCGCGCAGGCCCGCGCCATGGAGCTGACGCTGCTCCTGTCTGTGCCGTGCCTCGTCGCCTTCCTGCTGGTGCCCGACCTGATCATGCTGGCGCTGTTCTCGCGCGGCGCCTTCACGGCGGCCGACGCGGCGGCGGCCGGCGCGACGCTCGCGGCCTACACGGTGGGGCTCTTGCCCTTCGTGCTGATCCGCAGCGTCACCGCGACCTTCCTGGCCCGCGGCGACACCGCGACGCCCGTGAAGGCGCTGCTCGTCTCGGTGGTCGTCAACGTCGCCCTGAAGATCGTGCTGATGGGGCCGCTGGCGCAGGTCGGGCTGGCGCTCGCCACCGCGGTCGGCGCCTGGGTCAATTTCGGCCTCGTCGTGTGGTTCGCGGTGCGGGCCGGGCTGATGGGGATCGATCCCGGGCTCGTCCGCTCGGTCGCCCGCCTCGCCGTCGCCGCCGTGCTGCTGGCGGCTGCGCTGTTCGCGGGCCATCACGGGCTCGCCGCGGTGCTGCCGCCCGGCCGGCCGCTGCGCCACGAGACCATGCTGGCGGCGCTCGCGCTGCTGGGCGCCGTCGTGTACGGCGCCGCCATCGGGGTGCTGTTCGGCCCGCAATGGCTGCGGGCGCTCGCCCGCCGCCGCAAGGTGGCGGCCGGCCCGCCGCCGCCGGCTCCGCCGCCCGGCGACGCGGGATGAGCCCTCAGGTCGCGGCGGCCGCGAGATCGCGCAGCCTCCGCGTGAGCGGGTCGTCGGCGCCGAGCTTCTCGGCCGCGAGATCGACCGGGCGCTTGCCGTCCCAGGCGACGAGGTCGGTGCGGGCGCCGGCGTCGAGGAGTGCCGCGGCGCAATCGGCGAAGCCGTGCCACAGCGCGTCGTGCAGCGGCGTGTAGCCGTTGGACGGACCCTGATAGTTCAGGTTCACGCCGCGCGCGGCGGCCAGCCGCCGGGTGATGTCGAGGTGGCCGTTGTAGGTCGCCTTGTGCAGCGGCACCGCACCGAACACCGGCTCGACGACGTTGACGTCGGCGCCGGCGTCGATCAGCACGCCGACCATGTCGGCATGGCCGTCGCGGGCCGCGACCAAGAGTGCCGTGTGGCCGTCGTCGAAGCCGCCGACGATCGGGTAGCGGCGATCGATCGGCTCGCCGGCCGCGAGCGCCGCCTTCAGGGCCGCCATGTCGCCGGCATGCACGGCGGCGATCAGCCGCGCGGCGGCCGCCGCCGCCTGGTCGCGGGCGCGGCGTGCGCCGATCAGCGTCTCGATGCGGGCGAGCTTGTCGGCATCGTCGCGGCCTCGGCTGACCGACTTGGCGTAGGCGATGTGCTGCTCCAGCGTGAAGCCGTAATAGGTGGTCGGCGACAGCCGGCAGCTCCGCTCCAGGAGCAGCGCGACGATGTCGTCGGCCTTGAACCAGATCGCCTCGAACAGCGGCGTGTGGCCGGTGGATGTGGCCTGCACGTCGACCGAGGCGCCGGCCGCGACGAGCTGCCGGGCGACGCCCGTGTGGGCGCCCTGGCACGCCTTGTGGAGCGCCGCCGCGCCGGCCTTGCGGTCGAGGGCGTCGAGGAGGGCGCCGGCGGCGATCAGCGCCGCCGCCGTCGGCTCGTCGCCGAGACCGGCCGCGAACATCAAGGGCGTCAGGCCGCTCGCCGGATCGGGCCGGTTCGGATCGTGCCCGGCGGCGAGCAGCGCCCGCACCGCGTCGATGGCGGAGCAGCGGACCGCCGCGATCAGCGCGTCGCTGTCGCGGCACGCGGAAGCCGTCATGGCGGACCTCACAGGTTGCGGTAGGCGCGCACGATCGGGGCGCTGTCCCAGTGGACCCGCCATTCGGTGATCTTGCGGTTGCGCACGGTGAGGAAGGTCGCGACCTGGAGGTGATACTCGTTGCCGTTGGCGAGGCACTGCGAATGCTCGTGGGCGATGCCGACGGCGCGGTCTCCATCCACCATCAGATCGCCGAGCAGCTCGAAGCGGATCATCTTCGAGTGCTGCCCCCACACCTCGAAGCTCTTCAGCACGGCGTCGGCGCCACGCAGGATTCCGAGCCAGGGAATCACGTCGTTGACGCCGGGGACGGTCGGCACATTGGCCCAGACGACGTCCGGGTCGAGCAGGGCGAGCGCGTCGGCACTCTTGCCGATGTTCATGTTGTGGAACCAGGCGGTGGCGATTTCGCGCGTGTCGGCCGGGTCGGTGGCCGCAGCGGGCGGCGGGGGTGGCGGGGCCGCCGGCTGCTGTCCGGGGGGCGGGAACTTGGCCTTCACGTCGGCCAGGAAGCCCTCGTAGTCGCGCAGCGCCCACACCTGCTCGAACTCGAGATACTCGCGCATGGGCAGCCAGCCCATGGAGTTGCGGTCGAGATCGTCGAGCGAGTCCGCCTTGACGATGGCGATGATGCGATGCTGCGACACCACCTTGTAGAGCTGCACGAAGCCGGCCCGGATGCCGGCGACGCCGTGGTCGCCCTCGAGGGCTTCGATGTCCCACAGCTGATCCTGCGAGATGCGGCCCTGATAGTTCCACTTCATCTGCACGTAGAACAGCATCGCACCCCTCCGGTGGCGGCGAGGCGGCACACACCTGCCCCACCGGACGCCGTCGTCCGGGTCATGCCTCGCCTCATGGTTGCAAATGCAACCGTTGAGTGATTTGCGGAGAAAGTAAACGCATAAATTAGTTATCTCGGACGATGCAGTTTGACCGTGCATGGCTCCGAGGCTGCGCCTCTTTGTCGATGGTGCTGCGAGACCCCGTCGAGAGCGCCGCGCGGGGGCCGGCCTGGTGGCGCTGTGCACAGCGGTATCACTCTGACGCGCCTGCTATTCGGGATGGACTTGAGGGTCGCGGCGCATTATGTGAGGCCGCAGGATCAGGACTGCCATCGGGACGTCGCGCCAGCGCCGAGCCGGTAGAGCGCCGAGCCATCGCCAGCGTTCAGCCAGCCAGCGCTCTCGAAACGCGATACGCGACGCCGACCGGGCCGCCACTCCGACGGAGCCAGCATGAGTTCCATTCGCGCGCGCTTTGCCGCCATAGCCCTCGCTGTCCTCGTGGCGAGCTGTGGTGGCGAGACCAAGCAGCAGCCCGCCGGCGCGCCGCCGCCCCCGCAGGTCACCGTCGCCAAGCCGGTGATGCGGACGGTGGTCGACTACGACGAGTATGTCGGCCGCTTCGTCGCCATCGACGCGGTGGAGGTGCGGGCGCGCGTCTCCGGCTATCTCGACGGGGTGCATTTCAAGGATGGCCAGCTGGTGAAGCAGGGCGACCTGCTGTTCACCATCGACAAGCGGCCGTTCCAGACGGCGCTCGACCAGGCCAAGGCGAACCTGGCGCAGGCCCGCGCCAATCTCGCCTTCACCGAGACCGATCTGGCCCGCGCCCAGCAGCTCGTGCGCGACCGCACCATCACCGAGCAGGCGTTCGACCAGCGCACCCAGGCCAAGCGAGTCGCCGAGGCGGCGGTGGCGGCCCAGGAGGCGGCGGTGCGCCAGGCGACGCTCGATCTCGAATTCACCGAGCTGCGTGCCCCGATCACCGGCCGCATCGGCGACCGCCGCGTGTCGCCCGGCAACCTGGTCACCGGCGGCACCGGCGGCGCGACCACGCTGCTCGCCCATATCGTGACCTACGATCCGATTCGCTTCGAGTTCACCTTCGACGAGGCGGCCTATCTGCGCTACCAGCGCACCGCCGGCGATGGTCCCGCCAGCCGGGCCGGGGGCCTGGAGGTGTCGCTCAAGCTGATCGACGAGCCGGGCTTCACCCACAAGGGGCGCATGGACTTCGTCGACAACGTCGTCGATCGGCTCACCGGCACGATTCGCGGCCGCGCCGTGCTGCCCAACCCGAAAGACCTGTTCACGCCTGGCATGTTCGCCCGCGTCCAGGTTCCGGCCTCGCCGGCGCAGCCGGCGCTGCTGATCCCTGACGTCGCCATCGGCTCCGAGCAGGTCCGCAAATACGTGTTCGTGGTCGACGGCGAGAACACCGCCAAGCAGACCTTCGTGACCCTCGGCCAGCTCGTCGACGGCAAGCTGCGGGTGATCAAGAGCGGCCTGTCGGAGAACGACCGGGTGATCGTCAACGGCATGGCGAGGACCCGGCCGAACCAGAAGGTGACGCCCAAGGACGAGACGCCGCCCACTGGACCTCAGGCGACGTCGGTCGGCGCCGGCACGTCCGCCAAGGCCGAATGAGACCCCACCGATGAAGCTGTCGCACTTCTTCATCGAGCGGCCGATCTTCGCGTCGGTTGTCTCGATCGTCATCGTGATCCTGGGTGCGGTGGCCTATCTGCGGCTGCCGGTCGCCCAATATCCGGAGATCGCCCCGCCGGTGATCAACGTGTCCGGCCAGTTTCCCGGCGCCAGCGCCGAGACGGTGGCCGAGACCGTGGTGGCGCCGATCGAGCAGCAGATCAACGGCGTCGAGGGGATGCTCTACATCTCCTCGAACTCGACCGCCGACGGCCGCTTCTCGATCCAGGTGACGTTCAACATCGGCACCAATCTCGACATCGCCCAGGTGCAGGTGCAGAACCGCGTGGCGGTGGCGCAGCCGCGCCTGCCCATCCAGGTGCAGCAGATCGGCGTGACGGTCACCAAGTCGTCGCCCGACATCCTGATGGTGGTGAACCTCTACTCGCCCGACGATTCCCGCGACGCGCTGTTCATCTCCAACTTCGCCAACATCCAGATCCGTGACGTGCTGTCCCGCGTCGACGGTGTCGGCTCCATCGTGGTGTGGGGCGGTCGCGACTACGCGATGCAGATCTGGCTGGACCCGGACCGCCTGTCGTCGCTCAACCTGACGGCGGCCGACGTCACCGAGGCGCTGCGCGGCCAGAACATCCAGGTCGCGTCCGGCGTGCTCAACCAGCCGCCGGTGCCCGACCAGCTCGCCTTTCAGGTGGCGGTGCGCACCCTCGGGCGCCTCAGCGACCCGCAGGAGTTCGGCAACATCGTCGTCAAGCAGACCGACATCGCCGTTGTCCGCATCAAGGACATCGGCCGGGTCGAGCTGACCGCGCAGGACTACTCGTCGACCTCCTATCTCGACCGCCGCCAGGCGGTGGCGCTCGGCGTGTTCCAGCGTCCGGGCTCGAACGCGCTGACCACCGGCCAGGGCGTGATGGCGACGATGGAGCGCCTCAAGTCCGGCTTCCCGCAGGGGGTCGAGTACGCCATCATCTACAACCCGACCCAGTTCATCGCCGAATCGGTGCGCGCCGTCGTCGAGACCATCTTCGAGGCGGTGATCCTGGTGGTGCTGGTGGTGATCCTGTTCCTCCAGACCTGGCGGGCGGCGGTCATCCCCATTCTGGCGATTCCGATCTCGCTCGTCGGCACCTTCTTCGTGATGAGCCTGTTCGGCTTCTCACTGAACAACCTGTCGCTGTTCGGGCTGGTGCTCGCCATCGGCATCGTGGTCGACGACGCCATCGTGGTGGTGGAGAACGTCGAGCGCAACATTGCAGACGGGCTCAGTCCGCGCGAGGCGGCGCACAAGACCATGGACGAGGTCGGCGGCGCGCTGATCGCCATCGCGTTGGTGCTGTCCGCCGTGTTCGTGCCGACCGCCTTCATCACCGGCATCTCGGGGCAGTTCTACCGGCAGTTCGCGCTCACCATCGCGGGATCGACCCTGATCTCGCTGATGGTGTCGTTGACGCTGTCGCCGGCGCTGTGCGCGCTGCTGCTCAAGGCGCACGATCCGAGACACCGCGACCGCTGGTACGAGCGGCCGATCCACGGCTTCTTCCGCCTGTTCAACCGCGGCTTCGATGCGGTCGCCAACGGCTATGGCTGGCTCGCCGGCAAGGTGGTCCGCTTCACCGTGGTGATGCTGGTGCTCTACGCCGGCGTGCTCGCCTTCGGGCTCAACGAGTTCCGCTCGACGCCGCGCGGCTTCATCCCGCAGCAGGACCTCGGCTATCTCATCGTCGCGGCGCAGTTGCCGCCCGGCTCCTCGCTCCAGCGCACCGACGCGGTGATGAAGCGCGCCGCCGAGCTCGCCCTCGCCACGCCGGGCGTCGGCCATGTGGTCAACATCGTCGGCTTCTCGGGCGCCACCTTCACCAATGCCCCGAACGGCGGCGCCATGTTCCTGATCCTGGAGCCGTTCGAGAAGCGGGCCGGCGATCCGACGAAGTCGGCGGTCGCCATCCAGGGGGCGCTGTTCGGCAAGCTCGCCGTCATCCAGGATGCGTTCACCGTGGTGGTGCTGCCGCCGCCCGTGCAGGGCATCGGCAATGCCGGCGGCTACCGCATGATGATCCAGGACCGCGACGGCGTCGGCTCGCAGACGCTGCTCGGCGCCGTCTACGCCATGATGGGGCGCGCCGCCCAGACGCCCGGGCTGAAGCAGGTCTACTCGCTGTTCGAGACGTCGACGCCGCAGCTCTTCCTCGACATCGACCGCACCAAGGCGCAGCTTCTCGGCATCAACCTGGCCGATGTGTTCAACGCCCTCCAGGTCTATATCGGGTCGTCCTACGTCAACGACTTCAACCTGTTCGGCCGCACCTTCCGGGTGCAAGCCCAGGCCGAGCCCGGCCACCGGCTGGAGCCCAAGGACGTGCTGACGCTGCGGGTGCGCAACGGCCGCGGCGAGACGGTGCCGCTCGGCGCCTTCACGACGGTGCGCGACATCTCGGGTCCTTACCGGGTGCCGCGCTACAACCTCTATCCAGCCGCCGAGCTGGATGGCGACTCGGCCCCCGGCTACTCGCAGGGCCAGGCCATCGCCATCATGGAGAAGCTCGCCGCCGAGACGCTGCCGCCCGGCGTCGGCTACGAATGGACCAGCCTCGCCTATCAGCAGATCAGGGCCGGCGACACGGCGCTGTTCGCCTTCGTGCTCGGCGTCGTCTTCGTGTTCCTGGTGCTGGCCGCCCAGTACGAGAGCCTGACGCTGCCGCTCGCCGTCATCATGATCGTGCCGATGTGTCTGGTGGCGGCGATCTCCGGCGTCATCCTGCGCGGGATGGACAACAACATCCTGACCCAGGTCGGCTTCGTGGTGCTGATCGGACTGGCCGCCAAGAACGCCATCCTGATCGTCGAGTTCGCCAAGCAGCTCGAGGATCAGGGCCGCGACCGGCTGTCGGCGGCGGTGGAGGCGGCACGGCTCCGTCTGCGTCCGATCCTGATGACGTCGCTCGCCTTCATCCTCGGCGTGGTGCCGCTGGTGTGGGCGACCGGGGCGGGCGCCGAGCTGCGGCAGGCGCTGGGCACCGCGGTGTTCGCCGGCATGATCGGGGTCACCGTGTTCGGCCTGGTGTTCACCCCGGCGTTCTTCGTGGTCGGAAGCTGGCTCTCCAGCCTGCCGGGCCGGCGGCGCGCCCGCCGGGATGCGCCCCCGCCGGAGTCGCACGGCCAGCCCGCCGAATGACGCATGCGCGGCCGGCGGCTCGGTGCGAGCCGCCGGCCGTGGCGTCGCGTATCGCCGAGAGCCTGCCGAATCCCTGTGCGGCGCGCGCCGTTCTGGCGCGCCGCGTCCGTCGACGGCGGTTCGTGCCCCATGGACGGCGGCGGTTCGCCATCATAGCTTCGGACAGCGACGAAGCGTGGACGGAGATTGCTGACATGATCGGTGTCGGAGGCGGCCGCTCATCGTGCCTGCCGCGCGGAACAGCGCCATGAAGTTCGGCACCTCCCAGGCGGTCGTCCGCACCGAGGACGACGCCTTTCTGCGCGGCGCCGGCCGCTATGTCTCCGATCTCGTGCCGGCCCATGCGCTGCGGGCCGTGGTGCTGCGCGCGCCGCATCCGCACGCCCGCTTCCGCCTGCACGATCTCGATGCCGTCCGCGCGATGCCCGGCGTGCGGCTGATCCTCACCGCCGCCGACATCGCCGACCTCGGGCCGCTGCCGTGCCTGGCGCGGCCGCGCGGCGTCGAGATCGCGGCGCCCGCCTATCCGATCCTCGCCACCGACACGGTCCGGCATGTCGGCGACGCCGTCGCATTCGTGGTGGCCGACACGCTCGACCAGGCGCGCGATGCCGCCGAGGCGATCGTGGTCGACTACACGGCGCTGCCCCATGTGGTCGATGCCGTCGCGGCGCTCGCCGAGGGAGCGCCGCCGGTCCATGCGGACTTGCCCTCCGGCAATGCCGTGTTCGACACCACGAGCGGCGACGCCGCCGCCACCGAGGCGGCCTTCGCGGCCGCCGCCCATGTGGTCACGCTGCGGCTCGTCAACCAGCGCCTCGTCGCCAACTATCTCGACACCCGCGCCGTCACCGCGGCGTTCGACTCGGCCGACGGTCGCATCACCCTCACGCTCGGCAGCCAGGGCTCCCACACGGTGCGCGACGTCCTGGCCGAGCATGTGCTGCGCATCCCGCCCGAGCGGCTGCGGGTGGTGACGCCCGATGTCGGCGGCGGCTTCGGCACCAAGCTGTTCACCTATCGCGAATACGCGCTCGCCGCCGTGGCGGCCGAGCGGCTCGGCCGCACGGTGAGCTGGGTCGCCGACCGCAGCGATCATTTCCTCGGTGACAGCCACGGCCGCGCCAACGTCACCACGGCGCGTCTCGCCCTCGACGCCGATCTCCGCTTCCTCGCCCTCGATGTCGACACCATCGCCGACATGGGGGCGTATCTCTCGGCCTACGCGCCCTATATCCCGATCGCCGGCGCCGGCATGCTGCCCGGCGTCTATGCGATTCCGACGATCCGGGCGCGGGTGCGCGGCGCCTTCACCCACACGGTGCCGGTCGACGCCTATCGGGGAGCCGGGCGGCCGGAAGCATCCTATGTCATCGAGCGACTGGTCGACGCCGCGGCGCGCGATCTCGGCGTGGCACCCGACGCGCTGCGGCGGAAGAACTTCATCCCGCCCGCCGCCATGCCGTATCGCACCGCGACCGGCCGCACCTACGACTCCGGCGACTTCGCGGCGCATCTCGCCCGCGCCCAGGCACTCGCCGACTGGGACGGCTTTCCGGCGCGGGCCGCGGCGGCGAAGCGCGACGGCCGGCTGCGCGGCATCGGGCTTTCGACCTACATCGAGGCGTGCGGCGGCAACGGTCCGGAGACCGCGACGCTGCGGCTCGACGACGACGGCGCCGTCACGCTGCTGATCGGCTCGCAGTCCACCGGGCAGGGCCATCACACCGCCTATGCGCAGATCGTCGCCGATCATCTCGACCTGCCTGCCGACCGCGTGCGGGTGGTGCAGGGCGACACCGACCTGATCGCCACCGGCAGCGGCACCGGCGGCTCGAGCTCGATCCCGTGTGGTGGTGTCGCGGTGGCCGGCGCCTCGCGCCGGCTCGCCGAGGTGATCCGCGAGGTGGCGGCCGACGCGCTCGAGGCGGCGCCCGCCGATCTCGAATTTTTCGGCGGCACTGTCCGGATCGCCGGCACCGATCGGACCATCGATCTGGCTGACGTCGCCACCGCGGCGGCGTCGCGCGATCCGGCGCGGCTCACCGTCGCCGACACGTTCCGGCCCAAGGTCGCCACCTATCCGAACGGCACCCATGTGGTCGAGGTGGAGATCGATCCGGACACAGGGCGGGTGGCGATCATCCGCTTCGTCATCGTCGACGACATGGGCATGACGCTGAACCCGCTGCTGCTGGAGGGCCAGATCGTCGGCGGCGCCGCCCAGGGCATCGGCCAGGCCCTGATGGAGGGCGCGGTGTTCGATCTCGACAGCGGCCAGCTTCTCACCGCCACGCTCCAGGACTACGCGCTGCCGCGCGCCGGCGACTTGCCGGCGTTCCTGTTCGAGACCCGCAACGTGCCCTGCGCCACCAATCCGCTGGGCGTGAAGGGGGCCGGCGAGGCCGGCACCATCGGGGCGTCACCGGCGCTCGTCAACGCCATCGTCGATGCGCTGTGGCGCGCCTACCGCATCCGCCACATCGACATGCCGGCGACGCCCGAGCGGGTGTGGGCGGCGCTGCGCGAAGGCGAGCGGATGCACACGCTGTGATCCGGTGCCGCAAATCCGCCGCCGTCATCACCGCACCATCGCGCAATCGTGACCCGGCACGACGCGACACCGTGATGCCGGCGTCGTGAAAGATCGCTAGGACTGGCAAGCTTGCCGGATTCTCCCGCGTCACGCATCGCGTCGTGCCGCCCGCGGAGGTTCGGATCGTCCCTCTCCCCAACAGTCGACAAGGAGTCTCCATGCAGAGTCGTACGATGCTCGCCGCCGCCGTGCTCTTCGCGGGCGTGACGGTCGCGGCCGCTCAGGACCCGATCGCGGAGCGCAAGGCCGCCATGAAGGCCAATGGCGACCAGGCCCGCATCGGCGCCCAGATGGCCCGCGGCGAGATGCCGTTCGATCTGGCCAAGGCGCAGGCGATCTTCCAGACCTATGCGGACAGCGCCACCAAGACGAAGGGGCTGTTCCCGGAGACCACCCAGACCGGCGGCGACACCGCGGCCGATCCGCGCATCTGGCAGAACATGAGCGACTTCCAGGCCAAGCTCGCCAAGTTCGGCCAGGACGCCGCCGAGGCCAAGGGCAAGGTGAAGGACGAGGCCAGCTTCAAGGCCACCTTCTCGGAGGTGCAGAAGAGCTGCGGCGGCTGCCACGAGACCTACCGGCTGAAGAAGAGCTGAGCCGGCCGTGCCGGTGCTCCTCCGTGTTCTGATCGCCGCGGTGCTGGTGCTGGGCACCGGCGTCGCGGTGTTCCTCGTGGTCACCGAGCCGGCCCGCGTGCCGGCGGCGTCGCTCGGTCCCCACACACCGAATCTCGACAATGGCCGCACGCTGTTCTTCGCCGGTGGCTGCGCCTCCTGCCACGCCTCCTCCAAGGAGGAGCGTGACCGCCTCGGCGGTGGCCTGGCGCTGCGCTCGCCGTTCGGCACCTTCCACGTGCCCAACATCTCGCCCGATCCGGCCGACGGCATCGGCCGGTGGAGCGAGGCGGAGTTCGTCACCGCCATGCTGGACGGCACGTCGCCGGACGGACGCCACTACTACCCGGCGTTCCCGTACACGTCCTACCAGCGGATGACGGTCGGCGACCTGCGCGACCTGTTCGCCTACATCAAGACGTTGCCGGCGGTCTCCGGCCGGGCGCCCGACCACGAGCTGGCCTTTCCGTACTCGTTCCGTCGCGGCCTCGGGCTGTGGAAGCTGGTCAATCTCGATGGGAAGCCGTTCACGCCCGATCCGTCGCGCTCGGCGGCGTGGAACCGCGGCGCCTATCTGGTCAACGGTCCCGGCCACTGTGCCGAATGCCATTCGCCGCGCGATCGCTTCGGCGGCATCGTGGCGGCGCAGCGCTTCGCGGGCGGGCCAAATCCGGAAGGCGAGGGGTGGGTTCCCAACATCACCGGCAAGGGCCTGGCGAGCTGGTCCGCCAAGGATGTCGAGTACCTGCTGGAGACCGGCGACCTGCCGGACGGCGACTCGGTCGGCGGCACCATGACGGCGGTGGTGCGCAACACCCGCGAGCTGTCTCCGGCGGACCGTGCCGCCATGGCCGAGTACCTCAAGTCGCTGCCGCCGGTCGACGGACCGCCGCGGCCGGAGCGCCGCTGACGGCAGTCCGTCGTCTCGATGACGAGTCTCACGCGGTCGGCGGCGCCGGCGGGTTTCGCGGCTCGCCGGGGCGTGCGACAAAGGGCGCTCCGCAGATTGCCCGTCGTCCGCTCTCCGTCCGCTCGCCCGTCCGTGCCCCGCCGCCATGAGCCTGAACGCCGCCATTCTCATCAAGGTCCTGTCGGTCCTGCTGTTCGCGTTCATGTCGGCGCTGGTGCGGTATGTCGGCGAATCCGGGGTGCCGCTCGGCGAGGTGGTGTTCTTCCGCAGCGTGTTCGCGCTGATCCCGGTGGTGCTGATCTACGCGGCGCGTCGCGAGCTCGCCTCGGCGGTGCGCACGCGCCGGCCGCTCGGGCATCTCGCCCGCGGCTCGATCAGCGTGGCCGGCATGTTCCTCAACTTCGCGGCGCTGGCGCGGCTGCCGCTGGTCGACGCGACTGCCATCAGCTTCGCCGGCCCGATGATCACCGTGGCGCTCGCCGCCCTGGTGCTGAGCGAGCGGGTGCGCGCCTATCGCTGGTCGGCCGTGACGGTCGGCTTCGCCGGCGTGCTGGTGATGCTGTGGCCGTATCTCAACCTCGGCCGGCTGGTGACAGCCGGCTCGGCCGAGAGCACCATCGGGGCGATGTGCGCGCTCGGCGCCGCCTTCACCAACGCGCTCGCGGTGATCCAGACCCGCCGCCTTACCGACAGCGAGACGACCTCGTCGATCGTCTTCTACTTCTCGCTGATCTGCACGGTGGTCTCGTCCGCGATTCTGCCGTTCGTGTGGCAGACCCCGACGCTGCCGCAGGTCGTCGCGCTGGTGGCGATCGGCGTGCTGGGTGGCCTCTCGCACCTCTTGCTGACCGAGAGCTACCGCTACGCGCCGGCCTCCATCATGGCGCCGTTCGACTACCTGGCGCTCCTGTTCGCCTTCGTGATCGGCTATGCGGCGTTCGGCGAGATCCCGACCGTCTACGCCTATGTGGGGGCCGTGGTGGTGGTGCTGTCCGGCCTATTCGTGATCTGGCGCGAGCGGCGGATCGCCGCCCGCCGCGCGCGGGAGCGCCCGAAGCTGCCGCCGCCCGACGCGGGAGCCTGACGGCAGCGCGCACAAGCCGACGGATCAGAACGCCTTGAAGGTGATGATGGTGCGGGTGTCGACGATGCCCGGGATGGTCTGCACCTTCTCGTTGACGAAGTGGCCGATATCGGTGCCCTGCTCGACGTAGAACTTCACCAGCAGATCGAAGTCGCCGGCGGTCGAGTAGATCTCGGACGCGATCTCAGCGTCGGCGAGCTCGTTGGCGACCTGGTAGGACTTGCCCAGGTTGCACTTGATCTGCACGAAGAACGGAATCATGGCCTTCCCCTGGCGCCTCTTCGGTGCCGGCGCGGCTGGGTGGTCCGGCCCGCCCGGCGACGGTCGCCGCAATCGAGCAAAACCGCACCGCTTTGACAAGCGTCGGAGCCGATCCGGACGGCACCCGCGCAGGGAGGCCGGGTCGCCGCCGTGGTAAGCCGATTGCGCGCTGATTTCCCTTGGAGAGAAAATGCTCTAAGGTCCACCCGCAATCTCAGCGGGGTGTCCGGCGGACTCGCCGCCGGGCTGAGAGGCGCGAACGCCGGCCGGAGGCAGACCGGGAGGTCCGCCGCACCGGAACCGACGCCAGGCCAACCCGTCGAACCTGATCCGGATCATGCCGGCGGAGGGAGCTCGAGATGCGATCGCGACCCGGCGATCCCGTCGACCATGCCGTTTCGCTCGATCGGAGCACCGTCCTCGACGGCGCAGCCGTCCTCGGCGGCGTCGCCGATGTGCTCGCCCGGCTGCGCGAGCGGCGGCCGCGGGTCCACTGTATCACCAACACGGTCGCCCAGGCGTTCACCGCCAATGTCCTGCTCGCCGCCGGTGCGGTTCCCTCGATGACCCATTCGGCCGAGGAGGTCGCGGCCTTCGTCGGCTCGGCCGACGCGCTGCTGGTCAATCTCGGCACCCTCGACGGCGAGCGGCGGGCCGCCATCGATCTCGCCGTCGATGCCGCCGTGGCGAACGCTCGGCCCTGGGTGCTCGACCCCGTCTTCGTCGACCGCTCGCCGCTGCGCCGCGACGTGGCGGCCGGGCTGCTCGTCCGCCGCCCGGCGGTGGTGCGGCTCAACGAGACGGAGTTCGCGGCGCTGGCCGCAGCGCCCGCCGGCCCGCCCGAGACCGCCGCGCTCGCCGCCTTCGCGGCCGAGGCCGGCAGCGTGGTGGCGCTGACCGGCGCGACCGACCGGATCACCGATGGCCGGCGGCTCGCCGGCGTCGCCAACGGCCATCGCTGGATGGCCCGGATCACCGCCATGGGCTGTGCGGGCGCCGCGCTGGTCGCCGCCTGCCTGGCGGTGGAGGACGATGCGTGGCTGGCGGCCGTCGCCGGCCACGTCGTGCTGGGCGTCGCGGCCGAGCGGGCCGCGGTGGTGTCGAGCGGCCCCGGCAGCCTGGCGGTGGCGATCCTCGACGCACTCTCGGATCTCGACAGCAAGGACCTGCACGAGCGGGCGAAGGTGGAATGATGCCGGTCGATCTGCGTCTCAACGCTATCCTGGACCCGGAGCGGGCCGGCGGCCGCAGCCTCGTCAATCTCGCCCGCGCCGTGGTGGCGGGCGGCGCCACCCTGGTGCAGCTCCGCGACAAGCGCGGCGACACCCGCCCGATGGTGGAGACCGCGCGAGCGCTCCTCGCTGTGCTGACGCCGCTCGGCGTGCCGCTGGTGATCAACGATCGGGTCGACGTGGCGCTGGCGGCCGGCGCCGCCGGCGTCCATGTCGGGCCGGACGACATGGCGATCGAGGATGCGCGCGCGCTGCTCGGACCGGGCGCCATCGTGGGCCACTCGATCAAGACCGTCGAGCAGGCCGAGAGCGTTCCCGTCGGGCTGATCGACTATGCGGGGGTCGGCGGCGTCTACACCACCCTGTCGAAGCACAATCCGGCGCCGCCCATGGGGCCGGAGGGCTTCGCGGCGATCCGCGCCGTGCTGCGGCGGCGGGCGCCGGGCCTGCCGGTCGAGGGGATCGCCGGCATCGACGAGACCAATGCGGCCGCGGTGATCCGGGCCGGTGGCGACGGCGTCGCGGTGATCGCCGCGCTGTCGCTTGCCGCCGATCCCGAGCAGGCGGCGCGGCGGCTGCGTGGCGTGGTGGATCAGGCGCTCGCCGGCCGGGTGCCGGCATGACGGAGGCGAGGCGCACCGCCATCGCGGTCACCATCGCGGGCTCCGATTCGAGCGGCGGTGCCGGCATCCAGGCCGATCTCAAGACCTTCTCGGCGCTCGGCGTGTTCGGCGCGTCGGTGATCGCCGCACTGACCGCGCAGAACACCCGCGGCGTCACCGGCATTCACGACGTGCCGCCCGCCTTCGTCACCGCCCAGATCGACGCGGTGTTCTCCGATCTCGCGGTCGGCGCCGTCAAGATCGGCATGCTGTCGGTGCCGGCCACCATCGAGGCGGTGGCGGACGGGCTCGCCCGCCACGCCGCCCCCAACGTGGTGCTCGACCCGGTGATGATCGCCACCTCGGGGGCGCGGCTGCTGGCGCCCGAGGCGGTGGCGACATTGGTGCGCGATCTTCTGCCGCGCGCCGATCTCGTCACCCCGAACGTGCCCGAGGCGGCGGCGTTGCTCGACTGTGCGGTGGCGACCGACGAGGCCGCCATGCGGGCGCAGGGCGAGGCGCTGATCGCCCGGGGCGCCCGCGCCGTGCTGATGAAGGGTGGGCACGGCGAAGGACCGGAGAGCACCGACCTGCTGGTGACGGCCGACGGCGTGCGCCGCTTCGCGGCGCCGCGCGTCGCCACTCGCAACACCCATGGCTCCGGCTGCACGCTGTCCTCGGCGATCGCGGCCGGGCTCGCCCAGGGGCTCGGCCTCGCCGACGCGGTCGGTGCCGCCAAGACCTATGTGGCCGACGCCATCGCGGCGGCCGATCGGCTCGCCATCGGGCACGGCCACGGGCCGCTACATCATTTTTCGCGATGGTGGTGAGGCGCCGTCGACCGCGGACGCCGCACGGCGTGCCGAACAGACAGGAGCGTGACATGACGAGCTTCACCCGACGGCATCTGGCGGGCGGGGCGGTGGGCCTCGCGGCCCTGGCGGCGCCCCACGTGGCGCGCGGCGAGACACGGCGTTGGCGCATGGTGACCTCGTGGCCCAAGCGGCTGCCGGGCCCCGGCATGTCGGCCGAGCGCATCGCCGAGCGGATCGCGGCGCTGTCGGGCGGCCGTCTCCAGATCACCGTGCACGCGGCCGGCGAGCTGGTGCCCGCCTTCGAGGTGCTCGACGCGGTCGGCGGCGGCGTCGCCGAGATGGGCCACACGGCGGCGTTCTACTGGCAGGGCAAGCAGCCGGCCGCGGCGTTCTACACCACGGTGCCGTTCGGGCTGACGCCGGCCGAGCACGTCGCCTGGGTCGAGGCGGGCGGTGGCCAGGCGCTGTGGGACGAGGTGTATGCGCCGTTCGGCGTCAAGCCGTTCATGGGCGGCAACACCGGCGTGTGCATGGGCGGCTGGTTCCGGGCGCCGCTCGGCGGCCTGGCGGCGCTGCGCGGCCTCAAGGTGCGGGCGCTCGGGCTCGGCGGCGAGGTCTATCGCCGGCTCGGGGCGACGCCGCAGACGACGGCGCCGGCCGACATTCTGGTCAGCCTGCAATCGGGCGTGCTGGACGGCGCCGAGTTCGTCGGCCCCGGCACCGATATCGCGCTCGGCCTCTACCGGGTGGCGCCGCACTACTACGGTCCCGGCTTCAACAAGCCGAACGGCACCGGCGAGTGCCTGGTCTCGCTGTCCGCCTGGAACGGCCTCGACGCCGACCTCAAGGCAATTGTGGCGCACGCCTGCGCCACCGAGGCGGGCTATGCGCTCTCCGAGATGGAGCGGCTGAACGCCGAGGCGCTCGCCGCGCTGATCGAGCGCCACAAGGTGAAGCTGGAGAGCTTCCCGGCCGAGATCGTCGAGGCGGCGCGGGTGCAGGCCGTCGACGTGCTGGCCGGTATCGCAAGTCAGAACACGCTCGCCCGCAAGGTTCACGACTCCTACACGGGATTCCGCGATCGCGTGGCGCCGTGGTCGCGGGTGTCGATCCGCGCCGTGCTGGAAGCCCGCGGCGCCTGACCCACCGCGTCATGCTGCGACGCGGCAGACGGCCGCGCCGTTGCGAGCGTGCGGCGCCTTCCCCCTCATCGCCGACTTGACATACCATGCGGTGTGACCGGCCGTTGCGGCCGGTCCGTCCGCTGCCCGTCGTGCTGCCTGCTCCGATCTCGGCCGTCCGCCCCGGCCCCCGGGCGATGTGCGTCCCGGCGGCGTCCGCCGGGGGACGCCCGTTCTATGCGGGGACGCAAGGGTATGAAATGCGTTTCCAGCGGGGGCTCCATGTTCGGCGTCAACCGCATGACAGATCGGAGGTTTCAGCAAGGCCCACGGGCCTGTCTTCGGGCTCGGAGCCTGTACAATGCCGACCCTGTCAGGAGCGGCACGGCTCGCTTCGTCGTCCGGCGACGGCCCGAGTTCCGACTATTGTCGTTCGATCCTTCAGCCCGAAAGGAGCAGCCAGATGGCGACTGAACCGTGGAAAGCCAAGGACTGGTTCGTGAGCCCGTGGAACTACGCGGACGAGGTTGTGAAGGACCTCAAGTTTCCCAAGTCGATCAAGATCCACGATGTCACGCTCCGCGACGGTGAGCAGCAGACCGGCGTCATCTTCTCCAAGGACGAGAAGATCCGGATCGCCGAGGCGCTGGCCGAGGCCGGCGTGCACCGCATCGAGGCGGGCATGCCGATCGTCTCGCCCTCCGACAACGACGCCATCAAGGAGATCGTGAAGCGCAATCTCGGTCCCGAGATCTTCGCCTTCGCGCGCTGCATGAAGGAGGACGTGAAGCGGGCCATCGACACCGGCGTCAAGGGCGTCGTGATGGAGATCCCGTCGAGCATGCACCTCGTCGACCTCGCCTATCGGTGGCCGATGGAGAAGGCGATCGAGACCTCGATCGAGTCCACCCGTTACGCGCACGAGAACGGCCTCGAGGTTGTGTTCTTCCCGATCGACTTCTCGCGGGCCGAGCTGAAGTGGGCCATCGACCTGATCGAGCGCGTCGGCAAGGAAGGCCACATGGACGCGGTGGCGCTGGTCGACACCTTCGGGGTGCTGTCGCCGCACGCCGCCCGCTACTTCGCCCGGGAGGTCAGGAAGCGCCTGAACGTGCGCCTGGAGACGCATTTCCATCAGGACTTCGGCATGGGCGTCGCCAACACCATCATGGCGCTGGCGGAAGGCGTCGAGGTGATGCACACGACGGTGCTCGGCATCGGCGAGCGCTCCGGCAACGCCCCGATGGAAGAGGTCGTCATGGCGCTCAAGACCATGTACGGCGTTGACGTCGGCATCGACACCACCAAGCTCACGCCCCTCGCCAACCTGGTGCAGCGGCTCGCCGGCGTCCAGGTGCCGAGCAACAAGGCGATCGTCGGCTCGGGCCTCTACCAGATCGAGTCCGGCATCATCACGAGCTGGTTCAAGAACTGCGGCGAGAACCTCGCCACCGAGCTGTTCCCGATCCGCTGGGATGCGGTCGGCCAGCCGCCCGCCGAGATCGTCATGGGCAAGGGCTCGGGCATCGACTCGGTCAACCTGTGGCTCCAGGATCTCGGCATGCAGGTGTCGGACGACGACGCCATGAAGGTGTTGCAGGCCGTCAAGGCGTACTCGCTGAAGAACAAGAAGCTGCTCAGCAAGGGCGAGTTCCGCGATCTCGCCAAGAGCGTGCTCGGCAAGGCGGCGTAAAGACCGCATAACGAAGACGGCCGGCGGGCGCGCCGCCGGTCGCGACCTTCCAGAAAGAGCGGGCGCCTGCGGGCGCCCGTTTTCTTTTTGATCGGGGAGGCGGGAGCCGCCGCGATCAAAGCGTGCCCGGGAAGGCGCCGCCGTCGTTGTCACGGGAACCCCCCAGGTCGAGCAGACGTTCACAGCGAGACCGGCCGGAGAAGAACCATGCACCTGCAGAAGGTCTACACGGCCTTGCTCACCGCTGACCTTGCGGCGGCCGAGGACTGGTATACCAAGCTTCTCGGCCGAGGGCCGGACAACCGGCCGATGGCCACGCTGGTACAGTGGGAGCTCTTCGATCAGGGTGGCTTGGCGCTGTCGACCGACGACGAGATCGCCGGCAGGGGAGTGATGTTCCTTTACGTCGCCGATGTGGCGGCCGAGCGCCGCAGGCTGGAGGGCCTCGGGATCGTGCTCGGGGACGATATCGCGGGCGACTACTCGACGCTGGCGCAGGTGCGTGATCCCGACGGCAACCTGCTCACGCTGGCCACCCCGCCCTCGCGGCCCTTTCCGCCGGCATGACGTCGCCGATCACGCTCGCTCGGAGGCCCTTTCAAAGCGCGCCCGGGAAGGCGCCGCCGTCGATCAGGATGTTCTGGCCGGTGATGTAGCCGGCATGCACCGAGCAGAGGAACGCGCAGGCGGCGCCGAACTCGTCGGGATCGCCGAGGCGGCGTGCCGGCACGGCGGCGAGACGCTCCGCCGCCACCGCCTCGATGTCGACGCCGCGCGTCTGCGCGGTCGTCGCCAGCATGGCGGCCAGCCGGTCGGTGGCGAACACGCCCGGCAGCAGCCCGTTGATGGTGACGCCGTCGGCGGCGACGCTGCGCGCCACGCCCGCCATGAAGGCGGTGAGCCCGGCGCGCGCCGCGGAGGAGAGATCGAGCCCCGGCAGCGGCATCTTCACCGAGCCCGACGTGATGTTGACGATGCGGCCGAAGCGCCGCGCCCGCATGCCGTCGATCACCTTTTGGGTCAGCTCGATCGCCGCCACCATGTTGGCGACCACGCCGGCCAGGATGTCGTCGCGGTCGAGCGAGCGGAAATCCCGGAAGGGTGGCCCGGCATTGTTGTTGATCAGGATGTCCGGAGCCGGGCACGCCTCCAGCAGCGCCGCCTGGCCCTCCGGGGTGGCGACGTCGCCCACAACCGGAATCACCGCGGCCCGCGTGCTCTCCGCGATGGCGACCGCGGTGGCGGTCAGCCGCTCGCGATCGCGCCCGTTGATCACCACGGTGCAGCCCGCCTCGGCGAGCTTCTGGGCGCAGGCGCGGCCGAGCCCGCGGCTCGACGCGCAGACGATGGCCGAGCGGCCGGCGATGCCGAGGTCCATGCGGGGCTCCCGTGTATCGAGGCGAGGGTTCGCCTCGATACCAGCCGGGCGCCCGTCTGCCCAGCCGCCGGCCGTCGTCCGCCGGCATCGTTCGCCGGGGCGTCAGCGTGTCGAGCCGCTGCCGCCGCTCGTGCCGCCGCTGTTGGGCATGCCGTTCATGATGTCGGGCGTGGCCATGCCGTTCGGCGACGGTGTCGAGGTGCCGGCCCCGCGGGCTGCGGACCCGCCCGGCAGGTTCGGCCCCGGCACCGAGGAGCCGGTGGTTTCTCTGCCGCTCGGCGTCGTCGCGGTGCCCTGGCTGTTGAGGCCCTGGCCCGGATGGGCGGGGCCGGGCGCGATCGGCGTGCCGCCGGTGGAGACCGACCCGGTCGAGCCGACGCCGGCATTCGGGGTGCCGGTCGGCGCCACCCCCGAGCTGCCCGAGCCGGTGCCGGTCGCGGCCGAGCCGCCGCCCGCGGCGGCCCCTCCCGCCGCTCCTCCGCCGGCGCCGCCGCCCGCTCCGCCGCCGCTCTGCGCCATGGCGAGCGTCGCGGCCCCCGACAGCAACACAGCCGCCAGAAGGGTGCGCGTCGTGCGCTTGATTCGGTGATCGTGCATGCTCGACTCCCGATGATCGTGTGGTCTGGTCATCGGGGCCAAGTCGGTGCGGCCGCGGGAGGTTCCGCCATCGCGGCGGTGATCGCCCGACGGAGGTGGCTAGTGGTCGCTCAGGCGGCCGGGTTGTCGGCCTCGACCCGCATGGCGTTGCCCCGCCATTCGAACGACGAGCCGAGCAGGCCGTCGAGCCACAGGGCCGGCAGCATCAGGTCGCGCACCAGGGCATGCACCGGGTACCACGGCGACAGCGTCCACCCGGCGATGCGGGCGAGCACCGCCTCGGCGCCGTACCAGGCGAGCAGGAACAGCAGCACCAGCGGCAGTATCGGACCACCGAGCGCGTGGACCGCGACCGCGAACGAGAGGGCCGGCACCAGCGCGCCGGTGAGGATCTCCGGCAGGAACCAGTGCGGGAAGCAGGCGCGCCGCAGCCGCGCCCACCGCGACTGGCGTCGCCACACCTCCCGGGCGCTGCGCCGCCCGAGCGGCTGCTCGAACGGCCCGTCGACCAGCCGCACCCGCAGGCCGGCGGCCCGTACCAGCTTGGTCGAGGCGGCGTCCTCGGCCACGTCGGCGCCGAGCGCCTTGATGCCGCCGCCGGCCTCCAGCACGTCGCGTCGCCAGAACAGCGTCTTACCCTGGGCGAAGCCGAACCCGATGCTGTCGGCGACGTACTGGGCGCGTGCTTGATAGGTGTTGAGGAAGGCGCATTCGACCTCGGCCCAGAAGCCGTCCGGCCGGCTGCCGATCGGTGGCGCGCAGACGAGGCCGGTGCTGCGCCCGCGTCCGCTGGCGGGCTGCCACCCGCTGGCGGGCTGCCGCCCGCTGGTAGGCTGCCAGGCGGCCAGCAGGCGCTGGAGATAGTCGGGCGGCATCAGCACGTTGGAATCCGCGATGGCGATCCAGTCGTGAGCGGCCGCCTGCCAGCCCTTGACGCAGTTGTTGAGCTTGGGGTTGCGGCTCACCGGATCGTTGCCGACGAGCAGCCGCGCCCGCACCTGCGGGTGACGCGCCATCAGCCCGTCCACCACCGGGATCACCGGGTCGGCCGGCGAGGCGACGCAGAACACGATCTCGTAGTCCGGATAGTCGAGCCGGAAGGTCGAGCCGAGCGTCTCCGCGACGAAGTTCTCGATGCCGCAGACCGGCCGCACGATGGTGATCGGCGGCGCGTCGGCGGGCGGGGCGACGTGATCACGCCGCGCGCGACAGCGAACCGCCGCGATCGCGACGCTGGCGACATGAACGGCGGCGGTGAGGCCGCAAACGGTGATGGCGATGTCCACGGGTGTCATAGCCCGCGACTACATCGACGGCGTGACGGTGCCGTGACAGGCGTCGCCGCGTCCCTCGTGCGTCATCGAACCGCAACAGGAGTCTGTCAGAACGCCGGCCATGTTGGATGATCATTGACGGGAGCAGCGCGTGACGGAGAGCGATTCGAGGCGATTCCGTACGCTTTTCATTTCAGACGTTCATCTCGGTACCCGTGGCTGCCAGGCGGACAAGCTTCTCGATTTCCTCCGCTGCCACGAGGCCGACACGGTCTATCTGGTCGGCGACATCGTCGACGGCTGGCATCTGAAGTCGAGCTGGTACTGGCCGCAGTCGCACAACGACGTGATCCAGAAGCTGCTGCGCAAGGGCCGCAAGGGCGCCCGCATCGTCTATGTGCCGGGCAATCACGACGAGTTCCTGCGCGACTATTACGGCACTCATTTCGGCGGCATCGAGGTGGTGGAGCACGCCATCCACGTCTCGCCGACGGGGCGTCGCTTCCTCGTGATCCACGGCGACCTGTTCGATTTCGTCATCTCGCAGGCACGCTGGCTCGCCCTGCTCGGCGACAAGGCGTACGACGCCGCCATCACGATCAACCGTCTGGTCAACGGGATGATGCGGCGGCTCGGCTTCGGCTACTGGTCGTTCTCCAAATGGGCAAAGCTGAAGGTCAAGAACGCCGTCAACTACATCGGCGACTTCGAGAAGACGCTGGCGGCGGAGGCGCAGCACCACGCGGTCGACGGGGTCATCTGCGGCCACATCCATCACGCCGTGATGCACGAGCGCTTCGGCGTCCACTACGTCAACTGCGGCGACTGGGTGGAGAGCTGCACGGCGGTCGCCGAGCATTTCGACGGGCGCTTCGAGATCATCACCTGGACGGGCCGCGAGCTCAGCCGCGAGCCCGAGCCGGCGCCGATCGCCGCGCAGGCCGCCTGATCGGCACGCGCCGGTCGCGCTCGCCGCGGCCGGCGTCTGCGTGGCGCGTCTGCGTCGCGGCGCGTCTCGTCGTGCAGCGTCTCGATCGTCACTCCTCCTTTCATGCGAAGTCCCGCCGAAGTGGTGGTCCGGAGTCCTTCATGTCTGAGTCGCCATCAGGTTCGCCGCGTCTCGATGCCTATGCGGACCCCGACCGCCGCGTGATGGAGAAGGCGTATGCCCGCTGGGCGCCGCTCTACGACGTGGTCTGCGGACCGATCTTCGAGAGCGGCCGGCGGGCCGCCGCGGCGGCAGCGCGCCGGGTCGGCGGCCGCATCCTGGAGGTCGGCGTCGGCACCGGCCTGTCGTTCGCCGACTACGACCACACGACCGCGGTGGTCGGCATCGACATGTCGGCCCCGATGGTGGCCAAGGCGCGGGCGCGGCTCGCCACCGGCCGCTTTCCGCACGTCGAGTCCGTGATGGTGATGGACGCGAGCGATCTCGCCTTCGCGGACGGTGCGTTCGACTGCGTGGTTGCCCAGTTCGTCATCACGCTGGTGGCCGATCCCGAGCGCGTGCTCGACGAATGCGCCCGCGTGGTGCGGCCGGGCGGCGAGATCATCCTGGTCAATCATCTCTACTCCGAGACGGGGCTGACGGCGGCGATCGAGCGGCTGCTGGCGCGGCCGTCGCGGGCGCTCGGCCTGCGGCCGGAGTTCCCGTTCGCGCGGCTCGCCGCCTGGGCGGAGCGGCACGGCGCCGTCGCACTCATCGAGCGCCGGCCGATCAAGCCGCTCGGCGTCTACACGCTGGTGCGCTTCCGCCGCCTCGCCGGGGAGGCCGCGCGCGTCGCGGCGTAGGGCGGGCCGGCGATCGGGTCTTCGTCAGCGGATGAAGGACATGGCACCCGGCATGCCCGGCGCTTGCGGCGGAGCGCGGCGCCGGTTTAGGGTCGCTCCATGAGCGCCCCGTCCGATCCCGCGGCTGCGGCCGCAACCGTCATCCCGCCCACCGCCGCCGATGTCGACGCCGCCGCCGCCAGGCTCGCGGGCGTCGCCCTGCGCACGCCGCTGGTCACCTCGCCGGTGCTCGACGATCGCGTCGGCGCCCGCGTGGTCCTCAAGGCCGAGACGCTCCAGCGCACCGGCTCGTTCAAGTTCCGCGGCGCCTACAACAAGATCGCTGCGATCCCGCCGGAGCGGCGCGCCGCCGGCGTGGTCGCCTTCTCGTCCGGCAATCACGCCCAGGGCGTCGCCGCCGCCGCCAGGCTGCTCGGCATGCCGGCCACCATCGTGATGCCGGCCGACGCGCCGGCCAGCAAGCGCGCCCGCACGGCGGCGCTCGGCGCCGAGGTGGTGCTGTACGATCGCGTGCGCGAGAGCCGCGAGGAGATCGCAGGCGGGATCGCGGCGGCGCGCGGCGCCACCCTGGTGCCGCCCTACGACGACCCGATGATCATCGCCGGGCAGGGCACCGTGGGCCGCGAGATCGTCGAGGATCTGGCCGCCCAGGGGTTCGCCCCCGACATCGTGCTGGTCAACGCCTCGGGCGGCGGCCTCACCGCCGGCATCGCGCTCGCCGTCACGGCGCGGGTGCCGGCGGCCCGTATCGTCACCGCCGAGCCGGACGGCTTCGACGACCACGCCCGCTCGTTGGACAGCGGCCGGCGCGAGCGCAACGCGCAGGCGGCGGGGTCGATCTGCGACGCGCTGCTGGCACCGACCCCGGGCGAGATCACCTTCGCGGTGAACCATCGTCTCGGTGTCGCCGGTGTCACCGCGAGCGACGAGGAGGTCGGCCGCGCCGTCGCCTTCGCGTTCCACGAGCTGAAGCTGGTAGTGGAGCCGGGCGGCGCCGTCGGGCTCGCGGCGCTGCTGGCCGGCCGCGTCGATGTCGCCGGCAAGGTGGTGGCGGTGGTGCTGTCGGGCGGCAATGTCGATGCCGACCTGTTCGCCCGGCTGATCGGCTGATCGGCTGAGGGCCGATACCAGCGGCAGCACTCTCGGCCTCGTGCCCCGGACGCGGCGCGCCGTGCCGCGAGCCGGGGCCCAGAGCCGCAAGCTCCGCAATCGCCGCCTCTGGGTCCCGGGTCTCCGGCGCATCGCGCCTCCGCCCGGGACACGCGACCCCGTCGTGGTCGGCACAAGCCATGTGCTCGGGCCGGCCGAAGGCCGGACCCGAGTGCCGGGCATGACGAGTCAGAATCAGCGGCCATCGGTATGAGGACGCGGCGCACGGCCCGCTGCGGGTCGCTAGCTGAACAGCGCGATCTTCTCTTCCTCGGTCAGCCCCTTCAGCGGGGCGAGCGGGTCGATCGGCACGGTGTGGACGGGCAGCGGCTCCGGCGCTTCGTCGGCCTGCGCCGCCTCGGCGGCCGCGATCCGGCTCAGCATGGCCCAGCCGGAGCCCGACAGGGCGGCGGCGAGAGACCCGGCATCGAAGCCCGGCGCCGCCGGCGGCACGTCGCCGATCGAGAATCGATAGGCGCTGACCGGGTCGGGGTGCAGCCGTGCCGCGATGCGCTGCTCGACCTCGTCCAGCGATGACACCGTGATGGTTGCGCCGTCCGCGGGGGCCGAAGAGTTCGGGCGATCGGCGTTGGTCTCGGCGGGCTCGTGTGCGTCGGGCTCGTGCGTGTCGGGCGCGTGCCCGCGGGCGACCGCCTCCTCGGTGGCTTGTTCGGTCGCTTGCGCGGTGGCCTGGGCGATCTCGGCGGCGGCCTCCCGGGCCTCGGCATCGTCGCCCACCAACCAGGCCGGAACCGGCGGGGCGGTGAAGTCGAACTCGACCACCGGAATGGCGGGCGCAGGATCGCCGGTGTCCGGCGCCACCTCGATCGCCACCGCCTCCTCGTCGTCCGGAACGCCATCGTCGGCCGAGGTCTCGGCCTCCGCCATGGCGGGGACGGGCGCCTCGTCCGATGCCTGTGCGGTTTCGCTCTCCGGCAGGGCGAAGACCTCGCCGATCGGGACCAGCGGCATCGCCGGCATGGCGGCCGGGCTCGCCGCGTCGGCCATCATCTCGGCCGGAGCGTCCATCGACGTCTCGCTCGGCGCGGCGAACAGATCGTCATCGGCCTCGTCGTGGTCGTCGACGACGGCATCGGCCGGCTCCACCGCCGCCATGGCCACGCCGATCGCCGCGAGGGCCGCGGCGGCCGCCTCGGTGGTGTCCAGGATGGCCCGCTCGGCCGTGGCCACGGCGTCCGCGGTATCGGCCGCTGCCGGACCGGCGAGATCGTCGCTCGCCGCCGCGGCCGGGTCGTCGGCCGAAGGCGCCGCCGGCGCTGCCGCGACGAGGGCGGTGCCGGCAGGGTCGGGATCATCGGCCAGCACGGCACGCACGGCGTCGAGCAGGGAGTCGAGATCCGTGACGGTCTCGCTCGGGTCGGCGGTGCTCCCGTCTGCTCGCGTGACCGGAGCGGAGGCGGCGGGAGCGGGATCGTCGGCGAGCACCGCGCGGACCGAGTCGAGGAGCTGGTCCAGCGACGGCGACCGCGCCTCGTCCCGGGGCGCCTCGTCCTGGTGCGGCTCCTCCTGGTGCGCCTCCTCCCGGTGCGGCTCGGCCTGCTCGCCTTCGGCGGTGTCGCGATCGATCTCCGGCGCGGCCGTCTGGGCGATGATCTCCGGCTCGATGATCTCCGGCTCGATGATCTCGGTGGCCGCCTCGGCGGCGGGCGCGGCGGATGTGGCGGGCGGGGCGGGCGTAGCCTCGGGGGCCGGCTCTTCGGCCGGCGCCGGCGTCGTAGCCGGCTGGGTCCGCGCCCACACATCGATCAGCAGATCGAGCCGCCGGGCCTGCTCGTCCATCCGCGCGTGCAGCCGCTGCACTGCCGTCTCGTCCCGGCCGTCCACCGGCGGGGCCGCCGTCGGCGCCGTCACGGTGCCGCCGACCCGCTCGACCGCGCCGGAGAGCGAGGCCAGGTCGGTCCGCAGCGCCGCGATGTCGGACGCCTCCCGCAGCGCCGCCATCTCGGCGGCGAGCCGCGCATCCAGGCGCGTCACCGCTGCCGTCAGGGCGTCGCGGGCGGTCGCGGCAGCCTCCTGGCTGTCGGGCTCGCGCATCAGCACCGCCTCGATGCGGGCAAGGGCGGCGACCAGGTCCTCCAGCAGGCCGGTCAAGGCGGGCGGCGCCCGCTCCTCGGCGAGATTGGCCTCGATGCGGCCGAGCGCGGCGACGAGATCGTCGGTCCAGCCGGTCGGCGGCGACACGGCGCGCAACGCCCCGAGAGTCTCCTCGATGCGGACGAGCGGTGCGAGGTCCTCCGGCCCCACCGCCGGGGCGGGCTGCTCGGCGATGGCGGCCTCGATGCGGGCGAGGGCGGCGGCGACCGCCTCGGGATCGACGGCGGGGGGCTGCGGCCGGGCCGTGACCGCCGCCTCGATTCGCCCGAGCGTGTCGGTGACCGGGGCGAGATCGACGGTGGGCGGCTCGGGTTGCTCGGCGACGACCGCCTCGATACGGGCGAGGGCCGCCGCGATGGCGTCCGAATCGATCGCCGGCGGCGGGGCAGGCCGCTCGCTCACCGCCGCCTCGATGCGGGCGAGCGTGTCGGCGATCGGGGCGAGATCGACGGCCGGGGGCTCCGGCCGGTCGGCGACCGTCGCCTCGATGCGGGCGAGGGCGTCCAGAAGCTCGTCGGTGCGATCGGCCGGGGCCGGGGCGGCCGGCAGGGTGTCGGGCAGCGCGGCGAGCCGGTCCTCGACGCGGCCGATGGCCGCCGCCAGGGCCTCGGCTTCGGTGAGGCGGGCGCGGCGGGCGTGCTCGTCCAGGAACCAGCGGCCCCGCTGGGTTTCCATCATGGCGTCGCAGATCGCCGCATAGGCGGCATCGATCGACGTCTGTGCGCCGGAGCCGGCGGGCGGCGGGGCGCTCGGGGACGTGGCGGACGGCGCGTCGGACATGCTCACCCGTTCAAGGAGCTGACCCGTTCAAGGAGCTGACCCACTCGAGAAGCTCACCCGCCGACCGGGCGATCGGGCTCCGGTCCAGCCTGAGAGCGGAGCCGCAGGCGAAACCGATTCCCCTTTCGGCGGCCGCGAACTAAAGCATCTGCCCGACTCGTCCCCGGAGCGCAATCCACCCGATGTCCTATCGCCCCGATGCTGCGACCGACGACGGCTTCGCCCGCAGGACTGCGCTGTTCTATGCCGCCTATTTCGTCTTCGCCGGGCTGCATCTGCCGTTCCTGCCGGTCTGGCTGGAGGCGCGCGGCCTCGACGCGGCGGAGATCGGCATCGTGCTCGCCGCCGGCATGGCGGCCCGCCCCCTGGTGGTGCCGGTCGCCACCCGGCTGGCGGACCGGCGCGGCTGGCTGAAGGGGCCGCTGGTGGCGGCCACCTGGGCGACGGCTGCCTCGATGCTGCTGCTCCAGGCGAGCCATGGGTTCGTCCCCATCCTCGCCGCCAATGCGCTCGCCTCGCTCGCCTTCGCGCTGATCCTGCCGTTCGCCGATGCGTTCGCGCTGCGCGGCCTCACGGCGCGCGGCCGCGCCTACGGGCCGGTGCGGCTGTGGGGCTCGGTCACCTTCATCGTCGCCAATGTGGGCGGCGGGCTGCTGCTGGAGCGGCTGGGGGCCGGCAACATCGTCTGGGCGCTGACCGCCGCCATGCTGGCGACCGCGCTGGCCGCGAGCCTGCTGCGCCCGCTCGGGGGGACGTCGGCGGTGGCCGCGCCGGCGACGGCGGGCGCGAGCCTGTGGGGATCGCGCACCTTCGTGGCCGTGGTGGCGATCGGCAGCGTGGTGCAGTCGAGCCACGCGGTGCTGTATGGCTTCGCCAGCCTGCAATGGGCCGCCAGAGGTCTCGACGGGCTTCAAATCGGCGCTCTGTGGGGGATCGGCGTGGTGGCCGAGATCGGCCTGTTCGCGGTGTCGGGCCGGCTCGCCGGCCGGCTGCGGCCGATCGACATGCTGGCGCTCGGGGCGGGCGGCGCCCTGCTGCGCTGGGGCGTGATGGCGTTCGATCCGCCGACCGCACTGCTGCCGGCGCTGCAATGCCTGCACGCGCTGTCGTTCGGCGCCACCCATCTGGGCGCCATGCAGTTTCTCGCCGCCGAGCGACGCGGCGCCACCGCCCAGGGCGACTATGCCAGTGTCGTGGCGGTCGTATTCACGGCCGCCATGGGGGCGGCCGGCCTGCTGGTGGAGGCGTTCGGCAGCCTCGCCTACCTGGCCATGGCGGCGTCCGCCATGGTCGGCACCGTGATCGCCGTGGCGGCCCGCCGGTAGGCGCGGGCCTGGCCCGGTGCTGCGACCGCCCGGCGGGCGGTGACGATGGCGCGCTGCGGAGCTCCGTCGCAGGGCGGCACCACGGCGGCGAGGGCGCGGCCGCGCATCATCAGCATCCGGTGTGTCAGGCCGCCGTTGCGGGCGATCCACTGGCGCACATGGGCCGGATAGAGGCTCCACAGCAGGCGGGTCGCCACCGGGCTCGTCACCTGGTTGCCGGCCGCATCCGGATTCCAGGCGGCGTGGAAGCCGAGCGCCGCGTTGCGCGTCGCGCAGACGCGATCACGCGGCACCATGCCGAGCACCAGGGTGCAGGCCGACAGGCAGGTGCCGTCGATCACCACCCGCTCGCCGCTCTGCCGGACGCGCTGATAGCGCGCCACGTAATCGCCGATCATGCCGCCCCGGTCCGAGCCGATGACGACGTCGGCCGCCGCCGGCGTGACGGCCCCCGCCGACATCGCGACGCCGAGTGACACCGCCACGCCGAATGCCAATGCTGCTCCCCGCATGGTCCACCTCCCGCTGCGCCGTCCCCGAGCCGGCGTGACCGAGAGTATGAATGCAAGGTTTGAACACTCAACGAGAAAACATCAGCCCCAAAGTACCGTGGTAGCGGGGTGCAGAACGCTTCCCGCAAAGCGCACCCCGTGTGGCCGGTCGGCCACGAGCAGCAGCGGCCCGTCGAGATCGACGAAGCGGGCCCCCTGGGCGACCAGCACCGCGGGCGCGATGGCGAGCGACGTGCAGACCATGCAGCCGACCATCAGCTCGAAGCCGAGCGCCCGCGCCTCCGCCACCACGGCGAGCGCCTCGGTGAGGCCGCCGGTCTTGTCGAGCTTGATGTTCACCGCCTCGTAGCGGTCGCGCAGCGCCGAAAGCGTCGCACGATCGTGGACGCTCTCGTCGGCGCATACCGGGACCGGATGCGGCAGGCGGGCGAGGGCCGCGTCGGCGCCGGCCGGCAGCGGCTGCTCGACCAGCGCCACCCCGGCCTCGGCGCAGGCCGCGAGATTGTCGGCGAGATCGGCCTCGCTCCACCCCTCGTTGGCGTCGACGATCAGGGTCGCGGCCGGGGCCGCCCGACGCACCGCGGCGAGGCGGGCACGGTCCTCGGGCGCACCGAGCTTGACCTTGAGGAGCGGACGGTGCGCCGCCGCGGCGGCCGCCCGCGCCATCGCGTCGGGCGAGCCGAGCGAGATCGTGTAGGCGGTGGTGAGCGGCTGCGGGGCCGGCAGGCCGAGCAGCACATGGGCCGGGGTGCCGGCGCGCTTGGCGGCGAGATCGATCAGGGCACAGTCGAGCGCGTTGCGGGCGGCGCCGGCGGGCATCAGGTATTGCAGTGCGGCACGGCCGGCGTCCTCGGCCGAGCCGGCCTCCCGGGCGAGGGCGGGCGCGACCGCCGCGATCGCCGCCGCGACGCTCTCCACGGTCTCGCCGTAGCGGCCATAGGGCACGCATTCGCCGCGCCCCGTGTGGGTGCCGTCGGAGACGGTCGCCACCACCACCCGCGCCTCGGTCTTGGCGCCGCGAGCGATCGTGAAGGAGCCGGCGATCGGCCAGGCTTCGGTGGCGACGGAGACGTGCAGGGACATGGCTGGCTCGGTCGGCGGCTGACGCCGCGGCTCGGCAGGCGGAACAGGACGGGCGGGCGCCGCGGAACACGACGGCGGGCGCCGCGTGGCGGTGGTGGGACCTCGACAGGGCGGCGATGCGGTGTCAAGTATCGGCCGACCGCGACTCATCTGCGCAGCCTGGATGATCCGCCGGCCGGAGCCCCCGATGACCGACCGCCTGCTCGATCTCAGCGTCACCGACGGGCGCCTGGCGCTCGCCGCCGCGGGATCGTGGACGGCCGACCGCGCCGGCGAGCTGGAGACCTTGATCGACAAGGCGGTGCGGCGCGCCCGCGGCGTCGCCGCGGTCGAGATTCGCATGGGCGCCGTCGAGCGGCTCGACACCTTCGGGGCCTGGCTGCTGGAGCGGCTGGTGCGCACGCTCACCGCGGCCGGCCGTGAGCCGGCGGTGCTCGACCTGCCGGAGCGCTGGCACGACTTGGTCGAGGAGGCCCGCCAGGTCAACCGGACACCGCTGCCGCCGACCCGCCGCCGGCCGCTCGGCGACGCGCTCGCCGGGCTCGGCCGCATCGTGGTCGAGATCACCCACGACCTGCTGCTGATCGTGCAGATGTTCGGCGCCATGGCGATCGTGGCGGCGCGTGCCGCGCTGCGGCCGTGGACCTTCCGGCTCACCTCGATGGTGCATCATCTCGACCGGGTCGGCTGGCGGGCGGTGCCGATCATCGTGCTGATCACCTTCCTGCTCGGCTGCATCATCGCCCAGCAGGGGCTATTCCATTTCCGCCGCTTCGGTGTCGAGGTCTATGTCGTCGACATGGTCGGCATCCTGGTGCTGCGCGAGATCGGGGTGCTGATGGTCGCCATCATGGTGGCGGGCCGATCGGGCAGCGCCTACACGGCCGAGCTCGGCTCGATGAAGATGCGCGAGGAGATCGACGCCTTGCGCACCATGGGCTTCGATCCGCTCGAGGTGCTGGTGCTGCCGCGCCTCGTGGCGCTCGTTCTGGCGCTGCCGGCGCTCACCTTCGTCGGCTCGATGGCGGCGCTCTACGGCGCCGGCCTGGTCGCCTGGCTCTACGGCGGCATGAGCCCGGACATCTATCTGGCGCGGCTGCGCGACGCCATCTCGCTCGACCATTTCGCGGTCGGCCTGCTGAAGGCGCCGTTCATGGCGCTGGTCATCGGCATCGTGGCGAGCGTCGAGGGGCTTCAGGTCAAGGGCTCGACCGAGTCGCTCGGGCGCAAGACGACCGCCTCGGTGGTCAAGGCGATCTTCCTGGTGATCGTGCTCGACGGCCTGTTCGCCATCTTCTTCGCCTCGATCGGAATGTGAGGCGTGCTGCGATGAGCCCCGATCCCGACGATCCCGTCATCAGCGTGCGCGACCTCGTCACCGGGTTCGGTGACACGCGGGTGCTGGACGGCGCCTCGCTCGACGTGGCGCGCGGCGAGATCCTCGGCTGCGTCGGCGCCTCGGGGGCCGGCAAGTCGGTGCTGATGCGCACCATCGTGGGGCTGCTGCCGCGCCGCGGCGGCAGCATCCGGGTGCTCGGCCAGGACATGGCGCGGCTCGGGATGGGGGCGCGCCGGGCGCTCGAACGGCGGTGGGGCGTGCTGTTCCAGCACGGGGCCCTGTTCTCGTCGCTCTCGGCGATCCAGAACGTGCAGTTTCCCATGCGGGAATACCTGCGCCTGTCGCGCCGCCTCATGGACGAGGTGGCGGTCGCCAAGCTGGAGATGGTGGGGCTCGACGCCAGCGTCTGCCACAAGCGGCCGGCCGAGCTGTCGGGCGGCATGATCAAGCGCGTGGCGCTCGCCCGCGCGCTGGCGCTCGATCCCGAAATCGTCTTCCTGGACGAGCCGACCTCCGGTCTCGACCCCATCGGGGCGGCGGAATTCGACCTTCTCATCAAGACCCTACAGCAGACTTTGGGGCTGACGGTTTTCATGGTAACCCACGATCTCGACAGTCTGCACGCGGTGTGCGACCGGGTCGCCGTGCTGGCCGACCGCAAGGTGATCACGGTGGGACCGATGGCCACGATGCTCTCCTCCGACCATCCGTGGATTCGGTCCTATTTCCGCGGGACGCGGTCACGGGTCGGAGCTGCCACCGGGGCCGTCCGGGCGGTACGCGCGGTGTGACGAGCGCGCGGTGTGACGAGATCGGCGCTGTGAGACGATCTGCGCTGTGAGAAGATCCCCGCTGTGAGACGATCCACAGGGGGTGCGAGCCCGGACGCGGTGTGGCCGGGCGAACGTCGAAAGGTGCGGGCCGGCAGGACATGGAAACGCGAGCGAACTACATCCTGGTGGGGCTGTTCACGCTGGCCGTGATCGTCGGCGCCTTCGCGTTCGTCTACTGGTTCACGACGCCCGGCGGCACCGCGGCGCGGACCCGTTACGAGGTGGTGTTCGAGGGCACGGTGTCGGGCCTGCGGCCGGGCTCCTCGGTGTTCTTCAACGGCCTGCGGGTCGGCGAGGTGACCAGCCTGCGCATCGATCCCGACGCGCCGCGCCAGGTGATCGCCGCCATGGCGGTCGATCGCGACGTCGTTCTGCGCACCGACACTTGGGTCGGGCTGGAGTTCCAGGGCCTCACCGGCATCGCGGCGATCGCGCTGCGCGGCGGCTCGGCGAGCGCCGCGGTGCTCGATCCGCCGGTGCTGCGCGCCGATCTCACCGCCACCCAGGATGTCACCTCGGCGGCCCGCAGCGTGCTGCGCCGGCTCGACTCGCTGGTCGCCGACAACGAGACCTCGTTCCGCACCACGCTCCGCAACATGGAGGCGTTCACCCAGACGCTCGCCGACAACACGGCGCGCATCGACTCGATCCTGGCCGGGGTGGAGAAGATGGTGAACGGTGCCGAAGGCAAGCTCGACGAGGTGGCGCAGGCGGCGCGCGCGGTGCGCAGCGTCGCCGACAATCTCGACAAGAACGTCTCGGCGGTGTCGAGCGGCCTCGCCCGCTTCAGCCAGACCGGCCTGCGCGAGTGGGAGCGTCTCGCCATCGATGGGCGCCGCGCCATCTCCACCCTGGAGCAGGCGGTCCGCAACATCGACCAGAATCCGAGCCGGCTTCTCTTCGGCGGCGCCCCGACGCAACCGGCCGGCAGCCGCGTGCGGTGAGACTGTTTTCGGGTGATCGGTTCGCCGTCGTTCCGGGGCGCGGCCCCCGGATCGGTGCTTCGCGCCGTCCGGGCGCCGCGAACCCGGAACCCAGCCAAACACGTCGTCCCGCGGCTAACTTTTGACTCTCGGCTGGATTCCGGACGGCCGCTTCGCGGCTTCCGGAACGACCCCCAGTGGATCGGCCGGATCTCGTATGCGACAGCCGTCGTGAGATGGAGGGCCGGGTCGCGGCACTGCGTGCCGGCCCGGCCATGACGGAGCCGCGGAGAGCGGCGTGACCCGCGGTCCTCCGTCCCCACCCGTCATGCGCGGGCGAGGACCCGCGCATCCATCGTCGCCGTGAGATTGATGGCCGGGTCGCGGCACTGCGTGCCGGCCCGGCCATGACCGCATTGGCGTCGGTCGTCATTCGTAGGCGGGACTGAGCGACGCGATATCCGGGCCTTTGTGGTGGCCCGTGTGGTGTTCGCCCCGGGTTTCGTCATTATCGACCCGGGCTACACGTTCACCGCGCCGGTGACGTTCCGGCCGGCCGAATGTCGGCCGGCGGCTTCGGCGGCGCGGCGGTCGACGGCGTCCCGCCCGTCGCGCGCGCCTCGCGGCGCGTCGTCGAGGAGGTGACGTCGGCGGCCGGCCGGCTGCCGCGGCCGAGGATGAGCTGCTCGGCGACCGGCAGGTCGAAGCGTGGCTCCAGGCCGAGCAGCGGCGCCACCCGGGTGATCACCTTGGCGGCCACCGGCGCGGCGTTCCAGCCCGCGGTGGCGTAGCCGTGGGTCTCCGGCAGGCCCTGCGGCTCGTCCAGCATGATCAGGATGATGTAGCGCGGCTGGTCGGACGGCAGCACGGCGACGAAGTCGGTCAGAAGCTTGGTCTTGCTGTAGCGGCCGCCCACCACCTTCTCGGCCGTGCCGGTCTTGCCGCCCACATAGTAGCCGGGGACGTTGGCCTTGCTAGCGCTGCCCTTCTCGGCATTGAGGCGCATCAGGTAGCGCATCGCCGTCGATGTCTCGGGCTTGAGCACCCGCCGGGCGAGGCTGCGGGCCTCCTCCTCGCTGCGCTTGAGGAAGGTCGGCGGGATCAGCAGGCCGCCGTTGACGGTGGCGGCGAGCCCCATCAGGGCCTGGAGCGGCGCCACCGACAGGCCGTGGCCGAACGAGATCGTGATGGTGTTCAGCTCGCCCCACCGCTTCGGCACGATCGGCTCGGCGCTCTCGGGCAGCTCGGTCCGCAGCCGGTCGAGCTGGCCCATCTTGCGCAGCCACTGCTTGTGGTGCTCGACACCGACCGCCAACGCCATCTTGGCGGCGCCGACATTGGACGAGTAGGTGAACACCTCGGGCACCGACAGCACGCGGTTCTGGGCGTGATAGTCGCTGATCCTGAATTTGCCCCAGTGCAGCGCGCCGCGGGCGTCCACCGACGAGCCGAGCGACATCTTGCCGGCGTCGAGCGTCATCGCCACGGTGAGCGCCTTGAAGGTCGAGCCCATCTCGAACACGCCGGTGGTGAGCCGGTTCATGCGGTTGGGGTCGAGCGCCTCCTTGGGATTGTTCGGATCGTAGTCCGGGTGCGACACGAGAGCGACGATCTCGCCGGTGCGCACGTCGAGCACGACGCCCGCCGCCGCCTTGGCCTTGAACTTGTCGCGCGCCTGGCCGAGCTCGTCGTGCATGGCATGCTGGACGCGCAGATCGACGGCGAGCCGCAGCGGCTCCTGCTGGCGGTCGGACGCGAAGCCGGCGCGGTGCAGATCGGCGAGGCCGTTCGTGTCCAGCCACTTCTCCAGGCCGGCGATGCCCTGGTTGTCGATGTTGACGTGGCCGATGAGGTGCGAGACCTCGCGGCCGTTGGGATAGATGCGCTTGTTCTCGTTGAGGAAGCCGACGCCCGGAATGCCCAGCCGGTGGACCTCGCGCTGCTGCTGCGGCGAGATCTCGCGCTTCAGCCAGGCGAAGCCGCGCTTGGAGCCGAGCCGATCGCGCAGCTCGCCGGTGTCGAGGTCGGGCATCACGGCGGTCAGCAGCTCCACCGCCTCGTCGGCGTCGATCAGCCGGCGCGGCTCGGCGAACAGCGACGGCATCCGCACGTCGGTGGCCAGGATCTCGCCGTTGCGATCGAGAATGTCGGGGCGGGCGGTGGCGACCGCGTCGGAGCCGCCGCCGCGGCGGCCCGCATGGCTGTCGGGAGCGACCGCGTAGAGCACCAGCCGGCCGCCGATGATCGCGTAGATGCAGGCGAAGACGGCCACCGCCAGGCCGATGCGGGCGCGCGTCTTGCGGCTGCGGTCGGCGTTGCGGCTGTAGAGCAGGCTCTGGATCACCCGCCGATGCCACGGCTCGCGCGGCGTGGCGTCCTCGGCCACCGGCGGCACGGCGATCGGGTCGGCGGGGGGCGGCGCGCCGGTCATGGCTGCCTCCGCGGCGAGACGGTGCCGGCCGGAACGGTGCCGGTCGGCGGGTCGCCGTCGATGCCCGGCAGCACGCCGGCGTCCGGCTCGCCGTCGGCGGCCGGGGCGGCGGTGGGGGCCGGCAGCGCCATCTCCAGCATGGCGCCGATCGGGTCGGCGGGCGCCTCCGGCTCCACCGGCCGGGCCGGCAGGGCGTCGAACGTATCCACCTGGGCCGGGTCCATCAGCCGCAGCGGCAGATGGCGCTGCGACAGCGCCTGGATGCGGCCGGGGTTCTCGAGCTTGGCCGCCTCGGCGCGCAGCGCCGCGGCCTTGTCGCGCTCGCGGTGGATCTCGGTGCGCAGCTTGGCGACCCGCTCGGCCTCCAGGGTCGCCTCGAACTTGATCTTGTAGACATAGGCGGCGGCGACGACGAGCAGCACCGCGACGATGACGTTGAGGAGCCGCATCTCAGCCCCCCCGCAGCATGGCGGCGAGCGGCGGCAGCTCCGGCGCGGCCGGCGGCGTGTCGCCCCAGGCGGGCGCCGCGGTGCGCACGGCGGCGCGCAGCTTGGCCGAGCGGGCGCGCGGATTGGCGGTCATCTCGGCGTCGTCGGCGACGACCGGACGTCGGGTCAGCACCGTGAAGCTCGGGGCGGGCCGCGCCGTCTCGGGGAGATGGCGCGAGACCCCGCCGGCGCCGCTGCGCGTCGCCAGGAAGGTCTTCACCAGCCGGTCCTCCAGCGAATGGAACGAGACGACGACGAGGCGGCCGCCCGGCGCCAGCACGCGCTCGGCCGCCGCGAGCGCGGCGGCGAGCTCGCCCAGCTCGTCGTTCACCGCCATGCGCAGCGCCTGGAAGGTGCGGGTGGCCGGATGGATCTCCCCCGGCTTGCCGCGCACCACGCGGGCGACGATCGCGGCGAGCCGCGCCGTGGTGGTGATCGGCGCCTCGGTGCGGGCCTTGACGATGGCGCGGGCGACGGCGCGCGAATGGCGCTCCTCGCCGAGCCGGAAGATGACGTCGGCGAGGTCGCGCTCGGAGGCGTGGGCGACGAGATCGGCGGCCGACGGGCCGTCGCTGCCCATCCGCATGTCGAGCGGGCCGTCGAGCCGGAACGAGAAGCCGCGCGCGGGGTCGTCGATCTGCATCGACGACACCCCGATGTCGAGCACGACGCCGGCGACCGAGCCCGGCTCGGCGACCGCATCGAGCGCCGAGAACTGCTGCTCGATCAGCGTGAGGCGGCCGCCGGCGGCATCGACCAGCTCCCAGCCGGCCGTGATGGCGGTCGGGTCGCGATCGAGCGCGATCACCCGGGCGTCCGGCGCCGCCGCCAGGATCGCCCGCGTATAGCCGCCGGCCCCGAAGGTGCCGTCGATGTAGAGGCCGCCGTCATGGACGTCGAGAAGGTCGAGGGCGGCGGGGGCGAGCACGGGAATGTGGCGGGCCGGTCCGCCAGCGACACCCGCGTGGGCCTCGTGGCCCCGGGCGTCGCGGCCCGTCATCATTCCCGTGCTCCGGAACCCGGGGTTCCGCGGTCGGAACCCAGCCGCCTCGTCGCCGCACGCACCGTCGCCGTGGCCTTGGCAAGATGCGCGCGGAACGCTTCCGGTTCCCACATCTGAAACTTGTGACCGAGCCCGACGAACGCCACCATGTCGCCGATCCCGGCGTGAACCTTGATCATCTCGGTCAGCACCACCCGGCCTTCGCCGTCCAGCCGCAGGGTCTCGCTCCTCCCATAGAGCGCCACCAGGAACTCCTCGCGCTCGTCCGAGTAGGGCGGGAAGCGGGCGATCAGCGCATCGATCTCGGCGAGCAGCGCATGCCCGCCGGCATCGACCGCCGGTCGATCCAGGCTCGGGTAGCAGTACAGCCCCTCGAAGCCGTCGCGCGCCAGCACCGCCCGGAACGTCGCCGGAACCGACACCCGTCCCTTGGAGTCGAGCCGCGCCGTGACCTGTCCGACGAAGCGGTCCATCCGGTTGCGGGCTCCACGCCGGCCTGACGCTGGCCTCGAACGCGGTCCGGAGGGTCCCCGGACGGGCGGCCCATACGGACGAACACATTAACTTTGGGTAACGTTGGGATACCATGGGACCATATGGGCGTCAATGGAATCCGGCATTGTCCACGGGCCATTCGCAGCGTGCGCGACACGTCGATTAGCAACGGTTAAACTTAAGGAAGCGTTGCCGGCAGCCGGGGGGCGGCACTCCACCATGCGCACAGCCCTGTTCACTGACATTCACGGAAACCGCGAGGCGCTCGAAGCCTGCCTGGAGCACGCCGAGCGCTCCGGGGTGGACGCCTACGTGTTCCTCGGCGACTTCGTCGGCTACGGCGCCGATCCCGGCTGGGTCGTCGACACGGTGTCGGAATATGTGGGGCGCGGCGCCGTCGCGGTGCTGGGCAACCACGATGCCGCCGCCGTGGGCGAGCGGGCCGACATGAACGACGACGCGGCGGCGGCGATCGCCTGGACGCGCGGCGTCATCGAGCAGCGCCATCGCGACTTCCTGGCCCGGCTGCCGCTGGTGGTGGAGAAGGGCGGCATCCTCTATGTCCACGCCAGCCCGGTCGACCCCGGCGACTGGGAGTACATCACCGATCTCTACTCGGCCTCCCGCGCCCTGGTGGCCACCCGCGCCCACATTGTGTTCTGCGGCCACACCCATGTGCCGAGCCTGTTCCACATGTCGGTGACGGGGAAGTTCGCGAGCTTCGATCCGGTCGACCGGGTGGAGATTCCGCTCACCTCGCGGCGGCGCTGGCTCGCCGTCATCGGCGCGGTCGGCCAGCCGCGCGATCGCAACCCGGCCGCCTGCTACGCCGTGCTCGACGACGCCACCGACGTGCTGACCTATGTGCGGGTGCCCTACGACATCGATACCGCGGCCCGGAAGATCAGGGAGGCGGGGCTGCCGGTCGGGCTCGCCTACCGGCTCTACGAGGGATACTGATCGAAGATCATGCGGCCGGGACGCTCGCGTCGGTCCGGCGGGGCAGGCTGGCGGACGCCCTGAGACGGCGGAGCGGACGATCGGGCGGGGGCGGGTGTGGTGATCAACGTGCGGAGTCTGGCCGCCGGCCAGGTGATCGACGGCTTCCGGTTGGAGCAGCAGCTCGATCCGGGCGGCATGGCGGACTTCTGGCGGGTGTCCCACGACGGCGAGGCCCTGCCGCTGATCATGAAGATCCCGCTGCTGCGGCGGGGCGAGGACCCGCTCACCATCGTGGGCTTCGAGCAGGAGCAGATGATCCTGTCGCGGCTGTCGGGTCCGCATGTGCCGCGCTTCGTCGCCGCCGGTGATTTCGAGCGCCCCTACATCGTGATGGAGCTGGTGCCGGGCCGCTCGCTGAAGACGCTGCTCGACAGGGCGCCGCTGCCGGCCGCCGAGGTGGCCCACATCGGTGCCGAGATCGCCGAGGCGCTGCACAGCATTCACCGGCAGCACGTCACCCATCTCGACGTGAAGCCGTCCAACGTCATCCTGCGCGACGACGGCAGCGCCGTGCTGATCGACTTCGGCCTGTCGCGTCACGACCAGCTTCCGGATCTGATCGCCGAGGAGTTCGACGAGCCGGTCGGCACCGGCGCCTATGTGGCGCCCGAGCAGGTGCGGCGCTTCCGCGGCGATCCGCGCAGCGACATCTTCTCGCTCGGCGTCACCATGTACTTCCTGGCGACCGGCGAGCGCCCGTTCGGCGAGCCCGAGCGCGAGGCGGAATGGCGGCGGCGGCTGTGGCGCGATCCCTATCCGCCGAGCCGCTGGAACCCGCTGGTGCCGCCGTGGCTCCAGGAGATCATCTTGCGCTGCCTGGAGATCGAGCCGGATGCGCGCTACTCGTCGGCCGCACAGCTCCGCTTCGATCTCCAGCATCCGGACGGGGTCGCCCTCACCGAGCGGGCGGCGCGGCGCGATCGTGACGGTCCGCTGACCGTCCTGTCGCGCTGGCTGAAGGTGCGCAACGCGCCGCCGCTGCGCATGCGCAGCGTCGCCGGCGTGCTCGACCGCTCGCCCATCGTGATGGCGGCGATCGACTTGTCGGCCGCCGACGATCTCGGCGACGCGCTGGCGGCGGCGCTGCGGCGCGTGCTGGCGACGGTGCCGGATGCCCGGCTCGCCTGCGTCAATGTGCTCAAGGTCTCGCGCCTCGCGCTCGATCCCATGGAGGACGCCAAGGGCCGCAATCCGCATCTCCAAAGGCTGGTCGAGCTGAAGCACTGGGCGCGGCCGCTGCCGGTCGATCCGGAACGGATCACCTATCACGTCTTCGAGTCGCCCGATCCGGCCGCCGCCATCGTCGACTACGCCCGCAACAATCACGTCGACCATATCGTGATGGGGGCCCGCGGCTCGTCGCCGCTGCGCCGTTACCTCGGCAGCGTCTCGGCCCAGGTGGTCGCGCAGGCGCCCTGCACCGTGACGGTGGTACGCAGGCCCCGTGCCACCGACGAGGCGGGTCCGGAGGGGTAGGGTTTTACACACCATCGCGGCGGAACTGGTGTCGGAGGCGGGGGTTGTTCCGGCACAGGGCGCCTGCACGGCCCTGACTCGTTCATCGACGATGGAGGCTTCCACATGTTCCGCAACCTCGTGGCCGTCGCGGCCGTGAGCGGTCTGATGATGACCACCGCGCTCGCCCAGTCGACCGCGCCCAACCCCTCGACCAGCCCCGGTAGCAGCAGCCCGAGCGCCACCAGCCCGAGCACCGGCTCCGGCAGCATGGGTTCGAGCACCAGCGCCGGCGCCGCGATCACCCAGCAGAGCCCGAACCAGTGGCTCGCCTCGAAGTTCATGGGCACCGACGTGATCGGTGCCGACGACGCCAAGATCGGCGACGTCAGCGACGTGCTGTTCGACAAGTCCGGCAAGGTGGATGCGCTGATTGTCGGCGTCGGCGGCTTCCTCGGCATCGGCCAGAAGGACGTGGCGCTGCCGATCTCGTCGTTCCAGGTGGTGGCCGCCAACAGCGGCAAGAACAATTCGAGCTCCGACCAGCTCCGCCTGTCGATGACCAAGGACCAGCTCCAGCAGATGGCCGAGTTCAAGGCCATGGGCTCGAGCGCGACCACGACGGGCGCGGCCACCGGCGACAATGCCAGCTCGCGCGGCTCGATGGGCACCGGCACCGGCTCGGGCGCCGCCACCGGGACGCCGAACCGCTGACCGCGGCATTCGACCCTGTCGATCGGCCGGTCCGGAGTTCCGCTCCGGGCCGGCCGTTTTCGCGGGCTGGCTGGCGGCCCACGCTCTTGCGTCGAGGACGTCGCGGGCGGCAGCATGCCGGCATGACCGCGTCGCCCGCCGATTCCTGCCTCGTCTCCGAGTCTCGTCCGTCACCGAACCACGGCCCGCGGGCCGGCGGCTGCGAGCCCGACCTTCTCGTCCTGCACTATACCGGCATGCCCAGCACCGCCGAGGCGCTCGCCCGGCTGTGCGATCCGGCCGCCGAGGTCTCGTCCCACTATCTCGTCCGCGAGGACGGCACCGTCGTGCAGATGGTCGCCGAGGCCCGCCGCGCCTGGCACGCGGGCGCCTCCTGCTGGGGCGGCGAGGGCGACGTCAACTCCCGCTCGATCGGCATCGAGATCGCCAATCCGGGCCACGATTTCGGCGCGCCGCCCTATCCCGACGCGCAGATCGAGGCGGTGATCGCGCTCGCCCGCGACATCGTGCTTCGACGCCGCGTCAGGGCCGATCATGTGCTCGGCCATTCGGATGTCGCGCCGGCCCGCAAGCGCGATCCCGGCGAGGGCTTTCCGTGGCGGCGGCTGGCGGCGGGCGGTGTCGGCCTGTGGGTGGAGCCCGTCGGCCTCGCCGAGCCCGGCCCGGTGCTCGCCCCCGGCGACCGCGGCGACGATGTCGCCGCCTTGCAGGCGGCGCTCGCCGACTACGGCTTCCCGGTGCCGCGCGACGGCGTGTACGAGGCCGAGATGGCGGCGGTGGTGGCCGCCTTCCAGCGGCATTTCCGTCCCGCCCGCATCGACGGCATCGCCGACGCCTCGACCCGCGCCACGCTGACGCGGCTGCGCGCCGCACGAGCCCGGCTGATCACCGCCGATCCGGTGCTCGGCTGACCTCCGGCCTCAGGCCGAGTCAGCGCCGCGCACCCGGGCGTGCCCGGCCTTGGCGCGCCACGGCGCATCGGCGAACCGCTCCACCAGAAAATCGATGAACACCCGCACCTTGAGCATGCGGTGGCGGCCCTGCGGGTAGACCGCCGAGAGCGGCACCGGCTCGACCAGATGGTGATCGACGAGCAGCGGCACCAGCTCGCCGCGGCGTACCGCATTGCCGACCAGAAGATCGCTGAGATGGACGAGGCCGGCCCCCCCGATGGCGAGCCGCAACGCCGCCTCGGCGTCGTCCACCACCAGCCGGCCCTGGGCCTCGAAGGTGCGGATCTCGTTGCCGTCGCGAAACGGCCAGAAATTGATCGACGGCACCGAGGAGAGCACGAGGCAGTCGTGGCCGGCGAGGTCCTCGGGCGTGCGCGGCACGCCGCGCCGCTCCAGATAGGCGGGGGCCGCGAAGATGCCGCGCTCGGTATGGGCGAAGCGGCGGGCGACCAGCGAGCGGTCGGCGATCGGTCCCAGGCAGATCGCCACGTCGGCATTCTCCACCAGGTTGTCGACCCGGTCGGTCACCGTGATGTCGATCTCGATCTCCGGGTAGCGGGCCAGGAAGTCCGGCAGGGCGCGCGCCAGCTCGTGCAGCATGAAGGCGCTGCCGGTATTCAACCGCAGCTTGCCGCGCGGCGTGGTGCTGGCGCGGGCCACCTCGGTCTCGGCGTCGTCGATGGCGCCCAGGATGTCGCGGGCGCGGACCAGATAGGTCTCCCCCTCCGGGGTGAGGGCGAGACGCCGTGTTGTGCGGTGCAGCAGGCGGACCCCCAGCCGGTCCTCTAGGCGAGAAACCAGCTTGGAGACCGCCGAGGGGGTGAGGCCCAGATCGTCCGCGGCGGCCGAGAAGCTGCCCCGCTGGACAACCTGGACGAAGGCGCGCATGTCGGAGATCTGGTCGGTCATTGTTTCCCTGCATTCACGTCTGGTTTTCTTGGCCAGCGGATTATGTCTGCAAGAATGTTGAATAGATCAGGGTCACAGCGATTTCGCTCTGTTCCGTATGTGAAAGCCATGACCATCCACGACATCAAGTCCCGTTCCGACCGCTCCGGCGAGAGCACCCACGAGGCCCTGCCGCAGGGCCGCCTCCTCGACCGTCTGGCCCTGATGGTGGGCGGCATCTTCGGCGATGCACACTATGTTCCTCCCGCAGCGCGAAACGAGCGCCGGCCGATCAAGACCTGGACGCCGGGTGGCTGGTGCTGAACGACGCCTGACGGCGTGTTGCCGGAGGCGGGCGGTCGGCGCTGCCCCGCCGGCCGCCGCTCCGCCGAGAGGCCCGGCCGGGACCGACGTCCCGCCGGGCCTTTTTTCTTGGCCGACCCGCATGTCGTGAGACCGGCGTCTGCCCACCGTCGAGCCAGCAACGCAACATTGCGCCGGGCTGCCCCTTGATGGCGGTTCGTTTCGACCAGTCATCAACTGGCGAAATTCGATCCGGAGCATCCAAGATCGATGTCCGAGCCGGCAGATTATCGTCGAGCCGCTCGGGAATACCATGGCGTGGCTCGTTCATTTCGAGGAGATCTGCCATGCACCCCCGGTATCCGCTGTCGCATGCCGCCGCCCAGGGCCTGGTGCGCGACCCACGATCGGAGCGGCCGCTCGGCCTCGCCGCCCTGGCCAAGGCAGGATACTGCGCGGCCGGCCAGTTCTTCCGGGAGGCGTTCCGGGCCTCCCACGTCATGCCGTCGCCGATCCGTGTCCGCCAGAAGCTGGCGCCGCCCCGCATTCTCGGCCGGTCTCTCTGAGGCCGGTCGCTCGCCGGCATGGTGAGGCGGGCCTTGACGTCGCGGTCCCGCCTCTCCATTCCTGGCCGGTCAGTCGGCCGGACGGCCGCCCCGGCCGGCGCCGAAAGGTGGCCGGGGAGGAAAGTCCGGGCTCCATGGACAAGCGGTGCCGGATAAGGTCCGGCGGGGGCGACCCCAGGGACAGTGCCACAGAGAACAGACCGCCGGCGGCGCCTCGCGCGTCGTCCGGCAAGGGTGAAACGGTGCGGTAAGAGCGCACCGCGCGTCCGGCAACGGAGGCGGCACGGCAAACCCCACCGGGAGCAAAACCGAATAGGGACGGCGTGGAGGCGCGAGCCTCCGGATCGTGTCCGGGTCCAGCCGTCCGGGTAGGTCGCTCGAGGCGCCGGGCAACCGGCGTCCCAGAGGAATGGCCGTCGCGCGGCGGGCTCGCCCGTCGCCCTACAGAACCCGGCTTACAGGCCGGCTGATCGTTTGGGGCCCGGGCGGGAGACCGTTCCGGGCCCCGCCCGTTCCGGCGCGGCCCGTCTCGCAGGTGGGCCGCGGTCGGCGGGTCAGTCGTGCAGGGCCGGCAGGCGGGCGAGGCGGGCCGGCAGCTCGGCCATGATGCGGCGGCGGGCGGCGGCCGAGAGGTCGGCCCATTCGGCGATCTCGTCGAGGCTGCGGCCGCAGCCGACGCAAAGTCCGCTGGCGCGGTCCACCGTGCAGACCTTGATGCAAGGTGTGTCGATCGTCATCGCGGTTTCAGATCACCTCCGCCGGCCCTCCGCGTGGAGCGCACGACATCCTTTCGGATAGTTCATCTCGGCGCTCCTGTCGCCATCGAATCGGTGGAACGGTCGGACTCTCCATCTTGGGTCGTGGGAACGACCTGCGGGGGCTCACGTTCACCCTGCATCGTACCGATAGAGGAGGCATACGATGCGTAAGCAGGTTTTGGCCGTCGCGATGGCGGCGGCAGTTCTCGGCCCGGGTGTCGCCCTGGCCCAGAACGATCCGGTGAGCGGCACGGCGCGCGGCATCGAGCATGGCGCCACGACGGGTGGGCCGGTCGGCGCGATCGTGGGCGGCGCGGCGGGTGCCGTGAGCGGCACCGCCAACATGCTGCTGGGGCCGCCCCCGGCCGAGGTGCGCACCTATGTGATGCGCGAGCGCGTTCCGTCGGTCGCGGTCGAGGAGCGGATCGTGGTCGGCCAGCCGCTGCCGCCGCGCGTCAAGCTGCATACGGTGCGGGGTCACGACGCCTACTCGTACGCGATCGTCAACGAGCAGCGCGTCGTCGTCGATCCGCGCACCCGCCGGGTGATCGAGATTTACGAGTAAGCTCGTTGCTTATGAGCAATACGAGATCCGGCTGATCAGTTCGAGGGTCATTCCAGCCGCGACGCGGCTATCCGGAATTCAGCCGAGAGCTCCGCGTTGGCCGCTGGATTCCGGGTTCGCGGCTTTGCCGCGCCCCGGAATGACGGCGCACCGATCACCCGAAAACAATACAGGCTCGTCGCGTAAGCTCGTCACGGACGACGCCCAAAAAGCGGCACGCCCGCCGGGACCGGCTCCCGACGGGCGTCTTCATGTTTGAATGCTGACTCGTCATGCCGGCATTGTGCCGGGCATCCAAGACTCTAGAGCGGACTCCGATCCAACTGGATCGGCTCCGCTCCAAAAGTCCTTGCATGATCGCATTTTCGACGGCGAACCGGCGTCCACTTCGCCGGAATATGCTCTAAGCCGAACAGCAACAAAGACGTGGATGGCCGGGACGAGCCCGGCCATGACGGAGGATGCAGTCCGAGAGGGCTGCCCTATCACCTCTCCCCGCTTGCGGGGAGAGGTCGACAGTCGCGCGCTCAGCGCGGATGTCGGGTGAGGGGGCGTCGCCGCGAGTCTCTGCGCAGCGGATGCGCCCCTCATCCGTCTCGTCGCTGCACGGCGAGCCACCTTCTCCCCGCACACGGGGAGAAGGAAGACGCGCGGGGCGCGCCGCTCGCCTCACCTCGCCCCTCACATCGTCCTGTGGGCATCGATCACCGTCTGGCCGTCGGGGCCAGCTCGTAGCCCGGGTTGAGCGCAGCGAAACCCGGGAGTCGCTGTCACCTCGGTTCGGGCATCCCGGATTTCGCTTCGCTCAATCCAGGCTACGGCGGCGGGACGCACTACTCATCTGTCTCCCCGCTGCGCGGCGAGACACCTTCTCCCCGCACACGGGGAGAAGGAAGAGGCGCGCGGCGCGCCCTCACATCTTCCTGTAAGCCTCGATCACCGCCTGTCCGTCCGGGCCGGCCTTCTTGAGCCAGTCGGCGGTGAGCTGATCGCCGATCTTGGTCAGGCCCGCCTTCAGTGTGTCGCTCGGCGGCAGCACCTTCATCTTGTTGGCGCGGAGCTGCTCCAGGTACCAGGTGGCCTTCTCCTCGGCGAGCTTCCAGCCGCGCTCCTCCGCCACCGCGGCGGCCTTCAGCAGAGCATCCTGGGTCGGCTTGTCGAGGGCGTCGAACGCGGCCTTGTTGACGAAGGTGATGTTCTTCGGAATCCACGCCTGGGTGTCGTAATAGTGGGTCATGGTCTCCCACGCCTTCGAGTCGTAGCCGGTTGAGCCCGACGTCATGAAGGCGTTGACGACCCCGGTGGCGAGCGCCTGCGGCAGCTCCGCCGCCTGGATGGTGACGGCCTGGGCGCCGACCAGCTCGGCGATGCGCGCCGTGCCGACATTGTAGGCGCGCCACTTGAGGCCCTTCATGTCCTCGACCTTGTCGAGGTCCTTCTTGGCGTAGATGCCCTGCGGCCCCCACGGCACCGCGAACAGCACCTGGAGGCCCTGGGCGGCGAGGCGCTTCTCCACCAGCGGCCGGCTCGCCTTCCACAGCTTCAGCGACTGCGGATAGCTGGTCGCCAGGAACGGCACCACGTCGACCCCGAAGATCGGGTCGTCGTTCTCGTGGATCGAGATCAGCACCTCGCCGGCCTGCGCCTGGCCGGTCTGCACGGCGCGCTTGATCTCCGGCGCCTTGAACAGCGACGCGCTGGCATGCACCGTGATCTGGAGCTTGCCGCCGGTGGCGTCGGCGACATCCTTGGCGAACGCCATCAGGTTGACGGTGTGGGGGTTGTCGGTCGGGTAGGCGGCCGGCAGGTTCCACTTGGTCTGGGCCGCGGCGGCACCGGGCAGCAGCAGCGCCGCCGCACCGGCGATGAGCGCGAGCGCGCCGAGCCGGCGCGAGACGAGCAGTCGGGTCATCGGGTGTCCTCCCATTGTTCGAGCAATCACTTCGAGAAAGCCATCTCGGGCAGCAGCATGACGATGCCCGGGAACACCGTGATCAGCGCCACCGCCACCACCAGCAGCATGAAGAACGGGATCGAGGCGCGCGCCACCGTGTAGCTGTCCTTGCCGCTCATGGTCTGGAGCACGAACAGGTTGAAGCCGACCGGCGGCGACACCTCCGCCATCTCGACCACCAGCACCACGAAGATGCCGAACCACACGAGATCGAAGCCGGCCTGCTTGACCATCGGGATCACCACCGCGGTGGTGAGCACGATCATCGAGATGCCGTCGAGCGCGGTGCCGAGCACCACATACATCACGGTGAGTGCCGCGATCAGGGCGTAGGGGCTGAGGTTCAGGCCGCCGACCCATTCGGCCAGCGCCATCGGGATGCCGGTATACGCCATCGCGGTGGAGAGATACGAGGCGCCGGCGAGGATCAGCATGATCATGCAGGTCACCCGCGTCGCCCCCATGACGCTCGCCCAGAACGATTCCCACGACAGCGCGTCGTGCCACCACGCGATGGCGAGCGAGCCGAGCACGCCCCAGGCGGCGCATTCGGTGGCGGTCGCCCAGCCGAGCATCAGCGACAGGAAGACGAAGATGATGAGCAGCGCGAGCGGGATCAGCTTGGCGGATTCGGCGAGCTTCTGCCGCAACGGCAGCGGCGGGTCGGCGGGCGGCGTCTTGGCCGGGTTCATGAGCGACCAGACGATCAGGTAGCCCGAGTACAGCACCATCACCAGGAGGCCGGGCAGGAAGCCGGCCAGGAACACCTGGATGATGGAGACGTTTGCGGCCACCGCGTACACCACCATGGTGATGGAGGGCGGGATCAGGATGCCGAGGGTGCCGGCGCCGGCGAGCGAGCCGAGGCTGACCAGCTCGTCGTAGCCGCGCCGCTTCAGCTCGGGCAGCGCGATCTTGGCGACCGTCGCGCAGGTCGCGGCCGAGGAGCCGGACACCGAGCCGAAGATGCCGCAGGCCAGCACGTTGACGTGCATCAGCCGGCCCGGCAGCCAGTTGAGCCACGGGGCGAGGCCGCGGAACATCTCGTCCGAGAGCTTGGTGCGGAACAGGATCTCGCCCATCCAGATGAACAGCGGCAGGGCGGCGAGCGACCACGAGGCCGCGTTGCCCCAGATGGTGGTGGCGAGCACGCTGCCGGCCGGGATGTTGCCGCCGACGAACTGCATGCCGACCCAGCCGGACGCCATCAGGGCGACCGCGATCCACACGCCCCCGGCCAGGAGGGCGGCCAGCAGGAGCAGCAGCAGGGCTGCGATCTCGAGGAGCTCCATCGGTCACACGCCGCTCTGGATCGCCTGCTCGACGACCTCTTCGGCGGTCTTCGGCTTGGGCTTCTCGTAGCGCGGCTCACCGCCGCGCACGACATGGACGAGCTCGTCGACCAGCGCGATCGCCAGGATGACGAGGCCGCCGGTGAAGCCGAGCTGGGGAATCCACAAGGGGATCGCGATGACGCCCTGGGTCATGTCGGCGAAGCGCCACGAGTACCAGGTCATCACCACGGCGTTCCAGGCGAAGAAGCCGACGAAGCCGCAGCCGACCACGAGCGCGGTGATCTCGAACGGCCGCCGCGCCCGCTCCGACAGGGTGTCGATCAGAAGGCCGACCCGGATCATCTCGCCGGCGCGGAACGTGTGGGCGAGGCCGAGGAACGCCATCGCGGCCATGCACCACGACACGATGTCGTCGCCCGCCGGCAGGTTGATGCCGAGCGGCCGGCCGGCCGACAGCACCATCATCAGAACGAAGATGAGGACGAGGAAGCCGCCGGCCAGCCAGCCGGCGACGAGATACAGCGTATCGAGCGCGGTGCGGATCATGACGTACCGTGTGGGCCGCCGTGGGGGCGGAAAGGACAGGGCGTGACGTGACGACGTCTCATCCTGATCTGCGGGCCGTCCCCTGCGCAAGGGCGTCGCGGGTGAGATGGCGGGTGGGTCCACGAACTTTGTCGACGAAGCAGGGGTGGGCGGGTGAGGCGGATGCAGGCGCCGTGCGACGCAGCAAGAAGCGCGCCACGCCTCGTCCCTGGCCCCGGGGCGGCACGTCGGGTCGAGGCGCCGCTGGCCCGATCGCATTGCGGCACGGGGGCGGCGTGCCATTCCGCATCGCCGCGCGGCTATTTTCCGTGCAGGCTGCCGCACTCGCGGGCCGCCGGGGCGGCCGCTCGGCAGCACCGCTGCGACGGGTCGCCGCGGCGCCGCCCGAACCCCATCGCAGGGGTCCCGGGCGCTCCGCCCGCCCTCCTTGGTGGCGGCGGCACCTCGGTCCGCGGTGCAATTCGAAATTTTTCCTTAACGGTCCGCCAACCATAGTCGGGGCGGAGTCGAGAGGAGCACCGCCATGGTTTCACGCGCCGAACGCACCTGGTTCGCCGACTGGTGGTGGACCGTGGACCGGCTGCTGCTCGCCGCCATCGCGGCCCTGATGCTGGCCGGCATCATCTTCTCGCTCGCCGCCAGCCCGCCGGTGGCGGCCCGGCTCGGCCTCGATCCGTTCCACTTCGTCAACCGTCACATCATGTACCTGATCCCCGCTATCGGGGTGCTGCTGGCGGTGTCGTTCCTGTCGCCGCGGGCGATCCGCCGGGCCGCCCTGGTGATGTTCCTGGTCGCCCTGGCGCTCACCGCCGCGACCCTGCATTTCGGTGCCGAGGTGAAGGGGGCGCGGCGCTGGATCGTGCTCGCCGGCGTCAACATCCAGCCGTCGGAGTTCGTCAAGCCGGCCTTCGTGATCCTGGTCTCCTGGCTGTTCGCCGAGGCGACCCGCAAGACCGACGTGCCGGCCAACTCGCTCGCCATCGCGCTTTTGGTGGCGGTCGTCGCCGTCCTGGTGCTCCAGCCCGATTTCGGCCAGACCCTGCTGATCACCCTGGTGTTCTGCGCCCTGTTCTTCATGACGGGGATGCGCTTCGTCTGGGTGCTGGTGCTCGGCGGCCTCGCGGCGGCCGGCGGCCTCGTCGCCTACGCGACCATCCCGCACGTCGCCCGCCGCATCAAACGCTTCCTCGATCCCGCCTCGGGCGATACCTTCCAGGTCGACGCCGCCGTCGAATCGTTCATCCAGGGCGGCTGGTTCGGCCGCGGGCCGGGCGAGGGCACCGTGAAGCGCATCCTGCCGGACAGCCACGCCGACTTCGTCTTCGCGGTCGCGGCGGAGGAGTTCGGCATCGTGGTCTGTCTCGCCGTGGCGGCGTTGTTCGCCTTCATCGTGCTGCGCTCGCTGCGCCGCGCCCAGCGCAGCGACGATGCGTTCGCGCGCTTCGCCGTCACCGGGCTGGCGCTGCTGTTCGGCACCCAGGCGGCCATCAACATGGCGGTCAACCTGGCGCTGATCCCGGCCAAGGGCATGACGCTGCCGTTCATCTCCTATGGCGGCTCGTCGATGATCTCGCTCGCCTACGGGGTCGGCATGCTGCTCGCCCTGTCGCGGGAGCAGCCGCGGGCCGAGCTGCTCGCCGCCTCGTCCGGGCTGGTGCTGACGGAGCGCCCGGCATGACCACTCCGGACCAGCCCGAGGCGGCGCCGCCCGCCGCTGCCGACGCGCCCGTGGCGCCCGTCACCCGGGTCGAGGGGGCGCCGCTGATCGTGGTGGCGGCCGGCGGCACCGGCGGCCACCTGTTTCCGGCCGAGGCGCTGGCGGTGGCGCTGGCGGCGCGCGGCGCCGTGGTCGACCTCGCCACCGACGAGCGTGCCTTCCGCTGGGGCGGCAGCTTTCCGGCGCGGGCCACCCACATCGTGCCGAGCGCGACGCTGCGCGGGCGCGACCCCAAGGCTCTCGTCAAGGCCGCCATGGTGCTCGGCCGCGGCATCCTGAACGCCTATCGGCTCTACGGGCGGATCGCGCCGCGCGCCGTGGTCGGCTTCGGCGGCTATCCGACGCTGCCGCCGGTGCTGGCGGCGACGCTGCGCGGCATTCCGACCGTGATCCACGAGCAGAACGGTATCGCGGGCCGCGCCAACCGGCTGCTCGCCCCCCGGGTGAGCGCCATCGCGACCGGCTTCCCCGGCCTCTTCGGCCACGATCCCCGCCTCGCCGCGAAAAGCACCCACACCGGCAATCCGGTCCGGCCCGCCGTGCTGACGGCGGCGGCGGAGCCCTATCCGGGCCCCGATCAGCCGTTCCGCCTGCTGGTGTTCGGCGGCAGTCAGGGCGCCCGCATCATGGCCGACATCGTGCCGCCGGCGGTCGAGCTGCTGCCCGTGGTGGTGCGCTCGCGCATCCAGGTGGTGCAGCAGGCGCGTGACGAGGACGTGCCGACCGTCGAAGAGGCGTATGCCCGCATGGGGGTTCCGGCCGAGGTGAAGCCGTTCTTCCGCGACCTGCCGGCCCGCATCGCGGCCGCCAACCTGGTGATCAGCCGGGCCGGCGCCTCGACGGTGGCCGAGCTGGCGGCGATCGGCCGGCCCGCCATCCTGGTGCCGCTGCCGCATGCGCTCGACCAGGACCAGATGGCGAATGCCGCCATGCTGGAGAAGGCCGGCGGGGCGCTGCGCATCAAGCAGGCCGCCTTCTCGCCGGAGCGGCTGGCCGCCGAGATCGCGCGGCTGGCCACCGACCCCGCGATGCTGCCCGGGATGGCGGCGGCGGCCCGCCGGAGCGGGGCGCTCGATGCCGCCGACCGGCTGGCCGAGCTGGTGCTGCGGGTGGCCGGGTTGATGCCGCCGGCCACGCCGACCCCGGCCGAGCCCGCAAAACCGTAGTGCTGCGCCGCCGAATTCGCTAAACCGACGGCCGCGATCGCGGGCCACCGTCAGTCTGGCACGGCGTCGGCCCTCCCTCTCTCCGTCCGCGGGGAGAGGTGACAACGCCACCCGCGCCGCGTGTGGTCCGCCGAGGGGAGGGCATCGACATGAAGCTGCCGCAGGACATCGGGCCGGTGCATTTCGTCGGGATCGGCGGCATCGGCATGAGCGGCATCGCCGAGGTGCTGGCCAATCTCGGCTACACGGTGCAGGGCTCCGACGTCGCCGAGAACGCCAATGTCCGGCGTCTGCGCGACAAGGGCGTCAAGGTCGCGGTCGGGCACGCCGCCGAGAACGTCGACGGGGCGGCCGTGCTGGTGGTCTCCTCGGCGATCCGTCGCGACAATCCCGAGCTGACGGCGGCGCGGGCCAAGCGGCTGCCGGTGGTGCGGCGCGCCGAGATGCTGGCCGAGCTGATGCGGCTGAAGAGCTGCGTCGCCATCGGCGGCACCCACGGCAAGACGACGACGACCTCGCTGGTCGCCGCGCTGCTCGACGCCGGCGGCTTCGACCCGACGGTGATCAACGGCGGCATCATCAACGCCTACGGCACCAACGCTCGGCTCGGCGCCGGCGACTGGATGGTGGTGGAGGCCGACGAGTCCGACGGCACCTTCCTCAAGCTGCCGACCGACGTCGCCGTCGTCACCAACATCGATCCCGAGCACCTCGACCACTTCAAGACCTACGAGGCCGTCCAGGAGGCGTTCCAGACCTTCGCCGAGAACGTGCCGTTCTACGGCTTCGCGGTGATGTGCATCGACCACCCGGTGGTGCAAACCATGGTGGGCCGCATCGAGGACCGCCGGGTGATCACCTATGGCGAGAACCCACAGGCCGACGTCCGGCTGGTCTACGGCGACCACAGCGACGGCCGCTCGCATTTCTCCGTGGTGTTTCGCGACCGCGCCGGCGGTGCCGCCCACGAGATCGCCGACCTGGCGTTGCCGATGCCGGGCCGCCACAACGCCCTCAACGCCACCGCGGCCATCGCGGTCGCCCGCGAGCTCGGGTTGCCAGACGACCGCGTCCGCAAGGCGCTCGCCAGCTTCTCCGGGGTGGGGCGGCGGTTCACCCGCACCGGCGTCTGGAACGACGTCACCATCATCGACGACTATGGCCATCACCCGGTGGAGATCGCCGCCGTGCTCAAGGCGGCGCGCGAGACCGCCCGCGGCCGGGTGATCGCCGTGATGCAGCCGCACCGCTACTCGCGGCTCGCCTCGCTGTTCGAGCAGTTCTGCACCTGCTTCAACGATGCCGACACGGTGGTGGTGGCGCCGGTCTATGCGGCCGGCGAGGCGCCGATTCCGGGCATCGACCGCGACAGCCTGGTGGCCGGCATCCTGGCCCGCGGCCACCGCCATGCGGTGCCACTCGACGGGCCGCAGGCGCTCGCCGGCCTGGTCCGCGACATGGCGCGGGCGGGCGACTACGTCGTCTGCCTCGGCGCCGGCAACATCACCCAATGGGCCCACGCGCTGCCGGCCGAGCTGGCGGCGCGCGGCCCGGTCGCCTGGACACGCTGATGCCGACCTGTCTCGCCGTCCGCCACGTCGCGTTCGAGGATCTCGGCGTGCTCGTGCCGCTGCTCGCGGAACGGGGCTACGCGGTGCAGTATCGCGAGGCGCCGCTCGAGCCGTTCGACACCGACGCGCTGCTGCGTCCCGATCTCGTCGTCGTGCTCGGCGGGCCGATCGGCGTCTACGAGAGCGACGCCTATCCGTTCCTGGCCGGTGAGATCGCCGCGATCGGCGCGCGCCTTTCGGCGTGCCGGCCGACGCTCGGCATCTGTCTCGGGGCTCAGCTCATCGCGGCGGCGCTCGGTGCCCAGGTGGCGCCGGGGCCGACGAAGGAGATCGGCTTCGCGCCGCTGACCGTCACGCCCGAGGGCGAGGCGGCCGGCCTCGCCGCCTTCGAGGAGACCCCGGTGCTGCACTGGCACGGCGACAATCTCGATCTGCCGGCCGGCGCGACGTGCCTCGCCAGCACGGCCGCGTGCCCGGTGCAGGCGTTCGCCATTGGTCCTGCGGTGCTCGGCCTCCAGTTCCATGTGGAGGTCGATCCGGCGGCGATCGAGACCTGGCTGGTCGGCCACACGGTCGAGCTGGGCAAGGCCGGCCTCGATCCGCGCGATCTGCGCCGCCAGGCCGCGACCCACGCCGCCGCCACCGCGGCGGCCGGCCGGACGTTCCTGGCGCAGTGGCTGGACGGGATCGGCCGGTGAGGGCATCGAGCCTGCCAGCCTCGATCCTCGTCACTCGTCATGGCCGGGCTTGTCCCGGCCATCCATGGTCGTCCTCGAGGCGCCGGCTGCTCTCCCGGGTGCGTGGGATGAGCCCGGTCTCTACGCCGTGCGAGTGCGTGGATGGCCGAGACAAGCCTGGCCGGGACAAGCTTGGCCATGACGGCTCAGAGACCATGGGGCGGGTCGAGATCTCAAACCAGGGTCTCGAACAGGTCCTTCCATTCAGGATTTGTCGCGAGGATCAGCCGAACCTTCCAGGTGCGTGGCCAGTGCTTCATGTTGTGCTCGCGCTGAATGGCGTCCCGGATCGCGTCGTAGCCCTCGAAATAGACGAGGCGCTTGATGCCGTATCGTCTGGTGAAGCCGGGAACGACGCCTTCGCGGTGCTCGGCGACACGGCGGACGAGATCGTTGGTCACGCCAACATAGAGCGTGCCGTTGGGGTGGTTCGTGAGGATGTAGACCCAGCCGCTGTGCATGACGAACGCGTCGATACTCTCGATCGGCGTTATCCTAGCCTCGATGCACTGGCTCGTCATGGCCGGGCTCGTCCCGGCCATCCACGTTCTTGTTCCTGGCGTCGGCTGATGTCGTGGATGGCCGGGACAGGCCCGGCCATGACGACGTTCGAATTCCGGGCGTGACCCATGTCCTTCCCCGATCTCCTTCCCGCCCTTCGTGACGCGATGCCGGACCTGCGGGGCCGGCTGACGGCGAACGCGCCGCTCGCGCCGCTCACCTGGTTCCGGGTCGGCGGACCCGCGCAGGTGCTGTTCGTGCCGGAGGACGAGGACGACCTCGCCTATGCGCTGGCGCGGCTGCCGGTGGACATTCCGGTGACCATGATCGGGCTCGGCTCCAACCTGATCGTGCGCGACGGCGGCGTGCCCGGCGTGGTGATCCGGCTCGGTCGCGGTTTCTCGGACATCGTCGTCGAGGAGGGCTACCGCATACGCGCCGGCGCCGCCGTGCCGGACGTCAAGGTGGCGCGCGCCGCCCAGGACGCCGGCATCGCCGGGCTCGCCTTCTATCGCGGCATTCCGGGCGCCATCGGCGGGGCACTGCGCATGAACGGCGGCGCCTATGGGGGCGAGACCAAGGACGTGCTGATCGAGGCGCGCGGCGTCGACCGCGCCGGCCGCCTCCACGTCTTCTCGAATGCCGACATGCAGTTCACCTATCGCCATTGCGGCGTCGCCGACGACGTGATCTTCACGAGCGCGCTGTTCCTGGGCCGGGCCGGCGATCCGGCCGAGATCGCGGCCGCGATGGCGGCGATCACCGATGCGCGCGAGGCCACTCAGCCGATCAAGAGCCGCACCGGCGGCTCGACCTTCAAGAACCCGCCGGGCCACAAGGCCTGGCAGCTGGTCGACGCCGCCGGCTGCCGCGGGCTCGTGGTCGGCGATGCCCAGGTCTCCGAGCTGCACTGCAACTTCCTGATCAACCGCGGCGACGCGACGGCGGCCGATATCGAGACGCTGGGCGAGACGGTGCGGCGGCGCGTGCAGGAGACCTCGGGCATCACGCTCGATTGGGAGATCAAGCGCATCGGCATTCCGGCCTGACGGTCAGCTCGTGGTCGCGAACTGGCTCACCGCCCGCTCCAGCGACGACGGCGCGATGCTGAGGGCGCCGGCGAACGGCTGCTCCTGAAGAGCGATTGGCCACAGGGCGACGATCACCGACAGGGCGAACACCGCGGCGGCCGCCACATGGGCGCGCGGTCGCTCCAGATGCACCAGCGCGATGCAGAGCTGGGTCACCAGTCCGAGCACCAGCACGCTCACCCACTGGATGCGGCTGGTGCGGTTGAAGGCGAGAGCGAGGCGCTCGCCCCGCGCTTCGCCGAGGGTCAGCACCGCGGAGATCAGCGCGGTCTGCACCGCCGGGCTGGTCTCCCGGGCCATGGCTGGATCGCTGGCGTGACGCATCAGCGCGTGCAACGCCGTCTCGGCGTGGGCGGAGTGCTGGCTCTGCGCCATCTTGGGCCACTCGTCCGTCACCACCGCCTCGGCGTAGCGCTTCAGCGGGCCGGCGATGGTGGCGGCGCCCTCCGACCGGCTGAGTGCGTACAGGGTGGCGACGGCGCCGGCCTCGGTGTTCACGGCGACCCAGGCGCGGTGGTTGCGATCGGCCATGTCGCTGGCCAGGAAGCCGGCCAGCAGCGAGAACAGCACCGCCGTCGAGGCGAACACCGAGTCGGCGATGCCGGTGAGGCTGCGCACCTTGTCGCGTACCGGCGAGCGGAAGGCGAGCCATGCCAGCAGGGCCGCGCCGGTGGCGAACAGCAGCAGCAGGATGCCGAGAAAGCTGCCGGCGGGCAGACCGACCCAGGTGTTCATGGCGGCGCTCCAGCGCTGTCGATGCGCCGGCCTGATCACCGGCGACGCCATGGTGGCTCGCAATAGTTGTAGAATAATAAAAAACAATTCCTGATAGGCCTTGAGGCAGGTTTCGCCCGCCTGACGGCCCGGCCGTCTCGGCCGCGATGGCTGCCGAGGTCCGCGCCGGCTCTTTCCGCGTCGGCTTTTTCCGCGTCGGCTCGTCGGTGGCGGGCGCGGGCGCCGGGTGGCGGGATCAGCCGCCGGGCGGCGTGATCAGCGCCAGGGCCCGCTCCAGCGGCATCGGCGACACCCGCATATGGCCGCTGAACGGATACTCCTGGAGCGCCACCAGGCCGAGCGCGATGACCGCCCCGAGGGTGAACACCGCCATGGCGGCGACCTTGGCGCGCGGCTTGTCGAGATGAACGAGCGCCACCGCGATCTGGGTCACCAGGCCGAGCGCCAGCACGGTCAGCCACTTCACGTCGTTGGTCTGGTCGGAGGCGAGGGCGAGCCGGTCGGCGCGGGCGTCGCGGACGCGGATCACCGCGTTGAGCAGTGCGGCGTGCACGGTCTGGCCGGCATCGCGGGCGATCGCCGGCTCGGCCACCTCGCGCAGCAGGTCGCGCAGCGCCGTCCCGGTCGCGGCCGAGCGCCGGCCCTCCGCCATGGCGGGCCATTCGTCTTTCAGCACGCTGTCCACATAGGTCCTTAGCTGAGCACGGATCGCCGCCATGTCGGAGGCGGCCGCGATGCTCAGGGTATTGACCATCACGATGGCGCTCGCCTCGCCGTTGACGGCGCGCCACGCCTGCCGGTTGCGGTCGGCGATGTCGCCGGCCAGGAAGCCGGTCAGCAGCGAGAACAGCACGCTCACGGTGGCCATGAACGGCGCCACCACGCCGGTGAAGCTCTTGATCCAGGGGCTGACCGGCGAGGCGACCGCGAGCCAGGTGATCACGGCCCCGGTGGCGCCGTACCCCAGGGTCAGCACGGCGAACAGCGCTAAGGTCGGCAGTTCGAGCCACAGTCCGATCATCAGCCCTCCGCGGCCTGCGGTTTGTTCGGGGGCGCGGTTCAGGCGCGATTCGCTTATACCGGCCGAACCGAATCGGGTCACGGGCCGGGCGGCGCGCCGCCGCGGCGAGTGGAAGAGGAACCACGAACATGGGCAGCAAGCACGTCGCCGTTCTGATGGGAGGCTGGTCGTCGGAGCGCGAGGTCAGCCTGCGCTCGGGGGCCGCCTGCGCGGCGGCCCTGGAGGCGCGCGGCTACCGCGTCACCCGCATCGACGTCGGCCGCGACATCGCCGCGGTGCTCGCCTCCGTGCAGCCCGACGTGGCCCTCAACGTGCTGCACGGCCGCCCGGGCGAGGATGGCACCATCCAGGGCATCCTGGAGGTGATGCAGGTGCCCTACACGCATTCGGGGGTGCTGGCCTCGGCGCTCGCCATGCAGAAGGATGCCGCCAAGGTGGCGCTCGCGGCCGCCGGTGTTCCGGTGCCGGAAGGGGTGACGGTGTCGCGCGCCGAGGCCGCCAAGGCGCACGTCCTGCCGCGTCCCTATGTGATCAAGCCGGTCTGCGAAGGGTCGAGCGTCGGCGTGTTCATCGTCACCGAGGCGCACGAGCACCCGCCCCAGGAGCTCACCCGATCGGACTGGCCCTATGGCGAGCAGGTGTTGTGCGAGCGCTACATCGTTGGGAAAGAGTTAACATGCGCCGTGATGGGCGATCGCGCCCTCGATGTTATTGAAATCGTTCCGAATGTCGCCTTTTACGACTACGAGGCCAAGTACGCGCCGGGGGGCTCCACCCACGTCTTGCCGGCAAGAATTAAACCGAATGTTTACCAACAGGTCCGAACACTGGCTCTCCGAGCGCATCAGGCGCTCGGCTGCCGCGGGGTGAGCCGAGCCGATTTTCGGTTCGACGACCGTCTGGAGGGGACGGCCGGGCTCTTCTGCCTGGAGGTCAACACCCAGCCCGGCATGACCGAGACGTCGCTGGTGCCCGAAATGGCCGCGCATGCGGGCATCTCGTTCGAAGAGTTGGTTGCATGGATGGTGGAGGACGCGAGTTTGGGTCGCTGACCGGGCGAGGGTCGCCCGGGGGATCGCCGCGTGCGCGCGGGGCGAGCCCGCGACGCCGCCGTCCGTCCGCCCACCGGCCGGCGGGGCGGTTCGCCACCTTCGGCCCGCTGGCCACCATCCGCCGCCAGGCCGAGCGCCTGGTGTGGGCGCTGGAGCGGCTCCGGCTGCCGCGCTACACCGGCGTCGGCGCCACGGCGCTGATCTTCGCGGCCAGCATCGGGTCGGGCGTCGTGCTCGGCGGTCACACCCCGGTCGTCACGGCGTGGTTCGCCGATGTCCGCGACATGGCCGCCAACGCAGCCGGTTTCCGCATCGCCGGGGTGGCGCTCACCGGCCACAAGCATCTGTCGCGCGACGAGGTGCTGGCGATCGCCGGCATCACCGGCCGCTCGTCGCTGCTGTTCCTCGACGCCGCCGAGGCGCGCAATCGCCTCAAGGCCAATCCGTGGGTCGGCGACGCCACCGTCCAGAAGCTCTATCCGGACCGGGTCGCCATCGACATCGTCGAGCGCCGCGCCTTCGCGCTGTGGCAGCGCGACGGCCAGGTCCACGTCATCGCGGCGGACGGCACCGTGCTCGAAGCCTATCTGTCGCGCGGCGTGATGGCGCTGCCCTTCGTGGTCGGCACCGGCGCCGAGCGGCGGGCCCGCGACTTCCTGGCGCTGCTCGATCGCCATCCCGATCTTCGTGATCAGGTCCGCGCCTCGGTGCTGGTCGGCGAGCGGCGCTGGAACCTCAAGCTCAAGAACGGCATCGACATCCGCCTGCCGGAGACCGACGTGCCGGCGGCGCTCGACCGTCTCGCCTCGCTCGAACGCGACAAGAAGCTCCTGTCGCGCGACATCACCGTGGTGGATCTCCGTCTGCCGGATCGCATCACCGTGCGGCTCTCCGACAGCGCCGCCCAGGCCCGCGACGAGGCCCTCAAGGCCAAACGCCCGAAGCCGAAGGGAGGCGCCGCATGAGTGACCTTCAGTTCGGCCTGGCGCCCAAGATGAAGCCGCTGTCGCCGCGGCGCAGCGCGGTGGTGGCCGCGCTCGACGTCGGCACCAGCAAGATCGCCTGCCTGATCGCCCGCCTGACGCCGCAGCCGCCGCCCGACGTGCTGCGCCGGCGCACCCATGCGATCGAGGTGATCGGCTTCAGCCACACCGAGTCGCGCGGCCTCAAGGGTGGCCGCGTCGCCGAGCTGGCGGAGGCCGAGGTGGCGATCCGCCAGGCCGTCGATCTCGCCGAGCGGGCGGGGCGCTGCCAGGTCGAGGCGGTGATCGTGTCGCTGTCCTGCGGGCGGCCGTCGAGCGAGCTGTTCGCCGCGTCGGTGGACGTGCCCGGCACGGTGCGCGAGGGCGACATCGCCCGCGTGCTCTCGGCCGGCAGCCGCATGTCGGTGCGGCCGGGGCGGGTGGTGCTGCACTCGGTGCCGATCGGCTACGCCATCGACCAGGAGCGCGGCATCCGTGATCCGCGCGGCATGCTGGCCCAGCGGTTCGGCGTCGACATGCATGTGCTGACGGCGGACGCCGCGGCGGCCCGCAACCTGATGCTGGCGATCGAGCGGTGCCATCTGTCGGTCGAGGCGATGGTGGCGAGTCCTTATGTCGCAGCGCTGGCGGCGCTCGCCGACGACGAGGCCGAGCTCGGCGCCGCGGTGGTCGACATGGGGGCGGGGACGACGACGCTCGCGGTGTTCTCGGGCGGGCGTTTCGTGCATGCCGACGGCTTCGCGCTCGGCGGCCAGCACGTCACCATGGACCTCGCCCGGGGGCTCTCCTGCACGGTCCCGGACGCCGAGCGAATCAAGACGCTCTATGGCAATGTGCTCGGTGGCGCGATGGATGATCGCGACATGATCGCCGTTCCGGCGGTTCCGGGCGACGATCGGGAGCCGCCGCAGTTCGTCTCCCGGGCGACTCTCACGCGGATCGTCAAGCCGCGGGTGGAGGAGATCCTGGAGATGCTGCGCGACCGGCTGGCGGCGTCGCCGTTCGCGGCCGAGCCGCGCGGCCGCGTCATCGTCACCGGCGGGGCGAGCGAGTTGACCGGATTCTCGGAGCTCGCCGCGCGCATCCTCGGACGTCCGGTCCGGGTTGGACGGCCGCTCGGCGTGGCCGGGCTGCCAGAGGGTGCCAAGGGCGCGGCCTTTGCGGTCGCCGCCGGGCTCCTGGTCTATCCCCAGGTGGCCCACTTGGAGCATTTCGATCCGCGTCGGGCCCATCGGTCCCGATCGGGGGCGAGCGGATATTTCACTCGGGTCGGGCAATGGCTACGCGAGAGCTTCTGATGACCCGGATGGATTCGACGAACTTCGCCGGCGGCGGACCGGCGAGACCCGGCGGCGTCCGCGACGCCACCGCACCGAAGAGGCAGCCATGAGCATCAACTTGAAGATCCCCGATATCCGGGAATTGAAGCCGCGGATCACCGTGTTCGGGGTCGGCGGCGCCGGCGGCAACGCCGTCAACAACATGATCCGCGGGGGCCTCCAGGGCGTCGACTTCGTCGTCGCCAACACCGATGCTCAGGCGCTGACCATGTCGCAGGCCGAGCGCATCATCCAGATGGGTGTGCAGGCCACCGAGGGCCTCGGCGCCGGCTCGCAGCCGGACGTCGGGCGCAGCGCGGCCGAGGAGGTGATCGACGAGATCCGCGACCACCTCACCGGCGCCCACATGGTGTTCGTCACCGCCGGCATGGGCGGCGGCACCGGCACCGGCGCCTCGCCGGTGGTGGCGCGGGCGGCGCGCGAGCTCGGCATCCTGACGGTCGGCGTCGTCACGAAGCCGTTCCACTTCGAGGGCCAGCGCCGCATGCGGCTGGCCGAGAACGGCATCGCCGAGCTTCAGAAGGTGGTCGACACCCTCATCATCATCCCGAACCAGAACCTGTTCCGGATCGCCAACGAGAAGACGACCTTCGCGGACGCCTTCGCGATGGCCGACCAGGTGCTCTACTCGGGCGTCGGCTGCATCACCGACCTGATGGTCAAGGAAGGGCTGATCAACCTCGACTTCGCCGACGTCCGCGCCGTCATGCGCGAGATGGGCAAGGCGATGATGGGCACCGGCGAGGCGACCGGCGAGAAGCGGGCGCTGCGCGCCGCCGAGGCGGCGATCGCCAACCCGCTGATCGACGACGTCTCGATGAAGGGCGCCCGCGGGCTCCTGATCTCCATCACGGGCGGCAAGGATCTGACGCTGTACGAGGTCGACGAGGCCGCCACCCGCATCCGCGAGGAGGTCGATGCCGACGCCAACATCATCGTCGGCGCCACCTTCGACGAAAGCCTGGAAGGCGTCATCCGCGTCTCGGTGGTCGCCACCGGGGTCGATCAGGTGATGCTGGCGGGCCAGCAGCCGCAGGCCCTGCCGGGCCTCGACGCCTTCGCGCCGCGGGTGCCGGCCGGGCCGACCAATGCCCAGGCGGCCGCCCACGAGTCGCGCATCGCCGATCTCGCCGAGCGGATGCGGGCCGACAACAAGCGGATCGCCGACCGCATCGACCAGGCCGGGCCGACCGCCGCCGACCGCGCCGCCATCCAGCCGCTGATCCCGGCCGATCCGGCGGGTCCGTCGAGCATCGACGCCGTCGCCACCGCGGCGGTGGCCGACGCCCTGGCGCCGCGCGAGATCGAGGACGTCACCATCCGGCCGATCCAGCCGAAGCCGACCTTCTTCCCGGATGCCCTCGGGGCCGAGCCCCCGATGGCCGAGGAGGCGCCCCCGGCGGTGTTCATCCCGCCGCAGCCCGAGCGGCCGGCGAGTCGGCCGCCCCGCATGCCGCGGATCGACGAGCTGCCGCTGCCGGCCCAGAACGAGCTGCGCGCCCAGCGCGGCGACCCGGCCGGCGACGAGCATCCGGAGAAGCGCCGGATGACCCTGTTGCAGCGCCTCGCCGCCGTCGGCCTCGGCCGTCGCGAGGACGAGGCGCGGCCGGCGGAGCCGAGGCCGCAGGCCCCGCCGCAGATGCGGACCGCGCCGCAGGAGCGGCCCGATCGGCCGATGCCGCGGATGCCGCGCACCGCCGATCCGGTGTCCGACTATGCCCGCCGTCCGGGCCCGGCGGCGCCGGCGCCCCAGGCTCCGCAGGCGCCGCAGGGACTCGACATGCACGGCCGGCCGGCGCCGCTGCCGACCCAGCACGACGAGGATCAGCTCGATATCCCGGCCTTCCTGCGCCGGCAGGCGAACTGATCGCGCGCCGTGTTCCGGAGGGGAGGGCGCCCGCCGGCGCCCACCCGTCACGAGCCGCCAGCGAATCGTCCGACTGCCTCCGGACGGTTCGCCAGAAATGGCCGGGCCCCGCGCCCGGCCATTTCGCGTTTTGAGGGCCCGTCTCGTCTGCTCCAGCCAGACGCCATCCGTTTAATTGGCTCGCGGCGCGGCGAGTGGCTCGGCTTTCACCTCTCCCCACGGGAGAGTGTCGGATCCCGAGCCGATCAGCCGGCTCTCGTTTCGGATGTTGCGACGGTGCGCCGCCGCGGGCGTCACCACCGGCCGGATCTCGTCTGCCCGGCTGCCGCCGGCGTCCCGGAGGAGCGATTCGGCGTCGCGATCCGTCCGATTCCCCGGCCGGCGCATCGATTCGCCGCAATCCATCGGCACGGCACGCGGCCTGGTGCACCCGGAGGCGCGATCCGGCCGCCGGCGATCCGGTCACAGGGGTGTGGCGCTGCCGCCACGCCGCAAGCGTCCCATCCGCCGATCAGGACGGTTTTCCTCCTTTTTTCGTGGCCGAAACCCGGTCGAAACCCGTCGAAATCCAGGTAACAATCGGTAAGAAAGCGTGAATTGGCGCTGCCGGACCATAGGGTTAATGTTCCTGACGGCACGGGGACAGAGTTGGGCCGGAACGCGGCAGCCTGAGCGCGAGCAGAACAGCGACAGGTGTTTCGGCGCTCTGCAACGTCCCGTGGGGGAAAACTCGACGGACGGCCGCGTGTAAGCCGGCGGCGCGCTGTAGTTTTGGATTGGGACGTTCAGGCATGAAATCCGGCCGACAAGTGACGCTGCGCTCCGACGTGACCGTATCGGGGATCGGCGTGCATTCCGGCGTTCCTGCAACCCTCACCTTGCATCCCGCCGAGCCCGGCACCGGCATCCGGTTCGTCCGGCCCGGTCGCGACGGCCGCCCCGACCAGGAGGTGCGGGCCGACGTGCGCTCGGTGGTGGCCACCGAGTTCGCCACCGTGATCGGCGATGCCTCCGGCCCGCTGTGCTCGACCGCCGAGCATGTGCTCGCCACGCTGTCGGGCCTCGGCATCGACAACGCCGTCGTCGAGGTCGACGGTCCCGAGGTGCCGATCATGGACGGCAGCGCCGAGGACTTCGTCACCGCCATCGATCGCGTCGGCCTGGAGCTGACCGCGGCGCCGCGCCGCTTCATCAAGGTGCTGAAGCCGGTTCGGGTCGCCAACGGCCGCTCCTATGGCGAGCTGCGCCCCTATGACCGCGGCATGCGGTTCGAGATCGAGATCGCCTTCGATCACGCCCTGATCGGCCGCCAGAGCATGGCCTTCGACCTCGATCCTCTGCATTTCCGGCGCGAGATCGCCCGCGCCCGCACGTTCGGCTTCATGAGCGACGTGGCGAAGCTGTGGAGCGCCGGCTATGCGCTGGGCGCCAGCTTCGAGAACACCCTTGTGGTCGCGGACAACCGCATCCTCAACCCCGATGGTCTGCGCTGGGCCGACGAGTTCGTGCGCCACAAGGCGCTCGATGCGATCGGCGACCTGGCGCTGTCCGGTGCCCCTCTTCTCGGGGTCTACCGATCGGTCTGCGGCGGCCACAAGCTCAATCACGCGGTGCTCTCGGCCCTGATGGCCGACCGCTCGGCCTGGACGGTGGTCGACGCCGTCGCGCTGGCCCGCAAGACCGTTCGGGGCCGCGCCGAGCTGACCACCGGCGTCGCGGCGCCGGCCTACGGCCCCGACGTGTCCTGACCGGGCCTGCCGGTCCTTCGGAGACGCGGGTTTTCAGAGACACGGACGTCAGAGACACCGACTGCGCCTCGTGGGCCGGATCGCCTGCGGGGCGCTCGTCGTCGGGTTCGGTGTGGCCGTGGCGCCACAAGGGCCCGGACGAACAGGGCGGCCGCCACAATCCCGGCCGAATGTCGCGTTCAAGTGCTCCGACAGGGGACAACCGAGCGTCGATCCATCGCGGCCCGGCACAGGGACGCGCGGCGCGGGCCGAGGGGGCTGAGGCGTGATTCGTAATTCGTCGGACCGCGGATCGTCCGGGCGGTCGTCCCGGCACCCGCAGCGCCGGGAGCGCGGGCGCCTGCTGGCGATCCTGCCGCTGCTGATTCTGCTCGCCGGGTGCAGCAGCCTCTCCAACCTGTTCGGCAGCAACGACGACGACATGGGGCCGGAGCTGCCCGCCGACAAGCTCTACAACGAAGGCGTCTACCTGCTGAACGAGAAGGGCTCCGCCAAGGAGGCGGTGAAGAAGTTCGAGGAGGTCGACCGCCAGCACCCGTATTCCGACTGGGCCCGCAAGTCGCTGCTGATGACCGCGTATTCCTACTACGAGACGAAGCAGTACGAGGAGGCGATCGGCGCCGCCAAGCGCTACGTCTCCATGCATCCGGGCAGCCCCGACGTCGCCTATGCCCAGTATCTGATCGGCGCCTCCCATTACGACCAGATCCCCGACGTGACGCGCGACCAGACCCGCACCGAGCGGGCCATCCAGGCGCTCGAGGAGGTGATCCGCAAGTATCCGACCTCGGAATACGCCCAGCAGGCGCGCAAGAAGATCGAGGTCGGCCGCGACCATCTCGCCGCCAAGGAGATGGCGGTCGCGCGCTACTACATGGAGAAGAAGAACTTCATCGGCGCCATCAACCGCTTCAAGGTGGTGGTCACGCAGTATCAGACGACCCGGCATGTCGAGGAGGCGCTGATGCGCCTCACCGAGTGTTACATGATGCTCGGCATCGCCAACGAGGCGCAGACCGCCGCCGCCGTGCTGGGCCACAACTTCCCGGACAGTCCGTGGTACAAGGACGCCTACAGGCTGGTGAAGGGCGGCGGCTTCGAGCCGTCGGAGAACAAGGGCTCGTGGATCAGCCGCGCTTTCAAGAAAGTCGGGCTGGGCTGAGAGACCGCGCCGCAGTCGCGGCCAGCGGGGCGAGTTGCGAATTTGTTCGACGGCCGGGCTTGTCCCGGCCGTTCGCGTTCTTGTAGAGACGCGCGGACGCCGCGGCGTCACGCCGGCGCTCGGGCCGGTCCGGCCCCGGCGCCGTCCGCGTGCGGCTCACGAGTGGACGAAACATGCTGGCCCGCCTCTCGATCCGCGACATCGTCCTCATCGATCGGCTCGATCTCGATTTCGGGGCGGGGCTCGCGGTGCTCACCGGCGAGACCGGCGCCGGCAAGTCGATCCTGCTCGATGCCTTCGCGCTGGCGCTCGGGGCCCGCGGCGACGCCGCCCTGGTGCGCAACGGCGCCGAGCAGGGGCAGGTGACGGCGGTGTTCGAGCCGGCCGCCGACCATCCGGTGCATGCGCTGCTCGCCGGCAACGACATCGCGACCGACGATGCGCTGATCCTGCGCCGCGTCCAGCTCGCCGACGGCCGCACCCGCGCCTTCGTCAACGATCAGCCGGTGTCGGTGCAGGTGCTGAAGAGTCTCGGCGAGATGCTGGTCGAGATCCACGGCCAGCACGATGCCCGCGCTCTCGTCGATACCGCGAGCCACCGCCGGCTGCTCGACGCCTATGGCGGGCTCGAGCGCGAGACCGACGAGGTCGGCCGCCTGTGGGTGGCGCGGCGCGACGCCCACGCGGCGCTGGCCGCCCAGCGGGCCGAGGTGGAGCGGGCGCAGCGCGAGGCCGACTGGCTGCGCCATGCGGTCGACGAGCTGACCAAGCTGGCGCCCGAGCCCGGCGAGGAGACCACGCTGGCCGAGCGGCGCACCACCATGATGCAGGCCGAGAAGGTGGCCGACGATCTGCGCGACGCGCTCGCCGTGGTGTCGGGACCGCAATCGCCGGTGACGGCGCTCGCCGCCGCGCTGCGGCGCCTGGAGCGCCGGCAGGGCGGGGCCGCCTTCGTGGCGCCGGCCGTGACGGCGATCGATGCGGCGCTCGGGGCGCTCGACGAGGCGCGCCGCGAGGTCGAGGCGTCGCTCGCCGCGGCGGCGCACGATCCCGCCACCCTGGAGCGCATCGAGGAGCGGCTGTTCGCGCTGCGCGCCGCCGCCCGCAAGCACAATGTGGCGGTCGATTCGCTCGCCGCGCTGGCGGAGCGCCATGCGGCCGATCTCGCCCGCATGGATGCGGGCGCCGAGCAACTGGCGCGGCTGGAGAAGGAGGCGGCCGCGCTGGCGGAGCGCTTCGACGCCGCCGCGGCGGCGCTGTCGAGCCGGCGGCGGCGGGCCGCCGAGGCGCTCGACAAGGCGGTGAACGCCGAGCTGAAGCCGCTGAAGCTGGAGCGCGCCCGCTTCGCCACCGCGATCGCCGGCGAGGCGGACAAGCCCGGCCCGCACGGGATCGACCGTGTCGAGTTCCACGTGCAGACCAATCCGGGCACGACGCCGGGGCCGCTCGTCAAGGTCGCGTCGGGTGGCGAGCTGTCGCGCTTCCTGCTCGCCCTCAAGGTGGTGATCGCCGACCGTGGCTCGGCGCCGACGCTGGTGTTCGACGAGATCGACACGGCGGTCGGCGGCGCCGTCGCCGATGCCATCGGGGTGCGGCTCGCCCGGCTCGGGCGGCGCGTCCAGGTGATCGCGGTGACGCATGCGCCCCAGGTGGCGGCCCGTGCCGGCCGGCACCTGCTGATCAGCAAGGGGGCGCTCGACCGCGGCAAGCGGGTGGCGACCCGGGTGGCGGTGCTCGATGCCGACACCCGGCGCGAGGAGATCGCCCGCATGCTGTCGGGCGCCGAGATCACCGCGGAGGCGCGCGCCGCCGCCGACCGCCTGCTCGATGCGGCGGGGTGATGTCGGTGCCGGTCATTCGGTTTTTTGGTGTTCGTTCCGGGGGCCACGGCCGCCCCAGCCCTCGTGCGCCGTCATGGCCGGGCTTGTCCCGGCCATCCACGCCGCTTGAGCATTTCCGGCGAAGCGGACGCCGGTTCGCCGTCGAAAATGCGACCACGCACGGATTTCCGGAGCAGGATCCAATCCAGTTGGATCGGATTCTGCTCTAGAGTCCGCCGCGACGAAGACGTGGATGGCCGGGACAAGCCCGGCCATGACGAGGCTGAGCATTCGTGGCAAAAACGACTTCCCGCATCGACACTGTCACTCCGGTCGACTCTCTGACCCAGCAGGAGGCCGCCACCGAGCTCGCGCGGCTCGCCGAGGAGATCGCGGCGCACGACCGCCGGTACTATCAGGACGACGCGCCGACCGTCTCGGATGCCGAGTACGACGCGCTGCGCCTCCGCAATGCGGCGATCGAGGCGCGCTTTCCGGAGCTGATCAGGACCGATTCTCCATCGCGAAAGGTCGGCGCCGCGCCGACCGGGCGGTTCCGCAAGGTGCGCCATGCGGTGCCGATGCTGTCGCTCGACAACGCCTTCGCGGACGAGGACGTGGCCGAGTTCATCGCCCGCATCCGCCGCTTCCTCAACCTGCCGCCGGACGCGGCGATCGCCTTCAGCGCCGAGCCGAAGATCGACGGCCTGTCGATGTCGCTGCGCTACGAGAAGGGCGAGCTGGTGGGCGCGGCGACGCGTGGCGACGGCACCGAAGGCGAGGACGTGACCGCCAACATCCGCACGCTGGCCGACGTGCCGAAGCGCCTGACCGGCAAGTCCCTGCCGGCGGTGTGCGAGGTGCGCGGCGAGGTCTACATGACCAAGGCGGCGTTCCTGGCGCTCAACGAGCAGCAGCGGGCGGCGGGCGAGCCGGTGTTCGCCAATCCGCGCAATTCGGCGGCCGGATCGCTGCGCCAGAAGAACCCCGCCGTGACGGCATCACGCCCGCTCGGCTTCTTCGCCTATGCGTGGGGCGAGATGGCCACCATGCCGGCCGACACCCAATCCGGCATGATCAAGTGGTTCGAGGGTTGCGGCTTCAAGACCAATCCGCTGACCCGGCTGTGCGGCTCGCCCGAGGCGCTGATTGCGTTCCACCGCGAGATCGGACTCGAGCGTGCGAACCTCGCCTACGACATCGACGGCGTCGTCTACAAGGTCGATCGCCTCGACTGGCAGGAGCGCCTCGGCTTCGTGTCGCGCACGCCCCGCTGGGCGATCGCCCACAAGTTCCCGGCCGAGCGCGCCACCACGCTGCTGCGCGACATCGACATCCAGGTCGGCCGCACCGGCGCCCACACGCCGGTCGCCAAGCTGGAGCCGGTCACGGTGGGCGGTGTCGTGGTGCAGAACGCCACGCTGCACAACGCCGACGAGATCGCCCGCCTCGACGTGCGGATCGGCGACACGGTGGAGATCCAGCGGGCCGGCGACGTGATCCCGCAGGTGGTGCGGGTGCTGACCGAGAAGCGGCCCGCCGATACGGTGCCGTACGAGTTTCCGACCCACTGCCGATGCGAGCTGAAGACGCCGCTGGTGCGCGAGACCACGGCCGGCGGCGAGGCCGGTGCGGTGGCGCGCTGCTCGGGCGAGTTCGCCTGCCCGTTCCAGAAGATGGAACATCTGCGTCACTTCGTGTCACGCCGCGCCTTCGACATCGAGGGCCTGGGCGAGAAGCAGATCGCCTTCTTCTTCGACGACGAGGATCTTCCCGTGCGCGAGCCGGCCGACATCTTCACGCTGCGCCGGCGCGACGAGGCGAACTTCAAGAAGCTGAAGGACAAGGAAGGGTTCGGCAGCGTCTCGGTGAAGAACCTGTTCGACGCCATCGACGCCCGCCGCACCATCGCGCTCGAACGCTTCGTCTACGCGCTCGGCATCCGCCATGTCGGCGAGACGACGGCGCGCCAGCTCGCCCGCGCCTACGGGTCGTGGGACGCCTTCGCGGCGGCGGCGGAGCGCATCGCGGCCGGCGACGAGGAGGCGCGGGCCGAGATGGACGCCATCGACCAGATCGGCGACGCCGTGGTGGACGCGGTGGCGAAGTATTTCGGCGAGGCGCACAATCGCCGCGTCGTCGAGAGCCTGGTGGCCGAGCTCGACCGCATCGAGATGGCCGAGACGCCGCGCAGCGCGACGCCGGTCGCCGGCAAGACGGTGGTGTTCACCGGCACGCTGGAGAAGATGACACGGGACGAGGCGAAGGCGATGGCCGAGCGGCTGGGCGCCAAGGTGGCCGGCTCGGTGTCGAAGAAGACCGACTATCTCGTCGCCGGCCCGGGCGCCGGCTCCAAGCTCGCCAAGGCGCGCGACGCCGGCGTCACCGTGCTGACCGAGGACGAGTGGTTCGCATTGGTGGGCGAGGGGCCGACCTGACGGGACCGCGCTCCCTCCGGTGCGGAGGGTGCTCCGCCGCGCTCCTGCAACACCGCGCTTCTGCAACAGAACGCCGACTCACACACAGGGACGAGCCCGATCAGGGGGTGAGCCTGATCGGGGCTCTCGATCCGGCGCGACGGGCGCCGGACCGTGCGGGCACGACGTGCGGGCATGATATGCGGGCACGACGTGCAGACGCGAACCGCGACATCCGTGCGATCACGCCGCACGGGCGGTGGCCATCCGGGCTGCGGCCCGCCGCCGGGTCGCACGTCGACACGTGACTTCGGATACTTCGATGATATCGGCCCAGCGGTTCCACTGCGAGACGTTGTGCAGTCTCTCGTACTCTTGCTCGGCCTGCGCGACGGCGCTGTCGGGGGTGTCCGCATTCCTGATCTCGAGAACATCCTGCAAGCAGCAGAACGGATGGCCGTCGGAGCTGAGCAGGGTCTTGAAGAAGCGGACCTGGTAGGTCGCCATCGGGTCTCTCCCCGTCGTGTTGTGTCTCCTGCTGGTTTTCTCCCGGGGGCTGATTTCCTCGCGGACCGATTCTAGGCAGCCGGCGGGCGCGGAAACTTGCGCCGGCTCGAGTTGTCGATCAAACCCGCGTGAAGGGGCGGCCGCAGCGGCCTCCGGCGGCCAAGCGTCGCCGTCATTCCGCGGAAGCGGCCGCCTCGCTCGCCCGCCGCACCCGCTCGCGGCTGTTGGCGAGATGCATCCGCATGCCGGCGCGCGCCGATTCGGCATCGCCGCGGCGGATGGCGTCGAGGATCGCCTCGTGCTCACGGTTGGTGCGTGACAGGTAGGACTCGCTGGATTCGGCCGCGAGGCGCGTGGTGTCGAGCCGCGTGCGCGGGATGGTGGCGGTGCCGAGCTGGCGGAAGATGCTCTCGAAGTAGCGGTTGCCGGTGGCCAGCGCGACCTGCATGTGAAAACGGAAGTCGGCGTCGACGCCGTTGCGGCCCGCCGCGATCTCGGCCTCGAAATCCTCGACGGCGCGCTGCATCTCGGCGAGCTGCGCGTCGCTGCGCCGCCGCGCCGCCAGCGCCGCCGCCTCGGTCTCCAGGCTGATGCGCAGCTCCAGCATGGCGAGCACGTCGCGCAGCGTCACCACGGTGCCGATCTCGACCGGGGCCACGGGCGGGGCGCACACGAAGGTGCCGATCCCGTGCCGGGTGGCGACCAAGCCGCTCGCCTGGAGCCGCGAGATCGCCTCGCGCACCACGGTGCGGCTCACCCCGTGCTCCGTCATCACGGCCTGCTCGGTCGGCAGCTTGTCGCCCGGGCGATAGGCGCCGCCGCGGATACGCGCCGTGATGGCGGCCACCACGGTTTCGGCGAGGCTGGGGCGGCGCTGCCGGTCGGGCGTGGCCGCGGCCGCGGCTTCGGCGGGCGGGGTGCTTCTCTCGGCGGGAGCGGCCGGTGACGTCGTTCCGTCCGGGGATTCGGTCGGCGACGCTGTCGCGCGCGTCGTGTCCGGGGCAGGGGGGGTCATGGCGGCTGGCCTCACAGCGGCATTTTACTCAGGATCATGTCATCATACATCATACAATAAAACGGGGAAGACCTGCGGTGCTTTGACCACCTGCGTATTGTTGCCTATTGAGTGAACATCAGGCCATGGGCCATGGTAGCCGCGGATCTAGTCATATGACAACATATGATGATAGCACACCTGTCGCATCCCGGAGCCCCGCCGCCCTGCAACCGTTCGAGGCAAGGTGATGACCTGCTCCCCGCGGCCCGGCCGCTCCGCATCCGAGGCGATCCCGACGGCGGGCTCGGGTCTGTCGCTCGCCCGGGATCGCGCCGTGACCCTCGCCGTGTTCTGTCCGCACCCGTGACCTGAGGCTGCCGTCGGCCCGCGGCCGACCGGATCTCTGCTGGAGGAGAATCCATGATGCTCGATCTCGTCACCCGCGCCAAACGGACGCCCGTGGCGCTCACGGCCGCCTTCGCGGTCGCGACGGCGGCCGTCGTGGCGGCGGCCGCCCCCGCGGCGGCCGGCCCCTGGCCCGATCACGCCGTCACCGTGGTGGTGCCGTTCCCGGCCGGCGGCTCGACCGACATGGTGGCCCGCACGGTGGCCCAGAAGCTCAACGAGAAGCTCGGCCAGCCCTTCGTGGTGGAGAACCGCTCCGGCGCGACCGGCGCCATCGGGGCCACCTCGGTGGCCCGCGCGCAGCCCGACGGCTACACCTTCCTGGTCGCCTCGATCGGCGTCTACGCCACCAATCCGTTCCTGCAACCGAAGCTCCAGTACGATCCGCTCAAGGATTTCGATCTGCTCACCGTGGCGGTGCGTGCCCCGAACGTGTTGGTCGCCACGCCCAAGTTCCCGGCGAAGTCGGTCGCCGAGCTGATCGCCGAGCTGAAGAAGAATCCCGGCAAGGTGTCGTTCGCCAGCTCGGGTGCCGGCTCCTCCGACCACCTCACCGCGGCGCTGTTCTGGCAGAAGACCGGCACCGCCGGGCTCCACGTTCCCTATCGTGGCGGCGCCCCGGCGATCAGCGATCTCGTCGCCGGCCACGTCGACGTGTCGTTCCAGAACATCAACGCGGTGATCAGCCAGATCAAGGGCGGCAATCTTAGGGTGCTCGCGGTGACGGGCGACAAGCGCTCGCCGCTGCTGCCCGACGTGCCGACCCTGTCGGAGGCCGGCGTCGTCGGCGCCGACGTGTTCTCGTGGCAGGCGATCGCCGCCCCCAAGGGGCTGCCGGCCGACGTGAGGACCAAGCTGCACGCCGAGATCGCCGCCGCCCTCAATGCGGCCGACGTGAAGCCGCGCATGGAGGAGATCGGCTTCGAGATCGTCGCCAACACGCCGGAGGAGTTCCGCGCGTTCTTGACCCAGGAGCTCGCCCGCTGGAAGCAGGTGATCGAGGACGGCAAGATCTCCATCGAATGACCGACTGCGACGCGCACCCGCGCTTCGGAGCGCGGGTGCCGGCTCGCCACACTGCCGCGGGGCCGGCCCATTCGCCGGGTGACCGCGAACCGCAAGGACCTCCCATGACCCGCCAGGACACCGCCGGGACCCCGGTGGTCACCGCCGTGACCGTGATCCCGGTCGCCGGCCGCGACTCGATGCTGCTCAATCTCAGCGGCGCGCACGGCCCGTTCTTCACCCGCAACCTGGTGATCCTCACCGACTCGTCCGGCCACACCGGCATCGGCGAGGTGCCCGGCGGCGAGGCGATCCGCAAGACCCTGGAGGATGCGGCGCCGCTCGTCACCGGCCAGCCGATCGGCGCCTACAACGCCATCCTCAACCGGGTGCGGAGCACCTTCGCGGCGCGTGATGCCGGCGGCCGCGGTGTGCAGACCTTCGACCTGCGCGTCACCATCCACGCCGTCACGGCGCTGGAGGCGGCGCTGCTCGATCTGCTCGGCCAGCATCTCGGCGTGCCGGTGGCGGCGCTCCTCGGCGAAGGCCAGCAGCGCGACGCCGTCGACGTGCTCGGCTATCTCTTCTACATCGGCGACCGCACCCGGACGCCGCTTCCCTACGAGGCGCCCCCCGAAGGGGGCGACGACTGGCAGCGGCTCCGCCACGAGGTGGCGCTGACACCCGCCGCGGTGGTGCGGCTCGCCGAGTCGGCGGAAGCCCGCTACGGCTTCCGCGACTTCAAGCTCAAGGGCGGCGTGCTGGCCGGCGACGAGGAGGTCGCCGCGGTGACGGCGCTCAAGCAGCGCTTCCCGGACGCCCGCATCACCCTCGATCCCAACGGCGCCTGGCCGCTCGACGAGGCGATCCGGCTGTGCCGCGGCCTGGGTGACGTGCTCGCCTATGCGGAGGACCCGTGCGGCGCCGAAGCCGGCTTCTCGGGCCGCGAGGTGATGGCCGAGTTCCGCCGCGCCACCGGGCTGCCGACCGCCACCAACATGATCGCCACCGACTGGCGCGAGATGGCGCATGCGCTGATGCTCCAGGCGGTCGACATCCCGCTCGCCGATCCCCATTTCTGGACGCTTCAGGGCTCGGTGCGTGTCGCCCAGACCTGCCGCGACTTCGGCCTCACCTGGGGCTCGCACTCCAACAATCACTTCGACGTGTCGCTCGCCATGTTCACCCATGTGGCGGCGGCGGCGCCCGGCCGGGTGACGGCGATCGACACCCATTGGATCTGGCAGGACGGCCAGTTCCTCACCCGCGAGCCGCTGCGCATCGTCGGCGGTCGCATCGGGGTCCCGGACGCGCCCGGCCTCGGCGTCTCGCTCGACATGGACGCGGTCGCGGCGGCCCATGAGCTGTACAAGACGCATGGCCTCGGCGCCCGCGACGATGCCGCCGCCATGCAGTTCCTCGTTCCCGGCTGGACCTTCGACCGCAAGAGGCCCTGCCTGGTCCGCTGATCCTCGCTCTCCCGCACGCCCCCACGGACACCTGTCATGACAACCGCTCCGTATCGTCCTTTCCCCAACCAGTTCCGCGCCGATGTTCGGGCCGAGAAGCGCCTGATCGGCTGCTGGGCGTCGCTCGCCAGCCCGATCACCACCGAGATCCTGGGGCTCGCCGGCTTCGACTGGATTCTGCTCGATGCCGAGCACTCGCCCAACGACGTGCTGAGTCTGGTGCCGCAGCTCATGGCGCTGAAGGACAGCGCCTCGGCCCCGGTGGTGCGGCCGCCGTGGAACGAGCCGGTGATCATCAAGCGGCTCCTCGACATCGGCTTCCACAATTTTCTGATTCCCTATGTCGAGTCCGTCGAGGAGGCGGAGCGTGCCGTCGCGTCCACCCGCTATCCGCCGCGCGGCGTCCGCGGCGTCTCGATCGCCCAGCGCAGCAATCGCTACGGCACGCTCAATGCCGCGGGCTATTTTCCCGGCATCGACGACAACATCACGGTGCTGTTGCAGATCGAGACCCGCAAGGCGGTCGAGGCGGTGGACGCGATCGCGGCGGTCGACGGCGTCGACGGCCTGTTCGTCGGACCGAACGATCTCGCCGCCGCCTACGGGCATCTCGCCAACCCGGCGCATCCCGAGGTGCAGGAGGTGATCAGATACATCTTCGATCGCACCCGGGCGGCCGGCAAGGCGGCCGGCATCCTCACCGGGGTGGAGGCGGAGGCGCGTCGCTATCTCGATTGGGGCGCCAGCTTCGTCGCGGTCGGCAGCGATCTCGGCCTGTTCCGCGGTGCCACCCAGGCGCTGCGCGACAAGTTCAAGGTCGGCTGAGCGCGACGCTCCGCTTGCATCTTCGGCGGTCGGAGCCGTGCCGGCGCCGGCCGCCGCGACCATCCGAAGGAGACAGCACATGAGCAAGATCGGCTTCGTCGGCCTCGGCATCATGGGCACGCCGATGGCGGCCCACCTGATCGCCGGAGGCCATCAGCTTTTCCTCTACGACCTGCGGCCGCCGAAGCCCGAGCTGACCGACAAAGGCGGCATCGCCTGCGCGTCCGCCAAGGAGGTCGCGGAGAAGTCCGAGATCGTCATCGTCATGGTGCCGGATACGCCGGACGTCGGCGCCGCGCTGTTTGCCGAGAGCGGCATCGCGGCCGGACTGTCCAAGGGCAAGATCGTCGTCGACATGAGCTCGATCTCGCCCATCGAGACCAAGGCGTATGCGGCGAAGATCGAGGCGCTCGGCTGCGATTATCTCGACGCGCCGGTGTCGGGCGGCGAGGTCGGCGCCATGCAGGCGTCGCTCACCATCATGGTGGGCGGCAAGCCGGCCGTGTTCGAGACGGTGAAGCCGCTGTTCGAGCTGATGGGCAAGAACATCACGCTGGTCGGCGACATCGGGGCCGGGCAGACCTGCAAGGTGGCGAACCAGATCATCGTGGCGCTCACCATCGAGGCGGTGGGCGAGGCGCTGCTGTTCGCCTCCAAGGCGGGCGCCGATCCGGCCAAGGTGCGGCAGGCCCTGATGGGCGGCTTCGCCAACTCCCGCATCCTGGAGCTGCACGGCGACCGCATGGTCAAGCGCACCTTCGATCCGGGCTTCCGCATCGAGCTGCACCAGAAGGATCTCAACCTCGCGCTGTCGGCGGCGCGCGCCATGGGGATGAGCCTGCCCAACACGGCGACCGCGCAGGAGCTGTTCAACGCCTGCGCGGCGCGCGGCGGCTCCAAGTGGGATCACTCGGCGATGGTGCGGGCGCTGGAGCTGCTCGCCGATCACGAGATCGGCCAGACGCCGAAAGCCTGATCACGATCGGGATGTCGGCGGTCCCGCCTCGTCATGCCGGGGCTTGTCCGTCGCGGCAGCCGTTCCGCTCAGTCCCGCGCAAGCGGGACTCCAGGGCTTCCATCTCGTGTCGCCCTGGGGTCCCGCCTCACGCCATGGGATGCACACATTGCGTGCCCCGCATTGGATCGTCATGCGCGGGCGAAGACCCGCGCATCCATCTTGTTCGCATGATGGATGGCCGGGTCGCGGCGCCCTGCGCCGGCCCGGCCATGACGGAGTCGAGGGCGGAAACGGCTCCTCCTCACCACTCCAGGCTTTTGCCGTCGTGGTCGAAGAAGCCGCCGGTCTGGGCCATCGTCAGGCCGTCGATCATCGCGACGAGGCCGCGGGTGGACTGCTCGACCGTGAGGGCCGCGCCGGCGCCGCCCATGTCGGTCCTCACCCAGCCGGGATGCACGACCACGACGATGATGCCGGACGGGCGCAGCTCCGCCGCCAGCCCCTGCATCACCTTGTTGACCGCCGCCTTGGAGGCCCGGTAGGCGACGTCGCCGGGCGGCGCGGTGGCGAGCTGGCCCATGATGCTCGACACGGTGACGATGCGCGGCCGCTCGCCGGCCCGCAGGTTCGGCAGCAGCGCCTGCGCGACGCGCAACGGCGCCAGCGTGTTGACGGCGAGCGTTTCGGCGAAGCCGTCGAAATCCATGTCCAGAGCGCTTTGTCGGCGCGGGCCGCGCAGGCCCGCATTGTTGATCAGCACGTCGAGCGGCTGCCCGTCGAGAGCCGCCGCGAGGGCCGCCACCGAGGCGTCGTCGCCGACATCGAGACGATGCGCGCTGACGCGCCCGGCGTGACGCGCCGTGAGTTCGGCGAGCGCTGGCGTTGCCGGATCGCGGGCGCAGGCGAGCACACGGTCACCCCGGGCCGCGAGCCTGTCGACCAGGCCGAGGCCGATGCCGCGGCTGGCGCCGGTGACGAGGATCGTGGGCATCGCGAGGCTCCTGTGGTGTGAGACGTGGGCTCAGCCCGCCATCAGCGGCAGCGTCGCGCGCACCAGCCACTCGGCGGTCGATGCCTCCACCAGCGGCGCGATCGTGTCGCGCACGCGGGCGTGGTAGGCGTCGAGCCAGGCGATCTCGTCGGCCGTCATCATGGCGGGCACGATCAGCCGGCGATCAATCGGCGCGAGCGTCAGCGTCTCGAAGGCGTTCAGCGCCTTCTCGGCGCCGTCCGGGACTGGCGCTTCGACCACCAGCACCAGGTTCTCGATGCGGATGCCGAAGGCGCCGGCCTTGTAGTAGCCGGGCTCGTTGGAGAGGATCATGCCGCGGGCGAGCGGCGTGCCGCCATACTTGGAGATCCGCGCCGGGCCCTCGTGCACCGACAGGTAGCTACCGACGCCATGCCCGGTGCCATGCTCGAAATCGAGCCCGGCTTGCCACAGGAAGGCGCGGGCGAAGCCGTCGAGCTGCGCCCCCGAGACGCCGTCCGGAAACACCGCGCGGGCGATGGCGATGTGGCCGCGCAGCACGCGGGTGAAGCGGTCGCAAATCTCCGCCGTAGGGGTGCCGATCGCCACCGTGCGGGTCACGTCGGTGGTGCCGTCGAGATACTGGCCGCCGGAATCGACCAGGAACAGCTCGCCCGGCGCCAGCCTTCTGTTGGACCGCCGCGTCACCCGGTAGTGCACGATGGCGCCGTTCGGCCCGGCGCCCGCGATGGTCGGGAACGAGATGTCGCGCAGCTCGCCGGTGTCGGCGCGGAACTGCTCCAGCGCCTCCACCGCGTCGATCTCGGTCAGCGTGCCGGTCGCGGCCGCCTCGTCGAGCCAAGCGAGGAAGCGGACGAGCGCCGCCCCGTCGCGCTGGTGCGCCGCGCGGGTGCCGTCGATCTCCGTGGTGTTCTTGGTCGCCTTCATCAAGGCGATCGGATCGGCGCCGCGCACCGGCCGGCCGCCGGCCTCGCGCACCAGGCGAGAGACGGCGTCGGGGGCGGTCGCCTCGTCGAGCCGGATGGCGGCGCCGTCGGCGGCGAGCCGCGTGATGGTGGCCGCGAAGGTCTCGATCGGCGCCACCGTCGCGAGCCCCGCCAGCGCCTCGTGGACGGCGGGCTCGACCTTGCGCGGATCGACGTGAAGGATCGCCTCGTTGTCGCGCGGCACCACGACGACCGCATGGGCGATCGGCGTGTGGGCGACGTCGTGGCCGCGGAGGTTGAGCAGCCAGGCGACGGCGTGCGGGTCGGAGACCACCAGGGCGTCGGCGCGCTCGGCGCGCAGCGTCTCGCGCAGGCGGGCGAGCTTCTCGGTCGCCGGCTCGCCGGCATAGCGCGGGTCGTGCACCACCACGGCCCCGAGCGGGGGCGCCGGGCGGTCGTGCCACACCGCATCGATCGGGTTGTCGTCGACCGGCACGAGGCGCGCCTCGGCCTTCTCGCAGGCGGCGGCGAGCGCCTTGGCATTGCCCTCGGTGTGCAGCCACGGATCGTAGCCGAGCCGCAATCCGGCCGGCAGGTTGGCTTCGATCCACTCGGTGGGGGCACCGTCGGCGAGATGCGCGACCTCGATCAGCGCGGGGTCGGTCTGCTCGGCCGCCTGGAGCGTGTAGCGGCCGTCGACGAACAGCACGGCGCGGTCGGCGAGCACGATCGCGGTGCCGGACGAGCCGGTGAAGCCGGTGAGCCAGGCGAGGCGCTCGTCGGCGGGCGCCACATACTCACCCTGGAAGCGATCGTGGCGCGGCACCACGAGGCCGTCGAGGCCGCGGCGGGCGAGCTCCTGGCGCAAGGCCGCGAAGCGAGGCGCGATCGCGGCCGGCGCGGCCGGATCGTCGAAGGTCTGGAATCGCGAGGGCATGACGCGAACCTAATGGCGCCCCGAGGGGGTCGCAATGCCGCCCGCGCTCGCATGGCGGCGCCGAGTGTCTCGGCATGTCGGCATGGCCGCCATGTCGCCGTCGCGGATCTGGACAGGAAACGCTGCCGCCGCTGGGCGCGGCGAAACGATGCTCCGCTGCAACGATGGCTTGCGAGCATTCGTGTCGTGTCGGCGCACGGGCCGCCGGCCATCCGGGTTCGTCCGCATCGCGGGGGGCCGCGGCAGCCCTAATCTGAAAGAAAAAAGATGCCCCAGGGAGGTGTGTCGTTCGAAAGGAACGCGCGCCATGTCGATTCTGAGTCTCGACCATGTCGGCACCTTGGCCGATACCACGTCGGTTCCCCGCAAGGGTCTGCTCGACCGCTTCTTCACGGCGCTCTACCGGGCCCGGATGGCTCAGGCCGAGCGGGTGATCGCGCAGTACTGCCCGATCGCCGACGAGCGCGGCCGGCGTCTCGACCCGACCGACTACCGCTCCTTCACTATCGGCGATTGACGACGCGAGACCGCGCGGGTGATCCGGCCCGCCGTCGACGCTTCCGCGTCGATCGGCGCTCTGTTCGATCCGACCGGCTGGTGCCCCCACAGCGGCGCCAGCGATCCGCGCCAGCAATCCGGTGCCTGCGATCCAGGGCCGCGGCCGCCCGCCGGCCCGCCGCCCTCCCGGCCGGCCTGGCGAGCCGCGAGCCGGGACGCCGCGCATCCCTCACTCAAATGATCTGTCCTCATGCTGCATCGCAGCATCGCTGCCATGCAGCCGTGCGGTATCACGGCAAGGTCGTGAGCCGAGGGGCCTCCCGGGGCGGTATTTCGCTTCGCTATTCACCAAATGCGCGAAACGGTGCGTTAGCTCTGCACGAAATGCGGGCGAGGCCTACGGTTTTCCCCGCTGGCGGCGCAACGCCGTCGTCGTTATCTTCGGCGGTGCAGCATAAAAACACTGCATCGCGACGAGCTGCGGTCGCTGTCGTCAGGAGGAGAGCCGAGGAGGCGCAACAACAAGGATAACTGCGCCATGTCCACTCTTGCCTACGACGACCTCCCCCAAAAGCCCGAGTCGACCGGGTCGGCCTTCGGGTCGCTCGCCCGCTTCTACGCCTCCTTCTACGAGGCGCAGATCGGCCAGGCGAAGCGCGTTCTGGACTACTATCGCAATCTGCTGAACGGTCTCGGCGGGCAGCGCGAGGCCGATTACCACTCGTTCGTGGTCGGCAGCGCCATCGAGGCTCCCGATGCCCAGGCGCGTGCCCGGGCGGTGCGCTACACGGCCGGCGGCTACGCTCCGACGGAATGAGAACGAGATCCACGGGGGCGGTGAGCCGGTCGAGGCTCGCCGCCCGTGTGGCGTCCCGCCGGCTCTGGCGGAGGTGGGCGGCGATGGCCGCGCGGACCTTCAGCGTCTCGCGGGCCGCGCCAGGACGAGGGTGATCCAGCCGTCGAGGACGACGCGGCCGATCAGCCGGAAGCCGTGCGCCCGATAGGGCGCGAGCGCCGCATTGGCCTGGCTCGCCAGCAACCCCGACAGGATCACCCGGCCGCCCGGTGCCACCCGGCCGGCAATCGGACCGGCGAGCCGCTTCAGCGGCCCCAGCAGGATATTGGCGAACACCAGGCCGGCCCGGCCGCGCTCCCGAAACGCCGGCGCCGCGAGCCCGGCCGCCGTGATCACGCGGACGAGGCCGCCGGCCCGGTTGAGCCGGACGTTGTCGCGCGCCACCGCCACGGCGGCCGGATCGATGTCGCTCGCCAGCACGGGCCGGCGCAGCGCCCGGGCCGCCGCGATGGCGAGCACCCCGGTGCCGGTGCCGATGTCGAGAATGGCGCCGCCCGGCGGCGTGACGCGGTTCCGCGGCGTGGCGCGGCGCGGCCGGGCGGTCGGCCGGAGCGGTCGCGGCGGAGCCGCCTTCAGAAGCCGGTCGAGCGCCAGCAGGCAGCCCCGGGTGGTGCCGTGGTGGCCGGTGCCGAAGGCCAGCGCCGCATCGATCTCCAGCGCGATCCGGTTGGCTGCGATCCGCTCGCGATCATGGGCGCCGTGCACCACGAAGCGGCCGGCCGGCACCGGCGCGAGCCCGGCCAGCGAGGCCGCCACCCAGTCCTTGGGATCGAGGCGGTCGAACGCGAGCGCATCGGCCGTCGTGTCGTCGGCGGCGAGCCGGACGAGGGCGCGCACCGCGTCCTGGTCGGGCTCATGCTCGAAATAGATCTCGACGCCCCAGCTCCGCTCGTCCGGCATCTCGTAGGCGGCGACCGCGGTTTCTGCCGGATCGAAGCTCTCCCCGATCAGATCGGCGATGCGGCGCGCCAGCGGCTCGGTGGTGGTGAGCCGGGCCACGGTGGCAGGACGGGCGGGGTGCAGACCTTCGCGCATGCGGCGGTTAGAGCCCGGCACGGGCGGCCGCGCAAGAGGTGCCTGGGGCGGCTCGGGGCTGCCCGGCGTGGGCGCCGAGAAGGTTAACGAAACGTAGCAGGTTGGCGGGGGCGGCTGAGTTCATTTGTTAACGGGAGGGCTGAGGGCCGGGCAATTCAACCGATTTTTCAGCAGTGGATTCTTAACAGACATGGTTAACGCCTTGTAAAATATGAATTGGTTGCGGTTGGGGCAGGGGCTGCCGCAGCCGGCGCGGAGGGGACCAACGGGGACCGCTTCACGGTGGGATCGACGTCATCCAGTCCCCCGCGACGGAGGAGAAGCGCAAGAGCGACCATGCCTTATGGCAAAGTCCCGAGGTCCGCCGCGAAGCCGGCCTGCCTTTGGGACTTGCCGGCGGACGGCCGGAGCGGAGGCCCCGACCCGAGCGATGTGGCCGTGACCCAACCCGTCGGGGGCTCCAGGCCGGCCGCGGACTCCTATGCGGGTCGCGGGCTCTTATGCGGGTCGCGGGCTCTTATGCGGGTCGCGGGCTCTTATGCGGGTCGCGGGCTCCGGGCTGGTCGTGTTCCACACGCCTTCCCCAGGTCACACCTGGCCTGGTCCACAGCCGGTCCACAGCCTCGTGCACAAGCTGTCCACAGGCCCGTCGGAGACTTGTCCACAGGCTTGTCCTCCGGCAGGAGCCGCATCCGTCCAGCGCTTCTCCACACCTCGTACACAGGCTTCTCCCCCGGGTCCCACACAGGGTTATCCAGAGGGCTCTCTACCAACAGCGCACCCTCGGATCGCATCCTCCGTCATGGCCGGGCTTATCCCGGCCATCCACGTCTTTGTTGCTGCTCGGCCTCAAATCGTGGATGCCCGGCACGAGGCCGGGCATGACGAGTCAGCATCAGCGGCCATCGGTTCCCCCGCCTCGGCCGCCCTGATCGACGGCCTTTCCAGAGGCTTGTCCACAGGCTCGTCCACAGGCCCCTGGGCCTCTTACGACTGGGTCCCTTACGGCGGGGCCGCTGGGGCGCCGCGCTCGACCGGGGCTGCCGGAATGCCGCCGAAACGGGCGTGGACGCTCGCGCCGGCCCGCGGCAGCGGCCCGTTGGAGGTCTCCAGCATCTGCATGAGATGCGCCTCGGTCTCGGCCCAGCACAGCCGGTAGATGTCGCGGCACAGCGCCCGCGCCCGGTGGCCGGGCCAGTCGTCCGGCAGGAGCTGCCGCGGCAGCGCCGGGTCGCGCAGCTGGACCCGGCGGAACTCGTGCATCAGCAGCGTGCGGACCAGGAAGCATTGCTCCGGATCGCGCTGCGCGGCGCTCTGCATGGCTCGCGCCACGCTGCGGAAGCGGGCGATGAAGCTCTGGTACTCGGCCGCGACGGCGCCGAGGTTCCAGCTGCGGTCGACCAGCTCCTTCAGGGGGCGGCCCGACAGCGTCCCCAGCGTTCGCGCCTGCATGATCACGACCTTGTCGCGCAGGCCGGCGTTCTCGAGAATGTCGAGGAGCGCGTCGGATTGCTCGAACGGATGCGCCAGGATGCCGGGCGCGATGGCCGCGTAGCCCGCCCACAGCAGCTCCTTGCGCACCGCCGGCGTCAGCACGTCGCCGGGCGGCGCCACCACGATCTGCCAGTCGCCCGTCCAGGTGTCGCACGGCGCCTCGTAGATGCGGCGGAAGGCGACCTCGAAGCGCCGCCGCCCGGTGGCGGTGAGACCGTAATAGCTGCGCCGCCCGATCTGCTCGGACGCCAGCCACTTCTCGCGCGACAGGCGGAACACCGAGGTACGCACCGCCCGGGCGTTGAGCCCGAGCGGCTCCACCAGTCGGATGAAGCCGCCCAGCCAGACCGTGCCGCCGAGCGGCGCGATCATGTCGCCGTAGATGGTGATGATCAGTGACTTGGCCCGCAACGGGCGATCGGCCAGCTGGGTCTTGATCCACTGGCTCAGCAGGCGACTCTTCATGGGGCCAGTGTAGAGCGAATTCCGATCCGGTCGAATCGGAATTCGCGCTCCCATCTGGCCCGGTCCTCGGTCGATCGGTCAGTCGATCAGCACCCAGTCGCCGTTACGCACCTCGAGCATCCGGAAGGCCGAGAGATCGAGCCCCATATGGTCGGTCGGCGACATGGTGAAGCGGCCGCCGGCCCCGACATGATCCTTGGTCTGCTCGATGGCGTCGCGGACCTTGGCCTTGTCGGTGCTGCCGGCGCGCTCGATCGCCGACACCACGATGCTCAGCGCGTCGTGGGCATGGCCGCCGAAGGTCGAGACATCCTCCTTGAAGCGCTCCGTGTAGGCCTTGGTGTAGCCCAGCGCGACCGGCTTCTGCGGGTCCTCGTCCGGCAGCTTGGCGGCGACCAGCAGCGCCGCGGCCGGCAGGCGGACGCCCTCGGCGGCACCGTCGGACAGGCGGATGAACTCCTCCGACGCCACCCCGTGGGCATGATAGACCGGCAGGCTGAGGCCGAGCATCTTGGCGTTCTTGTTGACGATCGCCGGCCCCTGGCCGAGCCCGAAGACGAACAGCGCCTGGACGTCGGCCTTGCCGCGAATGGTGGTGAGCTGCGGCGTCATGTCGGTGTCCTTGGGGCCGTAGGTCTCGTTGGCCACCAGCGTGATCCCGAGCCGGGTCGCCGCCGCCTCGCTCTCCTTGCGGCCGGACTGGCCGAAGCCGCTCGTCTCCGACAGGAGGGCGATACGGGTGAGGCCACGCTTCTTCATGTCCTCGAACACGCGCTCGGCCGCCATGCGATCGGTGTGCGGTGTCTTGAACAGCCACTTCTTCACCGGATCGACGATGACCACGCCGCCCGCCAGCGAGACGAACGGAATGCCGGCGCGCTCCACCGCCGGCACCATCGACATGGTCGAGCCCGTCGTCGTGCCGCCGATCAGCACGTCGATCTTGTCGTCCTCGATCAGCCGCTTGACGAAGCCGTTCGCCTTGCTGGCGTCGGACCCGTCGTCGTAATGCACGAGCTGGAGCGGCCGTCCGAGGACGCCGCCGCGCTGGTTGATCGTCTCGACATAGAGCTGGAGCGTCTTCAGCTCCGGGTCGCCGAGAAACGCCGCCGGCCCGGTGACCGAGAGGATCGACCCGATCCTGATCGGCTCGGCGGCGCCGCCTGGTGCCGACAGCCCGAAACACATCGCGGCCGCCGCGATGATCGTCTGCAATCGTCTCATGCGCAGTCCCTCCCTTGCCCCCACAGGGTCGTGCCCCGTGTTCTGATTCAGAGTCCGAGATAGGCTTCACGAACCCGCTCGTTGTAGAGCAGCTCCTTGCCGTTGCCCGACAGGACGATCTCGCCGGTCTCGATGACGTAGCCGCGGTCCGCGATGGCGAGCGCCGCGTGGGCGTTCTGCTCGACCAGCAGGATCGTCATCGCCTGCGCCCGCAGCGCCACGATGGCGGCGAACACCTCCTCGACGAGGCGCGGCGCCAGGCCCATGGAGGGCTCGTCGAGCAGCAGCAGGCGCGGGCGCCCCATCAGCGCCCTCGCGATCGCCAGCATCTGCTGCTGTCCGCCCGACAGGGTGCCGGCCGGCAGTCGCGCGCGCTGTCGCAGGATCGGGAACATCTGATACATGCGCTCGATGTCGTCGGCGACGGCGTCGTGATCGCGGCGCCCATAGGCGCCGAGAACGAGGTTGTCGGCGACCGACAGCGGGCCGAACACCCGCCGGCCCTCCGGCACATGGCACAGCCCGAGGCGCACGCGCCGGTCCGGCCGCAGCGTCGTGATGTCGTCGCCGTCGAACACGATGCTGCCGGCAGTGGCCCGCTGCACGCCCGAGATGGTCCGCAGCAGGGTGGTCTTACCGGCCCCGTTGGCGCCGACCAAAGCGACGAGCTGGCGCCGGCCGACCACCAGGTCGACGCCGCGTAGCGCCGCGATGCGGCCGTAGTGGCTGCCGAGCCCGCGGACCGACAGGAGCGGCGCCTCCACGGCCGCTGCGATGCCGTCGCCGGCCCCGTGCGGGCTCGCCGAGGACGTGGTGACCGCCATCGCGGCCGCCGTCGTGGTGCCTGTCGCGACCGTCGTGTCCCTGGCGGTGCTCATGCGGCGGTCCCGAGATAGGCGGCGATCACCTCCGGATCGGCGCGGATGTCGCGTGCCGTTCCTTCGGCCAGCCGCTTGCCGTAGTTGAGGACGAGAATGCGATCCGAGATGCTCATCACCATCTTCATGTCGTGCTCCACCAGCACCACGGTGATGCCGCTGTCGGCGATCTCACGGACCAGAACGGCGATCTCCGCCGTCTCTTTGGGGTTGAACCCGGCGGCCGGCTCGTCGAGGAAGAGGATGCGCGGCGTCGCCGCCAGTGCCCGGGCGATCTCCAGCCGCTTCAGCCCGCCATACGACATGCTGGCGGCCGGCACATCGAGCTGATCGCCGAGACCGACCCGGGCCATCAGCGCCGCGGCCCGCTCGCGCAATGCCGCGTCGGCCCGGCGCACCGCGGGGAACCGCAGCATGCCCTTGATCAGGTTGCGATCGAGCGACAGATGGCCGCCCACCATGACGTTCTCGATCGCCGTCATGTTCATGCAGATCTGGAGGTTCTGGAACGTCCGCCCCATGCCCAGGCGGGCGAGCGCGTGGGGCGGCAGGCTGGTCACCGGCTGGCCGCCGAGCCGGATCTCGCCGACACAGGGCGTGTAGATGCCGGTGATCAGGTTGAACAGCGTCGTCTTGCCGGCGCCGTTCGGCCCGATCACCGCGTAGACGACGCCGGGCTCCACCGCGAAGCTGACATCCTGCACGGCGCGCACGCCGCCGAAGGTTTTCGACAGGCCGGACACTTCGAGAAGCGCCATCACCGCCCCCATCCGATCTTGGCCGCGAGGGTCGGCACCAGGCCCTTCGGCAGGAAGATCATCGACACGATGAGAATGACGCCGAACGCGACGGTCTCCCATCCCTCGATGGTCGCCAGGGCCTGAGGCAGGGCGGTGAGCAGCACGGCGCCGATCACCGACCCGAACACCGACGCCATGCCGCCGACGATCACCATGGTCAGCAGCTCGACCGAATGGAAGAACTCGGCACAGTTCGGCGTGACGAAGCCCACATAGTGGGCGCTGAGGCTGCCCACGATGCTGGCGAAGAACGCCGACAGCGCGAAGATGGTGACCTTGTAGCGGGTCACGTCGACGCCGACGACCTGCGACGCCACCTCGGAGCCGTGCAGCGCGCGCAGCGCACGGCCGAACGGCGAGTCGATCAGGTTCTGGCACGCCCACACGCTGAACAGCAGCAGGCCGGCCAACACCCAGTACCATTCCCGCTCGCCGCCGATCTCGAACCCGAAGGCGGCGAGCGGGGGCACCGGCATGCCGTCCGGACCGCCCGTGTAGGTCGCCTCGTTGCGGATCACGATGGAGATGACGATGCCGAGACCGAGGGTCGCCATTGCCAGGTAATGACCGCGCAGCCGGAAGATCGGCGGCGCGATGGCGAGCGCCAGCAGCGCCGCGGCGACTGCGCCGGCCACGAGCGCGGCCAGCGGCGACCAGCCGAAATGCGTCGTCAGCACCGCCGATGCGTAAGCCCCTATGCCGAAGAAGCCGGCATGGCCGAGGCTGATCTGGCCGGCGAAGCCGATCAGCAGGTTCAGCCCCAGCACGACGATCGCGTTGATCGCCATGCGGTTGACCACGTCGAAGTAGAAGGCGTTCGGCAGCGCCAGCGGCAGGGCCAGCAGGATCGCCGCGAGGACGAGGAGACCGATGCGTGCGCGCCTCATACCCGCTCCGTCGTCTTGGGGCCGAGCAGGCCGCGCGGCATGAAGAACAGGATGACGAAGATCAGCACGAACGGCACCGCATCCTTGTAGGCGGACGACACGTAGCCGGCGGTGAGCGCCTCGATCACGCCGACCAGAAGCCCGCCGATCACCGCGCCCGGCCCGGACCCGAGGCCGCCCACCACGGCAGCGACGAAGCCCTTGAGGCCCAGCATGATGCCGACGTCGTAGGACGTCATGGTGATGGGCGTGAGCAGGATGCCGCCGGCGGCCCCGATGGCGGCGGCCAGCGCGAAGCTGACCAGCAGCACGCGCTGCGTGTTGATGCCGACGAGCTGCGCCGCCAGCGGATCGACCGCGGTGGCGAGAATGCCCTTGCCGGCGATGGTGCGGCTGAAGAACAGCCAGAGCGCCACCACGATCACCGCCATGGAGCCGAGCACCCACAGGCTCTGCGGGGCGAGTGCGGCGCCCGCGACCGCGATCGGGGTGGAGCCGGAGAACGCCGGGAAGGTGGCGGCCCCCTTGCCGAACCAGACCTGGACCAGCCCGCGCACCACCAGCGACGCCCCGATGGTGATGATGATCAGGCTCTCGACGCCGGCCCCCTTGGCCGGCTCGATGGTGAGCTTCTCGATCACGACGCCGGCGACGGCCGGGATCAGCAGGGCGAGCAGGATCGCCACCGGCAGCGGCAGGCCGCTGGCGAGGAACACCACTGTCAGGATGCCGCCCAGCATGATGAACTCGCCCTGGGCGAAGTTGATGACATGGCTGGCGTTGTAGATGAGGGTGAAGCCGAGCGCCGCCAGCGCATAGGTGGCGCCGACGGTGAGGCCGGAGAAGACGAACTGGAGAAGCTGCGCGAGCATCGGAAATCCTCGGCACGAGTGGAGCCCGACGGCTCACTTCGGGCGCTTGTCGACGACGCGACGGGCCTTGCCGACCACCGTGCGCTCGATGGTGTCGGTCTCGACCACATGGACCGCGGCCGAGATGCCGATCATCGACTTGATGTGGTGCGCCACGTCGCGGCCGATCGCCTCGCGGTCGTCGGCGGAGTAGCGCCGTGACAGCTCGGGCTGGAGCTCGACCAGCACGTCGAGCCTGTCGAGATGGCCGTCGCGCGAGATCTGGAGCTGATACTGGCCGCAGAGATTGGGGTTGCGCAGCAGGATCTCCTCGATCTGGGTCGGGAACAGGTTGACGCCGCGGATGATCAGCATGTCGTCGGAGCGGCCCGACACCTTGGCCATGCGGCGCATGCTGCGCACGCTGCCGGGCAACAGCCGCGTCAGATCCCGCGTCCGATACCGGATGATCGGCAGCGCCTCCTTGGTCAGCGTGGTGAACACCAGCTCGCCTTCGGCGCCGTCGGGGCGCGGCTCTCCGGTCAAGGGGTCGATGATCTCGGGATAGAAGTGGTCCTCCCAGATATGCGGGCCGTCCTTGGTCTCGATGCACTCGCAGGCGACGCCGGGACCCATCACCTCGGACAGGCCGTAGACGTCGACCGCATCGATGCCGAGCCGTGTCTCGATCTCGCGGCGCATCTCGTTGGTCCACGGCTCGGCGCCGAACAGGCCGAGGCGCAGGCTGGTGTCGTCCGGCCGCAGATTGTTGCGGGCCAGCTCGTCGGCGAGCGTCAGCGCGTAGGAGGGCGTGCACAAGAGCACGGTCGGCCGCAGGTCGCGGATGAGCTGGACCTGCTTCTCGGTCTGGCCGCCCGACATCGGGATCACGGTGGCGCCGAGGCGCTCGGCTCCGTAGTGGGCGCCGAGCCCGCCGGTGAACAGCCCGTAGCCGTAGGAGTTGAGGATGATGTCGTCGGCGGTGGCGCCGGCGGCCCGCAGCGACCGCGCCATCAGGCTCGCCCACACCGCGATGTCGCGCTCGGTGTAGCCGACCACGGTCGGCTTGCCGGTGGTGCCCGACGAGGCGTGCAGGCGGACCACATCGCGCATCGGCACCGCGAACATGCCGTACGGATAGGTCTGGCGGAGATCGTCCTTGGTGGTGAACGGGAAGCGGGCGAGGTCGGCGAGCGACCGCAGGTCCTCGGGCGTGATCCCGATGCGGTCACACTTGGCTCGATAATGCGCGACATTGTCGTAGGCGTGCCGCAGCGTCCAACGCAGCCGGTCGAGCTGCAACGCCTGCAATTCGTCGCGGCTCGCCGTCTCGATCGGCTCGAGCCCGCTCGTTGTCACTGCCATGTCCATTGTATCCCCCCTGTAGGCGAGCGCCTGCGGCCCGCGTCGCCGACGCGGCCGGCCTCGCCGTGTTTGCCTGTTCTCGTCGTTGGTCGGAGCCTCGGCGTGCCTCAGCGCGCCGCGGCTCCTGCTGCAATCTGCGCGATGACGGCGCGGTTCTCCTCGACCTTCGCCTGAATGTGTCCGATCTGATCGTCCGTCAGATGCCTGAACCGGCCCATGGCCTTCAGATAATCGGCAACGGGACGCGGCGATTCGATCGGGTGGGTGAGATGCAATCCGTCTTGCGGCGTAAACTCCCAGAGCATCACGAAATTGGTCTCCACCGCCGTGCGGGCCACCGCGATGTTGCGCTCGGTCGGAAACCGCCAGCCGGTGGTGCAGGGCGAGTAGACGTGCAGATAGGCGAAGCCGTGCTTCGAAGCCGCGATCGCCTTGTCGAGCTTGTCGTAGAAGTCCTGCATGAAGGCCGTGGAGGCGGTCGCCACATAGGCGCAGCGGTGCCCCACCATCAGCAGCGGCAGGTTCTTGGCGTCCTGGCTCTTGCCCTTGGTCTCCCGTCCCACCGGGGTGGTCGAGGTCCAGGCGCCGTAGGGCGTGCAGCTCGATCGCTGCATGCCGGTGTTCATGTAGCCCTCGTTGTCGATGACGAGGAACAGGATCTCCTCGCCGCGCTCGGCCGCGCCGGAGAGCGACTGGAAGCCGACATCGGAGGCGCCGCCGTCGCCGGCGATCGCCATCGCGGTGATGTCGCGCCCGACGCGCTTGTACTGGCGCTTGACGCCCGCCAGCATGGCGGCCGTGTTGGTCAGCAGCGGATGGAACACCGGCACCTTGGTGCCGGTGAGCCCGTTGTAGCCGACCGAGCCCATGCCGGGCACGCAGCCGGGCGGCGTCGCCAGCACGGTGTCGGGGCCGACGCGGCGCAGCGCGTGGCGCATCACCAGCTCGCTGTTGCAGCCCTGGCAGCCGGCGAGGCCGGGCGCGAACAGATCCTCCCAGTCACCGACCTCGTTGTAGATGCGCGCGGTGGTGACATGGCGCAGCGCGCCGGTCGGGCAGGCGGCCACGCAGGCCGGCGCGCCGTCGCACATGTCGCACTTGGCGACGCGGCCGTCGGCCGGATCGGGCGCGATCCCCGCATAGGCGCAGCCGACGGTGCAGAGCAGGCAATCGACGCAGGTGTCGGCGTTGCGCGTGATCACGCCGGTCTCGACGTCCTTGGCGAGCGCGCCGGCCGGGCACACGGCGACGCAGCGCGGATCGCCGCACTGGCGGCACATCGCCAGCTCGAAGGACGCGGGGGCGCCGCCGTCGAGCGGCTGGCCGGCCGGCAGCACGGCCGGCAGTACTTGAAGCCGGGCGCGAGAAATGTCGTCGCTGCCGCACTTGGCGGTGGCGCAGGCGCGCATGCAGTCCTGGCAGCCGTCGCAGCGGGCGGCCTCGAAGGCGATCGTGGCGTAGGCGTGCCCCATGGTCATTTCCACATTCGCGACATGAGTTCACGTCCGGTCCGCAGCGGATCGGCGAGAAGCCGGTCGATGACGGCCGACACGTCGGTCCGCCGCAGGATGAGCTGGCGCATCACGCCGCCGTCGAAGAACACGTCGACGCCGAACATGCCGTGCAGGCGGCCGTCGGCGACGGCGATCCGCAGGTAGCGGCCGTGCGCCGCGTCGTGACGCAGATGGTCGGCGGCGCCGGCCGGCACCGTGCCGACCGCGATGGCGTGGTGACCGAAGAACCGATAGGTGTTCAGCGGCACGCCGCCCGCGTAGCTGCGCGTCCCCGGATCGCCCGCCATCGCCATCCCGGCGAGGCGTCCTTGCTCGGCCGCTTCCGGCAGGATGGCATTGAGTATCGGCCGTCCGGTGAGGAAGTCGCGCGCCTGGGCGCAGTCACCGGCCGCCCACACATTGGCGACGCTGGTCCGCATGCCGTCGTCGACCAGGATGCCGGCCTCGTGCGCCACGCCGCTGTCGGCCAGGTAGGCGAGATCGGGCTTCACCCCGGTCGCCACCAGCAGCAGGTCGGTGGTGAGCGTGTCGCCGTCGTCGAGATGCACACGGGTCGCCGCATCCTCGCGCGACACCGCGACCACGCGCCGGCCGGTGACGATGCGGGCACCGTGCGCCACGAAGGCGCGTTCGATCAGGCCGGCGGCGATCGGATCGAAATAGGCGCCGAGCACCCGCGGCTGCATCTCGACGACGGTGACGGCGGCACCCGCCTCGACGAGATTCTCGGCCGCGTGCATGCCGACCAGCCCGCCGCCCAGCACCACCGGCCGGCGTGCGGTGGCGATGGCGGAGCGCAGCGCCAGCGCGTCGTCGAGGGTGCGCAGCACATGATAGGCGGCCCGATCGAGGCCCGGGATCGGCGGGATCGCCGGCGTCGCCCCGGTCGCCAGCAGCAGCTTGTCGTAGGCGATGGTGGCGCCGTCCGACAGCGTCGCGGTGCCGTGCTCGGGCCGCAGGCGGACGAGCGCGCGCCCCGGCAGATAGGTGACGCGGTTGGCGGTGAAGTACCGATCGTCGCGCAGCCGCACCGATTCCGGCACCGAGCGGCCCGACACCACATAGGGCAGCACGGTCGGCGAGTAGGGCGGATGGCGGTCGCGCGTCACCAGCGCGAGGCTGCCGTCGGGATCGTGCATGCGGATCGCCGCGACGGCTTCGAGCGCCGCATGGCTGCTGCCGACGACGAGATAGCGGGTGTCCATCATGACGCCTCAATCGTTCTCGTTGACCCAGATCGGCCCGTCGGGCACGTCGCCGCCGAGCAGCGCCGCGGTGCGCGCGATGACCGCGTGGAAGTGCTCCACCGTCAGGTCGGCGCCGGCGAGCCCGCCGATGAAGCTCGCCGTCGGCACCGGCCGGCCGAGCCGGTAGAGGACGCCGAGCAGCTCCTGGAACACCGGCCCGCAGTTCCAGCGGAAGCCGACCGAGCGGTCGACGACGCCGATGGCGCCGACGCCGGCGAGCGCCTGCGCCAGCGCCTCCACCGGGAACGGGCTGAAGGTCTTGATCTTGACGATGCCGACGCGCCGCCCGGCGGCGCGCGCCTCGTCGACCGCGTCCTTGGCGGCGCCCGTCATGCTGCCGAGCGTCACCAGCGCCATCTCGGCGTCGTCCATGCGGTAGCGCTCGACCAGCGGCGCGAAGGCGCGGCCGAAGCGCGCCGCATACTCGTCGTGCACCTCGGTGATGACGCGCAAGGCGTTCTGCATGCTGCGGCACTGGCCCTTGCGGTAGCGCAGGAACGCCGCCGGTCCCTTGCCGCCCGAGCCGCCGGTGAGCGGATCGACCGCCATCGGGCGCAGCGGATCGAGCGCCGCGTGCCAGTTGATGTTCCTCTCGCCCATGAAGGCGTCGACGCCGGCCTGATCGGGCAGGGTGACGCGCGCCGCCCCGTAGGACAGATAGTTGCCGTCGAGACAGACATTGACCGGCAGCATCACGTCGCGATGCTCGGCGATGCGGAACGCCATGATGGTGGTGTCGAGCACCTCCTGCACGGTCTCGCAGTAGATCTGAATCCAGCCCGCCTCGCGCACCGTCATGGCATCCTGGTGGCCGCCCCACACCGATTGCGGCGTGATGCCGTCGCGGGTGACGAGCGCCATCACGATGGGCAGCCGCAGGCCGGGCGTGCGCCAATAGGGCTCGAACATGAAGGCGAGGCCGGGTCCGCAGGTGGCCGTGAAGGTGCGCCCGCCGGCGAGCGCGGCGCCCTGGAGCACCGACAGCACCGAGTGCTCGCCCTCGGCGTCGACGATCTCGGCGTCCATCCGGCCGTCGGCGCAGAGCTTGGCCAGATGCTCGACCAGGCTCGACTGCGGCGTGATGGGATAGACCGACAGCATGTCGGGCCGCACCATGGCGACCGCGAGAGCGGCCGCCTCGTTGCCTTCGCAGACGATGTGGCGGGGCCGTGTGGCCGCCGCCGTGCCGGCTTCGCGGACCGCCATGGTCATCCCGCGACCTCCTCGATCATGGTGATGGCGCGGTGCGGGCATTCGGTGGCGCAGATGCCGCAGCCCTTGCAGGTGGCGAGGTCGATGTCGAACCACGCCGGCCGCTCCACCACGCACTGCACCGGGCAGTAGAGCCAGCAAACCGCGCACTTGACGCATTTGCCGCGGTCGACCACCGGCCGCAGGCTGCGCCAGTCGCCCGGCTGCATGGGGTTCAGCGCAGTGGCGATCGGGCACAGATCGGCCGGCACGCCGTCGGCGGCCGGATCGCGCATCGGGTAGGCGCGACGCGCGCTCATGCGGCGACCTCGCGATCGAGGTGGTGGATCTGCGTCTCGCGATAGCCGCGGCCGAGCGCCGCGATGTTCTGGTCGAGGCCGGCGTCGCGGAACTCGGAGTCGGCCAGCGCCTGCTCGAGCGCCGCCAGCGACACGATGCCGGTGGTCCGGGCGAGCGCGCCGAGCATCAGCGTGTTGGTGATCGGCCGGCGGAAGATCTCCATGGCGATGCGCACCGCGTCGATCAGCCCGACGGTGCGCAGACCCGCCGGCAGCGTCAGCTCGGCGAGCGCGCGCCCGCTGGTCTGCACCAGCGTGCCGCCCGACCGCATGCCGGCGAAGATGTCGACCGAGCGGCCGACCGTCGGGTCGATGCACAGCACGCAGTCCGGGTGCGTGATGTTGGTCATGCGCCGGATCTCGCGCTCGTCGGCGCGCACGAAGGCCACCACCGGGGCGCCGCGCCGCTCGAAGCCGAACGACGGGATCGCCACGGCGTACTTGCCCTCGGCGACGAGCCCGGCGGCGAGCAGGCCGGCCGCCATCACGGCGCCCTGTCCTCCGCGTCCATGGAGACGAACCTCGTACATTCTTCCTCCACCCGCCTCCGGGTTTGCTCGTCGGGCGTCGTCGCCGTCCGGCTCGGTCACTGCGCCTTGGCGCGGGACCAGCCGGGCCGGGCGCCGACGCCGGGGCGGCCGCTGCCGCGCGCCGGCGCCTGCGGCAGCGCGAAGCCCTGGGTCAGCGCGGCGCGGCCGATCAGCACGAACTTGAACCAGGCTCCGGCCACGACGGCGGCGGCACCGGCGAGCGCGACCGCGATCGGCCAGCCGAGCAGCGCGCCGGCGATGCCGAGGCCGATCGGCACCGCGTGCCCAACCCAGACGAACGGAACGTCGATGGCATCGAATGCCTTGAGGGTGCCGACCGGGACGCCGACGCCGCGCAGGCTCTCGCGATAGCGCCGCCAGACGACCAGGCGCGCCACCGCCAGGACCGCGAGCAGGACCCCGAAGGGCGTGAGCGCGGGCCAGATCAGCGCCGCCATGACGAGGAGGCCGGCCCCCTCGGTCACTCCGGTGGCGACCACGAGGGCGGCGCACAGGCCGTGGCGCCACGCCGGAATGCCCTTCTGGTTGCGCAGGATGCGGCCCTGGGCATAGACGAGGCCGATGCCGGAGAGGCCAGCCAGCCAGATCGCCGCCGGCTGATCGAGCACGACGGCGGCAGCGCCGGCCGCGAACAGCAGGGTGGCGACCAGCGCCTCGCGCGTCATCCACGAGGTCGCGACGTTGCGGTACACGTTGAGGGCGCGCAGCGGCCGACCGATCTCGAGCCACACCGCCAGCAGCCCGAGCCCGACGAGCGCGAGACCGAGCACGATCAGCGACCGCAGGTCGACGCCGAGCGGCGAGGCGAGGGCGGTGGCGGCCAGCAGGCCACCGCCGGCGCCGCCGCAGATGAAGTTCGTCGCCGCCCGCGCGTCCCAGCTCGTCTGGCGACGCGGCGACATTCGATCGAGCGCTCGGCCGGATCGCTTCATGTCTCGCTCCAGATGTAATAGATCGACGGTCCCGTCCCGAGATCCTCGTGGACGCGGAAATGCCGTGCGCTCTCCAGTAGCTTCACCACGCCGCTGGTCGGATCGTTGATGTCGCCGAACAGCATCGCGCCCGAGATGCACGAGTTCACGCAGGCCGGCGTCACCTCGGGGTCGACACCGGGCGTCTGCCCGGTGATGGCGGCGCGGTCGATGCGCTCCTTGCAGAAGGTGCACTTGGTGGCGACCGACAGGCGCCCCGGATCGGCCCGCGCCAGCTCGTGCGCCATCGGCACGCCATAGGCCCAGCGCGGCTCGTGCTGGATCGTACGGGCGTCGTACGGGCAGGCCATGATGCAGTTGGCGCAGCCGATGCAGACGTCGTAGTCGATGGTGACGAGGCCGTCCTCGCGCTTCTGCGTCGCCGTGGTCGGGCACACCTCGGCGCAGGGCGGCTCGGCGCAGTGCATGCAGGAGACTGGCAGGAAGGTGCGGCGGACATCCGGATACTCGCCCGACTCCTGATCGAGCACGCGGCGCCACTGGACGCCGGGCGGCGTCGCGTTGGCGCTCTTGCAGGCGGCCGTGCAGGTCTGGCAGCCGACGCAGCGCCGCAGATCGATCACCATGACGTAACGCGGGCTCATGCGGCCGGCCTCTCCATGCGGCGCACCGCGACCCGGACGATGTCGGCCCCGGAGCCGGTCGCGTCGGTGAGCGCCAGCGTCATCGGCGCGATGGAGTTGAGGCTCGCCCGCTCGATGTCCTTGATGTAGGGGGTCGCCCAGTGGTCGAACTGGCCGACGATGACGAGGGTGTCGGGCCGCACGCCCTTGACCAGCGCGGCACGGCCGTAGGTCGCGCCGATATGCGAGCGCACCTCGACCGGATCGCCGTCACCGATGCCGAGCGTCGTCGCGGTGTCGACATGGATGATCACGCCGGTGTGGCCGCGCAGGTTCTCCGAGACCTCGTCCATCAGGGCGATGCTGGCATTGCCGCCGGAGTGGTACTGCATGCTCTTGGTGGTGAGGAGCCAGAACGGGAAGTCCTCGGTCCGCGCGCCCGCGGCGATCAGCGCCTGCTCCCAGCGGCCGGGCACGTCGTGCCAGTCGGGCAGTGCCGCATATTCGGCGAGCTGCTCGTCCCACCAGTGCATGTTCTGCTCGTGCAGGCGGTTGCGCAGCTCGCGCCCGATCCGCATGAGCCGCTCCTGATAGGGCAGCTCGTAGCGCAGGCCCTGCTCCTCCAGGGTCGGCGTCAGATACCAGCTTCGCCGCGACACCGGCACCTTGTAGAAGCCGTGCTGGCGGAACCAGTCGAGCCCGTGGGTGTCGCGTCCGTCCGACAGCGTGAAGGTGGCGGCGCGGCAGATGGCGTCCCAGATCCGTTCGGGCTCGGGCACTTCGGCCGGATCGAGGCGGACGTCGTAGCCCTCGCCCTTGAGCGGCGCGACGCCGGCGACGCCGCGGTTGAGCTGCTCCACATAGGCGGAGAGCAGCCCGGTGCGTCGCGCCAGCTCGGTGGCGATCCAGGTGAAGTCGCGCGCCTCGCCTTGCGGCTCGACTGCCTGCTGGCGCAGCACGACGCCGTGACAGTCCCAGAAGTGCTCCATGTACTTGGTGGCGCCCATGCGGATGAGCTGCGTCGACTCGAGGTCGGTCGCCTCCGGCAGCAGCAGGTCCGCCATGTAATTGGTCTCGTCGACCGTGTAGGCGAACGCCACCATGAACGGGAAGCGGGCGATCGACTCCGCGAGCCGGCGCGTGTCCCAGAACGAGATCGCCGGGTTGGAGCGGTAGACGAACCACACGTCCGGATGGGTCGGCTCCGGCATCGGCCAGTCGGCCGGCCGCTCCTCCTGGAACATCCAGGCGAGTTGCGTCGGTCCCAGCGCCTGGCTCCAGCCGCCGTTGCGGCCGACGATCGGCACCAGGGTTCGATGCAGATTGCGCGTCGTCGGCGTCGCCTCCCAGCGCTCGCGGCTGGTGGGGTTGAAGTGCTGCACCATGAAGCCGTCGTCGCCCGGCTTCACCGAGAGGTGCCGGTTGTCGTGCGGGCGGTTGAGCCGCACCGTGGTGCCGAGAATGCCGCCGGGGTTCTCCAGGGCGCCGACCAGCATGGCGAGCACGGTGCGGGCCCAGCAGCATTCGTAGGCGCCCCAGCCGTTGTTGACCGACTTGCCGAGCGTCACCGCCACCGGGCGCAGCGGCATGGTGTGGCCGTCGATATCGATGGTGGCGCCGATGCTGGCCGCCTCCAGATACTCGCCGGCGATGCGGCGGATGGTCTCCGCCGGCACGTCGCAGATCGCCGCCGCCCATTCGGGCGTGTAACGGGCGATGTGATCGCTGAGCGCCTGAAAGGCCGTCGTCCCCTCGACGCCGGCGTGGTTCACGCGCACCCTGTCGGCGTCCATCGTGACCGCGGTGGCGACGCGGAAGCGGCCCGCCACCGCCGGCACCGCGCGGGCCGTGTCGAACGCCACCGCGGCACGGCGCGTTTCGTCCCACACCAGCGGCTTGCCGGTCGCGCGGTCGCGCAGATAGAGGCCGTTCGGGCCGACGAGATACGCGGAGGCGGTGCGGTCGCGCAGGAAGGGCTGGTCGAGCGCGGCGAGCCCGTGCTCGTGAATCAGCACGTTAATGAGCGCGAACAGGAAGGCCGGATCGGTCTTCGGCCGGATCGGCACCCACTCGGCCGAGCAGGCGGCCGTGATGGTCAGGCTCGGCTCCACCTGCACTCGCTTGTAGCCGCGGATGCGGGCATCGGCGTGGCGGATGACGGCGGTCGGCCCGCCGGTGACCTCGACATTGGCGCCGCAGGCGATCACGTAGCGGGTGTTGGGCGTGTCGGCCGAGACCGTGAAGGCGCGGTGCCAGAACTCGCCGTAGAGATGCTCCGAGTGGGTGCATTTCACCCCCTGGCCGGAGCCGAAGCTGAAGTCGACCGGCCCCCATGCGGCGAGAAACGCCGGGAACGTGCCCATGTAGTTGGCGGGCGTGCCGCCGTGGCCGAAGCTGGCGGCGAGCCGCGGCAGTCCGGCCTGGTCGATCAGCCCGCCGGTGCGGACGGCCTTCAGGCGTTCGGCGATGGTGTCCAGCGCCTCGTCCCACGAGATCGGCGTGAAGCCCGGGTCCTCGTCGCGTCCCTTCTTCGGGTTGGTCCGCTTCATCGGGGTGCGGACGCGGTTGGGATTGTAGGTCTTCTGCACCAGGCCGTAGGCCTTGACGCAGGGGCGCCCGCGGCCCGGATGCACCGTCTCGGCGGCGAAGTTCGGCTCGATCTCGGTGGCGATTCCGTTCTCGACCTTGACGGTCAGGAAATCAGGACCGGAGACGCAATTGTAGCAGAAGGTCGGGACGCGCCTGACGGGCTCGTCTGCTGTCATCGCTTCCTCCCCTCCCGCCTCTGGGGCGGATTTTTTGTTGTGGACCTCGGCATCGGAGCTCCGAATCCGGAGCTTCGATGCGAGCCCGATATCGAGCACCGCGCTGCATCGAGCACCGCGCCGCGCCTGCGTCAGCGTTGCGCCCAGACACGACCGGCCGCGCGCAATCGACGGGCGCGATCGATAGGCGCGATCGACCACACACGATCGGCCGCGTGCCTCGACCGCGTACAATCGACCAACCGCGTCGTTCGGTGCGCTGTGAGGCGCGCCGTCTGACGATGAGCCAACACGTGCTGCGCTCGCCCGATCACCGCTCGGGTGGCGTCCTGGTCTCTTGCAATCACGGTCGCCGGCCGTCTCCGGCCCGGCTGCAATGCAATTTCGGCAATTGCGTACCGGAAATCATGATACTTGTAGCGGAGGTCGTGTCAATCTATGTGTGTCAAGTTGTGCTCACAGCCGATGCTGCAATGCGATTGATCGTGCTGCATTGCGACGCGATGGAAGGCTCGGACTCGCCAGTCCGTCGCCCCCGCAGGCCGGACAGCGGGCTCCGTCGTGTTTCATTATTTCGGTTCAGAACGAAAAATTGTGTGTCACGCTAGACTGAGACCGACATCCGATCGAAACGGGGGACTCATGACTTCGACCTTGACCATCGGCGCCACGGCGACGCGCCGGATCGTGATCGACACGCCGCGCACCATCGACTTCCTCGGCGAGGCGCTGCGCGTCTACGCCACACCCGAGCTGGTGCGTGATTTCGAGGTGGCCTGCCGAGAGCTGCTGCTCGAACACATCGAGGCCGGTGAGGATTCGGTCGGCACCGGCATCAGCGTGTCGCATGGCGGCGCCACCCTGCGCGGCATGCCGGTCGACATCACCGTCACCGTCGCCCGCATCGAAGGGCGTCTCGTCACCTTCGATCTGGTGGCGAGTGACACGGTCGAGGAGATCAGCCGCGGCACCCACAGCCGCTTCGTCGTCGCGGTGGAGAAGCTGCGCAAGAAGGTCGCCGACAAGGCCGCGCGGGCCGCTGTGGCGTGACGCGCCGGGCCGTCAGGATCGTGTCGGATCGAAGCGGGAGGGCAGGGGCCATGCGGTCGGCGTCACCGGGCTTCGCGATGACCAACGCCATCCGCACCGGCCGTCCCGCGGTCTCGGTGACGTATGGCGAGGGCGGGCCGTGCGCGGGCGCCCGCATGGTGGCCGAGGAGACCGCCGTCGCCTTCGTGTATGACGGCGGCGGCCACGCCGTGATGATGGCGACGCCGGCCGATCTCGAGGATTTCGCGGTCGGCTTCACCCTCGCCGAAGGGATCGTCGAGGCCAGCGACGAGATCGAGCAGATCGACGTCGTGGCGCGGGAGGCCGGGATCGAGCTGCGGCTGTGGCTGGCGGCGTCGCGGACGCGGGCGCTGCGCGAGCGGCGGCGTCGGCTCGCTGGGCCGACCGGCTGCGGCCTGTGCGGCATCGAGACGCTCGCCGAGGCGATGCGCCCGTCGCGGCCCGTCACCGCCGACCTGCGGGTCACGCCGGCCGCGATCCACGCGGCGCTGCGGGCGCTCGGTCCGGCTCAGGCGCTCGGCCGCGAGACCCGCGCCGCGCATGCCGCGGCGTTCTTCGATACGGACGGCGGCCTCATCGCGATCCGGGAGGATGTCGGCCGCCACAATGCCCTCGACAAGCTGCATGGCGGGCTCGTTCGCGGCGGCTGCCCGGCCGCCTCGGGATTCGTCGTGGTCACCAGCCGCGTCTCGGTCGAGATGGTGCAGAAGACCGCGAGGCTCGGGGCGCCGCTGCTGGTGGCGGTGTCGGCACCGACCGCCTTGGCCATCCGCACCGCCGAGGCGGCCGGGCTGACGCTCGCCGCGGTGGCGCGGGCGGACGGCTTCGAGGTGTTCACCCGGCCGGAGCGCATCGGTGCCGATCCGTCGTCGCCGATGTGACGCGGCGTTCGCCATCCTGCCGCGTCGCCACCACGGCGACGCAAAAAGAAAGGGCGTGCCGAAGCACGCCCGTGGTCGGTCGATGTGGTGAGCGACGCGGCACCGCGCCGGAGCGCGGCACCGCGCCGAGGCGCGCGTCAGAGCGCCGCGATGGCGGCGTTCAGCGTGGCGCTCGGCCGCATCGCGGCCGAGGTCTTGGCGGCGTCCGGCAGATAGTAGCCGCCGGTGTCCACCGGCTTGCCCTGCGCGCCGATCAGCTCGGCGTTGATCTTCGCCTCGTTCTTGGCGAGCGCCTCGGCCAGCGGCTTGAAGCGGGCTTGCAGTGCCGCGTCCTTGGTCTGGGCGGCCAGCGCCTCGGCCCAATACAGGGCGAGGTAGAAATGGCTGCCGCGGTTGTCGATCTCGCCGACCTTGCGGGCCGGCGAGCGGTTGAAGTCGAGGATCTTGCCGATCGCCGTGTCGAGCGTCTCGGCCAGCACCTGCGCCTTGGCGTTGTCGTAGGTCTGCGCCAGGTGCTCGAGCGAGGCGCCCAACGCCAGGAACTCGCCGAGCGAATCCCAGCGCAGATAGCCTTCCTCCTGGAACTGCTGGACGTGCTTGGGAGCGGAGCCGCCGGCGCCGGTCTCGAACAGGCCGCCGCCCGCCATCAGCGGCACGATGGACAGCATCTTGGCCGAGGTGCCGAGTTCCATGATCGGGAACAGGTCGGTCAGATAGTCGCGCAGCACGTTGCCGGTGACGGAGATGGTGTCCTGGCCCTTGCGGACGCGCGCGAGCGAGAACCGGATGGCCTCGTCCGGCGCCAGGATGCGGATGTCGAGCCCCGCGGTGTTCTCGTTCTTCAGGTAGGTCTCGACCTTGGCGATCACCTGGGCGTCGTGGGCGCGCTGCGGGTCGAGCCAGAACACCGCCGGGTTGCCGGTGAGCCGGGCGCGGCGCACGGCGAGCTTGACCCAATCCTGGATCGGCGCGTCGCGGACCTCGCACATGCGGAAGATGTCGCCGGCCTCGACGGGGCGCTCGAGCAGCACCGTGCCATCCTCCGCGACGACCCGGACCGTGCCGTCGCGGGGAATCTCGAACGTCTTGTCGTGCGAGCCGTACTCCTCGGCCTTCTGCGCCATCAGGCCGACATTCGGAACCGAGCCCATGGTCTTCGGGTCGAAGGCGCCGTGCGCCTTACAGTCTTCGATGACCACCTGATAGATGCCGGCGTAGCAGCGATCCGGGATAACCGCCTTGGTGTCGTGCAGCTTGCCGTCGGCGCCCCACATGCGGCCGGACTCGCGGATCATCGCCGGCATCGAGGCGTCGACGATGACGTCCGAGGGCACATGCAGATTGGTGATGCCCTTGTCGGAGTTCACCATGGCGAGGCCCGGCCGCTTGGCGTAGGCGGCGGCGATGTCGGCCTCGATGGCGGCCTTCTCGGCGGCCGGCAGCGTCTCGATCTTGGCCACGAGGTCGCCGAAGCCGTTGTTGAAGTTGACGCCGAGCTTCTTCAGCGTGGCGGCGTGCTTCTCGACGACGTCGGCGAAGAACACCGACACGGCGTGGCCGAAGATGATGGGATCGGAGATCTTCATCATGGTGGCTTTGACGTGCAGCGAGAACAGCACGCCCTTCGCCTTCGCGTCGTCGATCTGCGCGGCGAAGAAGGCGCGCAGCGCCTTGCGGCTCATCACCGCGGCGTCGATGATTTCGCCGGCCTGAAGCGGCGTCTTCGCCTTCAGCACGGTGACGGCGCCATCGGTGCCGGTGAGCTCGATGCGGGCATTGGTGGCGGCTGCGACCGTCGTCGAGACTTCCGAGCCGTAGAAATCGCCGGCCGGCATCGACGCCACATGCGACTTGGAGTCGGCGCTCCAGGCGCCCATCTTGTGCGGATGCTTGCGGGCGAACTGCTTCACGGCCGCGGCGGCGCGGCGGTCGGAGTTGCCTTCGCGCAGCACCGGGTTGACGACGCTGCCGAACACCTTGGCGTAGCGCGCCTTGATCTCCTTCTCGGCGTCCGTCGTGGCGTTGTCCGGATAGTCCGGAATGTCGTAGCCCTTGTCCTGCAACTCCTTGATCGCGGCCTTGAGCTGCGGGATCGAGGCGGAGATGTTGGGCAGCTTGATGATGTTGGCTTCGGGCTTCGTCGCCAGCTCGCCGAGCTCGGCGAGCTCGTCGTTGATGCGCTGCGCCGGGGTGAGCTTCTCGGGGAAGGTGGCGATGATGCGGCCGGCCAGCGAGATGTCCTTGAGCGTCATGGCGACGCCGGCCGCGCCGACGAAGGCTTGGACGATCGGCAGCAGCGAATAGGTCGCGAGCGCCGGGGCCTCGTCGACCTTCGTCCACACGATTTCGAGATCGGGCATGCTTACACCTCTGGTCGTCGTCCTGGGTCAGGCCGAGCGGAAGATCGGGCCGAGCGGAAGCGGAATATCGACAAGCGCGGGGGTCGGGTGTCTCCCTCGCGTCCTCGCAGGAATCGTCGTCGTCACCGCCGCGTCCCTGGGCGCCACGCCGCCGCAGAGACTCGGCAGGGGCCGTGAGGCCCGTCCAGCGGGCGCCGTATAACATCCGCGATCCGACTCTGAAAGCCGGCAATCGGAAATGTGAAGCAGGATTCGCGCAGCGGGTTTGCGCTCCCAGAGTTCTACCCGGGCGTCCGATCATCGATAATCTCTTAGTTAGTCCAAGTGGTTGCCAGTGAACTCGGGTTCGTATGTTCGGGCGAAACCGCCCTTGTGGAGGTATCTGGACGCCATCGTGGCCCCCTGGGCGGCAGCGCGATGACCATCCCGGCCAGGCCCGGCCCCGCAGGCTTGTGCGGCCGATCGCGGACGTCTATGGTGCCGCATCGACATTTGGCCGGACAATCGGGCCGTTTCGCCTTCGCTGTATACGCCGGGCGCACGATCAGACCCTCTCCAAAGATCGACCAGACCGAGCCGGGCCGTGCGCGCCACGCCCCGGCTTCCCGCCCATGCAGTGAAAGGCACCCGAGATGACCAAGGGCACCGTGAAGTTCTACAACGACCAGAAGGGCTTCGGATTCATCGCCCCGGACGACGGCGGCAAGGACGTGTTCGTCCATGCGACCGCCCTGGAGCGCGCCGGAATGCGCAGCCTGAGCGAAGGCCAGAAGGTGGTCTTCGACACCCAGGAAGACCGCCGCACCGGCAAGATCGCGGTCGGCAACATCCAGGCCGCGTGATCGGCTCCGCGGCTCGGTCCACGTGACCGGAGACGCGACGACAGTGCGAGAAGCCGCCCTCCGGGGCGGCTTCTCTGTTTTTGCGATCCGTGCCAAACCCATCCGATGACCTCCTTGGACCAGCACGACAGCGCGGCGACGGGCGAGACCTGGTCCTGCCAGACCTGCGGGGCGTGCTGCTCCTTCTCGGCCGAGTGGCCGCGCTTCTCGCTGGAGAGCGAGGCCGACATCGCCCGCATTCCGGCCGTCCATGTCGACGATGCCGCCGGGCGCATGCGCTGCGTCGGCGATCGCTGCTCGGCGCTCGTCGGCGAGGTTGGGAGCGACACCGCCTGCTCGGTCTATGCGGTCCGCCCGGAGGTGTGCCGCGCCTGCGAGCCCGGCGATCCCGAATGCCTGATGGCGCGGGCGCGCTGGGGGCTGTGAAGCCGTTGCGCCGCGTCTGCGGCACGCGCGGGCGGGACGGCGGTCGACACCGCACGGCCGATCGGGTAGGGGAACGCGCCGCCGAACGGCCCTGCCGCAAGCCCCCTGTCGAGACACACGAAAACCATGCCCGGCGCCGGAACCGACAAGACCAAGAGCTGGGTGGCCGCACCGGCCCCCGTCGTCGTGCTGGTGGAGCCCCAGCTCGGCGAGAACATCGGCGCGGCGGCGCGCGTGATGGCGAATTTCGGCCTGTCGCGGCTGCGCCTCGTGGCGCCCAAGCAGGCGTGGCCCAACCCGAAGGCACGCATGATGGCGGCCGGCGCCGACCGCGTGCTCGACGCCGCCGAGCTGTTCGACGATCTGACTTCGGCCATCGCCGACTGCACCTATGTGGCCGCCTGCACGGCGCGCGCCCACGACCAGGCCAAGCCGGTGCTGGCGCCGGAGGCGGTGGCGGCGACGCTGGCACCGCGGGTGGCCGGCGGCGAGACGGTGGCGATCGTGTTCGGACGCGAGCGCAACGGGCTCGAGAACGACGAGGTCGGCCTCGCCGACGCCATCTGCACGTTTCCGGTCAACCCGGCCTTCGCGTCGCTCAACCTCGCCCAGGCGGTGGCGCTGGTGTCCTACGAGTGGTTCAAGCGCGCCGGCACCGGCCTGCCGTTCACCATGCCGGTGAAATCGCAGCCGGCCCCCAAGGAGCAGATCCACGCCTTCTTCGCCGATCTGGAGCGTGAGCTGGAGCGCGTCGAGTTCTTCCGCCCGGCCGAGAAGCGCGAGACCATGACGATCAACCTGCGCAACATCTTCGCGCGGATGCAGCCGACCCGGCAGGACATCCAGACCCTGCACGGCGTCGTGATGGCGATCGCCGAGGGCCGCAAGGGGCCGGCGCGGGGCGGCGTGCTGGACGGCGAGGAAGCCTCGCTGCTGCGCAAGCTGCTCGCCGAGCACGGCGAGGGGCGGGTGCCGTCCGAGCGCGGCCCGGTGCGTGGCCTGTCGCGGCTGCTGCGCCGCAACCCGACCGAGGCTGAACGAGCGCTGTGGGCCGCGCTGATCGCCGACCGCCGCTTCGCGGTGCACGGCTTCAAGCGGCAGGTGCCGGTCGGTCCGCACATCGCCGATCTCGTCTCGTTCCCGCTGCGGACCGTCATCGATCTCGCACCGGCCGAAGAGAGCGCCGAGGCGGCGCGGGCGCGGGCCGTCAAGCGCGCCTGGCTGGCCGAGCGGGATTACCGGGTGGTGGCGCTCGCCGCCGCTGCGGTCGAGGCCGATCCGCGTGCCGCGCTCGACACCATCGCGGCGACTCTGGCGCTGTAGATCCGGACCGCTGGGCGATCACGCAGGCGCCTTGCTCTCGGTCAAAGACGCCGCGCGCGGCGGACTTTTATCAGTCCCTCATTCCAACACTGTCCGGATACGAGGTCTATTCCCATGGGGCTGCGCAATACTCCCGATTCCTACGGCGCAATGGCGCGCGCATTTCATTGGCTCACGGTGGTTCTGGTGCTGGTGGCCTGGTTGATCGGCTTGTTCCGCGGTGAGCTGCCGGAGGCCAACCGCGCCGCCGCGATGTTCGTCCATATCAGCCTGGGCCTGGCGGTCGTCGGGCTGCTGGTGCTGCGGCTGCTGTGGCGGATGGTCGATCCGGCGCCGCCGCCGGTGCAGACGCCCCTCGGCCGGCTCGGCGACATCGCGGCCGCCTCCATGCACGGCCTGAGCTATCTGCTGCTGCTCGCCGTGCCGGTGATCGGCATCGTGCTGGTGTTCGCCCGCGGCCGGCCGCTGCCGGTGTTCGGCCTGTTCGAGATCGCCTCGCCGTGGCCCGCCGATCGCGCCTTCGCGCGCTCCATCAAGCCGTATCACGAATGGCTGGCCCACGGCCTGATGGCGCTGGCCTTCATCCATGCGGCGGCCGCGCTGGTGCACCATTTCGTGTTTGGCGATCGCACGCTGCGGCGGATGGCCGGGCCGGCCTGACAGCCGCCCACAGGCGCTCGTCGCAGGGGCACCTCGTACGCCTTCCGATACGGCCGCCGCGCCACGGCGCGGCGGTATCGGCTGCGGTCTCGCAGCGTCAGCCCGCGGTCTTGATGATCTCCTCCGCCTTCTCCATCAGCTCGTGCATGGTGCGGCGGATCTGGTGGTCGGATTGGTGCACGCCCTTGGCGTCGAAGTCCTTACGGATCTTCTGGAACACGTCGTCCTCGCCGGGGCCCTCGAAGTCTGCGACGACCACCTCCTTGGCGTAGGCTTCCGCGTCCGCGCCGGCGAGGCCGAGCTTCTCGGCCGCCCACAGGCCGAGCATCTTGTTGCGGCGGGCCGTCGCCTTGAAGCGAAGCTCCTCGTCCTGCGCAAACTTCTTCTCTTGCGTGTCGCGTCTGTCCTGAAACGTGTTCATGGCGTTCCTCGTGCCTCCCGTACCGCCGTGGGACTGCCGCGCATCATGACGCGGCAAGGTTGCTGCCCGGCAGGATCGTCATTGCGACTTGCATATCGCACCGGAGCGGTCAATGGCGCGAAAACGCTCGCACAAGTCCTCATTGCACCGCCTGCGCGGGCGGTCTATGTCGATTGTGCTCGTCGCCCCCTTCGGATAGGGTCCGGGGGAATCGAGACGAGCGTGTCTCGCGTATGCACGACGTCGCCGCGGGCCTTGAACCCTCAATCGGAGCCACGGCAACCCTATGGATTTTCTCAAGCCACGGTATACCCCCATGAGCCGCCGCCGCCGCATCTACGAAGGCAAGGCGAAGGTCCTCTACGAGGGCCCGGAGCCGGGAACGTTGATCCAGCACTTCAAGGACGACGCCACCGCCTTCAATGCCAAGAAGCACCAGGTGATCGAAGGGAAGGGTGTACTCAACAACCGTATCTCCGAGTACCTGTTCCAGCATCTCAACGATATCGGCGTGCCGACGCACTTCATCCGCCGGCTCAACATGCGTGAGCAGCTGATCCGCGAGGTGGAGATCATCCCGCTCGAGGTGGTGGTGCGGAACGTGGCGGCGGGATCGCTGTCGCAGCGTCTCGGAATCGAGGAAGGCACCCAGTTGCCGCGCTCGATCATCGAATTCTACTACAAGAACGACGCTCTCGGTGACCCGATGGTGTCGGAGGAGCACATCACGGCGTTCGGCTGGGCGACCCCCCAGGAGATCGACGACATCATGGCGCTGGCCATCCGGGTCAACGACTTCCTGTGCGGCCTCTTCCTCGGCGTCGGCATCCGTCTGGTCGACTTCAAGATGGAATGCGGCCGGCTGTGGGAGAACGACATGATGCGGATCGTCGTCGCCGACGAGATCTCGCCCGACTCCTGCCGCCTGTGGGACATCAAGTCGAACGAGAAGCTCGACAAGGACCGCTTCCGCCGCGATCTCGGTGGTCTGCTCGAAGCCTATACCGAGGTGGCGCGCCGGCTCGGCATCATGAGCGAGAACGAGCGCCCGATCGGCAACGGCCCGGTCCTGGTCAAGGGCTGACGCGAGCCCGGCCGGGCTGTGCGGCCGATCCGACCATTTCGAACGCCGCGCGGAGTCACCCCGCGCGGCGTTCGCGTTTTGGGGGGCAGGTGACCACCCTGGGCGAGGGTGGGCCGCGTGCGGCCGGGTGGTTCTCCGCGCCATCGCTATCAATCGGTGCTCCAGGCCGGCCTCTGCGCCGGGCCGGGTCGGCGCTGCGGTGGATGCGAGACCTATCGCCTCTCGTGCTTCCTTGACGTGGCGATCCTTGGGGTCGGCGTCGAGGTGGTATGATCAGCCCGCGACAACACGTCCCGGTGGGGAGCCCGTGGCTCTGCCGCTCCGCCCCCCTGGCTGGAGCTTCCGCCGGCGGCGGCCTATCCTGGTCACGGGGGAGCGAGCCGGAGAACCGTCATGGGCGTGCCCAGGATCAGCACCGGACCGATGTCGATCGACGAGTTCTACGCCTTCACGGACACCCGCCCCGACGAGGAAAAGTGGGAGCTGATCGACGGGGAGCCGGTCATGCAGGCGTCGCCGGGGTATTCGCACCAGTTGATCGTGTCCAACATCATCATGGCTCTCGGGGCGGCGCAGCGAGCCCGCCCGGAGGCCGGATGGAGAGTCATTCCAGGGCTGGGGATTCGCTTGGGAACGAGCCGGCCCGAGCCCGACGCCATGGTGGTTCCGAGTCGCGGCGCCGCGGTCGACCTGCGGGTCCGTCACCGCGACGACGTCCTCGTCGTCTTCGAGGTCCTGTCGCCGTCCACCGCCGACCGCGATCTCCGCTGGAAGCGCAACGCCTACACGTCGCTGCCTTCACTCACCCATTACGTCGTGATCGCCCAGGATGCGGTCGAGGTGGTGGTGTTCGCGCGTGACGACGGCTTTGCCGAGCAGCGCCTGACATCCCCGGACGATGTGGTCGCGTTCCCGGACCTCGGCGTCACCCTGCCGCTGACCGAGATTTTCCGCGACACCGGGCTGTGACGGGACATCGCCCGGGACGTCGGTGCCGGGCAAAGTGGTGGGCTGGTGACCTGTCGAGGCTACCGCGTGTTGACGCAGTGGTGGGGCGCCCGTATGGACCAGCATCGGAATTTTCGAGGCGACCCATGAAAGCCCGCGTCACCGTCACGTTGAAATCCGGGGTTCTCGACCCCCAGGGCAAGGCCATCGAGGGAGCGCTCAAGTCGCTCGGTGTCGACGGGATCGCCAGCGTCCGCCAGGGCAAGGTGTTCGACGTCGAGGTGCCGGGCAGCGACCGCGGCGCCGTCGAGGCGATCCTGCGCGAGGCCGCCGAGCGCCTGCTCGCCAACACGGTGATCGAGGATTATCGGGTGGAGATCGTCGGATGAGGCCGACCTCCGGCACGTTGCGGAGCCTGCCATGAAGTCCGCCGTCCTGGTTTTTCCCGGCATCAACCGCGAGGGCGACATGGCCCGGGCGCTGCGGCTGTGCGCCGGCAGCGATCCCGCGATGGTCTGGCACACCGAGACGGCGCTGCCGGCCGGCACCGATCTGGTGGTGCTGCCGGGCGGCTTCTCGTATGGCGACTATCTGCGCTGCGGCGCCATCGCGGCGCGCGCCCCGGTGATGGACGCGGTGCGGGCCCATGCCGAGCGGGGCGGCCTGGTGCTCGGCATCTGCAACGGGTTCCAGATCCTGTGCGAAGCCGGCCTGCTGCCGGGCGTGCTGATGCGCAATGCCGGCCTCAAGTTCATCTGCAAGGATGCCTATATCCGGGTCGAGCGGGCCGATACGCCCTTTACCGGCGGCTATCGGGCCGGACAGGTGATCCGGGTGCCGGTTGCCCATGGCGAAGGCAACTACATGGCCGATTCGGAAACCATCGCCCGCCTCGAGGGCGAGGGCCGGATCGTGTTCCGCTACACGGCGCCGGACGGGGCGCTGTCGCCCGACTGGAACATGAACGGCTCGATCTACGCCATCGCCGGCATTCTCAACGCGCGCGGCAACGTGCTCGGCATGATGCCGCACCCCGAGAACCACATCGAGGCGTCGATGGGCTGCACCGACGGGCGCGGCCTGTTCTCCGGGCTCGGCCGGCACTTCGCGGCCTGAGCCGCGCTTCGCCGCCTGAGCGGCGCTTCGGCCGGAGGCGCCGGCCCGGCCGCCGGCGCGACAGCCCGTGCGCGGTCGCCGAATGCTCGATTACCGCTTGAACGGGTGCCCCGGCATCAGGTCGTAGGGGTGCGCCCAGCCGGGCAGGGCCTTCATCCGCTCCAGCCAGGCCGCGACATGCGGGTTCTGGGCCGCGATGTCGAAGCCGTACTCCTCGGCCGGATAGTAGAGGTAGGCGGTCATCGACACGTCCGCGATGGTGGGCCGCTCGCCGAGCAGGAACGGCCGGCCGGCGAGGCGCTTATCCACCACCGCCAGGGCGGCTTCGGCGCGGCCGCGCAGGAAGGCCAGCACGGCGGGATCGCCGGGCTTCGGGGCGAAGTTGCGCAGGAAGCGATACGGGCCGAGCATCCCGTTCACCTTCTGGTTGTCGAACACCATCCAGCGCCACGCCTCCAGCTCCTCGTCCTCGCCTTGCGGCAGGTACTGGCCGGAGCGGCGGGCCAGCCAGGTCAGGCAGACGCTCGACTGGGTCAGCGTCCGGTCCCCGTGCCGAAGCACCGGAACCTCGCCCATCTCGTTGATCTCCGAGCGGTATTCTGGCGTTCGTGTCTCCCCTTTGGCGAAGAAGTCGACGAACACCGGCTCCCAGTCGGCGCCGATCAGCTCGAGCATCAGGGCGACCCGGTAGGCATTCCCGGACTGGGCGAAGCAGTAGAGGCGGTATTCGGCCATCGGCTTTCTCGTCGGTGCGGTGGGTCGGATCGGTGCCCCGCGGGACTGGCGCGAGGCTGGAGGCGAAGGTGTGAAACGGGTCTCGGTTGGCGGGACTCGGCTGGGTGTGGCTCCGAAGGCGGGCCTCGGTGATATCGCGGCGGCGGGCGGGTCGATCACGGGTCGGTGAGAGGGGAGCGGGGGCCGCCGCGCCGATCGTTCGATACGGCCTACATCCCTACCCTTTTACGCTTTTTAGACGCCTTCCGCCTACAGTTCGTTGGGTGTTCCGGCGGCATGTGTGCCGCGTCAAGCGCGCGTGGCGTTGGAGTTGCGTATGGACATTTCGACCGCGCTCGGTCTGCTCGCGGGTCTCGCCGTGCTCGCCGCCCTCATCCTCATGGGTGGCGATCTCGGCATGTTCGTCGACAGCCATGCCTTCATCGTCATCTTCGGCGGCGCCTTTGCGGCGACGCTGATCCGCTTCCCGCTGTCGTCGATCTTCCATGGCCTGCCGCTCGGCATCAAGTTCGCCTTCACGCTGCGGCGGATGACCCAGCGCGAGCTGATCGACGAGATCTCCAACCTGGCCGAGATCGCCCGCAAGCAGGGGCCGATCGGGCTGGAGAAGGCGGAGACCGAGGACACATTCCTGGCCAAGGGCATCCGGCTCGTCGCCGACGGCTACGACGTCGACTTCATCCGCGACAATCTCGAGCGCGACCGCGACAACTTCCTGACCCATCTGGACGAGGGGCAGAAGATCTACCGCGCCATCGGCGACTGCGCCCCGGCCTTCGGCATGATCGGCACCCTGATCGGCATGGTGCAGATGTTCGCCAACATGACCGATCCCTCCAAGCTCGGCCCGTTCATGGCGGTGGCCCTGCTGGCCACCTTCTACGGCGCCGCGGTCGCCAACCTGTTCTGCCTGCCCATCGCCGACAAGCTGCATGGCAAGCTGGTCGACGAAGAGATCAACCGCACCCTCATCATCGACGGCGTGCTGATGATCCGCGAGGCCAAGAGTCCCTCGGTGGTGCGCGAGATGCTGCTCGCCTACGTGCCGGAGAAGAACCGCGAGGAGATGGTCGAGGCGGCGGCCGCCTGATGCGGCCCCGCAGGGGAGTGCTGCGCGGTCCGATCCGGCCGGATCGGGCTTCGCTCTGCAAGTCTTGACATGAGCGCATCGTCGGGCGTGACGGGTCCACCTCGCCGCGCGATGCGCTCGTCGCGGAGACGATCGGGATGGCACGGCGCAAGGACGGTGGGCACGGTGGGGGGCACGGGTGGTTCGTCACCTTCGCCGACCTCATGGGGCTGCTCGTCGCCTTCTTCGTCATGCTGTGCGCGTTCTCGACCCAGGACCAGCAGAAGCTCCAGATCGTCGCCGGCTCGATGCGCGACGCCTTCGGGGTGCAGAACAACATCCGCTACTCGGGCATCATCGAGGTGCCCGGCCTGCCGACCCGGCCGAGGCTCAAGAACGCCGCCCACATCCCGCCCGAGGAGGCGTCCGCCAATCCGACGCCCGACCAGCACGACCGCAACCGCAGCGCGGGGGCCCGCCTGAAGCAGGACAAGGCGTTCGCGCTCGCGGCGGCCTCGCTGCGCCAGGCCCTCCAGGACATGCCGGAGCTGACCGAGGTCTCCAAGCACATCATGATCGAGGAGACCCGGGAGGGGCTGAACGTCGAGATCGTCGACCAGGACGGCCGCTCGATGTTCCCGGAAGGGTCGCGCGAACCCTACGAGCGCACCCGCCGGTTGATCGAGAAGCTCAGCGTGCCGCTCAAGGCCACCCCGTTCCGCATCTCCATCACCGGCCATACCTCCGCCACCCGCACCCCGTTCCGCCCCGGATTCGGCCCCTGGGAGCTGTCGGCCGAGCGGGCCAATGCGGTGCGGCGAATCCTGGAGGAGGAGGGCGTGTCCACCGCCAACTTCTTCATGGTGGCCGGCAAGGCCGATACCCAGCCGCTGTTCCCGGACGATCCCTATATTGCGGCAAACCGCCGCGTGACCATCACGCTGATGCGGGAAGAGCCTCCAATTCCTCTCGATTTTGCTCCGTGACGGCATTGTCTGCGACTTGATGGTGGGGCCGGGGCCGACCATCTAGGCTCGACCGTCGGCCGATCGGCATGGCCCGTCCGACCTTGGCGGCGGTTGTGCGCGGCGTCGGGCGTGCTATTGGCGTGGCGTGCCGGCGGCAGCGGGGCGCCTTCCAGGGGCGTGCTCGGACGTTCGACGGCTCGATGGCGGGTTCGGATCGACGGCACCAATGAACGAAGCGACCCGCGATACCGCGTCGGCGGACCGACACGACACCTCCGCCCACGGCAACGCCTCCGCCCACGGCGACGCCTCCGCGCGCAGCGACACGACGGCGCGCAACGGGCGCCACGGCTCCGGCTTCTGGGGCCTCACGCTCGGCAGCATCGGCGTCGTCTATGGCGACATCGGCACCAGCCCCCTTTACGCCTTCCGCGAGGCGCTGCGAGCGGCGGTCGGCCACGGGCCGATCACGCAAGGCGCGGTGCTCGGGGTGCTGTCCCTGATCATCTGGGCGCTGATCATCGTGGTCACCGCCAAATACGTGCTGCTGCTGCTGCGGGCCGACAACCACGGCGAGGGCGGGACGCTGTCACTCACCGCGCTCGCCTCGCGGGCGGTGGGGCGCCGCACCATGCCGATCGTCATGCTTGGTATCATCGGGGCGGCCATGTTCTACGGCGACTCGGTGATCACGCCGGCCATCTCGGTGCTGTCGGCTGTCGAGGGCCTCAAGATCGTCACCCCGGCCTTCGAGCATGCGGTGCTGCCGTTCACGGTGACCATCCTGGTCGCCCTGTTCGCGGTGCAGTCGCGCGGCACCGCCGGGGTCGCCACCTTCTTCGGTCCGGTGATGGTGGTGTGGTTCCTGGCGCTGGCCGGCCTCGGGCTCCTGCACATCGCCGACGATCCGCACGTCTTCGGTGCCATCAACCCGCTGCATGGCGCCCGCTTCGTGATCGAGCATCCGGTCACCGGCCTGGTCACCCTCGGGCTGGTGTTTCTGGCCGTGACGGGCGGGGAGGCGCTCTATGCCGATCTCGGCCATTTCGGCCGCAAGCCGATCCAGTCGGCGTGGTTCGGCCTCGTCTTCCCGGCCTTGGTGATCAACTATTTCGGCCAGGGCGCCATGGTGCTGGCGAACCCCGACGCCATCGAGAACCCGTTCTACCGGATGGTGCCGGAGCCGCTGCTGTTCCCCATGGTGCTGCTGGCGACCGCCGCCACCGTGATCGCCAGCCAGTCGGTGATCACCGGCGCCTACTCCATCACCCGCCAGGCCATCCAGCTCGGTCTTATTCCGCGGCTCGCGATCCGCCATACCTCGGAGACGCAGTCGGGTCAGATCTATGTTCCGCGCGTGAACACCGCGCTGCTGATCGGCGTGCTGTTCCTGGTGCTGATGTTCAAGACGTCGAGCAATCTCGCCTCCGCCTACGGCATCGCGGTCACCACCACCATGGTGGTGGACGGGCTGCTCGGCTTCGTGGTGATCTGGAAGCTGTGGCGCTGGAATCCGTGGGCGGCCGCCGCCATCATCACGCCGTTCGTGGCGATCGACGGCACCTTCTTCATGGCGAACCTGCTCAAGCTGCTCGAAGGCGCCTGGGTGCCGCTGCTGTTCGGCGGTGTCATCGTGCTGCTGATCGTCACCTGGCGGCGCGGCTCGCGCGTGCTGCTGGCCAAGACCCGCCATCTCGAGCTGCCGCTCGAGACCCTGGTGCAGACGCTCACCAAGAAGCCGCCCCACATCGTGCCGGGCACCGCGGTGTTCCTCACCGGCGATCCCGACTCGGCGCCGACCGCGCTGCTCCACAATCTTAAGCACAACAAGGTCCTGCATCAGCACAACGTGGTGCTCACCATCGAGAGCGCCGACACGCCGCGGGTGAGCGACGAGGAGCGGGTGCGAATGACCCAGCTGTCGCCGCTGTTCAGCAAGGTGGTGCTGCGCTTCGGCTTCATGGAGACGCCGAACGTGCCGAAGGCGCTGGTGATCGCCCGCAAGCAGGGCTGGCACTTCGACATCATGTCCACGTCGTTCTTCCTGTCGCGCCGCTCGCTCAAGCCGGCGGCCAAGTCGGCGATGCCGCGATGGCAGGACAAGCTCTTCATCCATCTCGCGAAATCCGCGAGCGACGCGACCGACTTCTTCCAGATCCCGACCGGCCGCGTGGTCGAGGTCGGCACCCAGGTGACGGTCTGAGCGGTCACTCTGCGGAGGCCGCCCTGCGGTGGGCGGCTGGAGCCGCGGTGCCGGCCGTCCGACTCGGGCGCGGGCCGTGGTCGGGCGACGATCGCATCGCTTGAAAGCGCCGGCCGGATGCCCAAATGTCTCGCCCGGGTGCGGGCCGCCATCGAGCGATTCGGTGTCGCGGGGCGGGTATCGCGGCATTGCCGGCAGGGAGACTGACGATGTTCGGACTGTTCGGCCGCAGCGAGGTGCGCAATCTCAGCGCCGAGGAGGTGGCGGCCGAGCTCGCCGCCGACCGGATCGTGCTGGTCGACGTCCGCGAGCCGAACGAGACCGCCGCCGCGCGCATCCCGGGCGCCCTGCTGATGCCGATGTCGGTGTTCGCGCCGGCCGACATCCCCGATCCGGCCGGGCGCGAGGTGGTGTTCTCCTGTGCGTCCGGCGTCCGCTCCCGCAAGGCGGCCGAGATGGCGCAGGCCGCCGGGCTGCCCTACCGTTCGCACCTGGCCGGCGGCATCAAGGCATGGAAGGCCGCCGGGTTGCCGACCGAGACCTGACCATCCTCCGGCAGCCGGTGCCGCCCAGCAGGTGGGCCGCGCCGGCGATGCGCGGAAGCCGTGAAGGAGACGACATGCGTAGCTTGCTCGTGGGGGCCGTCACGGCCATGGCGCTCGTGGTGGCGACACCGCCCGCGAAGGCCGATCCGTTCGGCATCTGGTCGCCGCCGTCGTGGGCGACCTGGTATCCGTGGTGCGCCCACCTCAACATCGGCTTCGAGCAGGTGAGCTGCGCCTATACGTCGTTTCCGCAATGCATGGCGACGGTGCGCGGGGTCGGGGGCTACTGCGCCGAGAACCTGTATCCGCCGCCGCCCCAGTACGTCCGCGCCGTCCGCAAGGCGAAGAAGAAGCGCACCCGCTGACGGGCCGTGGCGTCCCGAGGAGATCGCTCATGCGTGCTGTCACCTCTCGTGCCGTGACACGTCGTGCCGTGACGGGCCGCCTCGTCGCCGCGGTGGTGCTCGGCGCGTCCGCGCTCGCCGTCGCGCCGATGCCGGTCGGTGCCCAGGAGCGGGTCGTCAACATCTACAACTGGTCGGACTACATCGCGCCGACCGTGCTCGACGACTTCACCCGCGAGACCGGCATCAAGGTCCGCTACGACACCTTCGACTCCAACGACACGCTGGAGACCAAGCTGCTCGCCGGCCGCACCGGCTACGACGTGGTGGTGCCGAGCGCCTACTTCCTGGAGCGTCAGATCAAGGCCGGCGTCTTCCTGCCGCTCGACAAGTCGAAGCTGCCGAACCTGAAGAATGCCTGGCCGGAGATCGAGCGCCGCGTCGCCAGCCACGACCCCGACAACCGCTACTCGGTCAACTATCTCTGGGGCACGGTGGGCATCGGCTACAATGTCGCCAAGGTGCGCGACGTTCTGGGGCCGGACGGCAAGATCGAGTCGTGGAAGACCGTGTTCGAGCCCGAGAGCCTGGCGCGCTTCAAGGACTGCGGCGTCCATGTGCTCGACTCGGCCGACGACATCATGCCGGCGGCGCTGCACCATCTCGGGCTGCCGCCGAGCTCGGAGGACCCCAAGGATCTCGAGCGCGCCGCCGAGCTGCTCGGCAAGATCCGGCCCTTCGTGCGCAAGTTTCACTCGTCCGAATACCTGAACGCGCTGGCGAGCGGCGAGATCTGCCTCGTGGTCGGCTTCTCGGGCGATATCATGCAGGCCAAGAAGCGCGCCGCCGAGGCGAAGAACGGCGTCGAGATCGGCTACGCGATCCCGCTGGAAGGCGCCCAGATGTTCTTCGACAATCTCGCCATTCCCAAGGACGCCGCCCATGTCGCCGAGGCGCACGCCTTCATCGACTATCTGATGCGGCCCGAGGTGGCGGCCAAGAACACCAGCTTTTTGTCCTACGCCAACGGCAACCTGGCCAGCCAGGCCCTGATCGACAAGGCCGTGCTGGACGACCGCAGCATCTATCCCGAGCCGGCCGTGATGGCGCGGCTCTACACCAACAAGGCGCGCGACGCCAAGACGACGCGGCTGATGAACCGGCTGTGGACCCGGGTGAAGACCGGCCGGTGACCGACGCCCCGAACGCTGCGTGGCGCCGGCACGACCCGGCGCCGAACCGTTAAAATGTCAACGATCGGAAGAGGCCGATCTTAGCCCCTTTGGGCCAGGGTGGTGACGTCGCGTCCGCGTCGCCACGCGACGTCCATCGGGGGAACCGCCATGCCGGGCCGCACGCTCGTCTCGCCGCTCCGTGTCGTCGAGATTCTGGTGATCGCCGCCGCCGTGACGGCCGTCTCGACGCCGGCGTTCAGCGCCAAGTTCCGCGTCTCGTCCGGACGCGCGGCCGCCGTGACGGCGCGCCCGGCCGTCGTCGTGACGACCGGGCCACGGACGAGCGCACCCGCAACCACGACCGCGACAGCGACCACCGCACCGTCCCGCCTGGCCTCGGCCGAGCCGCCACCGGCGCGTGCCGCCGCCAGCGAGACGGCCGCCGACCGTGCCCGCGACGACGACCCGGCGGCGCGCCGCAAGGCGTGGCTCGACTTCTGCCAGCCCAAGCTCGCGCCGCCCGATCGCTTCGGCATCGAGCGATGGACCTACGCCCACGACGGCTGCCAGTTCGGCCGCGTGCGCTGATCGGGAGGAGCCGGGCGAGGGGAGGCGCGACCTCACCGCCAGCGGCGGTGCAGCCACAGCCATTGCTCGGGGTGATCGCGCACCCAGGTCTCGACCACATCGGTGATCGCCTGCATGGTGCGGCGGACGTCGATCCGGCCGTCGGCGTCGCGCACCGGCGGCACCGCCTCGGTGATCTCGCCGGTGAAGCGGCCGTCGGGCAGGCGGATCATCCGCACACCGTGGATCGGGCACTCGTACTCGCGCGCCAGCATGGCGATCAGCGGACTCACCCGGCAGGGGCGGCCGAAGAACGTCACCGCGACGCCCTTGTGGTCGTGTTGGTCGACCAGCATGCCGACGTGATGGCCCTGCTCGATGCCGCGGGCGAGCCGTATCGGAGCATCGAAGCCGGAGGCGACCAGCGCCCCCATCAAGGGCTCGCGCATCTCGATCAGCACGTCGGCGACCGACGCCATGTTGGGCCGCCGGTACAGCGCCATCGAGCGCAGCCCCTCCTGGGCCGCCACCACGGCGGGCAGCTCCCAGTTGGCGAGATGGGCCGTGAAGATCACCGCCGGCCTGTCGCTCGCCCGCAGCGCCTCGAAGCGGTCGAGCTCGCGCTGGCCGTAGGTCACATAGGCGCCGTCGCCGCGGGTGCCGGTGGCGGCGATGCGATCGAGATGGATCACCTCGATGGCGACGCGGCCGAGATTGTCCCACACGCCCGCCAGAATGCGCTCGATCTCCTCCGGCGTCTTCTCCGGGAACGCCGCCCTCAGGTTGGCGCGGCCGATGCGGTGCTCGCGCAGGAGCGGCCCGAGGGTGCGCATCACGGCGGCCGCGGTGTCGCTCGCCCACCGGCGATCGAGCCGGCGCAGCAGGCCGATCAGCGGCCGCACCACATGGCCGCCGGCGCGGTCGAGGCCGCGCTTGAGCGCGTAGAGCATGCGCCAGCGCCAGTGGCGCCAGGTCTGGGAGCGGATCGCCATCGCGCGGGCTTCTAGAAGGTGACCACGACCTTGCCGAACACCTGGCGGCCGGCGAGGCGGTCGAGCCCGCGCTCGAACTCGGCGAGCGGCACCGCGGTGTCGACCACCGGCGTCAGGCCGGCCGCCATCTTGTCGAGCGACTGGGCGATGTTCTTCATCGTGGCGCCGAACGAGCCGATGATGCGGTACTGCTGCTGAAACAGCTGCATCAGGTTCAAAGTCGTGGTCGGCCCCGAGGTGGCCCCGCAGGTGACCAGGCGGCCGCCGCGCTTGAGGCAGAGCAGCGAGCCGTTGAAGGTCTCGGCGCCGACATGCTCGAACACCACGTCGACACCCTTCTTCTGGGTCAGCTTGCGGGTGACGCCCTCGAAGCGGTCGGTCCTGTAGTTGATGACGTGGTCGGCGCCGAGCGCCTTGGCCTTCTCGGCCTTGGCGTCGTCGCCCACCGTGGTGATCACGGTGCAGCCGATCTGCTTCGCCATCAGGATCGCGGCGGTGCCGATGCCGGAGCCGCCGGCATGCACCAGCACGGTCTCGCCGGGCTCGAGCTTGGCGTTGTCGAACAGCATGTGCTGCACGGTGGCGAAGCCGATCGGCGCGCAAGCCGCGTCGCGCAGCGCCACCCCCGCCGGCACCGGGATCACCAGCCGGGCCGGCAGGTTGATCAGGTCGCGGGCGAAGCCGTCGACATGGAAGCCCATGATGCCGCCGACGTTCTCGCACAGATTGTCGCGACCCTCGCGGCAGGCCCGGCAAGTGCCGCAGGTCAGCGCCCCGTACATGACGACCGGCTGGCCGGGCGCGAGCGCCGCGACGCCCTCGCCGATCGCCGCGATGGTGCCGGACGCCTCGACGCCGACCACCAGCGGCAGCTTGCGCTTGGCGAAGGCCATGCCGCGGAAGCCCCAGACGTCGAGATAGTTGAGGGCGACGGCGGCGACCTGCACCTGCACCTCGCCGGGACCCGGCGGCGGCGGCGGCGCGGTGTCGATGAGGTCGAGCTGGCGGTCGCCGACCAGCGTCAGGGCACGCATGGGAAGAACCTCGAAACGATGATCGCGCCGGACGGCGCGGAGACAATCAGCGATGAACCCCGATGGCGGCCGAGAGGCCACCGTCGACCGGAAGCACTGCGCCGGTGACGTAGGAGGCGGCGGGCGACAGCAGGAAGGCGACGAGGCCGGCGATCTCGTCGGGCCGGGCGAAGCGGCGGGCCGGGATCTGGCTCTCCATCTGGACGCGGTACTTCTCGTAGGGCGCCAGCATGGCGGTGTCGATGAAGCCCGGGGCGACGTAGTTGACGGTGACGCCGGTGCGCGCCGTCTCGATCGCCAGCGTCCGCACATAAGCGAGGAGGGCGGCCTTGGAGGCCGCATAGGCGGCGTTGCCCTGGTTGGCCTGCAAGGCGGTGATCGAGCCGATGGCGACGATGCGGCCGTGCCGCGCCCGCATCATCGGCCGCGCCAGCGCCGAGGCGAGGCGGGTGAACGACCAGAAGTTCACCTGCATGGCGGCCTCGGCCTTGGCCTGGTCGAGCATCATCGCAAGGCTGTCGGCGCTCTGCCCGGCATTGTGGACGAAGCCCGCGAAGGCCGGCGCCGTCTCCAGCCGTGTCGCGAAAGCCGCGACGGCGTCGCGGTCCGAAAGGTCGAGGCGCTCGGCCGTGACGGTGCGGCCCGGCGCCCGGGTGGCGAGGTCGGCGATCAGCGCGTCGGCCTCGGCGGTCGCCGAGCGCACCGTGAAGGTGACGTCGAAGCCGGCATCGACCAGCGTCGTCACGATCGCGGCGCCGAGGCCGCGGCCGCCGCCGGTCACCAGGACGTGGCGGCGCGGAGCCGTGTCGGTGCTCATGCGGGCTCCAGCCCCATCACCAGCGTGACGTTCTGGCCGCCGAAGCCGAACGAGTTGGAGAGCGCGTGCGTCACCTTGGCGTCGCGCGCGACGTTGGGCACCACGTCGAGCGGGATCGCCGGGTCGGGAATCTGATGGTTGATGGTCGGCGGAATGCGCTGGTGCGCGAGGGTGAGCAGCGTGAACACCGCCTCGACGGCGCCTGCGGCCGACAGCGTATGGCCCACCATCGACTTGTTGGACGAGATCGGCACCTGCGCGGCGCGCTCGCCCAGCACCGCGGTGACGCCGAGGCACTCCATCTTGTCGTTCTCGGGCGTCGAGGTGCCGTGCGCGTTGATGTAGTCGATGTCCTCGACGGCGAGGCCGGCATCGGCGATCGCCTGGCGCATGCAGCCGATGATCGGCTTGCCGTCCGGGCTGGTGCGGGTGCGGTGGAACGAGTCGGCGAGCTCGCCGCAGCCCTCGACGACGCCCAGGATGGTGGCGCCGCGCGCCTTGGCGTGCTCGTAGCTCTCCAGCACCAGGGCGCCGGCGCCCTCCGCCATCACGAAGCCGTCGCGGTTCTTGGAGAACGGCTTGGCGGCCTCCTCGGGCGGGTCGTTGGCGGTGGTCAGCGCCGACAGCAGCGAGAAGCGCACCAGGCTTTCGGTGTTGACCGAGCCGTCGGAGGCGACGCACAGCGCCGCGTCCACCTCGCCGCGGCGGATCGCCTCGACGCCGAGCTGGATGGCGCTGGCGCCCGACGCGCAGGCGGTCGACAGCGAGATCGGCAGGCCGCGGGTGCCGAAGCGGGCCGCCAGGTTGTCGGCCACCGAAGCGAACTGGAAGCGCGCGTGGTGGGCGCGGAAGCGGCCAGTGGCGGCGGCGCGCAGCATGTCGTCGTAGGTGGCGGCGCCGTTGGCGCCTGCCGCGGCGGCCAGCTCCAGGCGCTGCGGCCACTCGATCTCGACCGGCGGCACCGCCACGAACAGCGGCCCCGGGAACTGCCCCGGCGCGCCGATGCCGGCCTGGACCACCGCCTCGTCGGCGGCGAGCTCGGCCAGCCGCTCGGACAGCTCGGGGGCGCTGAACGGCTCGGCCGCCACGAAATCGACGGTGCCGGCGATGCGGGTCTTCAGCCCGTCGGTCGGGAAGCGGGTGATGGCGCGGATGCCGGAGCGGCCGGCCACCAGCTTCGACCAGTTCTCGGTCTTGCCGGCGCCGAGCGAGGTCACGACCCCCATGCCGGTGACCACCACGACGGGACGGCCGGCCTTGTCGCGCACTGCCATGTCGGGACTCCTTCTCGGACCTTCACTCCGGCGCCGCGGACGGGTCGCGACGGGGAGATTGCCGACGGTCTTGACGTCTCCTCGCCGGCGTCGTTGCCGCGCCGCCTGCTCTCGTCCCACGGGCGGGAAGAACCCGCGAGAAAGGAGAGGGAGCAGACCTAGCGCACTGCTTCGACGAGCGCGAGGCCCTCGCCGCGCCAATGGCCGACGCCGGTGACCACCACCCGGTCGAGCGGGCCGTCATGCGGCTGCTCGAAGCCGGTCGGATCGCAAGGCGCGAACAGCCGGCCATGGCCGAGCGCCAGGGCGGCGAGCGCGATGTTGTAGACGAACTGCGGCTCGATCGAGTGGCCCACCAGGCTGCCGGTGGCCCGCACCGGCAGGCCGCGGGCCGCGATGACGTCGCGCTCCTCGGCGGTCGCCGGAGCCACCCCGGTGGCGCCGGACAGCACCGCGGTGCGGCTGTCGTCGCCGGCCGGCAGGGTACCCCACAGGCGGTCGAGGGAGGCTGTGACCGAGCCCGGCTGCCGCGCCGTGCGGTCACTGACGACGGTCGTGAGGCGGGCGAGCGGCCGGGCGCCGCGCGCCTGCGCATGGTCGCGGGCCTCGATCACCAGGAAGGCGCCGAGCGACGCGGTGGCGAAGCCGCCCGGCGTGCCGCGGTCCCACACGGGGTGGAACGGTGCCTGGAGCGCGTAGCCGCCGAACGCGAACAGCATCAGGAGGTCCTTGCGCTCGCCGTTCTGCGAGCCGCCGACCAGCGCCACGTCGCTCTGGCCGGCCGCGATGCGGGCGTGCGCGATGCGGACCGCCTCGATGCCCGAACCCTCCTCGCCCATGAAGGTGCGGGAGGAGCCGGTGACGCCGTGGACGATCGAGATGTTGCCGGCCAGCAGGTTGGAGAGCTGCGCCAGGAACAGGGTGGGGCGCAGGTCGCTGGTCAGGCGTTCGTTGAGATAGGCGCCGGGGTTCTCGGCGGTGGCGAGGCCCGACACGATGGCGCTGTCGACCGCGTAGTCGCGTTCGCCGCCGCCGGCCGCGACGATCATGTCCATGCGGCCGAGAATGTCAGCCTGGCCCTTCAGGCCGGCGCTGTCGAGCGCCAGGCCCGCCGCGTAGGTGCCGGTGCGCTGCCACTGCTCCATCTGGCGCTGATCGCCCTTCTTGGGGATCTGCCCGTCGAAGGAGGGCAGGGCGAGCGGATGCACCACATAGGGCGCGAAGGTGGTGTCGTCGTGGATCGGGGCCGCGGCGTCGTGCTTCTGCCAGTGGGTTTCGGCGCCTTCGCCGAGGCAGGAGACGAGCCCCACGCCGGTGATCCAGGCTTCGCGCGAGGCGTCAGCCATCGATCCTGACCTCCAGAGGGAAGCCGATCGCTCGCGCCACCTCGGCCATGCTGGCGCGGAAGCGCGGATCGGGGAACGGGACGATGCGGAACGTGATGTCGGCCTCGCACACGGTCTTGCCGTCGCTGCGCACGGTGGCGCGCGTCATGGCGAAGCCGGAGCCGTCGTGGACGAGGCTGGCGGTGATCGACAGCGCCGTGCCGGGAGCCACGAAGCTGCGCAGCTTCGCCTCCTTGACGGCGGCCAGGAACGGCATGCGGGAGAAGCCGTTGAGCCCGATCAGCAGCCAGCCGCAGGTCTGCGCCATCGATTCGATCAGCAGCACCCCGGGCATCAGCGGATGGCCGGGGAAATGCCCCTCGAAGATGGTGCTGGTCTGCGGGACCTGCGCATGCACCTCGATCGTCCGCGCGTCGAGATCGAGAGCGACGATGCGATCGATGAGCTGGAAGTACTCGAGTCGCATGAAGGAGCGTCACGCCCCCTTGGCAGCGACGAGCGAGTCGATCCGGGTGCAGAGATTGCCGAGAACGAAATACTGCTCGGTGGTCGCCTTGCCGTCGTTGACCTCCTGGGTCCACTGCTCCAGCGGCAGCTTGATCCCGAACGCCTTGTCGATCGCGAAGGCGATGTCGAGGAAGTCGAGGCTGTCGATGCCCAGATCGTCGATGGCGTGGCTTTCCGGCGTGATCTTCTCACGCGGAATGTCGCAGGTTTCCGAGATGATATTGGCGACGGTGTCGAACGTCGAGGACATCGATGACTCTCTGAATGCCGTGAACCCTGCCGGCACGCGCGCCTGCGCATGCCCCCCATACGGCGGCGAGTTGGTCGCCCTTCGTTCCGGTCCGTATAGCCAAGAGACCGGGGGAGCGCAATGCGCGCGGCCCGGAGATGGCCGGCCGTCCACCGCCGGACCTGTGGCGCCATGTGGGGGTCGGCGGATGCCGCGGCGGCGCCGTCACGGGCTGGGCGGCGTTCCAGGCGGGGCCGCCGGCAGGCCGGCGCAGTTGCGCCGCCCGCTGAGGACGCAATCCTGGTCCTTGCGCAAATCCGCCATGGTGGAAGCGATCCACAGGCCGGCCGCCGTGAGGGCGGCCAGCAGCATGGCGGCGAGAAGGTTGGCGACCAGGCGTCGGCGCTCGTCGTCGGGCTCGTCGCCGTGCCCATATCGGCCGAGGTCGGGGACCGGGGGCTCGGCGGGCATCGACCGCTCCGCACGCGGCACTGGCCGCGCGCGCGGCACGAAGGGGACGACGCGGCCGCCGGCATCGCTCCGAGGATCGCCGTCCCGCTGGTCGCCGTCTCGCCGGTCGCCGTCTTGCTCGCGGCTGCTGGCCACTCGTCTCGTCCTCGGCGCCTCTGCCGGCCCACGGTCTCGCGCCACGGTCTCAAGTCCCCGGCGCGGCGCCAGTGTAGCGGTCCGAGGCGGCATCGAACACCCGCGGGGCTTGCATCAACCGGGCATCAACCTCTGTGACGCATAAGGGTTGCGGATGCTCCGGTGCGCGCGTGATGAGGTCCTTCGCCGTCGTGCTTTGGGTGTGTGTCGGCGTCGTCGCGACGGCCGCGGCCGAGACCTATCGGGTCGGCACCATCGAGGTCGCCGAGACGTGGGCCCGGGCGACACCGTCGGGCGCCAGCGTGACGGCCGGCTACATGCGGATCACCAATCACGGGCCGGCGCCCGATCGCCTCCTGGCCATCCGCATGGACGCCGCGCTGGCCGTCGATCTGCTGGAGCTGTCGCTCGCCGACAACGTGATGCGGCTGCGCAGCCTCGGCCGCGGTGTCGAGATCGCCGCGGGCCGCACCGTCGAGTTCCGCCCCGGTGCTCCCTGGCAGGCGGTGGTCTCCGGCCTGTCGGTACCGCTCCGCCCCGGCGACCGCCTGCCGGCGACACTGGTGTTCGAGCAGGCCGGGGACGTCACCGTGGACCTCGTCGTGCAGCCCATCGGCACCGGCCTGCGGTGGTCGTCGGGCGGTTGAGCAGCCGCACCGTGCACACCTTGTGGGGCTGTCCCGAACCACGCGCATAGGTCCGCCGATCGCAAAAAAAGCGCTCGATCCGCCTCATCGTTGCTTAAGGGCCCACGACTATCCCGGGACCGGGCAGGGGGTGAAATCCGAGGGTTGCCATGCGGAGCCAGCCGACCGGAACGGGCATCGAGCCGGGGGCGGGCGGGCCGCGGCCGGGCGCCGCCGGCAAGGTCGGGGTGGCCGAAGCGCTGCGCGAGACCTGGCTCGAGCTCTGGTACCAGCCGATCATCGACCTGCGGCGCAAGTGCCTGGCCGGGGCCGAGGCGCTGGCGCGCATCCGCCATCCGCAGCTCGGGGTGCTGCTGCCGGGCCGCTTCCTGCCGGGTCTCGACGACGACGGCCACGTCGATCTCGCCGTCTACGCGATCGCCTCGACCCTCGAAGACTGGGCGGCTTTCCGGGCCGCGGGCTTCAACCTGCGGCTCGCCGTCAACATTCCGGTGCATGTGCTCGGGCGGGTGCCGATCGCCGCCCTGATGGCCGAGCACCGCCCGGACGGGGCCGACTGGCCCGGCCTGACCGTCGAGATCCCCGAGGATCAGATCGTCCGCGACATCGCCCAAGCCCAGGCGGTCGCTGCCGCGCTCCAGGCGAACGGCATCGCCCTGTCGATCGATGATTTCGGCGCCGGCTACGTCTCGCCGTCGACCCTGTGCGACCTGTCCTTCGCGGCGCTCAAGCTCAACCACAGCTTCGTCAAGGACTGTGCCACCGACGCCACCAACGCGGCGATCTGCCAGACCGCCATCGATCTCGCCCATCGGTTCGGCAGCGTCGCGGTGGCTGAAGGGATCGAGAGCCTCGCCGATCTCCAGGCGCTCCAGATCATGGGCTGCGACTTCGGGCAGGGTGTCCTGCTGGCGCCGCCGATGCCCAAGGACCGCTTCCTCGCCCTGCTCCGGCAGCGCGTCGCCCGGTCTCCGCCGACTGCGGCGATGCCGCCATCCGCAGCCGCGGTGGCGGGGGGCTGATCCTCACGCCTTCGGCTCGGGAAAGAAGGGCGCGACGCCCGCCGGCAGCGGCACCCGGAACACGTCGAGCGTCATCGCCACCAGGGCGTAATAGCCGAGGATGCCGACGAACTCGACCATGCCGGCATCGCCCAGCAGGCTGTGCAGCCGCGCATAGGTACGGTCGGATACGCGGCGGCGGGTATACAGCTCGGTCACGAAGGCGTGGACGGCGCGCTCGTCGGCCGGCGCCCGTGCCGGCACCCGGCCGGCCCGCAGAGCCGCGAGAGTCGAGGGCTTCACGCCGGCCTTCTCGGCGATCGGGGCGTGCACATGCCATTCGTACTGGGCGCGCCACAGCCGCGCCGTGACCAGGATGGCGAACTCCGACAGGCGGGCCGGCACCACGGTGCCGTAGCGGCAATGGGCGCCGAGCGCCTGGGCGTGCACCCCGTAGGCGGGCGCGTGCAGGAACACGCCGAACGGGCCGCCGAGCCCGATGCCGCCGCCGCGCGGCCCGCTCCGCATGGCATCCAGGAGGGCGCGCTGTGCCGGGGCCAGCGTGGCCTCGGCGAGCGCCGGCAGGCGATAGGCGGGCGGCTTCGACGCCGACGTCCTCGCAGGTGCTTTCCTGGCCGGTGCTTTCCTGGCCGGTGCCTTCTTGGCTGGTGCCTTCTTGGCCGCAGGCTTCTCGGCCCCGGCGGCCGGGCGGGTGCGGGGGGCGGCGGGGCGGGCCATGGCGGTGTCTCCGGATGCGGCGGCCGGGCGGCGGCCGGCGAGGCTTGTCCGATTCCGCCGCGACCGACAACGCCGCCGGCGCGTCACCGCGCGCCGTGCCGGAGCGTCGAGCCGACACGATCGTTCCAATTTTACCGATCGGCTGAACCGCGGTGCAAAGCCCATGTGCAAATGTCGGCGGCGGGACGACGGGACGGAGGCAGCCGGATGTGGGCCACGCTGGTGCCGGTGATCATGCTGGCGATGACCATGCTTCAGGGTGGCGGCGAGCCGAGCGAGACCGCCATGCGGGCCGCGGTGGAGCGCAGCCTGGCCGACCAGGTGCGCGCCGTCGTCGACCACGTCGCCGAGACCGAAGGCAGCGTCGGGGTGGCGCGCATTCGGCGGGCCGGCACGGCGCTGTTCGAGATCCGCCGCTTCAGCAAGCAAAGCTGCACCCGGATGGCGGACGGCGACCACCTGTGCGGCTTCACGGTCGAGGTCGGCACCGTGGCGGGGCCGCTGGAGCGGACCGTGCTCGGGCGCTTCCGCAGCGGGCCGGGCGGCCTGCTCTCCATGCGGGCCGCCTGACCGGCGCGGCCTCCCCTCCGCGGCGGGCGCACATCTGCCATGCCGACCCGCCGCATGGTATAGGCTCGGCCGCAGGCGCGGCGCACCGCTCGGCGATTCGCGCCTCGCCCACCCGATCGATCCAATCCCATCCGCCCGCCGACAGGACGGAGCAGCAGGACAGAGCATGAAAGCCGCCCTGGTGTTCGCCGGTCGCACGGCGGCCGGCACCACGTTCCGGCCCTATCGATCGCGCCCCTTCCTGGCCACGCTCGCGGCGAGCGGCATCGAGCCGGTGGTGGTCGATGTCGATCTCGGTCCCGACGAGCCCGGCCCGAGCACGCCGGTCGAGCTCGCGGGCCTCGTCGGCTATCACAACGCGGTCGACCGGCTGCCGCTGATCGTCGCCCAGGAGCGCGTCGACGTGGTGCAGACCTTCGGGGCGACCATCGACCTCGCCCCGGTGTGGCGCCACGCCGCCCGCGCGGCGCGGCCGATCCTGCATTACGTCGCCTCCGAAGGCGCGATCGAGGATGGGTCGACGCCCGCATCGGGGCTGATCGATCTGGCGCGGCGCGGCCGCGGGCTGCCCCATGTGCGGGCGCGGCGCGCCTCCCGCCACGTCTCCGCGCTGATCGGATCGAACCGCGCCGACATCGGCCGGCACGTCCGCGACGGCTTCTTCCCGCGCGCCCGCTTCTCGGTGGTGGCGCCGCCGCCGGCGCCGCGTCCGGTGAGCACCAACGGTCCCTCGCCGGTGCTGGAGCAGCGGTTGCCGGTGTTCGGCTTCCACGATCCCGACGCCGATCCCGAGCGTCTCGACTTCCTGCTGCGCGCCGTCGCGCTCACCGGGCAGACCGGCCTGTTCGCCCTGCGGATCGCGCCCGCAGCCCTCGCCGAAAGGATCGCCCTGCCGCCGTCGGTGACGGCGGTCGACGCGGCCTCGCCGGAGGCGTTCCTGCGCGACGTCGACGTGCTGATCGTGCCGCGCGCCGACGACCGCGCTCTCGCGGCCGTGGTGGCGGCGCTCGTGGCGCGCCGCAGCGTGGTGGTGCCCGACACCGGCGCCGCCGCCGAGCTGGTCGGCTACGGGCGGCGCGGCCTGCTCTACGCGGCCGGCAGCGCCTACGAGCTGGCGATGGCCCTCAACGTGATGGCAGAGGCGTGGACCAACCGGCCGTTCTCGTTCGAGGGCGTCGACGAGGCGATCGCCCGCACCGCCCCGGAGGCGGTGGCGGCGATGTTCGCGGCGGCGTGGCGCCGGCTCCCGGGACGAGGCGACGCATAGCCATGGCGCCCTTCGATCCGACCATCGGGCTGATCGTTGTGGGCCGCGGCGATCCGCGGCTCGCCGGCGCGACCCTCGCCTCCCTGCGCCACTGGCGTGGCCCGCCCGCCCGCGTGGTGCTGGCGGTGCCGAAAGGGCGCGAGCACGCCTTCGCGGCGATCGCGGCGGGTGCGGCCGTCACCCTGGTGGCGACCGCCGAGGCGGATCTGCTCGCCGCCGGCCTCGCGGCGCTCGCCGATCATGTCGAGCTGGTCGTCGCGGCCCCCGAGGGGGTCGTGTTCGAGCCCGGCTGGCTCGACGCCATGCGTGACCGCGCCATGCTGTTCGAGGATCTGGTCGGCGGGATCGATCTCGTCCATCGCGCCGTCAAGATCACGCCCGAGGGCGATGCTCCGCTCGCCGAGCCGGCGCACGATGCGCCGATGCACGACGCGCCCATGGCCGAGCGCTGGCTGCTGCCGACACTCCGCCGCGTGGTGCGGGCGCGCAGCCTGATGGGCGCGCTGCTGTGGGCCCGCGTCGCGGTGCTGCCGCAGATCCGCCTGGCGACGGCGGGGGAGGGCGGCGACGCCATCGCGTTCGTGCTCGCCCTCGATCAGCTCGCGCGGCGCGGCCGCACCGAGATGGGCTTCACCCGGCACGCCCGCCATCTCCGCCTGCTGCCGGAGCGCCGCACCGGCTTCGATGCCGGCTACGGGCTGTACCGGCGCCTGGAGCAGGTCGCCGAGGCGCGTCGCGTCGCCGCGGTGGGCGCGCCGGCGGCGAGCCATCTCGACCTGCGCGTCGAGCGGCTGCGGCTTCTGGCCGAGCAGGCGGTGCGGGCGCTGATCGGCCGCGCCGGCAAGCACAATGCCGCGACCTTCCTGAAGGGCGCGCTCGCCGCCCGCCGCGACGGCCTCGCGGTTCGCCGCACCGTGCTGCGCGACCTGCGCGAGCTGCGCTGACGCGGCGCGCTCTCGGCGCTTCTCCGGATCAGCAGCTATAGGTGCCCTGCAAGTGCATGATGCGCTCCTGCAAGCGCATCTCGCGGATCACCTCGGCGTGGTGCCAGGCGAGCTCGGCCACGAGATCGGTGCGCGACAGGAGGTCGACGAGCCGGCCGTCGTCGAGCACCACGAGATGGTCCGGCCCGTCGGGGGCGAGCAGCGCCAGCGCCTCCGGCACCGTGGTGTCAGGGCCGGCCTGGATGGTGAGCCGGTCCATGGCGTCGGCGACCGTCAGGGCGTGCGGCGGCGTCTCGGGATGGCGGGCCACGGCGCCGGTGACGCCGCGGCCGGTCAGAACGCCGACGACTGTCCCGTCATCCAGCAGCACCGCGAGAGCATCGAGCCGCTGCTCCGCCATCAGGGCGGCCGCGATATCGAGCCGGGCATTGGCCGCGATGGTGGCGGGCCGTGGTTGCCGCAGCTCGGCGAGCCGCCGCAGCGTGCGGAACGGGCGGTCGACGCCGACCGTCATCGCGCCGCCCGGGTGGCGCGGGCGAGCCGGTGGCGGACGGCCGCGACGAGCGCCAGCCCGATGGCCGCCGCCGTGAGGTCGACGGCGAAGTCCGCCAGCCGCGCATGGCGCCCCGGGACGGGGATCTGGGCGAGCTCGATCGCTGCCGTGAAGCCCGCGGCGAGCAGCAGGTGGATGGGAAGGCGGCCCGGCAGTGCGAGGCCCGCGGCGACGCCGAGCACCAGGAACGCCAGCGCGTGCTCGGCCGCGTGCGGCCCGGTGACCGGGCGCAGCCCCGGCGGCACCACCGACAGGAGCAGGATCGAGGCCGCTCCGATCGTGGTCGCCACACGGGCGAGATGGAGCCCGAGGGTGACGGGCCACGACGCCACCACGGCGCGTCCGCTCCCGCGATCGGGGGTGATCGACGTCATGCGTGGGCGGCGGAGGCGCGAAGCTCGGCCGCGAGCGCGATGTAGTGGGTGCCGATCTGGTCCCAGCCGTAGCGCTCGGCGGTGGCGCGGGCGCCGCGGCACAGGCCCGCATAGGCGGCCGGGTCGGCGAACACGCGGCGCACCTTGTCGGCGATGTCGTCGGCGTCGGGCGCGATGTGGAAGCCGTTGACGCCGTTGGCGAGGTAGTCCTCGATGCCGCCCACCGGCGTCGCCAGCACCGGCACCTCGCTCGCCAGCGCCTCCATGCAGACGAGCGAGAAGGTCTCGTAGGAGGTCGGGAACACGAAGGCGTCGGCCGCCGCATAGAACGCCTCGACGTCGCGGCGGGCGCCGGCGAACACCAGCCGGTCGCCGGCACGGCGGGCGAGCCGCCGGTAGGGCGCCGGGTTCTCGGAGCCGACGACGAGAAGCCAAGTGTCGTCGTCGAGACGGTCGAGCGCGCCGATCGCATGGGCGAGGCCCTTGCGGTCGAACTCGTGGCCGATGAACAGCAGCAGCCGCGCCGCGGCCGGGATGCCGAACTCGGCGCGGATGCGCGCGCCCGCGGCCGGGTCCGGGCGGAAGCGGGCGAGGTCGATGCCGTTCGGGATCACCCGGATGCGCGCGGGCGGCACGCCGTAGTGACGCTGAAGCTCGCCCGCCACCCGCGACGACACTGCGACGAACATGCGATAGCGCAGGCCGCCGATCATGATGCGGTCGCGCATCGCCACCCACAGATGGGTCGGGTTCAGCAGCCAGCGCCAGCTCCCGGCGCGGCGCTTCTCGGCCAGATTCTCGGCATTGACGGCGTGCACCACGAGCACGTCGCCATACAGGCTGTCGCCGTGGCTGATCACGACGGCATCACGATGCCGCTCGGCCGCGCGCGTCGCCGCCAGCGTGAACAACGGCACCACCAGGGCGCGGCCGAGATGGCGCAGCGCCCCGCGGGTCGGCACGCGGGCGAGCCACGGCGCGACACGCTCCACGATGGTGCGGTCGTCGACCTTGCTGCCGACGGTGCTGGCGATCACGGTGTTCTGCACGCCGGCGCGGCCGAACACGCCGGCGAGTTCGAGCGCGACGGTCTCGACCCCGCCGACCGAGCTCAGTTCCTGGACAATCTGAATGATTTCGAGTGTCATGAGCAGATGATAGGGGTTGGCGCGGCATGAGCCGAACCACGATGGTTCGGCGTGGGACGGGCCGCCTTCCGGCGGCTCCGGCTCTCGTGAGATTCGCTCTCGTGAGACCTGTTCGCGTGAGATCTGCTCTCGTGAGATCTGCTCTCGTGACGGCCGCTCTGGCGGCGGCTCTGGCGCTGATCCCGGCGGCACCGTTGGTCTCCCGCGTTCCGGTGCAGGCGCAGCCTGCCGGGCGCGCCGGCGACGATCTGGGTGCCGTGCCGCTGCGCTGGCGCGTCGGCGGCGGCAATCTGGTCACCCATCTGGCCGGCGCCGAGAGCCGTCAGCTCTACACCGCGCTCACCGGCATCGGGGCCCGGCTCGGCCGCATGGATTCTTACGGCTGGCGCGATCTCGCCCGCCGGCCGACGCCGCAGGACTTCGAGGCGGCAATGCGCGAGGCGCACCGCAACGGCATCGTGCCGATCATCCTGCTCGAGTACGAGGGCAGCTATCAGTTTCTCGATCCGCCGCAGCCGATCGGCTCCTACGACGATTGGTACGCGGCCGGTCGCGTCTATGCCGAGCGGTTCCGTCCCGACGGCACGTTCTGGCGCGAGCACGGCATCCGCGGCTTCGGCGTCACCGTCTACACGGCGATCAACGAGCCCGACGTGCAGGCCACCATCCCGCACGCCGCCTATCGCGACGCACTCGCCGGCTTCGCCGACGGCGTCCACAGCATCGATCCGGCGTTGCGCGTCGTGCCCGGCGGCTTCGCCACCTGCAACTCGCACGGCGACGCGACGTTGCGCGGCTACGGTCCGGCCATCGCCGATCTGCTGGAGAGCGGGCGCCTCGACGGCATCGATCTGCACACCTACTACAACGCCCGCTGGTTCCCGCTGACCCGCGGCCGCACGGTCTCGGCACAGGGCTGCTTCGATCGCGTCAAGGCGGCGCTCGGGCTGCGCCGCGACGTCGCCTTCTACGCCACCGAGTTCAACGTCGCGCAGGTGGAGGACTGGGCCGATCCGCGCCTCGCTGCGAGCCTGTTCCTCACCGGCCTGTGGGATCATCTCGGCGTCGTTCGCGCCGACCGCCGCAGCAGCGCCACCGTGCTGGCGTTTCCGTGGAATCTCGCCGACACCGGCCGCATCGAGGGGCCGGCTTATGCGATGGCGGCGGCGGAGGACCCGTGGCGGCCGGATCTGCGCGCCGAGGCGCTGCGCCTCGTGCTCGATCTCGCCGGCGACATGCGCTTCACGGCGCTCGATCCGGATCGCAGCGGCACCTACCGGCTGGAGGGCGAGGACGGCATGCTGCTGGTCTGGCAGAACCGTCCGGGCTGGACCGACCGGCCAGGCCGCACCTGGACGGTGGAGCTGCCCGGCTGGGCCCGGATGGCCGAGCTGTGGGGCTTCGACGGTCTGCGTCGGGTGGTGCCGGTGCATGGGGGGATGAACGAGCTGGGGGGGCTGGCGGAGAACGAGACCTACATGCTGCGGCTGCGGCGGACGGAGGAGCAGCGCGAGCAGGGCAGTCGACGTTGAGCGATCACCGGGTTGGAGCATGGTTGCCGATGTCCGAACGCGATAGCGGCGAACGACGGTCAGATCCAACAATATCGATTTTCTCACGCGGAATTGTCCGGCCCGCGGCCGACAACCAAGATGTCGCGAGGGCCTCGGCGACCGCTTTGTAGGTAAAGCGGGTTAGGACGTTCCTGCGGGATGCGGACGCGCGGGCGGCGCGACCCTGCGGGTCGCCGGCGATCGTGTCGAGAAGTGCCGCAAGCGCGTCGGGATCGCGCTCCGGCACGATCCAGCCGCCGTCGCCGACCACATCGGGAATCGCCCCGCAGGTCGAGCCGATCACCGGCACGCCGCAGCTCTGCGCCTCGACGATGACGCGGCCGAACTGCTCGCGCACTGCCGCCGTCGTGCGGGTCAGCAGGATCAGCGCGTCGAGCCCGTGCATCACGCGCGCCACCTCGGCCGGCGACGCCCAGCCGCGCAGCGTGACCCGGTCGCCGAGGCCGAGCGCCGCGATGCGGGCGCGTAGCGCCGGCTCGTGCGGCCCCTCGCCGACAACGACGAGCGACACCGGCGTCGACGTCCGCGCCATGGCGTCGAGCGCATCGTCGAGCCCCTTCTCCTCGATCAGCCGTCCCACATAGCCGAGCCGCAGGGCGGGCGACCGCGCCGAGTCGCCGCCGCCGGGATCGGCCGCGACCGAGTCGGCTGGGCGAAACACCTCCTGGTCGACCCCGTAGCCGATCATGGTGACAGGCCCCGCATAGCCGCGCGCCCGGCACACGTCGGTGGCGTCCGGGCTGCGCGACAGCAGGTGCGCGGTGTGGCGCAGCACATGGCGGCGGATCGCCTCGAACGGCGGCGGCAGCCGCTTGAGGATGTTCTGGTCGACCTCCAGCACCAGCGCGGCGCGCCGCTTCAGCAGGCTCGCCTGGAGCGCCACCAGGCTCCACGGCTCCTCCCACAGATGGATCACGTCGGGATCGAGCTGCCGCAACAGACGGCGCAGGCCGGGATAGACGTGCAGGTACCAGCCCATCGGGCCGGCGCGCGGCAGGCGGATCGGCATCACATGCACGGTGACGCCGGGATCGTCGGGCGGATCGGCCGTCAACACGCGACCGAACTCGTGCCAGGTCGCCGGCACCACGAGATGCACGTCGAGCTCCGGCCGATCGGCGAACGGCGCGTAGCGGCGTCGTCCGATGGCGCGGCTCACCGCCGGATGCGCGATCGAGACGATGCGCAGCGGGCGTGCCTCAGACACGGCCGAGCACCCGCGCCGCGATGCCGGTCAGCCCGGTGAGATGCGCCTCGGCGAGCGCCAGCCGTCGGTGCGAGCCGACCAGCGTGTTGCGCGGCAGGCTGAAGGGGTCCTGATCGCGCCGCACCAGGCCCTTGCGGGTGGTGGCGGCGCTGTCGTAGCCGGCCTCGCGCACCAGCGCGAAGTCGCGCGGCCCGCAGTCGCCGGCGCGTCCGTACGGAAACGCGAAGTGGCGCACCGGCAGGCCGAGCCGCTCGCGCAGCCGCGCCCGGCTGCCGGCGATCTCGGCGGCGGCGTCGGTCGGCGCCAGGGCCGCGATGCGGGCGTGCGTCACGGTGTGGGCGCCGATCTCGACCAGCGGGTCGTCGCGCACCGCATCCAGCATCTCCCACGACATCGCGTGCCGCCGGTGGAGGGCGTCGGCATCGACGCCATTCTCGGCACAAAAGGCGGCGTAGCGCCGCGCCGGATCGGTGCGGTCCCAGTCGGCCGAAATGCGGGCGAAGGCGTCGCGCTTCTCCGCCGCGGTGGGCACGGCATGGATGACGCCATCGACCATCACGCGGTCGCGCTGCATCAGCACATCCTCCAGGCCGGCGCCCCACATCGGCATGGTGCCGTCGGGAATCCCGGTGGTGACGAACAGCGTCACCGGCACGCCGTGGCGGCGGAACAGCGGCACCACCGCCTCGAAGGTGTCGCGATAGCAGTCGTCGACCGAGAAGTTGACGAAGCGGTCGCCGGTCTCGCCGCGGCGGCTGCGGCGCAGCGCCTCGTCGATCGTCACCACCGACCAGCCGGTGCGCGTCAGGTAGCCGAGCAGGCGGTCGAGAAAGCCGAGGTCGAGATAGAAGTCGCGGTTCGGCAGCTCCTCCCACTGCTCGGTCGGTGCCGCCCGATGGAACGTGAACAGGCAGCCGCGCGAGCCGAGCAGCAGGTCGGTGGCGGCGCCGAGCGGCCGCACCAGATGCTCGGCTCCGGCGAGCCAGGTCGAGAGGGCGACGCGGGCGGAGGTCATCGGCGTCTCCAGCGGTTCACGGCGGTGTCGCGGATATGGGCGAGGACGGCCCGGCAGGTCGCCGGCATCAGCACGGCGGCGGCGAGCGCGATGGTGGCGAGGCAGGCGGCGGCGCCGGCGGCGAGGCGTGGCACCAGGCCGGCGATCTCGTCCTGGATCAGCCAGCCGGCGCCGAGCATCACGGCGGCGGGGCCGCAGCCGATCAGCACCAGCACGGCGATCCGGCCACGGCATTCGAGCGCCAGCACGGCGCCGCCGAGCAGCACCAGGCTGCGCACCGCCTCGCCGAGCCCGAGCAGCAGCGGGCCGGCGTCGGTGCTCTGCTGAAGGCCCGAGGTGGCCAGGTTGACGGCGACGTTGGCGGCGTAGGCGGTCACCAGCACGAAGGCGGCGCGGGCGTTGCGGCCGGTGCTGTTGAGGGTGCGCAGCAGAATCCAGCCGAGCGTCGACGCCCACAGGCCGACCGCGATGCCGCGCAGCGTCTGGCTGGTCAGCACCACGCCCTGCTCGGTGAAGGCACCGCGGAAGAACACGAGCCGCACCACGTCGGGCGCGAACACCACCAGGAACGCCGAGGCCGGCAGCGCCAGGGCGAGCACCGGGGCGGCGAGCGCCTCGATGCGGGCGCGCTCGTTCGCGGCCGGTCGGCTGGAGAGCACGCCGAGGCCGACCGGCTGGCTGACCAGCAGGAGGGCGCTGTCGGTGAGGGTGCGGGCATAGTCCATCGAGGCGACGGTGCCGGTGCCGATCCGCGACGCCATCAGCCGCTCGACCCAAATGTTGATCTGCTCGGCGAACGGCAGGGCGAGCAGCGGCCGCAGCCGGCCGAGGAAGTCGAGGCCGGCCTCCATCACCAGCGCCGGGCGAGCCCCGGCGAGGCTGAGATGGCCCTCGCGCCACAGCGCCCACACGCCCCAGGCGGCGAGACTGTTGAACGCGATGGTGAAGGCCCAGGCGAGGAGGTCGATCCGCCCGGTCAGCGCCAGCAGCACCAGCCCGATCATGATGCAGACGTTGAGGAGCCCGGCCCGCAGATTGGTCAGCCGGGCGCGGCCGAGCGCGATCTCGCCGGCGGCGAGGCAGTTGAGCGCCACCGAGGCCGGCATGCCGAGCGCCATGATGCGCACGAAGTCGAGCGTCATGGCGCGGCCTTCCGCCACGAAGCCGCCGACGACGGCGTCGACCCACCAGGCGCCGGCGGCCTGCACGGCGAGCATCAGCACCACCGCCAGCAGCGTCAGCGCGACCGTGAGAGCGGCGAGCCGCTCGGGCGCGTCGCCGCGCAGCTGCGCGTCGCGCTGGCCCGGGATCATGATGGCCGGCACGCTCTCGTTCTGAAGGAAGGCGAGCGGCAGCAGGATCGCCGTGAGGGCGCCGCGGAAGCCGTCCGCCACCAGCGAGGCGCCGAGCACCTGGGCCATGGTCAGCTCGCGGGCGAAGCCGAGCAGCTTGCCGACCAGGGCGCCGCCCATCAGCCCCGCCACCATGCGGCGGCGCGAGCGTGCGGGGCTTCCGCTCGGCGGATCGTCGTCGACCACGGCGGGGGTCATCGGATGGTCCGGGGCGGCCCGGCGGGACCCGGCGTGCGCGGCCGCACCCTGGCGGCCGGCGCCGCGGCGGACGCCGCGGGGGCGAGCGCCACGAAGGTCCAGAACAGGAAGCCCAGCTCGCCCGACGCGATGCTGGCGAGCGGCATCTGGAACAGGGCGCCGCAGGCCAGCGCCCCGATCACCACCGCCTCGCGGTCGCCGACCCGGGCGGCCGCCGCGATCGCGGTGCCGGCCGCCCACACGAAGCCGGCGAGGCAGACCAGCCCGACCACGATGCCCATGGCGACCCAGCATGCGACGATCATGCCGTCGATCGCCATCACGCCGGCCGAGCCGACGTCGCCGACCGTGAAGCCGGAGCCGAACAGGGTGCCGTCGCCCTGGCTCCACAGGGTGACGTACTGCTCCAGGCGCTCCTGGAGGCTGCCGTCCTGGCTGCCGTCCGACAAGGTGGCGAGCCGGTCGCCGATCACCTCGCCGAACGGCGTCAGCGTCGCGGCGACGATCGCGGCGGCGGCGAGGCCCGCCAGGGTGACGCCGGCGCGCCGGCGCGTCGCCGCGAAGGCGAGGCAGAACAGGAGGCCGACGGCGAGCGACAGCCAGGCGGTGCGGTAGAGCGACAGCAGGAAGGCGAGCGCCGCCGGCGCCACCAGCAGCGCCTGCCAGCCGGGGCGCAGGAAGCCGACCAGCAGCAGGCCGACCGCCGTGAAGGTGGCGAAGCTCGCCGGCCCGTTGAGGGTCGAGAAGGTGCGCACCCCGAACGGGATCGGCTGGCCCGCCGACATGATCGGCGCGAAGCTCATCCAGTAGCGATCCCAGTCGGGCGGGGCGACGTACTGCCAGATGCCGTAGAGACCGATGATCGGCAGGATGACCACGAAGGCGTCGGCGGCGCGGCGCACCAGCTCGTCGGTCCGCGCGGCGTCGATCAGGGCGGCGGCGTAGACGAGCGGCACCGCCCATTTGAGCGCCCCCGAGGCGGCGTTCATCCAATCGCCCTGGATCATCGACAGCGCGGTCGCGTAGGCCACGCAGGCGCCGACCAAGAGCAGCGGGCCGAAACGGCGATCGAACGGGCGGTCGCTCTCCAGCCGCCGCCACAGCGCCGGCAGCACGGCGAGCAGCGCCAGCAGCGGGCCCACCAGCATCAGGCCGGCCTGGTCGTAGCCGGCCGAAAGGTCGACCAGGCGGCGCACGAAGGGCGCGAAGGCGAACAGCACGAGGGCGGCTTGCAGATGCTCGCCGGGACCGCGCCGCCAGGCGTACCAGCCGACGGCGCCGCAGCCGAGCACGAACACCGGGCGGGCGAGGCCGCCCAGCATCGGGCCGGCCACCGCGGTGGCGGCGAGGAGGAGCGCGGCCGGCACCCAGCCCGGAACCGGGAGGAGGGCCCGATCGTCGGCCGCGAGCAGCCGGCTCATCGCGCCGCTCCGGCGGCGACGCGGGCGATCACGGCGGCGACCGCCTCCTGCATGGCCTCGACGCCATACAGCGCACGGGCGCGGGCGGCGGCGCGCGCGCGCTGCGCCGCGAGCCCGTCGGGAGCCGCGAGGGTGCGGGCGATGGCGGCCGCGAGCGCGGCGGCGTCGGCAGGCGGCACCAGCGTGCCGGCGGCGCCGTGATCGAGGATCTCGGCGGCGGCGCCCGCATCGGTGGCGATCACCGGGGTGCCGGCCAGCATCGCCTCGACCAAGGTGCGGCCGAACGGCTCCGGCGCCACCGAGGGATGGACCATCACGTCGACCGCCTGCATCAGCAGCGGCACGTCGGCGCGGTGGCCGAGGAAGCGGACCCGTTCGGCGAGCCCGAGAGCCGCGGCCTGCGCGTGCAGGGCGGCGGCATAGTCCTGCTCGCCGAACAGTGCGTCACCGACCACGATGGCGCCGACGCCGGGGAGCCCGGCGAGCGCATCGAGCAGCACATGCTGGCCCTTCCACGGGGCGAGCCGGCTGAACACGCCGACCAGCGGGCCGTCGGGCAGGCCGAGGGCGACGCGGATCGCCGCCGGCGGCCGCGGGTCGCGCACGATGGCGACGCCGTTCGGCACGATCTCGACCAGATCGGCCCGGCCGCCCGCCGCCGTGAAGGCCGCCGCGGCCGGCGCCGAGGGCACCACCACGCGGGCCGCGAAGCGGTTCGCCAGCGTCACCTGGAGGCGGCGCTGGGCGGAGCCGAAATGGCTGCCGTCGATGATGTCGTGGAGATGCCAGACCAGCGGCCGGCGGGCGACCGCGCCGGCCAGCGCGGCGAGCACGAACGCCTTCTGCGAGTTGGCGTAGACCACGTCGTGGCGGCGCGCCGTGCGGGCGATCTCGACTGCGACGCCGGCGAGCCGGCCGGCCAGCGGCGCGGCACGCCACAGCGAGGCGTCGCGCTTGACCGCCGACAGGCCGCGCCCGAACCGCGACCTCACCACGGCGAGCCCGGTGCGCTGCATGGCCTGATCGAGCGGGCCGTCCTCGAACAGGAACGCGGTGGCGCCCTGCCAGCGCCGCACGACGTCGAGCAGCACCAGCTCGGCCCCCGCGATGGCGCTGGTGTGGTTGACGAACATGACCCGCGGGGTGGCCATCAGGCGGCCCCGAGATAGGCGACGGGTCGCACCGGACGGGAATCGTAGAGCGGCAGGTCGTCGGCCTTCACCATGGTGATGGTGAGGCCGAACACGTTGCCGCCGGCGGCGCGCAGGCTGTCGATGGTGATGGCGGCGCCGGCCACCGACGAGCGGCCCCAGCGGGCGCAGCACAGCACCCCGTCGACATGCTTGGCGAGGATGTGGGCGTCCATCAGCACGTCGGCGGGCGGGCTGTCGATCAGCACCAGGTCGTAGCTCTCGGCGAAGCGCAGCACGTCCGGCATCGCCTTGCTCATCAGCAGCTCGGTCGAGGCCGCGGTGGCGCGGCCGGCCGGCAGCGCGTCGAGGTTCGGGATGCCGGTGCGCACCACCGCCTCGCGCAGCGGGAACTTGCCGGCCAGCACCGCGGCGAGGCCGGGGCTGCCCGGCAGGTCGAGCGCCGCCGCGACGGCGGGCCGCCGCATGTCGGCCTCGATCACCAGCACGCGGCGGCCGGTGGCGGCGACCAGCTGGGCGAGCGCCAGGGTGGTGAAGGTCTTGCCCTCGCCCGGCCCGGGCGAGGTGACGAGGACGGAGCGATAGCGCGCGTTCGAGCCGGCCAGCACGATGCCGGCATAGAGCTTGCGCAGCGCGTCCTGGAGGCCGGGATCGCGCCGCGCCTGCTGGAGCGCCGCCGGCAGTGGCAGCTCGCTCTGCCGGCTCCACAGGAGGCCGAGCACCGGGGTGGCGGGCGCATCGGCGACGCGCGGCAGCTCGGCGAAGATCGGCGCCCCGGTGACCACCGCGAGATCCCCGGAGGCCCGCACGCTGCCGTCGGCACGGTCGCGCAGCAGCGCCGCCGCGGCGGCCAACAGCGTCGCGATGGTGAGCCCGGCGGCCAAGAAGGGCAGCTTCTTGGGGAAGAACGGCTGGGTCGGATACTCGGCCAGGCTGACCAGCCGGGTGCTGCCGAGCATCACGCGGCGCTCGGTCTCCAGCTCGCTCGCCCGCTTGTACAGCTCCGAGTACTTCTGCCGCTTGATGTCGGCCGAGCGCACCATGCTCTCGATGGAGGCTTCGTCGGCGGTGGCGTCGGCGACCTCGGCCTTCACGGCCTCGACCTGCTTGCGCAGCGTCGCCACCAGGGTGTCGGCGGCGTCGAAGGTCTTGCGGGCGCTCGTCGTGATGGTGGCGACCTCCTGGGCGAGGCGCTCGACCAGGATGTCGCGCTCGCGCTGGAGCGCCCGCAGCGACGGGTGGCGATCGCCGAGCGTGAACGAGGTGTTGGCGAGCTGCGCCGACACGGTGGCGATCTGCTGCTTGAGATCCGCGACGGTGCGGCTGGCCAGCACGGCGGGCGCATCGGCGAGCCCGCGGGCCTGGCTGGTCTCGATCTCGCGCAGGCGGGCGGCGGCCTCGGCGCGCGCCGCCTCGGCGGCGGCGAGTTGCTGGCTGATGCTGCTCAGCCGCTCCGAGCCGATCGGCGCGGTGGCGCCCCGCATCAGCCCTTTGGCGCGGCGGAACTCCTGGATGGTGGCGTCCTTCTCGCGCACCTCGGCGTCGAGCTGGCCCAGCTCCTTCCACAGCCAGGCGGCGGCGGCCTCGCGGCTCGCCGAGAGGCTCGCCTTCTGATCGTCCAGGAAGGCGGTGACGAGGGCGTTGGCGAGCGTCTGGGCGACGTCGGCGAGCGGCGACGCATAGGAGATGTTGATGACCCGCGAGCGGCCGACGGTGCCGACCCGGTAGCGCGCCATCACGTACTCGATCAGCGCCTCGCTGTCGGGGGCGAGCTTGTCGCAGCTCTCCTGCCGGGACGGCAGCAGCAGGCCGACGAGGCCGCGGCCCTTCTCGTGGCGGCACTCGCGCATCACCGCGTCGTGGGCGCCCGGCATCGCCATGGCGAGCCGCATCACCCGCGGCGAGCGCACCAGCAGAAGCTGGCTCTCCAGGTCGGCGGGATCGCCGATCTTCTGGGCCCACGCGGCCGAGGCGTTGGCGACGCCCGGCTCCGGCTCGGCGACGATCACCGAGCCGGTGGCGAGATAGCTGGTCGGCAGCACCAGGAGGGCCGCGACGGCGAGCGCCGTGACGGCGCCGAACACCGCGGCGGCGAGGCCACGGCGGCGCCACAGCCGGACCAGCAGGCCGGTGCGGCGCGGAACGCCGGCGAGATCGGCGACGGGGGCGAGGGTGACCATCGGGCGTCCCTCTAGGCGAAGCTGCGGCCGGCGAGCACGGCCGCCGGATTGCCGCCGGTGCCGGCCTCGCGGTCGCGCCGGCCGGCTTCGACCTGACGGTCGACGAAGGCGGAGAACTCGGCCCGGAACCGCTCGGCCGAGAAGCGGGCCGCCTGGGTGCGGCAGACGGTGCGCGAGAACATGTGCTCCTGCGCCACGAAGCTGCGCACGCAGGCCGCGATGTCGGCCGGGTCGGGGGTCGGGAAGAACAGGCCGGAGCGCTGCGGCAGGACCGACGAGACGATCTCGCGGGCGCCGCCGCGGCCGAGCGCGAGCACCGGCGTGCCCTCCGACATCGCCTCCACCATGATGATGCCGAAGTCCTCCTCGGCCGCGAACACGAAGGCGCGGGCGGTCGCCATCAGGTTGCGCAGGTGGTCGTCGCTGACGAAGCCGGCGAACGACACGTTGGGGGTGGCGATGCTGCGCAGGCGCGGCGCCTCGGGGCCGTCCCCGGCGACGATCAGCGTGAGATCGGGCAGCGCCGCGAAGGCGCGCACCACGGCCTCGATATTCTTGTAGGGGACGAGGCGGCTGGCGGCGAGGAAGTGCGGGCCGCGGATCACGTCCGGTCGCGGCTTCGCCAAGGTGACGGGCGGATAGATGACCTGGGCGGTGCGGCCGTAGACCCGGCGGATGCGCCGCGCCACGAAGGCCGAGTTGGCGATCATCGCATCGGGGCCGTGCGCGGTGCGGCTGTCCCACAGCCGCATCCGGTGCAGGATGGCCCGCGCGATGGCGCTCTTCAGGCCGGTGGCGTAGCCGCTCTCGCGCAGATAGCTGTGCTGGAGGTCCCAGGCGTAGCGCATCGGCGAGTGGACATAGGAGACGTGGATCTGGTCCGGCCCGACCAGGACGCCCTTGGCGACCGCGTAGCTGGACGACAGGACGAGGTCGTAGCCCGACAGATCGAATTGCTCGATCGCGATCGGCATCAGCGGCAGGTAGGAACGGTGGCGCGAGCGGATCGCCGGCAGCCGCTGGAGAAAGCTGGTGGTGGCCTGGCCATAGCCGATGCGCGCCCGGTCGGCGTCGGAGAGCACGTCGAACAGGGTGAAGACGTCGGCGTCGGGGTAGCACTGGAGGATCTCGCGGAGCACCCGCTCGGCCCCGCCGACCGTGTAGAGCCAATCGTGGACGACAGCGACGCGCACGGGGAGCCTCCTGTGGCCGGAGGACCGGCTCCGGCGTGTCCTCCTCATAGGGGCTCGCCGGGCGCGTGCTCAATCACATCCTTAAGAGTTCGTTAATTGGCCCGGCTGCGGGCGCGGTGCGGCTCAATCCGTGGTCGACGTGCCGACCAGAGCGAGATTCGGATCGAATCCGGTCAAAAAGTCAGGGAAAGGGGCTGGGCGGTGTCGTTCAATGCACCTAAAAATTGCATAAATTACTATATTGCTCTCTTTTGGATATTATTGGCCCGGTGATAACCCACCCCGCGGATGACCCGGACGGCCGCCCGTTGACGCAATCGTGATGCAAGACTGTCGCGATCCGCCAGAAGCGCCTGGCCGGTGGCGGCCGGTTCCGCTCCACGCCCGGAGCCTCTCATACCCGATCCGGCTGACCCATTGAGTTGTCGTTCCGGAAGCCGCGAAGCGGCTGTCCGGAATCCAGCCGAGAGTCCAGAGTTTGCTGTGGGGTGACGTGTGTCGCTGGGTTCCCGGTTCGCGGCGCCGCGACCGCGCAAAGCGCCGATCCGGGTGCCGCGCTCCGGAACGACGGCGAACTGGTCACCCGGAAACAGTCTCAGGCGCCCTCGACCGGCTGCCCGACCAGGCAGTTCCGGCCGTTGGCCTTGGCCTCGTAGAGGTGGCGGTCGGCGCGCTCCACCAGCAGCTCGGCCGACTCGCCAGGGGCTCGCATCGCCACCCCGATCGACAGGGTGACGTGGCCGAGCGACTCCTTGGTGGTGCGGCGGAGCAGCGGCCGCTCGGCGATGGCCCGCCGGATCTGGTCGCCGATCGCCATGGCGTCCTCCAGGCGGGCGCTGGGCAGCAGGACCGCGAACTCGTCGCCGCCGTAGCGGGCGACGAGATCGGAGGTGCGCACGTTGTTCTTGAGGGTCACGGCGACGAGCCGCAGCACGTCGTCTCCCGTGGTATGGCCGTAGAGATCGTTGAAGCGCTTGAAGTGGTCGATATCCACCATGGCCAGCGACAGCGGCGCGGCACTGTCGTGGTCGTCGGCCTTGGCGACCGACTGCATCAGCGAGAAGTCGAAATACTTGCGGTTGGCGAGACGGGTGAGCGGGTCCGTCATGCTCTCGATCCGCAGCGTCTCCATGTTCTCCTGGAGAAGGCGGAACTGCTCTTCCGACTGCTTGAGCTGAACCTGGAGCAGGGCATTGGTCTGCTGCACCGCCGAGGTCGACCGCACCAGCGAGCCGACCAGCTCCGAGAACGACATGGCCGGGACCGTGTCGCCCAGCATCTGGGCGGCGCTCTGGAGGCTGATGCCGTAGTCGGCGGCGGAGCCGCTCGCCACCTCGATGACGGTCTTGACCTTGCGGGTCTCGCTGCCGAGCGCCTGGCCGACCGTCAGGAACTGCTCCAGATGGCGGCTGGTGGCGAAATGGCGGTGGTGGATGGCTTGCACCCGCGCCGGCGACAGGCTGTCGGGCGCGATGGCGTCGAGCTCGCGGTTGAGGTCGCGATTGTGGCCCTTGAAGTAGGTGAACCAGACCTCGAAGGTCGGCGGGTCCGGGACCGCGCCGAGCCCGCGGATGCGCTCCAGGGCCTTCAAGGCGATGGTGAACCCCTCGGAGGCGATGTCGGCGGACGCTTGGGTCATGGCGCAGGTGAGTCTGTCGTGGTCACGGCGTCGGTCGATCGGCCCGGCCGGGCGGCTGTCCACAACCGGCGATCGCGGCCAGGATGCCGCCTCATGGTTTACGTCCGATTAATCCCGTTCTCCGATACCGCTCGGGTGCGGTGGCGGCTCGGTCCCGGCGCCGGCCGCGCGGGCTCGCTTGTTCGGCCCGCCCTGCTTTGTTAAGAGCCGCGGCGCCCTAGAGCGAAGTCCTTGTGATCGCATTTTCGACGGCGAACCGGCGTCCACTTCGCCGGAAAATACTCTAACGGGCGCCACAGAAAGGCTGATTCCATGCGTGTGGCGATGATCGGCACCGGCTATGTCGGGCTCGTGTCGGGGGCGTGCTTCGCCGACTTCGGTCACACCGTGACCTGCGTCGACCGCGACGCCCGCAAGATCGAGGCGCTCCAGCGCGGCGAGATCCCGATCTACGAGCCGGGCCTCGACCGGCTGGTCGAGACCAATGTCCGCGAGGGGCGGCTCGACTTCACCACCGAGCTGCCGGGGCCGGTCGCCGCGGCGGACGCGGTGTTCATCGCGGTCGGCACCCCGTCGCGGCGCGGCGACGGCCATGCCGACCTGTCCTATGTCCATGCCTGCGCCCGCGAGATCGCGGCGGCGCTCGCCGGCTTCACCGTGGTGGTGACCAAGTCGACCGTGCCGGTCGGCACCGGCGACGAGGTCGAGCGCATCATCCGCGAGACGCGGCCCGACGCCGAGTTCGCGGTGGTGTCGAACCCCGAGTTCCTGCGCGAAGGCGCGGCGATCCGCGACTTCAAGCATCCCGACCGCATCGTCATCGGCACCACCGACGAGCGCGCCCGCGCCGTGATGACCGAGCTGTACCGGCCGCTCTATCTCAACCAGGCGCCGCTCTTGTTCACGGCGCGCGGCACCGCCGAGCTGATCAAGTATGCGGCCAATGCGTTCCTGGCCACCAAGATCACCTTCATCAACGAGCTGGCGGATCTGTGCGAGAAGGTCGGCGGCGACGTCCAGGAGGTGGCGCGCGGCATCGGCCTCGACAACCGCATCGGGTCGAAGTTCCTGCACGCCGGGCCGGGCTATGGCGGCTCGTGCTTTCCCAAGGACACGCTGGCGCTGATCAAGACCGCGCAGGACCACGAGGCGCCGCTGCGCATCGTCGAGACTGTGGTGGCGGTGAACGACCAGCGCAAGCGCGCCATGGCCCGCAAGGTAGCGGCGGCGCTCGGCGGCAGCGTTCGCGACAAGACCATCGCGGTGCTCGGCCTCACCTTCAAGCCCAACACCGACGACATGCGGGACGCGCCGTCGATCCCGCTGATCACCGCCTTCGGCGACATGGGGGCGCGGGTGCGGGCCTACGATCCGGCCGGCATGGAGCAGGCGAAGCGCGATCTCGACGGCCTCGTCACCTTCTGCGGCAATGCCTACGAATGCGCCGAGGGAGCCGATGCCCTCGTCATCGTCACCGAGTGGGAGCAGTTCCGCGCCCTCGACCTCGACCGGCTCAAGCAGGCGATGCGGCAGCCCGTGGTGGTCGACCTGCGTAACGTCTACCGGCCCGACGAGATGGCGCGCGCCGGCTTCACCTATGCGAGCATCGGGCGGCCCGCGGCCGCTCCGTGACGCGGCGACGTCGACCGCGGTGCCCGCAGGCGCGGAACCGCGCAGGCGCGATACCGCGCCGGGCGACCGACGTCGTCCCGGGTAACGCGGGTGCGGAGACCGGCATGGTGCCTTGTCTCGGAGCGGACGCGACGATCCGGGGCGCCTCGCGCGGCGCTGCGCTGGCGACCGCGCTCCTGCTGTCGGCGGCGGTCGCGTCGGCCCAGGGATTTCCCGGCGTGATGCCGCCGACGCCGTCGCCCGGCGGCCCGTCCCTCGGCGGTCCGTTCTCCGGGAGCAGCTCACCCCTCGGCGGCCCACCGCCACCCGCCATCGCGCCCGGCCCGGCCGCTCCGGGGGGCGGTATCGGGGCCGACCGCCGGGCGGTCTCGCCGGCGCCGCACGGGGGTCGCGTGGTGGTCGTGCCGGGCCTGCCGCCGGTGGTGGTGCCGCCGGGGCGGCGCGGCCGCGACAGCTACGCCGACCGCGTCGAGCGCTGCGTCCACTACGGCTCCGCGGCCGGCGTGCCGCCGAGCGAGATCGGCCGCTTCAGCGCGACGTGCGCCCACGCGGCCGACTGATTCGAGATCCCGCTGATCCACTCGGTGGTGGGGCCTGATACCAACGGCAGCCCTCTCGGACTGCATCCTCCGTCATGGCCGGGCTCGTCCCGGCCATCCACGTCTTTGTTGCGGCTCGGCCGAAGGTCGTGGATGCCCGGCACGAGTGTTCAGCCCGAGGACATGGTGAACACCTGTTCGGAGACATGGCTGACGGGTTCGGGTGCCGTCAAGTCGATCGCAGCGATCTGGATGGCGCCGAAGAAAATACCGTAGCGGCCGTCGGCCGACAGCGGACGGAC